>NZ_CP031364.1:0-942500 GCF_017357485.1 Rhizobium sp. ZX09
CCGCAACCAGGTCGAAGACCCCGAGGCCATTGACGCCGTGGATTTGACTGTGACAGTCAGGGTTCCGGGTGCTGATGAAGCGCACCAGCGCCTCCACCGCGCCTTGCAGCTTCGGCTGCTCCGCCGCCACCTGCTGCAGCATCACACTCGCCACCAGCGTCAGCGTGCGCGCACCTGATCCTCGGTCATGTCGTTCTGCAGGGCATAGAGCTTGATCGCCTTGGCCATCAAGCCTTCGTCCTTGACGGTGAGCTTCACCTCACGGCCGGCAAGCCCGAAAAGCGCCGCCTGCGCGCGATTGACGTCGAAGGAGAAGAACTCCTCCGTAAAGCCGCTGACCAGTCCGGAAAGATTGACGCTGCCGAAATCCTGCTGCTGAGCGAGATGTCGCGGATCACCAGATTGCTGTTCGGCTCGTCCCAGCCTGCGGAAAGCCCATAGGAGAAAGCCAGCGTCTCGAGACCCAGCTTGCGGGCCTCCACGAAAACGTCCTCCGTCGCGTCTGCCGGGATCGGAAGTGTGAGGTCGTCCTGCCTGATCTCTATATCGGTCGGAATGCCGTTGAAGGGCTTGGTCAGCCCCATCTCGAAATTCTTGAGCGTGAACCTGATGCGTTCCGGCGTTCCGGCCGCTTCTTCCTCCGGCTCTTTCGGCGCGGCAATATCGACGTTGATGCCGCCGACGCGCACCCGGCCAAGTTCCGGTATCAGGCGATTGAACTGAAAGGTCTCGATCTCGGTTTCATCGAGCGCGATTATCTGGGAAATACCCTCGATCGTCGAACTCCAGTCGAAACCCTTGAGGCTTGCTTCCGCCACTTCGATCTTGCCGTCGCCGTCACCGATCGACAGACCGTTCAGACCGAAGTCGAGCTTGCGGCTGTCCATCTGCATGTCGATGCGGTCGATGGCGGCCTTGACCCTTTTGCCGGCCGCTCCCTCTTTTTCATCCGGTGCGTCGGCCTTGAGCCGATGAGCTGCATGTTGCTCCTGCCGATCATGTCGAGGATGGACACGACCTTGGCAAAAAGCGCTTGGCGTTCCTCCGGCGGAGCTGGTCGGGATCCTTGGTACTGTCAGTGCCTTGAGGGTGTCCAGCAGCGGTTCGGATGGCATGCGGGCGGTAAAGCCATCGCTGCGGATCTCGTCGTAGCTGAAACGGCCATCGCCATCGATAAATGAAACCGTCTTGACGGAAAGCGGCCCATAGAGAGGTTTTGCCTCCTTGTCGTCAGGGCCGGCCTTTTCCGTATAGAGCCGGGCGAGATAAGCGACGTCGATGTCCTGACCAGCGATCACGCCGGTCGACACCGCCACATGCTTGTCCTTCATCGCGCCGTCGCTGTCGGGAAGCTGCATCTTGATGTCGTAGCTGCCCTTGTCGATCGAATACCGGGCGATACGGCCACCGGCGATCTCGGAGAGGATCAGGTTGTTGTAAACCGTCTTCTGCTCGGTGGTCGCGACCGACTGGCTCAACGTCAGCTCGGGCGTGGAGATGCGCGTCGCTGTGAAGCGCTCGATGCGGGGGGGCAGGGAGCCGCCGTTTCCTTCCGCCTGTGCGGACTTCTCGAACGCCGCATTCTCGATGCGGGCATGCGCATGGAAGCTTGCCGGTGGGCACATCCACATCGATGTTGCTCATGTCCAGCGCGCCATCCAGAAAGGGCAGCTTCGGACGACCGTCAATAGAGGCAATGCGAAGGTTTTTTGCCATCTTCGAGCGGCAGCGTCAGATCGCGAACATGAATTTTCCCGAGGAAATCGACTTCCACGGAACCGGCAGTCGCGCCGGTGCGCGCAACCAGTTCCTTCACCTTCGCCTCGTAGAAGGTCTTGCCGCCGATGACACCTGCGGCCGCAACGGCGATAATTGCCACCGCCGCCCATAGCGCCCTGCGCCGGCCCTTGCCGGTATGGCTGTTTTCCTGTTCCACGACGTTGGTCCTCTCTCACAGACTGATCATATTGCGCGCCTTTTAAGCACGCAAAGTTGCTTAGCAAGAGGTGATCGACGCCCGTGAAGGCTGCGCTACATCCAGACCGTCAACGCCATGCCGGCCACCACAGGTGCGGCGCCAGCGCAAGCGTCGGGCGAAGGGGCAGACGCGGCCTCACCGGCAATCAGCGTTTGGGTGGCAGGGCTTGGAATCCGCCGCGTCACGCGCCATTGATGATATTGCAGATACCCTCGCGGATCACGTTCTTGTCCGCGATCTGCCCTGCCTGAATGTTGAAGACGGCGTCGATCCGCACAGCCGCACCCTTTTGCCGGGCCACCACCCGCAGCGTCTGAATTCTGCCGCTGCCGCTGGTCTCCTGGTGCGCGTCGATGGACGACAGCGACTTGTTGATCTGGATGCCGAAAAACCTTCCGCCGCCACGGCCTGGGCGAGCTTTTGAAGCACGGCCGGCGCTTTTGCCTTCGGCAGCTCCTGCCAGGACTTGTAGGAAACAGCCGTCACCATCGGCACGCCGGAGACGGTGAAGTTCTTCTCGCAGGAAGCCGCGAAAACGGGGCTCGAGAAGGTGATCAGGCCAAGAGCCGCTATGAGGTATTTCATTTCGAACAATCCAATCGTTGGTGAAGGCTGACGACAATCGGCCGTGTCAGAAGGTTGACCGTTTGCCTCTGTAGGTGGAGGGCGGCGGCAGAGCCTCATGGGCCTGCGCAAGCGTTTCAAGCCATGTGGCCAGCCCTTCGGGAACCTCTTCATTGCCCGCCTCAAGCGCCTCGATCCAGGAGAGTTCGCATTGCAGCGCGGAGGCGATGTTGATCGGCGTCCAGCGAATGACCCGCAGGCATTGGTTAAAGCGTTCTGGCGACATGATGATTTGATTTTTCCCCGTCTTTTTTCCCACCGAAGCTCACCCACCGGGCGGCGGGAGTCAATTGCTTTTTTGCAACTCTCGATGGCTTGTTTCACTTCCCGATCCGGATTTGCCGGATGATAAACTTAGCTGATCGACTAAGTTTTTGCTTGTGCCGCGACGATGGAACATGATAGTTAGCGATATGGCTAAGCATCATCCAGAGCTTTCACTCATCTTTCAGGCCCTTGCCGATCCACACGGCGGGCAATTCTCGCTCGCCTCGGCAGCGGGCCGGCGCAGGTTACCGCATTGTCCGCTCCCACGGGTCTGCGCTTGCCCACGGTCATGCGCCACCTCGCCGTGCTTGAGGAGGCGGGGCTCATTGCCACCTCCAAGGATGGGCGCGTGCGCACCTGCGCAATAGTACCTGAAGCGCTGGAGCCGGTGAGAACGTGGCTCGATGAGCAGCGGGCCATGTGGGAGAGCCGGCTTGACCGGCTGGAGGCATTTGCAGTTCACGCCATGAAGGAGGAGGAACAATGACAACGAAACCCGGTCAACAAAGCGCACACGCTGAACCGCCACAAGACCGTTTTGCAACGCTCAGCTTCGAACGGGAAATTGCCGTTCCGCTATCGGCTCTGTGGCAGGTGTGGCTCTCACCCGCCGCCCGGGCGGTGTGGGCCTCTCCCTCACCCTCGGTGACAGTGGAATTCCTGGAGGCGGACAGCAGGCTGGGCGGTCGCGAAGTGTCGCTCTGCAAGGTCGCCGGCCAGCCGGATATTCGCTGTGAATGCGGCTGGCTGGAGCTTCAGCCAAGCCGCCGCAGCGTGAATTACGAGGTGGTCTCATCCAGCGGCATAACGCAGTCGGCAGCGCTGGTGACTGCTGATTTTCAGGCGACGGAAGAGCGCAGCCGCTTGACCGTAACGGTGCAGCTTTCCTCGCTGGCGGAGGATATGCGCGATGGCTATCAACAAGGTTTCAGCGCCGGTCTCAACAATCTGGCCAGCGTGGCCGGGCGAACCATGGTGCTGGAGCGAGTGATAAAGGTGCCGCGAAACATTGTCTGGAAAGCCTGGATGAACGAAAAGACGCTGCCGCAATGGTGGGGCCCGGAAGGCTTTTCCTGCCGCACGAAGAGGATTGACCTGCGCACCGGCGGGAATGGGTCTTTGACATGATCGGCCCTGACGGCACAGTTTTCCCGAACCATCATCGTTATGTCGAGGTCCGCCCCGAAGAGCGGCTCGCCTATACGTTGCTGTGGGGCGAAAACGGCCCAAAACATGCCGATGCCTGGGCCTCCTTCGAAGATCAGGATGGCGCGACGAAAGTTGTGCTTGGCATGGTGTTCAGCACGGAAGCCGAGTTCCAGCAAGCGAAGGGTTTCGGCGCCTTGGAGCTGGGTCAGCAAACGCTGGGCAAACTGGAGCGCTTCGCCAAGGCGCTATAGATGCGCCGTGCCGTCAGCTCCATGTGTGGATGCTGGCATCCTGTTCAGACCGACATTAATCTTCAAAGCCGCTCTGCGCGTGCGAGATCGTCTTGCAGGTTCCGCCATCCTTCTCGCCAACCATGCGCTTATCACGAATGACTGAACCCTTGGCGATGTCGATCTCCCATGCCACCGAGCCTTCATTCAGGCTCGCTTTACCACCGGCAAAGGTGCCTTTCTCCATTCTCTGACTTCCAGAAGCCGGGACATAAACTCCAAATGTCCCGGCGGCTTCGTCGAGAGCGAAATTGAACACCTGAGGCGTTCCTTTCGAACTTGCGAATTCGCAGCTGAGATATGTCGGCGCGGCAAAAGCGCTTTAAACCGAGAAAAGCAGGGCGGCAGCGGCAAATGCAGTTCTTGTGGTTACCTTCAATTCCTGGTCCTCAGTCATGTTCTTCTGTTCGATTGGTCGTATTTCGCGCGGTCGGCGAAATAAAGCGCTTCTATTTCGGAAACAATCCCGCACGTCCTGCAGCCGCGTTGCCGGTGAAATGCGTGACGTTGGGTTGCCCCTCCAACCACTGCGGAACATCGACGTTTTCGAGGATGATCAACTGAAGGTTGGGCGGCATGGCGGAAAACGCCTTGAATGCGCGATCCTTCAAGGGAGTGCTTGCGATTGCACTATCACCTGCATCTGAGGGGTCGCGATAGGTGATGAACAGCGAGTCTAAGATCAAAAAGCCAGGATGAGCTCTAGCGCGGTCCCTGCAAAACTTCATCAACGCGATACTGAACGCGCCGTGTAGCAGGGCCCTGACGCCCTTACCGTTCGCCGCTCTCGCTTTTCCGCTGACCGATATGTCCATTTTAGGCAGTTCGAAGAATACGCGTTGGGCATCCGGAAATTGCCAAGACTCGAGTTCGGCTTCAACCACCTGGCTGAACTGGTCTAGCGTTGCTCCATCAAGCTGTTGCTGTGCGACGATGGTGCTACTGTCATAGCCTGGACTGACACCGAGTTCAGTGCGCTGCACGACAAGCGCATCACGCCGGCGCACGAGTTCGAGGCTCTTTTGCACGTTTAGCTTTCGCGCGATGACGGCGCTGGTGCGTGAGCGAATGGTCTGAACCGCCGGCACTTCGCGAAGAATGTTCTCCTGAAGGCTATTCATCTGCGGTAGAAGTTCGCGCATGCGGGCCGTTCGCGCGCCCCTTTCCGCTTCAAGCGCCTCAACCGTTTCCCGCAGCTCTGCGGCGCGTTCGCGAACATCAGCAATCTCAGCCTGCGCCGCGGCAGTTATATCTGCAACGTTCCCGTCGCAGGCCTCATCCGGACGGTGGTATTCGGCAGCCGATCCACAAACAGGGCACAGAACTGGGTCTTCCAAAGTATAGTAGGCGCCTGCCTCGACGATCGATGCCAGGCGAGCTTCGTCCGATCGATAATGTTCGGCCAAAAGCTTGAAACGCTCGGTTAGCGTATCGATTTCCCCGACTCGGTCCTGTAGCGTTTCATATTCGCGGCGCAGTTCCAAGCGGGTGCTGGTCAGCTCACGGTAGGTTGCCTCGGTACTTTCCTGAACCGAGAAGGTCTGCCTCAGCTCGACGTCAAGATCGCTGTCTTGCTGCAGTAGCTCCTCATGATCCTGATCTGATTCTTCGATTTCGCGCTCCGCATCGCGAATCTGCCTATCGAGGAGTTCGAGTTGCGCTGCCTGCCTCATAGGTTGATCGGCACTGGTCTTTGCTGCATCCAACGCAGAATCATCTACACCCGTCAGCATGTATTTGAAGACTGACGTCTCCGCAGTCTTCGTTACGAACTGGCCAGAAAGGACAGGCGAGGAAACGTCCTGGATTTTTGTCTCGCTGACGAGGGCGTGGCGCTCGAGATCGCGGAAGCTCAGATCCCGCGTCTTTCCACTGGCGTCCGTGCGCACACGAGCGTTTGCCGCCCCTACTTGGGCAAGTAGTAAGCGTGACAGAGAATTCTGGGCACCGTGCTGGGCAGAAACTGAGACACCATCATTCTGCCCCGGCCGAATACGCGTTAGCCCGTCCAAAACCTTCACGTTACCGCCTTGCAAGGCGCGAACGAATGTCTTCTCCGATCCATCGTCTAAAACAACACCGACGTGAGCAAAATCGTAGCCCGCTTGTTCGATGATTGGCTCTGGTGGGTTCTTGGCACCTAGTACATAGTCGATAAGGCGCAGGATGTGCGTTTTGCCGGTGTTCGAGCCACCATAAATGACGTTTAGACCTGGTCCGAAATCGACGGATGCGGGGGCGCTATGAGGGCCGGTAATGTATAGAAAGCGCAATTGCATAATTAGCTCGTTGCTCCCTGATCAGTCTGGAACTCGGTATCCCATAAATCCATGCGCGACCGCACCAAATTATCTATCTCCCCGTCGGAAAGCGGGGCGACCTCACTTGCCAGCCAATCTGCTCGCTCCTTCAATGCGACGCTGTAGTCGCTCCGAAGAAGATCGATGAACGCCCCAGCCTCCTCTCCTGCACGATAGCGAAAACCCTCGCTTGTAGCTGAGCGCACCACCAAGCCTCGCGTGCCCATGAGCGCGAGCCCGGAACTCACCAGACCACGTCGAACGAGAAGCTCTGCACCGCGGGAACTCTCACTCGGATGTAAGCTCTCCGGACCATCGATATCGCCCGTGTGCACCACCAGATGATCCAACACGACGAGACGCCGTAGTCCCACGCTTAAGGGAAAGCAAGCGGTCAGAAGGATAAGTGATCTTACACCGCTTTCGAATGCAGTGTTAAAAATGCGTGGCTTGGACCGGGTTGGGGCAGTGGCGGCCATTCTATAGTTTCCAACTCACGCGATCTTCGTTCGCAAGTTGATGACAAACGCCTTGCTTCACGCGCACCTTGGCTCGCGGCGCGAGTACGCTGGCAGGTTGGGCCTGGCCAGCGGTTGCGAGCGCGACGGTGAGCCGTGGGTGGGCCTCCGTCTCAGCATCGAGTACCGGCTCGATGGCATCGTGGATTTGTTCGGCGAAATCCTCAATTGTCCCAGGTTCGGTCTGGTCACGATAGTGTGCCATGAACGCCTCAGCATCATAAAATCGGACGCGCTGTTTCTGGAGATCCGCCTTCCAAGCTGCCTGACCGTTAAGGTCGGCGGCGCAACTGATTTGGGTTCCGGTTTCTTCCGAATAGACATCTAAAAGTTTGGTGACATACACGGATTCTTTGGCCGCTATCTCGGCCGGCGTCACTCCTGCAGGAGCTGGCGGCAATACGCCATTGAATCGGGACGCCCAATAAGCAGTCTTGCGATGGTCATCAAGGATTTCGTCAATTGTGGCGTAAGTGAAAGTTGTGAAGTCATAAGCCTCTACATATACCTCTAGCGCGCCAGCGAGCATGTGTTTTTCGTTTGCGACCACGTTGCCGGCGACGCGCTTGTTCCACGTAGCTATGACTTCCGCCTTGAACTTGTTAGGACGAAGCAATAGGTCGCGTAATTCTGTGCTTGGCCCGCGAGGCGCGACAAACGAGCATTTACGAGGAGGTGTGAATGCTCCTTGGAAGGCATGGAAGATGATTTTTCCAGCGTCCTCACATGCTTTGGGCGTTGAAAGCGGGACTTCGTAGTGCTTGCATTGGTAATTGTCCCACTCGCCTTGGCAGCCAGCGGATGAATACAACCCTATCACATCGCGTCCCTGATCACCCGATCCACCAAGACGCTTGACGGATGCATAGCCACTCAGACCTTTCTGCCATTCGGAGATGAAAATTTCCCATTCGGTGGCATCATATGCGCGCACGAGCTTCACAATAGGCGCTAAATTCACGTTTGTCCCCCGCCCAGTGTTTCTAGCGGCCTTTTTCCAATCCTGGAAAACCTATTACACGCTAGTCACCTGAATCTGAAGTTCGGCTCATTGTTTTCTGGCAGAATCGCTTGACCGAGGCGAGGATTTGGTCGGCGGACTTGACCCACTTGTATGGGGTGGGGTTCTCGTTGTGGGTTTCGATGAAGGCGTGGATGTCGGCTTCCAGTTCTGCGGTGGAACGATGTACGCCGCGCTGCAACTGCTTTCGCGTTAGCTCTGCAAACCACCGCTCGACCTGGTTGATCCAGGATGCTGAAGTTGGTGTGAAGTGAACATGCCAGTGTGGACGGCGAGCAAGCCAGGCCTTGATCCTCGGCGTCTTGTGGGTCGCATAGTTGTCCATCACTAGATGCACATCCGGTCCATTGGGCATTTCGGCGTCAATCCGCTTCAGGAAGTCGAGGAATTCGGTGGCCCGGTGACGCTTGTAGCAATGACCGATCACCGCACCAGTGGCAATGTCGAGCGCGGCGAACAGCGACGTTGTGCCATTGCGGACGTAGGTATGGGTGCGCCGTTCGGCGACACCCGGCGCCATGGGCAGAACGGGCTGCTCGCGATCCAATGCCTGGATTTGCGATTTCTCATCCACGCAAAGCACGACTGCCCGATCCGGCGGTGACATGTAAAGACCGACGATGTCTTGCACCTTGTCAACGAAGAGGGGATCGGAAGAAAGCTTGAATGTCTCGGCACGATGCGGCTGCAGACCAAATGCCGTCCATATCCGGCGGATGGTGGTGTGTGACAGCCCGCTGTCGGCAGCCATCGAACGAATGGACCAGTGCGTGGCATCCTTTGGAGTGGCATTCAATGTACGCTCGACGACCTCGGCAACCTGAGCATCAGAGACAGTTCGTGGCCGACCTGTCCGGTATTCGTCCGTCAGTCCTTCGATACCATCGTGTACGAACCGGCGGCGCCACTTGCCTACCGTGTGCTCGTGGACCCGAGCCGCTCGGCTACATCCTTGCTCCGCAGACCCTGCGCGCACAGCAAGACCATTCGGCACCGATCCGACAAGGAGCGTGGCGCTTTATGCCGGCGCACCTGAGATTCGAGGAAATTTCTATCCTCGTCGCTCAGAACGACGAGGTCCGCCTGCCTGCCAACCATAAAACAAACTCCTGCTCTTGTGACAGAAGCTGAACAAAATGAGGCTTACTTTGGTTCCAGGTGACTAGGTTGAACTGTTCGTAAAAGTTCACCTCTTTAGTTAAAACAAACGCGCGACCAAGACGCAAGCCCTATAAGGCCTTAACCGGTCTGCCGTTCATCGACTACGCGATCACGCGAAAGGCTAAGGCGGCGTGGATGATCGGAATGAGGGCACGAAACAGTCTTTCAATGCTCTAGTCTTTCTTAAAGTTGCTTTGGCATGATTCTTCTCTGTCAGGGAAATTGTCTTGATGAATTTCTTGGGTTCCGGTTATGTTTTTCTTGCTGAAAATTCTTATTAATTTTTGTTTTTCAAATGCTTAGTGATTTTTTTGGTGGTTTCAGTGTGCTGCATTTTGTGTGAAAGCATTTTTATTTCCTCATTCATCCCCGCCCTTTTCGCTGGCTCTATAATGTCCCTGTTCTGCAATGAACCGGGAGGCATTCGGTTTTGATCGGAGCGAGCGCTGATTGAGAGAGGACGTCACTCTCATATTTCGGTGTGTGGTAGGAAAAGTCCTCTGACGGTGACCGGAGGAGAGATGGATTGGGTTTGTGGTGGACCTTTCTATTTCTCTGACGGTCGTTGACTGAAGGATGGGCTTTGCAGGCATGAATCGCTGATGCGGGGCACTGATAAGTGTCTTTATTTTTCCAGGTGGCAGTTTTCAGTGCCCCGTTGCGATGCCCATTGAGCTGAAAGGCTGATGGGAAAAGAGATGAAGCTCAAGACACGGTCGCAACTGCGCCGCGTGGTAGGAAGGGTGTGTTCAAATGGGTCTCTATGAAATGTACGTTCTTGCAGCTCGTGCAGATACAGCCCTGATGAGGCGAAGGGTGGCGAAGATTATGAATCGTCGGCGCAAGAGGCAATATTTACACAACCAGAAGAAGAATTTGGATTTGGAAACCGAGATGAAGAGAGGAGTGCCCCTTCGACCTGGGAGGATTCCGTAAACATATATTTATATAGATATATATGCAGAAACATATAAAATATATGCTGCGTTGAATTGTATAGGAATATTGAGGGCGGATGAAAATCCGTGACCAGAATCTTGTTTTGCGGTCTGCAATTTGCGGATTGCGGGACGAGAACGTGTAAATATATGATTTTTATGTTGAAATTGCCGATATGGCTGGAGAATGATTATGCGCGGAAACTATATGAGTGAGATGGAATTGATTGGAGTGGAGATCAGATTTGAGCGACGATCAATCATAATAACAATATCATGATATTGTTATTATGATTGATCGTCGCTCAAATCTGATCTCCACTCCAATCAATTCCATCTCACTCATATAGTTTCCGCGCATAATCATTCTCCAGCCATATCGGCAATTTCAACATAAAAATCATATATTTACACGTTCTCGTCCCGCAATCCGCAAATTGCAGACCGCAAAACAAGATTCTGGTCACGGATTTTCATCCGCCCTCAATATTCCTATACAATTCAACGCAGCATATATTTTATATGTTTCTGCATATATATCTATATAAATATATGTTTACGGAATCCTCCCAGGTCGAAGGGGCACTCCTCTCTTCATCTCGGTTTCCAAATCCAAATTCTTCTTCTGGTTGTGTAAATATTGCCTCTTGCGCCGACGATTCATAATCTTCGCCACCCTTCGCCTCATCAGGGCTGTATCTGCACGAGCTGCAAGAACGTACATTTCATAGAGACCCATTTGAACACACCCTTCCTACCACGCGGCGCAGTTGCGACCGTGTCTTGAGCTTCATCTCTTTTCCCATCAGCCTTTCAGCTCAATGGGCATCGCAACGGGGCACTGAAAACTGCCACCTGGAAAAATAAAGACACTTATCAGTGCCCCGCATCAGCGATTCATGCCTGCAAAGCCCATCCTTCAGTCAACGACCGTCAGAGAAATAGAAAGGTCCACCACAAACCCAATCCATCTCTCCTCCGGTCACCGTCAGAGGACTTTTCCTACCACACACCGAAATATGAGAGTGACGTCCTCTCTCAATCAGCGCTCGCTCCGATCAAAACCGAATGCCTCCCGTTCATTGCAGAACAGGGACATTATAGAGCCAGCGAAAAGGGCGGGGATGAATGAGGAAATAAAAATGCTTTCACACAAAATGCAGCACACTGAAACCACCAAAAAAATCACTAAGCATTTGAAAAACAAAAATTAATAAGAATTTTCAGCAAGAAAAACATAACCGGAACCCAAGAAATTCATCAAGACAATTTCCCTGACAGAGAAGAATCATGCCAAAGCAACTTTAAGAAAGACTAGAGCATTGAAAGACTGTTTCGTGCCCTCATTCCGATCATCCACGCCGCCTTAGCCTTTCGCGTGATCGCGTAGTCGATGAACGGCAGACCGGTTAAGGCCTTATAGGGCTTGCGTCTTGGTCGCGCGTTTGTTTTAACTAAAGAGGTGAACTTTTACGAACAGTTCAACCTAGTCACCTGGAACCAAAGTAAGCCTCATTTTGTTCAGCTTCTGTCACAAGAGCAGGAGTTTGTTTTATGGTTGGCAGGCAGGCGGACCTCGTCGTTCTGAGCGACGAGGATAGAAATTTCCTCGAATCTCAGGTGCGCCGGCATAAAGCGCCACGCTCCTTGTCGGATCGGTGCCGAATGGTCTTGCTGTGCGCGCAGGGTCTGCGGAGCAAGGATGTAGCCGAGCGGCTCGGGGTCCACGAGCACACGGTAGGCAAGTGGCGCCGCCGGTTCGTACACGATGGTATCGAAGGACTGACGGACGAATACCGGACAGGTCGGCCACGAACTGTCTCTGATGCTCAGGTTGCCGAGGTCGTCGAGCGTACATTGAATGCCACTCCAAAGGATGCCACGCACTGGTCCATTCGTTCGATGGCTGCCGACAGCGGGCTGTCACACACCACCATCCGCCGGATATGGACGGCATTTGGTCTGCAGCCGCATCGTGCCGAGACATTCAAGCTTTCTTCCGATCCCCTCTTCGTTGACAAGGTGCAAGACATCGTCGGTCTTTACATGTCACCGCCGGATCGGGCAGTCGTGCTTTGCGTGGATGAGAAATCGCAAATCCAGGCATTGGATCGCGAGCAGCCCGTTCTGCCCATGGCGCCGGGTGTCGCCGAACGGCGCACCCATACCTACGTCCGCAATGGCACAACGTCGCTGTTCGCCGCGCTCGACATTGCCACTGGTGCGGTGATCGGTCATTGCTACAAGCGTCACCGGGCCACCGAATTCCTCGACTTCCTGAAGCGGATTGACGCCGAAATGCCCAATGGACCGGATGTGCATCTAGTGATGGACAACTATGCGACCCACAAGACGCCGAGGATCAAGGCCTGGCTTGCTCGCCGTCCACACTGGCATGTTCACTTCACACCAACTTCAGCATCCTGGATCAACCAGGTCGAGCGGTGGTTTGCAGAGCTAACGCGAAAGCAGTTGCAGCGCGGCGTACATCGTTCCACCGCAGAACTGGAAGCCGACATCCACGCCTTCATCGAAACCCACAACGAGAACCCCACCCCATACAAGTGGGTCAAGTCCGCCGACCAAATCCTCGCCTCGGTCAAGCGATTCTGCCAGAAAACAATGAGCCGAACTTCAGATTCAGGTGACTAGCGTGTAATAGGTTTTCCAGGATTGGAAAAAGGCCGCTAGAAACACTGGGCGGGGGACAAACGTGAATTTAGCGCCTATTGTGAAGCTCGTGCGCGCATATGATGCCACCGAATGGGAAATTTTCATCTCCGAATGGCAGAAAGGTCTGAGTGGCTATGCATCCGTCAAGCGTCTTGGTGGATCGGGTGATCAGGGACGCGATGTGATAGGGTTGTATTCATCCGCTGGCTGCCAAGGCGAGTGGGACAATTACCAATGCAAGCACTACGAAGTCCCGCTTTCAACGCCCAAAGCATGTGAGGACGCTGGAAAAATCATCTTCCATGCCTTCCAAGGAGCATTCACACCTCCTCGTAAATGCTCGTTTGTCGCGCCTCGCGGGCCAAGCACAGAATTACGCGACCTATTGCTTCGTCCTAACAAGTTCAAGGCGGAAGTCATAGCTACGTGGAACAAGCGCGTCGCCGGCAACGTGGTCGCAAACGAAAAACACATGCTCGCTGGCGCGCTAGAGGTATATGTAGAGGCTTATGACTTCACAACTTTCACTTACGCCACAATTGACGAAATCCTTGATGACCATCGCAAGACTGCTTATTGGGCGTCCCGATTCAATGGCGTATTGCCGCCAGCTCCTGCAGGAGTGACGCCGGCCGAGATAGCGGCCAAAGAATCCGTGTATGTCACCAAACTTTTAGATGTCTATTCGGAAGAAACCGGAACCCAAATCAGTTGCGCCGCCGACCTTAACGGTCAGGCAGCTTGGAAGGCGGATCTCCAGAAACAGCGCGTCCGATTTTATGATGCTGAGGCGTTCATGGCACACTATCGTGACCAGACCGAACCTGGGACAATTGAGGATTTCGCCGAACAAATCCACGATGCCATCGAGCCGGTACTCGATGCTGAGACGGAGGCCCACCCACGGCTCACCGTCGCGCTCGCAACCGCTGGCCAGGCCCAACCTGCCAGCGTACTCGCGCCGCGAGCCAAGGTGCGCGTGAAGCAAGGCGTTTGTCATCAACTTGCGAACGAAGATCGCGTGAGTTGGAAACTATAGAATGGCCGCCACTGCCCCAACCCGGTCCAAGCCACGCATTTTTAACACTGCATTCGAAAGCGGTGTAAGATCACTTATCCTTCTGACCGCTTGCTTTCCCTTAAGCGTGGGACTACGGCGTCTCGTCGTGTTGGATCATCTGGTGGTGCACACGGGCGATATCGATGGTCCGGAGAGCTTACATCCGAGTGAGAGTTCCCGCGGTGCAGAGCTTCTCGTTCGACGTGGTCTGGTGAGTTCCGGGCTCGCGCTCATGGGCACGCGAGGCTTGGTGGTGCGCTCAGCTACAAGCGAGGGTTTTCGCTATCGTGCAGGAGAGGAGGCTGGGGCGTTCATCGATCTTCTTCGGAGCGACTACAGCGTCGCATTGAAGGAGCGAGCAGATTGGCTGGCAAGTGAGGTCGCCCCGCTTTCCGACGGGGAGATAGATAATTTGGTGCGGTCGCGCATGGATTTATGGGATACCGAGTTCCAGACTGATCAGGGAGCAACGAGCTAATTATGCAATTGCGCTTTCTATACATTACCGGCCCTCATAGCGCCCCCGCATCCGTCGATTTCGGACCAGGTCTAAACGTCATTTATGGTGGCTCGAACACCGGCAAAACGCACATCCTGCGCCTTATCGACTATGTACTAGGTGCCAAGAACCCACCAGAGCCAATCATCGAACAAGCGGGCTACGATTTTGCTCACGTCGGTGTTGTTTTAGACGATGGATCGGAGAAGACATTCGTTCGCGCCTTGCAAGGCGGTAACGTGAAGGTTTTGGACGGGCTAACGCGTATTCGGCCGGGGCAGAATGATGGTGTCTCAGTTTCTGCCCAGCACGGTGCCCAGAATTCTCTGTCACGCTTACTACTTGCCCAAGTAGGGGCGGCAAACGCTCGTGTGCGCACGGACGCCAGTGGAAAGACGCGGGATCTGAGCTTCCGCGATCTCGAGCGCCACGCCCTCGTCAGCGAGACAAAAATCCAGGACGTTTCCTCGCCTGTCCTTTCTGGCCAGTTCGTAACGAAGACTGCGGAGACGTCAGTCTTCAAATACATGCTGACGGGTGTAGATGATTCTGCGTTGGATGCAGCAAAGACCAGTGCCGATCAACCTATGAGGCAGGCAGCGCAACTCGAACTCCTCGATAGGCAGATTCGCGATGCGGAGCGCGAAATCGAAGAATCAGATCAGGATCATGAGGAGCTACTGCAGCAAGACAGCGATCTTGACGTCGAGCTGAGGCAGACCTTCTCGGTTCAGGAAAGTACCGAGGCAACCTACCGTGAGCTGACCAGCACCCGCTTGGAACTGCGCCGCGAATATGAAACGCTACAGGACCGAGTCGGGGAAATCGATACGCTAACCGAGCGTTTCAAGCTTTTGGCCGAACATTATCGATCGGACGAAGCTCGCCTGGCATCGATCGTCGAGGCAGGCGCCTACTATACTTTGGAAGACCCAGTTCTGTGCCCTGTTTGTGGATCGGCTGCCGAATACCACCGTCCGGATGAGGCCTGCGACGGGAACGTTGCAGATATAACTGCCGCGGCGCAGGCTGAGATTGCTGATGTTCGCGAACGCGCCGCAGAGCTGCGGGAAACGGTTGAGGCGCTTGAAGCGGAAAGGGGCGCGCGAACGGCCCGCATGCGCGAACTTCTACCGCAGATGAATAGCCTTCAGGAGAACATTCTTCGCGAAGTGCCGGCGGTTCAGACCATTCGCTCACGCACCAGCGCCGTCATCGCGCGAAAGCTAAACGTGCAAAAGAGCCTCGAACTCGTGCGCCGGCGTGATGCGCTTGTCGTGCAGCGCACTGAACTCGGTGTCAGTCCAGGCTATGACAGTAGCACCATCGTCGCACAGCAACAGCTTGATGGAGCAACGCTAGACCAGTTCAGCCAGGTGGTTGAAGCCGAACTCGAGTCTTGGCAATTTCCGGATGCCCAACGCGTATTCTTCGAACTGCCTAAAATGGACATATCGGTCAGCGGAAAAGCGAGAGCGGCGAACGGTAAGGGCGTCAGGGCCCTGCTACACGGCGCGTTCAGTATCGCGTTGATGAAGTTTTGCAGGGACCGCGCTAGAGCTCATCCTGGCTTTTTGATCTTAGACTCGCTGTTCATCACCTATCGCGACCCCTCAGATGCAGGTGATAGTGCAATCGCAAGCACTCCCTTGAAGGATCGCGCATTCAAGGCGTTTTCCGCCATGCCGCCCAACCTTCAGTTGATCATCCTCGAAAACGTCGATGTTCCGCAGTGGTTGGAGGGGCAACCCAACGTCACGCATTTCACCGGCAACGCGGCTGCAGGACGTGCGGGATTGTTTCCGAAATAGAAGCGCTTTATTTCGCCGACCGCGCGAAATACGACCAATCGAACAGAAGAACATGACTGAGGACCAGGAATTGAAGGTAACCACAAGAACTGCATTTGCCGCTGCCGCCCTGCTTTTCTCGGTTTAAAGCGCTTTTGCCGCGCCGACATATCTCAGCTGCGAATTCGCAAGTTCGAAAGGAACGCCTCAGGTGTTCAATTTCGCTCTCGACGAAGCCGCCGGGACATTTGGAGTTTATGTCCCGGCTTCTGGAAGTCAGAGAATGGAGAAAGGCACCTTTGCCGGTGGTAAAGCGAGCCTGAATGAAGGCTCGGTGGCATGGGAGATCGACATCGCCAAGGGTTCAGTCATTCGTGATAAGCGCATGGTTGGCGAGAAGGATGGCGGAACCTGCAAGACGATCTCGCACGCGCAGAGCGGCTTTGAAGATTAATGTCGGTCTGAACAGGATGCCAGCATCCACACATGGAGCTGACGGCACGGCGCATCTATAGCGCCTTGGCGAAGCGCTCCAGTTTGCCCAGCGTTTGCTGACCCAGCTCCAAGGCGCCGAAACCCTTCGCTTGCTGGAACTCGGCTTCCGTGCTGAACACCATGCCAAGCACAACTTTCGTCGCGCCATCCTGATCTTCGAAGGAGGCCCAGGCATCGGCATGTTTTGGGCCGTTTTCGCCCCACAGCAACGTATAGGCGAGCCGCTCTTCGGGGCGGACCTCGACATAACGATGATGGTTCGGGAAAACTGTGCCGTCAGGGCCGATCATGTCAAAGACCCATTCCCCGCCGGTGCGCAGGTCAATCCTCTTCGTGCGGCAGGAAAAGCCTTCCGGGCCCCACCATTGCGGCAGCGTCTTTTCGTTCATCCAGGCTTTCCAGACAATGTTTCGCGGCACCTTTATCACTCGCTCCAGCACCATGGTTCGCCCGGCCACGCTGGCCAGATTGTTGAGACCGGCGCTGAAACCTTGTTGATAGCCATCGCGCATATCCTCCGCCAGCGAGGAAAGCTGCACCGTTACGGTCAAGCGGCTGCGCTCTTCCGTCGCCTGAAAATCAGCAGTCACCAGCGCTGCCGACTGCGTTATGCCGCTGGATGAGACCACCTCGTAATTCACGCTGCGGCGGCTTGGCTGAAGCTCCAGCCAGCCGCATTCACAGCGAATATCCGGCTGGCCGGCGACCTTGCAGAGCGACACTTCGCGACCGCCCAGCCTGCTGTCCGCCTCCAGGAATTCCACTGTCACCGAGGGTGAGGGAGAGGCCCACACCGCCCGGGCGGCGGGTGAGAGCCACACCTGCCACAGAGCCGATAGCGGAACGGCAATTTCCCGTTCGAAGCTGAGCGTTGCAAAACGGTCTTGTGGCGGTTCAGCGTGTGCGCTTTGTTGACCGGGTTTCGTTGTCATTGTTCCTCCTCCTTCATGGCGTGAACTGCAAATGCCTCCAGCCGGTCAAGCCGGCTCTCCCACATGGCCCGCTGCTCATCGAGCCACGTTCTCACCGGCTCCAGCGCTTCAGGTACTATTGCGCAGGTGCGCACGCGCCCATCCTTGGAGGTGGCAATGAGCCCCGCCTCCTCAAGCACGGCGAGGTGGCGCATGACCGTGGGCAAGCGCAGACCCGTGGGAGCGGACAATGCGGTAACCTGCGCCGGCCCGCTGCCGAGGCGAGCGAGAATTGCCCGCCGTGTGGGATCGGCAAGGGCCTGAAAGATGAGTGAAAGCTCTGGATGATGCTTAGCCATATCGCTAACTATCATGTTCCATCGTCGCGGCACAAGCAAAAACTTAGTCGATCAGCTAAGTTTATCATCCGGCAAATCCGGATCGGGAAGTGAAACAAGCCATCGAGAGTTGCAAAAAAGCAATTGACTCCCGCCGCCCGGTGGGTGAGCTTCGGTGGGAAAAAAGACGGGGAAAAATCAAATCATCATGTCGCCAGAACGCTTTAACCAATGCCTGCGGGTCATTCGCTGGACGCCGATCAACATCGCCTCCGCGCTGCAATGCGAACTCTCCTGGATCGAGGCGCTTGAGGCGGGCAATGAAGAGGTTCCCGAAGGGCTGGCCACATGGCTTGAAACGCTTGCGCAGGCCCATGAGGCTCTGCCGCCGCCCTCCACCTACAGAGGCAAACGGTCAACCTTCTGACACGGCCGATTGTCGTCAGCCTTCACCAACGATTGGATTGTTCGAAATGAAATACCTCATAGCGGCTCTTGGCCTGATCACCTTCTCGAGCCCCGTTTTCGCGGCTTCCTGCGAGAAGAACTTCACCGTCTCCGGCGTGCCGATGGTGACGGCTGTTTCCTACAAGTCCTGGCAGGAGCTGCCGAAGGCAAAAGCGCCGGCCGTGCTTCAAAAGCTCGCCCAGGCCGTGGCGGCGGAAGGTTTTTCGGGCATCCAGATCAACAAGTCGCTGTCGTCCATCGACGCGCACCAGGAGACCAGCGGCAGCGGCAGAATTCAGACGCTGCGGGTGGTGGCCCGGCAAAAGGGTGCGGCTGTGCGGATCGACGCCGTCTTCAACATTCAGGCAGGGCAGATCGCGGACAAGAACGTGATCCGCGAGGGTATCTGCAATATCATCAATGGCGCGTGACGCGGCGGATTCCAAGCCCTGCCCACCCAAACGCTGATTGCCGGTGAGGCCGCGTCTGCCCCTTCGCCCGACGCTTGCGCTGGCGCCGCACCTGTGGTGGCCGGCATGGCGTTGACGGTCTGGATGTAGCGCAGCCTTCACGGGCGTCGATCACCTCTTGCTAAGCAACTTTTGCGTGCTTAAAAGGCGCGCAATATGATCAGTCTGTGAGAGAGGACCAACGTCGTGGAACAGGAAAACAGCCATACCGGCAAGGGCCGGCGCAGGGCGCTATGGGCGGCGGTGGCAATTATCGCCGTTGCGGCCGCAGGTGTCATCGGCGGCAAGACCTTCTACGAGGCGAAGGTGAAGGAACTGGTTGCGCGCACCGGCGCGACTGCCGGTTCCGTGGAAGTCGATTTCCTCGGGAAAATTCATGTTCGCGATCTGACGCTGCCGCTCGAAGATGGCAAAAACCTTCGCATTGCCTCTATTGACGGTCGTCCGAAGCTGCCCTTTCTGGATGGCGCGCTGGACATGAGCAACATCGATGTGGATGTGCCCACCGGCAAGCTTTCCATGGCGCATGCCCGCATCGAGAATGCGGCGTTCGAGAAGTCCGCACAGGCGGAAGGAAACGGCGGCTCCCTGCCCCCCCGCATCGAGCGCTTCACAGCGACGCGCATCTCCACGCCCGAGCTGACGTTGAGCCAGTCGGTCGCGACCACCGAGCAGAAGACGGTTTACAACAACCTGATCCTCTCCGAGATCGCCGGTGGCCGTATCGCCCGGTATTCGATCGACAAGGGCAGCTACGACATCAAGATGCAGCTTCCCGACAGCGACGGCGCGATGAAGGACAAGCATGTGGCGGTGTCGACCGGCGTGATCGCTGGTCAGGACATCGACGTCGCTTATCTCGCCCGGCTCTATACGGAAAAGGCCGGCCCTGACGACAAGGAGGCAAAACCTCTCTATGGGCCGCTTTCCGTCAAGACGGTTTCATTTATCGATGGCGATGGCCGTTTCAGCTACGACGAGATCCGCAGCGATGGCTTTACCGCCCGCATGCCATCCGAACCGCTGCTGGACACCCTCAAGGCACTGACAGTTACCAAGGATCCCGACCAGCTTCCGCCGGAGGAACGCCAAGCGCTTTTTGCCAAGGTCGTGTCCATCCTCGACATGATCGGCAGGAGCAACATGCAGCTCATCGGCTTCAAGGCCGACGCACCGGATGAAAAAGAGGGAGCGGCCGGCAAAAGGGTCAAGGCCGCCATCGACCGCATCGACATGCAGATGGACAGCCGCAAGCTCGACTTCGGTCTGAACGGTCTGTCGATCGGTGACGGCGACGGCAAGATCGAAGTGGCGGAAGCAAGCCTCAAGGGTTTCGACTGGAGTTCGACGATCGAGGGTATTTCCCAGATAATCGCGCTCGATGAAACCGAGATCGAGACCTTTCAGTTCAATCGCCTGATACCGGAACTTGGCCGGGTGCGCGTCGGCGGCATCAACGTCGATATTGCCGCGCCGAAAGAGCCGGAGGAAGAAGCGGCCGGAACGCCGGAACGCATCAGGTTCACGCTCAAGAATTTCGAGATGGGGCTGACCAAGCCCTTCAACGGCATTCCGACCGATATAGAGATCAGGCAGGACGACCTCACACTTCCGATCCCGGCAGACGCGACGGAGGACGTTTTCGTGGAGGCCCGCAAGCTGGGTCTCGAGACGCTGGCTTTCTCCTATGGGCTTTCCGCAGGCTGGGACGAGCCGAACAGCAATCTGGTGATCCGCGACATCTCGCTCAGCAGCAGGGATTTCGGCAGCGTCAATCTTTCCGGACTGGTCAGCGGCTTTACGGAGGAGTTCTTCTCCTTCGACGTCAATCGCGCGCAGGCGGCGCTTTTCGGGCTTGCCGGCCGTGAGGTGAAGCTCACCGTCAAGGACGAAGGCTTGATGGCCAAGGCGATCAAGCTCTATGCCCTGCAGAACGACATGACCGAGGATCAGGTGCGCGGCACGCTGACGCTGGTGGCGAGTGTGATGCTGCAGCAGGTGGCGGCGGAGCAGCCGAAGCTGCAAGGCGCGGTGGAGGCGCTGGTGCGCTTCATCAGCACGCCCGGAACCCTGACTGTCACAGTCAAATCCACGGGCGTCAATGGCCTCGGGGTCTTCGACCTGGTTGCGGCTTCCGACAATCCGATGGGTCTTCTCGACAAGGTCGATATTCAGGCGACAGCCGAGTAAGCCAGCCAGAAAACGTCTCAAGCCCGGTTCGCCGGGCTTGAGACCGCCGCAACCGCGTTTTCGTCAAGACATTGCGGAACTGCCCGCTCTCCGGAGTGATTATGACCTGGGCGGCTGAAATGCGCCGCCAGATTTCGGTCCGCATTGTTCGCGGTAGAAACGGTCATGAGGAGCATCGCCATGAAAACCGAGCGACTGACCTTCGGCCCCAGCGGACAGGTCCCCAATAACCAGATCTTTCCCGTGATCATTTACCGCAATGTCGGCGCGGACTTTCATTCCGCGGATTTCGAAGCGACATTTTCCCGCAACGGATGGAGCGGCATCTGGCGCAACGGCGTTTTCGACTACCACCATTACCACAGCGGGGCACACGAGGTTCTGGGCGTCGGACGTGGCGAAGCGACCTTGCAGATCGGCGGGCCTGAGGGGCAAATTCTCGATGTTGCCCGCGGTGACTGCCTGATCCTGCCCGCCGGGACAGGCCACATGAACCTCAACTCCTCCCCGGATTTTCAAGTGGTGGGTGCTTATCCGCCCGGGCAGGAAGCCGATATTCAAACATCCTCCGCCAGCGCTGACATGCTTGAGCGGATCAGATCCCTGCCGAAGCCGGAGACCGATCCTGTGCACGGAGCTTCGGGCGGCCTGACAGATATATGGCGCTGAAGAGGCGTTTCCGGTTCCGTCAGGATACCGCAGGAACGTGGAGGCTGGTTTCAGCGATGCCGGCGCCTATGGGCTTCGGCCAATGAACCACGACTGAATGACGCCTTCAGCCTCCGTTCCGGTGGAACGTTCTAAAACAGGGACGTTCAACCGCGGTCCATCCGCCTGAGGAGACACGTCATGATCCGGAAGTCTTTCATTGCAAGTGCACTCGTCGCTCTCGTCGGCCTCGCTGCCGCGGCACCCGCCATGGCCAATGATGTGCGCATCGAACAATATGGCTGGTCCAATTCTGCCGGCGGTGCACAGGAGGGTTACGGCAACCGGATCCGCACATACCAGAACGGCGGCTACAACCGGATTGTCGGTCATCAATATGGCAGGCATAACCTCTCGGCTGTCGGCCAGGAGGGGCACGACAATTACGGCTCCACCTATCAGAACGGCAGCCGCAACGTGGCCGGCATCGGCCAGTTCGGTTCCAATCACACCACCATCCTCACGCAGGACGGCAACGGCAACATAGCGGCCGGTGTCCAGGTAGGTCGCGGATGCAGCGCCAATGTGAGCCAGGGCGGCAACGACAATGTCGCCGCCTTCGTGCAAGCCTGCCCTTGACCGGCCGCACGACGTGCAACCGGTCGGGCTCGAAACATCAGATCATCCGGGAGACCAGCCATGCCCCACCGCATCAGTCATAAGCGCCGCCTGGCGGCGATCCTCGCGCTGGCACTGCTTCCCGCCGGCACCGTTGCGGCCATATCGACCGCACGGGAGTCGACGGCTGGAAACGTCTGCGAGATCAGGGCAACGTCGCAGGCGGGCATGGTGAAGCTGGAGGCCTTTGCCGGAGCCGATGTCACTGCCGGCGGGACCTACGGGTTTCACGTCGAAAAATCGGGAAGCGGCGGACATTCGGTGATCAATCAGGGCGGCGACTTTGATGCCGCATCCGGACGTCCGCAATTGCTCAGCGCGGTAACGCTCGATGCGAAGGGAGCCCGCTATAAGGCGGTGCTCGATATGGTTATCGATGGCCGGAGCTTCAGCTGCACAAAGCAGGTTGATGGCGACTAAGCCAAGACATGCCCGTAAATTATACCCGTGAAGGGCGCCGCTTCAGGCGCCCTTTTCTTTTGATCCTGCCGAGCGACTGAACGACGTATGAACGGGCAGTTCCGATCAGGTTCAGTTGCGAAATGCGATTATCGATCATCGGCAAGGCGCTGACGGATGGAGATCAGAATGACGCGCAACATATTGAAACTCATGACTGTTACCCTGCTCGTCGGGGGCCTCGCGCCTCTTGGTTCTCCGGCACCGGCCCACGCCGGCGGTCGCATCTCCTTCGATCTCGCACCCGGCAATGCCGCCGATGGCGATCTGCTTTCGACGGGCCTCCGTGCCTATTCGCTCTACCGTGGCCTGAAGGATGCCGACATCCGCCAGCTCGGCCGCGGCAACGCCGCCGGCATTGCCCAGAACGGCGGCGGCAATCTCGGCTTTATCCGGCAACGTGGCGTAGGCCACTCCGCGACATTGCAGCAGAACGGCAACAACAATGCCTATGGCATTTTTCAGTACGGCCGCAACACGGATACCAACGTCGTGCAGGACGGCAATAACGGCAGCGGCCTGACCTTCAGCTACGGCTGGTAGGGCAAGGCGGGACAGTCAGCCGTCCCTGCAGGTCTTCGCCGCAGACTCAATTCGCAAGAACCTCGCCATCCCTGCTCTGAACGAAATCCGGCGATGGAACCGGCGGAGCACCGGTATCGGGCAGAGGCGGAATTATCAGCCATGCGTCTGGGTAGTCATTGCGAAGATGGCGGGGATTATAACGAATATTGGTTCCAGCGGCATGGTGAAGCGTTCCAAGAACGCCATCTTTTGACAGGGTGCCTCTGCTGATTTCGTGGAGCTTTCGCTCGCTGTTCAAGGCAAGCGTTACCTCTGAAAGATCGAAATCATCGATGTGAATGGTCTGCCCAGTCGGCATATCGAGAACCCATCTGTCGGAATCGACAAAGCCATCGGTGTAAACATTGCCGGTGGAGGCCCGCAGGGAGGTGCCTTTCGGCAGGCTGATACCGTCAACAACATTGCCATCCGCGAGAATGCATTTGCTGAAGGTAGAGATGCTACCATCAGCCATGAGATCGAACTCCACCGGCTGCGTTGCATCACAACGCCAGCCGCTCTGCGTGGTCACGCCAATACCGGTTATCCGCATGTCGCCTGGGGTGAAACCGATCGTTTCGTAATTTTCATTGGTTTTTATCGCGATATAACGGGCGATCTCAACGGCATCGATATCCGCGATCCGCACCGGATGCGGAAACACGGCCCTATCGAAGGCCTCCTTGTTGTCGGCAATGGCGAGTTCGAGCTTCGTACCCTTGGGCATATCTATCCCGCCCAGACGTGCGGGTTCCGGAAGTTCGGGCTGATAACGTATTGCTCTCTCCCTGTCGTAAGCGCTCATCTCCAGATAAAATTCACCGAACCGAAAAAGCGTGAAAAGCGCAACCGCGGCCACCAGCCCGTAAGGCAGGATCATCGGGCGCTTCCAGCGCCCGCCCATGTATCGAACCAACAGCCATAGTGACCAGACGCCCCACACAAGGGTCGTGATGAGAAAGAAGGCAAGGAGAAGCAACGCTTCGACGGAGGGCAATGCGACGGGGATCATGCAAACCCATAACTCTGGGGGAATCGTCTCCATTCTTTAGGGACATCCGTGCTTTAACCCACAGGCTGTGGTCATTTCAACTCGGCGATGGCGAGAGATGCGACGTAGCCTGACGGAGGGCGCGCGCCGTCATCGGACGTGTTCGCATGAGGGCCCATGCCGGATGAGCGCGCCAAATACCGCTTGACCTCAACTGCGCTTGAGATCGTACCGATACATGGTGTTTCACCATTGCTCCGGGACAACGATGATAACAAAACTCATGAAGATGCTGGAAGACGGGAGGGACAGTCCCCTTCTGCGCTTTTCAATCGCGAAGGCTCTGGCGGCAGCGGGGCAGTTCGAAAATGCCGCGTATCACCTGCAGGAGGCGATCCGGCAGGATCCCGACTATTCGGCGGCATGGGCAGAACTCGGCGAATGCCGTGCACGGTTGGGAGACAATGACGGCGCCATTACGGCGTGGGTGGAAGGAATGTCGGTCGCCGTTAGGCGAGGCGACATTCAGGCCAGGAGACAGATGGAAGTCCGGCTCCGGCGTCTACGATCACGCACCGCGCGACCTCATTCGGCGGCTTGATCACTATGAAACCCGGCGTGATGTCTCAACAGGATGGCTTTGCAGGATTATACGGAGCTGTCTTGGTCGTTCATGCCGGGCTGACTACACCGCTTACTGACGGCGACGCTGACCCACATGTCCGGCCCTCGGAAAGGCTCGGCCCGCCGTGATGAGACGGGCCGGCCGTTTGTTTACGGCTGGGCGCTATCCGACCGCCAGAACCGGTAAAGCTCCGCAACATTGCCGCTGGTCATGAGCGGCATCGCGGCTTTCAGCCGGTCCCCCGGCCAATCCCACCACTTCATCTCCAGAAGCAGCTCGATCGAGTCGTCGTCGAACCGCTTGCGGATCATTTTCGCGGGGTTGCCACCGACGATAGCGTAGGGTTCGACATCTTTCGTCACCAGCGCACGCGTTCCAATCACGGCGCCGTCGCCTATGGTAACACCGGGCATGATGACAGCTTCCGAGCCTATCCAGACATCATTGCCGATGACTGTGTCGCCAGACGGCAGATAGCCGTTTGCGGCATTCTCGAATTCCGGCACTTCGGGCATGAAGAAGAAGGGAAAGGTGCTGATCCACTCATTGCGATGGCCCTGATTGCCCGCCATGATGAAGGCTGCGCCCGAACCTATCGAGCAGAAGCTCCCCACCACCAGCCTGTCCGCGCCCTCATCCGGTAACAGATAACGGGCACAATCTTCAAAGCTGTGGCCGTGATAATAGCCGGAATAATAGCTGTATTTTCCGACCAGGAGGTTTGGGTTCTTTACCTGCTTGTCGAGCGTGATGCCCCGG
Organism: Rhizobium sp. ZX09; assembly: GCF_017357485.1. NCBI lineage: Bacteria > Pseudomonadati > Pseudomonadota > Alphaproteobacteria > Hyphomicrobiales > Rhizobiaceae > Rhizobium > Rhizobium sp. ZX09. The sequence continues at coordinate 25,844 of NZ_CP031364.1, forward strand.
AACGGGCTTTCGAAATAGTTTTCCATTGAGTAATCTCACTGCATGTCTTCGCTTTCGCTTGCCTTGCGGCAAGCCGACACCAGGCGAAAAGCCGGCTGGCTTCTCGTCCGATGCTCCTCGCGCTGCGGCGGGAGCTAGATGCAGGTGGTACTCGATGCCTTGATCATGGCTCCCTGTTACCGCAAAACGAGCCAGAGGCAAAGTGCCGCCACACGACAACCTTCAAAGATCAGGAAGCGATGGCCAGAATGAGCGCGATCATAAGCAGCATGGGGCCCATCCACTTGAAGTGACGCGCCACCGGTGGCCGGTGAGCTGAATTTCTTGACAGGGACAGATATCCGAACCCCACCAGCGTCATCCAGAGGCCGACGCAGAACATGATGAATTCATCAATATAGGCTGCGATCATGTCTTCCCCTCCCGGCACCACCCCAATGGCGGCAAACCTAACCAGCATGAAGACGAATGGCAACGAATAGCCCCAGGGCAGTGGCAGGCTGACTCGTCCCGAAAAGCAGAACACCGGGCTCAGGCTAAAAACCCGACCCCGGTGCCCCTGTCTGGAATAGTGCTTTCAGCGCCATGGAAGGCGTGAAGGCAGGGTGGGTATCAGAACTCCTCCCAATTATCCGTTGTCGTATTCAGTGCCGCGTTGCCGGAGAACGCCGCCCTGATCCGGCCGCCAAGGGCGCGGGCCGGTGAGGTCGCCGGTCTGTCGGCCGACGAAGCGGTTCGCACGGGCGCGGACGCCTCGCTGTAACCGGCTTCAGACAGCTTGAACTGGGCGATCAGCCGGTTGAGCGACGACGCCTCGCGTGCGAGCCCGTGGCTCGCCGCGGTGCTCTCCTCCACCATTGCGGCGTTCTTCTGGGTGTCCTGGTCCATCTGGTTCACGGCCGTATTGATCTGCTGGAGACCGGAGGACTGTTCCTGTGCCGATTCCGCAATCGCCGCCACGTGGCGGTTGATTTCCTGCACTTCCGTGACGATCAGTTCCAATGCCTTGCCGGTCTCTCCGACGAGCTGCACGCCTTGCTGGACCTGACCGTTCGAGGTCGTGATCAGGTTCTTGATCTCCTTGGCGGCGCCTGCGGAACGCTGCGCCAGTTCGCGAACCTCCTGCGCGACAACGGCGAAGCCCTTGCCCGCCTCGCCCGCACGGGCAGCCTCCACCCCGGCATTCAGTGCCAGAAGGTTGGTCTGGAAGGCAATCTCATCGATAACGCCGATAATATTGGAAATCTCATTCGCGGATGTCGCGATCTGTTCCATCGCGGCAACGGCCTTCTGCACCACGTCTCCGGATCTTTCGGCGCCGATCTTCGCGCGGCTGACGAGATGTCCCGCTTCCTGCGCCCGTTTGGTCGAATCCTTCACCGTCGTGGTGATCTCTTCCAGCGCCGCAGCGGTTTCCTCTACCGCCGCAGCCTGCTGCTCCGTCCGTTTCGCCAGATCGTCGGCCGCTGCGCGGATTTCGTTTGCGCCGGAATCAATGCCACGGGCATTCTGCGCCACCTGGTTGAGCGTCGACTGCAGCTGTTCCGCGGCCCTGTTGAAGTCGCCGCGAATACCGTCCAGGCTCGGCACAAACGGCTGCGCTATGCGGTAAGTGACATCGCCTTCGGCGATCTTCGAAAGCGCGGTGGCAAGATTGGTGACCGCGAACTGAACGTCGGCGGCTTCCTGCGCCTTCTGTTTCTCCCGCTCGATCCGATCCTTTTCGGACATGGACCGGTTCGCGTCCGTTTCAGCCTCGAGCCGCAGGCGCTCCACTGCGCTTTCGCGGAACGCTTGAACGGTTGCGGCCATCTGGCCAACTTCATCCTTGCGATCCATGCCGACGATTTCTCTTGCAGTATCCCCCGCCGCCAGCGCTTCCATGCGGGCGCGAAGGCGCGCAATCGGCGTGGTAATGCCGCGGGACGAGATGAGCAGGCCAAGCGCGATCACGGCCAGAGACATGAGTGCGAGTGTGACAACACCCGTCCAGATCGTCGTATTCGTGCTTGCGGTAAGGCGCTCCCGGCCCTCATTCATGACCTGGATGAGCTGTTCGTTACCCGCACTGATTTTCGGCGAAACCTCGGTGATTTTCCGCAGGACGTTAAGCGCCATCTGCTGGGCTTCGGCCCGCTGTCCTGCCTGCATGAGGGAAATGACCTGATTGCCGATTTCCTCGACTTCGACAACACCCTTGAGGATGTCCCGCGCGGCGTCCGTGCGGGCCGGCACGAGTTCCATGATCTTGTTCTGGCGTTCCTCGAGCTGCTTGCGATCTGCCCTGAAGGTCTTTACGGCCGCTTCGAAATCGCTGCTGGCCGGATCGTTGAGGCTGGCGCGAAGCATCTGCATGCCGAGCGCATTGAGATTTCCGCTTGTTCTGGCGTTCAGCACCGCAGCAAGGGCCTCGTGGCCGATGAAATCACTATAGACATTATCGGTGCTTTTATATTGCAGGCTGACATAGCTTATGCCGGAAAGCGACATCAGGCTCATCAGCGAGATGACAAAAACGACCTTCGTTTTTATCTTGGTATTCTTCAGGAATGACATGAACGGCCTCAAGGCAAGCGCTCCTCCTGCCGCCGCACGGGTGGCCGGGGGAACCATATGATGAAACATCGCGGGTAGCTGTTGCCCCTCCTCATAGGGCGACAAGCGGGTGCCTTTTTCGAACCGCAGGGCAGGTCGTGACGGGTCCGCTTGTTCTACCGGCTCCACCGATAAAACCTTGGAACCTGCGTATTTTAGATTTCACAAAACAACTAAACGAAGTGTTACCCTTGCCATGCAAGTGCTGACAATTCGGCATGCCGCAGACGGCTATTGTCTTGATAATGCTCAAGACCCGGCGGGCCAGCGACAAGGGCCAATACAAAAAGGGCAGCGGGAATATCTCCCCGCCGCCCCTCTTTCATTCACCGCACCCTCCCGCATCCAGATGCAGGCGGTATTGCGGATTAATAATGCACCGACTGGGAATCGATCGGCGTCGTCTTCGGCGGAGCGAACTTCGTCAGATCGATGCCCTCGACGGCGGAACGATACTCCTCGATGCTCGGCGTACGGCCGAGAATGGCGGACAGCACCACGACCGGGGTCGAGGCCAGAAGCGATTCACCCTTCTTTTCGGCACTGTCTTCAACGACACGGCCCTGGAAGAGACGCGTCGAGGTTGCCAGAACCGTGTCACCCTTCGCTGCCTTTTCCTGGTTGCCCATGCACAGGTTACAGCCCGGGCGTTCCAGATAGAGGATGTTTGCGTATTCGGTCCGGTTCGTTGTCTTCGGGTTGATGTCATCGAATTCGAAGCCGGAATATTTCTGGAGGATTTCCCAATCCCCTTCCGCCTTCAGCTCGTCGATGATGTTATAGGTCGGCGCGGCAACGACGAGCGGCGCCTTGAATTCGACCTTGCCTTCGGTCTTTTCGATGTTGCGCAGCATCTGCGCGACGATCTTCACGTCGCCCTTATGCACCATGCACGAGCCGACGAAGCCGAGATCGACCTTCTTGGTAGCGCCATAATAGGAAACCGGACGGATCGTATCGTGCGTGTAGCGTCTCGAAACGTCGTTGTTGTTGACGTCGGGGTCGGCGATCATCGGTTCGTTGATGACATCAAGATCGACGACGACTTCAGCGAAATATTTCGCGTTCGCGTCAGGCTTCAATGCTGGAACTTCACCGGAACGGATTTCCGCAATGCGCTGATCCGCCTTCGCAATCAGGCCTTTAAGCGTCTGTGCGGCATTGTCCATGCCCTTGTCGATCATGATCTGGATGCGCGACTTGGCGATCTCCAGCGACTCGATCAGCGTTTCGTCTTCGGAAATGCAGATCGACGCCTTGGCCTTCATCTCGGCCGTCCAGTCGGTGAAGGTGAAAGCCTGGTCGGCAAGCAGTGTTCCGAGATGGACTTCGATGATACGGCCCTGGAACACGTTGTCCCCGTGCTGCTGCAGCATCTGCGCCTGCGTCGCGTGCACCACGTCGCGGAAGTCCATGTAGGGCTGCATCGTTCCCTTGAAGGTGACCTTGACCGATTGCGGGATCGGCATGGTCGCCTCGCCCGTGGCGAGCGCCAAAGCGACGGTGCCGGAGTCCGCACCGAAGGCGACGCCCTTGGACATGCGGGTGTGGCTGTCGCCGCCGATGATGATTGCCCGGTCATCAACGGTGATGTCGTTCAGCACCTTGTGGATCACGTCCGTCATTGAGTGATAGACGCCCTTCGGATCACGGCCGGTGATGACGCCGAAATTGTGCATGAAGGCCATGAGCTTCGGCGTGTTGGCCTGAGCCTTCTTGTCCCAGACGGACGCCGTGTGGCAGCCGGACTGATAGGCGCCGTCCACCAGCGGCGAAATGACAGTGGCCGCCATCGCTTCCAGCTCCTGCGCGGTCATCAGGCCGGTCGTATCCTGCGAACCGACGATGTTGACCTTGACGCGAACGTCGGAGCCGGCGTGCAGTACCTTGCCAGGCGTCACGCCAACGGCGTTGCGGTTGAAGATCTTCTCGACGGCGGTAAGGCCCTGGCCTTCGATCGAAATTTCCTTGTTCGGTGCAAAGACAGGGGTCGCCTCGACGCCAAGCGTTTCAGCGGCAAAAGTCTGGAGCTTCTTGCCGAAGACGATGGCATAGGAGCTACCGGCCTTCATGAACTCCATTTTCTGGGGCGTGAAGGACGAAGCAAGGTCGACCAGCTCGGTGCCGTTTTCGTCCCGCAGCTTGCGATTCTTGGCGTCGATCTTGAGGACCGTGCCGGTTTCGACCGAATACTTCTGCTCAAGGATGGGGTTGCCGTCATTGTTGAGGATCGGCTTGCCGTCTTCGCCGAGCTTCTTCACCCAGTTCTTCAGATTGATGCCGATGCCACCCGTCACGTCGACGGTGGTGGCGAAAATCGGCGAAATGCCGTTGGTGCCCGCTACGATGGGGGCATAGTTGACGAAGGGCACGTAGGGGCTGGCCTGCTTGCCGGTCCACAGCGCCACGTTATTGACGCCCGACATGCGCGAGGAGCCAACGCCCATCGTGCCCTTTTCGGCGATCATCATCACCCGCTTGTCGGGGTGCTGCTTCTGCAGCGCGACGATTTGTGCCTGCGCTTCCGGCGAGATCATACACTGGCCGTGCAGCTGGCGGTCGGAGCGCGAATGCGCCTGATTGCCGGGAGACAGGAGGTCGGTCGAGATATCGCCTTCGGCGGCGATGAAGGTGACGACCTTTATCTCGTCCTCGACATCGGGAAGCTTGGTGAAGAACTCGGCCCTGGCGTAGCTTTCAAGCACGTCCCGGGCAATCGCGTTGCCAGCCTTGTAAGCATCCCGCAGGCGGAACATGTCGGCATCGTAAAGGAAGACCTGGGTCTTGAGCACTTCACCCGCCTTGGTGGCGATTGCGGCATCGTTGCCGAGCGCGATGTCGAGCAGCACCTTGATCGACGGGCCGCCCTTCATGTGCGACAGCAGTTCCAGCGCGAAGGTCGGGGTGATCTCAGGGACGATGACGTCGCCGAGGATGATCTGCTTCAGAAACGCAGCCTTCACACCGGCGGCGCTCGTGGTTCCCGGCAAAGTGTTATAGATGAAAAACTTCAGGGCATCGGCGCGGTGTTCGCTGCCTGCATCCCTGATCAGTTCGATGATTTCGGCGGTCAACGCACCGTCATCAATCGGCTTGGGCGCTAGTCCCTGTGGTTCTCTGCTTTTGATTTCAGCCAGGTAATCCAAGTAAAGGTTCATCGCAATCCCAACGTCATGATGTCTATGGAGCCGAACACAGCGCCACCAAACGGTAGTGCTGGTCGCCCCCGGGTTTCTGTCGGTTTCGACTACGCCAACCCGGGGCCGCTGACAAGATGTCGCATGCCTGTAAGCGCGGGGATGCGCGATATTTCGCCCATCCCACATCTTTGCCGCCAGGCAGCGCCGGCACTCCCCGCCTTATCGTCCCTGCGCCGGCTTGCCGAGGCCGAGCAGATGATAAAAGGCGATGGCGCCGATTGTCGCCGTGCCGATGCCATCGAGCGTGAATCCGCCCACATTCAGCTTGAAATTTCCTGCCCCCAGAACAAGGGCGATACCCACCGTGATGAGGTTGCGTGGTTCGGAAAAGTCGACCTTGTTTTCCACCCAAATGCGCCCGGCGGTTGCCGCAATGAGGCCGAAGACGACGACGGACAGGCCGCCGATGACAGGCCCGGGTATCGTCTGTATCAGCGCGCCAAATTTCGGCGAAAAGCCGAGGAGGATAGCCACCAACGCCGCGACAATGAAAACGAGCGTCGAGAAGATGCGGGTTATCGCCATGACGCCCATGTTCTCGGCATAGGTGGTCATGCCGGTTCCGCCAAAGGCGCCGGAGAAGATGGTCGCGATGCCGTCGCCGATAAAGGCCCGGCCGAGATAGGGATCGAGGTTCCTGCCGGTCATCGCGCCGATAGCCTTGATGTGCCCGAGATTTTCCGCCACGAGGATGACGACGACCGGAGCGATCAATGCGATTGCCGATGCGGAAAAGACCGGCGTTGTGAAGGTTGGCAATCCGAACCAGGCCGCGGCCGCGACGCCTGAAAAATCAACCGGTTTGCCGAGGCCGAGACCGTTCGCCACCACGAGATAGGCGAGATAGGCGATCGCGCCGCCGATGAGGATCGGCAAACGCCGCGCCATTCCGGGCGCATAGACGGCAATCGCACCGACCGAGGTGACCGTCAGAATGGCAATCCATCGCGACAGCTGGTCGCCATCGGGATTGCCAGGGCCGGAGCCCGAGGCGCTGGCTATCGCGATCGGCGCAAGCACGAGGCCGATGGCGGCGACGATGGCCCCCGTCAGGACCGGCGGCATCAGCCGCTCGATCCAGTTATGACCGGCAATCATGACGATCACGCCAATCAGTGCATAAAGCACGCCCGCGGCGATGATGCCGCCAAGCGCAAGCGCGATATTCGGGCTTGCCGCGCCCGCCGCCGCCCCGGTCGCCACCAGAACGGGGCCGATGAAGGCGAAGGACGAACCAAGATAGCTCGGCACGCGACCGCCAACGGCGATGAAGAAGATCAGCGTGGAAATACCGGAAAACAGGATCGATACATTCGGATCGAAGCCCATGATCAGCGGCGCGAGAACCGTGGAGCCGAACATGGCCACGACATGCTGCAAACCGAGCACCGCGGTCTGCCCGGCGGGCAACCGCTCATCCGGCATGATGCGCCCTTCGGTTTTCAATCGCCAGCGAGGAAAATAACCACCCGTGTCGCTCATCGTCGTCCCCCACGAACCGCCCGGCGCGAGACTGACGGCTTTTCCGTCGCAGATCGCAGCCGCGCAAAAAGAGTTGCCTTTTGATGATAAGCGCGGTCGGCCGAGATCGAATCGGTGGCCGGCGTATCTTTTCTCCGGTAGCGCGATTGGTTCTCGCTGTCATCCGGGCGGCGGGATCGAAATGCGTTTGGCGCCGGCGGGAGTGCACCCCGCGCCGGCACGCAAGGAAGCATCAAGCGGATATCAGTCCGCCTTGTCGACAGCCGTCAAAATCTCAACGGCCGCCGTGACACGATCCTCATTGGGATAGTTTTTGTTGGCCAGTATGACGATGCCGAGTTTCCGTTGAGGGATGAAGGCGACATAGGCACCAAAACCATTGGTGGAACCCGTCTTATTGATGAAGACATCCTGTCCGGGCTTCAGGGGCGGTGCGATTTCCTGCACCGGAACGTTTTTGAGAAGCACGCCGGAATTGGACTGGACAAGCGTCTTCAAGGCGACGGGCCGGGCATATTGCTCCCAGACGAGATCCTGCGTCATGGCGCCGACCGCGAAATAACCGGTATGGGTGCTTGCGATCGCCTGCCGGATCTTGCCGTCCAGTTTTTCAAGCCCCAGATTCGCGTTGACGAAGCGGATCATGTCTGTCGCCGTCGATCTGACGCCATAGGCTTCCGAAGATAGAATGCCCGGCGTCAGGCGGGCCGGCTCGTCGTTTCGCGTGTAGCCCTGTGCATAATTGGCCAACTTCGCCTTGGGAACGACCGTGAACGTGTCCTTCAGCCCGAGCGCGGGAAAGAGCGTGTCCTGCATGGCGGCGTCGTAGCCCTGCCCCATCGCCTTTGCCGTGATGTAGCCCAGCATGCCGATGCTGGGATTGGCGTAGGTCCTGTGCGTTCCGGCGCCGTAAGAAGGCTTCCAGCTCTTGAGATAAGCAAGCAGCTGCGTTTCCGTTTTGACATTGTCAGGCACCTGTAGCGGAAAGCCGCCTGCGGTGTGGGTGCCCAGATGCGTCAATGTAACGTCACCGAAAGCGGTGCCCTTCATTCCCGGAAGATAATCCTTGACCCTGCCGGACAGCGACAAATGCCCGTTCGCCTCGGCGTAGGTCGCAAGGGTAGCCGTGAATGTCTTGCTGATGGAGCCGAGTTCGAACAGCGTTTCAGCCGTCACCGGCTGGCCGGTGCTTTTTGACATCACGCCGTAAGTTAAGATGTAACTCTCTCCATCGACGCTGATGCCGACCGCAAGCCCGGGTATGCCGTTCTTTTCCATGATGGGCTTGATCGCCGCATCCGTTATCGCCTTCAGCCTCGCCTCGTCGGCGGCCAGAGCCGGCGTGAGGAGGATCGCCGAAAGCATGGCCGTCCATACGATATGTCCGCGGTGAAAATTCATCTGTCTCGTCTCCAAAACCTCAGGTGGATATCAGGCGTTTCCCCAGCCAGCGCGAAAGACGTTTAGCCGCCCTACATTGCACGAACAAATCATGATATCTCGGAGGAGACACAAGAAAATCTAGGTCTCGAATGGTCCGTCAATTTCTTCCCCTGAACGGTTTGCGCGCGTTCGAAGCTTCCGCGCGGCATCTGAGCTTTACCCGCGCGGCGATCGAACTATGCGTGACGCAGGCGGCTGTGAGCCAGCAGGTCAAGGGACTGGAAAAGCGGCTGGGCGTCGCGCTTTTTCAACGTCTCCCGCGCGGCCTGAAGATAACTGCGGAAGGCGAAGCCCTGCTGCCGACGGTGACCAGTTCCTTCGACCAGATGGCAACGACGCTTGACCGCATCGAGGCCGGGCAGGTGCGCGAACTGCTGTTTCTCGGCGTTGTCGGCACCTTCGCGGTCGGCTGGCTGCTGCCGCGCCTGCAGGCGTTTCAGAAGCGCCACCCCTTTATTGACGTCAGGGTTTCCACCAACAACAACCGGGTGGATATGGCGGCAGAGGGGCTGGATTTCGCCATTCGTTTCGGTCAGGGCTCGTGGCACGGCACGGATGCGTTTCGTCTCTTTGACGCGCCGCTTTCGCCGCTGTGCACGCCGAAACTGGCGGAAACGCTGAAAGCGCCGGCCGACCTGATGGAAGCGACATTGCTGCGCAGTTACCGCGCCGATGAATGGAGCAGCTGGTTTGCGGCGGCGGGCGTCACGCCGGCCGCACAGGTCAATGCCGGCATTGTCTTCGACACGTCGCTCGGGATGATGGAGGCCGCCCTGCAAGGGCTCGGTGTCGCGCTGGCGCCGCCGTCGATGTTTTCACGGCATCTGGCTTCCGGAGCGGTCGTCCAACCTTTTCCCGTCACCATGTCGCTCGGAAGCTATTGGTTGACCCGGCTGCAATCGAAACCGCCGACCCCAGCCATGCAGGTCTTTTCCGACTGGCTGTTCGACAGCATCAGCACTGCCTGAAGCCTTTACACGAGGGCGAGCGCCACGCCGCCGGCCGCGCAAAGAAGAACGACGACCCATGGCGGCGCTTTCCAGACCGTCAGCAGGATGAAACCCGCAAGCGCCAGTGCAAAATCCCTGGGGGTGAAGACGGCGCTGGTCCAGACGGGATCATAAAGCGCCGCGCCCAATATGCCGACCACCGCGGCATTGGCGCCGCGCATGGCGGCCTGCGCCAGAGGATGCCGGCGAAAACCCTCCCAGAAAGGAAGTGCGCCGACGAGAAGCAACATGCCGGGCAGGAAGATGGCGACGAGAGCGATGGCTGCGCCCGCCACGCCGTTCGGCTGAGGGCCCGCCACCGCGCCGAGATAAGCAGCAAAAGTGAAGAGCGGACCGGGCACGGCCTGCGTTGCGCCATAGCCGGTAATGAAGGCATCCCTGGTGACCCAGCCCGAGGCGACGACTTCGGACTGCAGAAGAGGCAACACCACGTGGCCGCCGCCGAAGACCAGCGCGCCGGCCCGATAGAAGGCATCAAACAAGGAGAGCCCCTGCCAGGCCGCGCCCGCCGCAAAAACCGGCAGCAGAACGAGAAGAAGGGCGACAGCGGCAAGCGAAACATATCCCACGCGTTTCGACACGCGGAAGGCAAGATGGCTGGTCGACCCCGCCGAGGCGGCGCGGCAGAAGACCAGCCCGGAGAGCGCTCCGGCGCAAAGCGCCAGGATTTGCCCGAAAGCGCCGGCGATGAATACGACACAGACGATGGCGGCCATCGCGATGGTCGCGCGCTCACGATCCGGTGCGAGGCTTTTTGCCATTCCCCATACCGCGTGGGCGACCACGGCAACAGCGACGATCTTCAGTCCATGCAGCAGACCGGTGCCGACGGGGCCTTCGATGGATGCGGCGACCAGTGCGAAAGCGACGAGAAGAATGGCAGATGGCAGCGTAAACGCCGTCCAGGCGGCCAGCGCCCCGAGCGGCCCTGCCCTCAGCAGCCCGAGCGCAAAGCCCACCTGGCTGGAAGCGGGACCAGGCAGAAACTGGCAGAGCGCCACAAGGTCCGCATAACCAGCTTCATCGACCCATTTGCGCCGGACGACCAGCTCATCGCGAAAATAGCCGAGATGAGCGATGGGGCCGCCAAAGGACGTGACCCCGAGCTTCAGAAAGGCCGCGAAAACTTCGCCGGGCGTTCCGATTTTGTGACGCGCGGTGTCTTTCGAAATCGTGGGTGTCGAGGAATTCAACGATAGCTCCCTAAGCGTATGACGGCTGCGCATACATATCGTCCGCACTGAAACGCCGAGGGTATCAGACACTATTACGACAGGGATATGAAGGGGCTTGCGAAATCAGCACCGTGTGAACCGGACCGGGAAACGTCTCAGCCGCCCTCCGGCATCCCGCCGCTCCTGCCCGGCTGAAACATGTCCAGCAATCCGCGATAGGGCTTGGCGACCGGCGTGGCATAAGCGCCGCGCTTGGCGGTGGAGAGCCCCATGGATACCAGTGCTTCCGCCTGTTTGACGGCTGCTGCGACGCCGTCAATGACAGGGACGCCGAATTCGGCGCGGAGTTCCGCCGTCAGGTCGGCCATGCCGGCGCAGCCGAGCACGATCGCCTCGGCACGATCCTGCCTCAGCGCCAGGGAGATTTCCTCCCGCAGCCTTTCGCGTGCATTCGAACCCGCCTCTTCCAGCGACAGCACCGGAATGTCGGCGGCGCGGACATTGCAGCGGGAAGACATGCCATAACGCTGGACGAGATGTTCGAGCGGCAGCCGGGACCGTTCCATCGTCGTGACGATGGTGAATTTCTGCGCGATGAAGGCCGTGGCGGAAACCGCCGCCTCACAGATGCCGATGACGGGAATATCTGCAAGAGCCCGGGCCGCATCAAGCCCGGTATCATCGAAACAGGCGATGATCGCCGCGTCGACGCGCAGCGCCGGAGCCTTGGCAAGCTCCAGCAGAAGGCCAGGCACCGCGAATACCTCGTCGTAATAACCTTCGATGGAGACTGGCCCCATGGAAGAGGTGACGGCAAGGATTTCCGTATCGCGGCCCGCCACCCGTGTCGCGGCGTCGGCGATGGTCGCGGTCATGGACTGCGTGGTATTGGGATTGATGACGAGAATGCGCATCTTGGGTTTCTTCATCCGCGCGAATGGCGTCGATTAAGGGTGACGATCAGGCCGAGCGTGGCCGCAATCACCAGGAAGGAAAACAGGGTGGTAACGGCGCCGAGCGCATAAAGCACAGGGGTCGTGACATTGGTGGTCATGCCGTAGATTTCCAGCGGCAACGTGTTGTAGGTGCCAGACGTCATCAATGTGCGGGCGAACTCGTCGTAGGAAAGCGTGAACCCGAAGAGGCCGACACCGATCAGGCTCGGCGCGATCATCGGCAGCACCACATGGGCGAAGGTCTGCCATGAGGACGCACCGAGATCGCGCGCCGCTTCCTCATAGGATGGCGAAAACCGATTGAAGACGGCAAGCATGATGAGAACGCCGAAGGGCAACGTCCAGGTCAGATGCGCGCCAAAAGCTGATGTATACCATGAAGGTTCAAGCCCAAGCTGCTGAAACAAAACACCAATGCCAAGGGATATGATGATGGAAGGCACCACCAGGCTGGCGACCGACAGATAAAACAGCGGCGTCGCGCCGATGAATTTGCGACGGAAGGCCAGGCCGGCCAGCAGCGAGACAAGCACGGTTACGACCATGACCATCAGGCCGAGAGCGAAGGAACGGCGGAACGATCCGCCGAAATCGCCGACTGCCTGCTGTTCGAAGAGATTGCCGAACCAGTGCAGCGAGACGCCGTTCAGCGGGAACGTTAGGCCTCCGTTCGGCCCCTGGAAGGCGAGGATGAGGATGGCCGACAACGGGCCGTAAAGAAACAGCACGAAGAGGGCGAAAAAGAAAGCGAGGATATAGAATTCGCGGCCGCGTTTTTCCCGGTGCATGATCAAAGCTCCTTGCGGATATCGACGATGCGCAGGATGCCCGCGACCATCAGAAGAACGAGGACGAGCAGGATGACGGCATTGGCAGCGGCGGCCGGATATTGCAGCAGCGACATCTGGTTCTTCATCATCAGCGCCACCGAGGCGCTCTGGCCGCCCGACATGACCTGAACCGTGGAAAAATCGGCCATGACCAGCGTGACAACGAAGATGCTGCCGATCGCCATGCCGGGTTTTGCGAGCGGGATGATGACATTGGTGAGCGTCTGCCAGCCGGTCGCACCAGCGTCGCGCGCCGCCTCGATCAAGGATTTGTCGATGCGCATCAGCGTATTGAAGATCGGCGTGACCATGAACAGCGTATAGAGATGCACCATGGCCAGCACCACGGCGAAATCGGAATAGAGCAGCCACTCGATCGGCTCGGGGATGATGCCGGTGCCGACCAGCGCGCTGTTGACGAGACCGTTTCGCCCCAGAACGGGTATCCACGAAATCATGCGGATGATGTTGGACGTCAGGAAGGGCACGGTGCAGACAAGGAACAGCACCATCTGCATGGTGGTGGTGCGGATGTGAAAGGCGAGGAAATAAGCCACCCAGAAACCGCAGAACAGCGTGATGGCCCAGACCATCGCTGCATATTTCAGCGTATTTAGATAGGTCTGCCAGGTGACCCACGATCCCAGTGTCTCGCTGTAATTGAAGGTCACGAAATCAGGATACATCTGGGCGAAATCGTAATCCCAGAAGCTGACGACGGCGATCATCAGGATCGGCAGAGCCAGGAAAAAGCCGAGGATCAGGAAAAGCGGGGCAGCCTGCACATAGGAGACGAGTTTTTGCGGCAGCGCGAAGCTGCGGGGCGGTCTGTCCTTCTTGTCGCTGACGCCGATGAGTCTGACCGTCACCATAGGGAGCCTTTCTGTGGATTTGCAGAAGTGCCGGCGGCATTGCCGCCAGCGGGCACGTTGAAAGGTCCGCCACACCCTCGACGTCATCCTCGGCTTGACCCGAGGATGACGTCGAGAGGTGGGTGCCTGTCGCAATTGACCGGCGGCACTTGCCGCCGGTCGTCCTGAAAGCATCACGCCGCGATGAATTCGTTCCAGCGGCGGACCATGTAGCGGTCTTCGTCCATGACCGAGTTCCAGCACGCCACCTTGCCCATACGCTCCTCGAAGGAACCGCCATCGCGCACGGCACCGGCCTTTTCCATGACCTTGCCGTCTGGCGCGATGATATCGCCCTGAGCCGCCTTGCCCTCGACCCAGTAACCCCACTCGTCGGCGGTCATGTGCTCCTTCGCCGTTTCCATGGCGGCGGAGTAATAACCCTGACGGTTGAGGTAGGCGCCGACCCAGCCCGAAGTGTACCAGTTGATATATTCATAGGCTGCATCGAGCTTCGCACCGGACAGATGCTTGGCAAGACCGAGACCGCCGCCCCAGGAGCGATAGCCTTCCTTCAGCGGCTGGTACTTGCAGGCGATGCCCTTGGAGCGGACCGCGGCAACGGCCGGTGACCACATGGACTGGATGATGACTTCGCCCGAGGCCATGAGGTTGACGCTTTCGTCGAAGCTCTTCCAGAAGGCGCGGAACTGGCCGTCCTTCTTGGCCTTGATGAGGAAATCGATGGTCTTGTCGATTTCCGCCTTCGTCATGTTGCCCTTGTCGGCATATTTGATGTTGCCCATGGCTTCCATGATCATCGCCGCGTCCATGATCCCGATCGACGGGATGTTGAGGATGGAGGTCTTGCCCTTGAACTTGGGATCCATGATATCGGCCCAGCTGGTGATATCGCGGCCGACGAGATCGGGGCGGATGCCGAGCGTATCGGCATTGTAGATGGTCGGAACCATGGTGAAATAATCGGTCTCACCCTTGGCAAATGTCTTGTCGCCGGGCTTCTCGACGTAACCGACAGTGTGCGGCGCAGTGCCCTGCGCGACCACGCTGTCAGGCTTCAGCTTGCCGTTTTTGAACAGCGGCACGATCTTGTCGTAATATTTGAGCTTCTTGATTTCCATCGGCTGGATGACGCCGGCCGGATAGACCTTCTTCAGGATCCAGTATTCGATATCGGCGATATCGTAGGAGTTCGGCTGGGTGACGGCGCGCTGGGCAGCGGCGTCGGAATCCGTCGCCGTCATCTCAAGAGTGATCCCGAGGTCCGCCTTGCACTTTTCGGCAATGGCGTTGAGGTTGGAGACGCCGGTCCCGAACTGGCGGATGGTGATGGGGTTCTGCGCCCAGATGGTCGGGAAGCCGGTGATGAGGCCGGAGCCGATCGCCGCACCCGTGGCAGCCGCGCCCGCTTTCAGGAGGCCGCGGCGGGACAGGCCCTTCTTGCTGCTGGTGGTATCGGTCATTTCAAAGTTCTCCTCTGGTTATTTTTGGGGTCACTTCTCTACCCGGCCGAGCACGATGGCATCGGCCGCATTCCATGAAAGGGGTATGGCGTCGCCGGTCCTGACCGGGTTTTCGAAAAAGGCGGCGTCGCTGAGGATGACGTTGAAATCCTCCATGCCGGCGCCGGTCACGGCGATCTTCACGGTGGCGCCGCGATACTCGACATTGGAGACGATGCCCGTGAAACCGAGACCGGGTTGATCGGTCTCACCCACACGCACCCGATCGGTGCGAACGGCGATATCGACCGCCCCGTCATCCGGCGCCGCGCCTGTCGCGGTAAATGTGCCGCCGCCTGCGACTTCAAGCGTTACCAGCTCGCCGGACCTTTCCCTGAATCGTCCGGAAATGACATTGTGGTCGCCCATGAAACGGGCGACGAAAGCGGTCGCCGGTCGCTCGAAAACCTCACGCGGGGTCGCCGCCTGCTCGATCCGGCCGTCATTCATGACGACGATGATATCGGCCAGTGCCATCGCCTCTTCCTGACTGTGGGTGACGTGGACGAAAGTGATGCCGAGTGAAGTCTGCAGCTTCTTCAGCTCTGCGCGCATGCGGATCTTGAGGAAGGGATCGAGCGCCGAAAGCGGCTCGTCCAGCAACAGCGCCTCGGGATCGGTAATGAGCGCGCGCGCCAGCGCCACGCGCTGCTGCTGCCCGCCGGAAAGCTGGGCCGGGCGGCGGCCGGCATAAGGCTCGAGCTGCATCAGGCGCAGCATGTCCAGCGCCTTTGTGCGCCGGGTCTCCCTGTCCACACCCTTCATCTTGAGGCTGAAGGCGACATTGTCGACGAGATCGAGATGCGGAAACAGCGCATAGGACTGGAACATCATCGCCGTGCCGCGCCGGGCGGGCGGCAGATCGGTCACGACGGTGTTGCCAAGCCTGACATCGCCGCTGGAAATGCTCTCGTGACCAGCGATCATCCTGAGCGTCGAGGTCTTGCCGCAGCCCGACGGGCCGAGCAGGCAGCAGTAGCTCCCGGCCGGTATCTTCAGGCTTATCGCATGCACGGCGGTGGTGTTGCCGTAAATCTTGGATACGGAAGCGATGTCAATTGCGGCGGCTTTGCTCATAAACACTCTCCTGCGACACTTCTATCCATGCAGGAGGCGTGCCAATCGGCTTTCTCATTGATGCAAAAGGATAATTTAAAAGAGGAGAAACACAGGGTGAGAAGAGTGCCCAAATTTACAGCGATTGTTTTCGATGCGATGGAAAAATTGTATGCAATCTTGGCGACTAATTGATTACGCGCCGCTGGTTCACATGGCGCATGAACCCGCAAGTCGCAGCGCGAAGCCTGCGGCGCACGGACCACTGCGCACGCCGCTCTGCAGGCGTGCGCAGCCATGGAATGTTAGAGCACACCGAGGAACTGCCTGAGTTCCGGTGTGCGGGGGTTAGCGAAAACTTCTTCCGGCGGGCCGATCTCGTGTACCCGTCCCTGATGCATGAAGACGACGCGCGAGCAGACGTCACGGGCGAACTTCATTTCATGCGTCACCATCAAAAGTGTCATGCCCTCCCTGGCAAGCTCACGCACGACAGCGAGCACCTCCGACACCAGTTCCGGGTCAAGCGCGGACGTGATTTCATCACACAGAAGCGCGATGGGCTGCATGGCAAGCGCGCGGGCGATGGCCACACGCTGCTGCTGACCGCCGGAGAGCTGGTCCGGATAAGCGTCGAACTTGTGCGCCAGACCGACACGCTCCAGCATCCTGCGCGCCATCGCCTCCGCCTCGGGCGCCGCCAGCTTCTTCACAACCATCTGCGACAGCATCACATTGCCGCCGGCAGTCAGATGCGGAAAGAGATTGAACTGCTGGAAAATCATGCCCACCTTTAATCTGAGGGCCTTCAGATGCAGCTCGTCATCAAGCAGCTGGGCGCCCGCCACCTGAATGGAGCCGCTGCTGATCGTCTCAAGACCGTTGATACAGCGCAGCAGCGTCGATTTTCCCGAACCGCTTTTCCCGATGATCGCGATCACCTCTCCGGGCTCGACATCCAGGTTGATGCCCTTCAGCACTTCGTTGTCGCCAAAGCTCTTGTGGACTTCAGTGATTTCGATGAGCGACATTGAGCTTCCTTTCGAGAAACTGGCTGGATTTCGACAGCGGCCAGCAGAGGGCGAAATAGATGAGCGCCACCAGCCCGTATACCGTGAAAGGCTGGAAGGTCGCGTTGGTGACGATCGTGCCGGCCTTGGACAGTTCAACGAAACCGATAATGGAGGTGAGCGCGGTGCCTTTGATCACCTGGACGGAAAAACCGACTGTCGGTGGAATGGCGATCTTCATCGCCTGGGGCAGGATGACGTAACGCATCTGCTGAAGGCGGCCCATGGCAAGGCTTGCCGAGGCTTCCCATTGCCCCTTTGCGATCGACTCTACACAGCCGCGCCAGATTTCCGCCAGAAACGCAGCAGTCCACAGGATGAGCGCCACGCCTGCGGCAAGCCAGGCTGGAACATCGATTCCGAAGAGGCCGAGGCCGAAAAAGGCGATGAAAAGCTGCATCAGGAGCGGCGTACCCTGAAAGACTTCGATGTAGATGCGGGCAAGACGGCTCAAGGCCGGACGCGAACTGATGCGCAGCCACAGAAGCGCGAGGCCGACCAGGCCTCCGCCAGCGAAGGAAACCAGCGACAGCAGCAGCGTCCAGCGCGTGGCAAGCAACAGGTTGCGCAGAATATCCCAGAAGGTGAATTCCATCATCGCGCCAGCCTCCGCGGAAAAAGGAAGCCGCCCAGCGCCAGCATGCCCTGCCGCAGCAGGATCGCGAGCAGCAGGTAGATCACCGTCGAAACAATATAGGCCTCGAAGGCGCGGAAGGTGCGCGACTGGATGAAGTTGGCCGCAAACGTCAGGTCTTCCACCGCGATCTGCGAGACAACCGCCGACCCGAGCATGACGATGACAACCTGCGACGTGAGCGCTGGCCAGATGCGCTGCAGCGATGGCCGGAGCACCACGTGGCGGAAGGTTTCGAAGCGAGTCATCGCAAGGCTCGCCCCCGCCTCGAACTGGCCTTTCGGTGTTGCCTGGATGCCGGCGCGAATGATCTCGCAGCTATAGGCGCCGAGATTGACGATCATCGCCAGATTGGCGGCGGTCAGCTCCGAAAGCTTGAAACCAAGCGACGGCAGGCCGAAAAAGATAAAAAACAGCTGGATGAGGAAAGGCGTATTGCGGATGAGTTCGACGTAACCGCCGACGATGGGCCTTAGCCAGGAGGGGCCAAGCGCACGGGCCCAGGCGCAGGCGGTGCCGAGCGACACGCCGATAACGCCGCCCACCAGCGTCAGCTGGCTGGTGATGGCAATACCCTTGGCAATCTGCGGCCAATATTCGCCGAGCCACAGGAAATCAAATTGATAGCTCAAGAAAAGTCCCCTTGCGCCGGTGGTGAGAAAGCCGTCCCGGGGAACCGGGACGACGGGGATATGTGACGATCAGAGATCGGCCGGCAGATCCTGCCCGAGCCATTTGGTGGCGATGGCATTCAGCGAACCGTCCGCCTTGGCCGCGGCGATAGTCGCATTGACCTTCTCCAGCAGGGCCGTCTCATTTTTGTTGAGGCCGATGTAGCAGGGCGAATTCTTGATCAGGAATTTCATTTCCGGCCGCTTCGGCGGGTTCTTCGCCAGAATGGCGGCGGCGACCACATTGCCGGTTGCGACAACCTCCGCCTGACCGGACAGGAAGGCGGAAATGGTGCCGTTATTGTCCTCATAGCGCTTGATGGTGGCGTCAGCGGGCGCAACCTTCGTCAGCTCGAGGTCTTCGACAGAACCGCGTGTCACGGCAACGGTCTTGCCCTTCAGGTCCTCGGCTTTGGAGAGGGAGACGTCCTGCGGACCGAACACGCCGTTGAAAAAAGGAGCATAGGCGGTCGAAAAATCGATGACCTTCTCGCGTTCGGCGTTCTTGCCGAGGCTGGAGATCACCAGATCGACCTTGTTGGTCTGCAGATAGGGAACGCGGTTGGCGCTGGTGACTGGCACCAGCTCCACCTTCACGCCCAGCTTGTCGGCGATCAGCTTCGCGACGTCGATGTCATAACCCTGCGGGGTCATGTCGGCCCCGACACTGCCAAAGGGTGGAAAATCCTGCGGCACGGCGACGCGCAGCGTGCCGCGTGCGGCAATGTCGGCAAGGGCGTCCGCCTTTGCGGGCGCGGAAAATCCGAAGGCGGCAGCCATGGCGGCGGCGGCGATGAAGGTCCGTCTGAATATCATGGGTCATTCTCCTTGTGCTGGTTCTGTTGCTCGGTTTTTTTGTCGGTATCGCCGCGGTTATGTTCCGGAAGGGCGAGCGAGTGGCGAAGACCGGCGAGCGGGTCAGGTCGCCGGGTGAGATCGAGGCCGGTTTCCACCTCGTCCAGATGTTCGATTGAAAGCTCCGCCGCCCTCGCGAAATCGCCGGCTGCCATCGCCTCGAATATCCGGCAATGTCCCTGATGCGACTGCAGCGCATGAAATTCCGACTGGTAAAGCATGGAAATGAGGATCGTGCGGGCCGTCAGGTCGCGCAGCAGTTCAACGAGGACGGCATTGCCACAAAGCTCGGCGATCCTGATGTGAAAATCGCCCATGAGGCAGGTCAGGCGCTGCCGGTCGCCCGCGGCTATGGCGACTTTCTCTTCCTCGAGATGCGCCAGGAGAACGCCGCGCCCTTCTTCGGTAAGGGTCCGCATACTGCGCACTAACCCGGATTCGATGATCCGGCGCGCTTCATAGATGGTCATCGCCTCCTCGGCAGACGGCTCGACCACGAACCAGCCCCGCCTCGCACTAACGTGCACGATTCCCCGGGTTTCCAGCCGCATCATCGCCTCGCGTACCCGGGTGCGCGATACGGAGAAAAGACCGGCAAGCTGGTTTTCGCTGAGCCGTGTGCCCGGCCGGATACGCGCCGACAAAATGCCGGATACGATGGCCTCTTCAATGTTTATCTGACGATCCTGCCTGGTATGTAAATCTTGCATACAAGACAGAAAGCAAAGCCCGTGCCAGACGGATTCCCCACTTTAAATCGCGGGGAAAACGACATGAGCTCAAAATTTGAGCAACCTGTCCAGCGCACACGAAAGAAGCAGCCTGTTAACAGGACAGATTTTCATCACTCGATCAAAAACGCCCGCAGGCGATTAACCCTACCCGGCCTTGAACCGGTCGAAAGCCGTGAGATATTTGACCGTAGGGTCGGCGTCCCAACGATAGATTTCGGTGCGCAGAAAATGCAGCTCCTCCGCCAGCATCTCTTCCGGCAGCTCCGCCCACCAGGATTTCGGCCGGCCGTCCGAACCGTCCGACCAGCGATAACCCCGCTTCTTCAGGTGATCCTTCATATCGAAGGGGCTGTTCTCCGCGTAGATCCGGACGCGCGATCTACGGCTAGCCGCGTGAAGCTCCATGAAGGGCGTCATGCCTTCCTGGCCCGGCCGGTTCTGCTCGAGCACCTCCAGCAGCGCGAAGCAATCATCAACGGCGCGATGACCATCATGGAAATAACCGGACTGACCGATCAGATAACCCAGCTTGTTGCCCTCAAATCCACGCACCCGCCAGTCGATTTCGGAAACGGAGCAGGCCCAGGCCTTCTCATTGAATATGGGCGAGAAGGCTTCACAGAAGGGACGGTCGAAGCCGGCATTGTGGGCAATGATCAGATCAGCATCGCCGACGAGAAAAGTCAGCCGCTCCATGTCGATCGCCTGCCCCGCAACCATGTCATCGGTGATCCCAGTCAGCCGGGTGATCTCCGCCGGTATGGCGACGTTGGGCTGCCGAAGTCCGCCGTAAATGCCGGTGACGTCGCCAATGGCGCCCTGATCGTCGAACGTGAAGGCGATGACGCCGATCTCGATTATTTCGTCCGTCCGGTGGTTCAGACCCGTGGTTTCCGTGTCGAGGATCACGCCCCGGCGGGAAAATTCCGGCCTTGGCCGTTCCACGACCTGACGCGGCATGAGCTTGCGCAGAACGCGGTAATTGCCGGTGGATTCGAGATAGCCCGCCAGCCCCTCATCATCCATTGCGACCCTCTGCACCGCTCCGCGTCCCGGCATTTTTCGCCCCCGTTCGGTCTCGGGAAGCCGCGCGGCCGCGGAAGCGAAAAAGTCCAACTGGGAGGTCATGAGGTGCCTGCCGCCTTGCCCGGAAATCGAAAATCAGTACTCCAACATATGCGTAGAGGCTCACGGTAACAACAGCAGACGCTCTCATCCACAGAAAGGCGGCGCCAATCCGTTAACGAAAGACACGCACGGTTTCAGGCTTCGGAAAAAACCGCCGTCATCTGTAAATCTGCGGCGATCTCAACCACGGCGGTCAGGGAGCCGGACGCCCCAGGACAGTCTCGCAGCTCGCCGGATCGCCGATGATCTCGCTCGTGGTGATGATGGAAGCTGCGTCCGCGGTGATCTTGATGATGCAATCGCGGCGATGTTGCTTGATTTTCATGCCCTCGGTCTGCGAGACCTGCGCCTGCCCGTCGACGGTCCGGTATTCGCGCCGGTTGCTGAGCCCCGCATAGGTCTCGACATCCACTTTCAGCCAGTAGGATTCGGTTGCGCCCTTTTCGATGATGACCTTGTTGGGGCGGCCAAGCCGGGCGATTGCCGCCTCCCGCGGCTGCCCTTTAAAACCGGCCACAGTGCGGGTGATTTCCGTCTGCCCGGTGCTGGTGCACGCCACGGCCATGGTCAGCATCGCTGCCAGCGCTCCGGTTTCAAGCAATCTCATGTGCAATTCATCCCCTCGTCACACGCCACCGGCCCGCGGGTTGCGGTCGCCGCCGGCCGCAAATCTAGGAGCGATCATCTCGCACTGAAAGGAGGAGCGGCGTATGGGCCGATCAACTTGTCATGATCAGCCGCGGCCCCCGCTAGCGGTTGCGGAACACGGTGCAGGGAACACCCGCCCCACGGATTTCACCACAAAGCGCATTGGCTTCGGCTCTGGTCTCGCGGCCGATGCGCGCGGCGTAACGCGGGCGCGAACCGAAATTGCCACCCCTTTGCCGCACGATCAGTGCGCGCTCGGCATTGAGAGGCCCCGACAATTGGCCTATGGCACGGGTAAAGAGCCGGTTCGCCACCGTCGGATTGTAATGGGCGGCAAGCTGCACACCCCATGGCGCCCAGTCGGCCGAAGATATCAGGACGGGATCGTTGATCGTGCGTGTATCGGCAAGCCGCAGGCAGGCGTCGATGAAGGGCCGGCTGCCGTCCAGCGCCGGCGCGGCCTTATCAGGTGGATTGTCTTTCCAGCTTTCCACAGGGTACCCGGTGATTGCAAAGACATAATCGCGCGTTTCCACCGGCAGGCGACCTGTCGCGATAAAACCGCGCAGCCCCGCCTCGCCGGCATTATAGGCTGCG
Organism: Rhizobium sp. ZX09; assembly: GCF_017357485.1. Taxonomy (NCBI): domain Bacteria; kingdom Pseudomonadati; phylum Pseudomonadota; class Alphaproteobacteria; order Hyphomicrobiales; family Rhizobiaceae; genus Rhizobium; species Rhizobium sp. ZX09. The sequence goes on from NZ_CP031364.1 coordinate 48,302, forward strand.
GCTGCCAGACCGAAATTACCGAAGCGCAGCTTCAGCTCCGACAGATAGCGTGACGACGCCTCCAGCGCAGCAATGATGTTGAAACTGTTGTCCAGACCACGCAGCCTCGCCGTCCCCGGCATGAACTGGGCAATGCCTTCCGCCCCCTTCGGGCTCACCGCATCGGCCCGGAACAGGCTCTCCCGCCAGATCAGCCTGGCGAAATAATCCGGCGGAACGGCATGGCGCGCGGCGAGAACCTCGATGGCGTGGCAAAGGTCCCTGTTGTAGCTCTGGGGACTGATGCACAATTCGGGCGCCACATCGTGGGCATGGGCGCAGGACGCCTTGCCGTCAGCCGGCGTTTCGGCCTGCGCCGGCCCGAGAAACGCCGCCAGCCAGCAGAGAACGAGCACGACCCTGCCTGTTGATGTCATCCCTGCCAAACGAAAGTCCCCGTAATCTTCAGGCGCGCTGCGTCGATTATCCGACAATCGCGACGATATGCCTATACCCCGCACTTGCATGGATCGATTTCGGTTTCAGACGTTTCATGGCCCCCATGCCAAGGCCCGCAGGGGATGGAAGGGAACCCCAGATGCCTCTAAAAGTCCTGCCATTCCTCACGCGCGACAGCCGCGCTCGATGCGCCACGCACGCCCGGCGGGCGGGATAGCGGGCGGCGCGGGGCGGCGGCGCCGGGCTGGTCCGACCAGCTGCGCGTAGAGGCCGCATGACGCGCAGTCTCCTCGAACCGGAACTGGCCAAGGAGCTCGAACAGGGCCGCGGCCTCCCGCGCGAGGCTGTGGCTTGCGGCCGTCTGCTCCTCCACCATCGCGGCGTTCTGCTGGGTAGCCTGATCCACGCTGTTGACCGCCTGATTGATTTCGGCAAGCGCCGTGGACTGTTCGCGGGCCGCATCCACGATCGCCGCCACATTGGTATTGATGTCGCGGACCTGCTCTGCGATTTCCTGCAGCGCCGAACCCGCCCTGGTGACGAGGCCGACGCCGTTTTCCACCTGCTTGCCCGAAGCGTTGATCAGGTTCTTGATTTCCTTTGCAGCCGTCGCCGAGCGCTGCGCAAGCTCGCGCACCTCCTGCGCGACAACGGCAAAACCCTTGCCTGCCTCGCCTGCACGGGCCGCTTCCACGCCCGCATTAAGCGCCAGAAGATTGGTCTGGAAAGCAATTTCGTCGATCACGCCGATGATGCTCGAGATTTCCCGCGATGATTTTTCAATCTGATCCATGGCGCCTATGGCATCGCGCACCACTTGGCCTGAATGTTCGGCATGGTCGCGGGCACGGGCAACGATCCTGCCGGCTTCTTCCGCCCGACGGCTTGAATCACCGACTGCGGTGGTGACCTCTTCAAGCGCGGCAGCGGTCTCCTCTATCGAAGCCGCCTGCTGCTCCGTCCGTCTGGCAAGATCATCTGCCGCGGATCGTATTTCATTCGACCCGGAAGAAATGGCGCCGGCATTTTCAGACACCCGCGTCATGGCCCGCTTGAGCTTTTCCGAAGCCGCGTTGAAATCCGTGCGCAGCCGTTCAAGCGAGGGAATGAAAGGCGTGTCGATGCTCTGGGCAAGATCGCCTTCGGCAAGGTCTGTAAGGCACTGCGCCAGCTTTTCGACATTCTCGACACGGCCGGTCACATCGGTCGCGAATTTGACGACCTTGAACACTTTCCCATTCAGATCGAAGATCGGATTATAGGAAGCCTGGATGAAGACCTTGCGGCCGCCCTTGCCAAGACGCATGAATTCATCCGCCACCAGATCGCCGCCGGCGAGCCTTTCCCAGAACTGCCTGTAGGCCGGTGACTGTGTATAGGCCGGCTCGCAGAACATGGAATGATGCCGGCCCTGCACTTCCGCCAGAGAATAGCCCAGCGCCGTCAGAAAATTCTCGTTGGCAGTTAGGATTTCGCCGTTCGGCGAGAATTCGATGATGGCCTGCGCCCGGGAAAGGGCGTCGATCTTGCCGGCGTCTTCCGCCGCCTTCAGCTTGCGTGCGGTGATGTCTGTAGCGATCTTCACCACCTTCACCGGCTTGCCGCGGCGAAACACCGGGTTATAGGAAGCCTCGATCCAGACCTCCCTGCCGCCCTTGCCGATACGCTTATACTGCTGCTGATCGAACTGACCGGCAGCAAGTTTTGCCCAGAAGCCCTTGTAATCCGCCGAAGCCATGACGGCGGGTTCGACGAACATGCTGTGATGCCTGCCGAGGATTTCCGAAAGTTCGTAACCCAGAGCCCGACAGAAATTCTCATTGGCGGCAAGAATCTTTCCCGAAAGGTCGAATTCTATGATGGCCTGGGATTTGGAAAGCGCGGCGAGAACCGCGAAAGCATTGGCACCACGATCAAGAACACTCAAGCGCGCTTCTCCGATAAAACAGGAAGTTTCCATCCAAAATTATTCACGCATATTATAATTTCAGTATTAATTGATATTTAATGATAATTTTATTTTCGTCCGATGCGCGTGCGTACTCCAGCGAAATTTCCATTCATTGGTTCGTTTTTTGAAATTTCACACCTGTCCCCGTAGTCGAAGACAGGGCGATGCAATAGTTCCATTGATACATTTGTTCCGAGTCGGGAGCCCGCTTCCGGCCTGGGCAATATATTTGGGGGAGACATGATTGATCTTGTGGCAGTGCTTGCGGTGTGGACCTATATCGGCGGCTTCTTATGGCTGACGGCCCGGCTGGCGAAGCGCACGGGCGAACCGGTCTGGCTTTTTGCCAAGGGTCGCGAAAGGCAAACCGTTCCCGCCACGCTTTTCCGTGTCGCGTTTCTTCTCGGCGCGCTTCTGCCGCTTTTCACCCTCTGGCTGGAACCGCAACAGGCCGGTTGGCTGCTGGACCGACACTATACCGGCGCAGCCATCCGCTTCGCTGGGGTGGTTATGGCGCTGGCGGGAAGTGCGCTCGCGCTCTACGCGCAGCGTTACATGGGCAAATCGTGGCGCATCGGCGCGGCCGAAGGCCATCTCGGAACCATCGTGGATACCGGGCCTTTCAGCATGTCAAGAAACCCCGTCTTCGTCGGGCAGATTGTGCTGTTTACGGGATTGGTTCTGGTGTTCACCTCCGTTCTGCAGCTCACCGTCGCCATCGTCCTCATCATTGCGGTGATGCTGCAGGTCAACATTGAAGAGCGCGTGCTGACAAAGGAACTTGGCCCGGCCTATGTTGCCTATCGGCGCAGGGTGAGACGCTGGCTTTGACACTGGTCACCGTAGCGTTTTCGGAACGTTTTCGCTGCGGCTGCATTTTATGCCGGATGGGGAGCCGTCAATCTGCCCATGAGTTACCCGCCGGCAAGGGGGATGCCGTCAACCTCGGAGGACCATACCCATGCAAAAGAACATGATCTGTATCTGGTACGACAAGGACGCAGAGGCAGCAGCCCGTTTTTATGCCGACACGTTTCCCGATAGCGAGGTTATAAAAGTGTATCACGCGCCGGGCGACTATCCCTCCGGCAAGCAGGGGGACGTCCTCATGGTGCAGTTCACTGTCGCAGGCGTAACCTGCATCGGCCTCAATGGTAGGCCGCAATTCAAGCACAGCGAAGCTTTTTCATTCCAGATATCGACTGAAGATCAGGAGGAAACCGACCGCTACTGGAACGCCATCGTTGGCAATGGCGGCCAGGAAAGCGCCTGCGGCTGGTGCAAGGACAAATGGGGAATCTCCTGGCAGATCACGCCGCGGGTACTGATGGATGCCATGGCTGCCGGCGGGGCAGAAGGCAGACGAGCCTTCACGGCGATGATGGATATGAAGAAAATCGACGTCGCCGCCATCGAAGCCGCACGCCGGGGTTGATGGAGACAGACGGTTCAGCATCAGGTAGCGAAACGCCCGCTTTCCACGTAAATAACTGACGTCTAAACAGAAATACATGCATTGCGCTTCCAGCGATCGTATTTCGCGGCGCCGACGATGCTGCGCCGCAAGTCATCATAAAACGTTCAACAAAATGTAAGCTATCCGTCAAATACGACTGTTAGCAGAGCCCGTGGCTTCGTGCTCAGGACATGACGTCCCTGCCGATCAGGCCATCATTCCATCAACGGGGCTCAACTCATGAAACCTTCCGCTCTAACCTCTTTCATGGCCGGCGTCGCCATAGCCGCCGCCTTCGGCGCAACGGCTGCCCACGCTGAAAAGACCAAGTTCGAATTCTGGTACGGCCTTTCCGGCGATCTTGGCGAACGCGTTCAGGACACCTGCAAGAAGTTCAACGAATCCCAGGCTGAATTCGAGATCGTCTGCACGTCTCAGAACGATTACGACGCCACGCTGCAGAACACCATCGCCGCCTACCGCGCCAAGAAGCAGCCGGCGATCACCCAGATTTACGACGCCGGCACGCTGGACATGATGCTGTCCAAGGCTTTCGTTCCCGCGAAAAAGCTGATGGCTGACAATGGCTACAAGATCGACTGGGACAATTATTTCCCGGGCATTGCCAATTATTATGCAACGGCTGCGGGCGAGCTGAACTCCTTCCCCTACAATTCCTCCACCGCTGTCTTCTATTACAATGTCGATGCTTTCGAAAAAGCCGGCATCACCTTCAAGCCCGATACATGGGAACAGGTTGAAGAGGCCGCGAAGAAGCTGAAAGCCGCCGGTTTCGAATGCCCTCTCGCCTTCAACTTCGACACCTGGATGCTGATGGAACAGTTCTCCGCCATCCATAACCAGCCGATCGCCACCAAAGGCAACGGCTATCAGGGCCTCGACGCGGAACTGACGATCAACAAGACCAAGTTCGTCGACCATGTGAAATTCTTCAAAAAGATGCAGGACGAGAAGCTGTTCGTCGTCAAGACGAAGCAGCTCGGCATGGACATCCTGCCCGCATTCACCTCGCAGACCTGCCAGATGTTCATGTCTTCGATTGCCGGGCACGGCACCGTGGGCAAAGGCATGCCTGAGGGCGTGAAGTGGGACGTGGCCATGCTGCCGGTCTGGAAGGGCACGCAGCGGCAGAACTCACTCGTCGGTGGCGCTTCCCTGTGGGTCATGGCCGGCCGTCCGGAAGCGGAATACAAGGGCGCGGCAGCATTCCTCAACTTCATCGCCCAGCCGGAGATGGTTCAGTGGTGGTCCACGGTCACCGGTTACATCCCGGTCACCAAGACCGGCTTCGACGCCATGAAGGCCAACGGCTTCTACGACAAGGCACCCTATAAGGGCCGTGAAAAGGCAATCGAGAGCCTGACCTTCACGCCGCCTTCCGAATATACGCGCGGCATCCGTCTCGGCAACTTCACGCAGATCCGGAAGGAAGTCTCCACGGCACTCGAAGCCATCTTCATGCAGAATGCCGACGTTCAGGGAGAACTCGACAAGGCCGTCGAGCGCTCCAATGCCGGCCTGCGCCGCTTCGAAAAGACCTATGCCGGCGCCAAGCTGAACTAAGCTTTGCCGTTTTGAAGGGGCTTGCCCGCGGGATCTCCCGGGCAAGCCCGTCCAGTTCTCCACTTTTGCCGGTTACTCAATGGAAAAGCGCGCCGTCTTCAAGAGCACGTGGTTACCCGTGCTGTTCGCCCTGCCGCAGCTTCTGCTGATCTTTCTGTTCTTTTATTGGCCCGTGGCAGCGGTCATCAACTGGGCGTTCACACTTGAACCGCCCTTCGGCGGTGCGGCGGAATTCGTCGGGCTCGCCAATTTCAAGGAGACCTTCTTCGATCCGCTTTACTGGCAATCGGTGCTCGTCAGCCTGATCTTCGCCGTCGCCGGTCCGTTCTTCACCATTCTCATCGGCCTTGTCCTTGCGCTTTGCGTAGATCGCGCCCTTCCCGGCTCCGGCTTCTTCCGGGTGCTTTACATTCTTCCTTACGCCATCGCCGGGCCTGCGGCGGGCATGGCTTTCCGTTTCATCCTCTCGCCGGAACGCGGGCTTGCCGCCTCGCTCAACGCCTGGTGGCCGGATTTCTGGAACCCGGCAAAATATGGCGAGCACGCGCTGATCCTCGTCATCGTCATCTTCATCTGGAAATGGGCGGGTTACACCTTCATCTTCCTGTTTGCCGGCCTGCAATCCGTGCCGCGCGCGCTGACGGAAGCAGCCGCCATGGACGGCTCCGGGCCCGTCCGCCGCGCCATCGACATTCAGGTGCCGCTGTTGGCACCGACCCTGTTCTTCCTGACCGTCATCATGATGACGGAGGGTTTCGTCGGCGCGGATACCTTCGGCATCGTCGCCTCCACCACCGAGGGCGGTCCCAACCGCGCCACCGAAGTGATGGTCTACCGCATCGTCAGCGAAGCATTCGAGGGGCTGAACTATTCCGGCGCCTCGGCACAGAGCCTCGTCCTCATCGGCCTCATCATGATTTTCACCTTCATCCAGTTCCGCTTCGTCGAGCGGCAGGTCCATTACAAGTGAGGCGACGATGATCCAGCGCACCCCTTATGCCGACGCCCTGACCTACGGGCTGATGATTGCCGGTTTTCTTCTGCTCATCGGTCCCCTGCTCGTCGTGATCGCCGGCGCCAGCCAGTCTGTCGTTCAGGTCAACAGCATCCCGTTCAGCTTTCTGCCACAGGGCGAATTCCTCACCAATGCCCAAACCGCCTGGCAACGCGCCAATCTCGGCAACGCCCTTCTCAACAGCATGATCATGGCCACGCTGGTCACGATCGGCAAGGTGGCCCTTTCGGCCTTTACCGCCTTCGCCATCGTGTTCTTCCGCTCGCCGCTGAAGCACATCTTCTTCTGGACGGTGTTCATCACCCTCATGCTGCCGCTGGAAGTGCGCGTGGTGCCGACCTATTCGGTGGCCGCGGATATTTTCCAGCCATTCCGCTCCATCCTCGGATGGTTCGGAATTGAGGTCTCAGTGGAGTGGAACCTCCTGAATTCCTATGTCGGCCTCACCCTGCCGCTGGTCGCAACCGCCACCGGCACCTTTCTATACCGCCAGTTCTTCATGACCATCCCCGACGAACTGGCTGAAGCGGCGCGCATGGACGGATCGGGGCCAATCCGCTTCTTCGTGGAAATGCTGTTGCCGCTCTCCCGAACCAACATGGCGGCGCTCACCACCATCATGTTCGTTTATGCCTGGAACCAGTATCTCTGGCCGTTATTGATGGTCACCGATCCTTCCTACAAGACGGTGATGATGTCGCTGCGCGCCCTTCTGCCCGCCGAAGACGGCACTCCGGACTGGAACGTGACACTGGCCGGCTCCCTCATCATCATCACACCGCCGCTTCTCGTTGTCGCCTTCCTGCAACGCTGGTTCGTCCGCGGTCTCGTTTCGTCCGAAAAGTGACGGCGCGCGGCTTTTAACAACAAGGTTCCCATCATGGCTCAGATCGATATCCGCCAGCTCCGCAAATCCTATGGCAAGACCCCCACGCTGCATGGCGTGGATCTCACTTTCGGCTCCGGCGAATTCGTCGTCATCCTCGGTCCCTCCGGCTGCGGCAAGTCCACCCTTCTGCGCATGATCGCCGGGCTGGAGGACATCACCTCCGGCGAAATCGCGATTGGCGGACGCGTGGTCAACAGGCTCGAGCCGCGTGAGCGCGGATGCGCCATGGTATTTCAGAACTATGCGCTCTATCCGCACATGACCGTCGCCGGCAATATCGGCTACGCGCTGAAAGTCGCTGGCGTCGCCAAGGCCGAGCGCCAGCGCCGGATCGAGGAAACGGCGAAGATTGTCGGCCTTTCCGATTATCTGGAACGCAAGCCGGCTGCGCTTTCCGGCGGCCAGCGCCAGCGTGTGGCCATGGCCCGGGCAATCATTCGGGAGCCGCAGGTCTTCCTGTTCGATGAGCCGCTCTCCAATCTCGACGCCAAGCTGCGTGTCACCATGCGCGCCGAAATCCGCAAGCTGCACCAGCGCCTGTCCGCCACCTCCGTCTTCGTCACCCACGACCAGGTGGAAGCCATGACGCTGGCCGACCGGCTGGTCGTGATGAACAGGGGCATCGTCGAACAGGTCGGTCATCCCCTCGATATCTATCACCGTCCCGCCAGCACCTTTGTTGCATCCTTCATCGGTTCGCCGGCCATGAACCTGTTCACCACCCGGGTTGAAGTGGAATCCCACGCCGTCATGCTGGCCGGCACGCCGGTGAAACTCTTCCCCGAAACCGCACTGGAACTGCGCGGCCGCGACGTAACGGTCGGCATCCGCCCGGAGCAATGCCTCGTCAGCGCGGATGGCGAGGGCGTCCCGGCCATCGTCGATTTCGTCGAAGAACTGGGATCGGGCCGCATCGTACACGCCGAGATTGCCGGCGAAACATTCTCCGCTGCCATCGGCGAGGACCTGGCCGTGAAGCCCGGGCAGCGCATCCATCTCGACCTGCCGGCCGCGCAGTTGCACTTCTTCGATCCGGCTACCGGCAAGCGTATCGAAACGGAAAGCGCCATTGAGACCCACCGCACGGGCAACGAGGCGCTTCTGGCGGTCTGAACGCGGACGGCACCGAAAAAGAGGTCCGGTGGCAGGCCACCTGCCGGACCTTCACACGACGATACGAAGTTGCAGACATATTACCAGCCCGCGACAACCGGTCGGCAGTGACGGTTGCATCGTCGCAAACGCGATCCCGGGAAAAATCTTTCGGTTTGGAAATCATAATCGGAATAGTCTTTGCCGCGCCAATTCCCTGACGGGGATATCGTCGCCGCAAGCAAGAAGCGGGCTTGCGCCCGCCAGCGGATGCGACAGCGAGCCGTCCGCGCCGAAACACCGACAAGAGAGTGAAAGCCAATGGCAAATGATCGCAAACTGCATCTCGGCGCCTTTATGAGGCCCGTCAGCCTCCACACGGGCGCATGGCGTTATCCCGGCGCCTTTCCTGACGCCAATTTCAATTTCGCCCATCTGGCGCGTTTCGCGCAGCAGCTCGAAGCTGCGAAATTCGACGCATTCTTCATGGCCGATCATCTCGCCGTCCTGAACATGCCCACGGAGGCGCTGCGCCGCAGCCATACCGTTACTTCCTTCGAGCCCTTCACGCTTCTTTCCGCCCTGGCCGCCGTCACCCAGCGCATCGGTCTCGTCGCCACCGCGTCCACCACATTCGACGAGCCCTATCACGTGGCCCGGCGTTTTGCCTCTCTCGATCACCTCAGCAATGGCCGCGCCGGCTGGAACATCGTCACTACCTCGAACCCGGACGCCGCCCGGAATTTCGGCCGTGATGATCAACCCGACCACGCCGAGCGCTATGGCCGCGCGCGGGAGTTCTATGATGTCGTCACCGGGCTGTGGGATTCATTTTCGGACGATGCCTTCATTCGGGATGTCGATAGCGGACTGTTCTTCGACCCTGAAAAAATGCATGTGCTGAACCACAGGGGCCCCGAATTTTCGGTGCGCGGACCGCTCAATATCGCCCGCCCGGTGCAGGGCTGGCCGGTCATCGTTCAGGCCGGCGCATCCGAACCCGGACGCCAGCTCGCCGCCGAAACCGCTGAGGTGGTCTTTGCGGCCACACCCACCCTTGCAGCCGGCAAGGCCTTTTACAAGGACGTAAAGGACAGGACGGTCGCCGCCGGACGGTCGCGTGATGGCATCGTCATTCTCCCTGGCGCGTTCGTTCTTGTCGGCGATACGGTCGAGGAGGCAAAAGCCAAGCGCGCCAGGCTCGACAGCCTCGTCCACTATGAAAGCGCGATAGCATCGCTGTCGATCGCGCTGGGTCACGATGTGTCCGGTTTCGATCCCGACGCCCCGCTGCCCGACATTCCGGAAACGAATGCGAGCAAATCCAGCCGCGAGAGAGTGATAGAACTTGCCAGAAGCGAAGGGCTGACCGTGCGTCAACTCGCGCAGCGGCTGGGCGGCTATGCGGGGCTCGCCTTCGTCGGCACGCCGAAAACCATCGCCGACGAGATGGAACAATGGCTGCATGAGGAAGGCTCGGACGGCTTCAACGTCACCTTCCCCTTCCTGCCCGCCGGCCTTGACGATTTCACCACGCTGGTCGTGCCGGAACTGCAAAAGCGCGGACTGTTCCGAACGGACTACGAGGGTCCGACATTGCGCGATCATCTCGGACTGCACCGCCCGGTCAACCGCTTCTTCGCTTGATAACGAGATGTCGCGCCGATCCGTCCGGATTTAGGGAGATTTTCCACGCCGCTTTCAAAGTTTGGCATGGGGTTCCAGAGGTGCGTATTGACCACAAAAACCCCTGCCTTTAGCCTTTATGTACATAAAATCCATAAAATAGGTGAATTAAATGAAGGCCGAACATTCCCGCCGCCATATCCTCAAGCTCGGTATTGCCGGCGCACTTGCCGCGCCGCTTGCAACTCGCGGTGCGCTGGCGCAGAGCACGCCGGAATTTCCGGCAGAGCTGAAGCTGGACTGGGGATTTTATTCGTCCCACACCCTGCTGATAAAGAACAAGGGCTGGCTTGAGGAAGCGTTCAAGGATGTCGGCACCAAGATCACCTGGGTACAATCGCGCGGCAGCAACAACTCGCTGGAGTTCCTCAAGGTCGGCTCGACCGATTTCGCCGGTTCCGCGGCGCTTTCGGCCTTTCTTGCCCGCGCCAACGGCGTGCCGCTGAAAGTCATTTATGTAGCAAGCTGGGGCGGTTCGTCCATCATTCAGGTGCGTCCGGATTCGCCGGTAAAGACGGTGGCCGATCTCAAGGGTAAGACCATTGCCGTCACCAAGGGCACGGCTCCCTATTTCACCCTTGTCCGCGCGCTTGCTCAAAACAAGCTGTCAGTCGATGATCTCAAGGTTGTAAACCTGCAGCACCCGGAGGGATTCAATGCGCTGCAGCAGGGACAGGTGGATGCCTGGGTCGGTATCGATCCGCACACCTCCCAGGCCGAGCTTGCCGGCGACAGGGCAATTTTCGATGAGCGTAGCTGGCGCGACGGCAGTGTCTTCAGCGTATCGGAGGCGTTCCTGGCAAAACACCCGCGCGCGGTAGAGCGTCTGCTTGGCGTGTGGGTGCAGACGCAGAAATGGATCCGCGATAATAACGGCGAATTCATCGATTTCGTCACGAAGGTCACGGGCAACGATCCCAAGATCACGGAACTTACCATCAACAAGCGTGACTGGAACGACCCCGTCCCGGGTGAAGAACTGCTGAATTCGATCCGTATCGTTACCCCGCTGCTTGGCGACGACGTCCTGCGTCCGGGCGTCAATGTCGACAATGTTCTTGCGTCATTGATAGACCCGGCTCCGGCGAAAAAGGTGCTGGGCGCATGAATTCCCATCCGCGCGAATTTCAGCGCGTGAGACAGCCATCCAGACAGTCTCCTTCCCGATTGACGCTTGTGCAAAAGGTGGTGGCTTTCTTCACGCGGTTCGACCTGCGCGGCGCGATCGTGCCGGTCGGGTCTTTGCTGCTGCTCGAGCTTTTTGTTCGCATGGGCTGGGTGAGTCCTTATGTGCTGCCGCCGCCGTCGGAACTCTACGATACGTTTTTGCGGCTTGCTGAAGGACCTCTCTGGACCAATGTCGCCGCAAGCACCGCCCGGGTTTTCGTCGGCTTCGTCATCGGCTCGGTGCTTGCGGTCATCGTTGGATCGCTGGTTGGGCTGGTCGTTGCCGCCGAGCGTTATCTGGAGCCCACGTTCCAGGCCCTGCGCGCGGTTCCGAGCCTCGCCTGGGTGCCGCTGCTGATGATCTGGTTCGGCATCGGCGAAACCTCTAAAATCGTCCTGATCGCCAAGAGCGCGTTTTTCCCGGTCTATCTCAACCTGTTCTCCGGCATCCGCAATGTGGATCGCAAACTTGTGGAAGTGGGGGAAATGTATCGCCAGCCCCTGCCCGTACTGGTCTGGCGAATTTTTATCCCGGCCTCCCTGCCTCATCTTTTCACCGGCCTGCGTTACGGGCTGTCCCTCGCCTGGCTGAGCGTCGTGGCAGCCGAGCTTCTGGCCGCATCCGAAGGGATCGGCTACATGCTTTCGGACGGGCGGGAGCTGTCGCGTCCCGATCTGGTGATGATCGCCATCATCTGCCTTGCGGTGCTCGGCAAGATATCCGACAGCCTGTTCAAGATCGTCGAGGAACGCTGCCTGCGCTGGCGCGATACCTATCCCCTGCAGGAAGGAGGGCGGTTGCGATGAGCCTGCTTCAGGTAGACGTGCGCGAAAAGGCCTTCGGCGATACCGTTGTCCTTCAGGACATTCATCTGGGGCTCGGCGATGGCGAAGCGGCGGTTCTTCTCGGGCCAAGCGGCTGCGGAAAGAGCACGCTGCTGCGCATCGCCGCAGGTCTGGACAGGCGATTTGCCGGCGCAGTGACGATCAACACGGCGCAAGAAGACGGTGCGACGGACACGCCGCCGATCGCCTTCGTCTTTCAGGAACCCCGCCTGATGCCCTGGCTGACGGTTGCCGAAAATATCGGCTATGCGGCCGGCAAGAAATTCGACGTGCAGCGGGTTGAAGGGCTGATCGACGACGTCGGCCTCAGCGGCCACGGCGCGGCGCTGCCAAAGGCGCTTTCCGGCGGCATGGCGCAGCGTGTCGCCATTGCTCGGGCGCTCTATACGCAACCGCGTATCCTGCTGCTCGATGAACCCTTCAGCGCGGTCGATGCCTTCACGCGGATGAAGCTTCAGGACCTTGTTCTGAAGCTTGTCGAACAGCGCGGCATCTCATTCCTTCTCGTCACCCACGATATCGATGAGGCTCTCTATCTCGGCGACCGGATTTACATGATGGGTGCCCATGACGGTCGCATACAGGAGGAGATCGAGGTGGACGTGCCACGCCCCCGTGACCGGCGCTCACCTCGGCTGGCAACCCTCAAGAATGACGTGCTGACGGCCCTGCACAAGGCGCATGTCATCTGATCGTGCGCCCCCTCACCCTTTCACACCGGACGAGATCATGATGGCTTCCGTTACCCGCCGCTGGAAGATGACATAGGCGATGATGACCGGCAGCGCGGCAAGCATGGCAATGGCCATCAGCCGTGCATAGGCAACGCCGAATGTGTCATTGACCTGGGTGATGCCGACCGGGATCGTCATCATGTTTTCCGAGGTAACGACGAGGAAGGGCCAGAAGAAGGCGTTCCAGACCGTGATGAATGTCACGATCGCCATGGCGGTCGTAATGCCCCAGTTAAGCGGCAGGTAGACCTTGAAAAGGATCGTATACTCACCGCCGCCATCCAGAACCACAGCCTCGCGCATCTCCTTCGGCACGCTGTCGAAGAACTGCTTGTAGACGATGATGACGATGGGCGTGATGAGCTGCGGCAGGATGATGCCTGCCCAGGTGTTGATGAGGTTAAGGTTTTTCATCAGGATGAACTGCGTGACGACAAGCGTCTGCGCCGGCACCATGAAACTCGCCAGCACGATGCCATAGAGCAGGCGTCGGCCCGGAAACCGTATCTGCGAGAGGGCATAGGCGCACAGCATCGAGATAAGAAGTACCGACACGGTAACGATCGCCGCCGTGCCGACCGAGTTGATATACCAGTTCATCAACTGCGTGTTGAAGATGGCGTTCACATAGGCGCTCAGCCGGAACTCGTCGGGTATCAGCAAGGTGTTCCCTGCAACATTCTCATCCGAGCGAATGGAGGTGACGAAGGTCCAGTAGAGCGGAAATATCCACACCAGCGCCGCCGAGAAGGTCAGCACGGTCAGGATGATGTTTTCTAGTCTTCGGGTGAGGCTCATGAGTTCCTCCGGATGCGCAGCAACTGGAACTGGAGAATGGAAACGATGACAATCAGCAGGAACAGCACGGTCGCGACGGCAGAGGCATAACCGCCATTGTTGAGCTGGAAGGCTTCACGATAGACCTTTAGAAGCATCACAAAGCTTGAGTTGAAAGGGCCGCCGCCGCTCAGGAGATAAATCTGGTCGAATATCTTCAGTTGCAGGATCAATTGAAGGGTCAGCACGAGGGCTGTCACGGGCCATAATAGCGGCCAGGTCACGCGCCAGAAGCGTTGCCACGTCGTTGCGCCATCGAGCGAGGCGGCCTCATAAAGCTCGGCGGGAATGTTGCGAAGACCCGCGATGAATAGCAATACGTTGAAACCGTTGGTCCACCAGATGGTGACGACAGCGACCATCGGCATGACCCAATAGGGATTCTTGAAGACCGCGACCGGTTTTCCGGCAAACAGGGAAATTACCGGCTGAAGAACGCCGAACTGAAGATCGAGCATCCACGTCCAGATTTCCGTGACGACCGATACAGGCAAGACATAGGGCAAGAAAAACAGGCTCATCGCAACCGTCTGTTTGACACCCGACAGGCGGCTGACGGCAAGAGCGATCATCAGCGCGATGACGGTCGTCGGGACCACGGTCAGAAGCACAAAATAACCGTTGTTCTTCAGCGACGTGATAAAAAGGCGGTCGCTCAGCAGCTTTGCGTAGTTTGCAAACCCGACCCAGTTTCCATCACCGATCAGGGGCGCATCGGTGAAACTCATGCGCACCATCTCGATCAGCGGATAAAGGAAGAAGGTGGCGAAGACCACGATGAACGGCGTCACCATCGACAGCGCGATCAGCGATTTCTTGCGCCGGTTTTCAATCATAGCCATGGACTGTCTCCGGGACTTCACGCATTGCAGGCGCCCTCCGGCCAGAGACCGGAGGGCCGGCTCCTGTCACTTCAGCTTGCTTTGCAGCTCTTCCTTGATCTGCTCCACCGCATCCTTGCCGCTCATGAAGCCCTGAATGGCCGGAGCGATGACGTTGAGCGCGGCATCATAGGCAGGCGAAGCGACACCCGTGATCGTCGTTTTCGGATCGAACACGGCTGCTTCCGCAAGTGACGCATAGGTGGCGTTCGGCTGCATCGCCTTGTAATCGCTGCCCTCGGTGATCGATTTATAGGCCGGGATATGGCCGGCATCGGCCCAGCTGATGGCGTGTTTTTCCATCCAGCCGATTACCTTCATCACCGCGGCGCGTTTTTCGCCGGAAACGGTCTTGTCACCCTGGTTGGGAATGGCAAAGGCGTGTGAATCCGCCCATGTAGCGCGTTTACCCATGAAGGGCGGAACCTCGACCGCGCTCCATTTGAAGCCCAGCTTGTTGTTCTTTTCCAGGTCCTTGTAGGTCGGCACTTCCCAGACGCCGTTCAGCTGGAAGGCGGATTTTCCGGCGGAGAAGAGCGCGACGGAAGCGGGATATTCCGCCTGCTCCGGCGCCCAGCCGTTTTCGCGCCATTTCGACATGGTATCGATAGCCTTGGCGGCCTTCTCCGCATTGTCGCCGGCCAGCACCTCGCCATTGGTGACGAGTTCACCACCCTGCTGCGAGAACAAGGTGTAAAAGACGCGCCAGACACCGGCTTCTCCGCCGGATTGATACGTGACCGGCGTTTCGACGCCTTTTTCCTTGGCCCAGGCCAGCGCCTTCTCGAAGTCGTCTATCGTCTTGATACCGGTCAGCTTGCCTTCGGCATCGATATAAGGCGAGCCTTTGAGAAGATCGGCATTGTAATAGAGAACCAGCGCGTGAATATCGAAAGGTACGGCATAAAGCTTGCCGTCATGGGTGGCCGCATCGAGCGGCGCACTGAAGAAATCGTCCTTCTTCAGGCCCGCATCCTCAAGATCCTTGTCGGTAATCTCGCTCAGCACCTTTTCCTGCAGCGCCAGCGGCGCACGGGACAGGTGATAGGTCATGACGTCAGGTCCTTCGCCGACGGCAGAAGCGGTCCGCACCTTGGTATAGAAGGGCACGCCCCATTCGAGCGTCGTTCCCTTCACCTGAATATCAGGATGTTCCTTGTTGAAGGCATCGATCAGCGCCTTCATGCGCACGCCGTCACCGCCGGACAGGAAATCCCACCAGACGATATCCTGTCTGGCCAGCGCCGGCAGGGCGGTCAAACCCAGAACCGTGCCAACAAGCAATGTCTTGATCAGTCGCATCGTTCACTCCTCCCGTTTTCTTTGAAAACACCCCATCGGGGATGGTCTGCTGCATCGACAGGCGCCTCCTCGCGCCTATCGCAACCTTCTGCCGTCGCTGTCGAAAACCATGATGTGGTCGGGCGCGGCGGTGAGCGAAACCGGACGGCCATCCAGGCTCTCGCGCGAGCCCTGGCGCTGCACGATGATTTCCCTGCCGGCCCT
This sequence comes from Rhizobium sp. ZX09, assembly GCF_017357485.1. NCBI lineage: Bacteria > Pseudomonadati > Pseudomonadota > Alphaproteobacteria > Hyphomicrobiales > Rhizobiaceae > Rhizobium > Rhizobium sp. ZX09. The sequence goes on from NZ_CP031364.1 coordinate 64,384, forward strand.
GGTGCGGGTATAGAGGTAGGAGACGTCGCCCAGCTCTTCCGCGACCTCGACGACGACCGGCAAGGCACCGTCCTGTGTTATGATCAGATGCTCGGGCCGGATCCCGATCTCGACACGCTGCCCGGCGGAGACGGGTTGCGAGAGCCGCGCCTCGATATGTCCATGCCCGCCATCGGGCGAAAGCGTCACGACGCCTTCGTGCTGTCCGACGACGTCCGCCTGCAGGAAGTTCATCGCCGGTGAGCCGATGAAGCCCGCGACGAACCGGTTATCAGGATCGTCATAGAGGGTGAGCGGAGCGCCCGCCTGCTGCACGACGCCGCCCTTCAACACGAAGATCTTGTCCGCGAGCGTCATGGCCTCCACCTGATCATGGGTGACATAGATCATTGTGGCACCCAGCTTGCGGTGAAGCCGGGTCAGCTCCAGCCGCATCTGCACGCGCAACTCCGCATCGAGGTTCGAAAGCGGCTCATCGAACAGGAAGACCTTCGGCTGTCGAACGATGGCGCGGCCGATGGCGACGCGCTGGCGCTGTCCACCGGAAAGCTGCGACGGTTTTTTCTGCAGATGATCTTCCAGCTGCAGAATGCGGGCCGCCTCGCCCACCCTCTCATTCACCTCCGCCTTCGGCCGGCGGGCAAGACGCAGGCTGAACGCCATGTTCTCGAACACCGTCAGATGCGGATAGAGGGCGTAGTTCTGGAAAACCATCGCAACGCCGCGATCCGCCGGCTCGACGGCCGTGACATCACGGTCGTCGATGGCTATGCGTCCGCCGCTGGTCTCTTCAAGACCGGCAATCATCCGCAGCAGCGTGGATTTTCCGCAGCCGGAAGGCCCGACGAAGACCGCGAAGCTGCCGGTCGGGATGTCCATCGAGACATCCCGGATCGCCGCGAAGGAGCCGAAGGACTTGGCAATATTGTTGAGACGGACACCCATGGCCGCCTCACTGAACCTTCAGACGCAGCACATGATAAGACAGCGCCGGCACGGAGCCCTTCAGCGCTCCGTCTTCGACGCCGACACCGCTGCCCGGTACCGGCACGACACGATCCGGCTGATCCGGGCCATTACCGACACGCAGATCATATCCCGCCATGGCCAGATGCAGATCGAGCGTGGCCGACGAGAAACCGGTGAGGCTGACATCGAGGTCGGCGGCCTCGGTCAAGTGCCGGTTCAACACGAACAATGTCACCATGCCTTCCGCCTCGTCATAGACACCGGCGACATCGAGATATTTGACGTCATCGGCCGCATTGCAGTCATAGGTCGGGCAATCAACGGCGACATTCAGCGCGACGCCACGGCCATAAAGCGAAGCGAACTGGTATGGATAATAGATCGTCTGACGCCATGCCGGGCCGTTCTTCTCGGCACGGATGGGCGCGATGACATTGACGAGCTGCGCGATGCAGGCGATGCGCACCCGATCCGAACGGCGGATGAACTCGTTGAGCAGACCCGCCACGAACAGCGCGTCCTCGAAATTGTATGTCTCTTCGAGAAGTGCGGGCGCTTCTGGCCAGTCCCAGCTCTTGATGCGTTTGCCGTCTTCTTCGCGGATGTGATACCAGACGTTCCATTCGTCGAAGCAGATGGAGACGTCGTTCTTGGCGCGCTTCTTCGCCTTCACATAATCGATGACGCCCGCAATCGTCTGGATGTAGCGTCCGGTTTCCTCGATCTTGCCGAAATAATTCAGCGTGTCGCGGCTGTTGTTGCCGAAATATTTGTGCAGCGAGATGTGATCCACATTTTCATAGCACTCCTCCAGCACTTCCCGCTCCCATTCGGGATAAGTGGGCATGCCGTCATTGGAGCTGCCGCAGACAATCGCTTCAATTGTCGGGTCGAAACCCTTGAAGGCCTTGGCGGTTTCGTTGGCGAGACGCCCGTACTCCACCGCCGTTTTGTGACCGATCTGCCAGGGACCGTCCATTTCGTTGCCAAGGCACCACATTTTCACGCCATGCGGTTTTTCGGCGCCATGGCTGCGGCGCAGATCGCTGAGCGTCGTACCGCCGGGGAAGTTGACGTATTCGAGGAAGTTGCGGGCGTCGTCCAGACCACGGGAGCCGAGATTGACGGCGAGCATCATCTCGATGCCGGCCATCTGCGCCCAGTCGGCGAATTCATTGATGCCGATCTGGTTGGTTTCCTTGGAGCGCCAGGCGAGATCGAGACGGATGGGACGCTGGTCGCGCGGCCCAATGCCGTCTTCCCAGCGATAGGCCGAAACGAAGTTGCCGCCCGGATAACGGATGGCCGGGATCTTCAGGTCCTGCACGAATTTCAGAACGTCCTTGCGAAAGCCGTTTTCATCCGCCTGAGGATGGCCCGGCTCGTAGATGCCGCCGTATATGGCGCGCCCCATATGTTCGATGAAGGCGGAATAAAGACGATCGTCGATACGCCCAATCCGGAAGTCCCGGTGGACTGAAACCCGCGCTTTCATAAGGCTCTCCTCCCATGCGCATTTATATCGTGAAATATGGTATAGACCACATTTGATAATATAGTTGCCGAGGGAATCCGCGCCTGTCAACCGCGAAAATCATACTTATTAAATTTGCTGGATCAGGCAGCCGTTCGCAGGCGTAAAACGATGTCCTGGTCGTAATTTCCGAACCCGCGGCCAAATATGTTCAGCCCGCCCGGATGTTTCGCATCCGCCTTGACCTCGATGCGCAGACGGATGGAACGGTGGCTGGTCAGATCGATATCCGCGAGCGTCACATCCGAAATCCGGGTGCCATCCACAAAGGTTCCCTGGGCGGTAATCCGCCATGTTTTCAGCATACCGTATTGCGAACCGGACAGCTTCCACCAGTCCGGCGTAAATGTTCCCCGCTTGTCTCCGAAATCGCCGGGCGACGTCCAGACGCCGATTTCCCTGCCGTTGACGGACAGGGTGATGTCCGACGGCCAGTTGCTGTGGGTTCCGGGAACCTCTGAACTGACCTCCATGGAAAACTCGACTTCCTCGACCTCCCGCCCCTGAATCTTGGCGTTATTGGGGAACTGATACTCGACGAAACCCGATGTCAGCCATAACAAGGCCGTCTTCATGCGGTCCGGATCCATGAACGTATCGGGCACATCCAGAAGCCCGATAATGCCCTCCGGCGAGCAGATGCCACAGGGCGCCGTTACCGAACTTTGCGTGTAAAGACCGAGAGGCATCGCCACGGCAATATAGTTTGAGGTCGCCGGGGTTTCGGGTTTTCGGAAGGAAACGATGAGTTCGTCACAGGTGGCAAAGCAGATTTTCTGGCTGCCCTTGCGCGCCTTGCGCGTCTCGGTTCGCAGCAACCCCGCCTCCTCCAGAACGGCCACGCCGGCGGAAACGGTGGACTGGGGCAAATCCAGCCTCTGCGCAATTTCGTTGACATTGAGACCGCTCGCCTCGTGCAAGAGCTTCAAAATCTGCACGCGGATCAGCGATGCGGCCGCTTTCAGCACATCGAATTCTTTTTCAGCATCAACGAGAAGGAAATTGGGCGCCATATTCTAATCTTCAGATTTATCGATCCAGATCAGAATTTCTGGCTTAAATGCCATGCACTTGTCCAGTGCTGTTTGCCATGCAGGCGTTTCCAAACGGCGGAAAGCGGGATTCACCGCCCTCGCTTCATGAAAAAGGCATCGCCACGCGGCTGCGAGACCGCGCGGCGATGCCCTTTCGTCGTCAGCCGCGCTTGCGCAGGGTCCGCGTGCCGGTGTCGACGAGATTTTGCGCTGCTTCATCCACGGTGGCGCGGCCGAAGGCGAGCGAATCGGCGATGGGGCGCATCACGCCGCGGTCGAACTCATTGGCGCCGATCGGGGCGGGCTCCGGATAGGGATCGAGCTTGCCCGACAGGCTCTCAATGTAATCCACCGTCTTGCGCTCGGTCTCGTTGAGCGTCGGCAACAATGCCTCGCGCACGACCTTGGCGGGCGGCACGCCGCGCTCGACGCCGAGTACCTTGCCTGCTTCCAGATCGTTGACGAAGAAGTTGATGAATTTCGCCGCCGCTTCCGCGTTGGTCGAAGTGGACGAGATGGACCAGATGAGGCCCGGCCGATAATAATGCCCGGTCGGCTTGCCCGGCCCCTCACCCGGCAGCATGCCGATGGACAGCGTTTGCTTGTTGAGTTTCTGGTAACCGACAAGCTGGTTGGAATAGGCAAAACCAATGGCCGAATTGCCAAGCGTCAGCGCATTGGATTCGATGGTATTGTCGTCACGCGTCTGGATATCGGCGGAAACGCAAAGCTTGTTCTCGCGCAGGTCCTCCCAATAGGCGAACCATTCCTTGGCATCTTCCTTGTTGAAGCCGATGGTGCCGTCCTGAAACAGAAGCTTGCCGCGCTGGCGCAGCCAGACATCGAAGACATAATGATAACGCGCGCCATAGGGTACGGCCCAATAGTTGCGCTTCGCCGGGCCGTTCTTCTTGAAATCGCGCGCCAGTTCAGCAAGCGCCTTCCAGGTGATCTGATCCTGTGGAACGGAAACACCCGCTTCTTTCAGCGTGTCGGCGTCATACATCATGCAGAAGGAATTCAGCCCGAGGCCGACGCCGTAAAGCTTGCCGTCGATACGGCAGAGATCGATCTCGCTTTTGCCGAAGGTGGAAAGATCAAGCGACTTGCCGACGAACTGATCCAGCTCCATGCAGGCGCCTCGACCCGAATAATCGGCGATGGTGGAGGGTTCAAGCTGGAAGATATCGGCGACGTTTCGCCCGGCCATCGATGTCGCAAGCTTGGTCCAGTAATCGGAACCGGCGATCATTTCCCCGCTGATCTCGGTCTGCGGATTGGCCTTCTGGTAAAGAGCGATCACATCGTTGGTGCGCTTGCTGCGATCGGCAGATCCCCACCACACGCAACGAAGCCGGGTTTCAGCCGCAGCCGCGCGAAAACCGCCCGCCGCAGCACCCAGGCTCGCCAGCGCCGCCGTCACCAAAAACCCGCGTCTATCAATCATTTGCATCTGCTCCTCCCGCGTTTTGCAAATTTTTCTGATATCACTTAAATTCTTGCAAATTTTCTCTGTTTGCAATATTTGCATCATAATAGATTTTTTTGCAAGCGCAGGAGCCGATATGAACGATACGCCCGACATCAGCCGTCCGCGCCAGTCGGATATCGCCCAGCGCGCCGGGGTCTCCATCAGCACAGTCTCGCGTGTTCTCGCAGGGGAAAAAGGAATCAGCGCGTCGATCCAGACCAAGGTTCTGGGAGTTGCAGCGGAGCTCGGCTACCCCTTGCGGCCGGCGACCAACCAGTCGGCCGGCGTGCAGCTGGAAGGCAAGACAATCCTCGCGCTCATGTCCGCGGAAAGGGCGACGGGCGATATTGGCGCCTTTTACCACGATATTTTCGATGTGCTGCGCAGCCTCGCCCAGACGGACGGTTTCGAACTCGACATCAGGCTATTGCACCAGAAGCAGATCGACGATTCCCTGATCCAGCGGGTCTGTGAGGTGGACGGCCTCCTGGCCATCGGGCTCGATCCCGAGGAGGAGATCATCCACCGCATCACGCAGGGCGTACTGCAACCTGTTCTTGTCAACAGTGCTGACCCCTCCATGATGCTCGATTGCGTTTCGCCTTCCAATTTTTACGGCGGCGCGCTGGCGGCCCGGCGGCTTCTGGAACTCGGCCATCGCAAGGTCGCCTATATCGGTCCGCATCATCGCCACACTATCAGGGAGCGTATGCGCGGCTTCCGCCATACGATCCTTGAGGAAAAAGGAACGACCTATGAGGAGTTCCTGCTTTCGACGGCAGATAGCGGCTTCGGGCAGGCGGGCGACGCGGTTCGCCAGCTGCTGGCCAAAAACCCTGAACTGACAGGCATTTTCTGTATGAATGACGCAATTGCCCTTGGCGCACTCGGGGCAGCGCAGGAGCTGGGCCTCGGCGTTCCCGACGATCTTTCCATCATCGGTTTCGATGACCTGCCCTTTGCCGAACTTTCCACCCCACGTCTCAGCACGATCCGGGTCGATCGCCGCGAGATTGCGCGCGAAGCGGTTGACCTGCTGCGGCGGCGCCTGACCGAGCCTTCCGCCAATGCCCGTCAGGTGCAACTTGGCGTGCAGCTGGTGGAAGGACAGACAGCCGGCAAGGCGAAAAAGACGGGAAAGGCGACACGCGATGCATGATACCATGAGCAGACCCCATATGGCGCGATTTAATCCGCTGCACGGCAATCCGCTCAAAAGCCGGGCCGATGTCCGGCGGGCGCTGGATGATAGCTTTGCGCCGCTTCTTCCCTATTTCTCGCAGGGTGGCGCAAGGGTGACGCTCAGCGGAGCGGCCGCGCACTTCGACCGGGCGGCTGCCGATCTGGAAGGCTTTGCCCGACCGCTCTGGGGCATCGCACCGCTTGCGCTGAGTGGCGATCGTTTCGACCATTGGCCGCTTCTCGCCCGGGGCATAGCCAACGGCACCGATCCTTCCCATCCTGAATACTGGGGCGATGTGCGCCAGAAGGATCAGCGGCTGGTGGAGCTCGCCGCAATCGGTTTTGCACTGCGGCTTGCGCCGCAGCATCTGTGGGAACCACTGTCCGATACACAGAAAGACAATGTGCGCCGCTATTTGCTGACCGCCCGTGAGCGCGGTTACGCCGATAATAACTGGAAGTTTTTTCGCATCATGGTCGACATGGCGCTGGATCATCTCGGTATCGAATTCGATCGCAGCCTGACCGAAACCTTCCAGAAGGAGCTCGACGATTTCTATATATCCGACGGCTGGTATCGCGACGGCAACTATCGCCGCATCGATCACTACATTGCCTTCGCCATGCATTTCTACGGGCTGATTTACGCGAAACTCAGCAAGCCTGATGACGCCTATGCCGAGCGTTACCGGCAGCGCGCACGGCTTTTCGCTGGCGATTTTGCCAGCTGGTTCGATGAGGATGGCGGAACCCTGGCTTTCGGCCGCTCCATGACCTACCGTTTTGCCTGTGGCGGTTTCTGGGCGGGCCTTGCCTTTGCCGACGAGGAGGCGCTGCCCTGGGGCGAGATCAAGGGCCTTTATCTGCAGCATCTGCGCTGGTGGGCCAAAAAGCCGATTGCCGATCGCGATGGCGTGCTCTCCATCGGCTACGCCTATCCGCAGCTCACCATGTCGGAAAGTTATAATTCGGCAGGTTCGCCCTATTGGGCTTTCAAGGCTTTCCTGCCGCTTGCCCTGCCGGAAAGTCATCCCTTCTGGCTGGCGGAGGAAAGGCTGCCCGAACCGTCCGCAAGCCCTAAGCCGCTTGTTCACCCCGGCATGGTGATGATGCGGACGAAAGGCAACGTCACGGCGCTCTCCAGCGGCCAGGAAAATCTCTCCATGCGCGGCGGGCCGGAAAAATACGCAAAATTCGCCTATTCCTCCCGCTACGGCTTCGGCGTGGAAGTGGACGAGCGTGGCTTCAAGACCAACGGTTTCGACAATATGCTGGCCTTTTCCGAGGACGGACTGCATTACCGCGTGCGCGAGACCAACGAAAAGGTTCTGCTGGCGGGAGCAAGCCTGCGGGCGACATGGAAGCCGTTTGCCGATGTCGCCGTTGAAACCACGCTGGTTGCGGCTGGCGACTGGCATATCAGACTGCACCGGATCACCTCTGCCCGCTCCCTTTGGGTTACGGAAGGTGGCTTTGCGATCAACCGCAACGATGGCGACCGCGACGCCATGAGCGAAGAGGCCGGACGGGCGACAGCGGATTGTGGCACTGACATATCGGCAATCATCGATCTCGGTTCGAGCATAGACCGGCACGGCGTGGCACTGAAGGCGCTGCCCAATACAAATCTCATCAACGCCAAGACCACCGTGCCGCAATTGCGCGGCCAGATCGCCGCCGGCGAGAGCGTTCTGATTTGCGCGGTCTTCGCCGGGGCGAGCGGCCCGGAAGGCGAGAAAGCAATGGCTTCGGTTCCAGCCATTCCCGACCTGGAGGCGCTTGATCGCCTCTTCGCGAGAGAGGGCGTGCCGGTCAGCAGCATGGCGGCCAGGGGAGAGCCGCAATGACGAGCCCGATTCCGCGTCTCAGCATAGCCATGGACCCGGAACGGACCGAGCATGTGCTGACATCGCAGGCGCTCGACAGGTTGTCAGAGAGGGTCGAGATTCTCGACACAGGCACAATCCGCGATTTCCACGATCCTGCGGTGAAAGAGCAGCTGGCGAAGACGGATATCCTCCTGACCGGCTGGGGCTGTCCGGATATCGGCGCGCAGGAACTGGCGCTGATGCCCCGCCTCAGGCTTATCTCCCATGCTGCCGGCACGGTAAAATATTTCCTGTCGCAAGCGGTGTTCGATCGGGGCGTTACGGTGTGCAGCGCCGCAGAGGCGAATGCGCAGCCGGTCGCAGAATTTTCGCTGGCGATGATCCTGCTGGCCGGCAAGCGCACCTTCGGTTTCCGACGTCTTTATCTGGAGCATCGCGACCGAGCCCCGGTCGAGCGATTGCAGGCGCAGGCCATCGGCAATCTCGGCCTCACGGTCGGCATCGTCGGCGCGTCACGCATCGGACGTCGCGTCATTGGTCTATTGAAGCCCTTCGATCTCGATCTCATGCTTTTCGACCCGCTTCTCGGTGCTGCGGAAGCGGAAAAGCTCGGCGTCCGTCTTGCCTCGCTCGAGGAGCTGATGGCGGCGAGCGACGTTATTTCCCTGCATGCGCCCTCCCTGCCGCACACGCGGCACATGATTGGCGCGGCAGCGCTTGCCCGCATGAAGGACGGCGCAACCCTGATCAACACGGCGCGCGGCGCACTTGTGGATGAAGACGCGCTTCTGGCCGAACTGAAAACCGGACGCATCGAAGCCGTCGTCGACGTGACCGATCCCGAAGTGCCGCCGCCGGACTCACCCTTTTACAGCCTGCCGAACGTCTTCCTGACGCCGCATATTGCCGGCGCCACCGGTCTCGAACGGGCGAGGCTCGGCGACATGGCGATTGCCGAAATCGAACGCTTCTGCTGCGCAGTGCCTTTGCAGCAGCAGGTGCGGCCCGAACATCTGGACCTGATCGCGTGAGACCTTTCGAACCCGGCCTCTGCTCCGTCACCTTCCGCTCCCTGACGCCACAGGTCGTCATTAAGCTTGCAGCCAGCAATGGCATCAGGGCAATCGAATGGGGTGCGGATGTCCATGTCCCGCCGGGCGACCTCGAAAATGCGCGGCAGGTTGCGGCGCGAACGGCAGAAGCGGGCCTCACCGTCTCGTCCTACGGTTCCTATATCTTCGCGCCGGATTTCACACCTGACGATGTGACCAGTGTGCTCGAAACGGCAAGGGCGCTCGGCACACGCCATATCCGTATCTGGCCGGGGCAACGCAAACGTCCATCCGCCGATTACACACCCGCGGAACGCCGCGCGGCAACGGAAGCGCTGGCGACAATTGCTCACCAAGCGGAAGACTACGGCATTACAATCGGTCTCGAATACCACCCCAATTCGCTGACAGACGCCCTCCCCTCCGCCCAGCAGCTGGCGCAGGATTTGCCGATGCCCAACCTGTTCTTCTACTGGCAGCCCGCCCCGGGCCTGCCGCTGGAAGAGGCACTCGCGGAAATATCCGCACTCGGCCCACGCATCTGCCATCTGCATGTTTTCGCCTGGCTCGCCGACGCCAGCCGCCTGCCGCTTGCCGACCGCGCAGACTACTGGCGGGCGTGCATCGAGGCTTTGCCTGAGGGCGAATGGACGAAACCCGCCTATGCGATGCTGGAATTCGTCAGGGGTGATGACATCGGCCAGTTTGCGGAAGACGCGCTGACACTAGGCAAGATACTCGCTGGCCGCGGAGTGGCCGATTAGCGCACGATTTACCTCACACGCGGCGTCACCCCCGGCCTCGTGCCGGGAACCTGATCATGTGGAACAAACACGTTCTTCATCCTCGGGACAAGCCCGAGGATGAAGAACGCAAAGCTTTCTGGACTTCGTCAGCCACTGTGGTGAGACAGCTCACCACCCGTTCTCATATCCGCCGTCCATCCGCCCCAAACAGATGCGTCTTGCCCAGATCGAACGCAAAGGGAATCGTTTCTCCGATGCGGATCTGGCGTTGGCCATCGAGAAGCACAGTCGCTGGCTGGCCGTCGGGGGTGCTGGTGTAAACCACCGTCGAGCCACCGAGATGTTCCACGAGCTGGATGGAAGCTTCACCGAGAGAGGATTGCGCCTGCGGGTTCACATGTTCCGGGCGCACACCGAAGGTGAGCGGTTCCCCCTGCTGAGCAGTGACCGGTTTTTCAAGCACGATGCGCTGTCCCCCCACTTCGATGGTGCGGTTGGAGGTGTCGCCTGAAGCCACTTTTGCGGAGAGGAAATTCATCTTCGGCGAGCCGATGAACCCAGCGACGAACTGGTTTGCGGGATTGTTGTAGAGATCGAGCGGGCGGCCAACCTGCATGATGCGGCCGTCGCGCAGCACGACGATCTTGTCGGCCATGGTCATGGCTTCCACCTGGTCATGCGTCACATAGATCATGGTGCTGCCGAGCGTCTGGTGCAGCTTGGCAATTTCGACGCGCATCTGCACGCGCAGTTCCGCATCGAGGTTGGAGAGCGGTTCGTCGAACAGGAAGATTTTTGGCTCGCGCACGATGGCACGACCGATGGCGACACGCTGGCGCTGGCCGCCCGAAAGTGCCTTCGGCTTGCGCTGCAACAACGGGCCGATCTGCAGGATATCGGCGGCCTTCTGCACCCGCGCCTCGACTTCCGGTTTTTTGTAGCCAGCGGTTTCCAGCCCGAAGGCAAGGTTCTTGTAGACACTCATATGCGGATAGAGCGCATAGGACTGGAAGACCATGGCGATGCCGCGCTTGGAGGCAGCGGTTTCGTTGACCCTCTCACCGTCGATACGCAGATCGCCTTCGGAGATCTCCTCAAGCCCGGCGATCATGCGCAGAAGTGTGGATTTGCCACAGCCCGAAGGGCCGACGAAGACGGTGAATTCGCCCGGCTCGATCTTGAGATCGATGCCGTGGATGACCGGAAAAGCGCCGAACCGCTTGACGATTTTTTCGAGCGTAATGCTGCTTGCCATGCTGTTTCTCCCGACTGTCGCGCCGCATGCGGGACGGCTGCGACAGTGTTGATTGTCTTAGAATACGTTCCCGATCCGGTATCCGTTCAGCGTTTCATTCCCGTCGTCGCGATGCCTTCAATCAGCAGCCGCTGGAAGAACAGGAAAAACAGGAAGACCGGCACCAGTGACAGGTTGGACATGGCGAAAAGCGAGGTCCAGTCCGAGCTGCCGGTGGAATCCACGAAGGACCTTAGACCAAGCTGCACGGTGTAGGTGTTGATGTCGTTCAGATAGATCAGCGGACCGAAGAAATCGTCCCAGGTCCAGATGAAGGAAAAGATGGCGGCCGTTGCCAGAACCGGCAGCGACAGGGGCAGCATGATCTTCCAGTAGATACGGAAGGGCGAGCAGCCATCCATGACAGCCGCTTCATCCAGCTCACGCGGAATACCGCGGAAGAACTGCACCATCAGGAAGATGAAGAAGGCGTCCGTCGCGAGATACTTCGGCACGATCAGCGGCAGCGATGTGTTCACCCAGCCCATTTCCAGAAACAGGATATATTGCGGGATGAGCACAACGTGATAGGGCAGCATCAAGGTGCCGAGCATCAGCGCGAACCAGAAATTGCGCCCGCCGAAGCGAAGCCTTGCAAAAGCGAACGCCGTGAGCGAGCAGCCGACCACGTTGCCGATGGTGGCCAGCACCGAGATGAAGAAGGAGTTCCAGAAGAACTGCCCAAAGCTCACCTGCAGCCCGGTCCAGCCTCTGATATAACCGCCGACATCCACCGCCGAGGGAATGAGCGAGGAGGAGCCGAACAGCTCGTCCTGCGGCCGGAAGGAGCCTGAAATCATCCACAGGATCGGATAGAGCATCGCAAAGGAGGCGATGATCAGCGCCGTATGGAGCATCACCGATTTCAGCGGCGAGCGTTGCGGGCCTTGTCCCGGCCGGGGAGCGGTAACAGCGTCAGTCATCGTAATGCACCCAGTATTTTGCGCTGAGGAACGAGAAGGCCGTGAACAGCGAGATGATGATCACCAGGATCCAGGCAAGCGCCGAGGCATAACCCATGCGGAAGAAACCAAAGGCTTCCTGGTAAAGATAGAGCGTGTAGAACAGTGTCGAATTGATCGGCCCGCCGGTGCCTTCGGAAATGATGAAGGCGGGCGTGAAGGCCTTGAAGGCGTCGATCGTCTGGATCACGGCATTGAAGAAGATGACGGGCGTCAGAAGCGGCAGCGTAATGCGGAAGAACTGCCGCACCTTGCTTGCGCCATCGATTTCGGCGGCCTCATACATGTCCTGCGGAATTTGCCTTAGACCTGCGAGGAAAATGATCATCGGCGAACCGAACTGCCAGACCGACAGGATGACCAGCGTGTAGATCGAATAATCCGGATTGGAAATCCAGCTCGGCCCTTCATAACCAAAGGCCTGCCAGAGTATCATGTTGACGAGACCGTCAGAGGCGAAAAGCTGACGCCAGAGAACGGCAATCGCGACGCTGGAGCCCAACAAGGACGGCAGATAGAAAATCGCCCGATAGAGGGTGAGGCCGCGGATGCCGCGGTTGAAGGCGAGCGCCACCAGCAGCGCGAAAATCAGCTTCAGCGGCACCGACAGCAGCACATAGGTGAAGGTGACCTGCATGGCGGCGGCAAACTTCGGGTCGGCCGTGGCGATGCGCACATAATTGGCCGCACCCACCCAGTCCGGCGACTGCAACAGGTCGTAGTTGGTGAAGGACAGATAAAGCGACGCAAGCGCCGGGCCCAGCGTGAGGCCGAAAAAGCCGATCAGCCAGGGCAGGAGAAACAGGTAGGCGTGAATGTTGCGGTCGAAGATCCGCTTCAGGCCGCCCCGTTTCGGGAGAGCCGCGCCACGGCTCTCCCCCACAAGAGTTTCAGATCGAAAGGCCATAAACCATCACTTCCGTTTGATAACGGTTTCGGATTCCTTGACGAGGCGGTCACCGCCTTCTTCCGGGGTGATCTTGCCGAAGCCGACTTCTTCCGCCGTGCGTTTCAGGACAAAGGCGAATTCGCCCGCACCCGGAGGTGGCGCCGGCGGCAGATCGCCGACGCCGGGTGTAATTTCGGCGATATATTCCACCATGCTCTTGCTGACTTCATCGAGTTTCGGGGTCAGCGCGTTGCGCATGGATTCCGACGCCGGAACGCCGCGCTCCACGCCGAGAATATCGATGCCTTCCGGCTCGGCGACGAGGAAATTGATAAACCCGACGGCCTGTTCGATACCGGCACTGCCATTGGCGACGCTGATGAGCATGGAAGGTTTAAGGTAGTGGCCGGAGGGGCCGTCCTTCGTGCTCTTCGGATAGGAGCTGATGGCAAGTTTGGCCTTGTTGAGCTTCTGATACCCGACGAACTGGTTGGAATGGGCAAATGCGGTTGCCGCTTTGCCCGTCGTCAAAGGGTTGGTTTCGATATTGAGCTGGTCGAGCGCCTGCACATCGGCGGGCACGCAGGCACCACTCTTGCGCAGATCCGCCCAGAGCGTGAACCACTTGGTCGCGTCGGTCGGATCGAAGCCGATGCCGCCATCCTGCGTGTAGAGTGACTTGCCGTTCTGGCGCAGCCAGTTTTCAAAGCTCGGCTCCACACCGCTCGCATCGGCTGTGGCGTAATAACCGGGTTTCGGCTTGTTCTTGCTGAGCTTGGCGGCATTTTCGGCAAACTCCTCCCAAGTCTGGCCGATGGCCGGCGGTGTCGCGCCGGATTTTTCCCAGGCCGCCCTGTCAAAGAAGACGGCGCTGGAATTGACCCCCAGATTGATGCCGTAAAGCTTGCCATCGACCCTGCCGGAATCGATGTTCATCTTGCCGAAATCCTCGATCTTCAAGCCCTTGCCGATGTAATCATCCAGCGGCGCCAGCGCGCCGCGCCGGCCATATTCGAAGATGTAACGATAATCCATCTGGATCAGATCGGGCGCATTGCGGCCCGCCACCTGCGTTGCAAGGCGGGGCCAATAATCGCTCCAGCCGGCGAATTCCCCGGCGATGTCGAGATCGGGCTTCACCTGCTTGTAGGCTGCTATCGCCTTGTTGGTGCGATCGGCACGCTCCTGCGACCCCCACCACAACATGCGAAGGCGCGCAGCCTGCGCCTGCGCCGAACCACCTCCCAATGCTGCAAGCGACAGGGCCGCAAGCCCTGCCGAAAGCACAGTTCTCCTCTGAAGCATCACGGGCATTGGCAACTCCTCCCTATTGACTGCCAATTGATGATGAACGCAAACGACACTTGCCGTTTTATAACTAATTGGTTACATGGGAACACCGATCGCGAACATTGTCAAGCGGGTGCCGAAATGGAAGAAACGACTAAGAACCAGCCGTCCGATCCGGGCCCCGATCCGGCCGTGGAGAAAACGCCGCCGCCAAAGCGCAAACGGGCCACGACCCAGGTGCGAAACCCGGAAAGAACCCGCGCCGCCATTCTTGAAGCTGCCCGCCGCGAGGTGGCCGCCAAAGGGCTGGCGGGGGCCAGAATCGATGTCGTCGCCCGCCGCGCCGGGACCAACAAGAGGATGATCTACCATTATTTCGGCGACAAGGATGCGCTTTATCTCGCCGTTCTGGAAGACGCCTACCGCCATATCCGCCACACTGAAAGACGGCTTGATCTGGCCCGTAAGGCCCCGTCCGAGGGCTTGCGGGAACTTGCGCTTTTCACCTGGCACTACTTTCTCGACCACCCCGAATTCCTGAGCATCCTCGCCACGGAAAACCTCAATAAAGCCCGGTATCTCAGGCAATCACCGACGATCACAGCGATGCACTCAAATTTCATTTCCGAGCTTGAGGACGTGCTGCGGCGTGGCAGCGACGCCGGCGAATTCCGTGACGGCCTCGACCCGATCGACGTTTATCTGACCATCGCTTCGCTCGGCGCCTTCTACCTGTCGAACAGGTTCACCCTGTCAACGATCTTCCAGCGCGACCTGACAGACCCTGCCGAGCTGGAGCGATGGGGCCAGCACATCGTCGACACGTTGCTTGCTGCAGTGCGGCGGGTCTGAACGAGCCAAACCAGATTCCTGTTTAACTACAGCGATGACGCGCCATTCGCATCCGCGAAGCACGTCATTTTCTTTTGCGGCGCAGCGAATAACTGCAAGGGCGAGCCTTCAAACCTCATCAATTTCTCCTGTCAAAAAACACCTTGACAGATCGTGTTCTTCGCGATCACAAATAACCAAATGGTTACAAATTACCATGTTTGACGGAAGCGGCCTTGCGGGAAAAGGTCGCCTTGGGAGGAAATTCATGAAACGTATCGGCGTCATCATGCACGGCATCACCGGCCGCATGGGTTACAACCAGCATCTCGTGCGCTCCGTTCTCGCCATTCGCGATCAGGGCGGCGTGCTTTTGAAGAACGGTGAAAGGGTGATGCTCGATCCCATTCTCGTCGGCCGCAACGGCGCGAAGATCGAGGAAATCGCCAAAAAGCATAATGTCGCGCGCTGGACGACCGATATTGATGCCGCTCTCGCCAACCCTGACGACACACTTTTCTTCGACGCTGGAACGACACAGATGCGTGGCAGCCTTTTGGAAAAAGCCATCAAGGCCGGTAAGAACGTCTATTGCGAAAAACCGATTTCGGACACGATGGATGAGGCGCTGGCGATTGCCCGCCTGGCCGAAAGTGCGGGCATCAAGCACGGCGTGGTGCAGGACAAGCTGTTCCTGCCCGGCCTTCGCAAGCTCGCCATGCTGCGCGACAGCGGCTTCTTCGGCAAGATTCTCTCCGTGCGGGGCGAGTTCGGTTACTGGGTCTTCGAGGGCGACTGGCAGCCAGCGCAACGCCCCTCATGGAACTACCGCCTGAAGGATGGCGGCGGCATCATTCTCGATATGCTTTGCCACTGGCGTTATGTGCTCGACAATCTGTTCGGACCGGTGAAATCCGTGAGCTGCCTCGGAGCGACGCACATTCCGGAGCGTTTCGATGAACAGGGCAAAGCCTATAAGGCGGATGCGGACGACGCCGCCTACGCCACCTTCGAACTGGAGGGCGGAATTATCGCCCACATCAACTCTTCATGGGCGGTACGGGTGCGCCGTGACGATCTCGTCACCTTCCAGGTGGACGGCACCCACGGCTCGGCCGTCGCTGGCCTGACGAAGTGCTTCACCCAGCACCGCACCAACACGCCGAAGCCGGTATGGAACCCCGACCAGCCGCAGACCATCGACTTCTACAAGACCTGGCAGGAAGTGCCTGACAATGTCGTCTATGACAACGGCTTCAAGGCGCAGTGGGAAATGTTCGTGCGCCACCTCGTCGATAACGACCCGTGGCCTTATGGCCTGATGGAAGGCGTGAAGGGCGTGCAGCTTGCCGAGCTGGGGCTGAAATCATGGAAGGAACGCCGCTGGCTCGACGTTCCCGCCCTTTCCTGAGGAGGCTGACATGAGTGAACTCAAGCTTCCGAAGGACGACCGCAGCATCGAGGTCTACAGATTATCCGGCACGCCGGTCGCGGTTGAAAAACGAAGTGCCGCCGATTTCAACCGCGTCGCTTTCGCAGCCGCCCACGTGGTGGCCGATCCGCTTGCCGACAACGACCCGTGGCTGACCCCCGCGATCGATTGGGACGCGACCTTGCGGTTCCGTCATCGCCTTTGGGACCTCGGCCTCGGGGTCGCGGAAGCGATGGACACGGCTCAGCGCGGCATGGGGCTGGCATGGCCGCAGGCCCAGGAGCTGATCTCCCGTTCGCTCAAGGAAGCCGCCAGCCGCAAGGATGCGCTGATTGCCTGCGGGGTGGGCACCGATCATCTGAACGGCAGCGGTTACGATCTGAACCAGATTGTCCACTCTTACCTCGAACAGCTTGATTTTGTTCAGGGAGAAGGCGGGCGCGTTATCCTGATGGCCAGCCGCGCGCTCGCCGCCGCCGCCCGTTCGCCCGATGATTACCTCAAGACCTACACCAGGGTACTTTCCCGCGCCGAGCAGAAAGTGGTGATCCACTGGCTGGGCGAAATGTTCGACCCGGCGCTCGAGGGCTACTGGGGTTCGGGCGACCATATGACCGCCATGGACACCTGCCTTGTCATGATCGAGGAGAATGCCGACAAGATCGACGGCATCAAGATTTCACTTCTCTCCAAGGAAAAGGAAATTGCCATGCGCCGCCGCCTGCCCGCTGGCGTGCGCATGTATACCGGCGACGATTTCAATTATGCCGAATTGATCGCCGGTGACGAGAAGGGTCATTCGGACGCCCTGCTCGGCATTTTCGACGCCATCGCTCCCGCTGCGTCCAAGGCGCTGGCCAGCCTGATGCGCGGTGCCGACAATGAGTTCTTCGATATTCTGGAGCCGACGGTGGCGCTTTCACGCCACATCTTCAAGGCGCCCACCCGCTTCTACAAGACCGGCGTGGTGTTCCTCGCCTATCTCAACGGATTGCAGGATCATTTCACCATGGTCGGCGGCCAGGAAAGCACCCGTTCCACGCAGCATTTCGCCGAGCTTTTCCGGCTGGCGGACAAGGCCAACGTGCTGGCTGAACCTGACCTGGCGACGCACCGGATGAAGGCATTTCTCGCCGTCCGGGGTATCAGCTGAAGCAGAACGAGGGAGGATAGAAGATGAGCCTTGAAGGCCTTTCCATCAATTTCGCGACCGTGCGGCAAGGCGCAAATTTCGGAGCCATCGTGGATGCCTGCCTCGCCCATGGCATCACCACCATCTCACCGTGGCGCGAGCAGGTGAACGGTATCGGCCTTGCGGAAGCCGCCCGCATCGTTGAGCGGAACGGCCTGCGCCTGTCCGGTCATTGCCGCGGCGGTTTTTTCCCGGCTCCTGACGCTGAAGGCCGACGTCTCGCCATCGAGGACAATAAGCGCGCCGTCGATGAGGCCGCCGCCATGAAGGCCGACTGCCTTGTGCTTGTCGTGGGCGGCCTGCCCACCGGTTCGCGCGATCTGAAAGGTGCGCGGCAGATGGTGGAGGACGGCATGGCAGAACTTCTTCCTTATGCGCGGGCTGCCGGCGTGCCGCTCGCCATTGAACCGCTGCATCCTTTCTATGCCGCGGACCGCGCCTGCATCAACACGCTGAAACAATCGCTCGACCTCTGTGACCGGCTGGGTGCCGGCACCGGCGTGGCCATCGATGTCTATCATGTCTGGTGGGACCCGGAACTGGAGGAGCAGGTGGCGCGGGCCGGCAGGAATGGCCAAATTCTCGCCCATCACATCTGCGACTGGCTGGTGCCGACCACTGACCCGCTCAACGATCGCGGCATGATGGGAGATGGTGTGATTGACCTCAAGGCATTTCGCGCCATGATCGAGGCTGCGGGCTTCCACGGCCCGCAGGAAGTGGAAATCTTTTCGCATCGCTGGCAGGCGCGCCCGGTGGACGAGGTCCTCGCCACCGTGGTCGAGCGTTTCAAGACTGTTTGTTGATAGATCCGGGAGAGAGACAATGCCTGAAAGGGTGAAACGCAAACGCTATGCGCTGGTCGGCACCGGCAATCGTGGCACCACCATGTGGGGCCGCGAATTGCTGGCCGGCTGGAGCGACTATGTCGAACTCGTCGGCATTTGCGACCTGAACCTGATGCGCGCCGAGCGCGCCCGCGCCATGATGGGATCGAGCGCACCGCTTTACGACGATTTCGACCGGATGATGGAAGAGCAGCGCCCGGAGCTGGTGATCGTCTGCACGCCCGACGATACGCATGACGACATCATCATCCGCGCGCTGGAAGGCGGGGCAGACGTCATCAGCGAAAAGCCGATGACCACCACCCCCGAAAAGATTGACCGGATTCGCGCAGCCGAGGCCAAAAGCGGCCGCCGGGTCGATGTCTCCTTCAATTATCGCTTCTCTCCCACCGCAGCCCGCATCAAGGAACTGATCGACGAAGGCGCCATCGGCACCGTTACCTCGGTGGATTTCCACTGGTATCTCGATAACCAGCACGGCGCGGATTATTTCCGCCGGTGGCACGCCTTCACAGAACACTCCGGCAGCCTGTTCGTGCACAAGGCCACGCACCATTTCGACCTCCTTAACTGGTATCTCGACTCCGATCCCGTCGAGGTGAAGGGCTTCGGGCAATTGCTGCATTATGGCAAGAACGGCCCGTTCCGCGGAACGCGCTGTCGCACCTGTCCGCACAAGAATGAGTGTGATTATTTCATGGACCTCGGCGCCGATCCTTTCCTCGATGCGCTCTACGAGGACCCGTCAAGCATTGACGGATACATGCGTGATGCCTGCGTTTTCCGGGAGGACATCGACATTCCCGATACCATGAGCGCTTCGATCCGTTATGCCAGCGGCGTGCAGGTTTCCTATTCACTCAACACCTACATGCCGATAGAGGGTCACCACATCGCCTTCAACGGCCACAAGGGTCGCATCGAGATGCGCCAATATGAAAAGCAGCCCTGGACGGAGCCGCCGGCCGATGAAATCCTGCTGGTGAAGAGCTTCGGTGGCGGCGTCGAGCACATCTGGGTGCCGCATGAGCCGGGCGGCCATTATGGCGGCGACAACCGCATGCGCGACATGATCTTCAAGCCCGGCTCCAACGACCGGCTGCGGCAGCGGGCTGGTTCGCGCGCTGGCGCCATGTCGGTTCTGACAGGCGTGGCGGCACTGAAAAGTGCGCTGGAAGGCGGCTCCCAGCCGGTGAAATCCCTGCCCCTCTAGCTGCCTCAGCCCGTGGTGCCATCCGCCACGGGCAACCACCAAAAAGAACGGGCGATATTCCGCAGATTACGCACTCCTTCCATACCGGTAAATTGATTGCCGGGGGAAGAAAGAGTGAGTCATGTCCAGTTTGCAATCCATCGTTCCGCTCATCATCATCGGCGTCAGCCTCGTCGTATTCTTCAAATGGGTGGGGCGCGACATGAATCGGGAAGAGAAGAAGCCGCGCTCCCGCCGCTGACCGATCACGCCCGCCCGCGCCCTTGCACGGTTACGGAACCTCGTCCTGCCGTCGGCGTTTCCCTGTCAGAAGGAGAACGCCATGACGCAAGAGCAAAAGACGAAAAATGACGACAACAGGGCTTCGAAGGCCAGCGACATTCCTCCTGCAGGTCCGCACGCCAAACCTTCCCTGACCGACCATGAAAAGACACCAGGCGCAGGAAGCCTGCCGGATGGCGACAGCAAGGACGTCACGCCTGGCGCCGGCTGATGACCATTTGCGCCGAAATATCATACATTTATTATATTTCGGCGCATTAACAGTAACTTAGCCCCCGAACGGTCGCGAAATACCTGTTTCTTCACAGTGGTCATTGCAAAATCGAAAATTGAGCTTATATTTGCCTTATCGACCATTGCTTGTGACGTCGTTCTGGAACAGACTGTTCCCCGTCGGATTTCCTCTCAAATAATCGATCTTATCCCGCAAGGTATCGCGGGAACCACAACGATTCTACGAAAGGAAATCGTTATGAACACTGGTACTGTAAAGTGGTTTAACGCCACCAAGGGCTTCGGCTTCATTCAGCCTGACAATGGCGGCACGGACGTTTTCGTTCACATTTCCGCTGTCGAGCGCGCTGGCATGCGTTCTCTGAACGACGGCCAGAAGATCAGCTACGAGATCGTCCAGGACCGTCGGTCCGGAAAGAGCTCTGCCGACAACCTTCAGGCAGCTTGATATTCGTCATTTTGGCACCGCAGACCACGGATGTACTGGCTGCGCTTGCCGATGACTGTGAGAGGTCGGGTTAAAGCCCGGCCTTTTGTTTTTGGGCCATGGAGGTCCTCATGCGTAAAAATTCCTATCATTGCGGTGACACCGTCTTTTTGAAGTCCGGCGTCCTTGGCAATGCACAGCCCGGTGGTCCCGGCCGGATCGTGTCAGTCATGCCCGAAGCCCAGGGAACGGTTCGTTACAGGGTGCGTTTCCAGCACGAGAATTTTGAGCGCAGCGTCGCACTCGATGAGATAGATGCATCGATGTCGACGGCCTCGCGGCTAGGCAAAGGCGAAAGCCTCTCGCCACGCGAAACCGGATCAAGCTGGATCAACCTGAACACGATCAAAATCAGAAAGTAGCGGCATTGGCCGCTTAAAGGAGATAGTCTTGCAGGTACTCGTCAGAGACAACAATGTTGAACAGGCCCTTCGCGTCCTGAAAAAGAGAATGCAGCGTGAAGGCATTTTCCGCGAGATGCGCGCCCGCGAATCCTATGAAAAGCCGTCGGAAAAGCGTGTTCGCGAAGAAGCCGAAGCCGTACGCCGCCACCGCAAGCTGGAGAAAAAGAAGATGCAGCGCGAAGGGCTGCTGCCAGCGCCCAAAAAGGCCGCCCGTACCCGGTAAACGCCCTACACCGCACTTCCGCGAAGGAGACTGCCATGGCCGCCACGAAAGAAGTTTTTTTCAAGCCCGGTAAACTGTCCGCTCAGGACAAAGCATCATTGACCGACAGCGCGGCAAAGCAGATCATCAACGCCGAAGCCGACCAGCGCGCCCGCAAGACGGAACGCCTTCGCCAGCTTCGCGAGGCACAGGAAGCGGCGGTTGTCGCCGCCGATCCGGTGCCCGCAAAGAAACGATCCGGTAACAGATAGCGGGCGCTTTTACATCACCCGGTCAACGCAGGAGGACGACACCATGGCAAAGGGTCAGTTGCGCAGTAACAAGGAAATCCGCAAGCCGAAGAAGGACAAGACAAAAACACCCGCCGCGGCGCCAGCCGGTTCGCAGGTGAAGTTCGCAAACGCCACGACAGCGGATGGCAAGAAGAAGTAGGGCACGGTGTCGGCGCGCAGGTCACGACGATAAATCTCTCGTCTGGGAGACCGGACTTGTTTTGGCCATATTGCTCTTCTATATATCTCTCATAGCAACTGCTGGTGAGCGCGAATGAAATCGTCGTTCGCAGTTGTTTTAGTCGCTTCAGACTTTTGACCACGGATGTACTGGCACTGGTGTTGAGAGCGATATGAGGAAGGTCGGTGCAATATTGCCCCGGCCTTTTTTGTTGCCGTGAGCAGCCGAAGATAAATATGCACGACTGCCGCCGACTGCGACGGAATTAACTTGCCTATTCCGCCTAATGGGCGCACCCTTCCAATCACTGAAAAGGGCGTTACCGCCGCTTTACGACGGCCGCTGAAGCCCTCGTCCTGCCCATGTCGTTGACCCGCAGGAACGATACGGACCCACACGACATGAATGTCCAAGGCGCGACGCTTTAATGGGACGGCCTGTCCCTCGGATGCACGGAAGCGGCGTCGCATGACGTCCGCAGCGACGCGAGACACCACAGTTTTGGTGAACCCCATAGAAAGGAGGACGTGATGTCTTCCGCATATGAAAATTGCATCATTTCGTCACAGGACCTCAAGATGCTCCAGTCGGTGCTGGCAGACCTCGGTTATGACCGGCACACCATGGACGAGGAGGTCATGCTTTACAACAATGCCGCCCGAAAGGTGATCCAGCTGTTTCAAGGCGGGCTGACCGACCCTGCCGAGCTTTCGAAGGAAATGCGCTTTCTTTTTGGCGTTCATAAACATGAACGCAGTAAATCATGGAAACCGTTGCCACGTTACGCGATCCAGGGGCTGCCGCCTCTTTACCGATAACGGCGCTCTTCCATCCATGACGACAGGGAAACCAGGCCTTCAAAATCACCGATGAAAATAACGGCTTGGCAAATGATGTATATCAGGCAACACTGAAATGGATACCTCCGTGCGCGGATCAGGCGGCACGAAGGTGGCGGATGGAACATGCGCGCTGAAGGCCGGGACAGGCCTCGACGTCAGCGGGTTTCATACCGGCGAGTTTGCGTCTGCGTGGAGAGAGAGTATGACGTATGACTGGAGCGGCCGCAGAATGCGCCGCATGCGAGCGGCGAAACTGACGATCATCAGCCTTGTGGCCGCCTTTGTGCTGACCGCGCCTATCTTTGCCCACTACTGAATTTCAGGCCCGCTTGTTTCGACTAGACGGGCTGGCGGGTTTCTGCGCGTTTCCGCAGACGGTTTTTCACCCATTTCTGAACGGGCTGATCGTAACGGACCGTCAGCCACCATGAAATCCACGTCGTGCCGATGAGAAACAGGACGCCGGCCGGCAGGGCGATATTCTGCTGCGTGATGGACGGGACCAAAAACTCCGTCCACGCCAGAAGCGGAATATGCAGGACATAGACGGCGTAAGACGCCGTACCAAGAAACCCCGACAGTGCGCTCACCATGGGGCCCGGCACCGTTCGGCTGGCCACGAACAGCAGCAGCGGCCAGAGGAGCAGGACGATTGCGAGGTCGAAGAAGGGCCGGACTTCGCGTGATACGGGCACGGCAAGGATAACACAGACGAGCACCAGACACAGCGCGGCCTGGACGGGCTTCAGCTCCGGCACACGGTTGCGGAACCGGTAAACCAGCACGCCGGCGAAAAACGAAAAGAATACCCGGCCCATGCCGGCATACATTTCATGCCAACGGAAACCGAGATGCAGCTTTCCAGACGCGGCGGCGGCCACCACCAGTACAATGGCGCTGGCAACAATGACGGCTGCGATCTGTTTCACCGTCGCCCGCACGCCCCAGCGGGCATAGACCACGTTCACCACCAGTTCGTTGAAAAGCGACCACGCCGGGCTGACGAGAAACAGCGCGCCATTGAGGGTCAACGTGAAAGGCGCCGGCAGAAAGAGAAGCCCCGTCACCAGCGCAAAGGCCAGTTCACCGGGATCGATGAGACGATGCAGATCGTCGATCGGCGTCGGCAGACCCAGCAAATAAAGGCAGATGAAATAGGCCACCATCAACGCCAGTGCCAGCACATAAAGCGGATAAAGCCGGGCGAAGCGCGCCTTCATGAAAAAGCCGGGCGTGATAGCCCCGTCACGCAATCTGACGCCATAGGCGTGAGCGAGCACGAAGCCGCTGAGAGCAAAAAACAGATCAACGGCAAGATAGCTCGAGGCCGGATCCCTGCCGAAAAACTGCTCGGCATGGCGATGGACGATAAAGAGCGCAGCCACGCCCCTTATGCCGTCAAGCAAGATGAAGCGTTCCGGGGATGATGGGGCCATGGCGTTGATGCTCAATGAGATAGCGGCAATTGTTCAATGGAAACCAGCTTTACCGCGTCCCGGTTCTCCGCTTCCAGTCACAAACCGTTTAATCTTGCAGTCGCCGCGAATTTTTCCGGACATGGGCTCGAGGCCGGCACCCTTTCGCAGCGGAGATAGGCGTGCTACGTCCGGATGTCATCGATGTTTCGACCCCGTGGCACAGCCGTGTTGTTCCTGCAAATGTGTGATTTTGCAAGAACAAGTTCCGGCAATGTCCATGGGGCAGGTTCGGCGACAACCACTCTCGCGGAGCCTTCTCATGCCCACAATTGCCGAACGTATCAGAAAAATCATCGTGGACCAGCTTGGCGCAGACCCTGCCGCCGTCGTGGACGATGCCAGTTTTGCCGACGATCTCGGGGCAGACTCTCTGGAAATAGTTCAGGTGGTCATGGAGATCGAAGAGGAATTCGCGGTGGAGATTCCGGATTCCGCCGCAAATACGATCCTGACCGTCGGCGACGCCATCCGCTTCATCGAAAAAAGCACGGCTTGACGGTGAAGCGCCGGAGGCGGGCCTGATCCGCCGATAGCGTCGCAACCGGGCCAAATCCCGGGGTGTCCCGCTCTAACTATCCTCCTCATCGAGGTGGTGGCACATCAGACCAGCAGGAGATTTTCGGCAAAGGCCATCATCAGGGGACCCACTCCCTTGGCGTCATCGCTAACCACTGGCTCGGTCAGATAATATTCCGGCGAGCCGTCGCGATAATTGCCCTCGAAACCACCAAGTCCAGCGACGTGTACGATGCCGGCAAGACGAGTGACACCGTCTTCGCCCGCCAGAAGCCGGGTCTCCAGCAGAGCCGAAAGCGCGCGACGACCTGCGGACAAAGCCGCGCCCGCCGCCTCTCCCTGCAACAGCCCAAGACGGACCGCACGCAGCAGCGCATAGGAGAACATTGCGGAGGCGGATGTCTCCTCGTAATTGCCCTCCAGATCCGAATTATCGAGAACCTGCATCCACAGACCGGTGCCTGTCTGGCGTGCGACGATCTCAGCCAGGAGGCGCCGTGTGCTCTGTCGCAATTCATTTGTCCGGCCATCATCGGGTAGGATCGTGAGCGCATCCACCAGAGCCATGGCCAGCCAGCCGACCGCACGGGCCCAGACGGCCGGCGATTTGCCGGTCTGCGGATCGGCCCAGCGCTGGGTGCGGCTTTCATCGTAGCCATGAACATAGAGCCCGCCGGTATCCGCCGTCAGGGCAAGTGCCGTTGAAAACTGCCTCAGCGCGTCGTCGATCAGTTCGGGCCGCCCCGTTGCCTGCGCATATTCAATCTGGAACGGAAGACCCATATAGAGACCGTCCAGCCAAACCTGATGCGGATAGCGTTTCTTGTGCCAGTAATTGCCGCAGGCGATGCGTGGATGGCTGCGTAGCTGCCCCGCCAGATGCTCCGAGGCAGCAAGATACCGTGGGTCGCCCGTTTCTTCCGAAAGGGGAAAGAGGATACGGCCGGCAAGAATATGGTCGATATTATATTCCTGCGGATCGTAACCGGCGAGTGCGCCGTCGGTCGCTATCTGCACATCGGCGAGCCGGTGCAGATGGTCGCTCCAGCGCGCCTCTCCGGTGGCCTCGGACAGCTGCTGCAGGCCGCGGTAGATGCATCCATCCTCATAACACCAGCTGCCGCCCTTGTAATGCCTATAACGACTGCAGAATTGCTCAAAATATTCAGTGGCTTTCATGGATTTTCTCAATCGCGATCTGAAACAGTGGAAATGGAAGCGTCGCTCAGCATGGCAGGATCGTCGCAGACTATATGTGTCTGCTCGACAACAATCGCCTCATGGCGCATGGGACGAACCCGGTCAGCCATGATGGGAGGTGCGGCGATGGCCGATGGATCGCGCGAGACGATGGTGAGATTGCGGATGGCGACATTGCGGATGGGTGCTTCGGGAAGGCCGAGAAAGACGCCCGCAGCATGGGCGAGATTGCGTATTTCGACATCTTCCACGGTAATTCCATCGATGAATGGCGTGCCCTTGTCGATCGGCGCCGGCTGCCGCGACTGTACCCGTTCGTCATGTCCATCAGCATCGCAATGATAGTGTGCATTGGCGGAAAGCGCGGTTTGCACGCCGTCCAGCAGCACCCGGCGCATGGCGATATTGCTGACGATGCCGCCCCGTCCACGCCGCGTCTTGAGGCGCAGGCCGCGATCCGTGCCGACCATGTCGCAATCCTCCACAGATACGTCATGCACGCCGCCGGACATTTCCGAGCCGATCACCAGCCCGCCATGGCCGCGCTCCATCAGACAATGGCGCACACGAATGCCACGGGTTTCCGCGAGATGATCATCCTCGCCATCCGGGCCGCGCTTTCCTGCCTTTACGGCGATGCAATCGTCTCCGACCGAAAAACGAACGCCCGATATCGTGACGTTGCGGCAGCTTTCAGGATTGAAACCATCAGTGTTCGGGCTGTCATGCGGCGCGTTGATGGTGAGGCCGGCAGCGATCAAGTCTTCGCAGCCCTGCGGATGGATTGTCCATGAGGCGGCGTTTTTTATCGTAAAGCCGAGAAGCTGGATTTTGCGGCAGGAAACGAGATGCAGGCCGCGCGGCCGCCGCGCGCCGTCGCGAGTTTCTTTTGGCCAGCTCCACCAGTCACCCCTGTCGCCCGAACCATCGAGAACGCCCCTGCCCTCGATGATGAGATTATCTGTCCCGATGGCATGAACCGGCGCGGCGAAACAGGCATCCGGCAGGCCCTCCCAGCTTCCGAGGATATGGCCCGCATCATCGCGTGCCGGCAGGATCGGCCACCCTTTGCGGCTCGAAGGGGCGCGCAGCACGGCTCCCTCGGCAAGATGGAAGGTCATGTTGCTTTTGAGGCGGACAGGGAAGGACGTCCAGAGACCGGCCGCAAGCTGCAATGTGCCGCCATGCGGCACCGCAGCCACCGCCCTTTCCAGCGCCTCGGCATTGGCACGCGCGCCCTCTTCATCATCGAGCGCGACATCCGGCGCCAGGGAGAACGCCGCAGCCTCCACAAGCCCGGCGCAAGGGCTGGTTCTGAACTCCAGCGCTGCGAACCCCTCGGCCTCGAACAGATAGCAGGTATCCGGGAAGAGATCATGCAGCAGCGTCACCACCGCCGCAGTTTCGCCGCGCCGCTCGTCGCCTTCCGTCGACGACAAACGCCACTCCGTCCTCGCCGGAAGGAAATGGCGAGCGCCGGGTGCGGCGAGGCAAAGCGCTGCCGTTCGCGCTGAAGACGCGATGATAAGGGGTTCGTTCATGTTCATTTCCCGTCTTTCGTCCCTATCCGGCCAGGCCCTGGCGGACATGCCTCGCATGTTCCGGCAGCCGGTCAGTGAGCCCGCCGCCACGGACGCGGCGGCGGGCGATTGCCGTCAATCGAACTTCGCCAGAACATCATTGGTGGAATCGACGATCTGCTCGGCCGCATCCTCCGCCGTCAGCTGGCCATAGGCATATTCTTCCAGCGTATCGACGAAGGCCGAGCGGATTTCCGGATGTTCGTTGAAGGGCGATACCACCGGCCCGGATGCGGCCATGACGATGGCATTGGCGGCTCGCACTTCCGGCTCGCCCTTGTCGCCCAGACGTGCAGCCGCAGCCTTGGATGCCGGCAAACCACGCGAGGTGCCGAGTGCGTCGATACCCTCAGGCTCGTTCAGCAGGCAGTTCAGTATCTGCGCCGCTGCTTCCGGGTTCTTCGAGTTTTTAGAGATCGAGAACACCATTGAAGGCTTGCGATAGACCCCCTCGGTCACCGCGTCTGCAAGCTTCAGCATCGGCACGGGTTTCAGAACCTGCCCCTGCTTCAGGGGATCGGCATATTTTGAATAGGTCGAATCCCATTCATAGGAGCCGGCAATGCGGCCTTCAGACCAGGACGGCTTTTCATAAAGATTGACATTGCCATCGGCCGCTTCCTCTTTCTGGGAGCGGATGGATCCGGTTTCGACCAGCTTGCCGACAAAGGAAATGCCCTCGGCCAGTTCCTCCGGCGTCCAGGCCACGCGGTTGGTCTTGGGATCGACCAGATCCTTGCCGGTTTTCTGCACAACGGCCAGCGTCACCAGAAGCTGGGCGGTCTCCTTCACGGCGTTGAAGGTATAATAGTCCTTACCGAGCTTTTCCTTGATGGTCTTCGTCGCCGCGAAGAACTCATCCCAGGTCTTCGGAATTTCGACACCCGCCTTTTCGAAGGTCGTGGCATTGAAGAAGAAGACGCGGCCGGTGGTGGAAACGGAAAGCCCCTGCAGCACGCCGTTCATCGACCCCGCCTCCAGATCGCTCTCGGCCCATTGGGAAAGATCGAGCGGCTTCAGCTGGCGCAGATCGGCAAAACCTTCGCCATTCTTGGAAAACAGCGGCAGCCACGGCCAGTTGACCTGAACGATATCAGCTTCCGTCTTGCCCGCCATCTGGGTGGTGAGTTTTTCGAGATAACCGTCGAAACCGGTGAACTCGCCCTTGATCGTGTGGCCGTATTTCTCGCCACAGGCGGCAATCGCTTTCTGGGTGGCGACATGGCGGCTCTCGCCGCCCCACCATGACATGCGCAGTTCCGCGGCACCTGCCGCAGGTGCGGTCGCCATCGCCACATAAGCGGCACCGGCAAGCATCACCATCATTCTGGTCATCATCTTCATTGTTCTTCTCCTCCTCGAAAAATCAGGCACGCCCGTCCGCTCCTCACAGCGAAACGTTGCGCCCATCGGCCTTGTCGAAAATATGCAGCTTCTCCGGGTCCGGCTTCAGGCGCAGAAGACCATCGCGGCCGAGCACCTCGAATTCCGCCGCGCCGACGACGCTGACGACCTTCTGGCCGCCGAGATCGGCGTGCAGATAGACCTCGTGGCCCATGAATTCCGCATTGGTGAGTTTCGCCTGCAGCGCCGGACCATCGGTCGCCTCCGCCAATGAGAGATGCTGCGGACGGATGCCGATGACGGCGTCCGTGGGTCTCGCCGATAGTCGCTGTTCCAGATGCGCGCCGATGGGCAGGCGCTGACCGGCGATCACGAATTCAGTACCCTCGATTGCCACATCCACGAGGTTCATTTCCGGCGTGCCGATGAAGCCGGCGACGAAGAGATTGGCGGGATGGTTGTAAAGCTCCTTCGGCGTCGCGACCTGCATGATGCGACCTGCCTGCATGACGCAGATGCGGTCACCCATGGTCATGGCCTCCGTCTGGTCATGGGTGACGTAGATAACAGTCGATGACAGGCCTTCCGCTTTCAACTGGCGGTGCAGATCGGTAATGCGAACCCGCATCGAAGCACGAAGCTTGGCGTCGAGATTGGACAGCGGCTCATCGAACAAAAACACACCCGGTTTCTTGATGAGCGCACGGCCGAGCGCCACACGCTGCGCCTGCCCGCCGGAAAGCTGCTTCGGCAGACGGTCGAGCAGCGGCTCGATCTCCAGGATGCGCGCGACATTGTCGATGGCCTTCTCGATCTCCGGCTTGGCGACACCGGCGATCTTCAGGCCGAAGGCGAGATTGCCGCGCACCTTCATATGCGGATAAAGCGCATAGTTCTGGAACACCATGGCAATGGAGCGCTTGCCGGGCGGCAGATCGTTGACGCGCTGATCGCCGATCAGGATTTCACCACCGGTGATTTCCTCCAGCCCCGCCACCATGCGCAGCGTCGTGGATTTGGCGCAGCCCGAAGGGCCGACGAACACCATGAACTCGCCATCCTCGACGTCGAGATTGATGCCGTGCACCGCCTTGAAGCTGCCGCCATAGACTTTTTCGAGATTTTTAAGTTGAACGCTTGCCATTTTCAGCCCTTGACCCCGCCAGACGAGATCCCTTCAATGAAATACCGTTGCGCCGCGAAGAAAACGATCAGCGCAGGCGCGATCGTCAGCACCGACATCGCCAGGATGCGGTTCCATTCAAAGGCTTCGGTGGTGTCGATGGAGAGTTTGAGCGCCAGGCTCACCGGATATTTGTCGACCGAGGACAGGTAGATCAGCGGCCCGAGAAAGTCGTTCATCGTCCACATGAACTGGAACAGGCAGACCGAGATCAGCGCCGGCGCCAGCATCGGTACGACGATGTAGACCAGTGTCTGCAGGCTGTTGGCGCCGTCCACCCGGGCGGCCTCTTCCATGTCCGAGGGCAGCGAGCGCAGGAACTGCACCAGCATGAAGACAAAGAAGGCATCACCGGCGAAAGCCGAGGGCACCCAGAGCGGCAGGAAACTGTCCAGCCAGCCGAGATCCCGAAACAGGATATATTGCGGAATGCGGGTGACGACATTGGGCAGCAGCAGAATGGCGATGACCGAGCCGAACAGGATCTTCTTCAGCGGAAAATCGAAGCGGGCGAAGGCATAGGCCGCCATGGTGCAGGAAATCGCCGTGCCAATGACCTTCGGCAGGATGATCAGGAACGAGTTCCAGAAGAACCGGCCGAAGGTGTAGGGCGTCGAGGTTTCCCAGCCGCGGATATAGCCATCCAGTGTCGGGTTTTCCGGGATGAAACCGGCACCGGAGAAGATTTCCGAATTGGTCTTGAAGCTTGCGCCCACCAGCCAGATCAGCGGATAGAGCATGACGAGTCCGACAGCGAAGAGAAGCACGTAGCGGACCGAGGTGGAAAGCAGCCTGAGCCGCGCCCGGCGGGCCGCCTGCATGTCGTTTAGGGTTGCGATATCGGTCATGGCATCAGTTCCGCTTGTCGCCGGCGTAATAGACCCACTTCTTCGAGGACCAGAAGGCCACGAGGGTCAGCGCGGTGATGATGGTGAAGAGCACCCAGGCGATTGCGGAGGCATAGCCCATGTTGAACTTCTTGAAGGCCTCGTCGTAGATATAAAGAGGCAGGAGATAGGTGGACTTCAGCGGCCCGCCCTGGGTGATGATGTAAGGGCCGTTGAACTCCTGGAATGCCTGCACCATCTGCATGATGAGGTTGAAAAAGATCACCGGCGTCAGAAGCGGCAGGGTGATGAAGAAGAAGGTCCTCACCTTGCCGGCACCATCGATGGCGGCTGCTTCGTAAAGCGATTTGTCGATGGATTGCAGGGCCGCAAGGAAGATCACCATGGCCGAGCCGAACTGCCAGCAGCGCAGCAGCGTGATGGTGAACAGCGCATTGCCCGGATCTCCGAACCAGTCCACCGGCGACAGTCCCACGGCGGCAAGCGCCATATTGGCAAGGCCTTCGCTGGCGAAGATATAGCGCCACAGAACCGCAATCGCGATCGAGCCGCCGAGGATGGACGGCACGTAAAAGGCGGTGCGGAAAAAGTTGATGAATTGCAACTTGTAATTGAGTATTACCGCGATGAACAGCGCAAAGGCAAGCTTCAGCGGCACCGTCAGAAACACGTAGAACAGGGTGACGTTCAGGGATTTCATGAAGGTGCGGTCGCGGGTGAACAGCCGCTCGTAATTGGCAAACCCTGCCCAGCTGGGATCGCTCATCAAGTCATAACGGGTGAAACTGAGATAGAGCGAGCCAAGGAACGGAATGGCCGTGAAGACCAAAAGCCCGATGATGTAAGGCGTCAGATATCCCAGCCCCAGGAAGCGCTGAGATTTCATGATGCTCCTCCCCGCGTCCCGGCGGAACGCGACTGACAGAATACAATTTCGTACAAGTGATTCTCCCGGAACGGCCAGCGGCAGGCGCAATAAAGCGTATTTCCTCGCCGCGACCGATCTCCTCCCTCATTGATACGGCGCGTAAAAGCAATTTATGCGGTGACAAAACCAAATTTCAGCGCCAAGGTGAATTAACAAAGACGAGGAAAAAGATGGACGAAATCGAAGGTGGCATTCTGTCATCCGTTCCGCCTGCGGCGCTCAACCTCAACCTGACGCGCGCGACGATCAAAATGGAGCATTCGCGCACCTGGCAGATCGATAAATCCAATCCGGTGGACGATCTCATCATCTGCCTGGAGGGGCGCGGGCACTATCTCGTTGATGGCGAAGCAAGGGTACTGGAGCCCGGTGACGCCATGCTTATTTTCCGAGGGCAACGCTTTGTCGGGTGGAACGAGCAGGCAGTCACCTATCGCGGCGTGGCGCAGCATTTCACGCTCGATATTTACGGCCGCCACAACCTGATCGCGCAGATGGACCTGAAACCGAAACTGCGGCTGAGCCGCTGGTCGCTTCTGGAACCGCTGGTGCGCCACTACCGGCAGAGCGCGCCTCCTTCCTCCGTCACTCTGGGTCAACATCATCTCTTCATGGTGCTTCTGATCGCCTTCATCGATGACGCGTTTCTGGGCTGGGTCGACCGCCCGAGTTTTCAGCCGGAGGGTACGGAAGGCCTCGACCTTGCGGTGATGAAGGCGATCACGATGATTTCCGCCAATCCGTTGGACCCCGACATTGCCGGGCGGGCCACCGATGCGGCGCCCTATAATCGCGATTATTTCCTGCGGGAATTCCAGAAGCGGGTGGGGCGGACGCCGCGCAAATATCAGGAGTTCAAACGCATGGAACGTGCCATGCATTTTCTCGAGGCCGGACTTTCGGTCTCGGCAGCGGCGGCGGAGGTGGGTTATGGCGACCCCTATTATTTCTCGCGCATGTTCAAGCGGACATTGGGATTAAGCCCGCGTGACCATATGAACCGGATACGCCGCAGCAGGCACGGCAACCTGATGGCATTTGACGAGCATGAGCAGCAAAGGCTGCTTGCCGACGAGACGGAAAAGGCCCCGGCATAACGGGGCCTTTTCGTTTGAAAGCGTTGGAATTACCGGAACAGTGACGGCAACCACAGGGATAGCGACGGAATATAGGTGACAGCAAGCAGCACTGCGATGCTGGCGCCGAAGAACGGCCAGATCGTCCGCATTGCCTCCCGTATCGATATGCCGCCCACCGCGCAGCCGACGAAGAGCACCGTTCCGACCGGCGGCGTATTGAGACCGATGCCGGCGTTCAGGATCATCACCACGCCGAAATGCACGGGGTCGATGCCGAAGGCCTTTACGACAGGCAGAAGCACCGGCGTGGAAATGATGACCATCGGCGCCATGTCCATGAAGGTGCCGAGCAGCAGCAGGATGATGTTGATGACAAGCAGCACGATGATCGGGTTGTCCGAAATCGCGCTGATTGCGGCAATCATCAACGTCTGGACCTGCAGAAAGGCCATCAGCCAGCCGAAGGACGCCGCCGTGCCGATGACCAGCAGCACCATGGCAGTGGTGCGGACAGCACCCATCACCGCTTCCACGAAGCCGTCCCAGTCGAGTTCGCGATAGACCAGCATGGCGACGAGGAAGGCATAGAGCACGGCGATGCAGGAACTCTCCGTCGCGGTGAAGATGCCCGAACGCACGCCGCCGAAGATGATGCCGATCAGCAGGATGCCGGGGAAAGACGCCAGCAGATAATACATCAGCTTCGAGAAACCGGGGAACGGCTCGGACGGATAGCCCTTGCGCCGGGCGACGATATAGGCCGTCACCATCAGCGCTGCGGCAAGCAACAGGCCCGGAATGATACCGGCGGTGAAGAGATCGGCCACAGAAACATTGCCGCCCGCCGCGATCGAATAGAGGATCATGTTGTGCGAGGGCGGGATCATCAGCGCAATGATGGCGGCGTTGACGGTGACATTGACGGCGTAATCCCTGTCGTAACCGCGTTTTGCCATCTGCGGGATCATCAGCCC
This sequence comes from Rhizobium sp. ZX09, assembly GCF_017357485.1. Taxonomy (NCBI): domain Bacteria; kingdom Pseudomonadati; phylum Pseudomonadota; class Alphaproteobacteria; order Hyphomicrobiales; family Rhizobiaceae; genus Rhizobium; species Rhizobium sp. ZX09. Next base: position 98,207 of record NZ_CP031364.1, read on the forward strand.
GCCCACCGCAGAGGCATCGGCCACGGCCGAGCCGGAAATGCCGCCGAACAGTGTCGAAGCCACGATGTTGACCTGACCAAGACCGCCGCGCAGGTGCCCCACGAGGCCTGCCGCGAAGCGGATGAGGCGGTGGGCGATGCCGCCGCGCACCATCAGGTCACCGGCGAAGATGAAGAACGGTATCGCCATCATCGCGAAGACATTCATGCCGGAATTCATCTGCTGGAACACCACGATAGGCGGCAGGCCGAGATAAAGAACCGTGGCGAAGGACGCGATGCCGAGGCAGAACGCGATCGGCGTTCCGATCAGCATCAGCAGGGTGAACACCCCGAAGAGAATGGTGTAAGCCATTATGCAGCCTCCTGCACGATCACGTCTGCAGCGATTTCCTCGCCGATGGAAAGATCGACGAAACGTTCGGCAGCAAACAGCGCGATAAGGAAACCGCCGCCGATCAGCGGAAAGAAATCCGTCCCGCCCGGCCAGCCGAGAACCGGGATCGTCGCCGTCCATGTCCCCATGGCAAGCGAGGTGCCATACCAGGCCATGCCGGCACCGAAGAAGAAGATCAGCGCAAGGCTTGTCAGGTCCATGCCCTTCTGCACGCGCGGCGGCATCATGTAGCGCAGAATATCGAGCCCCAGATGCACGCTCTCGCGCACGCCGACGGCGGCGCCAAGCATGATGAACCACGACATGAGATGCAGCGACAGCGGCTCAGACCAGCTGGGTGAATCGTTGAGAATATACCGCGCAAAGACCTGCCAGCCGACGATAAGCGTCATGGCGATCATGCCGATACCGGCAATATAAAGCGACGCGTGGCTGAGCGCGCCGAGAAAAGGGCGGATGGCCCGCATGAAGTGTCGCATTGTCTGTTCCTCCCGCATCAACGGCGACAAAAGAAAACCGGCCCTGTTTCCAAGGCCGGTTTCCCTCGCGTTACTTGACCGCTTTCACCCGTTCCAGAAGGTCCTTCATCTTCGGATCGGTGACGAACTTGTCGTAGACCGGACCCATCGCGGCGGCGAATTCCTCCTTGTTGACCTTGATGACATTGACCCCGCCGGCCCGGACCTTTTCTTCCGATGCCTTTTCGCGGGCGCTCCACAGTTCGCGCATCTTGCCGACCGAATCCTTGGCCGCCTGGCGCAGCAGCTTCTGGTCTTCCGGGGAGAGCTTGTCCCAGGAGATCTTCGAAATGACGAGGATTTCCGGGTTCAGAGAATGCTCCGTCAGGGAGTAGTTCTTCGCCACCTCGTAGTGACGGGCGGATTCGTAAGATGGCCAGTTGTTTTCGGCACCGTCGACGACACCGGTTTCCAGTGAGGAATAGACCTCGCCCATCGGCATCGGCGTCGGGTTGGCGCCGAAGGCCTGCATCATCGAAATCCACAGGTCCGACTGCTGCACGCGGATTTTGAGCCCCTTCAGATCCGCCAGTTTTTCGATGGGCTTTTTGGTGGTGTAGAAGGATCGGGCGCCGGAATCGTAAAAGGCGAGACCGACGAGACCGTGCGGTTCGAAGGCTGCCAGAACCTCATCACCAATCGGACCGTCGACCGTATTGTGCATGTGCTCCGTCGAGCGGAACAGGAAAGGCAGACCAAGAACGGTGGTTTCCTTGACCAGATTGTTGAAAGGCGCGGCATTGACGCGGTTCATGTCGATGACGCCGAAGCGGGTCTGCTCGATGGTGTCCTTTTCGCCGCCAAGAACGGAATTGTTCATGACCTGTATCTTGATACGGCCATTGGTCCGCTCGGCCAGAAGCTCGCCCATATATTTCACGGCTTCGACCGTGGGATAACCGTCCGGATGAATATCGGCAGAACGCAGGGTGATTTCCTGCGCCATGGCGGAAACACCGGACAGCGCGATCCCCATCGCGACGCACATCATGCTTGCAATCTTTTTCATGCTTTCCTCCTCCATTGTTGAAACGGCCCAGCCCCTCCAAGGCTTGTCGGGCCGATTTTTTCACGCCCATCCGGGCCGGCATGCAAAGACCTTTCATGTGAAAAGGATGATGGGGCCTCCCTTCCCCAACCATCCCGGATTGACCTATGACGCCTTGAATGGCGGCAGCTTGAACAGCTCTTCGGGGTTTTCGACCAGCGCCCGATGACGCGCCGCCTCATCCGGAAGCCAGCCAAGCGTCAGTTCCGCAAGGCGGGCATCATCAGGATAGGCAGCCGTCTCGCGTACAGAATTATGCGGCCAGTTGGTGCCCCAGACGATGCGTTCCGGCGCATGCGCCGCGATCACCCGCGAAAAGGCGGCGACATCCTCGTACGGCCAGCTTTCGCGGGAGCTTTCATAAACGCCGGCGAATTTGAACCACAGATTGCCGCCGTCGATGAGTTTCAGAAGCGCCGCCATTTCCGGCCCATCGGTTTTGAGGCCCTTGAAGAACTTGCCGTGATGATCGAACACCCAGCGCGAGCGGATTTTCTGAAGACGCGGCAGATGGTCGAGAAGACCGTTTCCGTCGAACTGTACCGCCACCATCCAGTCGGCCGCATGCGCCCGCTCGTCCACCGCTTCCAGTTGGGAAAGGTTCACCGCGCCACCCGGCAGATCCATGATACGCGCGCCGACCGCACCCGCGGCGGCAAGCTTCTCCATGTCCTTTTCGCTCGTGGTAGCATCGATGATGACGACCGCGCGCGCCGCCTCGCCCATCTCGGCAACACAGGCCAGCGTATTGCCATTGTCTCGCTGATGGGCGTTACCCTGCGTGATGATGACCCGGTCTATGCCGAGCCATTGCATGAGGCGACGATAATCCTCCGGTCCCGGCAGGGCGCCCGGCGGAAGGCCGGGGCCACCCGGCAAGGCGGGATATCCGGGCAGATACATGTGCATCTGCGTATCGACCGCGCCTTTCGGGAAAGCGGGTTTCGGCGCGGTGCCGCTCAGCTTTCTGACGAGTTCACTCATGGGTCTGGCATCCTGAATTCAACGAGCGCATCCCGGTTGATCTCAATGCCGAGACCGGGACCATCGGGAATGGCGACGATACCGTTCACCGCTTCGAGAGGTTCACTGAGAACCGCCTGACGGAACGGATTATGGGTGCGGTCAAATTCCATGATCGGTTCGATGGGATTGACCCGCACCGGATCAGGCGTCATCGCCGCCATGAATTGCAGCGCGGCGGCGATCTGTACGCCGGTGCCCCAGACATGCGGCACGATGCGCACGCCGTGCAGCGTGGCAAGCGTGGCAATCTTCTGCGTTTCTGAAAAACCGCCGCATCCGCAGAGATCGGGCTGGAGAATGTCCACGGCATCGGCGGAAAGCGCCTGCCACATACCGTGACGCCCGTGCCAAGTCTCGCCGCCCGCAACCGGGATCGGCTGCCCTGCCCGTACACGCTGATAGGCATCGAGCTGTTCGGGAACCACCGGCTCCTCGAACCAGTCGATGCCATAGTCGGCGGCGCGGTTGCCAAGCGTGACGGCTTCGGTGACCGTATAACCGTGATTGGCATCGATCATCAGCCGCATGTCAGGCCCGATCGCCTCTCGAACCGCGGCTATGACCCTGAGGTCCTCCTCGATGCCGAAGCCGATCTTGATCTTGCAGGCGTGGAAGCCGTCAGCGCGGCGCTCCGCCATTTCGGACGCATTGTCTGAAACGCGGTCGACACCATCACGCTTGAAGCTGCCAGTGGCATAGGCGCGCACGCTCTCGCGCCAGCGCCCGCCGAGCAGCATCGAGATGGAAGCACCGTAATGCTTGCCCTTGATGTCCCACAACGCGATATCGATGCCGGACAGGGCCGTAAGAGTGAGGCCGCGCTGGCCCTGATCGCGCAGGGCATTATAAAGCACGGCCCAGATCTTTTCGGTCTGGCGAGGGTCCTGGCCGATGAGCCAGCCGGAATAGGCCTGGACCACGGCGGCGTTCGGCCGCGCCGGGCCGAGGCATTCGCCCCAGCCGACGGTCCCGTCGTCGCATTCGATTTCCACCAGAACATGGGCCCGCCGGTCGAAACGCATGGAGGCGCTTTCGAACGGCGTGTCCAGCCGGTGTTCAAGCAGGTGCGTGCGCACTGCCGTGATTTTCATGGCTCCCCTCCCGCTATGCCGTGATCAGGCTTTGCGCTTGTGCGTGCCGATCAGGGCTTCGAGCATGCCGATTTCCTCATTGGTCAGGTCCTTCAGCGGCGCACGCACCGGACCGGCATCGAAGCCCTGCAGGCGGACACCGGCCTTGATGGCGGAGACGGCATAACCCTTGGCGCGGTTGCGGATCGCCATGAACGGATAGAAGAAATCGACAAGAATGCGCTCGCAGGTGGCGCGCTCGCCGGCGCGCAGCGCCGCGTAGAACTCGTTGGCAAGGCCGGGCACGAAGTTGAATACGGCCGAGGAATAGGTGGTGAAACCGGCGCCGAGATAGGCTTCGGCGAACAGTTCCGCGGTTGGCATTCCGCCGAGATACATCAGGCGGTCCCCCATCTTGGCGGTGATCTGGCGAACGAGGCCGATATCGCCGGTGCCGTCCTTGAAGCCGACAAGGTTCGGGCACTCGTCGCACAGCCGCGCCAGCGTATCGGCCTGAAGAACCGAGTTGTCACGGTTATAGACCATGACACCGATGTCGACCGACTGACACACCTTCTTGATATGGGCGTAAAGCCCTTCCTGCGGCGCATCGATGAGGTAATGCGGCAGAAGCAGGATGCCATCGGCGCCGACCTTTTCGACGGAGCGGGCGATATCGACCGCAATTTCAGTGCCGTAACCGCAGCCGGAAACGATGGCGGTTTCGCCGGCGACTTCCTTGGCGGCGGAAACGATCGTCGGAATCTCATCCGGCTTCAGCGAAAAGAACTCGCCGGTGCCGCCTGCGGCAAACAGCACCGGCGCCTTGTAACCGGCAAGCCATTCGACATGGGCCCTGTAGCTGTCGGCAGCGAAACGGCCCTCGGAATCGAAATGGGTGACCGGGAAAGACAGAAGGCCGGAGCCGAGAGCCGTTTTGATTTGTTCAGGGTTCATGATCGGTATTCCTTTGAAGTTCAATGACTGAAAGTCACCTAAACCACTTGCCGTATATTTGTCAACAATTCATCATACAAGTTATATGATGAATTTTACAGGCGGGGGCGGCTCAGCGCGCCAGCCAGCCGCCATCGACATTGAGAATGGCGCCATGCACATAATCCGCCGCCGGCGAAGCAAGGAAAACCGCCGCCCCGGCTATATCGTCTGAATGACCCCAGCGGCCAGCCGGAATGCGCTCGAGAATGGCCCTGTTGCGGGCCGCATCGGCGCGCAGCGCCTCTGTATTGTTGGTTTCGATGTAACCCGGCGCAATCGCATTCACATTGATGCCCTTCGCCGCCCACTCATTTGCCAGAAGCTTGGTGAGACCGGCGACGCCATGTTTTGCAGCCGTATAGGACGGCACACGAATGCCCCCCTGGAACGACAGGAGCGAGGCGATATTGACGACCTTGCCGGGGCGGCCGTTCGCCAGCAGCTCCTTTGCAAAGGCCTGTGTGGTGAAAAACAGCGCCTTGAGGTTGACGTCCATCACCTCGTCCCAGTCCAGCTCGGAAAATTCAACGGAATCGGCACGGCGGATGATGCCGGCATTGTTGACGAGAATGTCGAAACCGGCACCGGCAAAACTGTCTTTTGCCGCCAGCGGATCGGCAAAGTCGATAGACAATGCGCTGGCCTTGCCGCCGTCCCTCGCGATGATGGCAAGCGTTTCATCCGGCGCACGACGGGCGGCGCAGACGACGTCCGCGCCGGCAGCGGCGAGCCCCACCGCAATCGCCTGGCCGAGCCCCGTATTCGCGCCGGTGACGAGCGCCTTGCGCCCCTGAAGCGAAAAGGGGTTCCTCATTTCAAGTCTCCCGGCTGAATGAAGTCCATGTCGGTATAGTCGACATTGTCGCCGGCCATGGCCCAGATGAAGGTGTAGGAGCCGATGCCCGCACCGGAATGAATGGACCAGGGCGGGGAAATCGCGCCTTCTTCATTTGAAATGAACAGGTGGCGGGTCTCCTGCGGCTCGCCCATCAGGTGCAGCACGCGCGACTTTTCATCCATGCCGAAATAGAGATAGGCCTCCATACGGCGATCATGAATATGCGAGGGAATGGTGTTCCAGACCGAGCCGTCCTCCAGTGTCGTATATCCCAGCACCAGCTGGCAGCTTTCCATGACCAGCGGATGGATGAACTGGTTGATGGTGCGCTTGTTGGAGGTTTCGGTTGCACCAAGCTTGACCTCCTTGCTGTTCGCCAGCGTCACCAGCTTCGCCGGTAGGCTGCGATGCGCCGGGCACGAGGTGATGTAGAATCGCCCGGCGCCGTCGAAGGTCACCGCGCCGCTGCCGGCACCGAGATAAAGCACGTCACCGCGGTTCAGCGTGTAGGTTTCGCCGCCGGCGCTGACCGTGCCCGCCTCACCGATGTTGACGATGCCCATTTCACGCCGATCGAGGAAGGAAGGTGTCCTGGTTTCCTCCACCTTGTCGAGCGTCAGCGGCTTTCCGTCAGGCACGGCGCCGCCCATCACGAAGCGGTCGTAATGGGTGTAGATCAGCCTGATTTCACCGGAACGGAACATGTCGCTGGCGAGGAAATGCCGGCGGAGACCTTCGGTATCCAGCGTTTTTGCATATTCCGGGTTCACGGCCTGCCTTGTTTCGACGGTCAGCATCAAACTCATCCTTCATGATTGTTGCGTATGGCACATAATATATGTTATCCGCTTTTTGTACGATCTGTATGACAAGGTCAAGAGGCGCTGCCATATCTGACTGCGTCGATGACGTATAATGCTGATGGAGAATTGCGATGAAACGGCTTCTTGTTACCGGTGCGGCAGGCCAGCTGGGCCGCGTCATGCGCGAACGCCTCGCACCGGTGGCCGAGATATTGCGCCTCGCCGATCTTGCTCCGCTAGACCCGGCAGGCCCGAACGAGGAATGCGTGCAGTGCGACCTGGCGGACGCGAATGCCGTTGATGCCATGGTCGCCGGTTGCGACGGGATTATCCACCTTGGCGGCATATCGGTGGAAAAGCCGTTCGAACAGATCGTTCAAGGCAACATCATCGGGCTTTATAATCTCTATGAAGCCGCCCGCGCCCATGGACAGCCGCGGATCGTTTTTGCCAGTTCCAACCACACGATCGGTTATTATCCCCAGACGGAGCGTCTTGGCCCCGACGCCCCCTTCCGACCGGACGGGCTTTACGGCGTCTCCAAGTGTTTTGGCGAAAACCTGGCCCGCATGTATTTCGAGAAGTTCGGGCAGGAGACGGCGCTTGTGCGCATCGGTTCCTGCACCCCGGAACCCACCAATTATCGCATGTTGTCCACCTGGTTCTCGCACGACGATTTCGTATCGCTGATCGAAGCGGTATTTCGCGCACCGATCCTCGGCTGCCCCGTTGTCTGGGGCGCGTCTGCCAATGACGCCGGCTGGTGGGACAATTCGCATCTCGGTTTTCTCGGATGGAAACCCAAAGACAATGCGGAGGCCTTCCGGCGGCACATTGCCGAGACAACGCCGAAACCCGACCCCGGCGATGCCATGGTGCGGTTTCAGGGCGGTGTTTTCGTCGACAACCCGATCTTCAAGGCGACGTGAAAAGCGGCAGGGAACGTTCCCGGCAGGCGGTGGGATTGCAAGCCGGGCCGCGAATAACGTATCGAGGAACGGTAGACGCAACCGATATTTTTAGAACGGCGACGAAGATGACAAGAACGACGACCTCCGAACCGGCAGCGCCACAGGCCAAAACGCTTGTGGTGAAGGTTTCGGAGGAACTCCGCAGCCAGATCGCCAAGGGCCGTTACAAGACTGGCGACCGCCTGCCATCGGAAGCGCAGATGACACAGGAATTCGGCGTGAGCCGAACCGTTGTGCGCGAGGCGATTGCCTCCCTGCGCTCAGACGGTCTCGTCGAACCGCGTCAGGGCGCCGGTGTCTTCGTACTGGAGCCCGCCCCGGTCGAACGGCGGCCTTTCCATAATGTCGATCTGGCCCGCGTCTCCTCGCTGATCGAAATGCTGGAACTGCGCACCGCGGTGGAAGGCGATGCCGCGGGCCTTGCTGCGATCCGCCGTTCGCCGGCGCAGGAAGAAAAGATCATCGAGGCCTTCGACGCCTTCCGCGCCAGCGCCGCCAAGGGCAGCCCGACGGCCGAGGCCGATTTCGCCTTCCATCTGGCCGTTGCCGAAGCGACCAACAATCCCCGCTTCAGCGAGTTTCTGCAGGTGCTTGGCCCGACCGTCATTCCCCGCCGCGCCGTGGCCGAAAACGGCTCCGAGACCGTGCTTTCGCCCGCTGATCTCGCCCGTCTGGTGGGAGAGCACGAGGCGATACTGATCGCGATACAGGACGGCGACGAGGAGGCGGCGCGAAGCGCCATGCGCAACCACCTGAAAAGCAGCCAGATGCGATACCGCGCGATGTTGCGCGCACCGCGCTGAGATTGCCGCCCGAACCGCATTGACTGAGGAGAAAGATATGCAGCAGCTTCCGACCTTCCCCACTGTTTCGCCCGACGATGGCGTAGAACGCACCGTGCTTTCCGAAGCGCCCGAACTGATGGTGGTATCGTTCCGTTTCAAGACCGGCGCGGAAGGCAAGCTGCACAGCCATCCGCATGTACAATCGACCTATGTCGCCAGCGGCAGCTTCCGCTTTTACCGTGATGGCGAGGCCTACGACCTCAAGAAGGGCGATAGCCTCGTCATTCCCGGCCATATCGAGCATGGCTGCCTGTGTCTGGAAGAGGGCGAACTGATCGACTGCTTCACGCCGCGCCGCGACGATTTCCTCTGATCCGGCGATCAGTCCGCAGATAAATCCCGCAGGGTGCGTGGCAGGCTGTTCATGCACTCTGCGCCAGACGCGGTGACGAGGAACTGGTCCTCGATCATCAACGCACCCACGCCTTCCCCATAAAACGGCGCTTCGAGCGCAACGACCATGCCGGGAAGGATGACTTCCGGATTGTCGTGGGAAAAGAACGGCCATTCCTCGATACCCACGCTGCCACCAACGGAGTGGCCGAAGTGGCCGCGATAATATTCACCGAAGCCGTCCTTGCGCATCGAGGCCAGCATGGCGGCGTGCACTGCACCGAATGTATTGCCCGGGCGGAGCGCGTCCAGCCCGCGGGCGAAGGCCGCTTCCAGAGCCTTGAAGATATCGCCCGCCAAAGGCGAAACCGGCCCCCATGAAAAAGTCCGCGCGCCATCCGAAGAATAACCGTCCACCAGCGTGCCCACATCGGCCTTGATCAGCGCACCCGGCGCGACCGCTGCCGTCATATCCGACAAAGCCGCGCCGACCGAAATGTAGTCCCAATGCCCGCTCAACGAAAAACCGGATTTTGCGGCATATGCCTGCGCGCCGGATTTCCAGGCGGTAGAGAGTTGACCAAGAGCTGCCCCCGGTCGGACGGCGGCTGCCATCTCGACCAACCCCGCCTGGGCGGCGGCTGACGCCTGCCTGAGAAGTTTGATCTCGCGTTGGGATTTCACCGCCCTCAGACGTTTCAGCACCGTCGAACCATCAACCCAGTTCACCTCGGGCAGCGCCTGACGCAGGGCGAAAAAATCGGCGGCGGGCATGAATTCAAGGTCGGCACCGATGCGCGCCGCGGACAGTCCGCGCTCCCGCAGCAGATCGGAGAGCAGGCCGAAGCAGGCGGTACGATCAAATGTCTCCGGCCGCGGCCCGCCAGAATTGTTGCGGCGATAGGCATCGTCCACCTGCGCGATGGTTTCCACACCCGAAAGATCGACCAAATCGATCCAGATGCGATGGCAGCGCAGATCGATATCAGGTGCCGCCCTCCTGATGATCGGCGCGGCATGATCACTGACGACGGCGGCCAGCCCTGCCCCGGCATCGGCAGGCACCAGCGCAATTGCGGAACCCGCTTTGCCCCACATGGTCGCAACACCGGCAGGCGCACCAACCGCATAACGAAAGGCCTCGGGCTGGAACAGTACCAGCGCATCAATCTCCGCCTCCCGCATCAGCTGCTGGGCGCGGCCTCGGTCGATATCGCTCATGGGAACTCCGGTGATTGTTTGGCGGCAGGTTTGTGAACCTACGCTTTAGCAGTCACCGGGATAGGAAAGAAGGTGGAAGATGATGTCTCAACCCTGAGAGTCGTCAGTTGCGCGAGCGCTTCCCGCATGTTTCTTCTCCCCGGCGGGGAGAAGTCCGCGGCAGCGGGATGAGGGGGCTCGCTCTCCGAAATCCGGCAACGTTCCCCCCTCATCCGACCCTTCAGGCCACCTTCTCTCCGGCGGGGAGAAGAAATATGCCGCAACGGCTTGCCCTATCCGAAAGAGGCGGCGGATAAATCCGTAGCCTCAATCCACTCTTACGCCTCCAGCCACTTCACCTGCTCATCCGTCAGCGCAATATCAAGCGCCGAAAGACTGTCCTCCAGCTCCGCAATCGTGCGCGGCCCGATCAGCGGGATGACCGGGAAAGGCTGGGCGATGACATAAGCGAGAGCGATATGGATTGGGTGGCGCCCGAGTTTCTGCGCAAGCTCGATCGCCCGATCGCGACGGACGAAATTGCGGTCGGAATACCAGACGCGGACGATTTCCTCATCGTCATGCTTGTCTCGCCCTGCCCGCTCGGTGAAAAAACCGCGCCCCTGGCTGGACCAGGCGAAATTGGGGATTTGTCGGGATTTCAGCCATTCTTTCCATTCGTCATCCGATGCCGCCACGCAGCCTGCCCAGATGGGATCGAGCATTTCGGCAAGCGAGAAATTGTTGGAAAGCGCGCCGGGGGCCTGTTTGCCGTTCTTCTGCGCGTAAGCCGCGGCCTCATCCATGCGTTCGCGCGTCCAGTTCGAGCCACCGAAAATGCCGCGAATGCGCCCGCGCCGAACCTCGGCATCCATGGCATCAACGAACTCGCCCACCGGGACGTCGAGATTATCGCGATGCATGAAATAGGCATCGACATAATCCGTCTTCAGACGCTCCAGCGACTGATCTAGCTGTTTGGCGATCATATCGGGATAGCAGAGCGGCGAATGCGCACCCTTGCCGATCAACACGATCTCTTCGCGCGGCACGTTGCGGCTGGTGTGCCAGTCGCCGAAAATCGCCTCCGTTTTGCCGCCGCCATAGACATAGGCCGTATCGAAGAGATTGCCGCCGGCCTCGTAAAAGGCATCGAGCGTCAGGGATGCGGACGCGAAATTGGGGAAGAATTCGAAACCGAGCGCGACTACCGAAGCGGGTTTGGCAAGGCCCGGTATCTGCCGCTTCGGGACCGTATTTCCGGATACAACCTTACCACCGGCTATATTGGCGATGCGCGACGTCGCCTTTTCGACGCTGTATTCCAGCCCGACGGAAGCCCGCCACTGGTCCATGACGCGCAGGTTGCCGAGGCTGTCCGCCCAGCCCATGCCGGGTGCATCGAACTCCTTTTTGCCCTGCCGGAATGCCTCGCCGGCCGCATCGACCTCGAAGGAATAAAGCCAGCGATCCTCCGGCAACTCGATGGTTTCGACCCTGTCGCCCCTGATGATATCGATCCGCCCGGTGCCGCCCTTGTGGCCAGCGGCAAACCAGAAATCCCTGACCTCGATCCGGCCGTCGGAACCGATGATGCGCAGCACATTGTCCTGCGCCGCCATGATCGAGCACGAGACTTCCGCGACGATACCGTTTGCGAATTTCAGCACGGCCGAGGCCCATTCATCAACGCCCGACTGGCCGAGATGGGCAGCACCCGCCACTTTTTCGGGCTCCGCAAAAGGCTTTCCATCCACAGCGCCTGCGATCATCCGCACCATGGAAACCGGATAACCGCCAACATCGAGAATGCCGCCGCCTGCGGTTTCATTGGCGAACAGCCGGTGATCGGCCCGGAACGAGCCCATGTTGAAACCGAAGCTGGAGCGGATGATGCGGATATCGCCGACCGCGCGGGCTTTCACCAGTTCAAGCAGCTTTGCCGTCTGCGGATGCAGGCGATACATATAGGCCTCACCGGCGAAAACGCCGGCCTTTTTTGCCTCGTGGAAAATGGCGTCGGCATCATAGGCCGAGAGCGCAATGGGTTTTTCCACCAGCACGTTCTTGCCGGCCCGAATTGCCTTGATCGCCCATTCGGCATGGCCCGTATGGGGCGTGGCGATATAGACCGCGTCGATAGCCGGATCGGCAAGCAGAGCGTCGTAACCCTTGACAATGCGCGCGCCGGCAAAGGCTTCGGCAAGGCCCGGCTTGTCCGGATTGCGGGTGGCGATGGCCTCCAGCCTGCCGGTGCGGGAATGGGCGATACCGTCAGCAAAGGTTCTGGCGATGGTGCCCGGGCCGATGATGCCCCAGCGGATCGGTTGTTCGGTGGTCATGAAATCCTCGTCTTTCGTATCGGTCTTGGGTGCTTGGGAAAGGGTTCAGCGCAGGCGTTCGCCCTTGCTGTCGAAAAGGAAAGCCCGGCGGGCGGAAAGGCCGACCGTCAGCCGGTCGCGATTGCCGACATCACGCGATTCCGGCCGCTCGATGATGAGCTGCTCGCCGCCTTCGGTTCGGGCATAGACATAGCTGGTATTGCCGAGATGCTCGGCGACATCGACATGCACGGTGAGATCGGCATCGCCCCCGCCCGCATCGGCAAAATGCTCCGGCCGGATGCCGAGCGAGACCCTGGCGCCTTCGTTGACGCGCTCTTTGATCGGCAAAGTCAGCCGCACCGCAGGATCGCTCTCGAGAGCGAGCGTGACGCTGTCGGCGCCGCCGCCGATGACAGTGGCGTCGAGAAAATTCATTTTCGGCGAGCCGACAAAGCCGGCGACAAAGCGGTTGGCGGGATCATCGTAAAGATCGAGCGGCGCACCCACCTGTTCGATATTGCCCGCCCGCAGGACCACGATCTTGTCGGCCAGCGTCATCGCCTCGGTCTGGTCATGCGTCACATAGATCATCGTGGTGCCGAGTTGCTTGTGCAGGCGCGAAATTTCGACGCGCATCTGCACCCGCAGTTCCGCATCGAGGTTGGACAGAGGCTCGTCGAACAGGAAGACCTGCGGCTCGCGCACAATGGCTCGGCCGATGGCCACACGCTGCCGCTGGCCGCCGGAAAGCTGTTTCGGCCGGCGATCCATCAGTTCATTGATCTGCAGGATTTCGGCGGCGCGGTTGACCCGCTTTTCCGTATCGGCCTTTGGGTTGCCGTTCATCCTGAGGCCGAAGGAGAGGTTTTCGGCCACCGTCATATGCGGATAAAGTGCATAGGACTGGAACACCATGGCAATGCCACGATCGGCCGGATCAGCATCACTGACCGTCTTGCCGCCAATCACGATATCGCCACCGGAAATATCCTCCAGCCCCGCGATCATTCTGAGAAGCGTGGATTTTCCGCAGCCGGACGGGCCGACAAAAACGACGAATTCCCCGTCTTTCACCTCAAGGTTGGCACCATGGATCACCTCCAGCGCACCGTATCGCTTGACCACGTTTTTGAGCGAAAGTTCCGCCATGCGGCCTCCCCTTACTTGACTGCCCCGGCTGAAATGCCGGCGATGAAGTGACGCTGCAGGACCACGAAAACCACGAGAATGGGTGCGGTCAGCAGCACCGCGCCGGCCATGATGCCGCCCCATGACACCTTGGTGAGCCCGATAAGGGTGCCAAGCGCCACGGGTGCGGTCATCATTCCTGGGCGGGAATTGATGAGAAGCGGCCAGAGGTAATTGTTCCACGAGGCCAGGAAGAGAATGATGGAGAGCGCCGCCATTGTGGGCCGCGCCAAGGGCAAAGCAATGCGCAGAAAAATCTGCCATTCCTTGACGCCTTCCACCCGCGCGGCATCGAAAAGCTCCGTCGGCATCATCGAGAAGGATTGCCGCATGAACAGCACGCCGAGCGAGTTGAAGAGCGGCGGCACGATCAGCGCCACCCAGGTATTGGCGAGCTTGAATTCCCGCGCCACCATGATGAATTGCGGAATGACGACGACTGCAAACGGCAGGGTGATGGTGCCGAGAATGATGGCGATCACCACGCCGCGTCCCGCAAAACGGTAACGCGCCAGCGCCCAGCCCGCCATCGACGTCAGGAAGACCGAAAGGACGGTGTAGATGCAGGCGACGGTGATCGAGATGAACATGGCCCTGAGGAAATTCGTATCCGCCTGCAGGTTGTTGAAATTCTCGATGAAGTTGGTGGACGGCACCAGAACGATATCGGGGCTGAAGATGCCGTAATCCGGCATGGTCGAGAACACGAACATCATCCACAGCGGAAACAGCCAGATGACGGCAAGTGGCGTCAGCACCGCGTGCAGCGCGATCTTTTGCCAGAAAAGCGATCTCGATTTCGATCTCATTTCGGCTCCCTCCCGACCCAGAGATTAAGCAACGAAATGGCGATGGCGAGCGCCGCCATGGTGTAGGCGATGGCCGAGGCGTACCCGAAATTGAGCGAGGTGAAGCCCTGCCGATAAAGGAAGAGTCCCAGCGTTTCCGTGCCGCCGCCCGGCCCGCCCCTGTTGGTGATGAGGAAGGGTTCGGCAAAGAGCTGCATGGTGCCGATGACCGACAGGACAACGCAGAACAGGATGATGGGCTTGAGGAGCGGCAGCGTGATATGAAAGAACTGCTGGCGCTTGCTCACCTTGTCCAGCGTCGCCGCCTCATAGACATCGCCGGGGATCGATTGCAGCCCGGCGAGGATGATGATGGCGTTATACCCCGCCCAGCGCCATGTCACCGCGATGATGACCAGCGCCATGGCCGCATTGGCATTGTCGAACCAAGAGATGGGCGCAAGGCCGACTGACGTGATGAGCTTGTTGATGATGCCAAAATCGGCGCTGAACATCAGCCGGAACACCGCCGCATAGGCCACCTCGCCGACAACGACAGGCGCGAAGAAGGCAAAACGATAAAGCGGCCGCGCTTTCAGCAACGGCGAATTCAGGAGCACCGCCATGACGGTGGCGAGCGCGATCATGACCGGCACCTGAATGACCAGAATGATCAGCGTATTGTAGAGCGCGTTATAAAAAGCCGGATCTGAGACGAGCCGCCCCCAGTTCATGGACGGTGCAAACCGCCACGGGTTAATGCGGGTATTCTGGAACGACAGCATGAACGAGCTGATGATCGGCCAGACCCAGAAGGTGGCGAAAATCAGGAGATAGGGCGCAAGGAACGCATAAGCGATCCTGTTCCTAGACGGCATGACGACCTCCAGATGCCGGACATGGGCCGGATAAATGGAAAAGCTTGAAGGCCTGCCCGATTTCGAGGGCGAGACCATTGCAAGGCGGTGCGGCCTATTTCTTGTCCCCAAGGGGGAGAAGGTGGCCCGAAGGGTCGGATGAGGGGGTTAGCTCGCGATCTATCACCAACGTTGCCCCCTCATCCCGCTGCCGCGGACTTCTCCCCCTCGGGGAGAAGAAGCCCGTGGCACCCGCTCGATCCTGGCCGCCGGCTTACTGCGCGACAGGCAGCCCCGTGGCCGTTTCGATCTGCTTTGCCGCATCATCGAGCGCAGCCTTCGCATCGGGATAGCCACCTGCGAAATATTTCGTCTGCGTCGCCTTGTAGATCGCATCCGCATCGGACTGGAATGCCGTGCCGCGGCTTGGAACGATCTTCGGCAGCGTGGCGAGAATATCGGTCCAGACCGCCTGCCCGCCCCAATAGGGGTGCTTCTCCTTCACGAAGGGATCGTCGATGGCTGACAGCAGCGAGGGAACGAGGCCGAAGGATTTCAGCATCGTCACCTGGCCCTCATTCGTGGTCAGCGCGTAATCGATGTATTTCCATGCGGCTTCCTTGTGGTCGGACGTCGAACTGATCGCCAGCGAAGACCCGCCGAGATTGGCCGCATGCGGACCGTCAGGCGTGAGGCTCGGCATCAGATAGACGCCCCATTTGCCCGCGAGATCGGGCGAGCCGGAGCGGATCGTGCCCTCGTACCAGGCGCCATACATCTGGCTTGCCGCCTTGCCGGCGGTATTGGCCTGGATCTTTTCATCCCAGATCGCCGCCGTGATGATGCCGGCGTCCTTCATTTCCTTGACCTTTTCAAGGGTCGCGACACAGGCGGGCTGGTTGATGGTAATGTTCTGGCCATCGGTCGAAAAGTAACCGCATCCCTGCTCATTGGCGATCATGCGGAACCATTCGCTATCGCCGTTGAAGTCGGCCTGCGCCATGACCGTTCCGGGATTGGCAGCCATGACCTTCTTGCCGGCGGCGATGAAATCATCCCAGCTCTTGATGGTGGCCGGATCGACGCCCGCCTTTTCATAGAAGTCGCGGCGATAGAAAACCGCTACCGGGCCGGAGTCCCACGGAACCGCATAGGCGACACCGTCAACCTCCAGTTCCGTGCGCTTGAAATCAGGAAAAAGCGCCTGTTTCTCAGGCGTATAGCCAAGCTCGGTCAGATTGGCGAAACAGTCTGGGAAACGGCTCCAGAACAGTTCCGCTTCGAAATTTTCAATGGTGACGATATCAGGAAGACCATCGCCCCCGGCGGCGCACGCAGCCAGCGTCTTGTCAAAAACCTGATTGTTTCCAAGGTCTTCAACGACGATCTTGATATCCGGATTCTGCTTGTTGAAGCCCTCTACCGTGGATTTCAGCGCGGAAGCCGCGACATTCCAGCTCCAGTTGGTGACGGTCTCGGTTTGCGCGAAAGCCGGGGCTGCAAGAAGCAGCATGGCCGTAGACGCGCCAAGAAATTTCAAGCACATTGAAAACCTCCCTTTTTCAATTGCCGTTCTTCAGCGAACATGGGCACATTACCGGCGGCAGGAAATCTGTCTCGTAAAAAGGGAACATCGATTTGGCGGAAAGTAAGATTGCTGAAAGAGCCTTCTACCAGCCGGGTGCAAGCAGCATCGAAGGCATGCCGACAACCCTTCAGCTTTTTCACAATCACCCGCCCATCATGCTCAGGCCACACTGGCACGCGCAGGTGGAGGTGAATTACGTGATGGCGGGATCGGTGCATTATCGCATGGGCGATCATGACCTTACGCTTCATTCCGGCCAGATGTGCATCTTCTGGGGTGGCCAGCCGCACCAGATGGACCACTCTTCCGACGATTCGTTTTACGCCGGCGCGCATCTTCCGCTCGTGCACTTTTTCCGCATGCGCCTGCCCGCTACCGTTTCCAGCCTGCTGATGGGCGGTGCGACGATGGTGAGTGCTGAGACGGACAAGGCAGACGCCGAAAATTTCGGCCGCTGGTTTCGCTATGTCTCCTCCGGCGACCCGGCGAAAGCCCAGCACGCGGTGGAAGAATTGCTGCTCAGGGTCGAGCGGATGTTCCTCGAGCCATACGCCGTCATATCTTCCGCCGCCAGCGGCAAACGCAGAGAGAATGATGAGGGCATGGCGCCCTCCATCGGCGTGGTACGCATGTGCGATTTCATTGCCGCCAATTTCCTCGACGATATCGACGCAACCGACATCGCCCGCGCCGCCGCGCTTCACCCGAAATATGCGATGAACCTGTTCCGCAAATCCACCGGCATGACGCTGATCAAATATCTGACCCTGCTCCGTCTTTCGCGCGCGCAGGCCATGCTGATGACGGGCAAGGACAATATCCTGCAGATCGCCATGGAAAGCGGTTTTGGCTCGGTCAGCGCATTCAACAAGGCATTCCGCCAGATATCAGGCATGTCGCCTTCCGATTTCCGCCGCGACATGCGGGCGGCGGCGGCTTAGGGTACCCTCCTCATTCCTGTGCTCGTCACAGGGATGAGGTTGAGTGAGCACCCCAACCCTTAGCCACCCATCTCTTCAAAATCGGGAAAAGCAGCGCTGCGCTGCCGCGCCGCCTGGCGATAAGCGCGGGGCGAGCTGCCCAGCATTCGCCGGAACATCGTTGTAAAAGCGGGGATGTTTTCATAACCGGCATCCAGCGCCACGTTCGTCACGGCCTCCCCCGCCGCCAGCCGCGGCAGGGAGGCGAAGATGCAGGCCTGCTGACGCCATGTGGCGAAGCTCACCCCCAGTTCCTTGCGAAACAGACGCGTGAAGGACCGGCGGCTGATGCCCATGGCCGCCGCCCAGTCGTCGATCTCCACCCTCGCCACGGGCCTGTTGAGGAAATCCCGGCAAAGCGCTGCCAGCCGCTGATTGTCCGGAAATGGCAAACCCAAAGGGCGTTCCGGCAGGCGATTCACTTCATCCAGCAAAAGTGCGCGCACGAGACCCTGCCGGTGAAAAGCAGCTGGCTGATGTTCCTCGGCCAGCAATTCGGAAATCAGGCTCGAGGCGAGATCTGTTATTTCCACGACCCTTGGAGACGTTGCCTGGAAGAGATCGGGATGGACATAGATGGAGTGCATCTCGACATTGGAGATGACTTCGGCCTCATGTTGCAGACCGGCGGGAATGAGCAGCCCGTGACCCGGCGGTATCATCCAGCGCCCATCCGCCGTGCTGACCAGCACCACCCCCCGGCGCGCGCACCATATCTGCACGCGACTATGGTTATGGGGCGGAGTGCGATGCCCCGTCGGATAGATGCGATGGAGCGCCAGCACCGGCTCATTGGTGCCGTCGATCAATTTCAGGCTGCGCTCATGCTCCTCGAGCGTCACACCGACTGTCTGTCGCGATTTGATTTTTGCCATTTGGCCCACTCACAAAGAAACTCGTCCAGAACACAAATGCAGGCCAGACACAATATGAATAAAAGCGGGAGCAAATAAAGACATGTTTCCCGTTTCATCGGCGGGGATCTGGAGAGGATAATTCATGGCCACCGTCACCAGCACCGGGTTCAACCCGCAACGCACGGCGTTTTCAATCATCGCAGCCGCGAGCTTCTGCCATATGCTGAACGACATCATGCAATCGCTGCTGACGTCGCTTTACCCGTTGCTGAAAGCCAATTACGCGCTCGATTTCGTACAGATCGGACTGCTTACCTTCGCCTTTCAGGTCACGGCATCGCTGCTGCAGCCGGTCGTCGGCATGGTGACAGACCGTTGGCCCATGCCGTTTTCCCTGCCCGTGGCCATGCTCTCCACCTGCGCCGGCCTCATCACGCTCGCCTTTGCCCATAGTTTCGAGGTTCTGGTGATTGGCGCCTGCCTCATCGGCATCGGCTCGGCGATCTTCCATCCCGAAGCCTCGCGCGTTGCCCGCCTGGCATCCGGCGGCCGCCATGGTCTGGCGCAGTCCTTCTTCCAGGTGGGTGGGAATACCGGCACGGCCATCGGCCCGCTGCTCGCCGCCTTCATCGTCATTCCGTTGGGCCAGTCGAGCCTCAGCTGGTTCTCGCTGATTGCCCTCCTCGGCTTCGGCGTGCTGTCCTGGGTCGGCGTCTGGTATACCCGCCACCGCCGCGCAACCGTCGGCAAGGCTCCGGCCAGCCGCGCCCTGCCGCTCTCACGCGGAACCGTGATGATGACGCTTCTGGTGCTGGTGGTTCTGACCGCCACCAAGAATGCCTATCTCGCCAGCCTCTCGAGCTACTTCACCTTCTACACCATCGACAGGTTCGGCCTTGGCGTGCAGGACGCGCAGGTACTGCTGTTCCTCTTCCTCGGGGCATCCGCACTCGGCGTGTTCTTCGGCGGCCCGATCGGTGACCGTTTCGGCTCGCGCGTCGTCATCTGGTTCTCGATCCTCGGCGTCATTCCCTTCGCGTTGATGCTGCCCTATGCGAACCTGTTCTGGACAGCCGTTCTGGTCGTCGTCATCGGCTTCGTCTTCTCTTCGGCTTTCTCGGCCATCGTCGTTTTCGCGCAGGAGCTTGTGCCGGGCCGGGTCGGCCTCATCGCCGGCATGTTCTTCGGTTTCGCCTTCGGTTTCGGCGGCATCGGGGCTGCGGTTTTGGGGGTCTATGCGGATAAGGAAGGCATTGAATTCGTCTACCGCATCTGCTCCTACATGCCGCTGCTCGGCCTTTTGACGGTCTTCCTGCCGAAACTGCCGAGCCACCGCTAAAAGCCTCGCGTTCAACGCTTTTCAACACGGCGGTCACCTGTGATACTCGGGTGACCGCCGTATTCCGTTGTGCAAAGCCCTACCCATGCAAATCCCGATAAAATCGATCCTCGTTTTCCACGCCGCGGCAAGGGCGGGCAGCATTTCCCGGGCGGCGGAAGAGTTGAGCGTGACGCCTTCGGCCGTTTCCCAGCAGATCCAGCTGCTGGAAGGCCAGCTCGGCACGACGCTGATGGCGCGGACGGGCCGCAAGGTGACATTGACCGAAGCGGGCGAGCGCTATTTTTCGATGATCACCGCCCAGATCGAGCAGATATCCGACGCGACCGACAGCATTCGCGGTTTCCGTTCCGTCACGGCACTGACGATCCGGGCGACGCCGACCATTTCCAACAAATGGCTTCTGCCGCGTCTCGGCTCCTTTCTGGAGGAGCACCCTGAACTGGAAGTGCGCTTGGACGGCACCAACGAGCCGACCGATTTTTCGCAGGAGCTCGTCGATGTGGAGCTGCGCCACGGCGATGGTCGTTGGCCGGGCCTCTTCGTGGAAGGGCTGGTGGAAGAGGAATTCCTGCCGGTGTCCTCACCGGACTATGCCGCCACCGGAAGCCTTCAGGCCGCCGATCTGCTTGAACTGCGGCTCATTCATTCGGTGAAGGCACAGGCGCAGTGGACGCACTGGTTCCCGATGGCGGGCGTGCATTCAGACAAAAGATGGCGGCGCGTGCTGTTCGACCGCAGCCATATGGCCATCGACGCCGCGGCCGGCGGTCTGGGCGTCGCGCTGGAAAGCACGCTGATGATGGAACGGGAACTGAGTACCGGAGCGCTTGTCTGCCCCGTCATCGACGCACCGCGCATCAAGCTCGTTACCCAATGGATCGTTTGCCCGCATTCTCACCTGCGGCAGCGAAAGGTGACGCTTTTCCTGGAGTGGATGCGAAAACAACGCGACGAGTGGCGTGACCGTCGCGTTGTCTGAGTTTTTCAGGCGTACTGTTTCAGCTCAGTAGAGACCCATCAGCCGTATCGGCCCAAGCGTCAGGATCGGGAAAAGCACCAGCGCAAATATGGCGAGCGTCAGCACCGTCATCGGCGCCAGCGAACCGCGGATGACATCCTCGATCTTCATGTTCGCGACCTGGGCTGCGGCAAACAGGCAGACCCCGACTGGCGGCGTCACCAGCCCGAGCGTCAGCGTCATGACAGTCACGATCAGGAAATGGATCGGATCGATACCGAGCGCTTCGACCGGCGGCATCAATACCGGAATGAGGATGAACATGGCGGGGATCGCTTCCATGAAAATGCCGATGATCAGCAGGAACACGAAGATCACGAGCATGCCCGTCATCGGCCCGAGGTTCATCGCCTTCAAGAGTTCGGCGACCTGTTCCGGCAGGCCGTCAAAGGTGAAGACCCAGGCAGCCAGCTGCGAAGTGGCGGCGATGAACAGGATGGTTCCGGAAATGCGTGCCGTCGAGATGAGGATTTCCGGCAGTTCGCGCACCGGCAGCGTGCGGTAGACGATGACGCCGAGCACCGCGACATAAACGACCGCGATGGCAGCGGCTTCCGTCGGCGTGAACAGGCCGCTGGCGATGCCGATGATGAGGATCAGCGGGGTGAGCATCGGCAGGATGGCGCGAAGTCCGGTGATGACAACCAGACGGAAGTTGAAGGGGGTCGGCGGGTTATATCCGTAGTGCACGGAATAGAAGTGATTGAAGACCAGGAAGGCGAAGGCGATGAAGAGGCCGGGCACCAGGCCCGCGATCAGCAATGTGCCGATGGACACGTTGGCGATGGAGCCGGCAATGACGATCAGGATCGACGGCGGAATGATCGAGGAGAGCGTGGAGGTGCAAAGCGTCATGCCGACGGCATAACCCTTCGGGAAGCCATGCCGCTCCATCGCCTTGATCTCGATGGCGCCGACAGAGGCGATGTCAGCGACGGACGAGCCGGAGACACCGGAAAAAATCACCGAGGAGATGACGTTGACGTGACCGAGGCCGCCGGGCAACCAGCCCACCATGGCCTCGGCGAAATCGAAAATGCGCTCCGCCACACGCCCCCGCTCCATGACGGTGCCGACGAGGATGAACAGCGGCACGGCGACGAGCAGGAAGGAGTTCATGGATGAGAACATCGTCTGCGACAGCAGGTCCATCGGCATGGAGGTAAAGAGCCAGAGCGTGCCGACGCTGGCGAGCGCCAGCGCAATGGCAAGCGGTACACCGAGCATGCTGAGACCGAAAAAGGCGACGAGAAGAAAGACCGACATGGATCAATGTCCTGCTGAAATGGAGATGTCGGCGTGTGCGATCTCGTCCGCCGGCAGGCCAAGCTCGGGAAGCGCGATGAGCTCCCGGCGGCTGCGCAGCGATTCGACGATGGCGAGCACGGCGATGATGGCGGAAACCGGCAGAACGATGCCGATGGTCCACATCGGGATGGGAAGCGTGGCGGCGGTTTCGTTCATCATGACCTGCTGGCGCACCATGGTCAGGCCCGTCCAGCCCATCATGCCGAAGAAGAACACGGATGAACCGACGTAGATCGGCACCGCGAGCCGCCGGAAGAAGCGGTGAAACAGCACGAGAAACACCACAACACGGGCGCTTTCAACGGTGCGGAAGCCGGCGGCGAGGCCCAGAAACACCATCCAGATGAAGAGAAAGCGGGTTGCTTCCTCGGTCCAGGGGAGAGGACTGCCGATGAGGCGGCCAATGACCTGGAGGAGCACGACGATGAGAATGCCGGCGCAGGCCGCGCCTGCGGCCACATCGGCGATGAGTCTTACGATGGTGCCGAGCACCGAAGGTTTCGTATCGTTCATGACAATACCCTTCCACTGCTGAAACCGGATATCCGGTAAAACGAATGCCACCCTGCCCTCACGGCAAGACGACCCTGCCTGACATTTGGGAAGGCCGGATCGAAACCCGGCCGTCCGTTTGCGGAAAGGTCAGTTCGTCTTGAGGAACGCCTGCGTCTTGTCGAAGAAGGCCTGATCCTTCACCAGAGCGGAGAATTTCGCCGAAAGGCCGGCCGCCACGGCCACGAAAGCCTTGCGCTCGTCATCGGTCAGCGCGTTCACCTCCATGCCGTTCTTTTTCAGCGTTTCCAGTGACTTGTCGATATCGGCAGCGTCGTTCTGCGCCTTCCAGGCCTCCGTTTCCACGGCAGCCTCCTTGAGCGCGGTCTTGAAGTTCTCATCAAGACCTTCAAAACGGGCAGGATTCATGCCCAGCACCCAGGCGTCGGCGATGTGGTTGCTGATCGTCAGGTATTTCTGCACCTCGTAGAGTTTGGCGCTGACCGGCACATTGACCGGATTTTCCTGCCCGTCGACCACCTTGAGCTGGAGGGCATTATAGACTTCGGCAAAAGCCATCGGCGTCGGGGCGGCCCCCATGGCGCCGAAGAATTCAACCCAGAGCGGATTGTTCGGCACCCGCAGCTTCATGCCCTTCAAATCGGCTGGGGATTTGATCGGCGCCCTCGAATTGGTGATCTGGCGCAGCGGCCGTGACCAGAGATCGAGCCCGAGAATGCCGATCTTGCTCAGATCGCTGGAAAGCTCCTTGCCGAGATCGCTGTCGAGATAGACCCGAAGCTGGTCGATATCGCGGAACTGGTAGGGGATGGCGATAGCTGTGAATTTCGGGTTGAACGTCGCGTAGAGCGATGTCGAATTCAGGAGCATGTCAAGCGAGCCGCCGGCAAGCTGCTTGACGCCCGCCGAAGGATCGCCGCCATAAAGCGTACCGTTGGGGAATACCTTGATCTTGAGCTTGCCGTCGGTCTTTTTTGAAACCAGTTCCGCGAACTTGTTGGCGGAAAGCGTGATTTCGGAATTGTCTGCATCCGGCGTCGACAGCGTCAGCGTCTCGGCCCGTGCAATCGATGCGACCAGCATGGTGGCGGCAAGGGCCAGCCCGTAAAGTTTTGAAATTTTCATGTGTTCCTCCCTTTGTTGTGTCTTAAACAGTTTCGAGCGTTCCTCCGAACGCATTCATGCGCTTAATTTCAAGGATCACACCGCTGTGATCAAGCTCGCCCGCGCCATGCTCGACCATGGAGCGAAACAGCCGGTCAACCTCCTCGCTGACCGGTAATGTCAGGCCGCGGCTTCTGGCGAAGGCCAGCGCCGTGGACGTATCCTTGACCTGATATTTCGCCGGCCCGCCGGGGCGGAAATCGCCCTCAACCATGCGTTTTCCGTGCTGACGGAAGACGGTGGAATCGGCAAATCCGCCAAGCAGGGCGTGGCGCACCTGTGCCGGGTCCGCTCCCCCTTCTTCCGCAAGGGTGAGAGCTTCGGCAACGGCGCAGATTGTCGAGGCGACGATCAGCTGATTGGCAAGCTTGGCCAGAGAGCCGCAGCCCACCGGCCCTACGTGCGTGACGCGGCCAAGAAAACCGAGGAGCGGCCGCAGCGCATCCACATCCCGCTGTTCACCCCCGGCCATGATGGCGAGCGTTCCTTCGATCGCTCCCTTTTCACCGCCGGACACGGGCGCATCGACATATCTGACGCCGCATGCCATGGCGGCTTCAGCCTGTTCCATTGCAATTTCAACGGGAATGGAACTCATGACCAGCAGAACCGCACCGGGCTTCATGGCTGAAACGATGCCCGGCGAACCGAGCAGAACATCGTTGCAGACCGGCCCGGAACTCAGCATGCAGAGCACCACATCCGCTTCGGCCGCAGCCTCGGCAGCCGTTACAGTCGGCTGCACGCCCTTCTCTGCCAGAACCGCAGCCTTGTCGGCACTGCGGTTCCAGGCCTTGACGGAAAACCCGGCCTCTGCCAGGCGCGCCGCCATGGGTGCGCCCATGATGCCCGTACCGATAACGGCAACCTGGCGGATGTCTGCCATCGTTCCCATCCTTCAAAGCCATTGCCGGTTCAGGAAGCGCACCGGCAGTTCTTCTTCGATAAGCGCCGGAAACGCCTCGCGGAAGCGGTCGAGATGCGGTGTCTTCAGGTGGTCGTCAAAAGCCTGTTTGTCGTCATAGACCTCGTAGAACACCACATTGTTTCCCGTTTCCGGCCGCACCACGTCGAATTGCCGGCAACCCGGTTCATCACGAACCGAATGGGTGGCGTCATCACGCGCAGCGTCGAGAAAGGCCTCCATCGCGTCGGGCTTGACCCGAAATTCCGCTATCACCACGAAAGCCCCCTTCGACATGTCCTGATCCCCGCCCGTCACGCCGCAGCGTCCTTTTGCGGGCGGAAGCGGTTTTCCATGTCCTGACGCAGCTTCACCACGTCGAGATCGTTGACCAGCTCCACATCGTCGAAGCTGACGATCTGGTCTTTCCTGATGGCGCGCTTCAGCTTGACGTTATGGGCGAGGCCGATCGGCAGCGCTTTCATGTCCAGGCTGCGGGTCGCTGGAATGGCGTTCGCCCAGACCGCATAACCGCCCTCGCCGTCCAGCATCTCGCCGGGCTGCATGTCCTTCTTGGCTGTGGCGACGGCATCGCCGCGGAACTCCTTCGAGCAGCCGGTTGCCTCGTTTCGCAATACGGCAGAGAGCACGCTGATCGAGGTTTCGAGTCCGATGATATGGAACGGACGCCACATGGAGGCGTACCAGCCGGACGGATCGGTCAGCAGGCCATATTGCTTGAAGCAGGCGCGGGCATATTCATTATGCGCCTTGAACGTGACGAAGACGCCGTAACGGATGTTGTTGAACACCTCGCGTCCATCCGGTTCCTGGCTTGCGGCGATATCCACCAGGCCTGAACGGGCCATGCGGCCGCCATCGGCGGCGGGACGGAAAACACGGGCGAGATCGTGCAGGCCGGCGGGCGGGAAAGCCAGACCGTCATCCGGGCAATCCAGCCCCGTACCATTGGCGACAGCCGCCATTTCGATGGCTGCCTTGGTGCCATCGGTGAAGGAATTATACATTTTCGGATTGAAGTCGCCCTTGGCCACTTCCTCGTCCGTCCAGCCGAAATAACCCCAGACCGTGTCCGGCGTCGAATAACGGTAACGCGGCTCGAAGTTCATGCCCTTGCCGGCGGAAACGACCTCGAAGCCGGTGGCGCGCGCCCAGTCGACAAGCTCGCAGATCAACGCCGGCTGGTCGCCGTAAGCCATGGAATAGATCAGGCCCTTGGCGCGGGCCTTTTCGGCAAGGATCGGGCCGACCATGACGTCAGCTTCGACATTGACCATGACGACGTGTTTGTTGTGGTCGATGGCGCCCAACGCGTGGCGGGCACCGGCCAGCGGATGGCCGGTGGCTTCGATGACGCATTCGATCTCACCGCAGGCGAAAAGCTCGTTCACGTCGTCGGTCACATAGGTCTTGCCGCTCTTCAGCGCCTCGGCGCAGCTCTTCGCATCGTAGCGCTCCTTCGGCCAGCCGACGCGATCCAGCGATTCCTTCGCCTTTCCGACATTGAGGTCCGCAACGGCGACCATGTGGAAACCGGCGATGCGCTGCGCCTGCGCCAGCACCATGGAGCCGAACTTGCCCGCGCCGATGAGACCGACGCGGACAGGCCTGCCGCCGGCCGCACGTTCTGACAGAAGAGAATAGAGGTTCATGTTTCATCATCCTTCGCTGGGGAAATTGCTGGCGAGAATGTCCAGTCAGCCCGGCGAAAACCATGCGATACCGCGGCTGCGAGGCTCCCCTCACGGCACTGGAGACATGGCAATCTGACGTTCCTCCCGAAGCCCGGCACACCTGTGCGCCGGCTCTCGCGGTCGCCTCCCAAAGCAACCTTGAGAACAGAGTAGGAGCGTTCAAATATTAGTTCTATTTAGAAAATCACATTTTTATTTTAGTTTTTCTAACGATCCTCAGGCCGATTTCCGCAGCATCAGATCGGCGCTGAGCAGGATGCGCTCCCGCATTCGGGTGGCATCGTCTGCCTCCTCGTTCAGTTTCTGAAACAGCAGCTCGATCGACAGCCTGCCGATCTCGTTGTAGTTCTGCGCCACGGTGGTGATGGGCGGGCAGGCATAACGCGCCAGCGGATGATCGTCATGGCCAGCGACCCTCAGATCGTAATCGGCGCCGTGGCCGACCCTGATGCCCTTCTGAAAAGCCGCGGCGATGACGCCGAAGGCGATGCGGTCATGGGCGCACAGGATCGTCCGCGACGGCAGAAGCGTGCGCCGTTCCAGAAGCCGGCCTGCTTCCTCGAAAGCAAACCGTTCAAACTCCCATGTGATGTCGCCCGGGACGTTAATCACATGTGGCTCGAAGCCGAGTTGTTGCATGGCCTCCACATAGGCCGTGCGGCGCGTGGCGGCATTGGTATTGACCTGCGGCATGTCGAAGAAACAGGGCGGTTCTCCCGAGCGGCAGAGATAATCCACCATCAGTCCCACGCTCTGCCGGTTATCGGTGCCGACAAAGGCGGACGTCTCGTCGAGCGGCGAATCGACATAGACGATCGGGACAGTGGCCGCGAGTTGCTCCAGCGTAGCGCGATGGGATTTGACGCCAAGCGGCGCGATGATGGCACCCGCCACGTTCATCGACTTGAAGGTGCGGATGGCGCGGTCTTCGATTTCGGGCTTGCCGTCCGATGAAAGCACGAAGGCCAGAAACCCGGCTTCGCTCGCAATGAGCTCGATACGGCTCGTGAGCGCCATATAAAAGGGGTCGGTGGAACTCGGGATGATGATGCCGATGATGTTGGAACGGCGGCGGTTGAGGTTGACGGCGAAAATGTTCGGCCGAAACCCGGATTTCTTCAGCGCATCCTCGATGGCATCCCGCGTCTTCTTGCGGACCGAGGCCGGGTCATTGAAGTATTTCGAAACGGTCGGGCGGGAAAGGCCGACAAACTCCGAAAACTCCTCCATCGTCCTGATAGATTTGGCCAAAGTGCTTGCCCCCATGAACGTCACAGGTGGCACTTTACATCGACGGGCCTTCGCACGAAAAGCCGGTCCGATGCGGTTATCAACGGCCAAACGATCAATCGGCCGCAAATTAGAGTTTTATAGTGGCCGGATCAGACAACTCCAAAGCTCCGGTCCGCCCCTGCCAGGACGAAAGGTCGACGGGGGTCGACGGCCAGAACCGATGGCAAGCTCGAGCTCAGGCTCGGTCAGGCCGTTTCATCACGCCGATGACAGCAGGGTCATCCCGGCCTGAATGACACGAGCGAAATCAGGGTGGCCGAAGCCACCCTGAAACTTTTCGGCTGAACGGCGGTCTTATTGCCCGAGTACAGCGGCCGAGATGGTCTCGATATTGTGGTTGACCATGTCGATATAGGTCGCGGCCGGGCCATCGGCCGTGGAAAGCGCGTCGGAATAAAGCGTGCCGCCAACCTTCAGGCCGGTTTCGCTGGCGATCTGGTCGATCAGCCGCTTGTCGGTGATGTTTTCGACGAAGATGGCCGAAGCCTTGTCGTGTTTGACCTGGTCCACCAGCTTGGCGACATCGGCGGCAGAGGCTTCGGACTCCGTCGAGATGCCCTCCGGCGCGAGGAAATTCAGGCCATAGGCATGCTCGAAATAACCGAAGGCATCATGCGAGGTGATGATGACGCGCTTCTCCGGCGGGATCGCGGCGATCTCTGTCTTCACCTTCTCGTTCAGAGTAGCAAGCTTGGCGACATAGGCGTCGGAATTCGCGGTATAGGTCGCGCAGCCGGGTTTGTCGGCCTTGCAAAAGGCGCCGGCTATGTTCTTCACGTAGATTTGGGCATTCTTGATGGACTGCCAGGCATGGGGATCGTACTCGCCGTGATGGTGATGTCCTCCATGGCCATGGTCGTGATCGTGGGCGTCAGCCGTTTCGTGCTTGTGGCCGGCTTCCCCGGTCTTGTGGTCGTGAGCCTCCTCTTCCTCGGCCTCAGGATGGGCGTGGCCGGCGGGCTCGTCGGAAAGCCTGAGCGGCTCGACACCCTTGGTCAGCTCGACAACTGGCGCCTTCGTGCCGCTCGTTTCAATCAGCCGCTTCAAAAAGCCCTCGAATTCCAGGCCGTTGACCAGCACCACATCAGCCTTGCTGACGGCGACAGCATCGGCAGGGCGCGGCTCATAGACATGGGCATCGCCATCCGGCCCGACGAGCGTGGTGATCTCCACACGATCCCCACCGACATTTTTCGCGAAGTCGGCGATGATCGAGAAGCTGGCGACGACCTTCAGTTCGGCGGCGGAAGCCTGCGCCGTCAGAACCGGTGAGAGCGAAAGAAGACTGGCGCACGTGGCTAAGCGGAAGGTTTTGAACATTGGATTCTCCTGTTTCAAAGGCTGTTTTCAGGCCGCGCGGTGGCGGCCGGAACCGAGAAGATCGATGAGCACGCCGCGCGTGCCGAAGAGGATGGAGAGCGCATAGACGGCACCCGCCGAAAGGATGATCGCCGGGCCCGATGGCAGCGACGCGTGATAGGACAGGACAAGACCGGCAAAGCAGGACACCATGCCGATGCCGATGGAAATGAAGCACATGGGCGCGACGCGGTTTGACCAGAAGCGGCTGGCGGCAGCCGGCAGCATCATCAGCCCGACTGAAAGCAGCGTCCCCAGCGCCTGAAAGCCACCCACGAGATTGAGCACGACGATGCCGAGGAAGAGGAAATGCACCGGGCTGCCCCATCTGCTGACCGAGCGCAGAAAGAGCGGATCGAGGCATTCGGCCACGAGCGCGCGCCAGAAGGTGATCATCACCGCAAGCGTAATGACGCAGATGCCGCCGATCAGTCCGAGCGCCTCATTGTTCAGCGCCAGCACCGTGCCGAACAGAACGTGCATCAGGTCGACGCTGGAGCCACGCCATGAGACGAGCAGCACGCCGAGCGCCAGCGAAATCAGATAAAGCGCGGCGAGAGAGGCGTCCTCCTTCTGAACGGTGAAACGCGACACCGCGCCGGCCCCCAGCGCGACCACGAGGCCAACGACGAGCCCGCCAATCGTCATCGGCAGAATGTCCAGCCCATAAAACAGAAAGCCGACAGCAGCGCCCGGCAGGATGGCGTGCGACATGGCATCGCCCGTCAGGCTCATGCGGCGCAGCATCAGAAAAACCCCGACGGGGCCGCAGCTGACCGCGAGGATCAGCGCACCGGCAAGCGCACGCTGCATGAAGACATACTGGATGAAAGGATCGATGAAGATATCAGCCATGGCTATTCGAATTCGCGTGGAGGTGGGCGTGGGCGTGCGGCGGCGCCGCCGGATCCGGAGGGAGCGGAGGGGAAGCCGGCGCGCACCAAGGCGCATTCGCCTCCCACGCCTCATGGAAATCTCGGGCCTGGCGAAGATTCTCCGCCTGCAGGACTTCAGCCGTTGGACCAAGCCCGACCAGCCTTCGCGCCAGGAAAAGCGTCTGGGGAAAATGCTGCTGCACGAGCTGGTGATCGTGAAGTACGGCCAGAACGGTGCGCCCTTGCGCCACCCATGCCTTAATCAGCACCAGCAGGTCGGTCACCGTCCGCTCGTCGACGGCATTGAAGGGCTCATCGAGCAGAATGAGCTGCGCATCCTGCAGCATGGCCCGGGCAAAAAGGGCACGCTGCATCTGGCCACCCGAGAGGGAGTCGATATTTCGCCTTTCAAAACCGGACAGTCCGACCGCTTTCAGCGCTTGGTCGATCGCCGTCCTATCTTCGGAACGGTGTCGTCCGAGCAGGCCGCGTCTCGGCCAGAGACCGAGGGCCACAAGGTCTCGTACTTGAGCGGGAAAGGACCGGTCCAGCTCCGACTGTTGCGGCAGATAGGCGACGGAGATCGCCGGACTGACCCGACATTCGCCGCCAAGCGGCTTCAAAATGCCGGCAATGCCTTTCATCAACGTGGATTTTCCCGAGCCGTTGGCGCCGATAATGGCGGTAAGCGAGCCGCAGGCAATACTACCATTGAGATGGTGCACCGCCGCCCGGCCGGCATATCCAAGGGTCAGATTTGAGAAGATAAGGCACGGATCGTTCATCGATCCCTCCGGAAGCAGGATGTCATTCGATGACCCTTGATATGTAATGTTATTACATTCGTCAAACGAATATGTAATGAAATAACATTTACTGGTGGAAGCGGACTGGCACGCTGTCCCCTCCGCGGGGTAGGCCGTTGCTGGCAAACGGCGAATTATTCATCCGGACGCGTAACCACCACGCTCATGCCGAAGGCAATTTCTCGCTCACCTGTTGACACGCCCCATATATGTAATGTTATTACGTTACGTATGGTAACGATGCGCGCCGGATCGTTTCCCAATGCCCCGACGTGCCCGCCAAGGTCCACTCGAAACACGTTTACAGAACGAGGTCCAAATGTCGAAAAAACTACCCGTCACCGTGCTTTCCGGCTTTTTAGGCGCTGGCAAGACGACGCTTCTGAACCACATTCTCGCCAATCGCGATGGTTTGCGCGTGGCCTTGATCGTCAACGACATGAGCGAGATCAATATCGATGCGGCGCTGGTTCGTGACGGCGGGGCCAATCTCTCCCGAACCGAAGAGCAATTGGTGGAAATGACCAATGGCTGCATCTGTTGCACCCTGCGTGACGATCTTCTCAAGGAAGTGCGGGCGCTGGCGGAGCAGGACCGTTTCGACTATCTGCTGATCGAATCGACCGGCATCGCCGAGCCGCTTCCCGTCGCCGCGACGTTCGATTTCCGCGACGAGAATGGTCGCAGCCTTTCCGATGTTGCCCGGCTCGACACGATGGTGACGGTGGTGGACGCCGCCAATCTTCTCAACGATTACGGTTCGTCCGATTTTCTGGCCGACCGGGGCGAAACGGCGGGCGATGGCGACAACCGCACCATCGTCGATCTTCTGGTGGAGCAGATCGAATTCGCCGATGTCGTCGTGCTCAACAAGATCGGCACTGCAACGCCAGAGGAGCGGGATGCCGCCCGCAAGATCATCATCGGGCTGAACCCCGATGCAAAACTCATCGAGGCCGATTTCGGCAAGGTGGCGCTGAAGGAGGTTCTGGGCACCGGCCGCTTCGATTTCGCCAGGGCCGAACAACACCCTCTCTGGTTCAAGGAATTGCATGGTTTCAAGGACCACATTCCCGAAACCGAGGAATATGGCATTCGCTCTTTCGTCTATCGTGCCAAAAAGCCTTTCGACCCCGTGCTGTTCCAGCGTTTCATCGATCGCGCCTGGCCGGGGGTCGTGCGCGCCAAGGGTTTTTTCTGGCTGGCGACGCGGCCGCGTTATGTGGGAGAGATCAGCCAGGCCGGCGCCCTGGTTCGCACCGGCAAGATGGGTCTCTGGTGGTCCGCCGTGCCGAAAGAGCAATGGCCGCGCGAAAAGCAGTTCCTTGATATGATGAAGCCCTATCTCGACCCGGTCTTCGGCGACCGCCGCCAGGAAATCGTCTTCATAGGTTCCGATCCAATGAATGAAGCCCGCATCCGCGCCCAGCTCGATGCCTGCCTGATCGACACGGATGCCTTCACGCCCGATGCCTGGCGGCACCTGCCCGATCCTTTCGCCAGCTGGGACCGGCAGGCGGCTTGAGCGGTAGCTACCGATGCGGGGCAATCGCAAACCGTCACTCGGGATCAGGTCCGTGTCCAGCGCGGTCAAGTCCTTGATCGCGAAAAACTCTTTTCACGGCGCAGACGCGCCGTGGCTGGATGCCTGATCCAGCCCGGCATGACGGAGGAGAAGCTTCATGAAAAATTCAACGTCACCATCGCGAGCACCACGTATCGCCCGACCTTGGCGATGGTGACCAGCAGCAGAAACACCGGCAGCGGCTCTTTCATGATGCCGGCCGCAACCGTTAGAGGGTCCCCGATGATCGGCGCCCAGCTGAGCAGCAGGGACCATTTGCCGTAACGCCGGTACCAGTTCTGCGCCCGTTGCAGCGCAGCCTCCCCGACCGGGAACCAACGTTCGTGTCGAAAACGTTCGATGCCACGGCCAAGCAGCCAGTTGGCAAAGGAGCCGGCGACATTGCCGACGCTCGCCACGACAACCAGCAGCCAAATGGGGTGGGATTTTAGAAGGACGAGACCCGCAAGCGCCGCCTCCGACTGCATGGGCAGGATGGTCGCCGCAATGAACGCCGTCAGAAACAAACCCGCATATACAGCCAGATCGGCCATCGCCTGTCCTTCATCATCCGCGAATCCCATCGCTGTCGCTGAAGTGGCGGATAAGGGCCGCGGCCGTCAAGCGGCTCTGCCGCGTGGAGGCGGGTTCTCAAGCTGAATTCGCGGCAATGGCGCGCACAATATCGTCATGATCCACCGCGAGAAGCGCCTTGTGGATGGACAATTGCCGGGTCGTACCGGAAACGGCAAGGATGACGATCACCGTTTCCCGTGGCGGGCAATCCGGCAGCGCGCAGGAAAGCTCGCTGACGGTAATACTGTCTTCCGGCTTGAGTTGCAGCAAATCGCGTGACCATTGCTTCAGAAGACGGGCGTGCGAGATGATCGCGGACCCACTGCGTGCAAGCGGATTGTTCATGCCCTGCCCTTCCGCCTTGCCTGCGCGGCCAATGTGTCGAAAAGCTCGCGAATGGGCTTTTGCGGCATGTCCATGCCGATCAGCACGATACGTGTCGAACGATCTTGATCCGGCCAGCGCTCCAGGCGGGTAAGCGGATAAAGCCGATGCTGCACCGCGTGGGCGACAACCGGTCGCTCCGGATCATCCGTCGCCCCGAAAATTCCCTTGAGCCGCAGAAGACCGGAATGCACATTGCTGGTGACGAGCTCGAGAAAAGTCACCATAGCCTGGGGGTCAAAAACCCCGTCAAAGGTGAGATTGAAGGCCTCGACCCCGACGCCGTGGCGGTTGATATCGTGCTGATGGGCCGCATGAAGGCTAAGCCTGTCGGCCGCGAGCCATGCAGGCGCATCCTCCGCCTTGCCGCACAGCGAATAATCCGATGCGTTGAACAACGACATCAGATCGAAATCGGCTGCGTTGCGATCATGAAACGAGGCTGCGGGATTGAGATCGGCAAGGCTTTCGCGGTCCAGCGCCGCGTCATCGGCCAGATCGCTCTTCGTCAAAACGATGTGGTCGGCAAAGGCAAGCTGTTTCCAGCCCTCAATGAAGCTGTTGAGCATCGGCGGGCCCGAGACAACGTCGAAAGCCGTCACCACGCCCGAAAGATGGAAATGCCGGGCGACGACGTGATCCCGCAGGCCCAGCGCCGGTGTGCCGCCGGCGATCAGGCTGTTGATGATCGGCGCAGGATCGGCAAGACCGGTGGTTTCGATGACAACCCGCGATACATCAGGCATTACCCCTTCCAGAATGGCCTGATGCAGTTCGTAAAGCGAGGTGCGGATCTCGCTCGTGGCGGTGCAGCAGATGCAACCCGTCGTCGTTCTGAAATATCGTTCGGAACCCGTCCGCACCAGGCCGTGATCGATGGGTTCCGAGCCGAATTCGTTGACGATCACGGCCGCATCCCGCATGGCCGGCTCAGCCAGAAGCGCGTTCAGCAAGGTGGTCTTGCCTGCACCGAGAAAGCCGGTAAGCAGGGTAACCGGCACCGTTCGCAAAGATGGCAGGCCAGCCGAATCGTCCATGCGCCCAACCGCCTTTTTCCGCTTCAATCCGAACACATCCACCTCTTCGCCCGCACAAATTCACAGCAATATAATAGGTAATGTAATAACATATCAATGGCAACTATTGGATTTCGACAGGAGGGAATCCAGCGAAGACACGCGCCGGTGGCCAAGCGCATGAAAAAACCGCGGAACGAAGGAAATGGAATAATAAATCCGTTTCCTTCACTTTCGTTTTAATCGTTCCACGTTCTATTGCATTTTCGTTAGAGTTCGCTTTTAATCGGCGATGCTAATACAGAAAAGATCGCCCGCAGCCATATCGAGGAGGATAGGCTGCAATTAAGGGGCTGTATCTTTTACTGTTTTCATAATGGGAGGAATCGCCTTGAAAAAACTCAGCTACCGCCTTGCTGCGGCATCCGCGCTTTCGTTTTTTGTCACATCGAATGCATATGCTGTGACGGAGATCCAGTGGTGGCACGCCATGACCGGCGCCAACAACGAAGTCGTGGATTCGCTTGCCAAGGAATTCAACGACAGCCAGAAAGACTACAAGGTCATGCCCGTCTTCAAGGGCACCTATCCCGAAACCCTGAACGCCGGCATCGCCGCCTTCCGCGCCAAGCAGGCGCCTGCCATCATTCAGGTCTTCGATGCCGGCTCCGGTGTCATGATGGGTGCTGCGGGCGCCATCAAACCGGTAGCGGACGTGCTGAAGGAAGGCGGCTACACCTTCAACAAGGATGAATATCTGGCAGGCATCGTCGCCTATTATTCCAAGCCTGACGGCACCATGCTGTCCTTCCCCTATAATTCGTCCTCGCCGATCCTCTATTACAACAAGGATATCTTCCAGAAGGCCGGCCTCGATGCCGCCAACCCGCCGAAGACGTGGCCTGAAGTCTTCGAAGCCGCCAAAAAGATCAAGACCAGCGGTGCCGCGCAATGTGGTTTCACCTCCACTTGGCTGACCTGGATCCAGACCGAAAACTTCGCCGCATGGAACAACGTCTCCTATGGCAGCAATGAAAACGGTCTCGGCGGCACCGATGTGAAGCTCGCCGTCAATGCGCCGCTCTTTGTCGAGCATTTCCAGGCGATTGCCGATCTGGCGAAAGACGGTGTCTTCCGTTATGGCGGCCGCACCTCGGAAGCCAAGCAACTCTTCATGTCCGGCGAATGCGGTATTCTGACCGAATCCTCCGGCGGCCTTGGAGATATCATCAAGACCGGGATGAATTACGGCATCGGCCAGCTTCCCTATTATGAGGGCCATGGCCCGCAGAACACCATCCCGGGCGGCGCCAGCCTCTGGGTCTTCGGTGGCAAGAGCGATGCCGAATATAAGGGCGTAGCGGAGTTCTTCCACTTCCTCTCCCAGACCAAGATCCAGTCTCGCCTGCATCAGGTCTCTGGCTATATGCCGGTCACGATCGCGGCCTATGAGGAAACCAAGAAATCCGGCTTCTACGACAAGAACCCCGGCCGTGAAACGCCGCTGCTGCAGATGATGGGCAAACCGCCGACAGAAAACTCCAAGGGTGTGCGTCTCGTGAACCTGCCGCAGGTGCGTGACATCATGAACGAGGAGTTCGAGGCGATGCTGGCCGGCAAGCAGGATGCGAAGGCAGCACTCGACAAGATAGTCCAGCGCGGCGACGCGGCCATCAAACAGGCCGCCGGCAATTAAACGATCCCCTGCCCCGCCCGCATCCTCTGACAGATGCGGGCGGCATTTCCATGTCATCAGGAGATCGCCGTGCAAAGCGTCGTATTCCCCAACAAGATCCTGCCCTATCTGCTGGTCGCCCCGCAGATCATCCTCACGGTGATCTTTTTCTTCTGGCCGGCCAGCCAGGCGCTCTATCAGTCCACCATGCGCGAGGATGCCTTCGGGCTGAACAGCAATTTCGTCGGTCTGGCGAATTTTTCCGCGGTACTTTCTGATGAAAGCTACCTCAACTCGCTG
The DNA here is from genome assembly GCF_017357485.1 of Rhizobium sp. ZX09. Lineage (NCBI taxonomy): Bacteria > Pseudomonadati > Pseudomonadota > Alphaproteobacteria > Hyphomicrobiales > Rhizobiaceae > Rhizobium > Rhizobium sp. ZX09. The sequence continues at coordinate 134,648 of NZ_CP031364.1, forward strand.
CAGGTCACCGTCGTTTTCAGCATCCTCACCGCGCTTGTTTCCATGGGGCTGGCGCTGCTGCTGGCAACGGCGGCAGACAGGGTGGTGCGCGGCAAGGGCTTTTACCGCACCATGATGATCATGCCCTATGCCGTCGCGCCGGCGGTGGCCGGCATGTTGTGGCTTTTCATGTTCAATCCGGCCATGGGAACCTTCTCTTATATCCTGCGTCGCAACGGCATCATGTGGGACCCGCTGCTCAACGGCAATCAGGCCATGCTGCTCGTCGTCGCGGCGGCTGCGTGGAAACAGATCAGCTACAATTTCCTGTTTTTTGTCGCGGGCTTGCAGGCAATTCCTAAATCATTGCTGGAGGCCGCCTCCATTGATGGCGCGCGCGGTTCGCGGCGCTTCTGGACCATCGTTTTCCCTCTGCTTGCGCCGACCACCTTCTTCCTTCTGGTCGTCAACACGGTCTACGCCTTCTTCGACACCTTCGGCATCATCCATGCGGTGACCGGCGGCGGCCCCGCAAAGGCGACGGAAACGCTGGTTTACAAGGTCTATAATGATGGCTTCGTGAACCTCAATCTCGGCTCATCCGCCGCGCAATCCGTGATCCTGATGGTGATCGTCATCGCGCTCACTGCCTTCCAGTTCCGCTTCGTCGAGAAGCGCGTGCATTACGGCTGAGGACGTCCTGATGATTGAAAATCGCCCCATCGCACGCGTGATTGCCCATCTGATGCTGGTGCTCGGCATCATCATCGTGGCCTTTCCGATCTACTACACCTTCATCGCTTCCTCGATGACGTCGAACGACATCATCCGGCCGCCCATGTCGCTGCTGCCAGGCGGCCATCTCGGAGAAAACTATACCGACGCCATGGTTGGCGGCGTGGAAAGGGTCGTCGGCGTCAGCCTCGAACGGCTGCTGTTCAACAGCTTCGTCGTGGCGCTGGCCATCGCCATCGGCAAGATCATCATCTCGTTCCTGTCCGCCTTCGCCATCGTTTTCTTCCGCTTTCCCTTCCGCATGGGCTTTTTCTGGATGATCTTCATCACGCTCATGCTGCCGGTGGAAGTACGCATCCTGCCCACCTACAAGGTCATCGTCGATCTGGGCCTGATCGACACCTATGCGGGGCTCACCCTGCCGCTGATGGCTTCAGCCACGGCGACCTTTCTCTTCCGGCAATTCTTTCTGACAATTCCCGGTGAAATGGTGGAAGCGGCGCGCATCGACAATGCGGGTCCGTTCCGTTTCATGCGCGATATCCTGCTGCCGCTGTCGAAAACCAATATCGCGGCACTTTTCGTGATCCTCTTCATCTACGGCTGGACGCAATATCTCTGGCCGCTGCTCGTGACCAACGACGCAAAGATGAACACGATCATCATCGGCCTCAAGCGCATGGTGGATTTTACCGATGCCTCGACGCCCTGGAATTACGTGATGGTGACGGCGATCCTCGCCATCATCCCCCCTGTTATCGTTGTGGTGCTGATGCAGCGCTGGTTCGTCAAAGGTTTGGTGGAGACCGAGAAGTAATGGCAAAAATTGCGCTGAAAGACGTCCGCAAGGTTTATGGCGGCAATGTCGAAGCCATCAAGGGCGTATCGATGGACATCGCCGATGGCGAAATGATCGTGCTCGTCGGTCCCTCCGGCTGCGGAAAATCCACCCTGCTGCGCATGATCGCCGGTCTGGAAGGCATTTCCGGCGGCCAGATCGTCATCGGCGACCGCGTCGTCAACGATCTGGAACCCTCAGACCGCGACATTGCCATGGTATTCCAGAACTACGCCCTCTACCCGCATATGACGGTGCGCCAGAACCTTGCCTATGGCCTGAAGAACCGCAACACGCCGAAGGAGGAGATCGAGCGGCGTATCACGGAGGCGGCCAAGGCTCTCGAAATCGAACAATTCCTGGAGCGCAAGCCGCGCCAGCTTTCCGGCGGCCAGCGCCAGCGTGTGGCCATGGGCCGCGCCATCGTGCGCAAGCCCGCGGCATTCCTGTTCGACGAGCCGCTTTCCAACCTCGACGCCAAGCTGCGCGTGCAGATGCGCGTCGAAATTCGCCGTCTGCAGCGCTCTCTCGCCACGACAAGCGTTTATGTCACCCACGACCAGATGGAAGCCATGACGCTCGCCGACAGGCTGGTGGTGCTGAATGCCGGCCGAATCGAGCAGATGGGCACGCCGATCGAGCTTTACGAGAAACCGGCCACGACCTTTGTCGCCACCTTCATCGGCTCGCCCTCGATGAACCTGCTGAACCACGGGACGGCGACGGCCAACGGCTCTTCCGGTTGGTCGGTGATAGAAAGCACGGCACTGCCGCAGGGCGCTGCCACGCTCGGCATCCGCCCGGAAGACATCACCCTTGCCAGTGAGGCACCCACCGACGCTGCATTTACCGGCACCGTGCAGGTGGACGCCGTGGAACTGGTGGGTGCGGAAAGTTACGTGCACGGCTCCTTCGCCGACGGCACCACCATCGTCTTCCGCGTCCACGGCCGCTCACAACTGCGCATCGGCGAAACGCTGAAAATCGCCGCCCAGGCAAAGGATTTCCATCTGTTCGATTCGGCGGGGAAGCGGATTTAAGCCACTGCGGGATGCCATTACTGCGATGTCCAGCATCTAAGTAATGGCGTCCCGTCGTGTTAGCCGCCCTTTCTCGCCGTGAAATGAAAGGTAAGGACATCACCTTGATAATGCTCGGAAAGCAAAACGTCCTTCATTCCGTTCCGACTGAACGCCGCGAGGATGGCGATAGGATCATATTCCGACATTCGCATTGAAAGTGTATTCCAGCCTTTTCCACGCAGGAATCTGTATGTTGCCGCCAGCACTGGCACATTGTGGCGCAGGTGATAGCGTAGACGGTCTGACAAGCGGCGTTCAGGCCGTTTGACGCTCGCCTGGAGAATGGCGACACCGTTGGGGCCGACCTTAGACAGCAACTTGTCGATCAGCATCACTCCCCTCCTGGCATCTACGTGCTGGAGAACGATATAGCTGAGGACGAGGTCAAATTCGCCCGAAGCGTGACTTAAATCGTCGTCTGAAGGGACCATTTCGACATTTTTGACATTGTATAACTGGCAGTTCTTAACGGCTTCGGCACGCATGTCTGGAGATAGTTCAACGCCGATTACGGTTTCAAAACGGGATGCAAGCGGTATGCTCATTCGAGCCACCCCGGCACCGAACTCAAGAACACGCCCTTTACCCAACGGCCCGCAATACTGTTCCGCACGACCCAGCATCCAAGAGACATTGGCTTCCCCGGTTGCGAAGAATTCTCCCTTCGTTGCCTCGATATTTGAAGTGTGAAATCGGTCTTCGGAATACACGCCGTAATATGGGTTTTTCCTGCCCCATTCCAGCCACTGCGTATCGCTCATAAAATCCCTCAAACATAAGCAGACAATAATATTTATATATCCACTCAATACAGTAACAGATTTTACTTTGCAAAACAAATATATCTACAATAAATGCTATTAATAACACACAAGCACAACCAAAAAATATATTATGTATACTCGGACGAGCACTGACGTGTATTAAGGGGGCGATGCGGAAAGACGCGGTGAAGCAAACATCGCAAATTTCGACTGAACCCCCTTTCAGTTTTCAAATGAAAAGGGGGTTCAAAAGCCTGAAATCCCGTGCTTCGCCTCCATGAACGGCGACCAATCAAGGGAGCGCCAACCTACCAGACGAGTTCCACCTGCGGCCGGCCATTGGAAGTTTTCTCCAGGGTGCGGCCGGAGGTATCGACATTGCAATGAACGCGCTGGCGGAAAGCGGAGAAGCTTTCGAAGGTCACGACATCCACGGGATCATCGAGATGCAGGGTCAGCCGGTAACGTTCGGGATCGCCGCCGAGCGCCTGCACGCCCAGAACGGAGGCCACGAAAGGCTGCCCGAGGTAAAAACCTTCCACCCTCGAACCCAGAAGATAGGGATTGAAGGCGGGACGATTTCCCGCGGCGGCATGTAGCGTATTCCAGTCGCGGAAGCCATATTGCGCGGCGATAAGTTCCAACGCCTTTGAATGGGCGATTGACTGTCCCTCATCCTCAAGAGCGGCACGCAGGCGCTTTGCCTGTTCTTTCAGCCCCTCAAGTGCGGGAAGCGGTTTGGACACGTTCATAACGGTTCTCCAACATGTGCATGCCGAATGTTCCGAAGGGGGTCCGCGTTGCCATCGACGACATGCAAAACATGGGATGACCGTTATCAAGAAAAGAGCTTCACCAGGGGCGCAAACGCGCCTGCGGACGGCCGGGGCTCTTGCCCGTGGCCGTCCCTATAGCCCAGAAAGCGCCGCCCGTCAAAGGCCGCGCTTCATTGATCTACTGTCAGAAACGATAGGTGATACCCGCGCCAATCAGCCACGGATCCAGCTTGGCCTTGCCGCTGATCGGCGTGCCACCGAGTTCCGCCGTCCAGTCGGTCTTGAGGAAGATCTTCTTCACGTCGAAGTTCACACCCCAATGCTCATCCAGCATATAGTCGAAACCGACCTGCACGGCGGCGCCCAGCTTGTTCTTGACGTCGAGATTGCTGAAACCGGGCTTTTCGGTCTGGTTGTAGAACAGCGAATAGTTCACGCCCGCGCCGATATAGGGCTTGAAAGCGCCGAAGTCGGTGAAGTGATATTGCAGCGTCAGTGTCGGCGGCAGCAGCCAGGTCTTGCCGACCGGCGTGCCGGCCAGCACGCCCTCGCCATTGATTTTGGCATAGGTGGTGCCGAGAATGAGTTCGGCGGCGAAGTTATCGGTGAAGAAATAGCTGATGTCGAGTTCCGGGATTACGGTATCCGAATAGGACAAGCCAGCCCCTGGCACACCGTCGACGCTCCCGCTGTCGTTGGTGATGACGCCGAGGCCGCGCACGCGCAGCATCCACGGGCTTGCCGCCGCAATCGCTTCCTCCGCAGTCGGAGCCGGCGCCGCCTGGGTCATATCAGCGGCTATCGCATCGGCGGACCCGAGCATGGCGGCAACGCCAATCGCAACACTGGCAAGCAAGGCGTTGTTTCTGTTTCTATTCGTCATTCCATCTCTCCTATAGCGCACCGCAGCCGGGCAAGTCCCCGGAACCGGCTGATGACGGCGGGCCTTGCGAATCTTCGCCTGCCGCAACCGCTTGGGAGCCACTATGACGAAGGGTGACGCAGGCCGATTGAGATGGATCAAACCGGGATGCCCTTCATGTATGGAAGCGATGAACCGGCAAGCATTGTGGCAATTACGCAACAATACCGCCCGGCGACCCGCCTGCAGAAGACAGAATAAGGAGAAGGCCACATGCGCAGGCCTCCCCCATGCATATCACGCCGTCTGCGGCGTCAGGGTCGCGGAGCCCGGCTTCCGCAGCAGCAGAACCGAGACGGCGGCAATCATGCACATCAGACCGGCAATCTGCAGCGCGGGCATATAGGTATCGAAGTCGCTCTTGAAGAAACCGGCGCCAAAGGCGGCGGTGGCTGCCCCCAGCTGATGGCCGGCAAAGACCCAGCCGAAAACAAGACCGGCCTTTTCACGGCCGAAGTTTTCCGCGGCAAGCTTCACCGTCGGCGGCACGGTCGCTACCCAGTCCAGCCCGTAGAAGACGGCAAAGACCGAAAGCTCCACGAAGCTGAAGCCTGAGAATGAGAGGTAAAGCAAGGAAAGACCGCGCAGACCGTAGAACCAGAACAACAGGAAGCGATTGTCGAACCGGTCGGAAAGCCAACCGGCGAAGATCGTACCGAAGAAGTCGAAAATGCCGATCACCGCCAGCGTTCCCGCCGCTGTTACCGCAGCCATGCCGAAATCGCCGCAGATCGAGATCCAGTGTGTCTGGATGAGACCGTTGGTCGAAAGTCCGCAGACGAAAAACGTGCCGAACAGCACCCAGAAGACGGGGTTGCCCGAGACGCTTTTCAGCGTCACCAGCGGCGATGCCAGCGTGGCGAGGAGATTGTGGTCCTGCTTGACCGGCTTTGTCACCACCGTCTCGCCATAGGCCGGCAAACCGACATCGGCGGGGTGGTCACGCATCAAAAGCAGGACGAGGACCATGGCGGTGGCAATCACCGCGACGGACAGGGTCAAGGCGGTTCGCCAGCCATAGGCTTCCGTCAGCGCCGCCAGCAGCGGCAGGAAAACCAGCTGGCCGGTGGCGTTGCTTGCCGTCATCAGGCCGATCACCAGTCCCCGACGCTTGGAAAACCAGCGTGTCGCCACGGTGGCGCCCAGCACCAGGGCAGTCATGCCGGTGCCGACGCCGATCACCACGCCCCAGAGCAGCAGCAATTGCCACACCTCAGTCATGAAGAAGGAGGCGACAATGCCGCCCATGATCAGGGCAAGCGCGGTGGAAACCACCTGCCGGATGCCGAAATGGTTCATGAAAGCGGCGGCAAAGGGCCCAAGCAGACCGAACAGCACAAGCCTGACGGCCATGGCCGAAGAAATATCGGCGATATCCCAACCGAATTCCTGATGCAGCGGCTGGATCATCACCCCCGCCGATCCCATCGCACCCGCGGTGGCCAGCATGGTGAGAAAGGTGGTCGCGGCGACGAGCCAGCCATAGTGCAGATTTCTGCCGGCCATCCAGCTTGCGAGGCGTGTGGAGAGCATGTTCGAATTCCCTTTCCGGCGGCCGCGGCCCACATTTTACGGGTATACACCCCACATTGCGGGCAGATACCCGCATATCACCAAAAAATTACAAGGCTGCGAGCAACTCCTGCAATTGTGCTGTCTTCTCGGGCCCAAGCCGGGCCTCGATTTCATCCTGCACCCCATCCCAGAGCGGTGCGCCCGCCTTGAGGATCGCGTGCCCTTCCTCCGTTACGGTCAGCATCGCTTCCCGCTGATCCTCACCGTGACCAATAGAGACCAGACCCATCCGCGCCAGCACCTTTGCATTGCGGCCAACGGTAGAGCGATCCAGTTCCACCCGGGCAGCCAGATCCGTGAGCGAGACCGGCGCCATCCGATTGATATTTCGCAGCAGGCTGAACTGAGCGATGTTGACACCAAGCGGCGCCAGCGCCTCGTCATAATAGGACGAGACCTTGCGGGATGCTTTGCGCAACAGGATACAGTGGCAATGGCTGCTTGACATGACACCGGGTATATACCCGTATATTGCCGCGCGCAAGACCTGCCCCCCAAATTGTCGAGCGCCGCAGGGCCTCGCAATCGCGCAAAGCACAAACAATAAACCCCGGCTTTGGGCCGGGGTTTAATATCATGACAGAGGTTCGTCTCAGGCAGAGAGCCTGCGGCCGCTTGCCACCAGCAGGCCGGCAGCACCTTCAAGCCAGCCAGCTTTCAGCTCCAGCGCCAGGAAACGGCTACGCTCGAACGGGCCGGGCATGATGAGATGCTGGGCCTTGTCGGCGAAAAAGCCGAAACGCTCGTAATAGGGGGCGTCGCCAACCAGAAAAATGGCGCCATGGCCCCGCCTGGTGGCCTCGGTAATGGCGGCGCGCATCAGCGCCGAGCCGATGCCCTTGCCCTCATGGGCGGCATCGACGGCCAGCGGGCCGAGCAGCAGCGCTTCGACGGCGCGGCCTTCGCGGGAGATACCGGCTTCGACGTTCCACAGGCGCACCGTGCCGATGACATGGCCGTCCTCATCGCGGGCGACGAGCGCCAGGCCTTCGGCGGGAACGCGGCCGGCGCGCAGCTTTTCGGAAGACTTGCGGCGGCGTCCGGCGCCCATGGCGCGGTCCAGCAGGTTTTCACGGGCAACGACATCGCCCGGATTTTCCTGATCGACATGAAATGTCTGCGGTGTGAAAAATGCCCGTACCGAATTCAAAAGAGCGGCCATCCTTGGCCTCCCGTCACACAACCGCCCACACGCGGCCCTTGATGAAAATTGGTGGAGCCGTTCCGGCCCGCCGACACGCTTTCCTCGGCTGGAAGAGGTGCAGCAAGCAGGGATTTGCGCAACAGCACAATCGGCAGGGCCGGAACGGAAGCTTGGTCGAGACGCCGCTCTTTCAGCGGACGGCACTCGGATCAGATGACGTAGGCCTTCAGCGGCTCGAAACCGTTGAACGCAACCGCCGAATAGGTGGTCGTGTAAGCGCCCGTGCCTTCGATCAGAACTTCATCGCCGATGGTCAGCGAGACCGGCAGCGGATACATGTTCTTTTCATACAGCACGTCGGCGCTGTCGCAGGTCGGGCCGGCCAGAACGCAGGGCTCCATCTCGTCCTGATCGCGCTCGGTGCGGATCGGGTAACGGATCGCCTCATCCATCGTCTCGGCGAGACCGCCGAACTTGCCGATGTCGAGGAACACCCAGCGGTGGTTATCATTGTCGGACTTGCGCGACACGAGAACGACTTCCGCCTTGATGACGCCGGCATTGCCTACCATGCCGCGGCCCGGTTCGATGATGGTCTTCGGGATCTGGTTGCCGAAGTGCTTGCGCAGCGCCGTGTCGATGGCCTGGCCGTATTCTTCGGCAGCCGGAACGTCGCGCAGGTACTTGGTCGGGAAACCGCCGCCCATATTGACCATCTGCAGGTGGATGCCCTGTTTGGCAAGCGAAGCGAAAACGCGCTTGGCATCGGCCAGTGCCGCATCCCATGCGTCAAGGTTCATCATCTGCGAACCGACATGGAAGGACACGCCGTAGGACTCGAGACCGAGCTGATGGGCGTAGACCAGAACGTCGACAGCCATCTGCGGTACGCAGCCGAACTTGCGCGACAGCGGCCATTCCGCACCTTCGCCATCCGTCAGAACGCGGCAGAACACGCGCGCGCCGGGAGCTGCACGGGCAACCTTCTCAACTTCCTCATGGCTGTCCACGGCGAAGAGATCGATGCCGAGCGCATGGGCGCGCGCAACATCGCGTTCCTTCTTGATGGTGTTGCCGAAGGAGATACGTTCGGAAGTCGCACCCGCATCGAGCGCCATCTGGATTTCAGCCACGGAGGCGCAATCGAAGTTGGAGCCGAGCGAAGCAAGCAGCTTCAGGATTTCGGGAGCCGGGTTTGCCTTCACGGCATAATAGATCGCGCTGTTCGGCAGGGAGTGCCGGAACGCGTTGAAATTGTCGCGCACGACGTCGAGATCAACCACGAGGCAAGGGCCTTCGGGACGTCGGGTCTTGATGAAGTCGAGAATGCGTGCAGTCGTCATCGATGTATTCCCTGTTAAACCGGCTCCGGAAAAATCCGGAGGACAAAGGACGCTCGAGATATGCATTCGAATCAGCCGGTGGAGGCGCAGAATCGATAGCATACGCTCAAGGCGCGAATGTGAACGACGCCCTGCCAGAGCATCATTCGGCTTTGTCTGCCATGGATTGGAGGGAATGACCCGACCGCACTTCAGGCAATGATGGTGTGCCTCTTTAGTACCCCGGCTGATGGAGAGCCGGCAGAGAACCAGAAAGGCCCGCACCGTCGTTGCTTCGTATGTCCTCGCATTTTCCGGTTGGCCGAAATAGCGACTGGAGGGGTTAGTTCCAGGTACCTTACCTAAATCCTCACCACATCGAGGAATCGGCGGACACACATGGGCACGTGCGACTTTGGGCAGCACGGGAGATAAGAATATTCGCCGTCATAATCAAGAGGATTTTTTCACCATATAGCGGAATTTTTCAGCAGCGATTTTAAGGTTGAACAGTCAGGGCGCGGTGTTCAATTATATGGAACAAACTGGAGGGTTTTCATGGACACGCTGACGCGCATCCGCGCCTTTATCGATGTTGTCGAAGCGGAGGGGTTTTCCGCTGCGGCGCGCAAGACCGGGCGCTCCAAGGCGCTTCTGTCCAAATATGTGCGGGAACTGGAGGACGATCTCGGAGCGCTTCTCTTAAACCGAACCACGCGGCAGTTTTCGCTGACGGAAGCCGGGCACACCTATTACCGCACAGCATCCGACATTCTGAAGGAGATCGACAATCTCGCCGACCTTGTTCGGGAAAAGAATGCCGATCTGAAAGGAAAACTGCGGATCTCCGTTCCACGCACTTTCATCGACGCGGAGGTCGGCCAGAGCCTCATCGACTTCGCCAAGGAAAATCCGGAACTGTCGCTCGAGATCGTCGCGGAAGACCGATTCGTCGACCTGATCGAAGAAGGCTTCGATCTCGCGATCCGGATCACCCGGCTGGAGGATTCGGGCCTGATCGCCCGCAAGCTTTCCGATTTCCGGGTCTATGCGGTGGCGACGGCGGATTTCGTCGCGCAACACGGACCGCTCGATGGTCCGCAGGATTTCTCCCGCGTTCCCTTCATCATCGACACCAATACGCGTTTTCATAATACGGTGCGGTATCTGGAGCCGGATGGCGGCTCAAATTCGGTCGCCATCAGCGGACCCATCGAGGTCAACAGCCCACAGGCGACCCTGCGCGCGGCGCGTGCCGGCCTCGGAATCGCCATGGTGCCTGACTTTATCGCCCGGCCCTATATCCAGTCCGGAGAACTGGTGACGCTGTTCGACGATTATATTTCCAAGGACCGCGGCATTTATGCGGTCTATCCGCATCGTCGCTACCTGCCCGCCAAGGTGCGCAGCTTCGTGGATTATCTCTCGGCGTGGTTCAGGAAGAACGGGTGAAGGCGGCATTCGCCGAGCGTACTTACGTCATGCCGGACTTGATCCGGCATCCAGCCACGGCGCGTCTGCGCCGTGAAAGGACTCTCCCGCGATCAAGGACTTGATCGCCCTGGACCCCGGATCAAGTCCGGGGTGACGGAGTGGGGATGCAGCCGTCTCGCCAAATCCAAACCTAGGCAAAACTTTTAGCAGCATCGACGCCCGCCTTGCAGCGGGCGTCGCATGGCAGAAGCCAGCTCGTCAGAACGGCGAATCCGGGAAGTAGAACTGCTCGGCATTGTCCTTGGTGATCAGCGTTGCATCGAGGATGTACTCACCCGCGACCGGCACCTGATCGTAGAAATGCCCGGCCGTCAGCTGCATGGCGGTCGCCACCATCGCCGGCGGATAGAGCACGTCGACCGGCACAAGCTTGTCGCCGTCCATGACCTTCTTGATCATGTCCTTGGACCCGGCGCCCGCGACGATATACTGGATATCGGTGCGTTTGGCCTGCTGGATGGCTTCCAGCACGCCGATCGCCATATCGTCATCCTGACACCAGACCACGTCGATCTTCTTGTACTTGGTCAGATAGTCCTGCATCACACGGAAGGCGTCGTCGCGGTTCCAGTTGCCGTACTGGCGGTCGAGAACCTTGACATTCGAGCCGGCGATACCCTTGTCGAAGCCATCCTGGCGCTGCTGGTCGATCGGGATCGGCAGGCCGCGAATGACCACGACTTCGGCATCCGGCGTCGTCTTCTTGATGTATTCGCCGGCTACCTGGCCGAGCGCCGGGTTGTTGCCGGCCACATAGAGATCGCGGATCGAATTGTCGTTGACACTCGGCGCGCGGTCGACGAGCGCGACGAAGGTACCCTTGTCCTTGATCTCCTTGATGGCGTTGACAAGCGGATCGGGATCGGACGGCAGGACGACCAGCGCGTCGAGCCCCTGCACGGCCAGATCCTGCAGCGCATTGGCCTGGTTTGCGGCGTCCGGCGATGTCTTGACGATGACGTTGAGACCCGGATGCTCCTTCATCAGAAGCTTCGCCACACGTTCGGCATGGTAGACCACGCCCGCCGTCCAGCCATGGTCGGCCGCCGGAATGGACACGCCGATCGTGACCTTTTTGTCCTGCGCGTGGGCCGAACCCGCCAGCACCGTTGCCAGCGCGGCAAAGGCCACGCCGATGAATTTATTACGCATAGTCTCTTTCCTCCCAAGACCGGGGCGTTCCTCCTCCAACCGCGCCTGCCCCACATGGCGCGGTGTGATACCTTACCTGCGGCTGAGCGAGCGCTGCACCAGCATGGCGATGATGATGATGGCCCCCTGAATGGCGCCGATCAGATATTCGCTGACGAAGTTCGACAGGATCATGATGTTGCCGACGATCTCCAGAATGAAGGCGCCGCAGATCGTGCCCCAGATGCGCCCTACCCCGCCGCGCAGCGCCGTACCGCCGACGACGACGGCCGTAATCGCCTGCAGCTCCCACAACATGCCTGTCGTTGCCGAAGTAGACGCGAGGCGCGGGACGTAAAGCAGCACCGCAACGGCGACGCAGAGCCCCTGTACCACATAGGCGATGGTGCGAACCCGGGCGACCGAAATGCCGGAATAACGCGCAACATCCTCACTGGAGCCAACCGCCGTCAGATGCCGCCCGTAGCGGGTACGGTAAAGCACGAAGGCGGCTATCGCAGCCGTGACGAAGATGACGATGACCGGCACCGGCACGCCCAGAACATTGCCGAAATAGACCGGGCGATAAAGCGTCTGGATTTCCGGGTTGCGCAGCGTGATCGCGCCGCCCTGCGACAGCCAGGTCGTCAGCCCGCGATAGATACCCATGGTGCCGAGTGTGGCGATGAAGGGTTCGATGCGGCCGATGGTGGTGATGAGCCCGTTTACCAGCCCGCAGGCCGCGCCGATGGCGAGCGCGAGTGCCATTGCCGCAAGAAGCATCAGCAACGGGCTCGCTATCGCGCCGCTGTTCATGAACAGGATCATCAGGCTGGCCACGAAAGCAACCATGGCGCCCACCGACAGGTCCAGCCCGCCTGACGTGATGACATAGGTTGCGCCCAGCGCGATGATGGCGATGAAGGCGCTGCGGGTGATGACATTCAACAGATTGTCGATGCCGATGAAATTGGGATTGGCGATGGTGCCGAGAACCAGCAGCAGTGCCAGCGCCACGAAAGGCGCGACGGCGCGCAGGTCCCAGTCCTTCGAGGTCTTCGGCGTTTTGCCGTTATCAAATGCGGCCTCAGTCATATTTCCCCTCAGTTTCTTTTGTCAGGCCATGTTTCCCCGAACGCGGGCGCTCAGGCGGGTTCCTGCGTGTGAACACCCGTCGCCAGCGCCACGATGTCGTTTTCAGTCATGCGCTCCCCCGTCACCTCACCGACAATCCTGCCCGAACGCATCACCAGAATGCGGTCGCAGATGCCTATCAGCTCCGGCATTTCCGAGGAAACCACGATGATCGAGCGCCCCTCATCCGCAAGCCCGGCGATAAAGCGGTAAATCTGCTCCTTGGTGCCGATATCGATGCCGCGGGTCGGCTCGTCGATGATGACGATGGACGGGTCGAGCAGCATCATCTTGGCCAGCAGCAGCTTCTGCTGGTTGCCGCCGGAAAGCTGGCCCGCCAGCAAGTCCTTGCGTCCTGTGCGAATGTCGAAGTCGCGCACTGCAGCATCGAGCGCGGCCGTTTCCCGGCCGGTGTCGATCTGGAACAGACGGCTGAATTTTTTCAGCGACGCAAGCGTGAGATTGACCCGCAGATCCTTGGTGAGCAACAGCCCCTTCCCCTTACGGTCTTCGCTGAGGTAAACGATGCCGGCCCTGAGGCTGTCCTCCGCCTTGGCGAAGTGCACCGTCCGGCCAAGGTGACGCACCGTCCCACGCCCGGTCCGCAGGCCCAGCACACCCTCCATCAGCTCCGTCCGGCCCGCCCCCACCAGCCCGGCAAAACCAAGGATTTCACCTTTGCGCAGGCTGAAACCGGCATCCTGCGCATAACCGGGGACGTTAAAATGCTCCACCTCAAGAACAGGCTCGCGCTCGCCGCCGGCGTTCCGGTCGGGATAGAGTTTCGCCACATCGCGCCCCACCATCAGCCGCGCCATATCGGCAGGCTCCAGCTCCGAGGCCGGGTGAGAGGCGACCAGCCGGCCGTCGCGCAGCACGGTCACGCGGTCGGCGATTTCCTTCACTTCCGGCAGGCGGTGCGAGATATAGAGCACGGCCACGCCTTTCGCGCGAATATCGCGGATGACGTTAAGCAGCGCCTCGGTTTCGATAGGCGTCAGGCTGGCCGTCGGTTCGTCAAAAATGACCAGCCGATGCGGCACGAGCAGCACGCGCGCGATCTGCACCAACTGCCGCTGGGCGATAGACAGGCTGCCGACGATGGCATCGGGGTCTATCACGCCGCCCAGTTCGGTGATCGCCCTGCGGGCGCCGTCGCGCATGGCACGATCGTCCACCACTGGGCCCTTGCGCAGTTCGCGGCCAAGGTAGATGTTCTGCGCCACCGTCAGATCAGGCGCGAGCAATATTTCCTGATGGACGAGCACAATGCCGCGATGTTCGGCATCCACCGGCCCGCTCAGCGTGACCGGGTCGCCGTCGACACGGATCTCACCGCCCGAGGGCTTTTCATTGCCCGCCAGCAGTTTCATGAGCGTCGACTTGCCGGCGCCGTTCTCACCGATGATGGCATGCACCTCACCGGCCCGCACGTCTATCTCTATGTCCTTCAGAACCTGAACCGGTCCGAAAGATTTCGATAACCCGACCGTCCGGACAAGTGCCGGTTCCGCAGTAACCTCAGCAATAGCCATGCGCCCTCACCGACATCCGGTGCGAACGGGCGGCTCCTGCCCTTCGATTGTCCTTGAAGTGACCATGAACGAACTCCTCCCAAAGCTCGAAGAAGAAGCTAGCGTTGGTTTTGAGGTACGTAAAGCAAATTTCGCTTGTCTGTTAGAATACACTGAAATGTGAGGGCCGTCCGGTGGACGGGGAGCTCGCAAAACGCCTCACTACGCAGGGGAACGCTGGAAGCCTTTCATGAGGCGATGTACCGCTTCGGCGCCGTCGCTGGCCAGATCGAATCGTTTGCCGAACAGCAGCCAGTCGGAGCACATGCCCTTCAAAAGCCAGTAAAGCGCGCCAAGCGCGGATTCCGCGGTCCAGTTGTCGTTAAACGCGCCTTCCGCCTGCGCCCGCTCGAAAGCCGCCTCCAGCCGCTCCTTGTGGTATCGATCCAGCTCCTCCTGAGCATGAAGCACGGGCGCGAACTCATCGGAATAATTGGTACGAAGACTGATCGTCATGATGCGCTGGCGCTGTTCGTCGCCCGCCAGGAGCGCCAGCCATTTGCAGGCCGCTTCTTCTATCCTGGAGAGCAGCGCCGCACCCTTGAGGTCGGGATCGCCGAAATCGAGCAGGTCGGATTCCGGCAGAGCCACCGATTGGTAAAGGCCGATGAAGAGATCGGTCTTGCTGGAAAAATGCCAGTATATCGCCCCGCGTGTGACCCCGGCCGCGGCCGCCACCTCGTCAAGCGAGCTGTTGGCAACGCCCTTCTTGAAGAACACCCGCTCGGCAGCGGCAAGGATCGCCTGACGCGTCTCTTCTGCCTCGGCCTTGGTACGGCGCATTCCGTTATCTCCTTCCACTGCCGGCACGGCGCTTCCGCACCGTGCCTTTCCTCAATACCGGGGCGTCATGACATGACGGTATCCCGGCTTTCCCTCGATGTTATTCCGCCGGTGAAACGGCGTCAGCAGCAATCTCGTTCTCCTTCTTCCGATCCCCGAAAATCTTCATGACGAAAACAAAGAACACGGGAACGAAGAAGATCGCGAGGATCGTCGCCGAGATCATGCCGCCGAGAACACCGGTACCGATGGCATTCTGGCTCGCGGCGCTCGCGCCGGAGGCGATCGCCATGGGCAGCACGCCGAGCGAGAAGGCGAGCGACGTCATCAGGATCGGCCTGAAGCGCAGATGCGCCGCCTCCACCGTCGCATCATAGGTGGATTTGCCCTCTGCCCGCAAATCCTTGGCGAATTCGATGATGAGGATCGCATTTTTCGCGGAAAGGCCGATGATCGCGACGAGGCCGACGAGGAAGTAGACATCGTTCGGCATGCCGCGCAGCATCACCGCCGCCACCGAGCCGATGACCCCGAGCGGCACCACCAGCATGACGGAGAGCGGAATTGACCAGCTTTCGTAAAGCGCTGCGAGCAGCAGGAAGACGAACAGCACGCTGAGACCGATGAGCGCCGGTGCCTGCGAACCCGACTGGATTTCCTGCAGTGACTGGCCGGTCCATTCGAAACCGAAACCGCCGGGCAATTCGCGCGCCAGACGTTCCATTTCGGCAATGGCATCACCGGAGGAGTAGCCCGGCGCCGCCTGGCCACCGATACGGATCGCCGGATAGCCGTTATAACCGACCACCTGAGAAGGACCGCGCACCCATTCCACCGAGGCGAAAGAGCTGATCGGCACCATGCCGCCATTGGCGTTGCGGACGTTGAGGTTCAGAAGATCCTCGGTCTTCATGCGCTGGCCCTGTTCGGCCTGCACCGTCACGCGCTGCATACGGCCGGCATTGGGGAAGTCGTTGACGTAGGACGAACCCATATTGGCCGAGATGGTGGCGTTGATATCGCTGAAAGTCACGCCGAATGTGTTTGCCTTCTCACGGTCGATGACGAGATTGACCTGCGCCGCATCCGGCATGCCTTCAATGCGAAGGCCGGCAAGGATGGGGCTCTGCCGCGCCGCGGCCATCAGCTGCGCGCCGGCGGCGCTCAGTGCCGTCTGGCCCGCTCCGGACCTGTCCTGCAGGCGGAAGGTAAAGCCGCTGGAGTTGCCGAGACCCTGAATGGGCGGCGGCGACAGCGCGAAGGACATTGCGTCCGGCAGGCCCCAGAGCTTGCCATTGATCCGGGCTGAGATGGCCGCTGCAGAATCCTCCGGTCCACGTTCGCTCCAATCCTTCAGCGTCGCGAAGGCGAGGCCGGCATTTTGGCCGGAACCGGAGAAGGAGAAGCCCGACACGGCGATGACGCGTTCAACCGCCGGCTCTTCCAGGAAGATCTTTTCGATCTGCTGGATGGACTGCAGGGTGCGGTCGCTGCTGGCTTCCGCAGGCGCCTGGATGTCCACGATCAGGTAGCCCTGGTCTTCGTTCGGCAGGAACGAGCTCGGCAATTGCATATAGGCCCAGCCGAGACCGACCAGCAGCGCCGCATAGATCATCATGAAGCGGCCGGAGCGCTTGATGATGCCGCCGACCGAAGACGAATATTTGTGCGACGCCTTGTCGAAGTTGCGGTTGAACCAGCCGAAGAAGCCCTTCTTTTCATGATGCCCGGCCTTGATGGGCTTCAGGAAAGAAGCGCACAGCGCCGGCGTCAGCGACAGGGCCAGGAAGCCGGAGAACAGGATCGACACCACCATGGTCAGGCTGAACTGCTGGTAGATGATGCCGACGGCGCCGGGGAAGAAGGCCATGGGCACGAACACGGCCGTCAGCACCAGCGTGATGCCGATGATCGCGCCGGAAATCTGGCCCATTGCCTTGCGGGTCGCCTCCTTCGGCGACAGATGCTCTTCCGCCATGATGCGCTCGACATTCTCAACGACGACGATCGCGTCATCCACCAGAATGCCGATGGCGAGAACCATGGCGAACATGGTCAGAACGTTGATCGAGAAACCCGAGACATACATGATGGCGCAGGTGCCGAGCAGCGCCACGGGCACCACCAATGTCGGAATGATGGTGTAGCGGATGTTCTGGAGAAACACGAACATCACCACGAAGACGAGGATGATCGCCTCGATCAGCGTGTGAATGACCTTCTCGATCGAAATCTTGACGAAGGGGCTGGTGTCATAGGGAATTTCATACTCTATGCCCTGCGGGAAATAGCGCGACAGCTCCTCCATCGTGGCGCGTACGCCCTCCGATGTCTGCAGCGCATTGCCGGTCGGCGACAGCTGCACGCCGATGGCGGCGCTCGGCTTGCCGTTCAGGCGGCTCGAGAAGTTATAGCTTTCGCCGCCCACCTCCACACGCGCGACATCGCGCAGCCTGACGGAAGAACCATCCGGGTTGGCGCGCAGCACGATGGAGCCGAACTCTTCCGGCGATGTGAGCTGACCCTGCACGTTGACGGTCGCGGAAATCTGCTGGCCAATCGGGTTTGGCGATGCACCGATACGGCCGGCGGCGACCTGCGAGTTCTGCGCCTGGATGGCGCCGATGACGTCGCTAGACGTCAGGCTGAGGCCCAGCATCTTGTCCGGATCCATCCAGATGCGCATGGAGCGCTGGGTGGCAAAGAGCTGCGCGCTGCCAACGCCGGGAACGCGGCGCAATTCGCCGAGCACGTTGCGGCTGAGATAATCGCCGAGACCGATGGCATCGGTATTGCCGTCGACGGAGGTGAGCGCCACCATCATCAGAAACGAGGTGCCTGCCTGTTCCACGCGCAGGCCCTGCTGCGTCACTGCCTGCGGCAGGCGTGGCTCCACGCGTGCGATGCGGTTTTGAACTTCGACCTGCGCCTCACCGATATTGGTGCCTGGTTCAAACGTGACGTTGATCGAAATGCGGCCGGAAGCCTCCGATGTCGACTCGAAATAGATCAGGCCGGGAACACCGTTCAGTTCCTCTTCGATCGGGCGCGTGACGCTCTGGTAGATATCTTCCGGCGCAGCGCCGGGATAGGTCGTGGAGACCGAAATCTGCGGCGGCGCCACATTCGGATATTGCGCAATAGGCAGCATGGGAATGGCGAGCAGGCCCGCCAGCATGATGAAGATGGCGACGACCCAGGCAAAAATGGGCCGATCGATGAAAAAACGTGCCATGAAATCGGTCCTTATTGCTTCTGGGCCGGAGCCGCGCTCTCGCTGCCTGCGGCAGCGGCGACATCGGCCTCGTCGGACCAGGGTTCAGGCTTCACCTTGGCTCCCGGGGCGGTCTTCTGGAAGCCTTCGGCAACAACGCGGTCGCCATCCTTCAGCCCTTCCGAAATTACCCAGCGGTCACCGATGGAACGGCCGACGCTGACGCGCCGCTGCTCGACCGTATCTTCGGCATTGACGACAAGCACGCTCGCCTGACCGCCGGCATCGCGCTGAACCGCCTGCTGCGGCACCGCGAATGCAGCCTTCTGAATGCCCTGCTGGATCTGCACGCGGACATACATGCCCGGCAGCAGATCGCCGTTCGGGTTGGGAAATTCACCGCGCAGCGTCACCTGGCCGGTGGTCTCATCAACCGCCGCCTCCGAAAACAGCAGACGGCCGGGCTGCGGGTAACGGCTGCCGTCATCGAAGAGCAGATTGACTTCGGCTTCATTCGGGCCGGTCATCAGCTTGCCGTCCTGAAGCGCCTTGCGCAGACGAATGAGATCGGCCGCCGGCTGGGTGAAGTCGGCATAGATCGGATCAAGCTGCTGGATCGTCGCCAGGTTTTCAGAACCGGTCGCGCTGACGAGCGCGCCTTCCGTAATACGCGCGCGGCCGATCCGGCCGCTGATCGGGGCTTTGACATCGGCATATTGAAGATTGAGCTTCGCTTCCGCCAGGCCTGCCTCAGCCACCGCCACCTCGGCATCGGCCTGCGCCAGCTGGGCAATGGCATTGTCGAATTCCTGCTGCGAACCAACGTTGGAACGGCGCAGCTGCTGCTGCCTGTCGGCCGTCTGCCGGGCCTGAAGCTGCGCGGCCTGCGCCCGGCGCAACGTGCCCTCGGCGCTGTCGACGCGCACCTGGAACGGGGCGGGATCGATGCGGTAGAGGACATCGCCTTCCTTCACCAGCGAACCCTGCTCGAACACGCGCTCAACGATGATGCCTGAGACACGCGGGCGCACTTCGGCAAGTCGCGTCGGTGCAATGCGGCCCGGCAGGTCGTTGGTTATCGGCAACTCTTCCTGCTTTACGGTCACGACCTTGACTGCACCAGGCGGCGGCGCGCCGGGGGCAGACGCCTGCTCGTCGCTACATCCGACCACAACGATGCCCGCCAACAACACCGCCACGATCTGCCCCAGTCTATTCGCCATTCTGCGCTCCGAATCCATGAAAAAGGTCACATTTACATACATACTAAGACGTATGTAAATTTCTGACAATAGAATTGTTGCAGCGCAAAACCGGCCTCACGCGCTTGTGAAGCCGCGCGAGACGGCGTGGAAACACGGCCTGCATTCGCAAGAACATCGGGAAACGGAAGGCACTGGGACCCACGACGGCGTGGGTCCCGCCTTGGGCCTTATGGCCGGAAGATCAGAAATAATTGCGAGAGCAAGGGTCGACGACCCGTCTTACCCTCAGGACAAACGCTTCAGCGAGCTGGCTTCGGGCTGGGGGCCGGCATTGGTCTTGTCGTTATTGTCGGCAGATCTGTTACGCAGCGCCGCGTAATAGGCATTTTTCTGCTCGTACATATTCATATCGGCGCGGCGCACCAACGATTCCATCGTCTCGCCTGCCTCGCTGGTCGCCACACCCAACGACAGGCTGAGCGGCGCGCTGGAATAGAACTGGTTGTTGATCTTCAGCAGCTCATAAACGGTTTCGACCATGGCGGCGGCCACCTGCTTGTCGGCGCCGGGAAGAAGAATGGCGAATTCGTCGCCGCCGATGCGGGCTGCATGGTTCGGCGCGGTCACCACGCCGTTCAGCACCTCGCCCATGCGTCGCAACAGGGCGTCGCCGGCATCGTGCCCAAGCTTGTCATTCGCGTCCTTCAGGCCGTTGAGATCGATCACGATCGCCGATACGGGCCGCAACGCGCTGCGCTCCAGCCTGTTCAGCTCGTCGGAATAGAAGGCGCGGTTGTGCAGCTTGGTCAGCACATCGTGCTTGCCGAGATATTCGAGGTAGGCTTCGGCTTTCTTGCGCGCGGTAATATCCGTCAGCGCCACCTGCACCAGAGACCAGTCCCGCTCATACCCGGGAAAAACCGAAAAATGCAAAAGCAGATGCCTCTCGGAACCGTCCAGCGCGTAGTTCACCACCTCGCGGTGATGGCTGAGATTACCGTTCCAGAGTTCCATCAGCTGTTCGCGGAACGGCTTTTCCATCTCGTCTCGGAAAATATCGCCGAGCCGCTGCAGCAGAACCTGCCGGTCCGGCGCACAGAACAGGTCGAGCGTCGCGCGATTGACGTCGATGACGCGGATTTCGCTCATGCATTGCCGCACGAATTCCGGATGCACATCCATGAAGACCCGGAAATCGATGATGCCGCGCTCCCTGACCTCCTCGATCAGGCGCCTTACCCGGCTGAAATCCTCCACCCATAGGGACACAGGCGAATGTTTGAACATGCCCTCGGCATAACGGCGGTTGAGCAGCTCCTTGCGGCGGGCCTCCTCCCGCTCCGTCACATCCTCGGTGGTCAGAAGCAGCCGGTCGAGCGTGTCCTCGTGGCCGGGTATCACCGCGCCGCGCAACTGAATGTCCAGTCGCTTGCCACCGATCGAATAATTGACAGCATTGCTGGTGAATTCCGTCTTGCCGGCCCAGAGTTCGGAAAGCTCGTTCACATGGCTCTCTAGCATGTCATCGCGAAAGATGCGGTGCAGATTGTCGACGAGATGGTTCTGGTCGTGGGCCTCGAACAGTTCCAGCGTCCTGGCGTTGACCTGGATGACGCGGATCTTCTGCGAACAGGCCGCCACCCTTGTCAGATCGTCCAGAAGAAACGCCCTGAGATCCTCTACGCCCTCCGCCCGCCAGATATCGAACTGGCGCTTTACCTCGCTGAAATCCTCGATCCACATCGCCACGGGCGCAAGATTGAAGACATTGGCATCGATCGTCTCAGTCATACGGGCAAGTCTTCTCAAGGGTAGGTGCAGGCGGATCACCAAACGGAGCGGCGCAGCACTAGCCGCCGCCTACGGGAATTTATTAGGGATATTCGATCCAAAGCAAGCATTTATCGCGCAAACCGCCGGATTGCGCGACAATTCATGGTTTTTGCAGACCGCAGGCCCGTTACCAGAGCTTCACGTGTCGGTTTACATCCTTATAGAGCAGATAGCGGAATCGGCCCGGCCCGCCCGCATAACACGCCTGCGGGCAATAGGCGCGCAGCCACATGAAGTCGCCGGCCTGCACCTCCACCCAGTCCTCGTTCAGCCGGTACACGGCCTTGCCTTCGAGAACATAAAGGCCGTGTTCCATGACATGGGTTTCCATGAAGGGAATGGTCGCGCCCGGCTCGAAGGTGACGATGTTGAGATGCATGTCGTAACGCACGTCATCAGGATCGATGAAACGGGTCGTCGCCCATTTGCCGTCGGTGTCCGGCATTGCCGAAAGGGCGGTCTCGTCTTCATGGGTGAAGATCGCCGGCGGCGGCTCCAGCCCGTCTACGGCCTGAAACGTCTTTCGCACCCAGTGGAATTTGACCGGCGCCTTGCCCGAGTTACGAACCTGCCAGCGGCTGCCGGCCGGAAGGAAAGCGAAGGAGCCCTCCCGCAACTCATGCCGGGCGCCCTCGAATTCCACGGTCATCTCGCCGTCGACGACGAAGATCGCCGCCTGCGCCCTTGCGTCCGGCTCCGGCCGGTCGCTGCCGCCGTCGGGCTGCACTTCAACGATATATTGCGCGAAAGTCTCGGAAAAGCCGGTCATCGGCCGGGCGATGATCCAGGCACGCGTGCCGGTCCAGTGGGGCAGCACGCTTGTCACGATATCGGACATCACGGTCTTGGGGATGACAGCATAGGCGGTCTTGAATACAGCCTTGCTCGACAGGAGTTCCGTCTGCCCGGGCAGACCGCCCATATCCGAATAATATCTCTTCATTTCAGCCATTCCATTCTGCAATGCATTCGGCGCGGATTCTTAGGCCCGCGACGAGGTTTAAGCAAATGGTTATTGGCAGGAAGACGGGCCGAAGGATGTCATGCCTTCTTACGCATCGTCGCGTAGACGATATTGTGGTTCTCGCCGAAGAACACCTCAGCCTCGATGCTGTCCGGATCGGCGCTGGCATTGACGATCCGCCACATATCCGCCTTCGAGCGCAACAGCAGCGCCCAGTTCATGAAGGTTTCCATGTAGCCGTCTACAACGATGTCCTCGGAGAAGTTGGCGAAGAGGAACATGCCGCCGGGTTTCAGCATCTCCATGCAGCGCCGCGTGAGTTTGATCGCCACACGGTCGTTCAGGTAGTCGTATAGACCGGCTGCGTATATCAGATCGAAAGTGCCGAGCTCCTGCGTGCGCAGGACGATATCGCGCACCGAGCCGTCGATCGCCTCGATGCAGGTGCCGGCGAAATCGCGGGCAACGGAACCGACGCTCAAGGGGTCCTGATCGAGCGCCACCCAGCGCCGCAGCCTGCCCTCCTTCAGCGCCGCGGAAGCATCCGCCTCGCGCAGATGTCCGGACGCTATGGTGAGGATTTCGGTATCTTCACCGTGCCGGGCCGCCGCTTCGTCGACAAAGCGCGTCAGCAGATCCCGTCGCTCGCGCACCGCCACGGAAGAACTGGCGTCCTTCGTATAGTCGTAAAGATCACGCCCCAGCGGCGTCGCATTCTTGACCAGACCGGCAACGCTTTCGTGGCCATAGATAAAATCCAGCAATTGCGCATCGCCGGAATAACCCCGCGGCTTGTCGAACGACCAGCGCGTGAAGGGATCCTGCAGAAAACGCTCCGACACGGGGTGATTCTGTATGATGGGGATCAGTTCAGCCCACACGCTTGAGTGGAGTTTTTCTCGCAACCCATGCAGCGCCCCCGCCGTTCGATGTATTATGTCATGTGCTGAAATACCATTATCGAACTGCTGCTGTGCCAATTCGAGAATGATGGCAATTTCTGCTTTTGCAACTGCGAACTGCTCATCGAACGTTTTCGTTTTGCGTGCAAAAATCTCTTTTGCGACAGTATCCGGGGTGATCAGACTTGCCCCATCCAGATTTTTCTTCTTTACCCGCACCACTTCAGCCTCCAGTGTTAACACATTGTTAACTATACGTTTCTGGGACACCGAAGGCCACTCGATTTCGATTTTTGCGCGGTGTAGGGATAGATTAGTAAATTAGCGTATTTTTTTGGTCACACTCTCGGGTGACGGCCGGGAGGATAGGCGGTTTAGTGAAACTTAATGTTGCGAACGTATGATGCGTTCTTCCTTTCCATGGTCTCAATCCGCTTTGGCAGAGATCGACAGGAACCCGAACTGGGTGCGACAGCACACGGAAAAGTGGAATAAGCAGTTACTTAATAAGTATACGCAACACTATGGGAAAGTGCATGAAGCACACATTGGGAGAGGTGAGTGGACAGCAAGACTATCGGCGGCCGGACTCCCGGTTTTCTGATGAACTTCTTGCCCTTTACCAGCAGGAAGGCGAACGCAGCCGCCGGGGTTCTATCCGTCGGGGCCTGTGGACGGCTGTTTTCATTTATCTTCTGTTTGCCGCTTCAGACATCGTTCTGATACCCGACGTCGCGTTTTACACCATTGTCGCACGTTTCGCGGTCGCCGTATCATCGCTGCTGACACTGGAAATCCAGCTACGCCGGGGTGCCAGCACCGCAGCGCTCGACCTCACCTGTGCGACCGCCCTCGTCATGGGTTATATCGGCTGGCTATTGCCATCGCTGCTGACCGACAATATCGAAAACATGTCCTATTACATGGTTTTCGGGGCGATCTTCATGATGGGCGCCAATCTGTTTTTCACTTTCAGATTCCATCTGTCGCTGGTGTCATCGGGCATCATTCTCGTCACCTATTTTCTGGCGGCGACGCAGTTTCCTGAAGACGCTTTCTACAAGTTCGCTTTCGGCACCTTCTATATCTCCTGCTTCGTCTTCACGTCTTATGTGAACTGGAACCTGAACAGGGAACGCTACCATGTCTTCGTCAACGGGCTGGAAGCGAAGGCCCAGCAGAAGGCGGCGGATGAGCGTGGCCAGGCGCTGCTGCGTCTTTCCAACACCGATTCCCTGACCGGGCTGCAGAACCGCCGCGCCATCGATCACCATTTGCGCCTGTTGTGGGATAACTGGATGAAGAAGGAAGAAGGTTTTTCCGTATTCCTGATCGATGTCGATTTCTTCAAGAAATACAACGACCGTTATGGCCACCAGGAAGGCGACAAGTGTCTCGTGACCGTGGGCAATGCCTTGCAGGATGCAATCATCCAGCATGGCGCCTCTATCGGCCGTTACGGCGGCGAAGAATTCATCGTGCTGGCGCCATTCAAGTCCAAACAACAGGTTGGCGAGCTCGCCGAAACGATCCGCCATACCGTGGAAAGCCTGTCCCTTGCACATGACCAGCGCCGCGACGGCACCTTCATCGTCACTGTCAGCATCGGCGCCTCCTTCACCCGCCCCAATCCGGACGGCAAGCTGGAGAAGATCATCAACGAGGCCGATCGCGCGCTTTACATCGCCAAGGGCAATGGCCGCAATTGCATGAAGCTGTTCGATCCCGACGATCCGCAGACCAGCGACGAAACGGAAAACATCGCCGCCCTTCTGAAGATCGCAGTTGCGGAGAACCTTGTTTCCCTTGTCTACCAGCCGATCTTGAACATCTCGACCAACGAGACGGCAGGCGTCGAGGCGCTGATGCGACTTCGCCTGCTGGATGGCAATTCCGTCGCCCCCAGCATCTTCATCCCGATCGCCGAGCGTACCGGCACCATTATGGAACTGGGCCTTTGGACCATCAAGACGGTCTGCAAACACATATTGGCCGATGACAGGGTTGATGTCGTCAGCGTCAATGTGTCACCCATGCAATTGAAGAACCCTGGGTTCGCCACGTCCGTCGCGGCCATTCTCGTGGAAGCCGGTATTGCCGGCAACAGGCTCGCCTTCGAAATCACCGAAGGCCTGGACATGGAAATGCATTCGGATGTGCTGCGTTGCCTGAACGACCTGAAGACGCTTGGCATCAAAATCTGGCTGGATGATTTCGGAACGGGTTTCGCCGGCCTGTCATGGCTGCGCATGACGGATTTCGATACCGTCAAGATTGATCGTTCCTTCCTGCATGACAGCAAGACCCCACGCGGACGGGCGATGCTGCAGGACATGATCCGCCTCATTCGCAATCGCGGCCATAAAATTTTGATCGAAGGCGTGGAAACCGAGGAACAGCTGAGACTCGTGCGCCAGATGGAAATCGATTACGCGCAGGGCTATTACATCGGCCGTCCGGTCGTGGCGGAAAGGCTGGGACCCGCAAAAGCACCCTATCCGCGTCCCAGCATGCTTCTTCGTCCCGCCTGAGCGGGCGCTGCGACAATCGTGGAAGCTTAGTGATAAGCGGGCGGGCTGACCGAAAACCTTGCCGCCATTTCCGAAAAGGCCGCGCGGGTGACCGGATCGACCGGCGCTCCTTCCCTTTCCCGCTTCGCCGCCACCGCCCATTCGCGATCGCCAGGCGCCATGACCTTGCAATCCTCGCGAACGGGGGAACCCCGCAGCACTTCGAGATAGCGCTTCATGCCCTCGTCAAACGCGTCGCGCTCAAGGAAGGCTTCCGGTTTCAGCGCCAGAACGAAGGCACCAAGCCCGCGCGGCGTGGAGAAATCCGGCCCGCCCATCGGGGCGATATCGAAGCTCAGCTTCATGCCGGTCAGAACCGCACTGAAAATCTCCACCATTCCCGCCAGAGCCGCGCCCTTGAAGCCGAATTCGCCGCCGACGGGGGCAAGCATTTCCGCAGCATTCGGATCCCTTGTATCGACGCCGTCACCATCCGAGGCAACGCCCGCAGGCAGTTGCTGCCCGAGGCTGCGGTAAAGCAGCACGCGATTATAGGGCACTGCGCTGGTCGCCATGTCCAGCAGCCACGGCAGGTCATCCGCTGCAGGAACGCCGACGGCAATCGGGTTGGTGCCGTGAAAGCGCATGGCCCCATCATGCAGGCGCACGAAACTGTCCGAATTACAGAAAGCCAGGCCGATATAGCCCTGACGGGCCGCCTCCAGCGCATAAGCCCCAGCCGGTCCGAAATGCGAGGAATTCCTGATCGCCACCGCGCCGATGCCAAATTTTTCCGCGAGCGCCATGGCGTTTTCCATGGCCGCATAGGTGGCGCGGGCGCCGTGGGCGTTGTCCGCATCCACCGTCTCCACCGCGCCGAAGCCGGAAACGCGGCTGATTTGCGGCCGCGGATTGAGACGCCCGCCTTCAAGTGCGGTGACATAATGAGCGAGCAGGCGCACACCGTGGCTGTCAACGCCAAGCCGCGTGCCATGCATCATGGCGCGGGTCGCGGCATCGGCCGTCTCGTCATCCGTACCGGCAGCGAGGAAAACGGCGCGGCAGAACCGATCCAGCTCATCCAGCCTCGCCAGAGCAGGGACGTTTTCATTGCTGTGCGACATGCAGGGAACCCTCCCGATTCCAGAATCCATGCCGCACAGGCTATTCATGGGATAGGTTTTTGCAATCGAATATCACGTGGAAAACGTCGATCGGCGCGGCGGCGGCGGAAAGCGGCCTATTTGCGCGGCGGGGCGATACTGCCCCTCAGCACCAGCCGGCAACCGAGTTCCAGCCGGTGCGCCGGCCGGGTGGGATCGGCCGCCACCAGCCGCTGCTCCAGCAGCGACAGCGCCGCCCCGCCCAGCCTGTCGGCGGGCAACTGGATGGTGCTGAGAGGCGGTGTGCTGAAGGCGGCTGGCATGATGTCATCGAAACCCAGCACCGAGACATCCTCGGGCACCCGGATACCGGCCACCCCCAAGGCCTTCAGACAGCCGAGCGCCAGATTATCGGCGGCGCAGAAAATCGCGGTGGCGTTTCGCAGTGGTCGCTGCTCGGCAAGCAGACGGCGGATAGCCACCTCCCCCCATTCCGGTTCGTAGCTCTCGACCTCGATGACCATATCGGCCGGAACGGCAAGGCCCGTTGCAAGGAATGCATCGTTATAGCCATCATGACGACGGCGGATCGTCGTGCGGCCCTTCCAGGTCACATGCACAATATTGCGATGCCCGAGCGACAGCAGATGCTCGATGCCGAGGCGAGCGCCGAACCGGTTCTCCGCCGTTACCGTATCAACGATCATGGCCGGATCTTCGCCATTGATCAGCACCACGGGCTTGCCAAGCGCGGAAAGCGCCTCGACCAGCTGCGGCCTGTCGTCATTCAGAACCACGACACCGTCCACATTATCTGTCCTGACGGCTTCGGCAACCGCCACGGGGTCGAGCCGGCTCGTTGCACTGACATAGGGAACGATGCGGATTCCGCGCCGCTCGCATTCGCGGCGGAAGCCGTTCAACATTGTCCAGCTGACCATGTTGAGCTCGCTCTGCGGTGCCGCGTCGTTGGTCATGGCCAGCAGGACGACACGCAAGGTGGCGATGGTCGCCTTCTGGCGCCGGTTTTCGAGATAACCAAGCGACCGGGCGGCTTCCAGAACCCGCTCGCGAACCTGCGTGGTGAGCGGTGCCGTGCCGTTGATCGCATGCGAAGCCGTGCTCAGCGAAACATTCGCCTCCCGCGCGACGTCCTTAAGCGTCGTTTTCCTGTCTATTTTCATAAAAGGGAATTCAACCACTCTTCTTCGGACGGCCCTGGCGGAAAGACTCACGCAATCGATCTGAAGAATAACCGCGCCGGTCTGCTGCTCTCTCGTTACCGGAGACTACAGCATCATCCGTAAATGCGGAATTGATTTCTCCGGCTTAGGCGATCGTCCGGTTGCCGCCCGCGCTTCACCGCGGGCGGCAGCGCGGTCAGAGCGCGCCGGCGATGTGGTCGATGCTGGCTTTCACGGCAGCGGCCGGGTCCTTCAGGTCATGAACTTCCGTCGCAAAGGGCTCGAAGCTGTAGGGCCCCTTGTAACCGGCGGCCTCCAGCGCCCTGATCTGGGCGATGTTCTCCAGCCGGTCGGCGCCATCCACCAGGACGCGGTGGGCATCCAGCATGTCGGCGACGGAGACGGCGGGGTCGGTGACGCCGGAAATGTGGACGAGACCGGTGCGCTCGGGGAAAAACGCCGTTTCGCCCGCGAGGTGATGGTGGAAGGTGTCGTGCACCAGCCTGTAGACATCGCCGCCGCCGGCCACATCAATGGCTCTCACCGCCTCGGTCTTGGTGCGCAGCGAGGAGACCGGGAAGCCGAGCGGTTCGACAAGACCGGTAAGGCCCCTCTCCTCAAGGATCGGCTTCATGGCCTTCAGCGCCGTCACGAGATCGTCGAAGGAAACCGCCCTGCCGTCATTGAGCGGGCACATGACAAGCGCTTTTGCACCGCTCGCCGCGGCGTAATCGGCCATGGCGACGGCGCGCTGCGGCAGGTCGCCCGACCAGACGTTGAAGGGATAAAGCGCGTTGATGGAGATGATCGTCACGCCGGCCTTTTCGGCCGCCGCCTTCACCTGCGCCGGTGTCACCGTACCGACAATATCCGGCAGGTCGTTGCGGATCTCGACCTCGGTGAGGCCGAGTTCGCGCGCGGTCTGGAAGAAGTCCTCGAGCGAAAGCGCCGGGGCGGTGATGTGGTTGATGGCAAAACGCATGAAAGACCTCACTGATAAAGGGCGGGACGGGCGGGAAGCCTGATTGCGACAGCTGCCCCGTCCGTCTCCTGCGCGGCGACGCAGGCATCGGAGGTGATCGCGGCCACGTAGCCGTCCCAGGAATTGGGGCCGGAGGCTGTTTCCTTCGCCGCCGCATGGATGAAGTCCTGCAATTCGACGTCGTAGCTGGCTATGAAACGATCCTTCCAGTCGGTGAGAATATCGTTCTGCAGCTTGGCGCCGAGCCGCGTCTGTATCGCCATCGGCTCCGGCAGGCTGGCAATGCCGTCCTCGCCGACCACCTGGCACTGTATGTCGTAACCGTAGTGGCAGTTCACGAAGATTTCGACGTCGATGATCGTGCCCCTGGCCGTTTCCAGAATGACGATCTGCGGGTCCCTTAGCTTTGCATGGCTGCGGGCGGCGGCACGTGGAAAGAGAACCCGGGCCGACACATAGTCGTCATCGAGCAGCCAGCGCAGCACGTCGATCTCGTGGATCATCGTGTCGTGGATCGCCATGGGCGTCACATACTGCTCCGGAACGGTCGGGTTGCGATGGGCGGCATGGACCATGATCGGGGCGCCGATCATGGTGTCCACGGTCTTTTTCAGCGCCACGTAACCGGCATCGTAGCGGCGCATGAAACCCACCTGCACCAGCCGTTTGCCATGCACCACCTCAGCATCGACGATCCGCTTCGCGCCCTCTGCCGTCGTCGCCAGCGGCTTTTCGCAGAAGCACGGCTTGCCGGCGGCGATGGCCGCCAGCACATATTGCTCATGCGTCGCGCCCCAGGAGGTGACAAGCACGGCATCCACCTCAGCTGATGCAATGAGCTCCTCGCCGGTGGCGAAAATGGCGGCATCAGGGGCGATGTCTTTTTTGACCGCTTCGGACGAGGCGCGGTTGACGTCGCTCAGCGCAACGACCTTCGCACCGCCCAGAACCTCATTGATACGTCGGGCGTGATCGCGCCCGATGGCACCGGTGCCGATGACACCAATTTTCACAGTCATCCGAAAAACCTCATTTCCAGTATTTGGCGACATATCGCCGGGTTTCGCTGAGCATGAAACGCGCGCTTTCATCGACACGATCTTCCCAGGCAAAGACGCAATTCGACAGCACACCGTCGAATTTCATGTCGGCCAGCGTGGCGAAGAATATCTCCCAGTCGATCTCGCCCTGGCCGAAATCCGTGTGCTGGTGCACCCTGACTTTGGCGCCGGGCGGATTGACGATGTAGCGCAGCTGCGACGATTTGGTGTGGTCATAGGTATCGGCAAGACGCACATGCACCAGATGACCTTCGGTCGCGCGCAGGTTGGCAACCATGTCCGGACCGTAAAAGAAGGTGTGAGGCGCGATGAAGGAGGCCTTTACCGCCTTGGAATTGATGGTCTTGATGATGTCGATGGCCGGCGCGATTTCCTCGACCCAGTCTTCGGGATGCGCCTCCAGCGACAGCACCAGCCCCTCCCGCTCGAGGATCGGCACCAGAACATCCATGGCGCGGAAGAACTGCGCTTCGCAGGTTTCCGGACGGTGCAGTCCGGACCGGTCGTTGAGGCTGCGCTCCGGCGAGCCTCCACGGCCGAATTCCGAAACGAACATCGGGCACTCCATCTCGACCGCAATCTCGATGGCGCGTTTCCAGTTGTCGATCGCTACCTCCCATTCGTTCGGATACGGGCTCGCCCAGCGGTACATGGGCTGCAGCGTGGCAAGGCCGACGCCGTGATCCTTCAGGGCCTTTTTGAATTCGGCGACGCGCTCGGGATAGACCTTCGGTCGCGTCCACCAGGACAGAAAATCCGGACGGGGTGAAAGTTCGACATAGTCGTAACCGAGCTCTGCGACCTTGCGGCAGGTCTCGGCCAGCGAAAGATGCCGGAACATGTGGGGATCGAGCGTATGTTTCATGGCTGTTTCCAGTCGGTGGGATAAGGGACGGGGCCGAAGCCCCGGCTCATTTGGCATAGGCGGACATGTTTTCCGGCGTGACGAGTTCGAAGGGCACCCAGAGCGTCTTTTCGGTGCTTTGACCGGCAGCGGCCTTCACCGCCGTCTGAACGGAGACCTCGCCCTGCTTCGTCGCATTCTGGTAGACGGTGATATCGAGATCGCCCGCCTGCATCGCGGCAAGTCCATCGGGTGTCGCGTCAATGCCGGCAATGACGACGTCCTTCATGGATACGCCCGCTGCCTTCAGCGCCTGCACGGCGCCAATCGCCATTTCATCGTTGTTGGCGATGACCGCATCGAACTGTATGCCCGCCGTCAGCCAGGAGGAAACGAGGTCCTGTGCCTGCGTGCGGCTCCAGTTCGCCGTCTGCTTTTCAAGGATTTCGATCTTGCAGTCCGGCTTGGAGAACACCGTTTCCACGTCCTTGGTGCGCACCAGCGCCGCATGGTTTTCCAAAGGGCCCATCAGAATGGCGGCCTTGCCCTTGCCGCCCATCAGCTTGCAGGCGGCTTCGGCTTCCATGGTGCCGGAATCAAGTTCATTGGAGCCGACAAATGCCGTGCCGTCAGGCAGCCCGGTTTCCAGCTCAGCCGGCGGATGGTTCACATAGACAAGAGGAATTTTCGCAGCGGATGCGGCCTTGGTGATCGCCGAGGTAGCGTCACCATCGACGGCGTTGACAATGATCGCATCGACGCCATTGGCAATGAAATTCTGCACCTGGTTCAGCTGCTTTGAAGGATCGAGCTGGGCATCCTCGACCAGAAGCTCGATGGTCTTGTCGCGCCCGGCCTCGGCCCTTATGCCGTTGAGCAGGATCGTCAGAAACGGATTGTCGAAAGACGTCATAGAGACTGCAATTCGGGTCTCGGCCAGAGCCGGTGTCGCGAAGATACAGATTGCCGTCGCCATCAATAGTTTTTTCAAGGTTTCCTCCCGCGGAAATCGCTGCTGATTGCATTGTCCAGTTTTTACCGTAGCCGGTCGTGCCCGGCTGCGGCGCGTCAGGCCCCTCCGGCGGCACTCCCCCGGGGAGCGCAGAAGCCGGCAGGCACGGCCATGGCTCAGTTCCCGGCCTGATGGTTTTTGAGATTGGTGGGCGTTACCAGCTCGAAGGGCACGAAGACCCTCCTGTCTGCCGCAGCGTTTCTGGCAGGTTTCAGCGCCATCGAAACTCCAACGGACTGCACCGGCGCGCCCGTCGTCCGCATGGTCGCGAAGGCTGCATTGGCGAAATGTTTTTTCATCTCTTTCCCCTCCAAACCTTGAAAAGAACCGGCCGCACCATCGCGCTCGAAGTGCGCCGTCACGGCTTTCCGGAAAAAGCTGCCCCCGCGCCGCGGAGGAATATCCGCAGCGTCAAGCAACCCCGACGTAATCTCATGCTGTGAAGGTCGGCCTCCTGTCCGCTCCACAGGCAGGCAAGATTTCCTAGTCCGGTCACCACGTCAACGCGTCAGCAGCAGGCAAAACCATCGAGCATGATAGAAACGGGCGGGCGCGATATGATGCAATCTATCAAACCATCAAAGGCTTTCAGGAACCCAGAGATGGGCAGGAAGGAAACGCTGTCCCGGCGTCTCCGCCATGCCATGTTCGATAGTGTGAACCATGGTTGGGATGAGATCGGCGCACAATTCGCGTAGCGGGGTCTGGAACACGCCGCTGATGCTGCCTTCCAGCAGTGCCTGGCGGGACACGGGGGTCAGTTCGTTGACAAGGCAGACAATGGGTTCCTGCCGCTTTTCGTGTTGAAGTGCCTCGATCACCCCTTCCATGCCGCCGCCCACGCAATAGATGCCGACGAGATCCCTGTGCTTGGCGATAGAGTCCATCACGAGCTCATAGGTTACGCGTCGCGTTTCCAGCGTGATCAGGGCATCCATAACCTCAAATTCCGGCGCATATTCACGCATGTAGCTGCGAAAGCCGGTTTCGCGCAGCGAATGACCATGAAACCGGTGACCGCCAAGCAGCAGAAGCACCTTGCCCTTGCTGCGCGCCAGTCGTGAGATCATCCACGCCGCTGTGCGTCCCACCTTCATGCTGTTGACACCGAGATAAGCTTCCCGCACGCCCTGGGCAAAATCGGAAAGCAGCGAGAATGTCGGAATGCCCTTGATCTTCAATGCCTCGACGGCGGCCGTGACATCGTGGTGGTCCGGCCCGGTAGCGGCCACCGCCTGTACCCGGCCCTTCATGCCTATAAGCAGCGCCGCAAGCTCCGCCGGCTCACCGGATTGCGCAAATTCGATGCGCAGACTGACGTGGCGATCCCGGATGTTGCGCGCCGCAAGCTGCAGCTCGTCGGCAAAGGTCTGATAAAAGGCGTGCCGCTCCTTGCGCAGAATGATGCCAAGGCCATAGGAAGGCATATCCGCCAGCATACGCTGACGAATGATGTTGGTGGCATGAAAGCCGATCTTCTCCGCGGCCTCGAACACACGCCGCGAGGTTTCCTCCCGCACCGGCAGGCGGCCGTTCAGCACCCGGTCGACCGTGGCGACGCTGACGCCGGCGGCCTTTGCAACATCGGTAATGGTCGGACGTTTCATGCGGGTGCCCCGTAGACGGAAAGATTCCTGTCATATCTCGCAAAACATGTCACGGATCATGATGGAATCCAACATGTGCAGAGGGATAAGAGCGTGGAGTACTTTATCAGGGAATAATCGACCGGGGCCTGCATCGCAGGGCCGGCTTGCTTGGCCCAGCACGCCTCCTCCCCTCATCTCTGTGCTCGTCACGGAGATCCAGCCAGCCCAAGTCCCTGGGCTGAGAGGAGTCTTTCCGCCGCGCAGACGCGCGTCGGCTGGATTCCTGTGACAAGCACAGGAATGGGGGCTGGGATGTGTCAGAGCGAAAAAATCACCTGCCGAGTAACCTGAATGGCCACTGTCACACTAAGGAAGCTGCGGCAGCGGGCATTCGTACCGGTTTACGGCGGCATTAGCACCGTTATCACGATACTGAAGCCGTTATCCCGTCAGATCCGCTCCAGCGCGACGGCGATACCCTGCCCGACGCCGATACACATGGTGGCGAGCGCCAGCCGCTTGCCCGTCAAGGAAAGTTCGAGCGCCGCCGTTCCGGCGATACGCGCACCGGACATGCCGAGCGGATGGCCGAGCGCGATGGCACCGCCATTCGCATTTACCCGCGCATCGTCATCGGCAATGCCGAGCTGGCGCAGCGTCGCGAGGCCCTGGCTCGCGAAAGCCTCGTTCAGCTCGATCACATCGAGCTGTTCCTGCTTCAGCCCGAGCCGCGCCAGAAGCTTGGCGGAGGCCGGAGCCGGGCCGATGCCCATCACGCGCGGCGGCACGCCGGCAGCGGCGCCACCGAGGATACGGGCGATGGGAGTGAGGCCATATTTCTTCGCAGCCTCGGCTGACGCGATGATAAGCGCGGCCGCGCCATCATTGACGCCAGACGCATTTCCCGCCGTTACCGTAGCGCCCTCGCGCTTGTTCACCGGCTTCAGCTTAGCCAGTGCTTCGAGGCTTGTGGCCCGCGGATGTTCGTCCTTCGAGACGACAAGTGGATCGCCCTTGCGCTGGGGGATCGTTACCGAAACGATTTCCCTGTCGAGCCGGCCATTGGCCTGCGCATCCGCTGCCTTCTGCTGACTGCGTACGGCGAAGGCATCCTGATCCTCGCGCGAGACCTGATAATCGACCGCGACATTGTCACCGGTTTCCGGCATGGAATCGACGCCATATTGCGCCTTCATCAGTGGGTTGACGAAACGCCAGCCGATGGTGGTATCGTAGATTTCGGCATTGCGCGAAAAAGCGCTCTCCGCCTTGGGCAGAACGAAGGGCGCGCGGCTCATGCTTTCGACGCCGCCGGCAATCATCAGCTCCGCCTCGCCCGATTTGACGGCGCGGGCGGCAGCAATGACGGCATCCATGCCGGAACCGCACAAACGATTGATGGTCGTTCCGGTTACCGACACCGGCAGGCCGGCGAGCAGCAACGACATGCGCGCCACGTTGCGGTTATCCTCACCCGCCTGATTGGCGCAGCCGAAGATCACATCCTCGACGGCTTCCCAGTCGATGGAAGGATTGCGTTCCATCAGCGCCTTCAGCGGCACCGCGCCGAGGTCATCCGCCCTCACGGAAGAAAGCGCACCGCCGAAACGGCCAATGGGCGTGCGGATGTAATCGCAGATATAGGCTTCGGTCATCGGTGTTTCCTCAAAGTTCCGGTGCAACGAGATCAGTAACCACGCCATCCACATGAAGCGGCGCGCCGGTCATGGCCTGCAACTCATCGAACGTCATCGCCGGCAGTTTTTCACGCAGCACGAAGCGGCCGTCCACCACGTCAATCACCGCGTGGCTGGTATAGATGCGGGTGATGCAGCCGACGCCGGTCAGCGGGAAAGCGCATTTCTCAACCAGCTTTGGCTCGCCATTCTTGGTCACATGTTCGGTGATGACGAAGACCTGCTTGGCCCCATGAACCAAATCCATGGCCCCACCGACGGCTGGCACACCCTTGGAGCCGACGCGCCAATTGGCGAGATCGCCATTCTGGGCCACCTGATAGGCCCCGAGGATCGCCACATCCAGATGTCCGCCACGCACCATCGCGAAGCTGTCGGCATGGTGGAAGAAGGCGGCACCCGGCTTCAGCGTCACGGCCTTCTTGCCGGCATTGATGAGGTTCCAGTCCTCCTCGCCTTCCGGCGGCGCTTCGCCAAAATTCAGGATGCCATTTTCGGTGTGGAAGATCGCCTGACGGCCGGGTGGCTGATAGCGCGCCACCATTTCGGGAAAGCCGATGCCGAGATTGACGTAGGCGCCATCTTCGATGTCCTGCGCCGCGCGCCATGCGATCTGGGCGTTGGAAAGCTTGATGTCTTCGCGGGTGTCGATGGTCGTGGTCATGCGTAGGCTACTCCCGCGCGAATGAGGACTTCTTCCTGTTGCGGATCGGGAATTTCCACGACGCCGTTTACGAAAATACCCGGCGTCACGACATGCTCCGGATCGATCTCGCCGGCGGCGACGATCTTCGAGACCTGCGCAATGGTGGTTTTCGCGGCCATGCACATCAGCGGATTAAAATTGCGCCCGGCCTTGTTGTAGGTGAGGTTGCCATACGTATCGCCAAGCTCGGCCTTGACGATGGCAAAATCGGCCTTCAGCCAGCGCTCCTGCACATAGGAGCGGCCGTCGAATTCCGCGATCACCTTGCCTTCTGCCAGTTCCGTGCCGAAACCTGTCGGGGTGTAGAAGGCCGGAATACCGGAACCGCCAGCGCGAATGCGCTCGGCAAGCGTGCCCTGCGGCACCAGCTCCAGTTCGATTTCGCCGGCCAGATAGCGATCGGTGAAGGCGCGCGGATCCGAAGAGCGCGGGAAGGAGCAGATCATCTTCTTGACCATGCCCGCATCGATCATCGCGGCGATGCCGATGCGGCCGTTGCCGGCATTGTTGTTGATGACGGTAAGGTCCTTCGGTCCCTTGTCGATCAGTGCGTGGATCAGCTCGATCGGCGCGCCGGAGCCGCCAAAACCGCCGATCATGATCGTCGCACCATCGCCGATGCCAGCAAGCGCCTCTTCCGCGCTCTTGATTGTCTTGTCCATTCTCAAAACCTCCATCCAGCCGAGCGGATGGACCGGCAGGGCTGCTTGGCCATGAGGTAAAGCTGAAATTGCCTCGACGGCAAGGATTTTGTGCGTTATATGATTTTTGTTCGTATATCGCACAAATGGAGCGGAGCCATGGCCGTCAATGAAAGAGACATGATGGGCGGTCTCGCCAAGGGATTGCGCGTGATCGAAGCCTTCAGCGCCGAGCGGCCGCGGCTTTCCATCTCCGATGCCGCCGAGATCGCCGGACTGGACCGCGCCACCACACGCCGCTGCCTGCTCACGCTATCGGAGCTTGGTTATGCCGCCTATGACGGCAAATTCTTTACCGTCACGCCGAAGGTGCTGCGGCTCGGCACCGGCTGCCTCGCCACCATGCCGCTGCCGAAAATCGTACAACCGCTCATCGACCATCTCTCTGAGGAGATCGGCCAGAGCACCTCCGTCTCTATCCTGGATGAAACCGAAATCGTTTATGTCGCCCGCGCCGCCCAGCAGCGGGTTATGTCCATTGCGCTGATGCCGGGGTCGCGCCTGCCCGCCTATTGCACCTCGATGGGCCGTGTTCTTCTTTCCGCTCAGCCGCCCGAACGCCAGCGCGACATTCTCGAAGCCTCCCGGCTGGTTGCCCGTACGGAAAAAACCATTACCGATATTCAGGCCTTGCTCACCGAAATCGAGGTGACCGGCCATCGCGGTTATGCGTTGATCGATCAGGAAGTCGAAATCGGCCTTCGCTCCATCGCCGTGCCGCTGAAAAGCGTGCGTGGCCAGACGGTTGCCGCGCTGAATGTCGGGCTCGCCGCCTCGGTCGCTTCGATGGATGATCTGGTGGAGCGATATTTGCCCGCACTTCTGTCCGTTCAGCGGGAACTGGCGAGAATGCTGGTCTGAAGCGGCATCTGCCGCGCGCCGGTATCGCCCATCTTGCGCTGTTCTGCCAGACGCCAGGCGCGCGGTGTCATGCCGGTCTCGCGCCTGAAAAAGCGGTTGAAATAAGCGGGATCGGCAAATCCAAGACCCTCCGCGATCATCTGTACGCTGGAGACGGTGAAGACCAGTTCCTGCTGGGCGATCTCGATCTGGCGCTTGGCAATCAGCCGCTGCAGGCTGAGCCCGGAAACGGAACGGACAAGCCGGTTGAGGTGCGTTTCCGAAAGGCCGAGCTTCCTCGCATAAAAACCGGCTTTCTGCGGCTCGCGGATATGGCGGGCGATCAGCGACAGCAACCGTTCGAAACGCTGCTCCGCCAGGCCCTCACCGCTTGTTTCCAGAAGCGGCCGCGCCGCCCGTGAAAGAAGCGCGACGACGGTCGCAAGCTGGCCTTCTATCATCGCGTCGCGACCGATCTCACGGGCCTCATATTCCGCGGAAATCCGTTCGAACCCGCTGCGCACTCCTTCTCCATCGGCAAAATCCAGCAAGGGCAGAAGCACCGGTTGGGAGAAATTCCGCAGCAGAAGCGCCTGCACCGATGCCGGCAGCGCGCCCTGCAGCATGGTGACGATCACGCCGCCGATATCGCGGGAAAAACGGAAGCCGTGTTCGAAACCGGGTGGCACGATGATGGCGACCGGCGGGCGGATCGGCTCGATGCGGCCATCCAGCAAGGCATCGCCCTCGCCGCCAAAAATGTACAAGATTTGCAAAAAAGCAGAATGGCGATGCAGGCCGATTTCAAAGCGATGCAGGCTGCTCCGCGAAAAAAGCGTCTCGCAATGGAAGCGAAAATCGCTGCCCTGCGCGGCTTCCTCGCCATAGAGCCCTTCATTGGCAGTCACACGCATCTCATCCCCCTCCAGCGCCCGATGGTCGGATTGTGCAATTTACGGACCGGAAAGTCCATTGAGCTTCGCGCGTCGCTTGGTCAATTTCTTGACCGGAGACAAGTTCGGGAGGAAACAATGCGTACACAGGTCGTCATCATCGGCTCCGGTCCATCGGGGCTGCTGCTTGGCCAGCTTCTGGCGAAAGCCGGTGTCGAGACCGTCATTCTCGACCGGGTCAGCAAGGAATACATTCTCGGCCGCGTCCGCGCCGGCGTGCTGGAAGAAGGCACGGTACAGCTCATGGAAAAGGCCGGCGCGGATAAACGCCTGCGCCGCGAGGGTCTGCCGCATGACGGTTTTTCGCTGACCTTCGACGGTCGCGACCATCGTATCGATCTCTTCGATCTGACCGGCGGCAAGCGTGTGACCGTCTATGGCCAAACGGAAGTGACCCATGACCTGATGGATGTGCGCGAAGCGGCCGGCCTCTCGACCATCTACGATGCATCTGATGTCGAGCCACATGATTTCGATGGCGAAAACCCTTATGTAACCTATCAGAAAGATGGCGTAACCCACCGGATCGATTGCGATTTCATTGCCGGCTGCGATGGTTTCCACGGGGTGAGCCGAAAATCCGTGCCGCAAGGCGCGATCAGGGAATTCGAGAAGGTCTACCCCTTCGGCTGGCTCGGCATTCTGGCCGAAGTGCCGCCGGTCAACCACGAACTCATCTACGCCAATCATCCGCGCGGTTTTGCGCTCTGCTCCATGCGCTCGCACACGCGCAGCCGTTATTACATTCAATGTTCGCTCGAGGACCGGCCTGAAGACTGGAGCGATGAACGTTTCTGGGATGAAATCCGCCGTCGCCTGCCGGAAAACCATGCGGATGCAATGGTGACCGGCCCCTCCTTTGAAAAATCGATCGCGCCGCTCCGTTCATTTGTCAGTGAACCAATGCGGTTCGGACGGCTGTTTTTAGCGGGGGACGCCGCCCATATCGTGCCGCCAACGGGTGCCAAGGGCCTGAACCTTGCCGCCAGCGATGTACATTATCTGAGCGAGGCGCTGATCGAGTTTTATCGCGAAAGGTCTAAGGCCGGCATCGACGCCTATTCGCAGAAGGCGCTTTCCCGCGTGTGGAAGGCGGTGCGCTTCTCCTGGTGGATGACGACGATGATGCATCGTTTTCCCGATACGGGGGATTTCGGCCAGCGCATTCAGGAGGCGGAACTGGATTATCTCGTCCAATCGCGCGCCGCTTCCACCGCGCTTGCGGAAAATTACGTAGGGCTTCCGTATTAGGGCTGCCCCAGACACGCGGCTTTTATCCCTACCGTTTCCACACCCGTCACCCCGGACCTGATCCGGGGTCCAGCGCGATCAAGTCATTGATCGCAAAAAAGACTCTTTTCAC
The DNA here is from genome assembly GCF_017357485.1 of Rhizobium sp. ZX09. Classification (NCBI taxonomy): domain Bacteria; kingdom Pseudomonadati; phylum Pseudomonadota; class Alphaproteobacteria; order Hyphomicrobiales; family Rhizobiaceae; genus Rhizobium; species Rhizobium sp. ZX09. The sequence continues at coordinate 174,564 of NZ_CP031364.1, forward strand.
GGCGCAGACGCGCCGTGGCTGGATTCCGGCTCAAGGCCGGAATGACGGAGGAGAGGTTCTCAGACTTTTCCGACCCTCACCCTCATCTCAAGAACCAGCCTCCGCCCTCCCATCCAGCAACTCGCCCGCCGCCTCACGTATGGCCTGCATCAGCAGCGAAAGCGGCAGCGAGGGCTGCGTATCGGCCCGGACCGTCAGTCCCACCGGGCCGCTGGTATCGCCGGTCTCGACCGGCAGAATTTCGAGGATGCCGTCCGCCACATCCGCCGCCACCACGCCCTCCGAGATGATCCAGATCGCGTCGCTGGTGCGCAGAAAGGCGCGACCGAAGGCGTCGGATACGGTTTCGATGCGGATCGGCAGGGCCGGAACGCCGTTGGCGATCAAAAACTGCTCCACGACAGGACCGATGACCGACTGCCGTGTGGGCATCAGCACCGGATATTCATGCAGGTGATCGAACACCGAAACACCGGGCGACAGAAGCGGGTGGCCAGCCCGCACCACGAAGCGCACCCTTTCCGAATAGAGATGCTCGAAGGAAAACCCGGCCATCTTCTGCGGCGCCGCGAGACGGCCGACGACGAGATCGAGATCGCCGACCCGCAGCTGCTCCAGCAGAACGGCGTTTTCGCCCGTCACGATCTTCACCGGGCTGCCGGTCTTTTCCGCCAGAAAACCGGCCATCGCCTTCGGCATGATGCGGACCGAAACCGTGGGCAGAGCACCCACCCGCACCGGGGGACCGGCGCGCGCTGCCTCCTGCGATACCGAATCGACCGCCTGCCGCAACGCCGTCATCGTCGCGCCGGCGTGGCGCAGGAAAACCTCGCCGTAGCGGCTGATGCGAATGCCGCGACCTTCCCGGTCGAATAGCGAGACACCCAGAATCTCTTCCAGTTCGCGGATCGTTTTTGTCACCGCCGGCTGGCTGACATGCAGGATTTCGGCGGCCCGGATGACGCTTTTCTGCCGCGCAACCTCCACGAAGGTCTGCAGGTGGCGGAACTTGATACGCTGGTCGACCATCGTTCGTATAATCCAGTGGTTATGATTTTCATCAATAATGTCATTTTACTTAACCGGAACCCGCTTGCAATATCCCCGGCAGGAGGAGCCATCATGCATTTTCTGCGCTGCGGCGAGACCGTGATCCATTATCGCGTCAAGGGATTGGGCAGCGGCAAGCCGGTCATCGCCTTCATCAATTCGCTCGGTACGGATTTCCGCATCTGGGATGCGGTGACCGAAGTGCTTGGCGATGACTATGCCTACGTGCTGCACGACAAGCGTGGCCACGGGCTTTCCGATATCGGTCGCCCACCCTATTCGATCGACGACCATGCCGGTGACCTGATCGCGCTGCTCGATCATCTCGGCGTGAAAAGTGCCGTCATCTGGGGCCTGTCCGTCGGCGGCCTGATTGCCCAGGGGCTTTATGCCCGCCGGCCCGATCTCGTCCGCGCACTCGTCCTCAGCAATACCGCTCACAAGATCGGCACGGCCGACATGTGGAACGCCCGCATCGACAAAATCTCTGCGGATGGCCTCGGCTCGCTGGTCGATCCCGTCATGGAGCGCTGGTTCACGCCCGCCTTCCGCACGCCTGACAATGCGGCCTATGCCGGCGCACGCAACATGCTGTCGCAACAGCCGGAAGCCGGTTACAGCGGCACTTGCGCCGCCATCCGCGATGCGGATTTTACCGCGGCCGCCGGGCACATTGCCGTGCCGACGCTTTGTGTCGTGGGCGATCAGGACGGCTCGACACCGCCGGAACTGGTAAAATCGCTGGCGGACCTCATTCCCGCAAGCCGCTTTGTAACAATCGCCGGCTGCGGCCACATTCCGTGCCTTGAACAGCCACTCGCCTACGCGCAGGCCGCGTGCATTTTTCTCAAGACCTTGCCGGAGCATTGACCGATGGCGGACCAGAACAACAAGAACGAACGTTTCGAACAGGGCATGAAGACCCGTCGCTCCGTGTTGGGAGATGCCCATGTTGACCGCGCCCAGACCGTGACGACGGGCTTCGACCAGCCTTTTCAGCAGCTCATTACCGAAGGCGCCTGGGGCACCGTCTGGTCCGGCAATCAATGGACGAAACGCGAGCGCTCGATGGTCACCATCGCCCTTCTTGCGGCGCTGGGCCAAGACGAAGAACTTGCCATGCATGTGCGCGCCACCGTCAATACCGGCGCAACCGAGGCGGATATTCGCGAGGCGCTGATGCACGTGGCGATCTATGCCGGTGTGCCTGCCGCCAATCATGCTTTCAAGATTGCCAAGCTTGCCCTGGCCAGCATGAAAGCCGATAGTTCCCTTGATAAAACTGGCGATGGGGAGGAGACGAAATGAGCAACCAGCCACCAGAAACCGGGCCGTTCTTCGCGCGCAACCGCGATATTCACCCGCTGGCCTATGCGCCCGGCTACAAGACCTCGATCCTGCGCTCGCCGCAACGCGCCCTGATTTCGCTTGAGGGAACCAAGAGCGAGATCACCGGTCCCGTTTTTGGCCACGGCATGCTGAACCCGCTGGATAACGACCTCATCCTCAACTATGCCCGCCCCGGTGAAATGCCGGTCGGCCCGCGTATTCTCGTCCACGGCCGGGTGCTGGACGAGCGCGGTCGCGGCGTCGACGGCGCGCTGGTGGAATTCTGGCAGGCCAATGCCGGCGGTCGCTACCGCCACAAGAAGGAAAGCTACCTCGCCGCCATCGATCCGAATTTCGGCGGCGTCGGCCGCACGATCACCGACGAGAACGGCTATTACTGGTTCAAGACCATCCAGCCGGGCGCCTATCCCTGGCCGAACGGCGTCAATGACTGGCGGCCGGCCCATATCCATTTCTCGGTCTTTGGCCACGGTTTTGCCCAGCGCCTCATCACCCAGATGTATTTCGAAGGCGATCCGCTGATCTGGAAATGTCCGATCGTCAAAACCATTCCGGACGAGGATGCGATACGGAGGCTGATCGCGCCGCTGGACATGAATGCGACGCTGCCGATGGACATGCTGGCCTATAAGTTCGATATCGTGCTGCGCGGTCGCCGCTCCACCCTTTTCGAAAACCGCATGGAGGGCAACTGACCATGGTTCAGCCGCTCAACTATTTCAAGGAAACCGCCTCGCAGACGGCAGGGCCCTATGTGCATATCGGCTGCACACCCAATTTCGTCGGCATCGAAGGCGTGTTCGAGAAGGATCTCGGTTCCGGCCCGCTTTATAACGACAAGGCCCGCGGCGAGCGCATCAGCGTGCGCGGCACGGTCTATGACGGCGCCGGCATGCCGCTCAAGGATGCGCTGATCGAGATATGGCAGGCCGATACCGACGGCTATTACAACAGCCCGAGCGAAACGCGCGGCAAGGCCGATCCGAATTTCATCGGCTGGGGCCGCTCGCCCGGTGACATGGATACGGGCGAATTCGTCTTCGAAACCATCAAGCCCGGCTCGGTGCCGTTCCGCGACGGTCGGCCGATGGCGCCGCACATCACCTTCTGGATCGTCGCGCGTGGCATCAATATCGGCCTGCAGACCCGTATGTATTTCCCGGAAGAACAGGAGGCCAATGCCGCCGATCCCGTTCTCGCACGCATCGAGCAGAAAAGCCGCATCGCCACGCTTGTCGCCAAAAAGGAAGAAGGCAACGTTTATCGTTTCGATATCCGTCTGCAGGGCGAAGGCGAAACCGTGTTTTTCGATATCTGACGCATATCGCGCAAAAGTGTGCAGCGGTTTTGCGACAACGATATGCGCAAAAGAAAGCGAGACGGACAATGAGCCTTTCCCCCTTCGAGCACCCTTTCCTCTCAGGCCTTTTCGGCGACAGCGAAATCGTCGAGCTGTTTTCGGCAAGGGCGGATATCGACGCCATGATCCGTTTCGAAGTGGCGCTGGCGGAGGCGGAGGCGGAGGCGGAGGCTGGCATCCTTGCGGATGAGGTGGCACAAGCGATTGTCTCAGGCCTGTCGGACTTTGCCGCCGACATCACCGCCCTTCGCCACGGCGTCGCAAAGGATGGCGTTGTGGTTCCCGAACTCATCCGGCAGATGCGGGCGGCCGTCGCCGGCAAGGCAGCGGACAAGGTGCATTTCGGCGCCACAAGCCAGGATGTCATCGATACCAGCCTGATGCTGCGGCTGAAAATGGCGACGGAAATCATCGCCATGCGGCTCGGGCGTCTCGTCGATACGCTGGGAGATCTCGCCTCCCGCGACGGCCACAATCCGTTGACGGGCTATACCCGCATGCAGGCCGCGATCGGCATCACGGTCGCCGACCGGGCGGCAAGCTGGATTTCACCGCTGGAGCGCCATTTGCTGCGGCTCCAGAGCTTCGCGCAGACCGGTTTCGCCCTGCAATTCGGCGGCGCGGCCGGCACGCTCGAAAAGCTCGGTGACAATGCCGCAGCCGTGCGCATCGATCTGGCAAGGCGCCTCGGCCTTGCGGATCGGCCACAATGGCAAAGCCAGCGCGACGGCATCGCCGAATTTTCCGGTCTGCTTTCGCTGATCACCGGCACGCTCGGCAAGTTCGGGCAGGACATCGCGCTCATGGCCGAACTCGGCACGGAAATCCGCCTCTCCGGAGGCGGTGGTTCCTCGGCCATGCCGCACAAACAAAACCCGGTCAATGCCGAAACGCTGGTGACGCTCGCGCGCTTCAATGCCGTGCACATATCGGCATTGCACCAGTCGCTTGTGCACGAACAGGAAAGGTCTGGCGCGGGCTGGATGCTGGAATGGCTGTCGCTCCCACAAATGGTGACGGCAACGGGAGCCTCGCTGCTGATCGCCGAGCGGTTGGCGGGGCAGATAGACAGGTTGGGCGCAGGCGAAAACGAGCCTCACGACGATCTACATCGTCCATAGATCAGGGCTTGCAGGAACTGCCAGACGGGCGGCCGGTGGCGACATGGTGACGTGCGGAAAGCGCTTGCGCTCCTTTGCATTAGCCATTGATAAAAAAGACTTTATCGGGAATTTCAAAAAACAAAAAAACAGCGGCAACGCCGCTTTTTAACCGGAGATGACGCTTGACACAAAAATGAACTAACTGGTACAAACATTAATATTGACGAGGCGACGCCGACGAGGGTTCGAAGCCCGCAGCGGCAAAAATCCACAGATGGAGGGCTTTGGCGCCGCACGGTTCCAGAGCGATGCGGACAAGGCACAAAGCCTGTCCGGACCCGAAGGGGTTGGGAGGAAGAATGTCTTACAGTCTCGATTTCTCAGCGGTCATAGACCGGCTGCCCGAGCTGCTTTTAGCCTGTCTGGCGACGATCGGCCTTGCCATTGCGGGCATGTCGCTTGCCACCGTCATCGGGGTTCTCGGGGTTGTCGCCCGACGCTCGCGTTTCAGGCTGCTGCGCGGCATCGTCATCGGCTTTGTGGAAGCCATCCGCAACACGCCGTTTCTGGTGCAGATATTCTTCATCTTCTTCGCCCTGCCGCAGATCGGCATCAAGCTCAATCCCACCGTCACCGCCATCATTGCGCTGGCCCTGAACGGTGGCGCCTATGCCATTGAAATCATTCGAGGCGGGGTCGATTCCATCCCCAAGGGCCAGGTGGAAGCGGGCCTCGCGCTCGGCCTGCACCGGGCGCAGATCTTCCGCCATATCATCCTGAAGCCGGCGTTGCGCGCGGTCTATCCGTCACTCACCAGCCAGTTCATCATGCTGACGCTGACGACGTCGGTCTGCACTTCGATCGCCGCTTATGAGCTGACTTCGGTCGCGCAGAAGATCGAGGCGGATACGTTCCGATCCTTCGAGGTCTATTTCTCGATCACGCTGCTTTATCTCGTCATTTCCTCGCTGATGATGGCCGTCTTCTCGCTCATCTCCCGCCTTTCCTTCAGCTATCCGGTCAAGTGAGGAGAAAAGACAATGGCATCCATCGGTCCCAACGAACTCTTCTTCCTGCTGCAGGGCCTGAAATGGACCCTTGCGCTGACCATCATCGGCTTTATCGGCGGCGGCATTTTCGGCCTTTGCGTGGCGCTCGCCCGCGTTGCGGATAGCCCGGCAATCCAGCGGGCAAGCACGGCCTACATCGCCATCTTCCAGGGCACGCCGCTCCTGATGCAGCTTTTCGTCGTTTATTACGGCGTGGCGCTCGCCGGCCTCAATGTCGATGCCTGGATCGCCGTTGCCATCGCCTTCACGCTGCATGCCAGCGCCTTCCTCGGCGAAATCTGGCGCGGCGGCATCCAGGCTGTGCCGAAGGGCCAGACGGAAGCCGCCAATGCGCTCGGCCTGCATTACGTATCGCGCATGAAAGACGTGGTTCTGCCGCAGGCCTTCAAGATTTCGCTGCCGGCCACCATCGGTTTCCTCGTGCAGCTCATCAAGGGCACCTCGCTTGCGGCCATTGTCGGCTTCGTCGAGCTCTCCCGCGCCGGACAGATCGTCTCCAACCAGACGTTCCGCCCGCTCACCGTCTTCGCCCTCGTCGGCGTCATCTATTTCCTGATCTGCTGGCCGCTTTCCCTGTGGGGCGCCAGCGTTGAAAAGCGGCTGCAGACCGCAACCCGCTAAGTCCATGAAGACATCATCAGCTTTGTAAGGAGGAGCAAAAGATGAAAACCACCAGCATGAAATTCTCTCGTCGCGCCCTGCTCGCGCTTGCCGCGGCAACGGTTGCCCTGCCCTTCGTCGCACCGGTCGATGCTTTCGCCGGCACGGTGGAAGAGGCCAAGGCCAAGGGCAAGGTCGTCATCGGCATTCAGGGCGACAACTCGCCGTGGGGCTTCGTCAATTCCAGCGGTGTGCAGGATGGCCTCGATGCCGATATCGGCAAGGCCTTTGCCGATTATCTCGGCGTCAAGGTTGAGTTCGTACCGCTCGCCGTGGCCAACCGCATTCCCGCTTTGCTGACCGGCAAGGTCGACCTCTTGTTCGCAACCATGGGCATGACGGCCGAACGCGCCAAGACCATTCAATATTCCAAGCCCTATGCCGGCAACGTGCTTTCCGTCTATGGCCCCAAGGACAAGAAGATCGGCGGGTATGACGATCTGACCGGCATCGCCGTCGGCGTCCCGAAGTCCAGCGCCATGGATACGGCGATCACCGCCGGCGCCGGCTCCAAGGCCAATATCCTGCGCTTCGACGATGACGCCGCCAATATTCAGGCGCTGATTTCCGGCCAGGTCGAGGTCGTCGGCGGCAACCAGTTCTACGGCGACCGCCTGAACAAGGCTGCCGCAGGCAAATATGAGCCGAAATTCGACCTGACGACGCTCTACAACGGCGCCGGCACCCGCCCCGGTGAAAAGGACTGGAACGAGACCGTCAACGCCTTCCTCGACAAGATCAAGTCCGACGGCCAGCTCGCACAGATCTACGACAAGTGGATGAAGCGCGAAGTCCCGGCCTTCCCGGACAACCTGCCCGACATCCCGTTCACCGTGAAGTAACGGCCGGTTCCGTCTGGATTTGGGAGGAGGAAACAATGAGAATCTTGAAAACCCTGACGGGTTGGCGAGCAACCCTTGCGGCGGGACTGACGGCAGCTTTGCTGCCGGTTCTGACCCCGGTGGCGGCAGATGCGAGAACGCTTGACGAGGCAAAAGCCAGCGGCAAGGTCGTGATCGGTATTCAGGGCGACAATGCGCCCTGGGGTTTCATCAATTCCACTGGCGTTCAGGAGGGTTACGACGCCGATCTCGCAAGGGGATTTGCGGATTATCTGGGGCTGAAGGTGGAATTCGTGCCGCTTGCCGTCGCCAACCGCATCCCTTCGCTTCGCACCGGCAAGGTCGATGCGCTGTTCGCATCGATGGGAATGACGCCGGAGCGGGCGAAGAACGTGCAATATGCGCAGCCCTACGCGCATAATGTCATGTCGGTCTATGCCACCAAGGACAAGAAGATCGCCGGTTTCGACGATCTGACCGGAATGACCGTCGGCGCACCGAAATCCAGCCCGATGGATACGGCCTTGACCGCAGGGGTTGGTACCAAGGCGAATATCCTTCGCTTCGATGACGACGCCGCCACCATTCAGGCGATCCTTTCGGGCCAGATCGAGGCGATCGGCGGTAACCAGTTCTATGGCGACCGTCTCGCGGCTGCCGGCGGCAAGGATTACGAGGTGAAGTTCGACCTCGTGACCCTTTACAACAGCGCCGCCACACGCCCCGGCGAAAAGGACTGGAACGAAGCGTTGAACGCCTATCTGGACAAGATCAAGGCCAATGGCGACCTCGAAAAAGTTTACGCCAAATGGATGAAGCGCCCGGTACCGCAGTTCCCGGCTTCGCTTCCCGACATTCCCTACACCGTCAACTAACACTGCTGCCAAAGCATGAAGGAAAGTTCCATGCCGCAATCCGCCGCTCAGGCTCCGCTGATCGCCCTTGAAGGGGTGGGAAAGTGGTATGGAGCCTTCCACGCGCTTAAAAACGTCAACATGACGGTTCGCAAAGGCGAAAAAATCGTTCTTTGCGGGCCGTCCGGTTCGGGCAAATCCACGCTCATCCGCTGTATCAACCATCTGGAGGAAATCCAGGAGGGCAAGATCACGGTCGAGGGAACGACGCTGTCGGATTCCAGCCGCGCCATCGATGCGGTTCGCCGCGAAGTGGGCATGGTGTTCCAGAGCTTCAATCTCTTCCCGCACAAGACCATCATGGAAAACTGCACGCTTGCGCCCATGCGGGTGAAGGGCCTGTCGAAAGCCGATGCGGAGGCGACGGCGCGCAAATATCTGGAGCGCGTGCGCATTCTCAACCAGGCAGACAAGTACCCGGCCCAGCTTTCCGGCGGCCAGCAGCAGCGCGCGGCCATCGCCCGGGCGCTGTGCATGGAGCCCAAGGCCATGCTGTTCGATGAGCCGACCTCGGCGCTCGACCCGGAAATGGTCAAGGAAGTGCTCGACACCATGATCGGCCTTGCCCGCGACGGCATGACGATGATCTGCGTGACCCACGAAATGGGCTTTGCACGGCAGGTGGCCGACCGGGTGATCTTCATGTCGGAAGGCGAGATCATCGAGGAAGGCCCGCCGGAGGAATTCTTCCGCGATCCCAAACACCAGCGCACGCGCACGTTCCTCGGCGAAATTCTCGCCCATCACTGAGGTTCGCGCGCTCTTAAGACAGGCGGGGATAATCCCGCCTCTCCCACACCGTCCGATGAGCGACACGTGATCATGACAGAGAAAACATCCTTCAAGGTCGGCCTGATTGGCGCCGATATACAGCTTTCCAAATCGCCCGCGTTGCACATGCGCGAAGGGGCGGCCCACGGTCTCGACTATTCCTATGAGCTGGTGGATGTCACCGCCCGCAAGCTGCCGCCGAGCGCCCTTCCCGACCTGCTGGACGAACTGGAAGCGCGCGGCTTTTCCGGCACCAACATCACCCATCCCTTCAAGCAGGCCGTTATTCCGCATCTGCACGAACTGTCGGACGATGCCCGCATGCTGGGCGCGGTCAACACGGTCGTCTTCCGGGACGGACGCCGCATCGGCCACAACACCGACTGGTACGGCTTTTACGAAAGCTTCGTGCGCGGCCTGCCGGATGCACGGCGTGACCGGGCGCTTCTGGTCGGCGCGGGTGGCGCTGGCGTTGCGGTGGCCCATGCCGCATTGAAGCTCAATATTGCCCGTCTCGACATTCTCGACCGGGATTTCCCAAGGGCGGAGCAACTGGCCCGGGAACTCAATGCCCGCTTCGGCGAGGGCCGCGCGCTTGCCGTCAAAGACCCCGCCGCCTCCCTGCCCTTTGCCGATGGCCTGATCCACGCCACACCGATGGGTATGCCCGCCCATCCCGGCATGCCGGTTCCGGCCGATCTCATCGAACGGCGGCACTGGGTGGCCGATATCGTCTATATGCCGCTTGTCACCGAGCTGCTGGCGACGGCGGCGAAAAAGGGTTGTCGCACCCTGCCCGGCGGCGGCATGACGGTGTTTCAGGCCGTCGGCGCATTCCGCCTCTTCTGTGGCCGCGAGCCGGATGCCGGGCGCATGACGGCGCATTTCACCGAGCTTTGTATGGCGGAGGGCGTCGCATGAGCCTTTTCACTGTTCTGAACGGTCCCAACCTCAACCTGCTCGGCCAGCGCCAGCCGGAAATCTATGGTTATGAAACGCTCGCCGATATCGAGGCCCATTGCCGTGGGATCGCCGAAACCGCGGGCCACGATCTGTTTTTTGCCCAGAGCAACCGGGAATATGAGCTGATCGACTGGGTACACGAAGCCCGCGGCAAGACCGCGGGCATTGTCATCAATCCCGGCGCCTTTACCCACACCTCGGTCGCGATCCTCGATGCGCTCAATACCTTCGAGGGGCCGGTGATCGAGGTTCACATTTCCAACATCCACAAGCGCGAGGTCTTCCGGCACCACTCCTATGTCTCGACCCGCGCCGAAGGCGTGATCGCCGGCCTCGGCATCGAAGGTTATGACGTGGCGCTGCGCCACCTCATTGGCCGTCTTTCGCGCTCGTCGTGATATGGGCGGGCGTCAGCACATAACGCAGCACCATGTCGCTGACATGCCGCGACAATGTCTCCTGTCCCGCATCGGTGAACAGGCTGTCGCCGAAGATGAACGAGAACGTCGTGACATTCGAGACGTTGAAAAAGGACAGCGCGCTGATCTGCCAGTGCAATTCCAGCGCATCGATGCCCTCGCGGAAGACGCCGCTCTGCTGGCCTCGCAGCAGCACGCTTTCCAGCGCATCGATGGCCGGACGGTTGAGCTGGCGGATCGTTTCGGAGGACTGCATGTGCCGGCCGTGATGGATGTTCTCGATCATCACCATGCGAATGAAAGCGGGATTGCGCCGGTGGTGATCGAAGGTGAACCGACAGAGCTTGTCGAGCGCCGCAGCCGGTTCCAGATCATCGAGCTCCAGATCGCTCTCGCCGCCGCGCACCTTGGCATAAGCCTCCTCCAGAACGCGCTGGTAAAGGCTCTCCTTGTCGGTGAAATAATAATAGATCATGCGCTTGGACGTGCGCGTGCGCGCCGCTATTTCATCGATGCGGGCGCCGGAGAGGCCGTTTTGCGAAAACTCTTCCATGGCCACCGAAAGAATGTCGCGGCGAACCCCTTCCGGATCACGCTTCGCCTGCCGGCTTTCTCGGGTCGCGTTCAAAGTCGCAGTTTTGGTCATCATCCATTCCATCGGTGGGGCGGCGGCCTGCGGTCACGCCCTGCTTATTAACCAATCAGTACATAAGGCTGAAAAGGAAGGCAATATGGCGAGCTATGACACAGCAGGACACGGCATGCCAATGCGCACATCCATTGCAACCGTATCGATCAGTGGCGAATTCCCCGAAAAGCTGGCGGCGATCGCCAAGGCCGGTTTTTCCGGCGTGGAGATTTTCGAAAACGATTTCCTGACCTATGACGCCTCCCCGCGCGAGGTAAAGGCACTGGCTGCCGACCACGGACTTGATATCACCCTGTTTCAGCCGTTCCGCGATTTCGAGGGCATGCCGGAACCGCACCGCGCCCGCGCCTTCGAGAGAGCGCAGCGGAAATTCGACATCATGGGCGAACTCGGCACAGATCTGATGCTGATCTGCTCAAATGTCTCGCCGGTCTCGCTCGGCGGCATAGACCGCGCCGCCGCCGACTTCCATCAGCTGGGCGAACTTGCCGCAAAACATGGCGTGCGCGTGGGTTACGAGGCGTTGGCCTGGGGCCGTCACATCAGCGATCACCGCGATGCCTGGGAAGTGGTGCGCCGTGCCGACCACGCCAATGTCGGCATCATTCTCGACAGTTTCCACACGCTGTCGCGCAAGATCGATCCCAATTCCATCCGTTCCATTCCCGGCGACAAGATTTTCATCGTCCAGCTGGCCGATGCGCCGCTGATCGACATGGACCTGCTCTACTGGAGCCGCCATTTCCGCAACATGCCGGGAGAAGGCGATCTGCCTGTCGTGGATTTCATGCGCGCCGTGGCTGCAACCGGTTATAGCGGCCCGCTGTCGCTCGAAATCTTCAATGACCAGTTCCGCGGCGGCTCGGCCCGGCTGCTCGCCGAGGACGGCCACCGCTCGCTCGTCAACCTGATGGATCAGGTGCGCCGTCTTGAGCCGGATATCAGAATCGACGTGCCCGCCATGCCGGACCGGGTTGAGACGCGGGGCGTGGAGTTCGTGGAATTCACCACGGCGCCGGAAGAAAAGATCAATCTGGAGGCGCTGCTCGCCACGCTCGGTTTCGAGAAAACCGCACATCACCGCAATCGCGATGTCGACCTCTACACCCAGGGCGATATCCGCATCGTCATCAATACCAGTGATGGCGGCGACAGTTTCGCCGGGGCGTCCTATTCCATCCACGGCACCAATGCCTATGCATTCGGCCTGAAGGTCGATGACGCCAAAGCGGCGCTGGCGCGTGCTGAAGCGCTGGGTGCGCCCACCTTCGCCGAGCCGCGCAAGACGGGCGAAGTCGCCGTCCCGGCCATTCAGGGCGTGGGCAACGGTGTCATTTATTTCCTCGACGATTCGCCGGCGCTTGCTTCCATCTGGGACAATGAGTTTGCGACAGTCGGCGACAATAAACCAGCTGGCGATGCCGGGCTGAAGAGGATCGATCATCTTGCGCAAACAACGCATTACGATGAAATGCTGACGTGGCTTCTGTTCTACACCTCGCTATTTTCTACGCGCCGCACACCGATGATCGATGTGGTCGATCCGGGCGGGCTGGTGCGCAGCCAGGCGATTGAAAGCGTACCCTCACCGCATTTCCGCCTGACCATGAACGGCGCCGACAATCGCAAGACCTTCGCCGGCAAATTCCTCGCTGAAGGTTTCGGCACCAGCATCCAGCACATCGCCTTCGCCACCGACGATATTTTCGCCACGGCCAGGGCGATGCAGGCACGTGGCTTCCACGCCCTGCCGATCTCGCGCAATTATTACGACGATCTGGAAGCGCGTTTCGGTCTGGAGCCGGAATTTTCCGATGCTCTCCGGGCCGCCAGCATCCTTTATGACCGCGACGACAATGGCGAATATTTCCAGATCTACAGCCGCACCTTCGGCGAAGGTTTCTTCTTCGAAATCATCGAAAGGCGCGGGGCTTACGGCGGTTATGGTGCCATGAACGCCCCCTTCCGCATCGCCGCGCAACGACGCCTTGCGCCGCCGGTTGGCATGCCGAAGGAATAAGTCTCGGCAGCGAAATCCGACGAGGCCGCAGCCGGCAGGAATGGCGCTGCGGCCTGTTCTCATTTATTCCAATGTCGTTATCTCGTAATCGCGTGGAATGGCGGAGGTCGCCGTAAACCACACCGACGCCCGCGTCCGCTGCTGATGAAAATCAAAGGCGGCACGATCGGCAAAAAGCTCCTCAACCCGCCAGATCAGGGGATCGTCTGTCTCGGATACCTCGAAGGAAATGCAGCCGGGTTCCTCTCTCGTCAGACGAAGATGTTCAGGAAGGTGGCGCCGGACCAGATCGACATCATGCTTGGACAAGCATCGTAGAAAACCCCTCAGCCTGACTGCGCCCGCCCTATTCTTCATGCACGGCATTCCCATTCCTCTTCGTTCTTCTCAGCGTTTTCAGTGGCGCTACAGGCGGAATACACGCCTCTTTGCGAAGCATTGTGCAGGAACACGCGCTCAAAATCGGTGCATATGCGTATTTGTAGAGCAGTACACAAAAATTGTTCAACACTATGGACATGATTGTTCTGTTTTGTTAGCTTTTTCCATAAAACAAGGGCGGGGGAGAATAAGGTTTCATGCGCATTGTCGAATTGGCATCCGGCGTTTCGCGTCGGGTGGCTGCCATGGATGTAACCGGCACGGCTGCGGCGGCACTACGGCTATTATTGCGGGGCATCGCTTGTCGCGCGGCTCCCTGTGAAAAAGCATCCTGAAGATGCGATCTCACCCGACATTTTCGATATTCCCGCCCGGCGTTGCGCGTAGCTCGCCTGCCCATCGCCCTTTTCCTTTTCCAGACCACCGCGCCGCTTCACCGGCGCAGGCCACGCCGGAGACACTGACATGACTGCCGCAAACGCAAACGCCCTGCTGTCCGTCGAAGGCCTGAGCGTCGAGTTTGGCAACAGCCGCGTCGTGGACGATATTTCCTTTCGCGTCGAGCCCGGCCGCACGGTGGCGATCGTCGGCGAATCCGGATCGGGAAAATCGGTCACATCGCTCTCCACCATGCGCCTTGCGGACATGATGGGCGCGACCTATCCGACAGGCAAAATCCTGTTTGAAGGCAGGGACTTGCTGAAGGCCTCTCAGAAAGAGATGCGCTCGATCCGCGGCAAGGAGATCGCCATGATCTTCCAGGAGCCGATGACCTCGCTCAACCCCGTCTTCACCATCGGCGACCAGATCTGCGAAGTGCTTGTGCTGCATGAAAAGATGGGCAAGCAGGCAGCGATGGCAGAAGCACAGAAGCTGCTTGAAATGGTGCGCCTGCCCGATGCCGCCGAGCTTCTGAAGCGATACCCGCACCAGCTTTCCGGCGGCATGCGCCAGCGTGTGATGATTGCCATGGCGCTCGCCTGTCGCCCGAAGCTTCTCATTGCCGACGAACCGACGACGGCGCTCGACGTGACCATTCAGGCGCAGATCCTCAACATCATGCGCGACCTGCAAAAGAAGCTCGGCATGGGCATGGTCTTCATCACCCATGACATGGGCGTGGTGGCGGAAATGGCCGATGACGTCGTCGTCATGTGGAAGGGCAAGAAGGTCGAGGAAGGTCCGGTCAAGGATATCTTCGCCAATCCGCAGCACCCTTACACGCGCGCCCTGCTTTCCGCCGTTCCGCGCCTTGGCAGCATGGAAGGTGAAGCCTTCCCGAAGCGCCTGCCGCTCACGGTGCTGCAGGATGGCCAGCCGGTCGTGATCGGTGAAGAGCGCGTGCAAAATACCGCGAAATACGACCAGAAACCGCTTCTGTCGGTCAAGGACCTGTTCGTGCGCTTCGATATCCGCAAGAACCTGTTCGGCAAGGCAACGCACCGGTGCAGCGCCGTGCAGAAGGTCAGTTTCGATATTCATGCCGGCGAAACGCTGGCGCTGGTGGGAGAATCCGGCTCGGGGAAATCCACTATCGGCCGCACCATCCAGCAGTTGCAGTCGGCCATCTCGGGCGAAATAACCTTCAACGGCCGCAGCTTTGCACAGATGTCGGCGGCGGAACGCTTCCGCATGCGTCAGGAAGTGCAATATATCTTCCAGGACCCCTTTGCCTCGCTCGATCCACGCAAGACGGTTGGTTTTTCGATTGCCGAGCCGATCAACACCCATGGTTTGATCAATGATCAGAAAGCCGTAAAGCGGCGGGTGGATGAATTGCTGGAGCGTGTGGGCCTCTCCTCCGAGCACGCCGCGCGGTATCCGCACGAGTTTTCCGGTGGCCAGCGCCAGCGCGTCTGCATTGCCCGCGCGCTTGCTTCCGATCCCAAGCTCATCATTGCCGACGAGGCGCTGTCGGCGCTCGATGTTTCCATTCAGGCGCAGATCATCAATCTGTTCATGGATTTGCAGGCCGAGCGCGGGCTCGCCTATCTCTTCATCAGCCATGACATGGCTGTCGTGGAAAAGATGAGCCATCGCGTCGCCGTGCTTTATCTCGGCCAGATCATGGAAATGGGCAGCCGCCGGCAGGTCTTCGAAACGCCGACGCATGATTACACCCGCCGCCTGCTGTCGGCCGTGCCGGTCGCCGATCCGACCATCGAGCGCCGCATTGCCATGATCGAGGGCGAAATTCCCAATCCCGTGCGCCGTGTCGGCGATGAGCCGGCCATTCTCGCCCATGAGGAAATCAATCCGGGCCACTTCATCGCGAAGAGCGCCTGAATTACAACCAGAACCACAACCATCTGAAGAGGAACAGGTAGATGACAATGATCAAGAAGGGGATGACGACAACGTTCGTCACGCTTGCCATGGCCGCAACGGCCTTGACCGCCGCACCGGCTCTTGCCGCCGGCAAGATGACCATTTCCAGCCCACAGGATCCGGGCAGCTGGGATCCGATCGACACCTTCCTCGTGCAATGGGCGGCTGTCGCCACCAACATCTTCGATGGCCTCACCTATCGCGGCCCGGACCTGAAGGTCGTGCCCGGCCTCGCCGAATCCTGGGAAGAGCTGGATGAGGGCAAGCGCATCCGCTTCAAGCTGCGCCAGAACGTCAAGTTCCACAATGGCGAGCCCTTCAACGCCGCCGCCGTCAAGTTCACCTTCGAGCGCCTTCTTGGCGAACAGGGTGCCAAGGGCCCGCAGCGCTCCAACTATGTCGCCATCGAAAGCGTCGATATCATCGACGACTACACCGTCGACATGAAGCTCAAGGCGCCGGATCCGGTGCTTCTGACCAAGCTTGCCGGTTATGGTGGCATGATCGTGCCGCCGAAATACATCCAGGAAAAGGGTGAGGACAACTTCAACCTCAATCCGGTCGGCACCGGCGCGTTCAAATTCGTATCCTATGCCCCGAAGACCAACATCAAGCTTGAAGCCAACCCGGATTACTGGGGCGGTGCGCCGAAGCTTTCCGAACTGGAATACCGCTTCATCTCCGAGCCGGCGACCGCCGTCGCCGAATTGCAGGCGGGCCGCGTCGATCTCGTCATTCCGCCCACCATCCCGATTGGCATGATCCCGGTTATCCAAGGCGATTCCAAGCTTGAGATCGTCAGCGTTCCCGGCCCGACGGTTGATGCGCTGCGTTTCAACACCCGTGACGGCATTACCGCCGATCCGAAGGTGCGCAAGGCCATCATCATGGCTGTCGACCGCGGCACGATCGTCAAGTCGATCCTCGCCGGTCAGGCTTCCGAAATCGCAAGCTTCCAGAGTGCGCTGTCCTTCGGCTATGACGCCGATCTCAAACCGCTGCCCTACGATCCGGAAGGCGCCAAGAAGCTGCTCGCGGAAGCCGGCGTCAAGCCGGGTGCTGCGTTGCAAATCGATATCCGTGGCAACGACGCGACGATGAACGAAGTGGCGCAGGTCATTTCCAGCTACCTCTCCATGGTTGGCATCACCGCCACCATTAAGCCCTACGAAACCAACGTTCTCTTGAACGACATCATCCCGCAGGGCAAGACCGGCGCGATGTTCCAGCAGAAATGGGGCGGCTGGACCTTCGATTACGATAACACCGCCTATTCCATGTATCACTCGGGTGAAAAGTGGAACCCCTATGACAAGGACGAAAAGCTGGACAAGCTCCTGGAATCCCAGCGTCCGCTGACCGACCGTGCCGAGCGCGAGAAGATCCTCAAGGAAATCGGCAGCTACACCGCCGAACGCGCGCTGGAAATCCCGCTTTACAACACCAATGCCATTTACGGCATCAACAAGCGGGTCAAGGGTTTCGTCGCACCGCCGGATAACCGCCTGAAGCTGACCGACGTCACCGTCGAATAATCAGGCTGGTTTTTCTGATCAACACCTTGCCCGCCGCAATGCGGGCAAGGCCGGATCTCTCTTCAAGGTAAAAAACGTGGCCGGTTTCCTCATCAAGCGATTGCTGCAGGCGATTTTTGTCGTCATCGCCATCACCCTTCTCGTTTCCTTCGCAATCCGCCTGACGGGTGACCCCGCCGTCACCATGTTCCAGGGCGGCGGCAGCATGACGGAAGATGATCTGGCGCGCATCCGTGCGGCGCTCGGCACCGACCGGCCGTTCTTCGTGCAATATTTCAGCTTCCTGAAGGGGCTTCTGACGCTCGATTTCGGCCGCAGCTTCACCGGCAGCACGCCGGTCTCGCGCCTGATCGCCGATGCCCTGCCCGCCACGCTGCTTCTCGCCTTCATCTCCATGGCCGTGTCGATTGCCCTTTCCATTCCGCTCGGCATCAAGGCGGCGACCTCGCGCGGCAAGACGGCCGATCAGGTGATCCGCATCTTCTCGCTCGTCGGCCTGTCCTTCCCCAATTTCTGGCTGGCCACCATGCTGGTGCTGTTGTTCTCCATCACGCTCGGCTGGCTGCCGCCCAGCGGCATGGGTGGTTTTACAAGCTACATCATGCC
The DNA here is from genome assembly GCF_017357485.1 of Rhizobium sp. ZX09. Lineage (NCBI taxonomy): Bacteria > Pseudomonadati > Pseudomonadota > Alphaproteobacteria > Hyphomicrobiales > Rhizobiaceae > Rhizobium > Rhizobium sp. ZX09. Next base: position 192,585 of record NZ_CP031364.1, read on the forward strand.
CGCCGTCACCATGGGCGTTATCCTGACGGCCACCAATGTGCGCCTGGTGCGCACGGCCATGCTTGATACGCTGCGCTCTCAATACGTCATGGTCGCACGCGCCAAGGGGCTGAGTGAAAGCAAGGTTCTCTACAAACATGCGCTGCGCAATTGCGCCATTCCGCTCATAACCTATTTCGGTCTGCAATTTGGCGGTCTACTGGGCGGCATCGTCGTCATCGAGCGCGTTTTTAACTGGCCGGGCCTCGGCACGCTGGCCTTCGACGCGGTCGGCGCGCGCGATTATCCCGTGCTTCAGGCCGTCATCACCGTGCTGTCGCTGATGATCGTCGGCATCAACCTTCTGGTCGATATCGCCTATGGGCTTGTCGATCCGCGCATCCGCACGGAGTAAGTGACGATGGCTGCCAAAACCTCGCGTCTCGCGCGCTTCACCAATCTCGAATTCGTCCTCGGCGCGTCGCTGACAACAATCATTTGCCTTGCCGTCGTCTTTTCCGACGTGCTGTTTCCGGGCGGGGCAGACAAGATCGATCTGATGGCGCGCCTTGCCAAACCCTTCGCCAATGCCGCCCATCCCCTGGGCACCGATCCGCTCGGGCGTGATGTGCTCGCCCGCGTCGTCGCCGGCGGCAGAATTTCGCTGCTGGTCGGTTTCACCTCGGTCATCGGCGCGGTCATCTTCGGCGTCGCCGTTGGCCTTGTGGCGGGTTATTATCGCGGCTTCTGGGATATGCTGGTCATGCGCTTTGCCGATATCCAGCTCGCCATGCCCTTCATCCTGCTCGCCATCACCTTCATCGCCATTGTCGGCGGCAGTCTCACCAACACCATCATCCTCCTGATCGTCTCGCAATGGGTGCAATATGCCCGTCTCGTGCGCGGATCGGTGCTGACGCTCAGGGAGCGGGAATTCATCCTTTCCGCCTGCGCCATCGGCGTGAAAGACTGGCGCATCATCCTTCAGCACCTGCTGCCGAACCTCATCGGCCCGGTCATCGTGCTGATGACGCTCAACGTCGCCAACAACATCCTGCTGGAAAGCAGCCTCACCTTCCTCGGTCTCGGCGTTGATCCGACAATTCCGAGCTGGGGCGGCATGCTGGCGGATGGGCGTACCTATCTGCAGACGGCATGGTGGGTTAGCGTCTTTCCCGGCCTTGCGATTCTTCTGACCGTGCTTGGCCTCAACCTTCTCGGCGACTGGCTGCGCGACAGCCTCGACCCAACAGGCAGAACCTCGAGGTAACCGTGATGAGCCAGATTTTCGACCAGACCTTCGAACGCACGCTGGACGCGCTTGTCGCCAAAGCCGAGCCCGGCCAGTCCTTCGAGGCATGGACCTTCGATGACGCCAAAAGCCGCCGCGAGACTGAAGAGAGGCTGAAGAAAAAAGGCATCTGCGCCCGCATCCGCAGCGCCTACAAGCCGCTTCTCTTCACCTTTCTGGAAGAGATCAATCTGGATGGCGTCGACGCCATCGAAGTGCGTTACCCGGTGCACGAAAACGCCCCCTCCAACCGTTTCCGGCTGGAGGCCTATCCGCTGGCGGCGCTGGTGGGCGATGCGAAGCTGGATTTCATCGCCCGCGAGGACGGCAGTGTCCATTATGAGGTGACGCTGAGCCGCCGTGGCAAGACGGAAACTCTGAAGGTTCTGGCTCCGAACCGGGTTCATACCGATATCGTCGGCGAAACCAATGTCTCGCCAACCGGCTGGTTCCGGCTTGCCGGTGATGCCTCGGGCGAGCGACTGGAGACGGATTACGAACAGCTTTTTGAAGCGGCAATCAGTGCCGTCGCCAACCACGGCTGGGGCGATGAAGAGCCCTATTTCGAGGAACTGAACATCCGTGTTACCCATCCGGCAGAAGATCTGCCTCTTTCCGTTGGTGATGAGGTCGTCAGCCTCCGCGAAGCGCTGCACGAGGATTTCTATTTCTCGCTGCTGGAGTTCTTTCAGAAAAAATCCGGTCGGCCGCTGGGTGACCGTGGCCTCAAGCCCGGCCAGATCGTACCGGAAATCGTCAAAAGCGAAGGCGAGATCACCCTTCACATCGAGACCCGCCCGCTCACAACCGCCTTCCTCGATGGCGGCGAGCAACCGATCGATGAGGCGCGCGAACCGGTTGCGGCAGGCCAGCTCGCAGGGCTGCTTGAGGAAATCGGCGGCGAGCCATTCCAGGCGCGCTCCCGCTCCGGCCGCGTCCTTTCCGCCCGTTATGTCGCCGGCAGCGATGCCGCGGTGATGATCAGCGGCGGCCAGCACCCCAACGAGACGACGGGCATCGTCGGCGCCATCCGCGCCGCCCGCAAACTCGTCGCACGCAAGGGCGCGCATTTCACGATTTCTCCGCTGGAAAACCCTGACGGTTATGCCCTGCACCAGCGCCTGCGCGTCGACAATCCGCGCCATATGCACCATGCCGCGCGCTACACGGCACTCGGCGATGACCTCGAATATCGCACGCTGGAAAATTCAGGCAGCCATCTCAACGAGAAGGAAATCCGCTTCAAGGCGCAGGAAATGAGCGGCGCCAGCCTGCATGTGAACCTGCACGGTTATCCCTCGCATGAGTGGACCCGACCTCTATCCGGTTATGTGCCGCGCAATTTCGCCATGTGGACGCTGCCGAAGGGTTTCTTCCTCATTATCCGCCACCATGCGGACTGGGAAAGCCAGGCCGAAGCCCTGCTCGACCGGGTGACCCGTCATCTCGGCGCCATTCCCGGCCTGCTCGATTACAACAACCGACAGATCGCGCTTTATGAAATCCACGCCGGCGAAACCGGTTTCCGCATCATCAACGGCTTTCCGTGCCTGTCGTCCATCGATGACCGCCACACCGTGCCGATGACGCTGATCACCGAATATCCCGACGAAACCATCTATGGCACGGATTTCATCACTGGCCACACCGCGCAAATGGAAACGGTGCTGTCCGCCTACGATGCCTGGCAGGAAATCCTGTCGCCGCAAGTGGCCTGATACGGCAACCGCCCCGAGCGGGCGGTTCACTTCCCCGGCGTTGTCGCAGCCAGTTTCTGATCGCGCTGTTTTTGCAGCAGCTTCTTGCCCTTGCTGAGAATATGCAGGTTGGCGGCATCAAGCTTGTTATATCCCGCCTGGATAATATCGAGATCGGCCACATGGCCGATGGCGGCCAGCTTGTACATCACGTCGCCAACGGCCACGTCGATGGTCGGTGCAGGTGATGACACGGCGTCCTTGACGGCCGCTTCCACATCCTCCATCGCACCACCCATGGCATGATAAAGCGTCAGCGCCTTGCGCAGAAATGCTTCACGACGCTCGATCCGGTTGTTGAGCCTGTTTTCTCCAACGCGATTGCGCATCAGCTCAACAGCTTTATTCTGATATTCGCCCATCAAGACACCAAATAACGTTCTAAATATGCTTGGGGAGACTACGAAAAATCCCCTTAGAACTGGTTAAAGCTCTGGTTGCGGGACGGCCGGTCGCGCGGTTGCAGGCGACATTTGCCCCGAACTGTTAGACCGCGAAGACCAAGGCGATGTGGAGCTGAAAAAAGGGGCAGGCGCCGGGCTGATTTCCCGATCCGATATGGGCAAGGCGTCAAAGGCGCGGTATTGATAACCGTCAGGTTATTTATTACCCCCCTTATTTCATTTTACTTTGATATTCTTAATCATCAATCTGGCAGCCTGGACCGGTGGATGGGAGCCACAGGCGAATTTGGAGGAAACCATGAAATTTCGGATCACCGTGGCGATAGCGGCCATCTGTTTCAGCTCTGCCGCTTATGCAGAAACGATCAAGGTGGGCGTTGTCGGCCCGTTCTCCGGCCCGTTTGCGCTGCAGGGCAAGAACTTCAAGGCCGGCATCGACGCCTGGTTTGCCCTTCACGGTAACAAGGTCGGCAATGACACGGTCGAGGTCGTCTATCGCGATGTGCCGCAGGCCGATCCGGCGCAATCCAAGGCACTGGCGCAGGAGCTGGTGGTGAAGGAAGGCGTGCAATATCTTGCCGGCTTCTATTTTACCCCTGACGCCATGGCCGTCACACCCCTGCTGAAGCAGGGCAACGTGCCGATGGTGGTCATGAATGCCGCCACCTCGGCCATCGTGACCAAGAGCCCCTATGTGGTGCGCACGTCGTTCACCACCTGGCAGACTTCCACCCCCATCGCCAAGGTGGCCTTTGACGGCGGCGTGAAGAAGGTCATCTCACTGGTCAGCGATTATGGCCCGGGCGTCGATGCCGAAAATGCTTTCAAGGCGGCCTTCACCGCTGCCGGCGGCGAAGTGGTTGAAACCATCCGCATGCCGCTTTCCACCAATGATTTCAGTCCCATCATGCAACGTGTGAAGGATTCCGGCGCACAGGGTGTTTTCGCCTTCCTGCCATCGGGCCCGACCACGCTCGGTTTCGTCAAGGCCTTCAACGACAACGGCCTGAAATCCGCAGGCGTCAAGCTCTTCGCGCCGGGTGATCTGACACAGGAATCCGATCTGCCGGCGCTCGGGGAAGCCGCACTCGGCATGCAGACGACCTTCCATTATGCCATCTCGCATGATTCACCCGAGAACAAGACCTTCGTGGAAGCCGCAACCAAGGCAATCGGCAATCCGAAGGAACTCTCCTTCCCTTCCGTCGGCGCCTTTGACGGCATGTATGTCATCAGCAAGATGATCGAGGCCACTGGCGGCAAGCAGGATGCGGAAAAGGCGGTTGAGGCAGTCAAGGGCCTTTCCTGGACAAGCCCGCGCGGCCCGGTCAGCATCGACCCGGAAAGCCGCCACATCACGCAGAACATCTATCTGCGCGAAGTAGCGAAGGCCGATGACGGCAGCTATTACAACAAGGAAGTCCAGACCTTCGAAAAACAGGGCGATCCGGGTCTCGCCGCCGCGAAGTAACGGCCAGACAGGACAATATTGCCGGGCCGCCAGTGGCGGCCCGTTTCCGGCCCGGACGGGCATTGCAGCACCGGGAGGAGTTTCTTCATCATGCAGACGGTCTTCAGCATCCTCATCGATGCGCTTGCCTATGGCATGGTCCTGTTCATCATCTCCATCGGCCTTTCGGTCACCATGGGGCTGATGCGTGTGGTCAATCTGGCGCACGGCGCTTTCGCCATGATCGGCGGTTATCTCGCCTCCTATGCCGCCCACGGACTGGGTCTCGGTTATGCGGCTGCGATCCTCGTCGCCATCGTCGGCACCATCGTCATCGCCATACCGCTGGAACGTTTCCTTTATCGCCGCATCTATGGCGCGCCGGAACTGACACAGGTGCTGATGACCATCGGCATCACCTTCTGCATCATTGGCATCGCAAACTTCGTTTTCGGCCCGACGCTGAAGACCATTCCGCTGCCGCAGCAGCTGGCCGGCCCCACCGATCTTGGCTTCCGCACCATCGCCACCCACCGCATCTTCGCCATTGTCTGCGGTCTTGCCGTGGCCGGCGCGCTGTGGTTCACCTTTGAAAAGACCGCCTTCGGCATCAAGCTGCGCGCGGCGGTCGATAATGCCGCCATGGCCGCAGCCCTCGGCGTGCGCACCGAAATCATCTATGCCGTCAGCTTCGCCATCGCCGTCGGACTAGCCGCCATGGGCGGCGTCATCGGCGCGGAACTGCTGCCGGTGGAACCCTATTATGCCCTGCGCTACATGGTCACCTTTCTGGTCGTGGTTTCCGTTGGTGGCGCGGGCTCCATTCCCGGTGCGTTGATCGCCTGTCTGCTGCTCGGCGCCATCGATACGACCGGGCGATATCTTGCGCCCGAATATGGCGAATTCTTCTTTTATCTGGCGGTCATCGTGATCATCACGCTGTTCCCGCGCGGCCTTCTTGGAAGGGCGAAATGAGATGGCGGTGCTCATGAACGACGTGACTGAAACGGCAGACATTCCGAAGGCGCGCTCACCACTGCGCGCGCTCGCGGGGCCGCTCCTCATCATCGCCGCCGCTGTTGCCGGTTATTACCTGTTTCCGGATAATCTGGCGCTTCTGACACGCATCATAGCCATTGCGCTTCTGGTGCTGTCGATCGATCTGGTCACCGGTTATTGCGGCGTCGCCACGCTTGGCCATGCCGCCCTCTTCGGCGCCGGCGCTTATGCCGCCGGCATCGCCGCCGCCCATTTTGAAATCACCGATCCGCTTCTCATGACCGCCATCGGCGCGGCTGCGGGCGGCGTGGCCGGGCTGCTTTCCGGCGCGGTGCTGCTGCGTGCCCACGGGCTTCCACAGCTTGTGCTATCCATCGCCGTCATCCACCTGTTCCACGAGGCGGCGAACAAGGCTTCAGGCTGGACCGGCGGCAGCGACGGTCTTGCCGGCGTTTCGCCGGACGCGCTGTTCGGCACCTTCGAATTCGACCTCTTCGGCCGCACCGCCTATATCTATGGTGTCTGCCTGCTGCTTGTCGTCTTCCTCGCTCTAAAGGTGGTCGTCAATTCACCCTTCGGCATGTTGTGCCGCGGCGTCAAACAGGACAGCATCCGCATTCAGGCCATGGGCGGCGCCGTCAATGGCACAATCCTGAAGATGTTCGTTATCTCAGGCATCGTCGCCGGCATTGGTGGTGCGCTCAACGCCATCTCCACGCAGGTCGTCGGCCTGGACAGCCTCAGCTTCACGCTATCGGCCGAGGGGCTGGTCATGCTGGTGCTCGGTGGCGCGGGTTCCCTTTATGGCGCGCTGATCGGCACCGTCACCTTCATGTGGTTTGAAGACGTGGTTTCCGCCGCCAACCCGTTTCACTGGCTCACCATTGTCGGCCTGCTGCTGATCGCCGTCGTGCTCTTCGCGCCGCGCGGCCTTTATGGCGCAGGCGAACAGATCATCGCGCGTCTCCGGGGAGGTCGCAAATGAGCGCCATTTTCGAAGTCTCCGGTCTGCAGAAAAATTTCGGCGGCCTCGTCGTCACCAACAACGTCTCGCTGTCGCTGTCGCCGGGAGACCGGACGGTACTCATTGGCCCCAATGGCGCCGGCAAGACGACCTTTGTCAATCTCGTCACCGGCAATATCAAACCGTCAGCCGGCACGGTGCGCATCGCCGGCGAGGATGTGACGGGCCTCAGCGCCAGCCAGCGCGTGAAACGCGGGCTCGTACGTTCCTTCCAGGTTACCAGGCTGTTTCAGGACATGACGCCAGAGGAGCACGTGGCGCTCGCCATTCTCCAGCGTGAGGGCAAGACCGGCCGGATTTTCGGCCGTTACCGTGCCATGCCTGCCGTGATGGGCGAAGCCCGCGACATTCTCGGCACGCTTGGCCTCACGGCCCTCGCTGAAACAAAGGTGCGCGAAATCGCCTATGGCCAGCAGCGGCTGATCGAGATCGCGCTTGCCATGGCGCTTCGCCCGAAAATCCTCTTGCTCGACGAGCCGGCCGCCGGCGTGCCTTCCACGGAAACCGCGCGCATCGAACAGGCGCTTGACCGGCTGCCATCCGACCTCGCGATCCTGATGATCGAACACGACATGGATCTGGTCTTCCGTTTTGCCAAGCGCGTCGTCGTTTTGGCCGCCGGCGCCGTCATTTTCGACGGCTCGCCTGATGATGTCACCAGCAATGCGGAAGTCCGCCAAGCCTATCTGGGAAGTTACGCCGATGCCCGCAGCGCCGCTTGAAATCGTCAACCTCACGGCCGGTTATGGCCCGACAAGGGTCATCGAGGGCCTGTCGCTTTCCGTGCCATCGGGCTCGCGTTTCGCCGTGCTCGGCCGCAACGGCGTCGGCAAGACGAGCCTCTTCGCCACGCTGGCCGGCCAGACGAAGCGTTTTTCCGGCGATATCCGCATCGGGGGGCAGGAGATTGGCACCCTGCCAAGTGCTGCGCGCGCCAAGGCCGGACTCGGTTACGTGCCACAGACCCGTGACGTGTTTCCGACGCTGACGGTGGAGGAAAACCTGTTCGTGGGCCTCAAGGGGCGACCGAAATCGGCGATCGAGGAAGCCTACACGCTGTTTCCGCGCCTCAAGGAGCGCCGCCGCAATCTCGGCTCGCAACTTTCCGGTGGCGAACAGCAGATGCTGTCCACCGCCCGCACCATTCTCGGCCAGCCGCGGGTACTGCTGCTCGATGAACCGCTCGAAGGCCTCGCCCCCGTCATCTGCGAAGAGCTGATGGCCGCCTTCTCCAAGCTTGCCCAATCCGGCGAAATGACCATTCTTCTCGTCGAACAACGCATCCAGATGGCCATCGACTTCGCCGACCACGCCATCATCATGGAACGCGGCCGCATCGTCTGGGACGGACCGTCGAGCGAACTGGTGGAGAACCCGGATATTATCGATACGCATCTAGGCGTGGGTGGGCTGCACTAAGCCAACGCATCGCCATTGCGCGTTCATATATAATCTCCGTCATACCGGCCTTGAGCCGGCATCCAGCCACCCCAAGTCTTTGGGGTGAAGAGACCCTTCGCGCCGCGCCGACGCGCGTCGGCTGGATTCCGGCTTGAGGCCGGAGCGACGGAGGGTGACCGATCACACAAAGCCCCCGCCGTCTCATCTGCCCTTCCTCCGAAAAACCCAATGGAATAAAAATTCCATTGCAGTTAAAGTGCACACGATTTCAATCTGCACCAGGGAACGACAATGACGGCAATCGAGGCGCCAGACTCCGTAAAGGCTTTTGAGGAGCGGCTGCTCCAGGTGGCGGAGGGTTTGCCGAAACGATTGCGGCAATGTGCCGATTATGTCGCCTCCAATCAGGATCGAATCGCCGTTTCCACCGTCGCCGAAATGGCTGAAGGTGCCGGCGTGCAACCCTCGGCCTTCATGCGTTTCTGCCAGATCATGGGTTTTTCCGGATTTTCAGAAATGCAGCGCCTGTTCCGTGATTCCTATGTCGGCGGCTGGCCGGATTATGCCACGCGGCTCGATCATCTGCGCGAAAAGGGCGATGAGAGCGCGTCCGGCCTGCTTGCCGAATTCGTGGAAGCCGGCCGCTCGTCGCTGGAAATGCTGCTGAAATCGGTCGACACCCGACAGCTCGATGAGGCGGTTTCCGTGCTGGCCAAGGCGCGCACCGTGCATATCGTCGGCCTGCGGCGGTCCTTCCCCATTGCCAGCTATCTGGCCTATGCCTTCGAGAAGATGAAGGTGCCGGCGGTTCTGCATAGCGCCGTGGGCGGGCTCGGCAATATCAGTGCGATTTCCCGCGACGACGCGCTGATCGCAATCACCTTTTCCCCCTACTCTGCCGAGACACTGGAACTGGCGGAAACGGCCCGCGCCAAGGGCGTTCCGGTTGTCGCCATGTCTGATTCCGCCGTCAATCCGCTAAGGAAATCCGGCGCAACGCTGCTGACGGTTACAGAGATCGATTTCGGCGCTTTCCGCTCCCTTTCGGCCACGCTCTGTCTCGCCATCACCCTTGCCGTGGCTGTGGGAACACGCAAGACGGCCTGAATATTTTTATTGAAAACGGAAAAAATAGAATTTATGATCCAAATTCATGAAACGGACATTCCACGACTGTCCTTCTCGTGACGGGCCATGTGAGCGGAGGAGGCTCACCGGAGCGGGGATGGCGATAGCTGGCGGCATGGTTGCCTGATCCGCTCGACACATATGAGGCAGACCGCGCCAGCGTGCGGTGCTAAGGAGGAACCTTTTGAAAAAACTTGATCTCATCACGATCGGGCGCTCGTCTGTTGACCTTTATGGGTCGCAGGTCGGTGGCCGTCTGGAGGACATGGCCTCCTTTGCCAAATATATTGGCGGTTCGCCCACCAATATCGCAGCCGGCGCCGCCCGCCTCGGTTTGAACAGCGCCGTCATTACCCGTGTCGGCGACGAGCACATGGGCCGCTTCATCCGCGAACAGCTGGTGCGCGAAGGCGTTGACGTGCGCGGCGTGAAAACCGACCCGGAGCGCCTGACCGCGCTGGTGCTGCTCGGCATTCGTGATCAGAACCAGTTCCCGCTGATTTTCTACCGCGAAAACTGCGCCGACATGGCGCTGAGCGAAGACGATATCGATCCCGCCTTCATTGCCGAGGCGGCTTGCGTCTGCGCCACCGGCACGCACCTGTCGCATCCAAGAACGGAAGCGGCCGTGCTGAAGGCCCTGAAACTTGCCCGCGAAAATGGTGCAAAAACCGCGCTCGATATCGATTACCGCCCCAATCTCTGGGGTGTGGCCGGCCATGGCGATGGCGAGAGCCGTTTCGTGGAATCGCAGAAGGTCACCGCCAAGCTGCAATCCACCCTGCATCTCTTCGATCTCATCGTCGGCACGGAAGAAGAATTCCACATTGCCGGTGGCTCGACAGATACGCTGGCCGCACTAAATGCCGTGCGCAAGGTTTCGAATGCGACGCTGGTGTGCAAGCGCGGCCCGATGGGTGCTTCGGTCTTCACCGGGGATATTCCCGCAAGCCTGGATGACGGGCAGACAGGCGAAGGTTTCCCGATCGAGGTCTTTAATGTTCTGGGCGCTGGCGACGGCTTCATGGCCGGACTGTTTCGCGGCTGGCTGCGCGGCGAAGACTGGCCGACAACGCTGAAATACGCCAATGCCTGCGGCGCCTTTGCCGTCTCCCGCCACGGCTGCACGCCTGCCTATCCAAGCTGGGAAGAGCTGCAATATTTCTTCAAGGCCGGCATTCGCAACAAGGCGCTGCGCAAGGACGAGGCGCTGGAGCAGGTGCACTGGTCCACTAACCGCAAGGGCGATTGGGAAACCATGCGCGTCTTCGCTTTCGACCATCGCATGCAGCTGGAAGCGATCGCCGACGAGCTTGGCGTCAAGCATGAACAGATCGGCGCCTTCAAGAAGCTTTGCCTCCAGGCCGCGCAAAAAGTTTCCGGTGGGGAACCGGGTTACGGCATTCTCTGCGACGGACGCCTTGGACGTGACGCGCTGTTTGCCGCCAGCGGCTCCGGCCTCTGGATCGGCCGTCCGGTGGAATGGCCGGGCTCGCGCCCGCTGACGCTGGAACCCGATCTCGGCAAGGACTTTGGCGGGCTTGCCGAATGGCCGCTCGAAAATGTCGTCAAGGTACTGTGTTTCTATCACCCCGACGACACCGATGAGATGCGCGCTGCGCAGGAAGAGACCGTGATACGGCTGTTTGAAGCCGCACGGCGCAACCGCTTGGAAATGCTGCTGGAGATCATTCCCTCCAAGGTCGGCCCGACCGACGATCTGACCGCCGCCCGCATCATCGAGCGCTTTTACGAGATCGGCGTTTACCCCGACTGGTGGAAACTGGAGCCGATGAAAACCACCGCGGCATGGAAAAATGCCTGCGACGCCGTGCATCGCAACGACCCTTACGTGCGGGGCATCGTCGTTCTCGGTCTCGACGCACCGCAGAGTGAACTGGAAGAAAGCTTCCGCCTTGCGGCTGGCTTCGATCTGGTCAAAGGTTTCGCCGTTGGCCGCACGATTTTTGCCGACGCCGCCCGCGGCTGGCTCTCGGGCAAGATGACCGACGAGGAAGCGGTCAAGGATATGGCGCAGCGTTACACCAGCCTGTGCCGTATTTGGGATGAGGCGCGCGCCAAAAAGGGAGAGGCAGCGTGAAGACAGTAAGATTGACGGCTGCGCAGGCCATGGTTCGTTACCTGGCAGCGCAGATGAATGAACATGGCGAAACCTATATTGCCGGCATGTGGGCAATTTTCGGCCATGGCAATGTCGCCGGCATCGGCGAAGCACTGTATGGCATCCGCGACGAACTGCCGACCTATCGCGGCCAGAACGAGCAGTCCATGGCCCATGCGGCCATTGCCTATTCCAAGCAGCTGCGCCGCCGTCGCGCCATGGCGGTCACCTCTTCCATTGGCCCCGGCGCGGCAAACATGGTGACGGCGGCAGCGCTGGCCCACGTCAACCGCCTGCCGGTCCTGCTGATCCCCGGCGATGTCTTCGCCAATCGTGGCCCGGACCCCGTGCTGCAACAGCTCGAAGATTTCGGCGACGGCACCATGACGGTGAATGACTGCTTCCGTCCTGTCAGCCGTTATTTCGACCGCATCATGCGGCCGGAACAGTTGCTCACCGCCCTCCCCCGCGCCATGCGCACCATGACGGACCCTGCCGATTGCGGCCCCGTCACGCTCGCCTTCTGCCAGGATGTACAGGCGGAAGCCTACGACTATCCCGAAAGCTTCTTCGAAAAGCGGGTCTGGCGCCAGCGCCGCCCCGAGCCCGATGTGGTGGAATTCGAAGAGGCCGTCGCGGCGCTGAAGGCCGCGAAGAACCCCATCATCGTTGCTGGCGGCGGCGTTCATTTCGCCGGCGCAACGCAGACGCTGAAGCGCTTTGCCGAAACCCACTCCATCCCCGTCGTCGAAACGCAGGCTGGTAAATCAGCATTGGCTTGGGATCACGATCTCAATTTCGGCCCCGTTGGCGTTACCGGTGCCGAAAGCGCCAACATCATCAGCGAAAAGGCCGATCTGGTCTTTGGTGTCGGCACCCGTTTTCAGGACTTCACCACCGGCTCCTGGGCGCTGTTCAAGAACCCGAACCGCAAGATCCTGGCACTCAACGTCCAGCCCTATGACAGCGCCAAGCACGATGCAATCAGCCTGACGGCGGATGCCAAAATCGGCCTTGAAAAACTCTCCGCAGCCCTCGGCGCTCACCGTTTTGCAGCGCCGGATGCCGGCCTGAAGGCAGCATGGTTCGAAAAGGCCGATGCCGATACGGCGGCTCCGGGCGAGGAACACGCAAACAGCCTGCCTACCGACATGCAGGTGATCGGCGCTGTCCAGCGCCAGTCGCGGGACAATACCGTCGTGATGTGCGCCGCAGGCACCATGCCGGGCGAGTTGCACCAGCTGTGGAAATCCAAGCTGCCGCTCTCCTATCACATGGAATACGGCTTCTCCTGCATGGGTTACGAGGTCGCCGGCGGTCTCGGCATCAAGATGGCGGAACCGGACCGGGACGTGATCGTCATGGTCGGCGATGGCTCCTATATGATGATGAATTCCGAGCTTGCCACATCGGTCGCCATGGGCGTGAAGATCACGCTCGTCATTACCGACAACAGGGGTTACGGCTGCATCAACCGTCTGCAGATGGAAACCGGCGGCGCGGAGTTCAACAACCTCTACGCCCATACCAACGTCAATCCCATCGCCATCGACTTCGTCGCCCATGCCGGCTCGATGGGCGCGGATGCACGCAAGGTTTCCACCATAACCGAACTGGAAGAGGCCCTCGCCGCCGCCCGTGCATCCAGCCGCACGACCGTCATTGTCATCGATACCGACCCCTATCCGACCCCGAGAGCCGGTGGCCACTGGTGGGATGTCGCGGTGCCTGAAGTCTCAGACCGCGCCGAAATCGGCCCGGCGCGCGCCCGTTATGAAAACCATGTCAAGGAAAGACAGTAAGATGATCCGTTACGGCACCAACCCCATCGCCTGGTCCAATGACGACGACCGCACGCTGGGCGCCCATATCAGCCTTGAACAATGCCTTGATGAAACCGCCAAGATCGGCTTCGACGGCATCGAAAAGGGTCACAAATTCCCGACCGACCCGGAAGGCCTGAAGGGCGTGCTTTCGCCACGCGGCCTCTCCTTCGTCTCGGGCTGGCATTCGCTGAACCTTCTGACCGACGATATCGAATCCGAAAAGAAGGCGATGCAGCCGGCGCTTGACCTTCTGAAGGCCATGGGCTCGAAGGTCATCATCGTCTGCGAGACCTCCAACGCCATCCACGGCGATGACGGAAAGGCGCTGGTCGACCGTCCGCGCCTTGCGGCCGATGACTGGGCGAAATTCGGCGCGGGCGTGGAAGCGCTGGCCGCCTTTGCCGCAGAACAGGGCGTCACCCTCGTTTATCACCACCACATGGGGACGGTGGTCGAGAGCGAAGAGGAAATCGACCTCCTGATGCAGCACACCGGTCCGAAGACGCATCTGCTGCTCGATACCGGCCATTGCCTGTTCGGCGGCGGCGACCCTGTTCGCGTCGCGCAGAAATACATGGGCCGCGTTGGCCATATCCATGCCAAGAACGTGCGCCCGGTCATTGCCGATCAGGTCCGCAATGAACGGCTTTCCTTCCTCGAAGGCGTTCGCCGCGGTGTCTTCACCGTGCCGGGCGATAGCGAAGGCGGCGTCAACTTCCCGCCCGTGCTGAAAGTGGCGGCCGAGCATGGCTATAGCGGCTGGCTGGTGATCGAGGCCGAGCAGGATCCTGACGTGCGCAACCCGTTCGAATATCAGAGCCTCGGGCTGAAATCGCTGAAGGCGTTGGCGCGCGAAGCGGGGCTGGACAAGGCTCAGGCCGCTTGAGCTGAGCCGATAACGGGCGGCATACCCCGCCCGTCATACCAGCCTTGAGCCGGTGTCCAGCCAGCCCAAGTCCTTGGGCTGAAAAGAGTTGTCCCCGCCGCGCCGACGCGCGTCGGCTGGACCCCGGCTCAAGGCCGGGGTGACGAGACGGCAAGAACCGACGAACGACTGACCAAAAAGGAACACCACCATGACCTCACTTCTGCGCAAGCCGGTCGCGACCAGCGGCAAGGTGCACGATATCACGCCCCAAAGCGCGGATTGGGGTTATGTCGGTTTCGGCCTTTACCGACTGAAGCCGGGCGAGACGGCAGCGGAAAACACTGGCGACACGGAAGTCATCCTCGTGCTGGTCGAAGGCAAGGCGACGATTTCCGCTGGGGATAAGGATTTCGGAGAACTCGGTGACCGCATGAATGTGTTCGAGCGCAAGCCACCGCATTGCGTTTATGTTCCTGCCGGTTCCGAATGGTCGCTGACCGCCACAACGGATTGCACCGTCGGCGTCTGCACCGCACCCGGCGAAAAAGGCAGCCGCGAGGCGCAGCAGATCGGGCCTAACGGTGTGCAACTGACCGAGCGCGGCAAGGGCGCCAACACGCGATACATCTTCCCCATCGCCATGGAAGAACGCGACGTCGCCGACAGCCTGCTGGTAACGGAAGTCTTCACACCCTCGGGCAACTGGTCTTCCTATCCGCCGCACCGGCATGACGAGGATAACTACCCCGACATGACCTATCTCGAAGAGACCTATTATCATCGCCTCAACCCGGCGCAGGGTTTCGGTTTCCAGCGCGTCTTCACCGAAGACGGTTCGCTGGACGAGACTATGGCTGTATCGGATGGCGATGTCGTGCTGGTGCCAAAGGGCCATCACCCCTGCGGCGCGCCCTATGGTTATGAGATGTATTATCTGAACGTGATGGCGGGGCCGATGCGCAAATGGCGCTTCAAGAACCACCCTGATCATGACTGGATTTTCAAGCGCGATAATCCCTGAAGCATTCAATCATCACATCTCTGGGAGGAGAATACCATGGCCGCTCTTGGCGTGGGCCTTATCGGCACCGGTTACATGGGCAAGTGCCACGCTTTGGCGTGGAACAACGTCACGAGCGTCTTCGGGGATGTGGAACGCCCCCGCCTTGTGACGCTGGCGGAAGTCAACCCCGAGCTTGCCGCGAAGAAAGCGGCCGAGTTTGGTTTTGCCCGCTCGACAGGCAACTGGCGTGACCTGCTATCCGATCCCGAAATCGACGTCATCTCGGTCACCACGCCCAATGCGTTTCACCCCGAAATGGCGATTGCCGCGCTTGAGGCCGGCAAGCATGTCTGGTGTGAAAAGCCGATGGCGCCCGCCTTTGCTGACGCCGTGAAGATGCGTGATGCGGCCCGCCGGTCCGGCAAGGCGGCGGCGATGGGTTACAACTACATCCAGAACCCCGTCATCCGCCACATCCGCCGCCTGATCGATGAAGGTGCGATCGGCAGGGTCTATCATGTGCGTGCCGAAATGGACGAGGACTTCATGGCCGATGCCACCCAGCCCTTCTACTGGAAGAGCGAGGCGTCCTCCGGTTACGGCGCACTGGATGATTTCGCCGTGCACCCGCTATCGCTGCTTTATGCCCTCTTCGGCCACGCAGAAAGCGCCATTACCGATATGGTGAAACCTTACGAGACCCGTCCGCTTGCCGGCGGCGGCGAGCGGGCCGTCGAAACGCATGATCTTGCCAGCGTCCTCCTGAAGCTCGAAGGCGGCATTTCCGCCGTGCTCATCGCCAACCGTTCCGCCTGGGGCCGCAAGGGGCGCATCGCCATCCAGATTTATGGCTCTACCGGCTCGATCCTGTTCGATCAGGAGCGGATGAACGAGTTCCAGCTTTACACCACGGATGGACGCCCGGAAGAACAGGGGTTCCGAACCATCCTCACCGCCCCGCATCACAAGCCCTACGACCGCTTCATCCCCGCCCCCGGCCACGGCCTCGGTTTCAACGATCTGAAGGTGATCGAATGCCGGGAACTGATCGCGGCAATCGAGGGGAAAAAGGCTCATATCATCGATTTTAAGGAAGGGCTGGAGATCGAGCGCAGCATTCACGCCATGGCGCGTTCTTTTGCCGAAGGGCGCTGGGTGGGAAGCGCGGAGATCGTGGAATAGAACGCCCACAACGGGCGAAAACGTCTCCTCCGTCATGCCGGACTTGATCCGGCATCCAGCCACGGCGCGTCTGCGCCGTGAGAGGAGTCTTTCGCGATCCAAGACTTGATCGCGCTGGACCCCGGATCAAGTCCGGGGTGACGGTGGAGGTTCCGACCTTACTCCTTAACCGGCGTCTCCGGCACCGGCGTCAGCACCTTGCCATCCCTGAACCAGCCGAGAATATTGTCGGCCACAAGATCAGCCATCGCATTGCGCGTCGGGATGGACGCAGAAGCGACATGCGGCAACAGGGAAACGTTTGGTAGCGACAGGAAGGCCTCCGGCACTTTCGGTTCGGCATAAAACACATCGAGTCCCGCAGCACCCAAAGCACCGCTTTTGAGCGCCTCAAGAAGCGCGTCCTCATCGACGCTGGAGCCACGACCGACATTGATGAAAACGCCCTCAGGCCCAAGCGCGGTCAGGATGTCGGCATTGATCGCCTTGTGCGTCTCCGGGGTGCCCGGCACGATGCAGATCAGCGTATCGACGGCCTCAGCCATCTCCTTCAGCGAAGCGTAATAGGTGTAGGAGAGTTCGTCGCGCTTGCTGCGGGTGTGATAGCCGATCTCCACCTTGAAAGGCTCCAGCCGCTTGGCGATTTCCTGGCCGATGCGGCCCATGCCGAACAGGCCAACCTTGCGGCCGCGCAGCGAAAACGGCGACAGCGCGAACGGGCCTTCGCCGACCCACTTGCCAGCCCGCAGCCAGGTTTCGGCCTGATAGAGACGCCGCACGGTATTGATCAACAGAGCAATCGTCGTATCGGCCACTTCGTCATTGAGCACATCAGGCGTGTTCGTCACCACGATGCCACGCGTGGCGGCGTGTTTGGCATCAACGCCATCGTAACCTACGCCGAAATTGGCGATGATCTCGAGCTTCGGCAGCGCGTCGATCCATCTGGCGTTGACGGCGCCGGAAACGGCAATGGCATTGATGCGCTCCGCCGCGCCGTCAGGCAGAACCGGCTCTGCGCCGGCGGGTGCCGTGACAATCTCGACCTTGCCTTCGAGGCGTTCGAGAACGCGCGGATTGATCTTGCCGGGAACGAGAACGACGGCCTTTTTGTCAGACATAAGCGGATATTCCTCCTGATAACATTCCAATAGCCGGAGAGGGTTGCGGGCAAACTACCCGCCATCCTGCTCCATCGGACCGCGATCTTTTCAAACAACGGCTGCCGTGAAAAGGCCAATAAGCGGAAGCTATGGGGGCAGAGCGACGTTTCATGCCGATTTTTTTAAGCGCCCGGCAGCATCATGCAGCCTTTGCTGCGGCACTTGCAAGGTTGTCATGCCGGAGTTGATCCGGCATCCAGCCAGCCCAAGTCATTGGGCTGAATGACTGTTTTTCACCGCATAGACACGCGGCGGCCGGGATTCCGGCTCAAGGCCGGAATGACGGAGGAAGGAAACACCGTAGACGACGAGGAGCATGTAACCTGCCGTATCCACGCCTGCGAGGGCGATACGCTCACACCCGCGGCCGCACCGGCCCGGTCGATTGCCGGATACGCATTTCCGGCTTGATGAGGTGAATGCCGTCAGGTTCGTGGCTGCCCGCCAGCCTGTCCAGCAGTGCGCGGGCCGCCAGGCGCCCGACCTCGGCCTGGCCGTTGGAAACCGTGGTGAGCGCCGGGGTGGCGATGGCCGCTTCCTCCAGGTCGTCGTAGCCGGTCACGGAGATATCGACACCCGGCACCAGACCGGCGCGGGAAATACCGTTCATGAGACCGATGGCGACGAGATCGTTCCAGCACACGGCCGCAGTCGGCTTCTGCGGCAGCGACAGGAAATGCACCGCCGCCTCGAAACCACCCTGCTTGGAGCGCGGGCCGGGAATGCGCAGGTTCGGGTCGACCTCGATGCCGGCCTTGCGCAGCGCATTGACGTAACCCTGGTAACGGTCACGGCCCGTGGAAGTCTGGTCAGTGCCGCCGACCATGGCGATGGTGCGGTGGCCGAGGCTGATCAGATGGTTGGTGGCGAGCGAAATGCCGTAGCTGTCATCGCCGCGATAGGTCGGCATATCAACGCCATCCATGGAACGGGCCACCAGAATGGCAGGCATGCCGTTTTCTTCGGCGAGCGTCATGTCCTCGATCGGCGTGCCGATGGCCGGCGACATGATGATGCCGTCGGAGCCGAGCTGCAGCAGCGTCTCGATGAAGGTGCGCTGCTTTTCAACCGAATCATAATGGTTGGACAGGATGAAGGTCTGGCGGCTGCGGTCCAGCTCGCTTTCAATGGCTTTCAGGATTTCGCCATAGAAGGGGTTCATCACGTCATGGAACACGACACCAACAATGCCGGAGCGCGAGGTGCGCAGGCTGGCGGCGCGGCGGTTGTAAATGTAGCCCAGCGCCCGCGCCTGTTCCTTGATCTTGTCCCGCGTATCTGCGGCGACCAGCGGACTGTCGCGCAATGCAAGGGAAATGGTGGCGGTTGAAAGGCCGAGACTTTCGGCGATGGTAGACAGTTTGACCTTTTGGGCCACGGCATTCCTCCCCAAACGCGTGTCAGTGACGGATGGCTCCGTTTAAATCGCAATTAAACAATTTAAACAAAATCCGCAACCCGTTTAAGGAATAACCGCAAAACAGATGGTTCTTTTAAAAATTTCAGCAAAAATTATTGAAGATTGGCGTCTATGGCTTTCAAGAGTTTAACAATGTTGCGAACATCCTTGGCCGAAAGGCCTTCGATAGCTCTCGCGCCACAATTGGCGATGGAAACGTTGATGTGCTCGACGCTTTTCAGGCCCGCTTCGGTCAGCTTCACCAGCGTCACACGACCGTCCCCGTCGTCACCGCTGCGTTCCACGAAACCCTGGGCTTCCATGCGGCCAATGGTGCGCGTCATGGTTGGCGCCTTGACACCCAGCTTCTGCGCGATTTGCCCCGGCGTCAGGCTGCCTTCCTGCGCCAGCGCCAGGATGACGCCGTCCTGTCCGGCATAAAGCCCGCTTTCGGCGAGGCTGTGGCTGAGCGCGGTACGCATGGAGCGGGCGGCCTGGGTTATCGATTGCGCCAACTCCTCCGGGTTGAAGTTTTCATCCCTCTTTTTGGCGTCCTTGACCTTCTTGCCGCCCTTATCCTTCTTGGCGCTTTTGTCCTTGTTCCCGGATTTGTCCTTGCTCATACGCGAGTGCCTTTTACCCTGTGGCGGAACCGATATATGTTGCTGGAAATCCTTACCGAATGCTCGCGCGGACTGCCAGATGCCAAACTCATACACGCATTATCACGACGAAAACGTAACAGACCCTCATCTTCACGCAACAGGCGCAATTTCCGTGCTGCCGCTCGGCGCGCATGAACAGCATGGCCCCCACCTGCCCTTCGAGACCGATACGCTGATTGCCGAAGGCATCGTCGCCCGCCTTGCCGCCGCCTTGCCCGGTCATCTGCCCGTCTCCTTCCTGCCAGCGGAGCCGGTCGGATATTCCATCGAACACATGAATGTGCCGGGCACGAAGACGCTGCGATACGATGAGGCCATCGAGCGCTGGCTCGGCATCGCCGAGTTGGAACATAAAAGAGGTGTGCGCAAATTCGTCATGCTGAACGCCCATGGCGGCAATTCACCGCTGATGACCATCGTCGCCACCGAGGCCCGCGCCCGTTTCGGCATGCTGGCGGTCGCCACGAGCTGGACCCGTTTCGGCGTGCCGGAAGACATCGTGAAGCCGGAGGACAAGGCGGTTGATATTCACGGCGGCGACATCGAGACATCGGTCATGCTGGCACTTCACCCCGAATGCGTGGCAATGGAAAAGGCCGCGAATTTCCCCTCCCGCCAGAGCGATTTCGCCAGCCGCTTCAAACACCTGCGCGCCTATGGCCCGCACGCATTCGGCTGGCTGATGAGCGACCTCAACCACGATGGCGTTGCCGGAAACGCCGCCGCCGCGACAGCGGAAAAGGGCGAAAGGCTGATTTCCCACGCCGTCAACGGCCTTGTCGAACTGCTTGAAGATATCCACGCTTTTGACATAACGTTATTTCATAACAAAATTTGAGTGAGATGGCCGGATTCGGCCAAAATCTCTTTGAACTGCCCGAGCGTCGCGCCTATATGGACAACGACACATCTTCCTGAGGCCATCGGGCCTCTCTCCACGCGGGGTTTTCCATGACCGAAACAGCAACAGCCAAGCCCATTCCAGTCACCGTCCTGACGGGTTATCTCGGCGCCGGCAAGACGACGCTTCTCAACCGCATTCTCTCCGAGAACCACGGCAAGAAATACGCTGTCATCGTCAACGAATTCGGCGAGATTGGCATCGACAACGATCTGATCGTCGAATCCGACGAGGAAATCTACGAAATGAACAATGGCTGCGTGTGCTGCACGGTGCGCGGCGACCTGATCCGCGTCGTGGAGGGCCTGATGCGACGCCCGGGCCGCTTCGACGGTATCATCGTCGAGACGACGGGCCTCGCCGATCCGGTGCCCGTCGCCCAGACTTTCTTCATGGATGACGACGTGCGCGCCAAAACCGAGTTGGATGCGGTCGTCGCCCTCGTTGATGCCAAGCACCTGCCACTGCGCCTGAAGGACAGCCGCGAGGCCGAAAACCAGATCGCCTTTG
Source organism: Rhizobium sp. ZX09 (assembly GCF_017357485.1). Lineage (NCBI taxonomy): Bacteria > Pseudomonadati > Pseudomonadota > Alphaproteobacteria > Hyphomicrobiales > Rhizobiaceae > Rhizobium > Rhizobium sp. ZX09. Next base: position 213,657 of record NZ_CP031364.1, read on the forward strand.
CCGATGTCGTTGTCGTCAACAAGACCGATCTCGTTTCGCCGGAGGAAGTTGCCCGCATCGAGGATATCGTGCGCGCCATCAATCCTTCAGCCCGCATCTACAAGACCACCCGTTCCGGCGTCGATCTCGCCCGGGTTCTCGATCAGGGCGCCTTCAACCTGGAACGCGCGCTGGAAAACGACCCACATTTCCTCGAGCACGGCCATGACGACCACGTCTGCGGCCCTGATTGCGATCATCATCACGATCACGACCATCATCATCATGACCATGACCACGGGCATCATCACCACGATCACGACCATGGCCACGATCATCACCACCATGGCGCGGTATCCCCAATCCATGACGTGACGGTACAGTCGGTTTCGCTGCGCGGCGGCGAGATGAACCCCGAGCGGTTCTTCCCGTGGATCCAGAAGGTCACCCAGACAGACGGCCCGAACATCCTTCGCCTCAAGGGTATCATCGCCTTCAAGGGCGATGCCGAGCGTTACGTGGTGCAGGGCGTGCACATGATCATCGAGGGCGATCACCAGCGCCCGTGGAAGGAAGATGAAAAACGCGAAAGCCGCCTCGTCTTCATCGGCCGTGAGCTGGACCGCGAGAAGCTGGAAAAGAGTTTTAACGCCTGCCTCGCCACGGCTTGATCTTTATCCCTCCGTCACCCCGGTCCTGAGCCGGGGTACGGCTGCGTTCGTCATCCGCCCGACGCGCGTTCTTCGACACCGTACACGGCAGTTGAAATCATTGACGCTCCGGTGCTCCGGGCTCACCCCCCTCTGTCCTGCCGGACATCTCCCCCTCAAGGGGGGAGATCGTTCCGTGGCGAGGTTTCGCACCTCTCGACGGTCGAGAATGAAGTGAGAAAAGTGCGTCTTGCCGGTCTCCCCCCTTGAGGGGGAGATGTCCGGCAGGACAGAGGGGGGTGAGCCCGGAGCGCAGAACATCAATGATTTTCAACCGCTGTGCAGGGGTGATTCCCCTACCACAAAGAATTCTATCTCCTTGATTTCGCGAATCGTCCGAACGTAAAAGCGGTTCCGCTTTCGCCGGAAATGCTCTAGAACCATGCCAGCCAGCGGGAATGACGCTCCCGCCAATCAGACACAGATACGAAAGACCAATACCCCATGCCGACTGTTGCCCCGCTTGATATCGAAGGCCACGTGGTCTCGACCCATTTTCTCGGCGACATTCCCCTGTTTGCCACCGCCGCCGGCACCATTCACCGGCTCGATGGCGGCGAGAAAGTGACTGAGGCGCATGACGGGCTCTTGACCTGCATTCGCGACCCCTACAGCGCCACGCTGCTTTCCGGCGGCGAAGACGGGCGTGTGCTGCGCATCGGCCATGATGGCAGCCTCAGCGAAATTGCCAACGTGCCGCGCAAATGGGTGGGCGTCGTTGCCGGCGGGCCACAGAAGGCGGTTGCTTATGGTGTCGGCAAATCCAGCTTCGTGCGGCTGCCGGACGGTACGGTCAAGGAATTCAAGGAAGAGCGCACGGTGGAGGCGATCGCGTTTGCGCCCAAGGGCCTGCGCATTGCCGTTGCCCGTTATAACGGCGTGACATTGCATTGGGTCGCCACAGCAGGCGACCCGGTCGATCTCGAATGGAAGGGTGCGCATACCGGCGTCACCTTCTCGCCCGACGGCAAGTTCCTCGTCACCACCATGCAGGAAAATGCCCTGCACGGCTGGAAGATGGAAGCCACCAAGGGCGGCATGGAGGCCCGCCATATGCGCATGACGGGTTATCCCGCCAAGGTCAAATCCGTTTCCTGGTCGGCAAAGGGCAAATGGCTCGCCTCATCGGGCGCACCGGCCGCCATCGTCTGGCCCTTCTCCGGCAAGGATGGTCCGATGGGCAAGGCCCCGGAGGAACTCGGCACCCGCGCCAACATCATGGTCACCAATGTCGCCTTCCACCCCGTGGAAGATGTGCTCGCGATCGGGTTCATCGACGGCATGATCCTCGGCGTGCGCCTTGCGGACGGCAAGGAAGCCCTGCTGCGTCGTCCCGGCAAGGGTGCGATCACATCCATGGACTGGAGCGCCACCGGCAAGCTGCTCGCCTTCGCTTCAGAAGCGGGTGATTGCGGGATTATAGACATTTCGGCTTGAGGGCTGGCCGCCCGCGAGACGGCCGCTTATTCCACGGCCAATCTCGCTGCCTCATTCCTGTGCTTGTCACAGGAATGAGGCAGCCCAAGTCCCTGGGCTGAAAGTAGCCTCCCGTCGCGCAGACGCACGTCGACCGGAATCCTGTGACAGGCACAGGAACGAGGGTCGTCCGCAATGTCGCCGCCAAGCCTTTGTGCAGGATTGCTGCCCCCTGCAATACGCTACTCTCCCACCTGCCGCCGCGTGAGGAACAAGAGCAGCAAAGCCGCGCCCGCACCGACGGAGGCGAGCCGGATCGAGGCCCCGAAGCTGGCATATTGCGATACGAACCCCATTAGCGGCACCGCAAACAGCGCAGCGAGAAAAATCGAGTTCATATAGAGCGCCGTCGCCCGCGCCGTGCGTCCACGGGCAAAGCCCTGCACGAAGGTCAGACAGGTGCCGGCGAAAAGGCCGTAATAGGCACCCTCCATCGCAGCCCCCACCAGCATTGCGGGCAGGGTCGTGACCGAAGCGATGATGTTGAAGGCGATTATCGCCGTTATCGCCGCGCCGCTCAGCAGCAGCCGTGCGCTGATCCGGCGCATGATGCGCGGCGCAAGAAGAATAAGCAGAACTTCCATGGCGCATTTGACGCTGAGCGACAGGCCCGGCGCATAGTCCGGCAACCCCACTTCACGCACCAGAAACACCGGCAATGCCGAAGCGCAGAGCGCATGGGCGAAAGACATGCAGAAACTGGCCGCGGCGGCGAGAAGCAGCGGCATATTGCGCCGTGTGTCGCCCTCGCCCTGCGGCCGCCGTTCCGTGGGGCTTGTCTGGTTCAACGGCACGACGACGAGCGCAAGACCGCCCCAGATGACGGCCATCAGCATGGCATTCACGAATACCGCCTTCGCACCCGCAAGGTCGAAGATCAGATAGGCGGCGGCGGGGACCAGCATCCATGCCAGCGACACCATCGTCCGCAGGAAGGCATTATAGGCGGCCGTGTCCAGCCCCTTCACCCGGCCATGATACCGGCCGTAACTGAAAATGAGCGTGCTTGCGGCGTTGGAAAGCCCCATGCCGGTCGCCGTTACGGCCACCAGCAGCGCCATATGCCCAAAGCTTGCCGCCGCGGCCGCGACAAGAGCGCCGCACACCGAAAGCAACAAAAGCGGCCTCACCCGCATCCCGGCATCAACGCGCTCACCATAAACACGGCTTGCGACAATCGAAGCCAGCGCCGCCGTCACACTGTAAAATCCGACGGTGGCCGGCGGATGACCAAGCACCTGAATGATGTAGAAGCCGATAAATGGCACAACGGCGGCATTGGTGCTGCCGGCAATGAAGACCAGCAACGCGATCATATAGGCCTGGCGATCAAAAGCGCCCGGCAAAGTGCTTTTTTGTTGCATGGGAATCGTCTGAAGGCTGGCAAGCGGGGGTGGCACCCACCATCACATCAAAACGCTCCGCTGTTCAAGCCTGAGCCAAAGGCAGTGTGCGTTTTCGTTTTCGGCGCAATACCTTCAAGGTTCGCCGGAACAACCTCAGGACCGCCGCATGAGATAAGTGGGGCGTCGCGACGGTGCGGCGCCCCCTGTCGAAAACGAAATATAGGTCAGAACTTCACACCAAGGCCAACCTTGACGACGTGTTCGCTGACATCACCGGTCGAAGTGATAGGGCCGGTATGGTAGGTTTCCTTGCCGAAGTCGTTGTAACGATATTCGACACGTCCAAACAGCTTGTTGGTGAACGCGTAGTCTACGCCTGCACCAACGGTCCAGCCGTGCAATACCTTGCTGTCCTCACCAAAGGGTGCCTTAACCTTGCTGTCCGTCGCGGTATAACCGGCGGCGGTATAGATCAGTGCGCGGTCGATCGCATAACCGGCGCGCAGGCGTGCAGAGCCGTTCAGGCCTGCCGAAACTTCGCTGGTGACGATGGTCTTGTCGCCCCAGGCGTAACCAAGATCACCCTCGACGCCGAGAATGACAGAGGGAGCAACCTCGGCATTATAGCCTGCGAAACCGGAAAAACGGCCGCCGTCAAATTCATGCTTCGTGGTGACACCGAAAGTCGTCGACTTGACCCGGTTCCAGCCGTAACCCGCAGACGCGCCGAGATAAACGCCATCCCAGGAAAAGGCGGGCGCAACGTCGTTGACGACAGGCGCGGACGGAATGTCGCTGACCGCGTCGGCAGCAGCAGCAGCAGTCGCGAGACCGCCGAGCAGGCCGAGCGCGAGAAGAGATTGTTTCAACATGCGATAGCTCCTTGAAAATAACATCCCGTCACCTGCGGGCTGCGAGTATTTCGCGACCAGAAGCGCAGCATCTTGACGGGCTTAGCGCACCCCCAGATTGAAGAACATCGTGGTTAAAATCGCGTAAATGACCTTGATAAATATGCTGCGATGAGACGTATTCCTATTAATATTCGCAATATTTACTAAACATAAATTAGAGGTCGCGCGGTTATTCATCGAACGTTCGCACCCGGTCAAAACGGCTCTGGCCACACTGAAAAACCATCACAGGTAGTGGACATTACGTTTTTTTGTGCACGTTGTTCCCGCCAGCAACCTAGACAAAAAAAGGGAGCCCGAGGGCCCCCTTCAGTCATGCGATGCGCCGTTTGTTCTTGCCGGAAATACCATGCGTCACACACACGCAACTCTGGGCTCGTTACCGGCTTATGCGCTTCGCGCATCGTCTGCGTCGAAAATCCCTGATGATCTTCGAGCTGTCCCGTCAGAGCGGGATGGCGAAAGACAATGGTTTCGCCATCCCTTTCTTCATTCCTTAGTGCCGGCGCTTCTTGCCGCCGTCATTCTTGTTGTCGATGACATCGACGGACGTCTTGTTGCCATTCAGCACGCCGTTCAGGATGCCGGTCTTGTTGCCATTCAAAATCCCGTTATTGGACAGGATGCCACTGACACCGAGATCGATGCTCGGCGAAACCACGACAAGGGCGCCGCCCTTGTTGCTGTTGCCGGACAGGATGCCACCCAGAAGACCGCCCGCATTGGCCTGACCAACGGAAGCGACAGTAAGAATAGCGGCTACACAAGCGAACTTTGCAATCATTTCTCTCTCCTCTTTTGTTTGATCACGCCATCTGGCGTAACTGAACTGTATATTTAGAGGATTCTAATTCAAGCAAAGGCTAACATTAAAATAAACGATTAACACTAATACTGGCGATTTTAATCAAATATTACATATGTCGCCTCCGCCCTTTCACTCCTTTTCCAAACAGTATCGACAGGCACCTTTGGCGGAGACAGTAAAACCGGGCAGGAAACTTTATTAACCATCCAAATATAAGATATTGCTTAATTAGCGACCGGAGATGCAAATGCGGCTGGGGGGATATATCGCGCTTGTTCTCGGGCTTGCCTGCGCCTGCCGCGGGTGGGCGGGAGAAAAGGCCGATGAGCACACCATCACCTACAAATCCGGCATCTCCTATGACAGCAATTATTTCGCCGATACCAATCGCTTGAGCGCCATTTCGCTGCGCGCCGGCTTCGGGCTCACGGGCAAGATCGCGCTTGAAGGGGCGGAACTGCGTTACTCGCTTGAGCAGGAAGAGGTTCGCCTTCCCCGTTACCGTTTTGCCAATGAGCATAACACCATCGCGTCGCTGGGTTTGACCAGACGCTTTTCCGAAAAGCTGGAATGGGCTCTTGAGTTGCGCGGCACCCGCAGCGATGCCGGCGATATTTTCCTGCACCTGCCGGAAGAAAATATCGGATACAGGCAGCTGGATCACAAGCTTGAAGCCTCCTCCCAGCTTGGCATCCTCGCCCTTGGCGGCAAGAACAAGCTGACGGCCAGCCTTGCCAGCCTGATGAAAGGCGAGGCGCGTTTCCGCCCGGCCTATTTCATCCCCACGCGTCTGGAGGCCAATGAGGCGCTCCTGTCGCTGAAGGCGGAACATGAACGGCCACTCGCCGGCGGTGAGGCTGGCATCACGATCGCCTATGACCGCATTCTCGTGCCGGAAGGGCAGCAGGAAAAATATGAGCGGTTTCCGGCCCAAACGCTGCGCGGCTCGCTTGCTTACGGCTACAGGTTCTCGAACCGTCTCGCAGTGCTTGCCGAAGCTGGGCTGACCTCCATTTCCGGAGACGAGATCAGCGACAAGGTGAAGCGCACCCGGCCTTATCTCCGGGCGGAAGCCGAGTTGAAGGCCACGGACCGCATCGCCTTCGGCGTGGGCTTCTCGCAGGATTACGCCCTGTTCGATCCCGACGACCTGATCGCCGAATTTCATCGTCGCTGGCAGTTCGTCGTGAAAAGCAGGCTGGCCGAGAAGGTCGGCCTGGACCTCGCGCTGCAGCAGGTCCACAAGGACTGGATCTATTACAATTACGATACCAGCGAGCGCCGGCTGGTCGCCACCCTCTCTTTCGATACCGGCAAGAACAGCAAGCTGGAGGTGGAGTTCAACCGCCTGCTGCATGACGAGCGCGATACCGACCTTGCCTATGATGGCTCGAGCGTCACCTCGCGTTTCAGCGGCACCTTCTGAACTCCGTCTCAACCTGCGCGAAGGTTCGGACGCATCGGGTCGAAATTCGGTCCCAATTTCTGCTAGACTCACACCTTCCAGATTCGACGGCAGGACAGACCGGATAATGTACAGACGATTTTTGCTTCTCGCGGCCGGCCTCGCCTGCATCCCCGTCGCCGCCTCCGCCCATCCGCATATCTTTGCCGAAGCCCGGATGGAAATCGTCGAGGGACCGAACCGGACCATCCAGGAAGTGCGCAACATCTGGCGTTTCGACGAGATGTTCTCAGCAAGCGTTGTGATGGATTACGACAAGAACAGCGATCTGAAACTCGACAAGGACGAGCTGGCCGAAATCGGCAATACCGTGCTGGAATCGCTGGCCGAATATTCCTACTACACCTTCATCACCGCTGACGGGAAACCGGTGGAGTTCGGTAAACCCGACGCCATTCATGTGGATTACAAGGACCAGCAGATTCTGATGTTCTTTTCCGTGAAACCGCTCAAACCTCTGGCGGTGAAGGGCAGGCTCAGCTTTGGCGCGTGGGATCCGACGATGTATACGGCGATCGATTTCGCCAAGGACGGCGATATCGCCACCGAGGGCAAGGATTTGAAGGCCTGCAAGCAGCATGTGGTGCGCCCTGATCCGGACGAGGTGATCTCCCAGAACCAGAATACGCTCACCGATGCCTTTTTCAACGATCCCACCGGTACAGACATGACCAAGCTCTTTGCCACGCGGCTGGAGGTCACATGCTGAGCCGCCGGGTCGGCCTGCTTGCCGTCGTCATCGGCTTCATTGCCGTGGCCGGCGCGGCCCATGCGCAATCGCCGCTCGGCATAGGCTCGGCCGAACCGTCCTTTTCCGTCGGCGGACCTTTTGCCCCGTTGATGCAGTGGATCAACGTGCACCAGCAGATGTTCTACCGGGCGCTGACCGGCGCGCTGAAGGCGATGCGCGAGGACAGCTGGGCGCTCGGTTCGCTGATCGGCCTCTCCTTTGCTTATGGCGTGTTCCATGCGGCCGGTCCCGGCCACGGTAAGGCGGTCATCTCCTCCTACATGATCGCCAATGAAACGCAGCTGAGACGTGGCATCGTCATCTCTTTCGTCTCGGCGCTCATTCAGGGCGCTGTCGCGATCGGCCTTGTCGGCGCGGCCTGGCTGGTGCTGCGCGGCACCTCAATTACCATGACGAAAGCGACACAGGCGATGGAAATCGCGAGTTTCGCCATGGTCGCCCTGTTCGGCGCATGGCTGCTGGTGCGAAAACTCTGGTCGCTGCGCATCCGGCGCGAGCCGGCCACCGTTTTCGCTGTGGCGGGTGAGGCACCGGCAGCAAGAACCACCGGCATGGGCACGGGGCTGCGGTTTCAGGGCAAACCGGTTTTTGCCGATCACGCCCATGACGGCTCGGGCGACCTCTGCACCGCCTGCGGCAAATCCCATGCGCCCGATCCGATGCTGCTGAGGGCAAAGAACTTCAGTCTTCACGAGGCATGGTCAGCCATCATCGCTGTAGGGCTCAGGCCTTGCTCGGGGGCTATCATCGTCATGAGCTTCGCGCTTTTGAACGGGCTTTATCTTGGCGGTGCGCTCTCCGTCCTTGCGATGTCGCTCGGCACCGCCATCACGGTCTCGGTCCTCGCCATCATGGCCGTCTCCGCCAAGGGTCTGGCCGTGCGTTTCGCAGGCCCCGGCAGCCGCAGGGCGGCCGGCATCAGCCACGCGATCGAAATCGCCGGTGCGCTCTTCGTCTTGCTGATGGGCCTGATGCTGCTCGGGGCGTCGCTTCAGTTCTGATCGTTATGGCGGCGCTGGTAACGCGCCCGCAGCCAGAACAGCAGGAAAAAACAGAGCACCGCCACCGTGCCGAAGGCGGCCGCCAGCCAGGGCGAATAATCCCCGAGCCACAACATGATTTTAGGCATGATGAAGAATATCAGCCCGAAGCCGAGGATGATGAGCACCGCGGCAATGGCAGGCGACCAATCCTTTCTCGCGGTTGGCGTCTCGGGCTTTGGCTTTTCAGGCGTTGGCATGGGCAAGCTCCGCGCGAATATCCTCAAGCTTGCGCTTCTGCGTGCCGTCAGCTGTAAAATTGTCCGGTGAAAGCCAGGCCTCGAAGGCCCTGCCGATCAGTGGCCATTCGCCGTCGATCATGGAAAACCACGCCGTATCGCGATTTTGCCCCTTCGAGATCATATGCTGGCGGAAGACGCCTTCGAAGGTGAAGCCATAACGCTTCGCCGTCGTCTTGGAGGGCTCGTTTTCGTTGTGGCATTTCCACTCGTAACGGCGATACCCCAGATCCTCGAACACATGCTTCGCCATAAGGTAATGCGCCTCGGTGGCAAGCGGGGAACGTTTCATCTTCGCCCCATGGGCGACGGAGCCGACTTCTACCACGCCATTGGCGGGATCGGGCCGCATGTAGCTCGCCATGCCGACGATTTCGCCCGTTGTGTTTTCGACGAAGACCAGCGTCACCCAGTTAAGCTTTTCGCCAGCGCCAACAAGCCAGTCGCCAAAGGCATCCGCATCGGGAAAGGCGCTTTGCGGGAAATATCTGAGCAGCGCATTGGTGCCCTCGCCGCCAAGCGCAGCCCAGAGTTTCTCCAGATGTTTGTCGCGATCGAACGGTTCCGCCGTTACATAACGGCCCTTCAGCACCACCGGCAGCGGCGCCGGGCATCCCTTGAATTCACTCAGATCGCGCATTCTCTTCCCCATTTGCTGGGAGAAGGATTAGGGCAAGCCGGGCGGGATGACAACAGTGGATGTGGGGGTGGGATGCGGTGATCTCGGCAGGGCGCTTATCATCCTCGGTGGGCCACACGCTCAAACCTTCATGCCCAAGTCCAAACGCCAACCTACACCTTCGCCGCCACCACCGTCGCCTCGATGTGATCCACCAGCGCATCCGGCAACCCAAGCCGCCCGGCAAGAAGATCGAGATACCCCCGCTCCGCCCGCGTATCGGCCTCGATGGCAAGCCGCGAGGCGGTATAAAGCTCCACTTTCTGCTCTTCCGTGCGGGCAGCGGCCACCAGCGCGTCGATGTCGAGCGGATCGGCCAGTTCCTTTTCGAGGAAACGCTCGGCTTCGCTATCGAGGCCGGAAACCTGCACCTTGTCCATGATATTGGCGCGCTCTTTCTCATCGATATGCCCGTCGGCCTTGGCAGCCGCGATCATGGCCTGGATGAGCTTCAGCGCGAAATCATTGGAAAGCGCCGGCGACTGCGGATGGAAAGCGGAATCGGCGGGCGGAGCGAGAAGTTCCGGCTCTGGTTTAGGCGCGGCTTCCGGCGCCTGTCCTGACTTGTAATTCTTGTAGGCGAGGTAACCGAGGCCAGCGATGGCGGCGACACCGCCGATGGTGGCGACGTTGCCGGCGAGCTTGCGGCCGGTTTTGGTGCCCAGGATTGCGGCGGCGAGAGCACCGGCCTTGAGGGGATTGTTCTTGGCGATATCGGCGGCCTGCCCGGCTCTGTCACGGACGCTTCCCGAAAGGCCCGGCACCTGCGAGCCGAGGAATTGTTCAAGAAGCTTCTTGGCGTCGAACATCAAAATCTCCTGTAGAGGTCAAATCTACAGGGGAGATAGGAAGCCGTGGGCAGATTATAAATGTCAAACCCGCTCACGCCTTCGTGAACGGGTTTGACAGGAGACAAATCAGCCGCGCAGCGCAGCGGCTTCGGCGGCAAGCTTGGTGATGCCCGCCCAGTCACCCGTCGCCACCAGTTCGCGTGGGGCAACCCAGGAGCCGCCGACGCAGACGACGTTCGGCAGGGAGAGATAGTCGTTGGCGTTCTTGAGCGATACGCTGCCGGTCGGGCAGAAGACGGTGCCGGCGAGCGGCGAAGACAGCGCCTTGAGATAAGGTGCGCCGCCAGCCTGCTCGGCCGGGAAAAACTTCAGCACCTTGTAACCCTCGTCACGCAGCGCCATGACTTCGCTGGCAGTGGCGGCGCCCGGAAGCAGCGGCACCCTGGAGCTGCGCGCGGCTTCCAGCACGCTCTTGTTGATGCCTGGGCTGACGATGAAGGTGGAACCGGCTTCGGCAGCCGCCTCGAAATCCTTCGCATTGAGAATGGTGCCGGCGCCGACATTGGCGCCCTCCACTTCCGCCGCAACAGCACGGATGGCGTCCAGCGCGGCCGGCGTGCGCATGGTGATCTCGATTGCCTTCAGACCGCCAGCGACCAAAGCACGCGCAAGCGGCACGGCGGAGGCGGCGTCATCCACGATCAGCACCGGCACGACCGGCTGAAGTTTCAGGATGGAGAGAAGTTTTTCGGAGTCCTGGGCCAAGATGAGCCTCCTTGCGCGATTGAAACGATTGAAATCCCGTTTACCGATTAGCCTGCCCCGGCTTTGATGTCGAGGCATGGCAAGGCCATTTTTTGCCCTGATACTTCAATCAATTCGCTTCTTCATCACGCTGTCTTGCGATAGTCTGGCGCACCAGTTTGCGGAGACAGCATGGCCAAGGAAATCGAACGGAAGTTTCTTGTTGCAGGCGGTGAATGGCGCGATGAGGTAACGCATAGCATGGCTTTCCGGCAGGCCTATGTCGCCTCCATGGAAAATCGTTCGGTCAGGGTGAGGATCGTCGACGGGCGTGACGCGACACTCACCATCAAGATCGGCGCAAGCGCGCTCGTCCGCGACGAATATGAATATCCCATCCCGCTGGAAGATGCCGAGGAACTGATGGCCAGCGCGCCCGGCGTGGTGATCGAGAAGACGCGGCACACGGTTGATCACGGCGGCTTCACCTGGGAGATCGATGTTTTCGAAGGCCGATATAAGGGGCTTATCGTGGCGGAAGTGGAGATGGATGACGAAAATGCCGATCCGGATCTTCCTGCCTGGCTCGGCAGGGAGGTGACGGGCGACAGGCGCTTTTCCAACCAGTCCCTGGCCACGGACGACCAGAGCGGAGATCTGTCGGATGCCTTTCAGAATTGATCCGAAAAAGCCCTTTGACGATGAAATCCGCCGCGCCGGCCTAGAATTGATCGAAGAGACGGTCACCATCCTGCGTGACCGTCCGTCCGGCCCGCACGAGGCCGTGCACGATGCGCGCAAGCGCTTCAAGCGGCTGCGAGCCCTCTACCGCCTCATCCGTAAGGCGGCGCCGGATTTCAGCCGAGAGGAAAATGCCCGCTTCCGGGATATTGCCCGTTCGCTCGCCTTCGCCCGTGATGCGACGGCATTGGTGGAAACGGCGGAATATCTGGAGGCTTTCGCGCTCTCCGATACACAGGGTGAGGCGCTGCGGTCCATCACGGCGATGCTGCGCGCGCGTCGGGATCATGCGGTGAAATACGAGGCCGCTCTCGACGAGGCGATTTCTGCGGCCATCACCGGCTGCGAGGCGGGACGTGAACGGCTGAAGACGCTATCGCTGCCGGATGAGCTCAAGGACAGCGCCCGGCTGCTGAGGACAAGCTGGGCGCGGCAGAGGAAACGGGCGCGACAGGCGCTGGCCGATTGCCACGAGCGGGCCGATGTCGAGCATTTCCATGAGTTGCGCAAGGCCGGCCAGACCTACTGGATGCATCTTGGTCTGATGAGGCGTATCTGGCCATCCGCCATGCGCGCCAAGCGCGCCGATACCAAGCGACTGGTCGACATTCTCGGCCACGAACACGATCTCTCGGTTCTCGCCGCCGTGGCCGACCGCGAGCCCGACCGCTTTGGCAACGGCGAACGGCTGGCGCTGCTGCTCGACGCCATCATCGAACGGCAGCAGGCGCTGCGTGCCGAAGGCCTTGAACTGGCAGATGAGGTCTTTTCCGAATCTGCCAGCACGGAAAGCCGCATCGTCGGCCTGCTGTGGCGGCAGGCGGCGAAGTAGGCCAAACGCCACTTTCGGCGCTCGCTCACCTCCGTCATTCCGGCCTTGAGCCGGAATCCAGCCAGCCCAAGTCCTTGGGCTGAAAAGACTTGTCCCGCCGCGCAGACGCGCGTCGGCTGGATTCCGGCTCAAGGCCGGAATGACGGAGGCGGCATTGCGACATCCCGTTGCCTGCACACGGCAGCAGGAATGACAGGAAGCCCACAAATCCTCCCGATTGACGATTTTCAAAATACCCGAACACACCGATAAATATTGCTTTGCGGCCGCCGTCGCTGTATTTCACCGGCCATGACCGACACGACCATTCTCCCCCGCCCGGAAGTCTCTGGCGATTTCCTTGTGGCCGCGCTTTACCATTTCGCCCGCCTGCCGCGGTTCGAGAGCCTGCGTGAGCCATTGTTCGAGCTCTGCCAGAAGAACGGCGTGAAGGGCACGTTGCTGCTGGCCGCCGAGGGCATCAACGGCACGATCGCCGGCCCGGATGCAGGCGTTCACGCCGTGCTTTCCTTCCTGCGCGCCCAGCCGGAATTTTCCGCATTGGAGCACAAGGAAAGCCGCGCCTCGCACATGCCTTTCGTGCGGCTGAAGGTGAAGCTCAAGAAAGAGATCGTCACGATGGGCGTGCCTGATATCGATCCGAACCGGATCGTCGGCACCTATGTCGACCCGCGCGATTGGAACGAATTGATCTCCGACCCGGACACGATCGTCATCGATACCCGCAACGATTACGAAACCGCCATCGGCGTCTTCAAGGGTGCAGTCGATCCGAAGACGAAAACCTTCCGCGAGTTTCCGGACTGGGTGAAGAACAATCCCGGCCTGCACAACAAGCCGAAGATCGCCATGTATTGCACCGGCGGCATCCGCTGCGAAAAGGCCACGGCCTTCATGAAGGAGCAGGGCTTCGACGAGGTCTATCACCTCAAGGGCGGCATCCTGAAGTATCTGGAAGAAGTGCCGGAAGAAGAAAGCCTGTGGGAGGGCGCCTGCTTCGTTTTCGACGAGCGTGTGTCGGTGGTGCATGGCCTGGCCGAAGGAGACCACCAGCTGTGCCACGCCTGCCGCAACCCGATCACCCCGGAAGTGCGCCTGTCACCCAAGTTCGAGGAAGGCGTCTCCTGCCCGAGCTGCTACGATGAGCGCAGCGAAGAAGACCGCCAGCGCTTCCGCGACCGGCAACAGCAGATCGACCTGGCAAAGAAGCGCGGCGAGCGGCATCTTGGGCGGTAAGCCCAGGTAGCTATAGGACTGTATCTAAATTTGGATAGAGCGGCGCCGCGTGTTTCTTCTCCCCGCCGGGGAGAAGAAACGAGAAGCGACACGTCGAGAACCTCACGCCCCCGCCCGCAGCGCAAAGAGCGGCGCATCCTGCCCGTCCAGCATGGCGGTGATCTCTTCCGCCGCGACCGGTTTTGAGAACAGGTAACCCTGCAATTCGTCGCAGCCGCACAGATGCAGTATGGCCGCCTGCTCTTCCGTTTCCACACCTTCGGCCGTGACCGGAATGTCGAGTGATTTCGCCAGCGCCACGGTCGCCTGCAGCATTTCCAGCGAGCGGCCGCCCTTGTCGAGCGCCATGATGAGCGAACGGTCGATCTTCATCCTGTCGAAGCCGAAGCGACGCAGATAGCCAACGCTGGCGAAGCCGGCGCCGAAATCGTCGAGCGCGATATGCAGGCCGAGCTGTTTCAGCTTGTCTATCGCCGCACTTGCCCGCTCCGGGTGCTGGATGAAATAACCTTCCGTCATTTCCAGCCGCAGCCTTTCCGGCGGCGTCTTCGTCGCATCCAGAATATCCGCGACATGGCCGGAAAAGGCCGGATTGCGGAACTGCACGGGTGAAATATTGACCGACAGCTTGATGGACGGCCAATGCTGTGCTGTCTCGCAGGCCTTGCGCAGCACCAGCAGGCCGAGCCGGTCGATGAGACCGCTCGTCTCGGCAGCGGCGACGAATATGTCGGGCGGGACGAAGCCATATCCCGGCCTCTGCCAGCGGGCCAGCGCCTCCACCCCGGTAATGCAGCGCGTGGCGGCGTTGACGACGGGCTGATAAACCACCTGTATCTCGTCGTTCAAAATGGCGGAGCGAAGATCGGCCTCGAGCTGCAGTTTTTCCTCGCGCAGCGCATCCATTTTCAATTCGTAGGACACGTAACGACCGCGGCCGTTTTCCTTGGCCTGATACATGGCCATATCCGCGCGGCGCAGCAATTCCTCACCATTGATGTCCCCCGACCGCGAGATCGACGTGCCGATGCTGCAGCCGATACTTGCCACACGCTCGCCTATGCTGAAGGGTTCGGTGAAGAGTTCCAGCAGTGACAGACAGAGCTTGCGGCCTTCCACCCACACGTCGTCGCCCTGAATGGCGATGGCGAATTCGTCGCCGCCGAGCCGCGCCAGAACCGCGCCTTCCGGCACCAGCACCCTGAGCGCCGCCGCCACGCCCTTGATGAGCCGGTCACCCGCCGCGTGGCCGTAGGAATCGTTGATTTCCTTGAAGCCGTCGAGATCGAGATAAAGCAGCTTGATATCCGTCTTGTCGTGGCTTGCCCTGGCGACCATGCGGTCCAGCCTCGCGAAGAGACCGGCGCGATTATTGAGGCCGCTCAGCCGATCGCGCAGAGCCTCTTCCCGCGCCGCCGCCTCATCCGCCTTCAGACGATCGAGCGTGGCCGAACCGATGATGAGCAGCACCAGAAAGAACGTGCCGGCGATACCGAGCGCGGTAAAGACGACCGGCCGCGCCTCATGAAAACTGACATCTCCGGGCAGGTGCGACCGCCAGACGAGCCGTGCCAGCACCTGCCCCAGCGGATTGACGATATCCACGTGGTTGGCGGCCGTTCCGTCGCCATATTGCAGCTCCAGGCCCTCGATCACGTAGTTGCGGGCGAGTTTGTTCACCGTCGCCTGGGTGAGATGACGGGCAAAAACCAGATAGCGCCGCTCCGCGCCGACCGGCGGCAGCGCTCCCGATTTGAGCCGCACCAACGCAACACCGGCAGCGGCGATACCATCCGCGGTTTTGACGAAACCCGTGACCTGCGAGGTGACGCCGGGACGCATGGACCGCACCCGTTCGATCATTTCCGGAAGGCCGGCGGCGAAATAGGTGCCGGGCACCCATTTCGCCGGCTTGCCATTCTGATAAGCCATACGGACCTTGTCATCCTCGTCGATGATAACGGCAGTATCGAAAAGTTCGTTATTGGCCGTCATGTCGCCGTAATTGCTGGCCACCCAGTCGAAGCGATCAGGAGCATAGACATATTCGGCGGCATCGTCCCAGGCGGCGTAATCGTTGAGCGTCGCACCAAGCTGTTCGCGAAAAGTGACGAGAGCTCCCGCCGTCGTCTCGCGTGAACGGGCACTGTCGAGCAGGTTGGCCTTTTCCCGGACCTGACCGAGAGCGGAGAGGACGAGCGCCGTAACGATGAGAAGCACCAGCGCGAAGGTGGACAGCACAACGCCGACGGCGGTTCTGCGCCCGACCGGCAAATAGTCCCCAATGTTGCGCGGCGCAATCCGCATAAAATCCCCTTCGAAAGCATCATCTTGCGAAGGAAACATTCAAAAGCCGTTAAGCCGCGCGGTAACACCGACCCAAAAAACAACGGGTACAAAACGACAGCCCGACCGCAAATCTGAAAAATCCTTTCTGGAAAGAACGGAGGTTTTTCAGGAAAAGTGGATTTGCGCCCGTCCGTAAAACAAAAAACCTCCCCCGCGAACGGGAGAGGTCATCATTTTCATCGTGATGGAGCGATTACCAGGACGGGATAACCGTGCCGTTATACTTCTCCAGAATGAAGGCCTTCACTTCCGGGCTGTGGTAGGATTCCACCAGTGTCTTCACCCAGGGCTTGTCCTTGTCCTGCGTGCGAACGGCGATGACGTTCGCGTAAGGGGACTTTTCGCTTTCGATGGCGATGGAGTCCTTCTTCGGGTTCAGGCCGGCTGCCGTGGCATAGTTGGTGTTGATGACCGAAGCGTCGGTATCGTCAAGCGAGCGCGGCAGCTGTGCGGCGTCGAGTTCGACGATCTGGATGTTCTTCGGGTTTTCGGTGATGTCGGCAGGCGTTACCTTGAGGCCAGCTTCTTCCTTGACCTTGATCAGGCCCTTGGAGGCAAGAACCAGAAGGGCGCGGCCGCCATTGGTGGGATCGTTCGGAATACCGACCGTCGCGCCATCCTTCAGCTCGTCAAGGCTCTTCACCTTCTTGGAATAAACGCCCATCGGGGTGGTGATGGTGGTGCCGACGCTGACGAGATCGAACTTGCGGTCAGCGATCTGGTTGTCGAGGTAAGGCTGGTGCTGGAAGGAGTTGGCCTGCAGCTCGCCATCGTTCAGCGCCTGGTTCGGCACGACATAATCGGAGAATTCGACGATATCGATATCGAGACCCTTGGCGGCCGCGATCTTCTTCACCTGTTCCATGATCTGCGCGTGTTCGGCGGGGGTGACGCCGATCTTGATCGTCTCGGCCAGCGCCTGACCGGCGGTGAAGAGAGCGGCGAGGGATGCCGCGAGAATAAGTTTTTTCATGGGTGTCTCCTTGGGTTGTTATTATGAACGCAGTTAATTCTTCCGTGTACGCTTGTCGAAGCTGCGCGCCAGCCGGTCGCCGGCGCTCTGCACCAGCTGCACCAGCACGATCAGCACCAGAACCACGGCCAGCATCACGTCTGGCATGAAGCGCTGGTAACCGTAGCGGATGCCGAGATCGCCCAGCCCGCCGCCGCCGACCGCGCCCACCATGGCCGAATAACCGATGAGGCTGACCAGCGTGAGCGTGAGCGCCAGCGTGATGCCGGGCTTGGCCTCAGCCAGCAGAACCTTGGTGACGATCTGCAGCGGGGTCGCACCCATGGCGCGGGCGGCCTCGATCAGACCCTTGTCCACCTCGCGGATCGCCGCCTCCACCAGCCTGGCGATGAAGGGCACGGTCGCAACCGTCAGCGGCACGATGGCGGCGCTGGTGCCGATCGATGTGCCGGCCACGAGACGGGTGAAGGGAATGATCGCCACGACAAGAATGATGAAGGGCGTGGAGCGCGCCGCATTCACGATGAGGCCGAGGATGCGGTTGGTCATGGGCGCGGGAAACAGTTCGCCCTTGCCGCTGGTGGCGAGGAAAACGCCCATCGGCACGCCGATGATGGACCCAACGATGCCGGAAACGGCAACCATGTGAAGGGTTTGCAACAGCCCTTTCAGCAGAAGGCTGAAGATCATATCAGGCGACATAACCGAGCACCTCCGTGTGAAGACCGGTTTCAGCATAAAAGCGATCGGCGCGCGCCGTAACCTCAGCCGAGGCCGGATAGGAGACGACAAGCGAACCGAAGGGTTCGCCGGAAATTTCCTCAATGGTGCCGGCGAGGATGTTCACATCAGGGCCGATTTCGGCAACGAGACGGGCTGTCAGCGGCTGGAAGGCCGTTTCGCCGAAGAACACCAGACGCACCAGAACACGATCGCCTTCCGCTGCCTGCGGTTTGAGACCAGAGGTAACCCAGTGCGGCAGCTTCACGCCGACAGAGGACGACAGCAGGCTGCGGGTGGTCTCGTGTTTCGGGGCGGTGAAGATGTCGAAAGTCGTGCCTTGCTCGACGATCAGTCCCCTGTCGATGACGGCCACCTGCGACGCGATGGTCTTTACCACCTCCATCTCGTGGGTGATGAGCAGCACGGTCAGACCGAGTTCGGCATTGATGCGCTTCAGCAGTTCGAGAATGGATTGTGTCGTTTCCGGATCGAGCGCGGAGGTTGCTTCGTCGGACAGCAGCAGCTTCGGCTGGGTGGCGAGCGCACGGGCAATGCCGACACGCTGCTTCTGGCCGCCGGAAAGCTCCGCCGGATAACGCTTTGCCTTATCGGAGAGCCCGACGAGATCAAGCAATGGTCCAACGCGGGTCTCGATTTCCCTCTTGCCCATGCCTGATATTTCGAGCGGCAGCGCCACATTATCGAAAGCGGTGCGCGAGGACAGGAGATTGAAATGCTGGAAGATCATGCCGACGGAACGACGCAGCGTGCGCAGGCTCTTTTCATCGAGCGCCGCAACATCGACGCCATCGACGATCACACGACCGGTCGAAGGCTTTTCAAGGCCGTTGGCGAGGCGGATGAGCGTGGACTTGCCGGCGCCGGAACGACCGATGATGCCGGTGATGGAGCCTTTCGGCACGGCGTAATCGATACCGGCAAGGGCTGCGAAGCCGGGCTTGCCGCCCGTGCCGCCAAAGGTCTTGGTCACGCCTTCGAACGTGACCATCGGCTCCTTTGCCGCCCCTTCAGGGACCGCCTGTTCTTGGCGCGCGGGCGAGGCCGCACTGGATGGAAAACTCATTGTGAACTCTGGGAATGCGTGACGGATCGGGTCTCAAAAAATCCTGTTGCGGTGCTGAACCGCTCTCTTCATGCAGCCTTCGGGCACATTCGATGACAGCTGATTTTCCGGGTCATTTCGTCAGGCTTTCACTCAGAAATGCCGGGGATCGGCAATTCGATGGCGCATACTTGCCCGCACACGCCACCTTTTAACAGGGATGTTTTTTCAATTATCTGAAAAGAGAGGAAAAATCTACCGCAAAGCCGCGTGTGCAGCCCTGCGGCAGTCAAGATTTTGCGAGTACCTTGAATCAGACGCGGCTGACGAATTCTTCGGCGGGACGGCGCACCTTCTTCAGGTTCACCAGCCAGTCGCCTTCCGGCTGGCGATAACCGAGCGGCAGGATGGTGACGGAGCGCAGACCCTTCTCACGCAGGCCAAGGATTTCATCGAGCTTGGCAGGATCGAAACCTTCCATCGGAGTGGAATCCACACCCTCAAAGGCGGCCTGCGCCACAGCCATGCCGAACCCGATATAGGCCTGACGGGCGGCGTGCTCGAAATTCACCTGCTGATCGCGCTGCGGATAGGTGTTAAGCAGCATCTGGCGATAGGCTTCCCAGCCTTCATTCTTGATGCCGCGCTCTTCATTGACCAGATCGAACATATGGTTGATCCGCTCTTCGGTGTAATTATCCCACGCCGCAAAGACCAGCAGATGCGAGCCTTCGGTCACCTGCGCCTGGTTCCAGGCAATCTCGCGGATTTTGGCGCGCACTTCCGGATCGGTGACGACGATGACTTCAAAGGGCTGAAGACCGCTGGAGGTGGGCGCCAGCCGCGCTGCCTCGACAATGCGCTCAACCTTGTCTTCGGACACCGTCTTGGAAGGGTCCATTTTCTTGGTGGCATAACGCCAGTTAAGTTTTTCGATAAGCATGTTCGTTTTCCCTGGGAGGACCAGCCCGCCCTGCCCCTTGACGGCAGGATGGGCGCTACGCTTCGTAGCCCGTCTCACATAGGAGCCGGGACGGCAGGCGCAAGCAGGCACCGTGGGGTAACCGACAAAAAAGTTTGGAAAACTGATAATAAGGGGATAGAACTTTATTGCGGACAGGCTTCGTGCCCTCGCCCGTCAAGAGTCGACGTTGAATTTTACGCATCAGCCGGCCTCCCCACCCTCATTCCTGTGCTTGTCACAGGAATTTAGCCCACACGCGTCCGCGTGGCGGAAAGACTCCCCTCAGCCCAAGGACTTGGGCTGGCTAGATCCCTGTGACAAGCACAGGGATGAGGGGAAAAAACCTCACCCCTTGGCAACCCCATGGTTCCCCTTCGGAAAACCCGAAGCCAGCGCGCTGTACCACTTGCCGCTATTCTTCACCGTCCGCACCTGGGTCTCATAATCCACATGGACGAGGCCGAAACGCATGCGGTATCCCTCGGCCCATTCGAAATTATCCATCAGGCTCCAGGCGAAATAACCGCGCATCGGGTAACCATCGCGGATGAGATCGGCGACGATGCCGAGATGTTCGGCGTAATAATCGAGACGCGGCTGGTCATTCACCTCGCCGTTTTCGACGCCCATATTGTAGCAGGCGCCGTTTTCGGTGATGTAGCACTCCGGCAGGTCGTAACGCTCGTAGAGCGTCTCGACCAGCGTATGCAGCGCCGGAGCGTAAACCTCCCAGCCGATATCGGTCTTCACATCGCTGACCGCCGGTGCGGGCATAGTCGCGGGGAATTCCACGCCCGGTGTCGCGTCGTCGGCAACGCGCATCGGCGTGTAATAATTCAGGCCCCACCAGTCGAGCTTCTGGCTGATGATGCCGAGGTCCTCCGCCTCAACGACGGGCATACGATCACCCAGCGCTTCCATCATTTCGGCGGGATATTCGCCCTTGAAGACCGGGTCAAAGAACGCGCCATTGTGGAACTGGAAGGCCCGCTCGGCCGCCTTCAGATCAGCCTCGCCATCGGAAGCGGGAATGACGGAATGGGCGTTCAATACCAGCCCCACCGGCACTTTCGGCGCGACATGGCGGGAAGCTTCCACGCCGAAACCATGGGCGAGGTTGATATGGTGCATGGCGGCAAGCGCGGCCTCCATGTTGCGCTCGCCCGGCGCGTGGATGCCATAGAGATGGCTGAGCCACACCGCGCACCAAGGCTCGTTGAAGGTCGCCACCGCATCCAGCCGGTCGCCGAGGCGGGCCATGACGGTCATGGCGTAACGCTGGAAGGCATGTGCCGTGGAGCGGGAAGCCCAGCCGCCATCCCCCATCAGGGTCAGCGGCAGATCCCAATGGTACAGCGTCGCATAGGTCTTGATCCCGCGTGCCTTGCAGCCATCAACGAGGCGGTCGTAAAAATCCAGACCCTTCTCGTTGATCGGCCCGAAACCATCGGGAATGATGCGCGGCCAGGCGATCGAGAAACGATAGGCCTCCACCCCCATCTCCTTGATGAGATCGAGGTCTTCCTCCCAGCGATTGTAATGATCGCAGGCGATATCGCCATTGTGACGCCCGAAGACATGGCCCGGCATATTGCAGAAGGCATCCCAGATGGAGGGCTTGCGGCCATCCGCCTTGGTGGAACCTTCGATCTGGAACGAGGCAGTTGCGACGCCAAACAGGAAATCGCCGGGGAAACGGGCTGCGAGCGTTTTGGGATCGGTCATCGGAGAGTCCATCGGATGTGAAAAGATCAGCAGCGGTTTAGACCATGTCGCCTGCGAGGTACAGTCGGGCTCGGCGGAATCTACAACGTTTCAGGATGCGCGGTGAACAGGCCCAAAGCGCTTTGCATGCGCAAACGTCGCCGCGGCGCTCGGCCGGCGGCGTGGAAGGCAGGCCCGGTGAATGCGGGTGGAACAGGTATTGGTGGAAGTATTTGCATGCACCGGGCCGCATTATAGAGACCATGATCATGGCCTCTCGCTTACAGCCTTTTCACGACATCTATCCGATCAGCCCTTCCCGCCTCTGGCCGTGCGGGACGCCTCTCCGAAACACGGTCTACCAGAACCATGCTTGTCGATGCCGGCAACCGGTTCGCAAAAGGCGCCGCGCGTATCGCCCTTCCGTTCCGGTTGCGGGAGGAATGATGCAGCCAACGGAGGCAATGGGGATGGGAGAGGAAGAATTTTTTCGGAAGTGACTGAAAAGGATGGAGGGGTGGCGCAGAGTTGTCCGCTTCTTCTGGAGCAGAACTGAGAGCGGGGCCCCTTATCCAGCCCTTTGGGCTCCTCCGGCGGAGAGAAGAAATGTGCCGAGCCCGCCGCGTTTGGCAAGGAGCGTGAAGCTTGTTCTTCTCCCCGCCGGGGCGAAGTGCCGGAGCGCAGCGGGGCGATGAGGGGGCAACGTTGCCGTCACCCCCTCCATCACGTCAAACGTAACGATTGACCACGTTTTCGAGATATTCCTGACGACCCGATTTCGGCTCGGGGTTGATATCCTCGCGCTCGACCAATGCCGCGATCTCGTCGAGCTTCAGCTCGCCGCGCAGCATCTTCTGGGCTTCCGGCGAATCCCACTTGGAATAACGCTCCTTGAGCGGCTTCGAAAGCGCACCGTCCTCGATCATCTTCGCCGCCGCCTTGAGGCCACGGGCGCAGCAATCCATGCCACCGATATGGCCGATCAGCAGGTCCTGCGGATCGAGCGACTGGCGACGCAGCTTGGAATCGAAGTTGGTGCCGCCATTCTTGAAGCCGCCGCCGGCAAGAACATGGTAATAGGCGAGCGCCATTTCCGGCACGTTGTTGGGGAACTGGTCCGTATCCCAGCCGGACTGGTAATCGTTGCGGTTCATGTCGATGGAGCCGAAAATGCCGAAGGCGTTGGCCATGGCAAGCTCGTGCTCGAAAGAGTGGCCGGCGAGGATGGCGTGGCCCTGCTCGATATTGACCTTCACTTCCTTGTCGAGACCGTTCTTCTGCAGGAAGGCATAAACGGTGGCGACGTCATAGTCGTACTGGTGCTTGGTCGGCTCCTGCGGCTTCGGCTCGATCAGGATCGTGCCTTCAAAACCGATCTTGTATTTGTATTCCACCACCAGATTGAGGAAGCGGCCAAGCTGGTTGAGCTCGCGCGACAGATCGGTGTTGAGCAGCGTTTCGTAGCCTTCGCGGCCGCCCCACAGAACGTAGTTCGCGCCGCCAAGCTTCTTGGTGGCGTCCATGCAGGTCTTGACCGTTGCAGCGGAGAAAGCGAAGACGTCAGGATCCGGATTGGTCGCGGCACCGGACATGAAGCGGCGGTTGGAGAAGAGGTTGGCCGTGCCCCACAGCAGCTTCACGCCGGTATCGGCCTGCTTCTGCGCGAAATAATCAACGATCTCGTTGAGGTTCTTGGTGTTTTCCGCGAAGTTCTTGCCTTCCGGCCGTACGTCGGCATCGTGGAAGCAGTAGAACGGCGAACCGAGCAGCGAGAAGAATTCGAACGCCACGTCGGCCTTCAGTTTCGCGGCCTGCATGCTGTCTTCAAACCATGGACGCTCGAACGTCTGGCCGCCAAAGGGGTCACCGCCCGGCCAGGTGAAGGTGTGCCAGTAGGCCACCGCAAAACGCAGATGGTCTTCCATGCGCTTGCCCGCGACGATTTCATCAGGGTTGTAGTGGCGGAAGGCCAGCGGATTGGTGCTGTCGGGGCCTTCATATTTGATCTTGGCGATATCGCCGAAGAAGCCTGTGCTCATTGGGTGGTTCCTCCTTGGTGGGTTAGGTTTAATTGATGGAGGGTGTGGCTACCCCCCTCTGTCCTGCCGGACATCTCCCCCTCAAGGGGGGAGATCGGCAAGACGTTAACTTCGGCGCATCCTCCGCTGCGTTAGAGATGGCCGGGACGGTGCGGCGATTCGATCTCCCTCCTTGTGGGGGAGATGCCCGGCAGGGCAGAGGGGGGTGAAGCCCCACACGCCGTGTCTCAATGCGAAAGCCCCCTAATCGCCGGATAAACCGCGTGATACCGCCGGTAAGCCTCCTCATAGGCATCGGCCAGATCAGCCACCGGCTCAATCGTCCGCGCCGTCTCCGGCTGCGAGCACACCGCCACCGGATCAGCTCCGGTCGCGGCAATCAGGCCGAGACGCGCGGCACCGAAGGCCGCACCGAAATCGCCCTCGGCGGGAATATCCACTGGCACACCAAGCGACGTAGCAATCGACGCCAGCCAATAGGCCGAACGCGAGCCGCCGCCGATGGCGGTGACACGAGAGATCGAGGTGCCGGCGGATTTCAGGGCTTCGAGATTGTCTCTGATCGCGAAGGTCACGCCCTCAAGCACGGCCTGCGTCAGCGCCTTGCGGTCGCTCTCATGCGAAAGGCCGATGAAGGAGCCGCGGATGGCAGCATCATTGTGCGGTGTGCGCTCGCCGGAAAGGTAGGGAGCGAAAGTGACGCCAGTCGGTGCAAGCAGCGTGTCGCCGAGTTCGCCGGTCAGATCGGCGGCAGATTGGCCTGTCAGCCGCGAATACCAGTTCAGTGCATCCGTGGCGGAGAGAATGACGCCCATCTGGTGCCAGGTATTGGGCAACGCGTGGCAGAAAGCATGAACTGCGCTTTCCGGCTTCGGCAGATAAGAGGCATTGGCGGCAAAAAGCACGCCAGAGGTTCCGAGCGACACGAAGGCATGACCTTCCTTCACCGTGCCCATGCCGCAGGCCGAGGCGGCATTGTCGCCCGCTCCGCCGGCAACCACGGCCCGGCCGGAAATGCCCCATTCGGAGGCAAGCTCGGCGCGCAGAACGCCCGCCTCATCCGTGCCTTCCACCAGAGACGGCATGTGTTTTTCATCGAGCCCCGTCGCGGCAAGCAGGTCGGAAGACCATTTGCGAGCGCCGGTATCGAGCCAGGAGGTGCCGGCGGAGTCGGACATTTCCGAGATATACTCACCGGTCAGCCACAGCCGCAGATAATCCTTCGGCAGCAATACCTTGGCGACTTTTGCGAAGACTTCAGGTTCGTTCTTTGCCACCCAGGCGAGCTTCGGCGCGGTGAAGCCGGGGAAGACGATATTGCCGGTTATCTTGCGGAAGCGCGGATCAGCATCGAGTGCGGCTGCTTCGGCATGGGAGCGGGTGTCATTCCAGAGAATGCAGGGGCGCAGCACCTTGCCATCGGCATCGACAAGTGTGGCGCCGTGCATCTGGCCGGAAAGGCCGATGCCCTTCACCGCGGCAAGCTCTTTCGGAAACTTCTGCTTCAGGCCGGCAACTGCGGTTTTCGTCGCGGCGATCCAGTCCGCCGGGTCCTGTTCCGACCAGCCATGATGCGGGCGCGAGACATCCAGCGAGCCGTTGGCCGAGCCGATGATTTTCTGATCGCCGTCCATCAGCAGGGCTTTGACGCCTGAAGTGCCAAGATCGAGACCGAGATACATGTATTTCTCCATTCCGGCGCGCCATGCGCCAAAGTTCATGCGGTTTTTTAAAGCCGCCGCCAGAGGGAAAACCGGCGGCCACTTTTCCTTCGGAAGAGTTTCTTCAGGGAAGATTGTCCCTGAGGAAGATGTCGATACGAATACGTTCCTGCGCGGCGATGACGGGCAGACCATCGGCGCGCGCCTTCAGGACGCGGATGGCGCTGCGCACCTCGTGACCCGCGTCCTGGTTGAGCACGGCATCCAGCAGCCCTTGCCGTAGCGCATTGGCGGTGGTTTCGGTGAGCTCATGGGCAATGACCGAAAGCGGTCTTTCGTCATCTACCGCCCCAAGCGCGCGGATGAGACCTCGATTACCGGCACCGAGACTGTAAATGCCGGCGAGGGTTGCATTGCCGAGCGCCTCGCGCACCAGCGCCTCGACGGTCACCGGATCGTCCCTGCCCTCCAGCACCGGCAGCAGCCGCGCCTGGGGAAACTCTGCCTCGATGACGGCGCGAAACCCTTCCAGACGCTCGCGGTGGTCCCGCACCAGCATGGAGCCGGCCACAACGGCGACATCTCCGCCGCGCCCGGAAAGAAAACGTCCCATCAGGCTCGCCGCCGTGCGCCCGGCGGCGACGTTGTCCACACCTGCATAATGATCACGCCTCGAACCCGAGAGGTCCGACACCAGCGTCACCGTGGCGATGCCGTCTTCCGCCAGCCGGTCGGCGGCCTCCGCAACATCTTCGGAATCGGTGGCGACGAAGGCCACCCCGGATGGTTTTTCCCGGCGCGCAACTTCCAGAGCCTCGGTCAGAGCCGCAGCATTAAACGGCGGCACCTCGATAACGCGGATCGCCGTCCGCTCCAGATGCGAGCGGCTGGCCGCAGCCCGTACCTCGGCGCGCAGCGTCGCCATGAAGGAATTGTCGTTGCCGGGCAGGATGAAGATCATCGAATAATTGCGCCCCTTGGCCAGATTGGCGGCGGCGATGTCACGCACGTAACCCAGTTCGGCAATGGCCGCTTCCACCCGCGCCCGCGTTGCGGCATGCACGCCGGGACGCATGTTCAGCACGCGGTCTATGGTGGCGAGGCTGACGCCCGCCCGCTCGGCGATATCGTGAACTGTCGGCTTCATGGCTCCTCCCGCCTCCTGCATATCCAGCTTTGCCGCCGCCGTAAATCGAAAAATGATGTACGTACCTCATAATTCGATGCAAGACGGCGATCCGTCGGTGTTCTTTCGCCCGCGTTGCCGCGTGTTTCTTCTCCCCGAGGGGAGAAGGTGGCCCGAAGGGTCGGATGAGGGGGAACCGCCAGCGATAGACCGCACACTTGCCCCCTCATCCCGCTGCCGCGGACTTCTCCCCGGCGGGGAGAAGAAAATTGCCGCCCACGCTCGCTCCATATCCAAAACAAAAAAGGGGCCGTCATTTCCGACGGCCCCAGCTCTGCGGTGGATGGGAGGGGATTGTTATCAGTGCGCCGCGTCTGGTGGCGGCGCTGCCTTGGGTTTCTGGATCAGGATCGTCATGAAGATCAGGCTGGAAAACAGCAGCGTCAGCGCGAAGAACACATCGGCGAAGGCTAGAATCCATGCCTGCTGCGAGACCATGCCGACCATTTTCTTGACCGCGACGGATGCGCCATCGAGCCCGTAGGAATCATAGTTGGCGCCGACACTGTTCAGCCATTCCAGCGCCTTGGGGTTGGAATAGCTGATATGTTCGGCCAGACGCACATAATGGTCGTCCGTGCGCTGCGACAGCATGGTGTTGATGACGGCAAGACCAACGGCGCCGCCGAGGTTACGCGTGAGGTTGAACAGGCCGGAGGCGTTGCGGATACGGGCGGGCGGCAGGGTGCCGAGCGCGATGTTGTTGATCGGCACCATGCACATCATCAGGCCGAAACCGCGCAGGATCTGCGGGATCAGCAGCTCGTAGAAATCCCAGTCGGTCGTCACATGCGTCATGATCCAGGTGCCGCAGCCGAAGCTGATGAAGCCGATGGCCATCATCGCCCGCGGATCGAGCTTGGTGGAGACCTTGCCGGCAATCGGCGCGGTGAAGAACATCGCAAGGCCGGACACGAACATGGTCTCGCCGATCATCAGCGCGTCATATCCCCTCACCCGGCCGAGATAGAGCGGGTAGAGATAGGTCAACCCGTAAAGCCCGATGCCCATGACGAAGGAGAACAGCGAGCCGATGGAGAAGTTGCGGTCCGCAAAGGCGCGGATATCAACCACGGGGAACTCTACCTTGAAGGCGCGCCAGAAAAAGACGACCGCGCCGATAACCATGGCGACCGTTCCCATGACGATGTGCTCGTCGTTAAACCAGTCCTTGTTGTTACCCTCTTCCAGCACATATTCCAGCGAGCCGAGGAATACGGCCATGGAGATCAGTCCCCACCAGTCGAACTTCTTCCAGAGCGACCGCTCCGGCTTGTCGAAATCGATCAGGCTCCATGTCAGGATGGTGACGATGATGCCGGGGATGACGTTGACGAGAAACAGCCAGTGCCAGGAAAAGGCGTTGGAAAGATAACCGCCGACCGTCGGGCCGATGGTGGGCGCGAGCGTGGCGACGAGACCGATGATCGGTGAGACGACCGAGCGTTTGGACGGCGGGAAGATGGTGAAGGCGGCCGCAAAGACCGACGGGATCATGCCGCCGCCGATAAAGCCCTGGATCGCGCGGTAAACGATCATCTGGTCGATATTGGTGGCAGTGGCGCAGAGCGCGCTCGAGATCGTGAAGCCCGCAGCACAGGTGGCGAAGAGCACGCGCGTGGAGAGGATGCGCGCCAGCGTGCCCGATAGCGGGATCATGATGACTTCCGCGATCAGATAGGACGTCTGCACCCAGGCGATCTCATCCGAGCCGGCGCCGAGGCCGGCCTGGATTTCCGCAAGCGAGGCGGAAACGATCTGAATGTCGAGAATGGACATGAACATGCCGAAGACCATCGCGAAGAATGCGATGAGCCTGCGCCTGTCCATCGGAGGATCGGCGGGGATGGACGCCCCGCCCGTACCGACAACCGTAGCCGCCATGATCTTGCCCTCAACGGTGCGTCAAAGACGCGCCTTACTTGGCCTGCGGATTAGCTTGCGCCGTTCTGGTGGTTTCCGGCGCCGTGCGGGTATCGACATCGACAACAACGCTGAGGCCCGCGCGCAGATTATGCTTTTCGAGGTCTTCCTTGGAGAAGACGATCCGAACCGGCACGCGCTGGATGACCTTGGTGAAATTGCCCGTCGCATTTTCCGGCGGCAGCATCGAGAAGACCGAGCCGGAACCCGGCGAGATCGACTGGACCGTGCCTTCGATCGTCGCGTCGTCAAAGGCGTCGACATGCACGCGCACCTTCGAACCGGGTACGACGCGGGCGAGCTGCGTTTCCTTGAAATTGGCGTCGATATAAAGCTCGTTCATCGGCACCAGCGAAGCCAGACGCTTGCCGACAGACACCAGATCGCCATTCTGTACCGCGAGATTGCCGATAACGCCGTCATAAGGCGCCTTCAGAACCGTGAAGGACAGATCGCGGGCCGCCTTGTCGCGGGACAGCTGCAGCGAACGGATGGTGCTTTCCGCCTCCTGACGCTGGGCGCGCAGGAGCTCCACATTGGCCTTGGCCGAGGCGATGGCGGCATCGCCGGCGACGACATTCGCCTTGGCCTGATCGAGCGCGACCTGCGCATTATCGGACGCGGCAACCGTGCCGACATCCTTTGCCTGCAGCTGGCTTGCGCGCTTCTGGGTGATTTCCGCACCACGAAGGGCTGCATCCAGCGCGCCCTTCTGGGCAACGGCCTGCTCGAGCGCCGCTTCGCCGCCGATGATCTGCGCATCGATACGCTTCAGAGACAGTTCCTCGGTGCGGATCTGCGCTTCGGCCTGGTCAAGCGCGATACGATAATCGCCGTCGTCAAGCGTCACCAGCGGGTCGCCCGCCTTGACTTCCTGGTTCTCGACCACGTTCACCCTGGCGACGTAACCGGAAACCTTCGGCGCAATGACCGCGATGTCACCTTCGATATAGGCGTCGTCCGTCGACACCAGGAAGCGACCATCGATCCACCAGTTGTAACCGTACCAGCCAGCACCGGCCAGCAGTGCAATGGCAATGACAGGCAGAAGCTTCGAGCGCTTCTTCTGCTTTGGTGCCGGCGCTGCCTGCGGCTGCTGGGAAGGCGCCTCCGCCGGCTTTGCGGGAGAGGTCTCGGCCTTGGCGGAGATATCCGCCTCTTCCGCATCGTTGACGGCGCGAACCGCATTATTCTTCTGGGCCGACATGAGAGAGCTTACCGTGATAGATTGAAGAAAGTTTTTCGAACTGAACCGTTCGGTTCGATTGACATAATCTCTTTCCTGACACATATCAAGTGTTATCGAACCGATTGGTTCGACGTTCGGTTAATTTTTTTTACGCCGTTGTGATGCTATGAGGGCGGTAGCGATGGCAGGTGAAGACAGGGATATGGAGACGGAAACGGAAACGGGCTGTCCGGGCAATGCCGCCGGGCGTTTTGCGGCGGGCGAAGACCCGGCCAAACGCGAGCAGATTCTGGCAGGTGCCTGGCGTGTGTTCAAGCGCAAGGGCTTCGATGCGGCCAGCATGAACGACATCACGCGTGAAGCGGGCGTTTCCAAGGGCACGATCTACGTCTATTTCTCCAACAAGGAGGATCTGTTCGTTGCGCTCGTCGATCACCATCGCAACGAATTCGCCACCTCCATGCGCCATATCCTTGAGGGCACCGAGGAGGTGCGCGAGGGGCTGGAGCAGTTCGGCAAGGCCTTTGCCAACAAGATGATCTGTTCGGACATGATCCCCGCCATGCGTTCGGTGCTCGGCGTCATCGATCGCATGCCAAAACTGGCGCAGCGCTTTTTCCTGTCGGCTCCGAACAACGTGCGCACCGTGCTCCTGGATTTCATCCAACATCAGGTCGAAATCGGCCACCTGAAAGTGGACGATCCTGAACTGGCCGCCCGGCAATATATCGAGCTTTCCACCGGCACCTTCTTCAAGCTGCGGCTGTTCGGCGAACTGGAAGGCCCGGTTCCCGACGAGGAACTGGACCGGGTTATCAGCAGCGCCATCAACGTATTCATGGCGGCTTACGGAACAGACAAGGCCTGAGACCATTCAGCAAGGGACGGCCTGACCGGCATCAGGCCGGCAAGGCGATGGCGTCCGATACGCGGTTTGCGCGAAATTTCGATGAAATCTTGCCAAACACAGGAGCTATCTCCTTGTTTCTCGCGTATTGCGCTATAAATTCCACCCACCGAATATATCGGCTGGCCTTGTTGCTGAAAGGAAAACATACCTGATGGAGTCCATTCTCCCTCTTCTGTCGGACCCCGCCGCCTGGGTGGCGCTCGTCACACTGATCGTCATGGAGGTCGTTCTTGGCATCGACAACCTGATCTTCATCTCCATTCTCACCAACAAGCTGCCGCCTGAACAGCGCGAAAAAGCCCGCAAGATCGGTATAGGCCTCGCGCTCGTCATGCGCCTTGGCCTGCTTGGTACCGTCGCCTGGATCGTGCAGCTCACCACACCGGTCTTCGAAGCCTTCGGCCACCCATTCTCGTGGAAGGACATGATCCTCATCGCCGGCGGTCTCTTCCTCGTCTGGAAGGCGACCAAGGAAATTCACCACAATGTCGACCCGGAAGACCACAAGGAAGACCTGGTGGGCGGCCCTGTGGGCATGAATTTCGGCGCCGCCATCGGCCAGATCCTGCTGCTCGACCTCGTCTTCTCGGTGGACAGTATCATCACCGCCGTCGGCATGACCCCTCACCTGCCGATCATGATCGTCGCCGTCATCGTGGCCGTGACAGTCATGCTGCTGGCCGCAACGCCGCTCGCCAATTTCATCGAGCGCAACCCCACCATCGTCATGCTGGCGCTCGCCTTCCTGATGATGATCGGCACGACACTGATCGCCGAAGGCATGGGCTTCCATGTTCCCAAGGGCTACGTCTATGCCGCCATGGCGTTCTCGGCACTGGTGGAACTGCTCAACATGCTGGCGCGCAATGCAAGGCGAAAGAACAAACAGCTGCATTGAGTGATAGCTGCAACGACTGGTAGGGCCCGCAGCATGCGGGCCTTGCATAACCGGACCAAGGGGGGCCGACACATGGCATCGCCCGAAGGGACGAGAACATGGCTTTCGTCATTAAAGCGGAAATCTCAGACCCCGACGCGGAAACTTTCGCATTCACCGCGCAGAAAACCATGTATGGCGGCAAGACCATCACGGCGGGCGATACTGTTTTCCTGTTTGCCAGCGAAAATGAGGGCGGGCACGGCCTCATTGCGAGCGGCGTCGTGACAGCCACCCGGGCAATTGCCCGCAGACCGGGCATCGCGCGCCAAACGCCCCGGGTCGATCTCACCATAAAGAGAACGGCAACGGCCTGGCGTCCTCTCGGCCGGGCACAGTTGCGGGATTTCCGGGACTGGGAGGACGGGCAGCCTGAGACCGAACTCAATTTCAAACTTTACCGCCAGGCGACAGACAAGATCGTCGGCATATCTGACGAGGCAACACGTTTTATCGAGGCATTTTTCAAGCAATGAAATGATGTGCGCAGGCACGAGGAACTCCCGCCCCGCACTTGCGTTGATGAGCAGGTCCCTGACAAAAAAAAGCAAATACGATTCCATCCCCCGCATGCGAAAGTAACCCGCACAAATGACGACAGACCAGATTCTCGCCTTCGTCGTCATCGCCGGCATGATGGCGGCATTCATCTGGGACAGGTTTCGTTATGACGTCGTCGCCTGCAGCGCGCTGCTGGTGGCTGTAGCACTCGGCGTCGTGCCTTTCGACAAGGCATTTTCCGGCTTTTCGGATGATATCGTCATCATCGTCGGCAGCGCGCTGGTTGTCAGTTCGGCGGTGGCGCGTTCAGGCATCGTCGACATGACGATCAAGAAATATTTCCCCGAGATGCATTCAAAAGGCCTGCAGCTCGCCTTCCTGATGATCGTCGTCGCCGTCATGTCGGCCTTCATCAAGAACATTGGCGCACTCGCCATCATGATGCCCGTCGCGTTCCAGTTCGCCCGCAAATCCGGAAGCCCGGTTTCCTATTACCTGATGCCCATGGCGTTTGCCGCCTTGCTGGGCGGGCTGATGACGCAGATTGGCACGTCGCCGAACATCGTCGTCTCACGCCTGCGTGAGGAGATGACCGGTGAGAGCTTCTCGATGTTCGATTTCACGCCCGTTGGGGCTGGCCTCACCTTCATCGGCATCATCTTCCTGACCTTCGGTTATCGGTTGCTGCCGGTGCGCAACCGGGAAAAGGCCTCTGTCGAGGATATTCTCGACCAGTCCGCCTATACCGCCGAAGCGACGCTGCCTGCAGACAATAGCTTTGCGGAAAAGCCGCTGCGCGAACTTCTCAAGCAGGCCGATGGCGATGTCATTGCCAGCACCATCCTGCGCGGACCGCGGCGCATTTCCCCCTTTCCCGACGTGACGCTGAAGGCCGGAGACACGGTTCTGCTCGAAGGTAGCCCGGAAGGCCTCGACCGCATCGTCTCCCAGGCAAAGTTGCTGCTTTCCGGCAAGCCCCTGATGGAGAACGGCCAGAAAACCGCCGATCTCATTTCCATGGAGGCCGTCATCAGCAACGAATCCGTTCTGAACGGCATTTCGGCGCGGGAACTCGCGCTGTCCTATACGCGTGGCGTCAACCTGATTGCAGTCAGCCGGCGCGGCCAGCGTGTCAGCCAGCGGCTCTCGGAACTGACATTGCAGGCGGGTGACGTCATCCTTTTACAGGGCAGCCGCAAGAACCTGCCGCAGGTGCTGCAGGAATTTTCGCTGCTGCCGCTGGCGCAGCGGGAGATTCTGCTCGGCGTACAGCGTCGCGCGCTTTTGCCGGTCCTCGTACTCGCCGCGGCCATGATCGCGGCCGGCAGCGGTCTGGTCCCGGTCTCGGTCGCCTTTTTCGCAGCCGCCTTCATGATGATCGTCGTCGGCGCCATTCCGCTGACCGAAGTCTACAAATCCGTCGATGGCCCGATCCTCGTGATGCTCGCCGCCCTCATTCCCGTCAGCGACAGTCTGCGCACCAGCGGCGCCAGCGAGTTGATCGCCGCCTGGCTCGGCAACGCGGCTCAGGGCCTGCCGCCCTTCGCCGCGCTTGGCATGATCCTGCTCACCGCCATGGCGGTTACGCCCTTTCTCAACAATGCCGCAACGGTGCTGGTCATGGCGCCGATTGCCGCGGGTTTTGCCACCACGCTCGGTTTCCGGCCGGAGGCCTTCCTGATGGCGGTGGCGATCGGCGCGGGCTGCGATTTCCTCACCCCCATCGGGCACCAGTGCAATACGCTGGTCATGGGTCCTGGCGGTTATCGTTTCAGCGACTATCCGCGGCTTGGCCTGCCGCTGTCGATCATGATCGTCGTCGCCAGCATTCCGATGCTGCTTTACGTCTGGCCGGTCAACTGAAGCCAGCCGGCAGGACCGGCCGACCTCTGGAGACTCCATATTTCCTTGACGCCTGCGGCAGAATATGGCCTAAGCCCAAGCCGAACGGGCATATGAAAAAGGCACTTTCCTTTCGCCTTTTGACATGATGTCCTGCCGCATCCAAACGAAAACTCCGTGGTATCAGGGTGGAACCGCCCCGATGTCACCGCCACGTCACGACGAGTGAAATTCATGACCACTTCCGGCGTTCGCGTCCGCATCGCACCTTCCCCCACCGGCGAGCCGCATGTCGGCACCGCTTATATCGCGCTGTTCAACTATCTCTTCGCCAAGAAACACGGCGGCGAGTTCATCCTGCGCATCGAGGATACCGACGCCACCCGCTCGACCCTCGAATATGAGCAGAAGGTGCTGGAAGCCCTGCGCTGGACCGGCCTTACCTGGTCGGAAGGCCCCGATGTCGGCGGCCCTTACGGTCCGTATCGCCAGTCAGAGCGCAAGGCGATGTACTGGCCCTATGCCGAAGAACTTCTGGAAAAGGGCCATGCCTTCCGCTGTTTCTGCACGCCCGAGCGGCTGGAGCAGATGCGCGAGGCCCAGCGTGCCGCCGGCAAGCCGCCGAAATACGATGGCCACTGCCTCAACCTGAAGGCCGAGGAAGTGACCGCGCGCGTTGCCGCCGGTGAAGCGAACGTCGTGCGCATGAAAATCCCGACCGAAGGCTCGTGCGATTTCCATGACGGCGTTTATGGCGATGTCTCGATCCCGTGGGATTCCGTCGACATGCAGGTGCTGATCAAGGCCGACGGCATGCCGACCTATCACATGGCCAACGTCATCGACGACCATCTGATGAAGATCACCCATGTGGCGCGCGGTGAAGAATGGCTGGCTTCGGTGCCCAAGCACATTCTGCTGTACCGTTATTTCGGCTGGCAGGAGCCGGTGTTCATGCATCTCTCGCTGATGCGCAACGCCGACAAGTCCAAGCTTTCAAAGCGCAAGAACCCGACCTCGATCTCCTATTATTCCGCGCTCGGTTACCTGCCGGAAGCGCTGATGAACTTCCTCGGCCTGTTCTTCATCCAGATCGCAGAGGGCGAAGAACTTCTGACCATGGACGAGCTCGCCGCGAAGTTCGACCCGGAAGCGCTGTCCAAGGCCGGCGCCATTTTCGACATTCAGAAGCTCGATTGGCTGAACGGCCGCTGGCTGCGCGAAAAGCTTTCGCCGGAAGAGTTCATTGCCCGCACACTGGAATGGGCGATGGAGAATTCCCGCCTGACCGAGGGCCTGAAGCTTGCGCAGAGCCGCGTTTCCAAACTCGGCGAGCTGCCGAACCTTGCCGGCTTCCTGCTCGCAAGCGATGCTGGCCTGACGCCCGCCTCCTTTGCCGGGCTGAAGAGCAAGCCGGAGGAAATCCACGAAATCCTCACCACGGTTGCCGCAGACCTCGAAAAGATGCCCGACTGGAACGTGGAAGCCATCGAGGCGGAGTTGCGCGATGTGGCCGAACGCACTGGCAAGAAGCTGCGCGTCGTCACGCCGCCGCTTTTCGTCGCCATGTCCGGATCGTCGCGCTCGCTGCCGCTGTTTGACTCGATGGCGCTGCTTGGCCGCTCCGTCGTGCGCCAGCGCCTGAAGGCTGCGATCGCCGTTGTGGCCACGATGGTTGGCAGCGGAACGTAGGAAAAAGCGGCGAGGCTTTTGTTGACCCCGCTCATCAACGGTCGTCATCCTCGGGCTTGACCCGAGGATCCACGCCAGTTTCGATGAGCTTCGACAGGAAGACGTGCCGGCTGGAGAATGGATCCTCGGGTCAAGCCCGAGGATGACGGATGTGGAAAGTGTGGACGCATTTGGCGACCGCAGTAGCAAACAGAACAATGTGCCCATAAAGGCGAACACGATGACCGACACCAAGACCGAAACCACCGCCCTCTCCTCCGACGCGACAGAAGTGCGCCGCCAGAAACTTGCGCTGCTGCGCGAGCAGATCGGCGACGTCTATCCGGCGCATTTCCACCGCACGATGAGCAATGCCGAGCTGGCGGAAAAATATGCCGGTATCGAAGCCGACGTCGAGACCGGTGATACGGTGACGGTGGCGGGGCGCGTTTATTCCTCGCGCAATTCCGGCATGTTCATGGATATTCATGACGCCTCGGGCAAGGTGCAGATCTTCAGCCACAAGGATACGACGCCGGAAGCGGCGCGCAACCTGCTGCCGATGATCGATATCGGCGACATCATCGGCGTGACTGGCAAGGTGCGCCGCACCAAGCGCGGTGAGCTGACGATCAACGCCGAAGAAATCACCATGCTGACGAAGTCGCTGCTGCCGATGCCCGAGAAGTGGCACGGCGTCTCCGACATCGAGCTGCGTTACCGCAAGCGCCACCTCGACATTCTCTCCAACGAGGAATCCAAGCTGCGATTCCTGCAGCGCTCGAAGATTCTCTCCGGCATCCGCCGCTTCATGGAAGCCGAAGGCTTCCTCGAAGTGGAAACGCCGATGCTGCAGACCGTCTATGGCGGTGCAACGGCCGACCCGTTCAAGACCTTCCACAACACGCTGAAGATGGACATGTATCTGCGCATCGCGCCGGAACTGTTCCTGAAGCGCACGCTGGTTTCGGGCCTGTCCGACAAGGTTTTTGAAATCAACCGCAACTTCCGCAACGAAGGCGTCTCCACACGGCACAATCCTGAATTCACCATGATGGAGTGCTACTGGGCCTATGCCGACTACGAGGACATCATGGGTCTCGTTGAGCGGCTGTTCGAGACGCTGGCGATCTCGCTCCACGGCACCACAGAGGTGGAATTCCAGGGCCAGACGATCTCGTTCAAGGGTCCGTTCAAGCGCGTGCCGATGCCTGATGCGGTGAAGGAAGCAACCGGTATCGACTTCCTCGCCATCAAGACCGACGAAGAAGCCCGAGCTGCCGCCAAGGCCGCCGGTTTTGCTGTCGAGAAGGACTGGACCTGGGGCGAATGCCTTGCCTTCATCTTCGAAGAG
This sequence comes from Rhizobium sp. ZX09, assembly GCF_017357485.1. NCBI lineage: Bacteria > Pseudomonadati > Pseudomonadota > Alphaproteobacteria > Hyphomicrobiales > Rhizobiaceae > Rhizobium > Rhizobium sp. ZX09. The sequence goes on from NZ_CP031364.1 coordinate 250,397, forward strand.
AAGGTGGAAGGCACGCTGATCCAGCCGAGCCACGTCACGCACTTTCCGAAAGACATCTCGCCCTTCGCCAAGGAAGTGCCGGGCGAACCCCGCCTCGTCGAGCGTTTCGAAAGCTATTGCAACGCCTGGGAAGTGGGCAACGCCTTCTCGGAACTCAACGATCCGGAAGAACAGCGCCGCCGCATGGTGGAGCAGCTGGAACAGGCGCATGCGCGTGGCGAAAAGGACAAGCAGCTGGACGACGAGTTCCTCGACGCCATCGACCAGGGCATGCCACCCGCCGGCGGCCTCGGCATCGGCGTCGACCGCCTGATCATGCTTTTGACCAACGCCCCGTCGATCCGCGACGTCATTCTCTTCCCGGCCCGCCGCAACAAGGCGGATTGAGGCACCAGGAGCGCTGCCCGGTTCGAATTTCCGGGCAAGCTGCAATCCCCTTGAAGTTGGCGCTGAAAGGTGAATATTCACTCAACCTCATCCTCGGGCTTGTCCCGAGGATTTGCTAACGTAGCGATTTTGTTGACGTGCTTAGAGGCGTGGGGCAAGCCCAAGGATGACGTCGGGCAAGCATGACAAGGCAGCGTCGGCGGAACCTACCGCCGGCATGAAACAGGAACGCCTAGGCAACAGCCGAATCCCTCTCAATGCCCCGCCTTGGCCTTTTCGCCAGCAGCTTCCTCTGCCACCGCCGCCTCTCCGTCCATCGGTTTTTCCTCCGCCGCCTGCGCGGTGGTCGAGCCTTTTCCGAAGATCAGTGACTTCAGATAGGACAGGCTGAAGATGCTGCTGCCCTCGGCTTCCGGTGTCGAGGTCAGAAGCTCGTCGGTGACGGTCTCACCATGCGCTTCGGGAGACGGAGTTTCGTCATGTGCTTCCGGAGCAGTTTCGCCATGGCCGGGCTCCGTTGGCGCAGCGTCATGTTCGCCGCTGGCCCCGCCCTTGCTTTCGCCGTGACCTTTGGCGGACTTGCCCTCGTGGCCGCCCGCTTCCGGCTCCGCAACCGGCGTCGCACAATCGGCGAAGTCGCTGAGGCTGGCAGCCATGGCTTCGGTATCTTCAAGCGGCAGATCGATGCGCAGACCGTAAAACTGGCCGCTGCCATTTGCTGCGCCGTCATAATAGAAGGCTGAATAACGGCGGGCCTCGGCGCCCTCGGGAATTTTCGCCGTATCCGGAATGAAGACCACCTGTGCGGCAATGGCCCGGCCGCGCATTTCCGAACGCAGCTGCGGGCCGTTCCTGTCAAGCACGGAGACCTGAACCAGATCGGGCTTCTGTTTGTCGTAAACCGCTTTGGCGACGCGCAGGGCGGTTTTCAACCGCTCCGTGCCGTCTCCGCCTTCGGTGCGAATGAATTTGCGTACCCATAGCGAGCCGTTCTTGCGGATATTCACTGTCTGGACTGCGTCGCAGGAAAGCCCATTGGTGGAGGCATAGGATGGGCCAAGCAGCCGCTCGCTGCCGATGAAAACGGCAGCGGAACCGGTCGCGCCTGCCAAAAGCAGGATCCCGCCTCCAATCATAACGAGCTTGCGCGAAAACCGCATTCGTCCGAATACAGCTTTCACCCGCAACATCCTGACATCAAGTACCCCGCCTCTCGCCCTCACCCCGGAAACGTGGCTCGAAGGATGAGGAACACACGCGGGATAAGCTTCGGACCACGCTGTCCGAGCCTTCCGATAGTGCCGCTTTCTCATTGAAAAAAGTTTAATCCCGCAGGCAAGATACCCGCAAAAGCGCATCATTTTCGGACATTTCAGAAATCTCAAGATTTGCGAATGATTTGCAATAGCGTTGACAAAGGTGATTTTATAACAGATGGTATTGCGAATTAGTCGCAACAAAATCTGGTGAGCACGTGAACGTCCAAAAATTCCGCCACGCCATTTTCGCTTTCTCGCTTTTTCTTCCGGGCGTCGCCCTTGCCCAGGAAAAACCTGTTGTCGTGACCACCTTCACCATCATCGCCGATATGGCGCGCAACGTAGCGGGTGACGCGGCCGAGGTGGAAAGCATCACCAAGCCCGGCGCGGAAATCCACAATTACCAGCCGACGCCCCGCGACATTCTGAAGGCCCGCAAGGCCGATCTGGTGCTGCGCAACGGACTCAATCTGGAATTGTGGTTCGAGAAATTCCTGACTAACCTCTCCGGCGTGCCTGATGTGACGGTGAGCGATGGTGTGAAGCCGATGGCGATCAGCGGCGGCGCCTATCAGGGCAAGCCCAATCCGCACGCCTGGATGTCTCCCGATAACGCCTTGATCTACGTCGAAAATATTCGCAAGGGCCTGAGCGAGATCGACCCCGCCCACGCCGATGTCTACGCCGCCAATGCCAAGGCCTATTCGGACAGGATCAGGGCCACGGTGCAGCCGATCCGCAATGAACTTTCAGCCCTTCCGGAAAACAAGCGCTGGTTGGTGACGAGTGAAGGCGCCTTTTCTTATCTCGCCCGCGATTTCGGCCTGAAGGAATTGTTCCTCTGGCCTGTTAACGCCGATAGTCAGGGCACGCCGCAGCAGGTTCGGGGTGTGATCGACGCCATGCGCGAGCATAATATCCACGTCATCTTCAGCGAAAGCACCGTTTCCGCCGATCCCGCCCAGCAGGTGGCCAAGGAAACCGGTGCGGCCTATGGCGGCATTCTCTATGTGGATTCGCTGAGCGAGGCTGATGGTCCCGTCCCGACTTACCTGGACCTGCTGCGTGTGACGAGCGAAACAATCGCCAAGGGACTGTCTTTATGAGAATGGGGAGTAAAAAATCAGGCGGCGGCCTGACGGTTCAAAATGCGACAGTGACCTATCGCAACGGCCACACCGCATTAAGAGATGCCAGCTTCTCCATTCCCCGCGGAACGATCACGGCACTTGTCGGCGTCAACGGCGCCGGCAAGTCCACGATTTTCAAGGCGATCATGGGTTTCGTTCCTTTGGCCGCCGGTTCCGTCTCGATCTTCGACCTGCCGGTAAAGGAGGCGCTGAAGAAAAACCTCGTCGCTTACGTGCCGCAGGCGGAAGAGGTGGACTGGAGCTTTCCGGTGCTGGTGGAGGACGTGGTGATGATGGGCCGTTATGGCCACATGAACTTCCTGCGCATCCCCTCAAAGCGCGATAACCAGATGGTGGAAGAGGCGCTGAAACGCGTCAACATGCTCGATTATCGCAAGCGCCAGATCGGCGAACTCTCCGGCGGGCAGAAGAAGCGTGTGTTTCTGGCCCGCGCGCTGGCGCAGGAAGGGCAGGTGATCCTGCTGGACGAACCTTTCACCGGTGTCGACGTGACGACGGAGGAGCAGATCGTCGCGCTTTTGAAGGCACTGCGCGACGAGGGCCGCGTCATGCTGGTCTCCACCCACAATCTTGGCAGCGTTCCGGAATTCTGCGACCGCGCCGTCTTCGTCAAGGGTACGGTTCTGGCGTCGGGCAAAACAAGCGACACCTTTACAGAGGAAAACCTGCAAAGGGCTTTCGGCGGAAGCCTGCGCCACTTCGTTCTCGGCGGGGCAGAGTTGCATAGCGACGCCGATCCGCGCCGCCTGAAGGTCATAACCGATGACGAGCGGCCCTTCGTGATCTACGGCAAAAATGGCCAGGACAGGCGCGATTCTGAGGCTCCGAAAGAGAAAGCCGATGATTGACACCCTTCTTGAGCCTTTCACCTATGGTTACATGTTGAACGCCATCTGGGTCAGCGCACTGGTGGGCGGTGTCTGCGGCTTTCTCTCGGCCTATCTGATGCTGAAGGGCTGGTCATTGATCGGCGATGCGCTTTCCCATGCCATCGTTCCCGGGGTTGCCGGAGCCTATATGCTTGGCCTGCCCTTTTCGCTCGGCGCGTTTCTCTCCGGCGGGTTGGCGGCCGGGTCCATGCTGTTTCTGAACCAGAAGACACGGCTTAAGGAAGATGCGATCATCGGCCTGATCTTCACCTCGTTTTTCGGGCTTGGCCTGTTCATGGTATCGCTCTCGCCGACCTCGGTGAATATCCAGACCATCGTGCTCGGCAATATCCTCGCCATCACCGCCGAAGACACCATCCAGCTGGCTTTGATCGGCGGTATCAGCCTCCTTGTGCTTTCGCTGAAATGGCGCGACTTCATGGTGGTGTTCTTCGATGAGAACCACGCCCGCACCGTGGGGCTGAAACCGGAAGTGCTGAAGGTGATCTTCTTCACCCTGCTGGCCGCCTCCACGGTTGCCGCCCTACAGACTGTCGGCGCTTTCCTCGTCGTCGCCATGGTGGTGACGCCGGGCGCTACTGCCTATCTCCTGACCGACCGTTTCGAGCGGCTGATCCTGATGAGCCTCATCATCGGCGCGGCCACCAGCTTCATCGGCGCCTATCTCAGCTATTTTCTCGATGGCGCGACCGGCGGCGTCATCGTGGTGCTACAGACGGCGATCTTCCTTGCCGCCTTCGTCTTTGCACCCAAACACGGCCTGCTCGCCTCTCGCGCCAAGGCGCGCAGGGCGCTGGAGGAAACGCCATGAGTGAATATCTCGAACTAGCCATACTGCCGTTTCAGCTGCCTTTCATGCAATATGCCTTCCTGATCACGCTGATGATCGCGGTGCCCATGGCAATGCTCTCCTGTTTTCTGGTGCTGAAGGGCTGGTCGCTGATGGGGGACGCCGTTTCCCATGCCGTGCTGCCCGGCGTGGTGGTGGCCTATATCGTTGGCATCCCGCTTTCCATCGGGGCCTTCATCGCGGGCATGATATGTGCCCTCGGCACCGGTTTCATCAAGGAAAACAGCCGCGTCAAGGAGGATACGGTGCTCGGCATCGTCTTTTCCGGCATGTTCGGGCTGGGACTGGTGCTTTACGTGAAGGTGCAGAGCGACGTACATCTCGACCATATCCTCTTCGGCGACATGCTCGGCATCGCGCCCTTGGACATGCTGGAGACGGGCGTGATCGCGCTTTTCGCCACTCTGTTTCTCGGCATCCTGCGGAAGGATCTGCTGGTCAACGCCTTCGATGCGCAACATGCAAGAGCCATCGGCCTGCCCGTGCGCCTGCTGCACTACGGTCTCTTGATGGTTCTATCGCTCACCGTAGTCGGCGCGCTGAAGGCGGTTGGCATCATTCTCTCCGTCGCCATGCTCGTCGCACCGGGCGCAATCGCCTTCCTGCTGACCCGGCGTTTTTCCGCCATGCTGCTGGTGGCCATTGCGGTGGCGGTCGCCTCGTCGCTTGCGGGCATATGGCTGAGTTTCCTGATCGACAGCGCTCCCGCCCCCACGATCGTGCTCTTCATGAGCGTCACCTTCGTCGCGACATTCGTCCGCACCATCTGGAAAACCCGCCGTACCGACACGGCCCGTGAGACGGCAATATAAAAGAACGATTTTTACGGGCGCGTGGAACATTTTCTCCTTTTGCGCGTCATTTTATCGAGCCTGTCGCGGGGCGGCGGCTCGGGAAAATTTCGCAAAAGGGGAAGCGCCATGCTTAAATGGGCTCTTATTTTCTTTGTCATTTCTTTGATCGCAGGCGTGTTCGGCTTTACCGGCATTTCGGCAGCCGCAGCCGGCGTGGCCCGCATTCTGTTCTTCATCGCCGTGGTGATCTTCCTGGTCTTCCTCGTGCTTGCGCTGATGGCCGGAAGCGCCGTCGTCTGAATGAAAAAGGCGACCGGTTGTCACGCCGGTCGCCCTCCCCTCTCCCTTGAAATCCGTCAGCCCGTCCAGCCGCCATCAATGACATGGATCTGGCCGGTGGTGAAACCTGCTTCGTCTGACGCGAGGTAGGTGACGAGCGCTGCGATCTCTTCCGGCGTAGCGATGCGGCCCATAGGCTGGCGCGCGATGAAATCTGCAAGAGCCTGTTCGTAATTGCCGGTGGCGCGCAGACGATCGTGCAGCGAAGGGCTATCCACCGTTCCGGGGCAGATGGCGTTGCAACGAATGCCCTTTGTCACGAAATCCGCCGCAATCGCCTTGGTCAGGCCCACAACGGCGGCCTTGGAAGCCGTGTAGGCAAACCGGTTTGGCACGCCCTTTACGCTGGAAGCAACCGAGGACATGTTGACGATCGCGCCCTTGCCCTTCTCCAGCATGCCGGGCAGGAAAGCGCGGCAGGTACGGTACATGGCCTTTGCGTTGAGGTCGAAGGAGAAATCCCAGTCCTTCTCTTCACACTCGAGGATGGTGCCGGAATGAACAAAACCGGCGCAGTTGAACAGCACATCCGCATGGCCGATATCGGCGGCAAAATCTTTTACGCCATCGCCGTCGAGCACGTTCAGAACCCGCGTCTCTGCCCCCTTGAGCGTAGAAAGCGCCTGCTCATTGATATCGGTGGCGATGACGCGCGCCCCGAGCGACACGAACCGCTCTGCCGCCGCCCGCCCGATACCCTGACCGGCCGCGGTGATCACCACTGTCCGGCCGTTAAAATCCTGCACCATGAATAGCCTCCCGCTAAGGCACGCCCGCCTGCCGGGGCCGAGCCGTTGAATTTCAGTGATCTCAAATATGGATCGACAATTCATATGTAAACGCGGTATTCATATGACGTCAAGCAAACTTGCCTGGACGGCTGGTATAGGGCAAGCCTATTTTCAGGCCCAGCCCGGCGCCGGCGACCATACACACCATCATCATCGAGGCCAGATGACCGACGACGACAGCGAAAGATATCGCGCTCCCGCCCTCGACAAGGGCCTGGACATTCTCGAACTTCTGGCCCGCACCGATGGCGGGCTGACACAGATCGAGATCGCCAAGTCCATCGGAAAGAGCCCCAACGAGCTTTACCGCATGCTGGACCGGCTGGTACGCCGGGGTTATGTGCAGCGGCTTGACGGCGATCGATTCTCTTTGACGCTGAAGATGTTCGGGCTGGCGCATTTCCATGCGCCGATCCGCCGGCTGGTTTCCTTCGCGGCCCCTGTCATGCGCGATTTTTCGGCGAGTGCGGAGCAGGCCTGCCATCTGGCGGTCCATGATCGCGGCAGCGTTGTGGTCATTGCCCAACAGGAATCATCCACCTACTGGGCCATGTCCATGCGTGTCGGCGCGCAGATGAGCCTGTTCCACACCGGCTCGGGCCACGTGCTTCTGGCCTTCCAGACAGAAGCGCAGCGCCAGATCATGATAACCGAACAGGTGCGCGGCAGCGGCGAGACCATACCGCAGGGTCTTGCCGATCGGCTGGCAGAGGTGCGCAAGAACGGCTTCGAATCGATGGACAGCCTCCAGACCGCCGGGGTCCGCAATATTTCCGCTCCGGTGCTGACGCTCGATGGCACCGCGCTGGCCGTGATCACCTGCCCCTATATTACCCCTCTTGGCGGCAAGGCGCCCACACGCGAGGCCTGCGAGGTGTTGATCCGCGAGGCAGCAAAACGTATCTCCGAGATCGTGACGGGCACTATCTGAGCACAAAAAAACGCGACCGGCAGGGACCCGATCGCGTTTCAGTTGACTGGAGATTTATGTCTCGTAAACGTCGGGGGAACGTGGATGGTTCCCCCTTTTTTCGTCAGGCGGCGGCGGCCGTCAGTTCCTTGCGCACCATTTCGCGCAGCGTCACCAGATCCTTGGCGAAGAGGCGGATACCTTCCGAGAGCTTCTCGGTGGCCATTGCGTCTTCGTTCAGCGCCCAGCGGAATGCCTTCTCGTCCAGCGACTGCAGCGGCTCGGCCTTGACGTTTTCTGCCGAAAGCTTGCGCTCCAGCTTGCCGGTATCCTTGTCCAGCTCTTCCAGCAGCGCCGGGCTGATCGTCAGGCGGTCGCAACCGGCAAGCGCTTCGATTTCGCCGACGTTGCGGAAGGACGCGCCCATGACGACGGTGCTGATGCCATTGGCCTTGTAGTAGTTGTAGATGCTGCGCACGGAAACGACGCCCGGATCGGTCTCGGCGGTGTAGTTTTCGCCGGTCGACTTCTTGTACCAGTCAAGGATACGGCCGACGAAGGGCGAAATGAGGAAGACCTTGGCTTCGGCGCAGGCAATCGCCTGAGCCTGCGAGAAAAGGAGCGTCAGGTTGCAGTCGATGCCTTCGGACTGCAGCACTTCGGCAGCCTTGATGCCTTCCCAGGTGGAAGCAAGCTTGATGAGGATCCGTTCACGCTCGATGCCGCGCTCCTTGTAGGCGGCAATGATGTGGCGGGCCTTCGTGATGGAGGCTTCGGTATCGAATGAAAGGTCGGCATCGACTTCGGTTGATACGCGGCCCGGCACGAGGCCGGCAAGCGCTGCACCCACGGAGATGGCCAGACGATCGGCAACGGCGGCAACAACGGCGTCGGACTGACCGCCCTGCTTCTTGCCCCAGGCGACGGCTTCCTTGACCGCATCGGCAAATGCCGGCGTGCCAAGCGCCTTCAGAACGATTGTCGGGTTGGTGGTGCAATCCACCGGCTTCAGGCGGGCAACCGCCTCGATATCGCCGGTGTCGGCAACGACCGTGGTGATGGCGCGAAGTTGTTCGAGTTTGGATGTCATATCGAATGATCCTTCATGATCTCTTGAAAACTTGCTCAGCCGTCATTTCGTTCCCGCACCATGGGTGCGCCCAAGGCCGAAATCGCGGTTTCGTCGGCTTCGACTATCGCAAGCGGCACGGTCGAAAGTCAAGACATTTGCGCATCGCAATTGACATAAGTTTCATGCCTGCGATACTCCGCGAACACAATGAATGGCGGAAACCGTGGCGAAACTGAGAAGAGAAACCCATACGGCCTATTCGGAAGCGGCTTCGCTGCGGCTGCGGGCGGCATGGCTCTATTATAATCAGGGCATGACGCAGAAAGATGTCGCCGAAAAGCTGGGTATCAGCCGCTCCACCGTCATCCGCCTGCTGGACGAAGCGATGAAGCGCTCCGAAGTGCAGATATGGATCAATGAGGGCATCGAAGATTTCGTCTCGCTCGCCGGCCAGCTTGAGGCAGCTTACGGGCTGGACGAGGCCGTGATCATCCCCTCTCCCGACAAAGCCAGTGCGGAAGGCACCGCCAAGGCCGTCGGGCTGGCGCTCGGGCAATTCCTCTCCGAAGCGGTGCCGAATGGTGCCACCATCGGCGTCGGCTGGGGTCGCACCATGACCGCCTCGCTTTCCAGCTTCCGCCCGCCGCGCCGGGAGAACTGCAAGGTCGTTTCGCTGCTCGGCGGTATCGTCGCCGTGCACCAGACCAACCCGCTCGATTACACCTGGCGGCTGGCGAGCGCGCTCGGCGCGGAATGTTACATGTTCCTCGCGCCGCTGCTGGTGGATTCGGTCGAGACCAAACGGGCGCTGATCGAAAAATGCGGGCTTGCAACGCTGTACGATCTCGCCGAAACGCTCGATCTTGCCATCGTCTCCTGCGGCGATATCGGGCCGCACTCCACATCTTTGTCGGAAGGTTTCATCTCCAGGGAGACGCTGCGCGAACTCATTGACGCCGGCTGCGTCTGCGACACCATGTTCAACTTCATCGATGCCGAGGGCCGCTCGGTCGATCATCCAATCAACCAGCGCGCCATGGCGATCGATCTCGATACGCTGCGCAAGGCCAAACACATCGTGCTTGCCTCCGGCGGCGCCCACCGCGCCATCGCCATCCGCGCCACGATCAAGCGGATCGGCTGCAATACGCTGATAACGGACGAGGCGGCGGCGCGGGCGTTGATGGAGCTGGTTTAGGCGTTGTCAGGCAGCGTTGTCAGGCAGCCTACTCAGACACCCCTCATTCCTGTGACAAGCACAGGGATGAGGGAGACCAGCCTCACACCTTTCCCGTTTCCCAGCCCAGCATCGCCCGCTTGCGAGTGAGGCCCCAATGGTAACCCGTTAGAGCCCCGCTTTTGCCGACAGCGCGATGGCAGGGAACGACGAAGGACACCGGGTTTGCCCCCACTGCGGCACCCACGGCGCGGGAGGCGGTGGGCTGGCCGATATCACAGGCGATGTGCGAATAGGTGACCGCGCGGCCCATCGGGATTTTGAGGAGGCTTTCCCATACCCGCACCTGAAAATCCGTACCGAGCAGCACAACACGCAGCGGCCTGTCCGCCGACCACATGGACGGATCGAAGATACGGGCGGCATAAGGCGCGGTCGCTTCGCGATCCTCGACATAATCCGCATTCGGCCAGCGGCCGGCCATGTCTTCAAAACAGGCCCTCTCCTCACCCGGATCGGCAAAAGCGCAGCCGGCAAGTCCACGATCGGTCACCATGACCAGCGCAAGACCGAAGGGCGAGGCGTGGAACCCGTAACGGATCGTCAGCCCGCCGCCCTTCGCCTTCCATTCGCCGGGCGACATGGCTTCATGCGTGACGAAGAGGTCGTGCAGGCGTCCCGGCCCCGACATGCCGACCTCGATCGAGGTTTCGAGCAGCGGCAGATCCTCCTCGCGCAAAAGCCGCTTGGCATGATCGAGCGTTACAGCCTGAAGGAATGCCTTGGGCGAAAGGCCGGCCCAGCGGGTGAAAGTCTTCTGCAATTGCGTCGGTGACTGGCCGAGCCTTGCGGCAATGGCTTCGAGGGAGGGCTGCTCGCGATAATCCAGCGTCAAAAGCTCGATGACCCCGCGCACCGTGTCGTAATCGGATCCGATGGGGGTGATGTCTTCGTTCAGCGTAATATTGGCGTTCATCGCAAATCTCCTAACGGGTAAGAGAAAAACATTAAAGCGTGGTCGTCTCCACCCGTTTCTTGCGCCCTGCTCCATTTCTACCGTCATACCGGCCTCGAGCCGGTATCCAGCTAGCCCAAGTCCTTGGGCTGAAAGGAGTCTTTTCCGCCGCGCCGACGCGCGTCGGCTGGATTCCGGCTCAGGGCCGGAATGACGGAGGGAGAGCTGGATTATCCTCTTACATCCGCCGCACCGTCGCCAGCGCACCGCCAAACGCCTTGGCAAAGCTTTCCCGATCATCCGGATTGAGGAACGAGCCGATGTCGGTCGCCCGGCCCTCGCCCGTCACATGCATCGAGACGATGCCGATCTCGTCATGCCGCCTCACCCTGAAACGCGCCCAGAACGGATTGAAGCGATGCTCCACCATTCGTCCGGCAGGGGAGAATTTTCGGATCGACAGGCTGGTGCGCGAGACGCTGACCTCCTCCCGCGCCTTGGCCGCCCGGTAATTGGCGCGGAAAGCGATATAAAGCAGGAGAAAATCCAGTCCGAAAAACAGGCCGATCGGCCACGCCCCAGTGGCGAAGAAAAAGCCGCCATAGATCAGGCAGGCAAATCCCGACAGGATGAGAAGCAGCCGGAAACCGCGGCGGCCAAGCGAACGGTGCGGAACGAGTTCCGCCGCGAAAATCGGCTGGTCGTTGAGCGTATCCACGTTGCTTTCCTTTGGGCGGGCTGGCTATAGATAATCCATGACAATCGCCAAGAAACGATCCAGCACCCAAACCTTGAAAAAGTCAAATCCGGCAGCCGCACGCAGGCCGGCGCGGGTGAAGACGGCCTATTCCAGGGAGGAGCTCAGCGAAATCTTCCGCCGCTTTTCCATCCAGCGGCCGGAACCGAAAGGCGAGCTGGAACATACCAATCCCTTCACCCTGCTCGTGGCCGTGGCGCTATCCGCACAGGCGACCGATGTGGGCGTGAACCGGGCCACCCGCGCGCTGTTCAAGGTGGCCGATACGCCGGAAAAGATGCTGGCGCTCGGCGAGGAACAGCTGATCGGTTACATCAAGACCATCGGGCTTTACCGTAACAAGGCGAAGAACGTCATTGCCCTGTCGCAGATGCTGATCGACAATTTCGGCGGCGAGGTGCCGAAGACCCGCGACGAACTGGTGACGCTTCCCGGTGTCGGCCGCAAGACGGCCAATGTGGTGATGTCGATGGCCTTCGGCGTGCCCACGCTTGCGGTGGACACACATGTGTTCCGCATCGCCAACCGGCTCTGTCTTGCGCCGGGCAAGACCCCTGACGAGGTTGAAGACCGGCTGATCCGCATCATTCCCGAAGAATATCTGTTCCATGCCCATCACTGGCTGATCCTGCACGGGCGTTACTGCTGCAAGGCACGCAAGCCGGAATGCGAGCGCTGCGTGATTGCCGATATCTGCAAATCGCCGGAAAAAACCTTCGATATTCCGGCACCGCTGGTGGAATTACCCGCGCAGCTGTTCGGTTCGGCTGGCGGCGAATGAAGGGTCGCGGCGGCTGACAGCCTTGTGCAGATGCACCATCATGGAGGCCGCAAAAAGCGGCGTCAGCAGGTTGAGGAATGGAACCGCCAGAAAGGCCGCAATGACCAGCCCGGCCATGAAGACGGTGGTGCGGTGTTTTACCCGGAACAGCCGGGCGTCAGCGGGCGAGCGGAAACGCATCGCCGCGAATTCGAAGAATTCCCGGCCGAGCAGGTAACCGTTCACCAGAAAAAACGCGATGAGGTTGATACCGGGAACAAGCAGCAGAAAAAGCGCAATGAGGTTGCCGGCAATGACAACGCCGAAAAACTTGATGGAAGAGAGCACGGCCTCGCCCATCGGCATCGCCTTGCCGGGCGGATCGTCCGGATAGCTCTTTTTTTCAACCACTTCGGCGACATCGTCGAGAAACAGGCCGGCGATGACGGCAGTGACCGGCGAGATGAGCAGCGCCAGTGCCAAAGCCAGCCCTATTCCGGCGAAAATGGCGAAAACGAAGCTCAGCCAGCCCGCCCAGTCCGGCACGCCGGGAATCAGCGCGTCTATCCATGGCAGGGCGAAATAGATGAAGATCGAGCGGATGGCGAACCACAGGGCCGCGAGCACGAGAAGGGTGAGCCCCAGTACCTTCCAGAATACCGACCGGGTTTCGGCAGCAAAGAGATTTTGGAAGGCGAGCCGCGCCGCATCAAAAATCATTCGGAACTCCTTGAAGCTTCTCGGGTTGGGCACTCTCTCAGGAGGAGATAGGCGATGACCCCATCCTGCGCAAGACGGGGACCCAAAAGGTAGATTAGCGCGATCTAAACCGGAGATGGAATTTCTCTTGAATAAAAGGTATCTCTAAAATATAATAATATACCTATCATAATTCGCATTCCGGTCCGGTGGAGGACAAGGCCGGAAAAGCTATCCCCCACCGTCAAATTGCGGTTCGCACGCTTGTCTGCGCGCGCGCATGCATCATCGTTCAATAAAGATAAGAATGAGGCGTTGGTGGAAAAGCTGCTGTTGAACCTTACGCGCGCCATGAAGGCAGGCACCCCTTCCGAGCGGAAGATCGCCAAATATCTGATCGAACATCTCGACGAATTACCGTTCGAGACGGCGCAGACGCTGGCTGCGAAGCTCGGCCTCAGCCCGATGACGGTCGGACGTTTCCTGCGCTCGCTGGGATACCGGCAGTTCAGCGATATCCGCGCCGATCTGCGCCATGCCGAAGAAACCGCCGGCGCGGACCAGCCCGCAACGGCGGAAGGCGGCGAACGCCAGTCCAACCCGTTTTCACAGCTTCTTTCGCAGCAGATCCAGGCCGTCCAGACCGCCTTCGACATGACGTCCCAGTCAATCTGGCGGCTTGCCATGAACGAGATCGCCACGGCGGGCGATGTCTTTCTGGCAACCTCGCCGGAAGGTCTCGATGCCGGGCGGCATTTCTACGCGCGTCTTCTCGAAAGCCGGGGGCACATCCATTATCTCGGTAGCGACAGCGCCGCCTATGTTGCCCTGTGGGATTTCGACACCGCAAAGACCCTGCTCGTCATCATGGATTGCGGCGGCAGCCTGTCACCGCTGCAGCGGCTTGCTGCAATGGCGCGCAAGAGCGGCTATCGCACATTGCTGATCACCACGCGCTTTTACGAATGGGGTCCGGAAAGTGCCGACCTCTGTCTCGCCATGCCGCAGGCGCAAAATGGCGGCCAAGGCTTGCTGCAACTGGTTTCCCTGCTGGAATTCACCCTCTGCGCGCTAAGCGCCGGGGCCGATGACGCAACAAAAGCGCGGGCGAAAAACTTTGCCGCGCTGAAGCGCTCGCTACGCGGCTGATCTGCGCTTGGCACGCGGCAGGATCGAGTGGCCACCACCTGTTTCTTCTCCCGCCGGAGAAGAATCGCGCGGCATCCGTCAGCAAAAATTCCACGCTGATAAGTCAAAGGCTTTCCAGCTCCTGACGATGCCGGTACATGGCGAGAAAACGGCGATAATCCCGCTCATAACGTGGTCCCCGCGCCGGATCGCCTGATATTTCCGCGTTGCCGGGATACATGGCGGCGCCAGCAGCCGCGAGGCTTGCATGCACCCCGCCGGCGGTTGCCGCTGTCATTGCCGTGCCCAATAACACCGCATCGGCAGTGGCGGGAACCACGATGCGCTTGCCGGTCACATCGGCATAAAGCTCCATCAGCAGCGGGTTTTTCACGTGTCCGCCAGTGACATGCAGGCTCTCCACGGCATAACCGAAACGCTCCATCGCATCGAGCACATGGCGCGCGCCGAGCGCAATCGCGACGGCGGTGCGCCAATAGAGACGGCAAAGACTGTCGAAAGACGTATCCAATGTCAGCCCGCTGATGACGCCGACGGCGTGCGGATCGGCAAGCGGGGAGCGGTTGCCGTGAAAATCCGGCAGCACATGCAGCCGCTCGGCAAAGGCCTCGCCCTCAAGCGCCCGCAATTCCGTTACCCGCGCAACGATGCGGGCATGCAGCGCCGTATCCGGCTCCCCGCCCGCCGCATGCATGCGTACCATATGATCGAGCAGCGCGCCGGTGGCCGATTGCCCGCCCTCCACCAGCCAGTGCCCGGGCAGGATCGCCTGCCAATAGGGGCCCCAGAGGCTATGGCCGGGCATTTGCCGCTCCGACACCGCAACAAGGCAGCTCGAAGTCCCGGCGATCAGCGCAACATGGCGGCCAACATCGGCAGACAGGCATCCGCCCAGCGCCCCCAGCGCGCCGGCATAGGCGTCGATCATGCCCGCAGCGACCTGACAACCGGTATCCAGACCAAGCTCGGCTGCAGCTTCGGGCGAAAGCGGACCGATGCTTTCTCCCGGCATCACGGTGGTTTCGGGGAGCCCTGCCCGCTCTCTCAAGTCGGCAAGCCCCGCCAGTTCGAGATAATCCGCCTGCCAGCCGGGATTTTCCTGCGCAAGAAAATTCCACTTCGCCGTCTGCGTGCAATTAGAACGTTTTGCTGAACCGGTCGCTTTCCACGTCAGGAAATCCGCCAGATCGAAGGCTAAGGACATGCGCGACCAGCTCCCGGGCATATGCTGCTTCAGCCACATCAGCTTCGGCATCTGCATTTCCGGCGAGACGCTGTTGCCGGCGAAATCCAGCACCCGGTGTCCCGATGCCGTCAGCCGGTCGGCCTCCGATATCGCCCGGTGATCGAGCCAGACGATGGTGTCGAACCGGTCTTCCCCGGTCACGGATACCGAAACCGGCTCACCCCGCCCATCGCGGATGACGAGCGAACAGGTGGCATCGAAACCGATTGCAGCAATGCTTTCCGGCGGAACACCCGCCTCGGCAAGCGCTGCCCTTACCACGATGCAGACTGCCTTCCATATGTCGGTGGAATCATGTTCGGCGTGGTTTTCCTGCGGCCTCTGCATCAGGATCGGATGGGTGGCGCGGGCAAGCAGCCGGCCGGCCGCATCGAAAATGCCGGCCCGGGCGCTGGCGGTGCCGACATCGACAGCGACGAGATTTTGACGCTTCAAGACTGCAATTCCATCCCTTGCGCAACGGCCCGGCGACAGCGGCGGCAGGCGAAATCCGTTTTAGCCTGCATCACGTTCCGCTTGGCCGCCCAAACCGCCCTTCCCCACATAGCTGCCGACAAGTTGGACCAAATCCGGCATCGCGTCAAACACGGCATCCGCGCCAAGCCCGGCGATCTTTTCACGGAATGCGGGAAAACGGGCATGCGAACCACCGGTAAAAGCAAAAACGCCCATGCCGGCGGCCTTTGCCGCGGCAATACCGGCCGGGCTGTCCTCGATCACGATGCAGTGACGCCGATCGACGCCCATCTGGCGCGCCGCGTGCAGGAAGAGATCAGGCGCCGGCTTGCCGTTCTTCACCATGGTGGCGCTGAAGACATGCGGTTCGAATTTGTCGATCAGGCCGGTCAGCCCCAGTGAATAACGGATACGTTCCGGCTGACTGGAGGAAGCAACACAGCGCCTGAATGGCACAAGCCTGTCGAGCGTCTGCGCAATGCCATCGATCGGCTGCAACTCGCTTTTGAAGCGCTCGAACAGCGTCGCCCGCATATGATCGAGAAAATCGATATCCGTCTCGACACCGTAATCCTCGAACAACGTTCTTGTCATGCTGGCGACGCTTCGGCCGAGAAAGCGCTCATAGGCCTCCTCCTCCCCCATCGTCACACCCAGATGGGAGAGCATGTCGAGGAGGACGGAGATGGAAACCGGCTCGCTGTCGACGAGAACGCCGTCGCAGTCGAAAATCAAAAGGGGGCCGGTGTCGTCTTCCATCTCATCGTCACTTTTCAGCCAGCTTGTCATCCAGATAAAGCTGCAAGGTCTTCGCTGTACCCTCTTGCCACAGCGTCTTCAGCGCGTGGGCGAAGCGTTTACGGAAAAGTTTCGATTCGGCAACTGCTCCGAAAATATCGTTAAGCGCGAGGAAGGCCATGGGATCGTCCTTGGCCTTGATGGCCGCCGCCTGCAGGCGCTCGGCGCTGGCATCGTTGAAGACGATTTCCTTGCCGCTGTCGGACGTGCCGTAGAAATAGCGGCACCACAAGGCCGAAACCAGCGAAAGACCGATGATATCCTCTCCGCGCTCCAGCCGGTCGGCGGTGGAAGGCAGGATGAATTTCGGCTGGCGGTTGGAACCGTCCTGCGCCAGACGCGGAATGGTGTCGCCAATCTTCGGATTGAGGAAGCGCCGCTCGATCAGCGAGAAATACTCATTGAGATCGGTATCCGGCACCGGCGGAATGACCGGTATGATCTCTTCCTTTTCGAGCTTTGCCAGAAACGCCCGGATCAGCGGATGCTCCATCGCCTCGTGGACAAAGTGGATGTCGAGCAGCGCCGCAGGATAGGCGATTGCCGCATGGCCGCCATTGAGGATGCGGATTTTCATATGCTCATAGGGCGCAACATCGGATACGAACTGCACGCCCGCTTTCTCGAGCGCCGGGCGGCCCGCCGGGAAATTATCCTCCATCACCCATTGCTTGAATTCTTCGCAGAACACCGGCCAGTTGTCGTCGATGTTGAAGTCATCCCGGGCGATGTTGCGTTCGCGCTCGCCGGTGGCTGGCGTGATGCGGTCGACCATCGAATTGGGGAAGGCAACGTTTTCGCCAATCCAGTTGGCAAAGGCAGGATCGGACAGGGCCGCCAGCCCGACCACGGCATTTTTCGTGACCTTGCCATTATGCGGAATGTTGTCGCAGGACATGACGGCGAAAGGCTGCACGCCTCTGTCGCGCCGCGCCTTCAGCCCGGCGACGATCAGCCCGAACACGGTTTTCGGCGAAGCCGGATTTCTGCCGTCTTCGGCAATCGCCGGATGCTGCGGGTTAAACGAACCGGAGGCGTCAATGAAATAACCGCCTTCCGTGATCGTCATGGAAACGATGCGGATCTGCGGATCGGCCAGTTTTTCGATGATCGCCGCGCTGTCTCCGACCGGCAGAATATCGATCATCGGCCCGGTGACACGCGCACCGGTGCGGTTATTGTCCTGCTCCACAACGGTCGTCAGGAAATCCTGTGCGGCGAGTTTTTCGCGCATCACCGTATCCGACGGCAGGACACCCGCGCCGATGATCGCGAAGTCATGGTCCGCTCCGGTGTTGAACAGGTCGTCGAGATAAACCGCCTGATGGGCGCGGTGGAAATTGCCAACGCCGAAATGCACGATGCCGGCAGAAAGATCGTCCCGGCTGTAGGACGGAACGGCCGCGGTCTTTTTTGCTTCGTCAAGCGTTGCGAGGGAAAGTTTGCATGTCATGTCATGATCCTCGAAGGGAAAACGGTGGTCTTGCCAATCGCGCTGTCGCGGGCATTCGGACTATCTGCAAACGGCCGCCACCGAATGGCGAGCCGCTGCGTCTTTAGGGCCAGCCCCGCCTAGATTGCCTTGCCCTTGTCATCGAACCTGTGGATTTTGGTATCGTCGGGCGTGATGAAGACAGTGTCGCCGTGCTTGCAGGCGAATTCGCCGTCCGCGCGGGCGGTAATCGGGCCGATGCCTGGGACATCGATATGCAGAAATGTGTCGGAGCCGAGATGTTCGGCGACGGTGACCTTGCCCTGCCAGAGACCGCTTTCCTTCGACAGCACCAAATGTTCCGGCCGAACCCCGGCTGTGGCGGCACCCTTTTGGCGGGCGAAGTCACCGGTGATGAGGTTCATGCGCGGCGAGCCGATGAAGCCGGCGACGAAGAGGTTGGCGGGAGAGCGATAGAGCTCCATCGGCGAACCGACTTGCTCGATATTGCCACGGTTCAGCACCACGATCTTGTCGGCCATGGTCATGGCCTCCACCTGGTCGTGGGTAACGTAGATCATCGTCGTTTTCAGCGTGTTGTGCAGCTCGGAGATTTCCAGCCGCATGGTGCCGCGCAGCGCCGCATCGAGGTTGGAGAGCGGCTCATCAAACAGGAAGGCGGAAGGCTCGCGCACGATGGCGCGGCCAATCGCCACGCGCTGGCGCTGGCCGCCCGAGAGCTGTGAGGGCCGGCGTTCGAGATAATCGGTGAGGTTCAGCACCCGTGCCGCATCCTCCACCTTCTTGTCGATAACCGCCTTGTCGAGCTTGGCCATCTTCAGCGGAAAGGCGATGTTGTTTCTGACACTCATATGCGGATAAAGCGCATAGGACTGGAACACCATGGCAAGGCCACGTTCGGCCGGCGCACGCTCGGTCACATCCTTGCCGTCGATGACGATCTTGCCGCCGGAGACATCCTCCAGCCCGGCGATCAGGCGCAGAAGCGTGGACTTGCCGCAACCGGAGGGACCGACGAAGACGACGAATTCGCCATCGTGGATATCGAGATCGATCGACGGGATGACCTTTGCCTCACCGAAGACCTTGGACACGTTCTGAAGGGAAATGCTGCCCATGTTTGTCGTTCCTTATTTCACGGCGCCAAAGGTCAGGCCGCGCACGAGTTGCTTCTGCGAGAACCAGCCAATGACGAGAATGGGGGCGATCGCCATCATCGAGGCGGCCGAAAGTTTTGCCCAGAACAGCCCCTGCGGCGAGGAGAAGGAGGCAATGAAGGCCGTCAGTGGTGCCGCATTGGTGGTGGTCAGCCGGATGGTCCAGAAGGATTCATTCCAGGCGAGGATGACGTTCAAGAGCAGCGTCGAGGCAATGCCGGGCACCGCCATCGGTGTCAGCACATGCACGATCTCGTTCCACAGCGATGCACCATCCATGCGCGCCGCTTCCAGGATCTCGCCGGGAATTTCCCGGAAATAGGTGTAGAGCATCCAGATGACGATCGGCAGGTTGATGAAAGTCAGCATGATGGTGAGGCCAATGCGGGTATCGAGCAGGCCGGCATTGCGGAAGATCAGATAGATCGGCACCAGCACGGCCACGGCCGGCATCATCTTGGTGGAAAGCATCCACATCAAAATGTCCTTGGTGCGCTTGGTCGGCGAGAACGCCATGGCCCAGGCGGCGGGAATGGCGATGATCAGCGCGATGATTGTCGAGCCGAGCGACAGCACGACCGAGTTCATGAAGGGCTTGAAGTAATCGCGCTGGGTCTGGACCGTCACGTAATTCTCAAGCGTGCCCGAGGGAATGAGGCTGAAGCCGGCGATCGCCTCCGGCTCGGTCTTGATGGAGGTGAGGAAGGCGTAAAGGATCGGGAAGAACAGCAGGATGGCAACGATCCATGCAGCGATGGAGAAGCCGATCTTCGCGCGAGTGGTTGTCTTGCGGGCCATGATGTTTCCCCTTTACCGGTCGAGGTTCTTGCCGACCGCGCGCATCAGGAAGATGGCGACGATATTGGCGAGGATAACGGCGATGATACCGCCGGCCGAAGCGCCACCCACGTCGTAACCCAGAAGCGCGGTGCGATAGATCAGGAAGGCAAGGTTGGTGGACGCATAACCCGGGCCGCCATTGGTGGTGACGAGGATTTCCGCGTAGACGCCGAGAAGGAAGATCGTCTGGATGAGGATAACGACCGTGATGGCGCGGGAGAGATGTGGCAGCGTCAGATAGATGAAGCGGTTGACAAAGTTGGCGCCATCCATCTCGGCCGCTTCCTTCTGCTCGCCATCGAGCGACTGCAGCGCGGTCAAGAGGATCAGCGTGGCAAAAGGCAACCATTGCCAGGCAACGATGATGATGATGGACAGCAGCGGAAACTGGGCAAACCAGTCGACCGGCTGGAAACCGAAGAAGCGCGACAGATCGGCGAGCACCCCATAGCCGGGATGCATGATCATATTCTTCCACACCAATGCTGCCACCGGCGGCATGACGAAGAAGGGCGAGATGATCATGATGCGCACAATGCCCTGACCGAAAATGTCGTTGTCGAGCAAAAGCGCAATGGCAATGCCGCCGATGACGGTGATCAAAAGCACCCCGCCGACGATCAGCAGCGTGTTCCAGATCGATTGGAAAAAGGCGGGGTCGGTGTAGAAATACTGATAATTGAACAGGCCGGCGAAGCTGACATTGGCCGGGTTCAGGAGGTTGTAGTTCTGGAACGAGAACCACAGGGTCATTGCCAGAGGCACGATCATCCAGACCAGAAGCAGCAGAACCGAAGGCGCAAGCATCACCCGCGCAAGACCGCTTGTGTTTCGTGTTGCCATTTGCACTCACCTCCCCTTGGGCTCGGGCATCAAGAGATGCGCCCGGCATATCCGGAAGAACCGGCTCATTCTTGTTTTGATTTGAAAGCTATCGAAGCCGCATGGCGGTCATCAGCCCGCAGTCTCGCTGCCCGGCATTGGCGCCGGACAGCGATCTTCGGGAGGATTACTTGATGTAACCGGCGCGGGTCATTTCGCGTGTCGCGGTCGACTGGGCGCTGGCAAGCGCATCATCGACGCTGGACTGACCGGCAACGACCGCCGAGAACAGCTGGCCAACCGTGGTGCCGAGCGCCTGGAATTCAGGGATCGCCACGAACTGCCCACCGGTGTAAGGCACGGGCTTTACAGTCGGCTTGGTGATGTCGGCGGCATCCATGGCGGCAAGCGTCGGCTTGGCGAAGGCGGCAGCCTTTTCATAGTCGGCGTTCTTGTAAAGCGAGGTGCGTGTGCCCGGAGGCACGTTTGCCCAGCCTTCCTTGGAAGCGACGAGTGCGGTGTAGTCCTTGCTGGTTGCCCAGGAGATGAACTTCTCAGCGGCTTCGGCCTTCTGCGAGCTCTTCGGGATAGCAAGGTTCCAGGACCACAGCCAGTTGCCGTGGTTTTTCAACTCGCCATGGGTCGGGAAGAGCGCGTAACCCACCTTGTCGGCAACGGTGGAATCCTTCGGATTGGAAACGAAGGAGGCAGCCACAGTGGCATCGATCCATATGCCGCATTTGCCCTGCTGGAACAGCGTAAGGTTTTCATTGAAACCGTTGGAGGAGGCACCGGACGGGCCGGCATCCTTCATCAGATCAACGTAGAACTGCAGCGAGCTCTTCCATTCCGGCTGATCGAATTGCGGCTTCCAGTTTTCATCGAACCAGCGGCCACCGAAGGAGTTGGTGAGCGCGCTGATGAAGGCCATGTTTTCGCCCCAGCCGGCCTTGCCACGCAGGCAGATCCCGTTGATATCGGCCTTGCGGTCGGTGATCTTGCGGGCGGCGTCGCCGATGAATTCCCAGGTCGGGTTATCAGGCATCTTCAGGCCGGCTTTTTCAAACAGGTCCTTGCGATACATGATCATGGCGGACTCGCCATAGAAGGGGGCTGCGTAGAGCTTGCCGTCAGCGGAAAGGCCGCCACGGATCGCCGGCAGAATGTCGTCCACGTCATATTTGTCGCCGAGCTTTTCGAGCGGCAGCAACCAGCCCTGCTTGGCCCAGATCGGAACTTCGTAGTTACCGATGGTCATGATGTCATATTGACCGCCATTGGTGGCGATATCGGTCGTCACGCGTTCACGCAGGACGTTTTCTTCAAGCGTTACCCATTCGACCTTGATATCCGGGTTCTTGGCGGTGAAGTCCGAGGTGAGACCCTGCATGCGGATCATGTCGCCGTTGTTCACGGTGGCAATGGTCAGCGTCTCGGCGGAAGCAAGGGTCGAAAAGGCGAGTGCCGAGCATGCGCCCAGCAAAATGGTCTTCAATGTCATATCTTCCTCCCAGAAGAAAAATGATGAGCATTCGCTTTGCTCTGGGGCATTTACTCACCCGGAGACCAAAAATGTCAAGCGACATCCTGTGCTGCGACGCACATGGAAAAACCAAGCTCTTGATTTTACGTGATTAATTTTTGCTCAGTGCGTGAGCAAATATTCGCTTGTCGCTTCGTCGGTGATGAGGCCGTTCAACAGGCCACCCTTCAGCGCCGCCAGAATCGATGCGTTCTTGCGCGCACCCTGCGCCATGCCGATGACGGTGCAGGTGTCTCGTGAGGGAATGGGAACGGAGGCGACGCGCTCGTTGACAGCGTGATCGAGGATGTGACCGTTGGCATCATAAATCCACCCACAAATCTCTCCCACCGCCCCGCTCGCCATCAGTGCCTTCATCTCGTCGACATCAAGAAACCCATCGACGCAAAGCGGTGCATTTTCGCCGAGCTCACCGATACCGACGAAGGTAACATTGGCAGCGGCCCCCAGCGCCAGCGTGGAGCGCACCATGGATTGATCGTGCAGCAACTCGCGTTCTTCCGCCGATGAGCAGAGCACCGGCAGCGGCATCGGGAAATGCCTGGCCTTGATCGCGTCGGCCATGCTGAAGATGACGTTGTAATAGGCGGCCGATCCGTCTGGGCCGATATTGCCCGTCAGCGAGACGATGCGGTGCTGCGGGCATTCCATCGGCGGCAGCTGGTCCACGGCGGCCTTCAATGTACGGCCGGTGCCGATGGCGAGCACGATGGGATCGACATTTCTCAGCCAGCGCTCGATTTCCGCCGCTCCGGCCTCGGCGATCCCCACCGTGGAAGAAATCCCGGCAGGATCGCTCGGCACGACTTCGATATATCCAAGGCCGAATTTTTCCTTGAGACGTTCGGCCTTCTCGAGACAGGCGGCAATGGGGTGGTCGAGCCGAACCTTGATCAGCCGCTCGGCAACGGCCAGCGACACCAGCCGCTGCGCCGACTGCCGGGAAATGCCCATGGCGGCGGCGATCTCGTCCTGCGTGCGACCGGCGACATAATAAAGCCAGCCGGCACGGGCCGCATCATCCAGCCGTCCATGTGCGTCGTTTCGTCTGGCCATGCAGCTGCCCTCTCAGAATTATGCTTGCAGCATTTGCTGGCATTTTTTTGCGGCGGCTGTCAAACGGGCGATGTGCGCAAAGAACACCCGATACAAAACCAGCGAGCGCAAGACGTTGGATCGGTGACTGACAGCACGTTATGATTGGTGTCGCTTTTTCCGTCATTCCGGCCTTGAGCCGGAATCCAGCCACGGCGCGTCTGCGCCGTGAAAGAGTCTATTGCGATCAAAGACTTGATCGCGCTGGACCCCGGATCAAGTCCGGGGTGACGTCGCTGGGTTTATGAACCCAGCCCTCAATCAAGCCGCTTCCTGCACCAGATGACCTGCGGAAACCTCGCGGTAATGGCGTTGCGGCGGCACATAGTCCACCGGCCGGATCGGGCTTCTGATCTCGTCGGTCGCCATGTTGCGCTTGATCTGCCGTCGCGCGGGATCAGGCACCGGAACGGCGGACATCAGCTTCTTCGTATAGGGGTGCTGGGGATTATCGAAAACGGCCGCGCGCGGGCCGATCTCGACGATCTCGCCAAGATACATCACCGCCACCCGGTGACTGACGCGTTCCACCACCGCCATGTCATGGCTGATGAACAGGAAGGCGAGGTTGAGGTTCTGCTGCAGGTCGAGCAGCAGGTTGCAGACCTGCGCCTTGATCGAGACATCGAGCGCCGATACCGCCTCATCGGCGACGATGACCTTGGGATCGAGCATCAGCGAGCGGGCAATGGCGATGCGCTGGCGCTGGCCGCCGGAAAATTCATGCGGGAAGCGCCGCATCATATCCGGGCTCAGGCCCACTTTTTCCAGAAGATCGGCAGCCTTTTCCCGGGCCTGCTGTTTGGTTCCGAGGCGATGTTCGATAAAAGGCTCCATGATCGCCGTGCCGACGCTCATGCGCGGGTCGAGCGAGGCGAAGGGGTCCTGGAAGATCATCTGCACGCTGCGGCGCATGGTTCGCAGCGTCGTCTTGTCGAGCTTCAGCACCTCGTAGCCATCGAGCATGACATCGCCTGACGTCGGCTCGATCAGCCGGGTGATGGAGCGGCCCGTGGTGGACTTCCCGCAGCCCGATTCACCCACCAGCGAGAGGGTTTCGCCCTCGGCGAGATCGAAGGAAACCTTTTCCACCGCATGCACGGCCCCGGATTTGCGGCCGAATAGGCCGGAGCGGATGTCGAAACGGGTGGTCAGATCCTTGACCGAAAGGATGGGCGTGCGGCCGCCGGAGACAGTATCCTTCACGTCCGCGACAGGCTGACTTTCGCCGGTCTTGATATCGATGATCGGGAAGCGGGCCGGCAGCAGCCTTTCCTTCATCGAACCCAGCTTCGGCACCGCGGAAAGCAGGGCACGCGTATATGGGTGGCGGCCACGATGGAAGATGTCGTCGGTGGTGCCGGTCTCCACCACATCGCCACGGAACATGACGATGGTGCGGTCAGAGACTTCCGCCACCACGCCCATATCGTGCGTGATGAAGAGAACCGACATGCCCTCCTCTTCCTGCAATGTCTTGATGAGGTCGAGAATCTGGCCCTGGATGGTCACGTCGAGCGCCGTCGTCGGCTCGTCGGCGATCAGCAGCTTCGGTTTGGAGGCAAGCGCCATGGCGATCATCACGCGCTGGCGCATGCCGCCGGAAAACTGGTGTGGATAATCGTCGAAACGGTTCTTCGCATTGGGAATGCGGACTTTTTCCAGAAGCCGGATGACCTCGGCCTTTGCGGCAGAGGAGGAAATATCCTGATGCACGGTCAGCGCTTCGGCGATCTGCTTGCCGATCGGAAAGATCGGGTTGAGGCTGGTCATCGGCTCCTGGAAGATCATCGAAATGTCCTTGCCCCGGACCTTGCGCATCTCTTCTTCCGGCAGTGCCAGCAGATCGCGCCCGCCGAGCATGACCTTGCCTTCGATGCGGCTCGTCTTTTTATCGAGCAGCCGCATGATGGAGAGCGAGGTGACGCTCTTGCCCGAGCCGCTCTCGCCGACGATCGCCACCGTCTCACGCGGCGCGATCTCGAAACTCATATTGCGCACCACGGATTTCCAGCCGCCATCGACGCGGAAGGAGGTGGTGAGATTTTGAACCGATAAAACCGGGCTGACCGAACCGCCGGTCTGTTCCATTGATGTCGCTGCCAAAAGCATGCCGATCTCCTGAAAAGCAGAAGGCGGCCACGAGGGGCCGCCGGATGTCTCATGCAGCAAGTGCGGTTTCGGCCATCGAAACCCAGTAGCTGATGCCGTAGGGCAGCGCGTCGTCGTTGAAATCATAGGCGGCATTGTGCAGCCCGGCGGTATCGCCATTGCCGATGAAGATGAAGGCGCCGGGGCGCGCTTCCAGCATGTAGGAGAAATCCTCGGCGCCCATATGCGGATTGGGATTGGTGTTGACGGCGTTGGCGCCGGCCACACCCATCGCCACGCCGGTCGCGAATTCTGTCTCGTCACTGTGGTTGAACGTGACGGGATAACCGCGATCGTATTTCACCTCCACCGTCGCGCCATGAGCCATGGCGGTGGCGGCGGCCACTTCCTTGAGGCGCTTTTCGGCGAAATCGCGGGTCTCCGGCAGCAGCGTGCGCACGGTGCCGGTCAGCGTCACCGCACCGGGAATGACGTTGGACGCCGTGCCGCCATGGGTGGTGGCCACGGTGACGACGAGTGATTTCAACGGATCCGTCTCGCGCGAGACGATGGATTGCAGGGCGATGATGATATGCGCCGAAGTCAGCACCGGATCGATAGAAAGATGCGGTGCCGCCGCGTGGCTGCCCTTGCCGGTGATGGTGATTTCGAAACTGTCCGCAGCCGCCATGGTGGAACCCTTGCGGATGGCGAACTGCCCGACGGGGATGCCCGGCTCGTTATGCATGCCATAGACCTGCGAGATGCCGAATTTCTCCATCATGCCGTCATTCAACATGGCAAGCGCTCCTGCGCCACCTTCTTCCGCCGGCTGGAAGATCACGGCCACCGACCCCTTGAAATTGCGCGTCTCGGCCAGATATTGCGCCGCACCCAAAAGCATGGCGGTATGCCCGTCATGACCGCAGGAATGGGCCTTGCCCGGCGTCTTCGAGGCCCATGGCTTGCCGCTCGTCTCAAGGATCGGCAGCGCATCCATGTCGGACCGGAAACCGATGGTCGGACCATCCCCGTGCCGGCCCTTGATGATGCCGACCACGCCTGTTTTGCCAATGCCCGTTTCGACCACGTCGCAGCCGAAGGATTTCAGTTTTTCGGCAACGAATTTCGATGTTTCGTAGACATCGTAGAGCAGTTCCGGGTGTTCATGCAGATGGCGCCTCCAGCCGGCAACCTCTTCCTGCATTTCAGCCACACGGTTCAATATCGGCATTCTCTTTTTCCCTTTTTTTGTTCCCCGCCGGGTTGTCGGACGCCATATTGAGTTTGGAATTTCCTCTTTTGCAAGCATGAAATTTGCTGCATGAGCGAAAAATAGGCCCAAAACTAAATGGCTCAAAATTTGTTCATCAATGAAACATTGGGACTTGCTTTTCAAAAAAACTGACAATAGCATCATCTGGAATGGAGGAGTATTCCTTAGCAAAGTCAAATAGTTAGAATAACAGACCTTGCACATGACGACGGGAAAAGCGTCAAACATTCAAACAGATAAAATCCAAAAAGGGGAAAACCACAATGAAGAAGCGCAGCGTTCTCTTTGCCGGCACGGTGGCGGCCATGGCTCTCGCGGGCTCTGCCGCCCACGCCGAGCGCGGCAGTGACGGCGAACTGAAAATCCTGTTCTGGCAGGCCGTATCGACGCTTAATCCCTATCTTTCGGGTGGCACGAAGGAAGTCTACAGCTCGTCCATGGTTATCGAGCCGCTGGCGCGGTATGACGAAAAGGGCGAGCTGGTGCCGATGCTGGTGAGCGAAATTCCGACGATCGACAATGGCGGCGTCGCGAAGGATCTTCTCAGCATGACGTGGAAGCTGAAGACCGACGTGAAGTGGTCTGACGGCACGCCCTTCACCGCAGAGGATGTGATCTTCACCTGGAAATATTGCACCGCACCCGATGGCGGCTGCGCGCAGGCGGCACAATATGAGGGCGTGAAGAACGTCGAGGCCATCGACGCACACACCGTCAAGGTCAGCTTCACGGAGCCGAAACCCTACCCCTATTCGGCATTCGTGGGCGCACAGTCGCCGGTCATCCAGAAGAAGCAGTTTGAAAAATGCGTCGGCGCGGCAGCTCCCGGCTGCACCTCCGCCAATTTCGGCCCCATCGGCACCGGCCCCTTCGTCGTCAAGGATTTCAAGCCGAACGACGTCATCAGCTTCGTTGCCAACCCCAATTACCGTGACCCCGCCAAGCCCGCCTTCGCCACGGCGACCCTGAAGGGCGGCGGCGATGCCGCTTCCGCCGCGCGCGCCGTGCTGGAAACCGGGGAATTCGACTATGCCTGGAACATGCAGGTGGAGCCGGAAATCCTCGCCACCATGGTGGCGGCCGGCAAGGGCAAGCTGGAAACCGCCTTCGGCACGCAGGTCGAGCGTATCAATCTCAACTGGTACAATGCCGATCCTTCGCTGGGCGACAAGCGCTCCACCAAACAGGCCGGTCCCCATCCGGCCATTTCCGATCCCGCCGTGCGACGCGCGCTTTCGCTCGCCATCGACCGTGAGGTCATCGATGAAGCAGGTTACGGAGAAGCGGGCAAGCCGACCTGCAACATCGTACCGGCTCCGGAAGCCGTCGCTTCCACCAAGAATGACAGCTGGTGCCTGAAGCAGGATGTGGAAGGCGCAAACAAGCTATTGGACGATGCCGGATGGGTGAAGGGTGCCGATGGCATTCGCGCCAAGAATGGCGTGAAACTTTCCTTCCTTTACCAGACGTCCACCAACTCGGTTCGCCAGGCCACGCAGGAACTGGTGAAGGACATGTGGTCGCAGATCGGCGTCGCTTCCGAACTGCGCAATGTCAGCGCCTCGGTCTTCTTCGGCGGTGACCCGGCGAGCCCGGATACCTTCCAGAAATTTTATGCCGACGTCGAAATGTACACCAACAATTTCGACGGTACGGACCCGGAAAAATATCTGGCGGAATGGCTGTGCGACAAGATTCCGGCCCCCGAAAACGGCTGGCAGGGGCAGAATATTCCGCGTTACTGCAACCCGGAATTCGACAAGCTTGTGGGTGAACTCTCCAAGACCGCCGACCTTGCCAAGCGTGCGGAGATTTCCAAGCAGCTCAACGACATGCTGACGGAGGAAGGCGCGCATATTCCGCTCATCCACCGCGGCAGCGTTTCCTCGCATTCGCTGACGCTGGAAGGCGTGCGCATGAATGCCTGGGACTCGGAACTCTGGAACGTCGCGGACTGGTCCCGCAAGAAGTAACACGCAGATGCGCCGGCTTCTCCCCCGGAGAGGCCGGCCTTCTGCATGCCCCTGGACCATGTTCTGAAGACACATTTGCCGCGTTAAGGCGAAATAGCTCCCAATTTTCGCTCTGCCGCGCTCTGGGTCTGGAGAGTTTCAGATGTTTACCTTTACGCTCCGGCGGCTAGCCTTTGCCGTTCCGACGTTGCTCGTCATCAGCTTCGTCATCTTCGCGCTGCTTGATCTCGCGCCCAACGATCCGACCGGCGACCTTCCCCTCACCATCCCGCCTGAAGTGCGTGAGCAAATCCGCGCCTCGCTTGGCCTCGACCAGCCCTTCTTCATCCGTTACCTGATGTGGCTGCAGCAATTCTTCATCAACGAGCCGCTGAACCTCTTCGAAAAGCTGACCGGCTGGCAGATCGGCGATGGCAGCCGTATGCGGGTGCTTTCCTGGGCGACACGCAGCCCGGTGGTCGATCTCGTCATCCAGCGCATGCCGCAGACACTGTGGGTGGTGGGCCTTGCCTATCTCTTCGGTGCGCTGCTGGCGATCCCGATCGGGGTGATCTCCGCCTACAAGCAATATTCGATCTTCGACCAGATCGGCACTTTCGTCTCCATGGTCGGTTATTCGGTGCCGACCTTCTTCACCGGCGTGCTGCTGGTCGTCATCTTCAGCTCTTACTTGCAATGGTTCCCTTCAGTCTACGACACCAATCTGAGGGTCACGGACTGGGCGAGCTTCGTGGCGCAGGTGAAGCAGATGTTCCTGCCGGTGCTGGTCCTGACGCTCTATAACGTCTCGCAGATCAGCCGCTTCGTGCGCGCCTCCATGCTCGACAATCTGCATCAGGATTACGTGCGCACCGCACGCGCCAAGGGCGTGAAGGAAAAATCCGTGCTGCTCATCCACGTGCTGCGCAACAGCCTCATCCCGGTCGTAACGGTTATTGCGCTTGGGGTGCCGACCATCTTCTCCGGCGCCATCATCACCGAGCAGATTTTCCGCGTGAACGGGCTTGGCCAATTGCTGATAACAGCCGTTCAGGGGGCGGATATTCCGCTGGTTCAGACGCTGACCTTCATCTTTGCGGTGCTGATCGTGCTCTTCAACCTGATTGCCGACGTGCTTTACGGCATTCTCGACCCGAGGATCCGCTATGACTGACGCCACCATTACAGCACCGACGGTTGCGGCCACCCCCACGCAATCCGCCCTTGCCGATATCTGGAAACAGTTTCGCGTTCACAAGGGCGGCGTGGCGGGGCTCTTCGTCTTTATCTTCATCCTGCTCGCGGTCTATGTCGGGCCTTATATTCACACCGTTGCTCCGAACGCCATCAATGTGAAGGCGCGCAACCAGTGGCCGTCGCTGGCGCATCCCTTCGGCACCGATAATCTTGGCAAGGACATGCTGGCGCAGGTCCTGGCCGGCGGGCGCATTTCGCTTGCCGTCGGCATCACCGCCATGCTGCTGGCTCTGTTCCTCGGCACGCTGGTGGGTGTTCTGTCAGGTTATTTCCGCAGGCTGGACGGACCCTTGATGCGCCTCACCGACCTGTTCCTGGCCCTACCGCTTCTGCCGCTGCTGCTCGTCATCCTGATGCTGTTTCGCGACACGCTGCGTGCGGCCTTTGGGCCGGAGACTGGCATCTTCATCCTGATCGTCTTCGTGATCGGGATAACCAGCTGGATGCATACAGCCCGCATCGTGCGCGGTGATGTGCTGACGATCAAAAGCCAGGAATTCATCATGGCTGCGAAATCGAGCGGCATGCGCGAATACCGCATCATCCTCAGGCATATTCTGCCGAATGTGCTGAGCTCGATCATGGTCTCCGCCACGCTCGGCATCGCTGCCGCCATCATCACGGAATCCGCCCTCTCCTTCCTCGGTCTCGGCTTCCCCTCCGACTTTCCGACCTGGGGACGGCTGCTGTTCGACGGCGCGAACTTCCTGCAACTGACGCCCTCGCGCGTGTTGTGGCCGGGGCTGGCGATTTCGCTGACGGTTCTGAGCGTGAATTACATCGGCGATGCCGTGCGCGATGCGCTTGATCCGCGGGCGCTGAAGAGCTGAACGCTTCCCTTCCCTTATCCCTGTGCTTGTCACAGGGATTCAGCCAGCCCAAGTGCTTGGGCTGAAAGGATTCTATCCGTCGCGCAGGCGCGCGTCGGCTGGATTCCTGTGACAAGCACAGGAACGAGGTTGAGGGTATCGCGGCACAGAAGCGGGACGCGTCCTAGTGATAATTCACCTTTTCTGCATCCAGAATGCTGTCCGCATCCAGCGCGGCAATCGGGATATCGTTCCGCGCCGGAATATCGCCAGAAAGCTGAAGCGCGAGATAACGCCCGCAGCAGACCCGCAGGAACGAGGTGAAATTGCCGAGATCGTGCCCGGCATCGATCGATTCATTATAAAGCTTGGCGATGAGCTGCACGCTGTTCATGCCGTCGCGCCGCGCGATCTCGTCCAGCGTCGTCCAGAAAAAGTTTTCAAGCCGGACACTGGTGACCATGCCATCGATGCGGAGCGACCGCGTATGGCTTTCCCAGAGCGCCGGGTCTGCCTTGATGAAGAGCTTGCACATGGTTTCCTCCCTCACCACGCCTGAGATATAGGCGGAAAACGGGGCCGGAAAAAGCCCCGTTCGCCGGTCTTATTTACCGAGCACCGCCATGAACTGCGAAAGCCAGGCGGGATGGGCGGGCCATGCGGGCGCCGTTACCAGCTTGCCGTCGGTCACCGCCGCATCGATGGCGATATCGGCATAGGTGCCACCTGCCAGCTCCACCTCCGGGCGGCAGGCGGGATAGGCCGAGCAGGTGCGGCCCTTGAGCACACCCGCAGCCGCCAGCAATTGCGCGCCATGGCAGACGGCCGCGACAGGCTTGTCTGCCTCGAAGAAATGTTTCACCGCCGCCAGCACGTCCGCATTGAGCCGCAGATATTCCGGCGCACGGCCACCCGGAATGACCAGCGCATCGTAATCCGCCGGTTTGATATCGGCGAAGGTGGCATTGAGCGCGAAATTATGGCCGCGTTTTTCCGAGTAGGTCTGGTCGCCCTCGAAATCGTGGATGGCCGTGGCGATGGCCTGGCCCGCCTTCTTGCCGGGGCAGACGGCGTGCACCGTGTGGCCGACAGCGAGCAGCGTCTGGAACGGCACCATGGTCTCGTAATCCTCGGCGAAATCACCGGTGATCATCAAAATCTTCTTCGGCATGTCTGCTCCTCCCGTTTTCGAATGCCTTTGGGCACCCTAACAGGAGGGATCGAGATGCGGGTATTATGGCAATACTACATGCCCGATAAAGGTGATATCAGCCGGCCGGCGGCTCCGGCCAGCGCCGGACGCCACCACCCCAATCCTCGAAAGACTTGGACAGTTTGAGCACGAATAGATCCTGGTAACGCGGACCGACGATCTGCAGGCCGATGGGCATGCCGGATGTGGAGAAGCCGCAATTGATCGAGGATGCGGGCTGCTCCGACATGTTCCACGGCACGGTGAAAGCGATATGCTCGAAGGTGCGTGCAGGATCGTTGGTGGGAGAAGCCCAGTCGGCAGGATAGGAGACGATGGGGTTAACGGGTGAAATCACCACATCAACGGACTGCATCAACCGCCCGCAAACTTTACGCATTTCCATGGTCTGATTGAAACCGAAAACGGCACGCGCGCCGGAAACATCAGCGCCCTTTTCCGCCCATTCGTGAATATAGGGAAGGATCGCGGCACGACGATCCGCGCTCAACGCCACCATGTCGCCCCAGAACTTCGCCCGCCAGAAATCATCCAGCCCGTCGAGCATCTCACGCGTCAGCACCGGCTCGACCGGGATGACGATGGCGCCGGCCGCCTCGAACAGTTTTGCAGCCGCGGCAACGGCGTCGCGCACCTCTTCGTCCAGCGGCAGGCCGCAGCCCGCATCCAGCATCAGTCCGATTTTCAGGCCTTTCACATCAATATCGAGGTCCATCCAGTCGATGCTGTTCGGCGGCAGCGATGTGCCGTCGCGCCAGTCCGGCCGCGAAAGCGTTGCCATGGCATAAGCCGCATCAACGACCGTGCGCGTCATCGGCCCGGCACAGCGGCCGGTATAATAGGGATCAACCGGGATACGACCCTGGCTCGGCTTGAAGCCGAAGAGGCCCGTCCACCCCGCCGGCAATCTTACCGAGCCGCCAATATCCGTGCCGATATGCAAGGTGCCGTAACCCGCAGCACCGGCCGAAGCAGCACCGGCGCTGGAGCCGCCGGGATTCTGGGTGGGGTCCCACGGGTTGCGGCTGAGCTTATGGAAGCTGGAAAGGCCGGAAGAGAGCATGCCGTAATCCGGGCACGTCGTCTTGGCATAGATAATCGCACCATCCTCACGGCAACGGGCGGCCACCGGCGCGTCTTCAACCGCGGGCACAAGCTCCACCGCCCTGGTGCCGAGCGGCACAGGATGGCCTTTCGTGGCGATGAGTTCCTTCAGCGAGACCGGAATTCCATCGAGGGCTCCCAGCGTTTCACCCTTTTGCCAGCGCTCCGTCGAGGCCAGCGCCTGCCTGCGCGCATCCTCCGGATCATAAGCGTAAAGGGCGTTCACAACCGGCTCGAATGCCTCGATACGCGCCTCCACCGCCTGCCAATATTCCGATGGCGAGAGTTTCTTTTCCCGGTAAAGCGCCAGAATTTCGAGCGTGTTGAGGTGTATGAGATCGGTCATGGCATCGTCTCGTCAGAAAAACAGGAAATAGCGGCGATATCGGCTTGAAGCGGTCAGCTTGTATCGCGCGGGTCCAGCAGGTCGCGCAGGCCATCGCCGAGAAGATTGAGGCCGAAGACGGCGAGCGCAATGGCAAGGCCGGGCATGATGGCAAGCCAGGGCGCCGCACCGAGATAGGTCTGGGCGTCGGCCAGCATCCGCCCCCAGGTGGCGGCGGGCGGCGGCATGCCGAGACCGAGGAAGGAAAGGCCTGCCTCCGTCAGTATCGCCAGACCCAGCTGGATCGTCACCTGCACGATGATCTGGTTGGAGATATTCGGCACGATATGAAACAGCGTGATCTTGGCGCGGTTCTGGCCAATGCTGGTGGCGGCGGTGATGTATTCCCGCGCCCAGATTTGTAAGGCCGCCCCAAGCGTCAGCCGCGCAAAGACCGGCACCATGAAGGTGGCGATGGCGATGATGGCGGTAAAGCGTCCCGTGCCGATGAAAGCACCGAGCATCATGGCCGACAGGATGGGCGGCACGGCGAAGATGATATCGCAGATGCGCATGACGACGGTTTCTGTGAAACCGCGCAGCGCCGCGACCGTGACGCCGATCGCCGTGCCGATAAAGGCGCCAATGGCGACGGCGGCAATGGCGGTGGAGAGTGAGTTCCACGCACCGGCCATCAGCATGGAGAGCACATCGCGGCCAAAATGGTCGGTACCGAGACCACCGTAGACGAAGGGCGATTTCAGCTTTTGGACGATCTGCATCTTGGTGGGCGAAACCGGTGTCCAGACCAGCGACAACAGCGCGACGGCGACGAGAAAGGCCGTGACTGCAATACCGATAACGAAGGCCGGGCGGCGGCGGATAAATCGCATCATCGCGCACCTGCCCGCAGTCTCGGGTCGATGAAGAGATAGGCTATATCGACCACGAAATTCATGATGATGACCAGCGCCGAGAAGAACAGCACGACGGACTGCATGACGACGATATCCCGCTGGGTCAGCGCCTGATACGCGAGGCGTCCGAGGCCCGGCAGGTTGAAGACGTTTTCCACCAGCACCGCACCCGCAATGAGGAAGGTGAACTGCAGGCCGATCATGGTGACGACGGGGATCATCGCGTTCGGCACCGCATGCCGCCACAGCGCCACCCGCTCGCTCAGGCCCTTGGCCCGGGCGGTGCGGACGAAATCCTCGTTCATCACTTCAAGCACGGCGGAACGGCAGACGCGGGTGAGAACGCCGGCCTGCGACAGCGCAAGAGCGACCGCCGGCAGGATAAGCGCCGTGAGACCCGCTGCAAAGCTT
This sequence comes from Rhizobium sp. ZX09, assembly GCF_017357485.1. Taxonomy (NCBI): domain Bacteria; kingdom Pseudomonadati; phylum Pseudomonadota; class Alphaproteobacteria; order Hyphomicrobiales; family Rhizobiaceae; genus Rhizobium; species Rhizobium sp. ZX09. The sequence continues at coordinate 285,102 of NZ_CP031364.1, forward strand.
GGCGACCAGCCGGGAAAACCGCCAGCCGGCATCCAGCCGAGCGTGGTGGAAAAGACGATGATGAGCAGCAACCCGACCCAGAAGCCCGGCACGGCAATACCCACATGGGAAAACAGCCCGGCCGCGAAATCCAGCGCCCCGTTGCGGTTCCTCGCCGCCGCTACGCCGAGCGGAATGGCGATAGTGACGGACAGGCAAACGGCCAGCAGCGCAAGCGGCAGCGTCACGGCCAACCGCTCGACGATCAGGCCCGCCACCGGCACGCCATAGGTATAGGATTGTCCGAGATCGCCGCGGAAGACGCCAGCAAGCCAGCGGATGTAGCGCAGCAGCAGCGGCTGATCGAGACCCATCTGCTTTTGCAGTGCGGCCAGCGTATCCGGACTGGCCGAGGTTCCCAGCATGATGGCGGCCGGATCACCCGGCAACAGGCCCATGACAAGATAGATGATGAGCGAGACGGCAAACAGCGTGATGACGAGGCTTACGAGACGCCGGATGAGGACGGCTAACATCTGGCATCTGCTCCTTGCGATATTTTACCCGCGACGGAAGCGCAACTACGCACTCCTCCGTCATGCCGGACTTGATCGGGCATCCAGCCGACGCGCGTCTGCGCGGCTGAGAGAGCCCTTTCAGCCCAGGGGCCTGGGCTGGCTGGATGCCGGATCAAGTCCGGCATGACGGAAGAACGGGTATGAACAAACGTCACTCTTCCCAATGCACATCCGTCAGCACATTCGAGGGAATGGGCTCGTTTTCCCATAGCCCCTTCACCTTCTTGTCCCAGACCCCGAGCTTCGGCATCACGAACAGGAACAGCGCCGGCACATCTTCGGCGAGGATTTTCTGGGCGTCGCCATAAAGCTTTTCCTGCTCAGCCGCATCCGCCGTCTTTTCGACGCTGGCGATGACCTCGTTGAAGGCCGGGTTCTTGTAGTTGAAATAATAGGGATCACGGGAGTAGATATCGATATCCATCGGCTCGGCATGGGCGACAATGGTCATGTCGTAATCCGCACCCTTCAGGACATCCGCCACCCATTTGGCCGGAAATTCCGTGGTCTCGATGGTCATGGTCACGCCGATTTCAGCCAGCATCGCCTGCAGGATTTGCGAGGTGCGCTGAGCATAGGCCATCTGCGGGGCCTTGATGGTGAAGCTGAAACCGTCCGCATACCCCGCTTCGGCAAGCAGCGCCTTGGCCTTATCGATATCATAGGGATGAACGCCCGTCGTATCGATGTATCCGCGATCATTCGGCGTATAGTGACTGCCGATGGCCGTTCCGAAACCGGACCATGCACCCTCGATGACCGTGCCACGATCCACCGCCATCATCAGCGCCTGGCGCACGCGCTTGTCGCTGAAGGGCTTGCGGGCACTGTTCATGCCCGCCACGACCTTCAACTCGGTATTGCCGACGAAGGTGCCGAGGCGCGCATCGCCGTCAAACGAGCTCATCAATTCCGGCGCACCGAATTCCGGGAAGGCGTCGATATCGCCGGATTTCAGCGCCGCCGCCTGCGCCTGCGGATCGGAGACGAAACGGAACGTCGCCTTTTCCAGCTTTACCGACACGGCCTTGTCCCAATAGGCGGCGTTCTTCTGCAACTCCACCTTGTCGCCCTTGGCCCAGTTCACAAATTTGAACGGGCCGGTGCCGACGGGCGTGGTGCGGTTGGTCTCTGCGCTCTTGGGCGCGACCATGACGGAGGCCGGCCAGCCGAGCCAGTAGATGAGGCTGCCGGCTGGCTGCTTCAGCTTCAGCACCAGCGTGTCGGCATCCGGGGTCCCGATGCTGTCGATCGCCGCAAAGAAGCGTTTCTGCGGATTGACGGAAGCTTCACCACGCGCCCGGTCCAGCGAGAACTTCGCGACGGAGGAATCGAACGCCTCGCCGTCATGGAAGGTGACACCCTTGCGCAGCTTAAAGGTGTAGGTCTTGCCATCAGGGGAAATTTCCCAGCTTTCGGCGAGCTGCGGCTTCACCTTGCCCTTGCTGTCGATGGTGACGAGACCTTCGAAAATATTCTGCCAGGTGACCTGACCGATGGCGACGGGAGCGGCAATGGTCGGATCGAGACCGGTCGGCTCCACCGTCATGCCAAGCGTCAAAGCGGTTTTCGCCGCAGCTTCGGCCTCAGCAATCGAGAGCGGCAGAAAGAGCGCCGTGCTGAGAGCAAGCGCCAGCGCGGTACGGCGCGAGAGCTTCGCCGCCTGCGAAAGATAGGTACGTGGCATCCTTTAGTCCCCTGTCTGGCGGCCGGGGCATTTTTGCCCTTCAAAAGACCACCCGTTGCAAAAAGAGTGTCATGTTGCAGGCGCACACACAATCATGATTTTTGTGTGCTCCGTGTAGCTGAAATGGCTACACGGGAATGCGGGTGAAAATCAACCTTGGTGGGCAATTTCGGGAACGTCTCCGGTTCCTCGCCCCGCCGAGGAGACGAAACTACCCTGCCGTCGCCTCACGCATGAAACGCTCGATGAAATCGGCAAGCTTGGAAGCTGCGAAGGACAATTGCCTGTCGGGCGCTACACAGAGGTCAATCTGGGTGTGGATACCCTTCTTGCCCGAGAGCGGAACGGCGACCATCTGGCCGCTACGGATTTCGCGCGCCACCGAAAGCGCCGGCAGCAGCGTGGCCGCGGCGTGGCCCAGCACCAGCTCTTTCAGCATTTCCAGCGAACTGGTGATGAAAACGGGGTCAAGTTCGATATCCGCCTCGGCAAAAAGCATATCGAAGGCCTGACGCGCGGCAAAACTCTTGTCCGGCAAGGCAAGTGGCAACCCGGCCAGTTCCTTCAGCGACACCTCCGGCTTACCGGCAAGGGCATGACCGGCGGGAAAGATCGCATCGTAATTGATGCGCGTGCGCGAGCGCACCTTGACCCCGGAAACCTTTGGCGCAAACAGGCTGACGACGAGGTCTGCTTCCGCAGCCCCCAGCGCTTCCATGGCTTGGCGCGCACTTGTGATATGGACCTCGAAACGCAGCTTCGGATATTTGAGGCTGAACTGCGCCAGCACCGGCGCCAGAAGGTTGGCCACTGTCGCGCCATTGGCGTAAATGGTCACCCGGCCGCGCTGCAGACCTTTGAGATCGTCGATCAACTGGTGCACATGGTCGAGTTCGCGCAGCGTCTTGCCGGCGCGGGCGGCCAGCAGCTCGCCCGCCGCCGTCAGCTTCACGCCACGGCTGGAACGCTCTACCAGAGGCGAGCCGAAATAATACTCGAGATTTTCGATCTGTCGGCTCACCGCCGTCGGCGCCACATTCAGGTTTTCCGCCGCGGCGCGCATGGAATTGGTGCGGACGAGTTCATCGAAATACATCAAGGCGCGCAATTGCATGGGTGGTACCTTGTTCGGGTGGGCTGGTGTGCGGCTCACCATATCATCGCAGCGTCGCGAGAGAATACGTCACCCGGAAAGATCGCCGTTTGTTTCTTCCCCCGCCGGGGAGAAGGTGGTGCGCAGCGTCAGATGAGGGGGCGACGGTGGAGAAATGCGGAGAGCTTGCCCCCTCATCTGCCCCGTTCGGGGCATCTTCTCCCCCTCGGGGAGAAGAAAAGGAGGCACCCTCACGCCTTTACACGCGCTTGAAACCCTCGCTCGCCACCAGCAGCTGCCTCGTATAATCCGCGCTGAATTCGCGGCTTTCCAGCGCCTCGGCCTCCAGCATTTCCACCACCTTGCCGCTTTTCATCACCGCCAGACGGTCGCACATGTGGCTGATGACGCCGAGATCGTGGCTGACCATGACGAAGGTGAGGTTGCGGTCCTTGCGGGCCTGTTCCAGGAGGTTCAGGATTTCAGCCTGAATAGACGCATCAAGCGCCGAGGTCGGCTCATCGAGCAGCAGGATCTTCGGCTCGACGATCAGTGCGCGGGCAATGGCGATGCGCTGGCGCTGGCCGCCGGACAGCTGGTGTGAATAACGGAAGCGGAAACCGGAACCGAGACCCACCTCGTCCAAAGCGCGGGCAATGCGCTGTTCGCGATTGTCGAGACCATGGATGACCAGCGGCTCGAGCAGCAGCGCATCCACCGTCTGGCGCGGGTGCAGTGAACCGTACGGGTCCTGAAACACCATCTGCACATCGCGATAAAAGCTCTTGTCGCGGTGCTTGCCCGAATAGGAGCGCCCGGCCACCATCAACGAACCTTCATCGAAATGGTTGAGGCCGGCGATGGCGCGCAGCAGGGTCGATTTACCGGAACCGGATTCACCGACGATACCGAAGGATTCACCCTCGGCCACATCCACGCTGACGCTGTCGAGCGCGATGTAACCGTCGAAATCCACCACCATGTCTCTGATGGAAAGAACTGTGCTCATGCGCGCCACTCCGGCTTGCGTTCCAGAACGGGCAGCGGATGCCGATGGCCGCCAATTTGCGGCAGACAGTTCAACAGGCCCTGCGTATAGGGATGTTTCGCTTCCTTGAGGTTAGCGGAAGCAAGCTCTTCCACCACCTTGCCGGCATACATGACGAGAACCCGGTCGCAGAAGGAGGAGACGAGCCTGAGATCGTGGCTGACGAAGATCAGCCCCATGCCGCGATCGCGCACCAGCTTGTCGAGAATGTCGAGCACTTCCAGCTGCACCGTCACATCGAGCGCCGAGGTCGGCTCGTCGGCGATCAGCAATTCCGGACCGCAGACGAGCATCATGGCGATCATGACGCGCTGGCCCATGCCGCCGGAAACTTCATGTGGAAAGAGATCGAAGACGCGCTCGGGATCACGGATCTGTACTGCCTCCAGCATGGCAAGCGTGCGCTGGCGCGCTTCGCTGGAGCCAATCTTTTCGTGGGTACGCAGCGTTTCCATGATCTGGCGGCCAATGGTCATGACCGGGTTCAGCGAATATTTCGGATCCTGCAGGATCATGGCCATACGCTTGCCGCGCATGAGCCGCCGCTCTTTTGCCGACGCCTTGAGCAGGTCGATATCGCCGAAACGCAGCGTATCGGCTTCGATCCGGGCATTTTTCGGCGTCAGACCCATGATGGCGCGGCCAGTCTGCGACTTTCCGGAGCCGGATTCGCCGACAATGCCGAGGCGCTCGCGCCCCAGCTTGAAGGACACGCCGCGCACCGCCTCCACCAACCCGGTGCGGGTCGGGAAGGAAACGCGCAGGTTCTCAACCGTCAGAAGAGACGCACTCATTGGCCCGCCTCCTTGGGATCAAGCGCATCGCGCAGACCATCGCCCAAAAGGTTGAAACCGAGGCTGACGATCAGGATCGCAATACCCGGCATGGCGGCGACCCACCATTGATCGAGAATGAAACGCCGTCCCGACGCGATCATCGCACCCCACTCCGGCAGCGGCGGCTGTGCGCCAAGGCCGAGGAAACCGAGGCCTGCGGCGGTGAGAATGATGCCCGCCATATCGAGCGTGACACGCACGATCAGCGACGACATGCAAAGCGGCATGACATGTTTCAAGACGATGCGGAAGGGCGACGCGCCCATTAGCTTCACTGCGGCGATAAAATCGGAATTGCGGAAGGTCATGGTTTCAGCGCGCGCGATGCGCGCATAGGGCGGCCACGAGGTGACCGCGATGGCGAGCACGGCATTTTCAATGCCAGGCCCCAGGGCCGCTACCAGCGCCAGCGCCAGAACGAGCTTCGGAAAAGCGAGGAAAATATCGGTGATGCGCATCAGAACCGCATCCACCCAGCCGCCGGCATAACCCGAGACTGTGCCGACGATGAGCCCGATGGGTGCGGCGATGATGGCCACCAAAAGCACGACGAACAGGGTCAGGCGCGAACCGTGGATGAGGCGCGAGAGAATATCACGGCCCTGATCATCGGTGCCGAGCAGATAACCGGCAGTGCCGGGCGGCAGAAGCCGGGCATTGCGCAGATCGCCCTGCACCGGATTATGTGGCGCCAGCACATTGGCAAAAATCGCCACGAACAGCAGCGCGATGATGATGCCAAGGCCGAGCAGCGCCAGCCGGTTTTCCGAAAAGCGCCGCCAGATCACATAGGCGCGGCCAAGCCGCGCCTGCCTGCGCGAGGCCGGCCGGTCGGAGAGCAGCCATTCGCGGCTATAGGGTTTGAGTGTATCGGTCGAAATCGTCATCGGCTGCGCGTCCTTGGATCGAGCGTCCGGTAAAGCAGATCGGAGAAGAGATTGATGCCGACGAAGATGGCGCCGATCACGATCGTGCCGCCGAGAACGGCGTTCATATCCGCATTCTGCAGGGAATTGGTGATGTAGAGGCCAAGCCCCGGCCAGGCGAAGATGGTTTCGGTCAGCACCGAACCTTCCAGCAGACCGGCATAGGAGAGCGCAATCACGGTTACCAGCGGCACGGCGGCGTTGCGCAGCGCGTGGAACCAGATGATGCGCGTTTCCGAAAGCCCCTTGGCGCGGGCCGCGACGACATATTCCTGGGCGAGCTCGTTCAGCATGAAGGAGCGCGTCATGCGGCTGATATAGGCCAGCGAGAAATAACCGAGCAGCGAGGCCGGCAGGATGATGTGGCGGAAAAGATCCCACAACACGTCCCATTGCCGCTGCCAGATGGCGTCGATCAGGAAGAAGCCAGTGGCTGGCGTGAAGGTGAATTCATAGACGATGTCCATGCGCCCGGGATAGGCCACCCATTGCAGCCGGGCGTAAAACACCAGCAGCGCCAGCAGGCCGAGCCAGAAGATCGGCACGGAATAGCCGATAAGGCCGATGACACGCACCACCTGATCGGCAAAGCTGCCGCGCTTGACGGCGGCCAGAACGCCGAGCGGAATGCCGAAGACGGCGCCGATGATCGTGCCGATCGTGGCAAGTTCGATCGTCGCCGGGAACACCCGCTTGATGTCCTCCATCACAGGATTGGTGGTGAGGACGGAGGTGCCGAAATCGCCCGAAAGCGCCTGCTTCAGATAGATAAAGAACTGCTGCCAGAGCGGCAGGTTGAGGCCGAGCTGCTCACGGACGCGCTCGACCACATGCGCAGGCGCGCGGTCGCCGACGATCGCCAGTGCGGGATCGATCGGCACCACACGGCCAATGAAAAATGTGACCGCCATCAGCCCCAGAAAGGTGGTGATGACGGTGACGGCGAAGCCGAGAATGGCCTTCGCGCGGGCGTTGGCACGGCGTTTGCCCTGCCTCGCCCGGCTGTTTGCTTCAACGATGCTCAAGAGACCGATCCTTCCGGATCATTCCTTGGAGATCGGATAGACATAGTTGGTGTCGAAGCTCGGTCCGAGCTTCAGGCCCTTGAGCTTGGCGGAATAACCGGCCACTTCCGTCTGCTGGAAGATGATGACGAAGGGACCCTTCGCCAGAACTTCCTTCTGCAGGTTTTCATAGATGGCGGCGCGCTTGGCGCTGTCCTTTTCCAAGAGAGCAGACTGGGTTTCCTTGGTCAGATCAGGAACATCCCAAGCATTGCGCCAGGCCAGCGTCTTGTTCTTGCCTTCATCCGAATTGTCGTAGTTGATGGTAAAGGTTTCCGCATTCGAGTTCGGGTCGAAATAGTCCGAACCCCACTGGCCGATGTAGATATCATGCGTGCGGGCGCGATATTTGGTCAGCGTCTGCTTACCGTCGCCGGGGATGATTTCGAGCTTGATGCCGGCCTGTGCCAGCGTCTGCTGCACGCTTTCGGCAATGCCCGTCACCGGCTGGGTGTTGCGCACATCCATGGTGACGGTGAAGCCGTCCTTCAGACCGGCCTTGGCGAGAAGTTCCTTGGCCTTGGCGACGTCAAGCTTGTAGGGGTTCTCATCAAGCGCGCCAAGCTGGCCCTTCGGCAGGAAGGTCTGATGGACTTCGCCAATGCCCTTGATGATCGTCGCGCCGATCGCGTCATAATCGACGAGATATTTGAACGCTTCGATGACCTCAGGCTTCTTCAGGTTCTCGTTCTTCTGGTTGAGGCTGAAATAATAAACGGTGCCCTTGGGCGCGGATGTAACGGCAAGGCCTTCCTTCTTGGAAACGGCTTCCATATCGCCGGGCTCAAGGTTACGGGCAACATCGATATCGCCGTTTTCAAGCGCCAGACGCTGGCCGGAGCTTTCCTTCATGTGACGATAGACGACCCGCTTCAGCTTCGGCTTCTCACCGTAATAGTTCGGGTTGGCCTCCAGAATGACGGCTTCGTTGGCCTTCCAGCCAAGGATCTTGTAAGGGCCGGAACCGGCATAACCGGTCTTCAGGAATTCGTTGCCGAAATCCGTGTCGTATTTGTAATCGGCGCTCGACGTGACCGACTTCGCCTTTTCGGTGATGAGCTTCTTGTCCACCACCGAAGCGACGGTTGCGGTGAGCACGTTCAGCACGAAGCTCGGCGCATAGGGCTTGTCGACGGTCAGTACGAAGGTGTTCGCGTCCGTTGCCTTCGCCTTTTCGGTAACGTTGTCGCCCTTCAGGCCGAACTGCGTCAACAGGAATGCCGGCGACTTGTCGAGCTTGACGGCGCGTTCGAAGGAGAAGGCAACGTCATCAGCGGTGACCGGATTGCCGGAGGCGAATTTCAGGCCGGATTTCAGCTTGAACGTATAGGTCAAGCCATCCTCGGAGGTCGTCCAGCTTTCGGCGAGATCACCGACAACCTTGGACGTGTCGTTGAGATCGATGGAAACGAGCTTGCTATAGGTGTTGCCGGTGACTTCGGCGGCAGACAGTTCGAAAGCCTCACCCGGATCGAGCGTGATGATGTCGTCGATGGCGAAACCTTCCACCAGCGTATCGGCCGGCGTGGCGGCAAAAGCATGCGGGGCAGACAGCATCATCAGCGACAGGGCAGCGCTGGTGCTGAGGATACGCATGGATTTGTTGAGCGATTTGATCATAGGATCTCCCCTTTTGTTATGAGATTGATTTGGTTCGCTTAAACTGTTTATCAGGCCGCTTCGTGCCAAGCCTGGGACAAGACGCGCAGCCAGTTTTCCCGGCATATTTTAGCAAGTTCTCCATCACCGTAGCCCGCCGATTTCAGCGCCGCAACCAGATTGTGGTTGCCGCTGGCATCAGCAATTCCGACAGGTACCGTCGCACCGTCGAAATCCGATCCGAGCGCCACACAGTCGATGCCCATACGCTCGACCATGTAGTCGATATGGCGCACCATATCGGAGAGCGGCGTATCCGCGATGTCACGCGCATCGGCACGCAGCATGGTCACGGCGTAGTTGAGGCCAACCAGCCCACCGCTTTCCTTGATGGCATCCATCTGCCTGTCAGTGAGATTGCGGGCGACCGGAGTGAGCGCATGCGCATTGGAATGGCTGGCGATCAGCGGCTGGTTGGTGGTCTTGGCCACATCCCAGAAGCCTTTTTCGGTGATATGCGCGAGATCGATGAGAATGCCGAGGCGGTTGCATTCCTTCACCAGCGCAAAACCGGCATCGGTAAGACCGGGCGCGGTATCGGGCGACATGGGATAGGAGAAAGGAACGCCATGGCCGAAAATATTGTGCCGGCTCCACACCGGGCCGAGCGAACGCAGACCGGCGGCGTAAAACACCTCCAGCGCATCGAGATCGGCGCCGATCGCCTCGCAGCCTTCCATATGCAGCACGGCGGCGAAGATATCCTCGGCAAAGGCCTTGCGGATATCCGCCGTGGAGCGGCAGAGCCGCCACGCTCCAGCGCGATCGAGCCTCAGCGCAATCGCCGCCTTTTCCATCGCGATATCGAGCGAAGGCAGTCGCTCGAGCGGCGTGGCGAGCGGCGTATCGTAATGGCCGTTCTCGTCCGGTTCCTGCAGAATCAGATCGCCGGACGGGATATAGATGGCGCAGATACCGCCGCCGAGCCCGCCTGCCCGTGCGCGCGGACCATCGATATGACCTTCCCGAGTGCCGTTCTTGAATTCGGCCACGGGATCGGCACCGGCCTTGCTGTTGCGCCACAACCGAAGCAGCACATCATTATGACCGTCAAACACTGCATGCATGGGAAGAAATTCCAGTCATCGAAACAATAAACGGGGCAGGCAGACGCCGGGATGACACCGCGCGAAAGCAAGCCGGCGCGTTATCAGCCGACCGCTATTGTCTGTCAGCCGTGATCTTAGGACGATCTATTCGAGCTTCGCAAGATACAAATTAGGCAGCGGTGAATTTATCACCACTTGCCTTTTGACGGAATTTGCGCTTCGTCAGGCGCGCCAGCCATCTTCCGCTTTGGTCAGCAGCGGCGTCGCGAAAACACCCCTCACCCGCTCCGGCCATTCCGGCCCGAAAGCGGCGATTTTTTCCCGCCAGCGATCCGATTGCAGCATGGCTGCGCCGATGACGGCGGGGTTGATGCCGGAGGCGGTGAGTAGCGCAAGGCCCGATAGGATGGAACTGCCGCTGGAGATCACGTCATCCACCAGCGCCACCCGTCTACCCTCGATGAGCGGCAGCATGCGCGGATCGACATAAAGCCTTTTTTCCTGCTTCGTGGTGATGGAGGACATCGGCACCGACAACTCCTCCAGATACCAGAATTTGCGCGAGGTGCCGAGCGGCACGTAACGGGAATGGCCCAGATGGCGGGCAACGGCGGCCGCAAGCGTCAGGCCGAGCGTCGGCAGGCCGATAACGACATCCGGCTTGAAGGGAAGAAGCTTTGCGGCAAGATCGGCGGCCAGCGCCTCCAGAACCTCAAAGGAAGCCTGGTTGACGATGAGCGATGCGAGTGCGTGCTCTCCGTCCGCAAGCGGCCGTATGGGCAGACAGATCTGCCTTCCATCATCCAGTTCCGCCGGAAAGAATGTGGAATATGCGCCTGCTGTTTCGAAGCTCCGGGGCGGATGGATCTGCTGCCAGAACTCATGCGGCGTTGCGGGAGACGGGGCGATGGCGGGCGATGCTGGTGATGGCATCTGTTTTCCTTTCAGAACGGAGATGGCGCATGGCGGAGACGGTTTTCAGCCACGCCAATCCCGTTCGGCAGATTTATCATTTTAGCAACCACAGAGACGCTGCGGGTTCATTTCATTGGCTTTTTCCGTTAGAAGAGAAAAAAGCAACAGGCATTTGGACAAACCCACCTATGACGCGGGTTTTTCCCACATTCAAGGACAAGCTTCCCATGAGACTCCTGGACCGGATCGGCGAGGACCTGCCATTCCTGACGGAACTCCGTCATGATCTGCACGCGCATCCGGAACTGGGTTTCGAAGAGGAAAGAACGAGCGCCATCGTCGCCGATCTGCTTGAGCGCGCCGGGCTGAAGGTGCACCGCGGTCTCGGCGGCACCGGCGTGGTCGGCACGCTGCAGGTGGGCAACGGCACGCGCAGCATTGGTCTTCGCGCAGACATGGATGCCCTTGCCATGCCTGAGGTCCCAGACCGCCCCTACAAATCGAAATTCCCCGGCAAGATGCATGCCTGCGGCCATGACGGCCACACCGCCATGCTGCTGGGTGCGGCGCGTTACCTCGCAAAGACCCGCGATTTTTCCGGCACCGTGCATTTCATCTTCCAGCCGGCCGAAGAAGGCCGTGGCGGCGCAAAAAAAATGGTCGAGGACGGGCTTTTCGAGCTGTTCCCCTGCGATGCGGTCTATGGCCTGCACAACATGCCGGGGCTGGGCATCGACGAAATGGCGGTGGTGGAAGGACCGCAGCTTGCCTCGTCGGACAGCTGGCGCGTCACCTTCAAGGGCGTCGGCACCCACGGCGCGAAGCCGCATCTTGGTCGCGATCCGGTAACGGCGGCCGGCACCTTCCTCGCCTCGCTGCAAACTATCGTCGGCCGCGTGGTCGACCCATTGCAGCCGGCCGTGGTCAGTGCCTGTTCGGTGCAGGCAGGCGACCCCAAGGCACTCAATGTTATCCCAGATCTCGTCGAAATCGGCGGTACCGCGCGCGCCTATGCGCCCCAAGTGCGAGACCAGCTGGAGGCGGAAATCGGCAGGCTGGCCAAGGGCACGGCGGCAATGTTCGGCATCGAGACAAATTACGAATTCATCCGCCGCATTCCGCCCGTCATCAACGACACGGACGCGACGAAACGGGCGCTCCGGGCAGCCAAAACCGTCTTCGGCAACAAAGCGCGCACCGCCTTTCCGCCCTCGACCGCCGGCGACGATTTCGCCTTTTTCGCGGGCGAAGCCCCAGGCTGCTATGTCTGGCTCGGCAACGGCCCGGCGGTGGACGGCGCACTGCACCACAACACCTCCTACGACTTCAACGATGCGGCCATCGTGCCGGGCGTAGCTTTCTGGGCGACGCTGGTGGAGCAGGAACTGGCGGCGGAGTAAATCCATCTTGTTCCCTGCTGTTTTTCGACCGGCAACATCTCAGACACTTGTGACGAATCATCGGGCGCGGTAGCTTTCAGACATAGGCTGGACCCACGCCTCCCCCCTCCTTTCGGGGAAGCATTCGACATGCTGGGTAATCTCATCATCGAACCATCTGTTCGGGCATTCGCATAAGGAGGGATTGCGTTTTGAACCCGCAATAGAGGTTTGTGATGAAGCTTTCCACTCCGATTTTCCAATTGAAGCGACGGGCCAAACTTATGGTCCGGAATAATGCCATCCCCCTTCACGAAGCGCTGGACCAGATCGCGTGCGAGGAAGGATTTGCAGCCTGGAGCCTGCTTTCCGCTCACGTTGCGGCTGGCTCTTTGTCCAAAGACCTGTTCTCGCGCATCGTGAATGGCGACATGCTCCTGCTCGCCGGCCGCCCGGGCCAGGGCAAGACAGCGCTTGCTTTTGAGCTTCTGCGGGCGGCAGCCGAAGACGGACGGCAGTCCATTTTATTCACGCTCGAAATGACCGAGCAACAGGTACGAAAACGCACCGGGCAACACGCAGGCGCTCAGAGAGAAATCGAGATCGTGACATCGGACGAGATATGCGCGGACTACATAATCCGTTACCTCTCGCCAGCCAAATCCGGCACCTTCGCCGTAATCGATTATCTGCAGTTACTCGACCAGCAGCGCCATAAGCCGGACCTGTCGCAACAAGTCACCGTTCTTGCAGAATTCGCAAAAAAGACTGGCGTTATTTTCGCTTTCATCTCGCAGATTGACCGCTCATTTGATCCACAAATCAAACGAGTTCCCGATATGCGCGATATCCGCCTTCCCAACCTGCTTGATCTGGGCCTGTTCACCAAAGCCTGCTTTCTGCATAAGGGCGAAGCGCAACTTCACAATGTGAACTGAGACGCACGGGCTGCTGCGACGTTGCCGTCGCGGCAGCCCGTGGCGTTAGTACCCTAAAACCGCTATCACGGGGCTCTCCATCACCTGTCCCGTCAGCACGTCGGCAATGCCCATATCCGTCTGGTGCGGGCCGATATTGCAGGCGAGCGTGGCCCCGAAGCAGGCCTTGAAGACGAGATAGGGCGGCTGCCATTCCACCACCCTGCCAACGGCTTCGCGCAGTTCCTCGAAAGCCTTTGCAACATCTTCAAGTGCCGCATCGGAAACGAGGCCGGATAGCGGCAGCGGCAGAAGTGCAGTTACCTTACCTTCGGAGGCGACGGCCATACCACCGCCTGCCGCTATCACCGCATTGGCGGCGAGCACCATGTCTTCTTCATTGCCGCCGAAAACGGTGAGGTTATGGCTGTCATGCGAGACCGTTGTGGCGAAGGCGCCGTTCCAGTCTCCCCAGCCGGTGAGGAAGCCAGTCCGGGTGACCGGTTCGGACTTGCCGTGGCGGTGGGTGACGGAGATCATCGTCGCACCTTCGGGCGGAACGACGAAACCATCTCTCACCTCGGCCTCCACCTCGCCCCATTGCGTGAAGCGCGGGCGGTCGATGGTGGCAAGGCGCACCCTCGCGCCTTCGGCAGCAACCCGAAAATCTTCGGTCACGCGCAGCGGCAGCTTCATCGAGCCTTCGAGCGCCGTCGTATCACAGGCGGGCACGTCCACGAGCATATGTCCGCCTTCCGCAACCGTCCTGCCCCCGGCAAGGACGTAACGGGCGGCGAAACCGCTCAGGTCCTCGAAGATAACGATATCGGCGCGACGGCCGGCAGCGATGAGCCCGAGGTCAGGACGCCCAAGCCTTTGGGCGGCATTGAGCGTTGCGGCGCGCAGTGCCCATTCGGCTTTCAGGCCATAACGGACAAGGCGGCGCACCACATCATCCAGCCCGCCGCCATTTAACAGGTCATCCGGAAAGACATCGTCCGTGCACAGCGTCACGGTCTGCGGCAGGTGGCCCAGCGCGTTCAGCGCTTCCACGAATTCCGGCAGCAGGTGGTCATGCGAGCCGCGCAGCTCGATGGTCATGCCGGCCCGCAGTTTCGCAATGAGGTCTTCGCCTGAGACCAGCTCGTGATCGGACGAGACGCCCGCCGCCATGAAGGCGTTGAGATCGGCGTCCTTGAGGCCGCGCGCATGGCCGCAGACCAGTTTCTCCGAGGCAAGCCCGGCCTGTACGATGCCGCTCATGCGCGGATCGCGCTCGATGACGCCGCGCATGTTCATGATTTCCGCGACACCGCCGACCTGGGGCCATGACAGGATATCGGCGAGAATGGCGGCGTCGAAATCAGCTCCGCCGCGTTCCAGCCCAGGCGCGGAAGGCACGCATGAGGGCGCCAGGAGAACGGCACGCAGCGGCAGGCTTTCGATGGCCTTCGCCGCCCAGCGCACCCCTTCGACGCCATGCACATTGCCGAACTCATGCGGATCCCAGACGATGGTGGTAACGCCGCGGGCGACAACCGCTGCCGCATAGGCCGCCGGTGTGACCATCGAGCTCTCGATATGCATATGTGTGTCGATCAGACCCGGCGAGACATACCCGCCGGCCGCATCGATGACCTGCGCGGCGTCGCTCCGGCTCGCCCGTTCGTGCACGCTGGCGATCAGCGCACCGACAATTCCGATATCGGCAGGGCGCAGCTCACCGGTTACCACATCCACCAATGTTGCACCGGTGATGAGGATGTCGAAAGGCGCATCGCCGCGCGCGGCGGCGACGGCGCGGGCGCGGGCGCGGAGCGCATCATCGCCGAGATCGGCAGGTTCGCGTGTGGTGAGGTTCGCGTTCATCGGGCGGCCTCCCGGCGCAGCACCTCAAGAATAACCGTCCTCGCACCGTCGGCATCCAGCGTCTCAGCAAAATGCGCGTTGAATGTTTGCGCTTTCTCCGCACGCGGTTCGACCACCGTTCTGCCCCGCGTCAGCGTCGCCTGAAGCTCGACATCTATCCGCGCGTGACGCCAGCCGATTAGGCAAGAGGCGGAGCCCGAGGCGAAGGCAACGGCAGCGACGGGATCGTAAAGCGCCATGCCTGGTCTGCCGCGACGGGTGGCGATGCCGATGAAACCATCAAGCAAATCGGCGATCAGCCCGGCATTCCTGCCGCCCGCATTGCGGATCGGCAGCACGTCGGCAGGCGAAGCGGTAACCTTGCGGCAGGCGTCCAGATCGACCATACGCAACGGCAGGCCATGGGAGAGCACGATGGCCAGCGCTTCCGGATCGGCAAAGGCGTTGAATTCGGCCGAGGCCGTGTGATTGCCGCTCGTCACGCCGCCACCCATCCAGGTGAGGTCGGAAATTCTCGTGGCAAGATCAGGCCGGGCGAGGCACAGGGCGGCAATATTGGTGAGCGGACCAAGCGCGAGAATGCGCCTCTCGCCCTCCCCCTCCAGCCAGGCGCAGAGAGCGGCGAAGGCATCGCTTTTCGGCAAGGCCGCGGCATCCGGCAAGCTTTGGCCGACGGTCGGGATGCCGTTTTCGCCCAGAATGCACTGCGCCGTTTCAAGTGCACCCAACACCGGCATGGCGCGGCCCTGATGGATCGGCATCGACCAGCCAAAAGCGGCGACCGCACCCGCGGCATTGCCGCAGACGGCCTGAAGCGTCGCATTGCCGAAGACCAGCGAGATGCCGTCTATGGCGAGACCCGACGATTGCACCACCAAGATGGCGGCGATATCGTCAAAGCCCATATCGGTATCGATCCAAACACCCATGATCAGTTGAATACCTTGAGGCTCGCCGCCTTTTCGACCGGCAGGTCGAAGGCAAGCGTATCGCCGATTGCGTGGGAGGTCAGGGCCGCGTCGGTTTCAGCCTTGATGGGCCCGAGCGGTGTGTCGAGCAGATATTCGCGGCTGTTGCCGGCGAAGGATGTGCCGCGCACGGTTCCCTGGAAAGGACCTGAACCGAGGGTGACCATGCGCGGCCGCCAGGCCAGTCCGGATGCTGAAAGGACTGGTCCGGGAAGCGGTGTTGTGCCGTTGGCGGTTTTCAAAGCCCCGCCTTGAAGGGCGAAGATGTTTTCGAAGCCGACGAAGTCGGCCACGAAGGCGGAAACCGGCGCGTTGTAAATCTCTTCCGGCGTGCCGATCTGCTCAATCTTGCCGCCCTTCATGACGACAATGCGGTCGGCAAGCGCGAGCGCCTCGATCTGGTCATGGGTGACGAAGATCATCGTGACACCCGTCTCCTTCTGCACGCGCTGCAGTTCGGTCCGCATTTCAAGACGCAGGCGGGCGTCGAGATTGGAGAGCGGCTCATCGAGAAGCAGCACTTTCGGCTCCATGACCATGGAGCGTGCCAATGCCACGCGTTGCTGCTGGCCGCCCGATAGTTCCGCCGGCTTGCGTGAGGCGAAATTGGACAGGCCGACCGACTTCAGGCCGGAGGCGACCTTGTCCTCCAGCGCCTTGCCGCTCATTCCCTTGAGTTTCAGGCCGAAGGCGACGTTTTCATAGACCGTCAGATGTGGGAAGAGCGCATAGGACTGGAACACCAGCCCGACGGCGCGTTTGTTGGCCGCAACGCGGGTAATATCGGCGCCATCGAGATTGATCCGCCCGGCAGCCACCGGCATCAGCCCGGCGATGGCGCGCATCGTCGTGGTCTTGCCGCAGCCGGAGGGCCCGAGAAGTGCGAGCAATTCGCCCTTGCGGATATCGAGATCGAGATCCTTGACGGCGACATTGCCGCCATAGGCGAGCGAGATTTTTTGCAGCGAAAGATAATTTGCGTCAGACATAACGGGAGAACCCCAGGAAACGTTCGGCCATGAAAACGATGCCGATGGAAAGGAAGGCGAGCAGCGAGGAAAGGGCGGCCACGGAAGGATCAAAGACGATTTCCATGTAGCCCAGCATGTCGATAGGCAGCGTGCGCACGCCGGGACCGGACAGGAACAGCGACACAGGCACCTGGTTGAAACTCGTCACGAAACCGAGAATGAAGGCCGACAGGATGCCGCCGCGGATATTCGGCAGCACAACGCGGAAAAATGCGCCAAGCCGCGACGAGCCGAGCAGCACCGCCGCCTCCTCGATATCGGAGCGCAGATTGTTGAGGCTGGCCGAAACCACGCGCACCGCATAGGGCAGGATGAGCGCGGTGTGGGCGAGAAACAAAGCAAGCGTGATGCCGATGCCGAAGGGCACGACGAAGTAACGCAGCAGCGCAAGACCCACGATAATGCCCGGCACGATGATCGGCGCGGACACGATGGTGCGCACCGTCTCGCTAAAGGGCAGTTTGTAGCGCGACATGGCGTAGGAAGCGGGAATGCCGAGAATGAGCGCCGTAAACGTGCCGCCGATGGCAAGGAACATCGACATCGCAAAGCTCTCGCGGAAGCTTTCGACCGTAAAGACCTTCGCGATCCACTTCAGCGAAAAGCCCTGCGGCGGAAAGGCGAGCGTATCCCCGGCCGAAAACGAGGCCGCAACGATGATGAGAAACGGCCCGATGAGGAAGCCGACGACAAGCAGAAGCGTGAGCGGAATGAAGAGCTGCCGGGTCATTTCTTGTTCCTCGCAGTGGCGATGCGCTTCAAGAGGATATTGGCGGCAAAGCTCATGACAATCAGGATGAAGGCGATGACGCTGGCGGCGACGAAATTATTGGAAACCGTGACCTGCTGGTAAAGCAGGGTTTCCAGCATCAGCACCTTGGACCCGCCGAGAATGGCGGGCGTGATATAGGCGGTCAGCGAACCGGTGAAGACCAGCGTGCCGCCGACGACGAGCCCTTCCCGGGTGAGCGGCAGGATGACCTTCCAGAACACCTGAAACCAGTTGGCGCCGAGAACGCGGGCAGCAGCGATCGTATCCTTCGGCATGTTCTCCAGCGCGCTGATGAGCGAGATGATCATCAATGGCAGGAACAGTTGCAGAAGGCCGATGAAGACGGCCGTTTCGGAAAACAGGATGCGGATTGGCCCGTCGCTGAGGCCCACCGCCTGCAGCGCCTGGTTGACGATGCCGGTTCTGCCGAGAATGACGATCCAGGCATAGGTGCGGGCGACCGGCGAAATCATCAGCGGCAGCACGACGAGGTTGACCACATGGCCCTTCCTGGCCGGCGACAGGTTGACGATGGCGAAAGCCGCCGCGTAGCCCACCACCGCCGAAACGACGGTGACGAGCGCGCCGAGCTTCAGCGTGCGCAGGAAAACCGTCTGGTTCAGCGGATCGGAAAAGAAAGCGCCATAGGCCGACAATGTCCAGCCGTCAGCGGTGCGAAAGCCTTCCGACAAAAGCATGAAGACCGGCACGAGAAAGACCGCCGCCGCGAAAATTGCGGCGGGCAAGGCAAGCGCCAGCGCTTCGGCCCGGTTCTGAAACATATGGCATTCTCCGGTCTTGAAATTCCGCCGGCTACGTTTGGCGGAGGACTTGTTCATTTGGCGTCAGTGGGTGCCGGCATATCGATCTCCCCCCTTGTGGGGGAGATGTCCGGCAGGACAGAGGGGGGTGACGTGCGCCAGCACGTAACCCATTCCCGCCCCTTCGAGCTTGTTACTGCCCCACCTTGGCGTTCCACTCCGACAGCCACTTGTCGCGGTTATCGAGCGTTACGTCGGAAGGAATGAGCTGCAGGCTGCGGGCGGTTTCATCGCCATAGGTGATGTTGTTCGCCACCTCGTCGGAAACCTTGACTTCCCTGTTGGTCGGGCTGTCCACCAGCTTTTCCGCCAGCGCCTTCTGGACGTCGGTCGAGAGCCAGAAATCCATGAATTGCAGCGCAAGATCCTCGTTCTTCGCGCCCTTCGGCACGACGAGCACATTCATGCCGCCGGTCTGGCCTTCCTTGGGCGTTGCCCAGGCGAGCGGCAGGTCGAGCTTGGTGAAAGGCGCCCAGGAGAAGCGGCCGATCGGCGCTGCCCAGATTTCCTCCTGCTGCATGAGCTGCACCAGCTGCGAGGACTTGACGTAGAAGGTGACGATATCGCCCTTCTTTTCGCCCACGGCCTCGATAGCGCCGGCAAGATCGGGCGTGTCCTTGCCGATAGCCTTGCCCAGCATGTAAAGCGCCGGCGGGCCCTGGTTGGTGGTGACATTCGGGAAAGCGACGTGGTCGACGATACCGTCCTTCAAAAGATCGGCCCAGCTGTCGATCTTCATCTTGTCGGTGCGGTAGACAATCGATGTGGCATAGAAATTGACGCCGACGCTCATGCCGTCGCCATTCGGGTCCTTGGCGATGTCATAGAGCTTTTCAATATTCGGAACCTTGGAAGCATCGATCTTCTGGATCAGGTCCTTGCGGGTGGCCGACAGCGCATCGGCCATGGAGACGATGGCGAGATCGACGACCGGACTGGCCTTGTTGGCCTCCATCTTGGCCAGACGCTCGACGCTGTTGCCGGTCTCGACGACGAGCTTGCAGCCGCATTTCTGCTCGAAGGGCGTATAGACCAGTTCCTTGAATTCATCCTGCGCGAAGGCGTAGACCGAGATCGTCAACGTCTTGTCCTGGGCCTCAGCGGCTCCCATCGTCAGCATCAGGGCGGTGCCCGATGCGAGAATGATCTTTTTCATGGTGTGAGTTCTCCTGCTGTCGTGTTCTTGGCTTCAATCGCATCATGCTTTGTCTTGCCGGTGGAGCCGCGCATGATCAGCGCCATCGGTACTTTCGAAACATCCGCCGTGACGTCGACGACGGCCCCGTTTTCTCCGGCGCCATCGATCGCGCGCAAAAGCGCGCCAACGGCCAGATCGGCGATGCGGCCCATATCCATGCGCATGGTCGTCAAGGGCGGGGTGACCACGGCAGAAAAGATAAGATCGTCGAAGCCGGTGACACTCGCCTCTTCCGGCACCTCGATTCCCGCGCGCTGCAATTCGGTCAGCACGCGCAGCGCGTGCAGATCGGATACGGCGGCAAAGGCCGTGAAACCTTCGGCAACTTTCTCCGCAAGGCCCAGCCGGCAGCCCGCGCCACCGGCCTTTTCAATGCCATCGATCCAGAGCGTCTGGGCCAGGCATGTTTTGCCGAGACCATCGCGAATGCCGCCGAGACGGTCATTCTGAACATTGGAATCCCTGTTCTTGCCGACCAGCACCACCTTGCGATGGCCGAGGCTCGCAAGATATTCACCCACCTGCCGGCCGCCATCCCAATGGTCGGCAGCAACGGTATTTCCCGGTGTCGACGGGCTGTCGATGACGGCCACCGGACAATCAACGCCGGAAATGCGTGTGCCACGTCGGGGAACGATCACCATGCCGTCCACCCCACGCTCGATCAGCCGGTCGATCGCATCCGTCTGCATGGCGATCTCACCGCGCGCATCGGCGATCAGCACGCCATAACCCGCGTTGACAGCCGCCTTCTCGATGGCCTGCGCAATCTGTGGAAAGAGAGGATTGGCAATATCGGGCAGGACGAGCCCGAGAACGCCCGATCTGCCGGTGCGAAGCGCCCTGCCCGCCGAACTCGGCACATAGCCCAGCTCGCTCGCCGTCTTGCGGATACGTTCCACCAGTTCGGGCGAAACGCGGCCCTTGCCGGACAGCGCATTGGACACGGTTGCCACCGACACGCCGAGTGCCGCTGCTATCGCGCTCAGATTGGTGGCAGGCCGTGACGACGCCATAATGGTCCTGAAGGGCTGATTAAACGTTTAATCACGATAATCGAGGCGCGAACCGCTGTCGAGTCCTGCGCTGGCAAAATAGGGCGAAAAGCTGGGCACAAAGGTTAAATGCCCGAAAAAAGAGCGATTATTTTTACGCGCTCTGGGTACTGGCTGCGCGATAAGCCTCCACCTGACGCACCAGCCAATCCCGAAACAGGACGACCGGGACGTGGTTGGCGCGTGAAAGCGGGGCCACCGCGTAATACGAGCTCGGGCTTCTGGCCTGATGATCGAAGGCTTTGACCAGCTGCTTCGATTTCAACTCGTTATCGATGAGGAAGAGCGGCATCAGCGCGACGCCGAGGCCGGCGATGCAGGCCTGCGCAACGCTGGAAAACTGTTCGAAGCGCATGCCCTGCGGCAAGACGAGTGACAGGTCGAGGCTTTCGAACCAGTGGCCCCATGCGCCCGGCCGCGAGGCCATGTGCAGCAATGGCAGGGCAGCGATGTCTTCTCCCTTTTCCACCGGATGAACGCTGAGGAACTGCGGGCTGCACACCGGCGCCACCATTTCATGCATCAGAAAGGTGCTTTCCGCGCCTGGCCAATCGGCCTGGCCGATATGGATTGCCATATCCAGCTGCTCACGCTCGAAATCGAACTGGCCGATGCGGGTCGCAAAATTGATGGTGATCTCCGGGTGGTTCGCCACGAAATCCGGTATACGCGGCAGAAGCCAGCGGGTGCCGAAGGTGGGCAGCATGGCGAGGTTGAGCGTATTGCCATGCGTTTTGGTCATGATCTGCAGCGAAGCTGAGCGTATCTCGCCGAGCGCCGCCGCGATCGATTTTGCGTAGATCTGCCCCTCCGCCGTCAGCGCCACGCCGCGTGCGCCGCGGTCGAAGAGCCGCACGCCAAGCTGTTCTTCCAGTGACATAACCTGCCGGCTGATTGCCCCCTGCGTCAGCGCCAGCTCATCTGCGGCGGCGGAAAAGCTGCCGAGACGGGCAACGGAATCGAAAGCGGCAAGCGCACTTGTGGATGGCAGGAGTTTGCGGCTGAGAGATGTCATGAGCCATTACTATATGTAATGCAAAAATGAGTAAACATGGCTTGTGCCATCCGGGCTGAATACGAATAATCCGGCCAGCAAATCCGGAGGCATAAAGTGAGCGAACGCGTAGCATTCAATTGGCAGGATCCTTTCCTGCTCGAAGACCAACTGACTGACGACGAGCGGATGATACGCGACGCCGCGGCCGCCTTCGGCAAATCGGAGCTTCTGCCGCGTATCTCCGAAGCCTATCTTTCTGAAACCACCGAGCCGGAACTGTTCCGCCTGATGGGCCGGCAAGGCCTTCTCGGCGTTACCCTGCCGGAAGAATATGGGGCGGCGAATGCGAGCTATGTGGCCTATGGTCTCGTCGCCCGCGAGGTGGAGCGGATCGACAGCGGTTACCGCTCGATGATGAGTGTGCAGTCCTCGCTCGTCATCCACCCGATCTTCGCTTACGGTTCGGATGAGCAGAAGAAGAAATACCTGCCCGGCCTCGTCTCGGGCGAACTGATCGGCTGTTTCGGCCTCACCGAGCCGGATGCCGGCTCCGATCCGGGCGGCATGAAGACCCGTGCTGAAAAGATTGAGGGCGGTTATCGTCTGCGCGGTTCGAAAATGTGGATTTCCAACGCACCGATCGCCGATGTCTTCGTGGTCTGGGCCAAATCCGAAGCCCATGACAACCAGATCCGCGGTTTCGTGCTCGAAAAGGGCATGAAAGGCCTCTCAGCACCGAAAATCGGCGGCAAGCTTTCGCTGCGCGCTTCCATTACAGGCGAAATCGTCATGGATGGCGTCGAAGTCGGCGAAGACGCACTGCTGCCCAACGTGTCCGGCCTGAAGGGCCCCTTCGGCTGCCTCAACCGCGCCCGCTACGGCATTTCCTGGGGCGTCATGGGCGCTGCCGAAGATTGCTGGTTCCGTGCCCTGCAATATGGTCTCGACCGCAAGCAGTTCGGCAAGCCGCTTGCCGGCATGCAGCTTTACCAGAAGAAGCTCGCCGACATGCAGACCGAGATCGCGCTCGGCCTTCAGGCATCGCTGCGCGTCGGCCAGCTGATGGACGAGCACAAGATGGCGCCGGAAATGATTTCCATCGTCAAGCGCAACAATTGCGGCAAGGCGCTGGATATCGCCCGCCAGGCCCGCGACATGCATGGCGGCAACGGCATCCAGATCGAATATCACGTCATGCGCCACGCGCAGAACCTCGAAACGGTCAACACGTATGAAGGCACGCATGACGTGCACGCGCTGATCCTCGGCCGGGCCCAGACGGGCATTCAGGCGTTTTTCTGAGGGTTATGGACCGTAGCGGTTCCGTCAAGAAAGAGGCCTCCGAAGATCGCTTCGAAGGCCTCTTTGTTTGTCGGGTTCGCTTTTGGCTCAGAATGTGCCGCGCACCCCGATGCCGAACATGCGCGGTTCGGTCATGCTCGCCTCGATGCCGCCGATGCCGCGGTTTTCCTTCATAAGGGTCGGCGCGCGCTCGTCGAAGACGTTCTTGACGTAAGCGTAGAACTCGAGTTCGTCCTGGAACTTGTAGCTCGCCCGCACATCCGCGATCGTGTAGGGATCGATCGCATAGACGGCCTTGTTGTCCGTATCGGAATAATAGCCGTCGAGATGGCGGACCTGCCCGGACACGGTGAACTTGTCCGTCACGTCCCAGCTTGCGCCGACGGTGAAGCTGTATCCCGGCGACTTGGCGAACTCCTTGCCGACATAGGCGGCATTGCTGGAAATCTCGTCGATCTTCGTCTTCAGCAGACCGGCGCTGGCTTTCAGCGTGAGATTGTCGAGTACCCGATAATCCGCGCCAATTTCCAGACCATAGGCATGGGCTTCTTCGGCGTTAACGGTGTAGGATTCGCTGATGCCGGTGGAGACGACGACCGGTACGTTAAACTGGGCGTTCTTCATGTCCATGTAGAACAGATTGCCGTTTACCGTCAGTGCGTCATCGAGCAGGCTGGCGCGGGTGAACACTTCGTAGTTCCAGATGGTTTCCTTGTCGAAGCTCCGCCATTTGCTGGTGGTCAGGTCGAATGCGACGCCGCCGGGATTGTACCCGCGGCTGACAAGACCGCCGACAGTCCAATCATCATTGATGGCATAGGCGAGAGACGCCTTGGGCAGGATTTCAGAGAAGGTTTCGTCATAATTGACCGAACTTCTGCTGGTGGCGCTGAGCGTCCGGTAACCGGCGCGCTGAATCTGGTCCTGCTGGTAGCGCAGGCCACCCGTCAGGGTCCACTGGTCGGTCAGCCGATAGCTCAGCTCGCTGAAGAGGCCGAGATTGTCCTTGGTGTCGCTGAAGCGAGAGGTGCCGCGCAGATAAAGCACCTCGTCGGCTTTCGTGTGCGCATAAAAAATGCCGGCGACACCGCTCAGAACATCCTCCTGATCGCCGAAGGTGACGCGCGTTTCATGCGACGTGTTCCTGAGATCGACATCGGCGTCGCCGTTGTTGGCGATGCCGACCCGGCGTTTGGCGGTGGAGTCGGAAAACTGGGTCTGGTTGAACAGTTTCACGCCGTTCTCGAAATCGTAATTGATGTCGAGAATGCCCGTATTGGTATACTGGCTGAAATTCGGCATCGTCGTGGTGATGTGGTTGAGATCTTCGAAGGGACGCGACGCCGCTTCCTGGCTTGGCCGGTTGGAGGCGTTGTAGGAATAGGTCAGCTTTGTGGAAAGACCGGGAATTTCAGACGGTTCCCAAAGAAGCTTGAAGCGACCGTTGAATTCCTTGAAGTTTTGGTCCGTTCCCTCATGCGCAAAGGCGGAATTGATGTAATCGATGAAGGTATCGCGGCCGGAATAATCGATCGCCATGCGCGCCGCCAGCTCGTCTTCGATCAGCGGGCCGGAAAAGGCGAAGGAACCACGCTTCTGGTGATAGTTGCCGATTTCCGCCTGATAGCTGGCTTCCGGCGTAAAGGTCGGGTCCTTGGTGTTGACAAGGATGGCGCCGGCAATGGCGTTGGCGCCCTGCGAGGTCGTCTGGGGCCCGCGGAACACCTCGATGGTGTCGACATCCCATATGGACGTCGCCCCGTAGATGAACTCGTTATACCCGAGATAGTGACCGTCCACATTGATCGTCGCGCGCGGCACCGTACCGGTGAAGAAGGCGATGGAGCCGGTATTCGGGCCCTGCGTGTCCTGTCCGCGAATGATGGGGGCACTGACGTTGTCGGTGTAGACGACGTTCGGAATATCCTTGATCGCCTCGGATACGGTCGGATCGCCGGTCTTTTCCTTTTTGATCTCCTCGGCGGTTTTGACTGACACGGACGAGGCCGTGTTCTTCATGTCGCGCGCCACTTTTTCACCGGTCACGACAATCGGCTTCAACACGGTCGTCCCTGCTGTATCAGCCTGCTGATCCTGACCGACAACCGGCGTCACGAACAATGTCGCCAACGTCAGAACACTGACCCCGCTCATCAAACGGCCATTAGAGCTAAACCCCATCATACACCCCAAATAAACATGAGTATTAAAGTCATATTCAAGTAACGGAAGCGTTATCCGTTTCGCAATAGAGAATGCGTTCCGTATTGCGGACAAGCAGGCTTCCGTAACGGGATGTGCCATATTTACAACAAAGTTTAAGGGACCGCCTTCTCCGCCATGGCAGCCCGGCCGGAGAAGTCATTGAAAAGGCTGAAGACAGCCATTCCGATTTTCGTCGCAATGCGTTAGGCATTCTCGAAAGAGTGGGGCACGACCTTGAACGCCATGGATGACGACACCGAAGAACGGCCGGAAAACGAAGGTGAAAAGCGCTCGGCGCTTATTCAATCCGTATCGATTGCGGCGCGGTTTCTTAATCTTCTCTCCAGGTCCGATACGGGGCTTGCGCTTGGCGAACTTGCTAAACGCGCCGGCACCGGTCGCTCCACCGCGCATCGTTACATGCAAAGCCTCGTGCGGGAGGGACTGGTGATACAGGATCCCGCAAGCGGCAGTTACGATCTCGGCCCCGCAGCGCTGGGCATCGGCATCAGCGCCCTCCGACGAATCAACCCGGTCGAAACCGCCGGACGTGAGATGAAGGCGCTTGCCGCGCAAATCGGCGCCAGCTGCGGCGTGGCGATCTGGACCGAGCGCGGCCCGACCGTGGTGCGGTGGGCGCGAAGCGCCAGCTTTTCCATCAGCACCGTCGCTCTTGGCGATGTTCTGCCGCTGGACAACAGCGCCTGCGGTCTGGTTTTTCAGGCCTATCTGCCACCGGACAGGGTGGCTGCCGTGCGCAGGCTGCAACCACCCGCCTTTCGCGGCTCTCCTCCTGCTGCCGGCATTCTCGAAACCATCCGCGAGACGGGCGGCGCCGAACTCAATGAACATCTGTTCTCCGCCCTGACGGGCAAGGCGGCGCCGGTTTTCGATGCCCAGGGCGAACTCTGTTGTGTCGTCACCACCGTCTCCTTCGTGGCTACCGCCGAAGCGGAACGGCATTTTTCGCGACTGATCGAGGCCGCCCGGCAGGCAACCGCCGAATCCGGTGGCGGCTAGACACCTTCGGCCAGATGCTCCGCAAAGGTGCGGCCGGAATAGGCGGTGCGGAAAAGCCCGGCATCGGCAAGTTTCGGCAACAGCCGCTCCAGCACCAGCCGCATGGATGCCACCGAGCCGCCGGGCACCGCGACAAAACCGTCGATTGCCCCTGCGGCCGCCCATTCACGGATGCCCTTAAAGGCATCTTCAACGGTGCCGACGATCTGCCAATGGCCGGATCCCATCACCTCCGGCCGCCGCAGTAATTCCGCGACACTTAGCGTCTCCCGCTCAATCAGCCTGCGCAGCAGTCCAGCATGGGTGCGGCTTCGCGGTCTTTCGGGCGGCGGCGGCAGGTCGGAAGCGGTGACCAGCCGCGTGAGCGGCCAGTCGGTGAGGTCGAGGCCCGTCATGTCGAGAACCGACGCCAGGGTGCGGGCGCGGTTGGCGCGGGCATGGGTCTCAGAAAATAGTTCAAGCGCCTCCTTGCCGCTATCCGCCAGATATAGGCTGAGGCCCGGCATCAGCTTCACCCCGTCAGGCTCACGGCCATGTCCTTCGGCGCGCCGCCGTAAGTCCGCTCTCAGTTCGATGGCTGCCCGCATGTCCGGCGTGGAAGCAAAGACTGCATCCGCCACCGAAGAGGCGAAATCGCGCCCCTCGGGAGACGCACCGGCCTGCACCAGCGGAATGCGGCTGGCGTGGGCTGGCAGGTTGAGCGGCCCTTTCACACTGAAATGCCTGCCCTCATGCGCTACCGGGCGCACCAGCGAGGAATCGGCAAATCGCCCGCTTTCCCTGTCGAGTTTAAGGGCTTCATTTGGAAAACTCGCCCAGAGCTGCTGCACGACCTGCGTGAATTCGGCGGCGCGTCCATAACGCTCCTGCGGTGACGGCATTTCTCTCAGGCCGAAATTTTCGTGCCCCTCAAGTGCCGTGACGATGTTCCACCCGGCCCTGCCATTGCTGAGCCAGTTCAACGACTGAAGCTGGCGGGCCACCACATAGGGCGGCAGAAATGTGGTCGATACGGTGGACAACAGGCCGACATGGCTCGTTTCCCGCGCAATGGCCGAAAGAAGCATGGTCGGGTCCATGCTGGCAAATCCGGCGCCGGTTTCCAGCCCCTCGGTGCGCAGGAAAAGCGTATCCGGCCGGAACACGAAGTCCACATGCGCAGCTTCCGCGCGCTGTGCCAGATCGACGAAATAATCGCTGGAAAATACCCGATTTATATCGCTGTCGGCTCGACGCCATGCTTCGCCGCTGAGCCAGGTTGGGGCCAGCGACATGCCCACATGAAGCTTGGCTGCGACTGACATGATGCACCTCGACTGAAATATCCGGGAAGAAAACCGCGCGTTGAATCGGCAAATTTCGATTTGTGGAGAGTTTTACTATAGTTTAGTGTCACTTCAAGACCAGAGTGTCGCGCCCGCCGGAAAGGAGCCCGTTTCCCGCAGGTTCGATATTAAAATTCAAAGACTTATAGTCCTCATGTGGCGTCTCGACGCATGAGCGCATAACTAACAGGAGTTGTATCCGGTGCTTGACGCCACGGACCTTCACGCCAGCTATGGCCACGTTCCCGTCCTGCGAGGGCTTTCTTGCCGCTTCCACAGCGGTCGCGTCACGGCGCTGGTCGGCCCCAATGGCTGTGGCAAGTCGACGCTGTTGAAAACCATCATGGGTTTCGTGCCTTTGTCATCGGGCGCGATAAGGCTTGGCGAGCGTTCGCTGGGCGACATCGGACGCAGGGATCTCGCGCGCCGCATCGCCTATCTGCCGCAGGAATGCCATTGCCCCGACTATATGACGCTCGGCGAGTTGATCGAGCTTGCCGGTTATGCACGCTACGGCCTTGCTGGCGGCCCGAGCGAGCGTGACCGGGCGCTTTTCGCCGGGGCGCTGAAGACAGTCGGGCTGGAGGACAAGGCGAGAGCGCAGGTCAACACGCTTTCCGGCGGGCAGCGCCAGCGCGCCTTCATCGCCATGGTGCTGGCGCAGGATACGGACGTGATCCTGATGGACGAGCCGGTCAACCATCTCGACATGAAATATCAATATGCCGTTCTTGGCCTTGTGCGCGAGCTGACCGACAGGCACGGCAAGACCGTTATCGTCGTGCTGCACGATCTCAACCTCGCCGCCACTTTCGCCGACGACGTCATCATGCTGAAGGCCGGGCAGGTTCTGGCATCAGGGCCGGTAGCAGACACGGTCACACCCGAAAATGTCGCCGAAATCTTCGACCTCGAAGCCGATATATTTTCCAGACAGGGGCGTCTCATCTGCGTGCCCCGGCTGGAACGACAGGAACAGGCCATTCCGGCATGATCGCGAAAATAACGCTGATCCTTGGCGCGGCGCTGTTGCTGGCCGCCATCCTCGCCGTCAATCTGTTCGTCATGTCCGGCGACATGCCGCCTGCCGAAGTCATGGCGACACTCTGGCGCGGGGAGGCCGACAGCTATGAACAATCGGTGCTCCTCTATCAGCAAATTCCACGGTCGCTGATCGCCATCTATGTGGGCGCCACAACCGCCGTCAGCGGCTGCGTGCTGCAGGGGCTTGCCCGCAATCCCCTCGCCTCGCCCTCGACCCTTGGGCTGAATGCCGGAGCGACGCTTTTCGTGATCGCCGGCGCGCTGCTGTTCGATCTCTCTGCTGAGGCACAGGGCCTTGCCGCGCTTGCGGGCGCCGGCTTCGGTTTTGCCGCCTGCTTCGTTGTCGCGCGTCTTGCCGGGCGGGTGAACGATCCGCGCGGTCTGTCGCTCATCCTTTCCGGAGCGCTGGTTTCCATGCTGCTGATCGGCGTGACAAACGCCCTGCTTCTTTCCAACCCCACGCGTCGGGCCGAATTCCTGAGCTGGGTTGGCGGCAATATCAACCATGTCTATATCGAACGGCTCACCGATTTCTGGTGGATCGGCGCCATTGCAATGGTGATTTTGCTCTCGGTCGCGCGGCCGCTGACGCTCGTTCTGCTGGGGGCGGAAAAAGCCACTTCCGCCGGCGTGAATGTCACGCGTATTTCCCGGCTCGCACTGTTTGGCACCATGCTGGCGTCAGGCTCGGCGGTAGCGATCTGCGGCCCGATCGGGTTCGTCGGCCTTATCGTGCCACATATGATCCGGCCGCTGGTCGGCGTGAATTTCACGCTTGCTTTGCCGGCCTCCGCGCTTGTCGGCGCGAGCATCTGCGTGCTCGCCGATCTTGGCGCGCAAACCCTGTTTGCGCCCTACGTGGTCAATACCGGGCTGTTCATGGACCTGCTTGGCGGCCTCGTTTTCATCGTCATCGTCAAGCGTTTCTATCTGTCGCCTTCGGCAAGGGGGCTATCGTGAAACGGGATTTTGCCACGGACGGGAAAGCCGTTCTCAGGTTGCCCGGCGGGCTGCAGATCGGCATTGGCAATCTGACGGCCGGCCTGACGCTGATTGCGCTGGCGTTGACGATCGCCGCCGTGTCCGTCAGCCTCGGCAATACCGAAACGGGCCTTATTGATCTCCTGCACGGGTTTGCCGGCGGGCATCTCGGCGATGATCAGGCCTATGCGCTGTGGACGGTACGGCTGCCGCGCATCCTGCTCGGCTTCATGGCTGGCTGGAGCGTGGCGCTGGCAGGCGCGATGCTGCAATCCGTCGCGCGCAATCCGCTCGCCGATCCCGGCCTGTTCGGGCTGAGCCAGGGGTCGATGACCACCATCATGCTGCTTCTGGTGCTGGTGCCGACGGCCCCCAAGACGCTGGTGGCTCTTGCGGCTGTCGGCGGAGGCCTGGCCGTGGCCTTCCTTTTGATCGCGCTTGTCGGGCGCGAACGCTCGAGCGGCCTTGCCATATTGCTGATGGGCATCGCAATTGAGTCGGCGCTTTCCTCTGTCTCATCGGTGCTTCTGCTCTATACGCCAGCCGAAGCCTCGCTTTCGCTGGCGGACTGGATGGCCGGTTCGCTGTTTCAGGCAAGCTGGCCGACCATCATCGTTTTTGGTCCCCTCTTTGCAGCAAGCCTTGCCGGCATTTTCCTCATTGGCCGGGCGCTTGCCGTCTTCGATCTTGGCAGCGAGATGGCCATGGCACTCGGAGAAACCGTCAGGCATTCGCGACCGCTCGTCATTCTGTTCGCGGTAATTCTAAGCGCCTCCTCCGTTACCGCCGTCGGCCCGCTGACATTTCTCGGCGTCATCGCCCCGCATCTCGCCACCTTCGTTTCGCCCGCCGTCGGCCGTGCCAGGCTTTTCCTGTCGGGCCTTACCGGCGGCATTCTGGTGGTCGCCGCCGATGCGCTCTCGCGCGGGCTGGTGGCGGATGTGCCGATGCCGATTGGCCTTGCGCTGACGCTGATCGGCGTGCCGCTCTTCATCCTCACGCTGCGCCTGCAGGCGTTGCGCAGAACCGACGCTCACTAATATATCGAATAAAGGGAATGCCATGCGAATTGCCATCCTCGTCGCCGCACTTCTGGCCGCCGGAACGAGTCTCGCCGCCGAGCGCAGCGTGACCGATGCCGCCGGCCGCACCGTCTCCGTTCCGGAAAAGCCGCAGCGCATTGTCGTCATGCACGAGCCGCTTCTGGGCGTGCCGCTGATGGATCTTCGCGCTGACGTGGTCGGCGCCTATGGCCGCAACAGCGACGGCAAATTCGCAACCGCCGTCGATTTCATTGATACCGTTCTTGGCGAAGGCCACGCGAAACCGAAGGGTTTCGGCGCTGTCGGCCAAATCGACCTCGAAAAGCTGCGGGCGCTGCAACCGGACCTCATCGTCGCCACGGAAATGGACAGCGGCAAGGCCGAACAGCTCTCCACAGTCGCACCGGTCTATCTGCAAAAGGCAAGCGCCGGCAAAGCCTATGGCTTCAGCGTGGAGGAAGACCTTGCAGGTCTGGTTGGGCGAAGCGATGTCTTCGCTGAGCGTCGGAAGATTTATGACACCAAGCTCGCCGCCGTCAAAAAGACGCTGGGTGAAGATATCAACGGCAAGACTTATCTCGCGATCCTGCTGACGGACCAGATCAACGCCGTGGGGAACATGTCCGGCGCGGTGCAGGCAATAGAGGATCTCGGTTATGTCAGGTTGAAGATCGACAGTACCGCCTCTTCGGGCGGAATGGGCTCGACCCTGATGATGCCGCTGAGTGCCGAAGCATTCGGCAAGCTCAATCCCGATCTGCTTGTGGTGATGAACAGCTATACCAGCCCAGCCCGCGGCGAGGCGGGAACCCGCGCCGCGCTTGAAAAGATCATTCCCGGCTGGGAGCGTTTCGTAAAACCGGCACGCGAGAAAAGAATTGTTTTCCTCGATTCCACCAGGGTGACGACGCCTTCCATTCCGAGCGCGCTCCATACATTGGATGAAGTGGAAAGCTGGGCAGGCCGCCGCTGACCACCTTTCTGCCCGACAAATCCCGGCACGATCACGTGCCGGGCATAAACTTGAGTTTTCGAAGAAACTTATATTGCCGGGGCGGAAACCGCCTGTTATGGTCCGCGCATCTTGACGCAACGACGCCGGAATATCGCGCCGGATGAGAACCCCAACGCGCGATCATCCGGCACGCCGACCCGGGACAGCGAGACCGCCGAACCCGTCGGCGTCATCCCAGGAAAGACAGCAGCATGAGCATGCCAGAAACCATGGATTCCGCCCTTCCGGACCGCACTCCCAAACGCCACCGCCACGCCGTGAAGCTGCGCGCGCTGGACGTGGCGCGGACCGAAAAACTCAGCCGGTCCATGGTACGCATCGTGCTGTCCGGGCCGGAACTGGAGGGCTTTACGAGCCTCGGCTTTGACGACCACGTCAAAATGTTCTTCCCCCAGCCCGGCCAAACCGAACCGACCCTGCCGGTGATCGGCCCGAACGGCATTGAATTCCCGGAAGGCGCGCCGCGGCCGCTGGCGCGTGACTACACGCCGCGCAGCTTCGATGCCGAAAAAGGCGAACTCGCCATCGATTTCGCCACCCATCACGATGGCCCGGCCAGCAACTGGGCGAAGAGCGCGAAAGTTGGTGACAAGGCGTGGATCGCCGGCCCACGCGGTTCCTTCACCGTTCCCTTCACCTATGACTGGCACCTGCTGATCGCCGACGATACCGGCCTTCCCGCGCTGGCACGGCGACTGGAGGAGATGCCTGCCGGCACACCCGTCGTGGCGTTGATCGAAGCCGAGACGGAGGCGGACCGGATGGAGCTCGTAACCAGGGCGGACGCATCGATCGTCTGGATAACGCAGAGGCCGGACAACGGAACCGACCAGGACGCATTAACGAGCGCCCTGCGCCAGCTCGAGCTGCCAAAGGGCGATTTCTTCAGCTGGGTCGCCTGCGAATCGAAGACCGCAAAGGCGGTTCGCGCCCTTCTGGTCGAGGAATTTGGCGCCAACCCCAAATGGACCCGTGCTTCCGGCTACTGGCGCCGCGGCGCGAGCGGCGTTCACGATCATTTCGATGAGTAACCCGGCAATCACGACGGCTGCCATGCGGGATGCGGAAGCGATTATGACGCAACTCAGAGCCCTTCTCGCAAGGGTTCTGGAAGATGAAGTGCGCGATATCGAACCGGGGGACAACCTGTTCGGCTATGGACTTCATTCGCTTGCCCTCATGCGCCTGATGCAGCCGCTTTCACAGCTTGCGGGAGCGCGGCTCGCTTATGACGATCTGGCCCGGCGGCCAACGCTTGCCGCGTGGCAGGCACTCATCGAACGGTCGCGCGCGGGACATTGATCCCGCGAACCGGCACGTTTCGCGCCGGAGCGCGATTTCCGACTATACCAAGGAGAGGACCATGGCAGCAGACAACACACGTATGCTCGCACGTCGCATCGAAGAAGGCTTCGACAACGAAGGGGAGGCCCCGCCGAGCCAATATGAGGAACGGGTCTGGTTCGAACAGTTTCAGGATCCCGATCAGGTCTTTCGGCAGCTTCTCGCCTATCGGATCGGTGAAGAATGCGATCTGCTGCGTCTAACCTCGGCACTGAAGACGGTTTGTGAGGTCTGGCCCGAGCTTCGTGCGCGCTTTGCCTTTGGCGAGAACGGTACGCTTGCCAAGAGTATTGAGGCTCCATCCGCATCCATCGTGCAGCTGCTGCATGTCCCCTCGGCAGAGGAGGCACTGACTTTGCTGCACGACCTTCAGGGGAGGCCCTTTGATGCCGAGACCGACCCGCCTTTCCAGGCCGTCGTGCTTTTGAGCGAAGGTGAAATCCTGCTGGCATTTTTGGTCCATGCCCTGCTGGGCGAGGTCCTCTCGCCGCAGATCCTGCTGGACGGTATTACGGCGGCCTATGCCGGTGGAACGCCGAAACCGCTTTCGCCGCGTGCGGTCGAAAGTGACAGCGTCGACCCGCTTCCGCTTGGCTGGCTGCAACGTCCAGCCACCGGCTCGACCGTCGTGGCGCTGCGGCAGAACACAATTGACAGGCCTGCGAGCCATAGCCATGGCGTCGACCTTGCGGCTTCCCTGCTCGGCCTCCACAGCTCCACGGCTGCAAACGCGATCCTCGCGCGTGCCGGATCGCGTTTTGCGCTTTTCCTGGCAAGAAGCGGCGGCCCCGAAACAGTAACCCTTCGCCTGCGGCCCGGCCTCGGCGCAGCCACACCGATTTCAGCCGAGTCCGTGGCGCGGATAGCGATCACCCGCGACCAATCGCCCGAACAGGCTGAAAATGCCGTGCTATCGGGGCTGGAGCAACGAACCGACAATGGAGGCGCAAAGGTCACCTTAACGCTGCAGGCGCTTGCGACACCTGTGCAGGCCATATCGGAGCATGGTCTTCACTTCGAGCACCTGCCCCTGCCCTCCCTGCAATCCGGCCTCGGCCTGACACTTGCCGTCGGGCCGACGGCCGCGGGCGAGATCCGCCTCGAATTGACGGGCGGCAGGGAAACATCGCCACATGCGACGGCCTTCCTCCTGGAGCGCTTCGTCAGCCATCTTGAAGGCGGCACGGATTTTTCCGAGGTCGTCCCTCAAGACGCCGCGGCAGCACCGCAGCAGGCAGCCCTTTCGCCCAGTGCGTCCGCTCAGAAGGACGACACCGTCGAAACGATCCTCGCCGAGTTCCGTGAAGCGCTCGTCTCACCCGACATGGGGCCGGATGACGATTTCTTCGATTTCGGTGGCCATTCGCTGATCGCGACCCGCATCATCGGCCGCCTTCTCGCCAATCACGGCATCGAGCTGCGTTTCAACGATCTGTTCAGCTACCCGACCGCCGCCACGCTTGCAAAACAGGCGACGCGGCTCGCAACCGCTGCGCCTGCGCAGGCGGACGCGACGGCGAGCGGCTCGCTGACCGCGCCGCTTTCGCTGGCGCAGAAGTCGCTCTGGAAAGCCTATGCCGCTTTCGGTTTCGGCGAAATCTTCAACATTCCCTTCGCGCTCGATTTCCTCGATCCCGTCGATGAGACCGCCTTCGAATGCGCCTTCCTCGATATAATCGAGCGCCATCCTGGCCTGCGGACCCATTTCTACGTCGAAAACGATATGGTTCTGCAGAGGATCGTGCCAATGCATGATCTGCCCGGTTACAAATGGTTCTGGACCAGCGAAGAAAGCGAAGGGGTGGACCGCCACGCCGAGGCTGGCTGGCGCTTCGATCTAGCGCGCGAACTGCCGATGCGGCTGCGCTTCCTGCGCGACCCCCACACCGGCCGTCAGGTGCTTTCCTTCCTCTTCCATCACATCGTGCTGGACGAATGGTCGGTGAACCTGATGATGGACGAGCTGACCGAGGCTTACCGGGCAAGGGCGACGGGCATGGCCCCGGTCTTTGCGACCAGACCAGCCCCGTTCCACGAATTTGCAAGACAACAGGTCGCGTCAGGCGTCAATTCCAGCCACCTTGCCTACTGGACCGATATGTTGCGGGATGCGCCGAGAGGCCTTACCCTCAACGGACAGGAAAGCACACCGCATGAGGCATCGCAGGACGAAGCACCGGCAGGCGGCTGGATCGAGTTCAAGCTGGAAAAACATGTCAGCGACGGGCTTTACGCCATTGCCAGGCAGAACAGCGCCTCGCTGTTCAACGTGGTCTATGCCGCCATTGCCGCATCGCTGCGCCATCTCGGCGGGCTAAGCGATCTCGTGGTCGGCACCTCGGCTTCGGGCCGCACCGACAGCAATTATTTCGATACGATCGGTTATTTCACCACGGTCGTCGCCCATCGCGTTCGTTTCACGGAAACGATGACCGTCGGCGAACTGATTTCCTCGGTGAAGAACACCATCAATGGCTCGCTGGAACACAGCGAAATCCCGATCGATCTCGTGGAGGAAGCACTGGGCATGACGCCGGGTCGCGACCATTTGTTCGAGGTCTTCATCCAGATCCACGCCAAGAACAAGCTGAACGGCGCCCTTGCGGGCCCGGATGGCAGGGCGGTGGAATTCCGCCAGATCGATCCGGACAAACACGAATCCATGCTGGGGCTGCAGTTCGAGGTAATGGAAGAGACGATCGGCGGCGATCGCTCCATTCGCGTGCTGATGAGCTACCGTTCGGACCGTTACGGACCTGAGGATGTCGAGCGGCTGCGCAGCACCACCAGCGGCATCTTCAGCCGTTTTGCGGAAACCGGGGCTTCGGACCGCGTGCTGACGACGCTCGCCTGAGCCGGACCTGCCAAGGAAAACCCGGCTTCGCCTGACGGAGCCGGGTTATTTGTCTTTGAACGCTGATGAGAATGTCCTGGCGCGGCCCCTGCATCCGCACGCCGTCATACCTCAGACCGCCAGGCGGAACGCCGTGGACGCCTCCACCGCCGCAAGCGCCAAGGCCTCCTCGCGCAGCATGGCATCGAGGAACAATGGCAGCTCTTTACGGTAGCGGGCGAAGTCTTCAGCTTGTGTCAGCGCCGAGTCCGCATCGATGTGCAGGTTCAGTTCGCTGCCGTCATCTTCACCGCGAAAGGTAAGGTTGAACCCGTCGCCGGGACCATTCGCCAGAATGTGCCTGGCAACGGTGAGCCCGGCAAACACCGGCGCGCTGAATGGCAGGACATTGATGAGCGGCGAGAAGAAGAAGCGCCGGCCTTTCGGTATTTCCCGGTCGGAGGCGATCTGTTCAATACGGTAGCGGCCGTGCAGGCGCTGCTTCCGCAGATTGGCGGCGTTGCGCGTCAGAAATGCGCCGACGTCCTCTCCAGGCTCGATGGTGAGGTGGAACGGCAGGATGTTGACGAGCATGGCCGGCATATGGGCGCCGACACTGCCCCAGCGGCTCATGAAAGGCAGCCACAGTGTCAGGACATCACGATCCGGACGGGGCAGCACCCGGTGGAGATAAAGACCGGAAAGCAGCACCAGAAGATCGGGCCAGCCAATCTCCAGTGCGCCGGCCAGTCGTTGCAACCGCTTGCTGAAACCGGGCGGCAAGGCCGCATCCGCATGCAGGCCGCCGCCGCCATAATCCTCGCAATCCTTGTCCAGCACCGGCAGATCGGCGGGTGCGGCGAGATAGGCTGTCCAGAAATCGCGATCCTTTTCGAAACGCCGGCTCCGCTTGTAGGCTTCCTCTTCCGCCAGGAAATCGCCGAAGGGGTGAAAATCCGGACCCGCTTCACCCTTGCCGCAATAGTGCCCGTAAAGCTGGCCGCAGCGCTGCTCCACCAGCGTCAGCCCATAACCATCAACGACGATATGATGAGCGCGGATATACCAAAGGTAACGATCATCGGCGATACGGTAGAGGAGCTGCGCCGAGAGCCTGTCGGCCGTGAGATCGAGCCGCGCTTCCACATCCGCGTTCATGCGCCGCAAAGCCTCCTCCAGCGGAGCGGGATTGCCGCGGAGATCGACAAGTTCCACAACCGGGGCATGGCTTGGGTCGCAGCATTGCTGCGGCGTCTCGCCATCATCGCCGACGCGGAAGCGGATAGACAGGACTTCGGATTCGCGCACGGTGCGTGTGATCGCCTGAAGGAGCGCGCTTTCATTCACCGCACCGGAAAGATCGATGTAATGGGCGACGGTTGAAACCGGTTCGTCGGGATGGAAGGAAAACTCCTCCCAGAAATCGAGTTGCGGCTGCGTCAGTGGAAGCCAGCCGCCGGCGGAATCGATATGCGCCATCTGTTTTTCCTTGCACTATTTTCGTTGCCGGGCGCGAAGTGCCACCCGAAATGATGGGATTCACGCCGCCCGTACGGCCATGAGCGACGTCACCTGCCTGGCGTTGCGGCACCGCAAAAGCTGCTGCGGTGTCAGGTCAACACCGAAGACAGCGCGAATTTCGGCCGAGACGGTTTTCAGGTGCGACGGCAAAAGTCCGAGCGCCAGCAGGTCGCTGTCTGCATCCACATTTGCCGGCTTTTTACCCAATACGCTGAGATAGATATCCAGCACCCGGCGGTCGCCGTGATCGACGTCGGGAACCACAGAGGCGGAGAATTTTGCCGGTTCCGCGTCAGCCGTTCCACCGGTCAAGAGTTCACGGGCGCGACGGCGGTCGGGCTTGCCATTGGTCGAAAGCGGCAGATCGTCAACCTTGAGAAACCGGCCGGGCACATGCGATTCCGGCAGATGCCGGCGGGCAAAGTCGCGCAGTTCGGCAGTGGTGAGTTCGAGGCCGGGTGCCGTGACATAAAGCACGCCGATGGCCGCCTCGCCCTTTTGCTCGACACCGTAATCCACAACCAGAACCCTCTGGAGAGAAGGGTGGCGGATCAGCTCGTTTTCCACATCCGGCAGCGAGACCCGCACGCCCCGCACCTTGACGTAACCATTGACACGGCTCGCGAACATGATCTTGCCATCCGGCCGGTAGCGGCCGCGGTCCCCGGTTCGGAAGGCGCGCACGCTGTTTCCCTGCGGATCGGTAATCGTCACGAAATCCGTCTGGGTAATCGCGCCGTCCTCGAGATAGCCGATCGCGACATTCACGCCGGCCGTATGGATGCGGCCAACGACGCCCGCCGGGCAATGGCCGCCGTGATCGTTGAGGACGAAATAACGATTGGCGGGCAGCGGGTGGCCATAGGGCACGGCCGCCACATCTTCCGCAACAATCTCGTGCCAGATGCTCCAGATCGTCGTTTCCGTTGGCCCGCCGAGCGATATCAGCCGCAGGTCCGGATTCAGCCGGCGAAGCTCTTCTATGATAACAGGCTTGATATAGTCCCCGCCCTGCGCGACAAGTCGGAGCGACGATAGCTGGTTACCACGGCGGCAGGCGAGAAGCATTTCGAGGATGGCAGGCACGGAGCACCACAGCGTGACACCATGTTCTGCGACCAGCTCGTTCCAGCGCACCGCATCCTTTTCCTCTCCGGGTTCCGGCAGCACCAGCGTCGCCCCTGCAACGAGCGCGCCGAAAACATCAAAGACCGACATGTCGTGATGCAGCGGGGTGACCGAGACGAATACGTCGCGTTCCGTCACCGCCCATTCCGCCAGCGTGCCGCCAATGACATTGGCCGTGGCGCGGTTGGAAAGCACGACGCATTTCGGTTTGCCTGTCGTGCCAGACGTGTAAAGAAAATAGGCAGGCCCCTCGCTTCGGGAAAGCGCCGCTAACTCCGCCATGGAGACCGGTGCGCCAGCCGGAGCGGGCGTGGACAGAAGCACCGCCGGATCGACAGCATCAAAACCCTGCGGAACGCGACGGGCGACGATGAGCGCCGGGCGGCAGTTGGTCAGCAGATACTGCAGGCGATCGTCGGGTGAACCGGCGTCGACCGGCACCCAGACCGCCCCCATCAGGGCCGCGGCGAGCGTGATCGCCGTGTGTTCGGGGCTACGCTGCAGGCAGATGGCCACGACATCGCCCCGACCGATGCCGCGCGCCCTTAGGCTCGTGATCACGCGCGCCACCATCTCGCCAAGCTCGCTATAGGCGATGCGCCGCTTGCCGCTGACAAGCGCGGTGCGTGACGGCTCTCCTGCGAAAAGACGGCCGGCGATCCGTTCCAGAAATGGCGGGCAGACGAAGTTTCCTTCATCGCCATTCAGCCGGTAATGGGACAAGTCGACAATATCGCGTCCGTTGAGGACGAAAGCGCCGCTATCCGCGATCCCCGCAATCGCGCGCTCGACGGCTGCGAGAATATCCGCCACCATCGCCGCATCGATCGCCTGCTCCGCATAGTCGATATCGAGGGCGAGATCGCCCTTCGGATTCTGCGAAAAGCGAAAATCCAGCGCGACCTGCGGCGTCTGCGTCAGACCGTCCGTCCAGCGCATGGCCGAATCCGGCGAAAGCGTCGGCCATGTGAGACCATTGGTAATCACCACAGGCAGGGCGAGCCCGCCCGCATTCGCATTGAGAAGCACGCGATTGAGATCGATGCCGGAAAAAGCCAGATGGTTCAGCCCTTCCAGCACATCCCTCTGCAGGCCTGCCGCCCGCACGGCAAAATCGTCTTTTGCCGCATTCCACTGGACGGCGATGAAGCTGGAGCGGTTGGCGAAGGCCCCATCCACCTGCGGCGCAACGGGAATGCCGATCACCAGCGCACCCTCGTTCAGCCAGAGCGACAGCACCTCGAGAATGACCGCCGTAAGCGCCGAATTCTTGAACAGGCGCTCTTTCGCACCGGCCCGCGCAAAGGCGGAGAAGCGCTGCTTTTCGACAATCAGACTCTGGCGGCTATATCGCGACGTCGGAATGGTTTCGAGCGGTGCTTTCCAGGGCAACTGCGAGGGCACTTCAGCTTCTTTCAGCTTCTCGGTCCAATAGGCCGCGTCCCCGGCACGGGCGGCTGCGATATCCTCTCCTGGCGTTTCAGCCGCAGCGGCGATCGCGACCGGCAGGACACCGTCGAAAAGTTCCGTTGCCAGGCTGGCTATCGCCCGCCCGTCAAGGATGAGAGCGTCAAAACGCAGGAACACCACGACATGATCAGCCTTTGCTTCGGACGCCGGCAGGCGGAAGACCGTGACCTGCCAGGGAGAGGCGGCGAGATCAAAATGGGCGTGGGAAAAATCCCGTCTGACGGCATCGATCCTCGCTTCCGCTGCCGCCGGGGAAATATCCGAGAGATCGATCATATCAAGGTTGATCTCCGCTTCCCCGGACACGATCTGCACGAGGCGCCGCTCATCGATGCGGGTGCGCAGGCTTTCATGTCTCTCGACCATGGCAGAAAGGCGGGTCCGCAGCAGGGCGGGGTCGATGCTGCCGCGATATTCGCGAAACTCCTGCATCGCCACGCCGCTGAGCGGCAGATGTGTGCCGCGACCGAGAAGATATGCCTTCTGCAGCGGTGAGAGCGGACGTTCCATGGCGTTTCCTTTTTTATCGGCCAGCTGTTCGGGCATCGCAGCACCAAATCGTTCCACGCTTTCCTCAACGAGGTCCGGGTGATCAGCGAGCCGGCGAAGGAGACCCACGTAGGTTTTAAACAGGGCGCGAAGCCATGGTTCAGGCAGCGCATCGAGCCGCACATCCCAGTTTATCAGCAGGCCGCCATCAAGCCTCGCGACCTGCGCGTCCAGCGCAACCCCCGGCCCTTGCGATACGGTGTGGACCAGGGAGCCAAACAGCTGCCCAACCCTTTGTGAAAACAGATCGCCGCCCGGCAGGTCGACACCGGCGGTAAAAACCACGGGCGAGGTCTGCAAACCGCCGCGCAGGCGAGAGAGGTCGCGCATGATGCTGACGCCCGGATAGGCCTGATGGGCAAGCAGGCCGTTCATGTCATCGAAAACCCGCCCGAGCAGGGCTTCGACGCTTTCAGCGGGTCTGATATCGACGCCGAGCACCAGCACGTTGGAAAACTCACCGACGATGGAATCAACCCCTTCAACCAGGGGTGCACGCCAGAAAGCCGGGACGGAGAGCCGGAAATTTTCGGAATCGATCGCCCGCGACAGCGCCACGGCAAAAACACCGAGCAACAGGGTCGACATCGTTACCGAGCAACGCCGCGCAGCCCGTTCAAGACCGTCACGTTCAACGACCGTAAGCATCGTGGCAAAACGGTCCGTATGAACGGCGCGTGACGCATCCTCCGGTAAAAATGGAAGCGGCGGCGCGTCCGGAATATCCGCAATATGCTGCCGCCACCACGACCGGTCGTATTCCCTCACGCTCTTGAGGTCAGGATCGGCCGCAAGGCGTTTCGTCCAGTCGAAGAAGGATGGCTGCGCCGGGGGACGCGCGGTCTCATCCTTGTCCGCCTCGTCGTAAAGGCGGGCGAGGTCCTCCATCAATATCCGCACGCTGGCCGGATCGATGGCCAGCATGTCCGTGTCCACATGCAGCCGGCTACGGCCATGCGGCAACAGGCTGAGCGCAATCGCCGCGGGCGGCGCAGTGCGAAGATCCGTCGCGCGATGGCTCCACGCGTGGCGCTTGATCTCGAGTCGGCGCGCAAGCGTCTCCGCATCAAGCGCCGTCATGTCCTCCACATCGAGATGCAACGGGCGACCATCAGGATCGACGGATTGACGCCCTTCCGCATCGATCCTGAGGCTCAGCATCGGGTGGCACCGGCAAAGCCCGCCGACTGCAACGGCCAGTTTTTCCAGCTCCAGAGCTCGCCCCTCGAACTCGAGATAAAGATGGGGCGTAACTTTTCCGAGTATCCCATCCGTCTCCCGACCGACCCAGTAGGCCACCTGCATCGGAGTTAAATTTAGCATGTGAATTTGCACCGATTGACAAAACATGATTATCATAATCAAGTATAAGCCATCGTCAACCACTCGAACAGGAGGCATCCCATGAAAACGGGAGCACTCAGGACGAATGACGTCGAATCCGACGAAATTGCTGATTTTAATAGAGATTTTCTCTTCACTTCCGGTACCGGGCAGTTGCGGGCCAAAGGAATCCGCGAAAGGATAACGCTTCCGGCCCGCGGCGGAGAAGATACGGGCAGCCCTTTGCAGCAAGCGATTAAAGCCGCTTTCGAACGGGCCCGCCGGGCTGGTCAGAACAATCCGATCGCCATTGGGGCAATCCCCTTCGATGTCAGCGAACCCTCATGCCTTTATATACCGAACAACCATGAGTGGAGCCCACGAGAAACCGCGCCGGTCGTCGCCGATTCGGCCATGCCCGCGCTTGTCGGCCAGAACAGCCTGCCAGACGAGACCGGCTTTAAACGCGCCGTAGAGCACGCCATCGTCAATTTCCGCCATTCCGATGTCCGTAAGGCGGTACTTTCCGTCATGCGCGAACTCACCTTCGCTTCCGAGGTCAATGTCGAGAGATTGCTGGCGAGTCTCGCCAAACAGAATCGCGAAGGTTACCAGTTCCGTATTCCGCTGCCCGATGGCGGCGACCTCATCGGCGTCAGCCCGGAACTCCTGATTCGCAAGCAGGGTGAGAACATCATTTCCAACCCGCTGGCGGGATCGGCAAAGCGGATGGTCGACCCCGCCGCGGACAAGGCCAACGCCGAGCGGCTATCGGCTTCGGAAAAGGACCACTACGAGCACAGCCTCGTTATCGAGGATATCCGCTCCCTGCTTTCGCCGGTCTGCGCGGAACTCGATGTCCCTGAAAAACCCTCCCTCATCAACACGGCGGCCCTCTGGCATCTTTCGACCCGCATCGAAGGCCGCCTCGCCGACCCCGAGACCAATGCCCTGCAGCTTGCGTGCCTGTTGCACCCGACACCGGCCGTCTGCGGTTTCCCCACCGAGCGCGCCCATCGCCTTATCCGCTTCGTCGAGCCTTTCGAGCGCGGCCTCTTCACCGGCATGGTCGGCTGGACGGATTCTGAGGGCAATGGCGAGTGGGTGGTGACGATCCGGTGCGGCACCGTGCAGCGGAAAACCGTGCGGCTCTTTGCCGGCGCCGGCATCGTTGAGGCATCGGAGCCCGAATCCGAATGGGCCGAGGTGCAGACCAAACTCAAGACCATGCTGAACGCCTGCGGTCTTTCTGCCTGATTTCCCGGGGACAAACCATGACAATCGAATTTCAACGCTGGCCCGACGATCTGACGCGCCGGTACCGCGAGCGCGGTTACTGGATCGACAGGCCGCTGAGCGGCATCCTCACCGAACAGATCGAGCGCCGGCCGGACGCGACGGCCCTGATCTGCGGCGACCGCCGCTTCACCTACGCGGATATCGACCGGCAATCCTCCAATCTGGCCGGACATCTCTCCGCCGCTGGCATCGGCAAGGGCGACACCGCGCTTGTGCAGTTGCCTAACATTGCCGAGTTCTATCTCGTCTTTTTCGCGCTGATGAAGATCGGCGCGGCCCCCGTCAACGCACTTTTCAGCCATCGCCGGCTGGAAATGACCTCCTATGCGGAGCAGATCGCGCCGAAGCTGGTGATCGGCTCGCGCAGCCACGAGCTTTTCGCCAATGACACATTT
Source organism: Rhizobium sp. ZX09 (assembly GCF_017357485.1). Taxonomy (NCBI): domain Bacteria; kingdom Pseudomonadati; phylum Pseudomonadota; class Alphaproteobacteria; order Hyphomicrobiales; family Rhizobiaceae; genus Rhizobium; species Rhizobium sp. ZX09. The sequence continues at coordinate 328,740 of NZ_CP031364.1, forward strand.
TTGGAGGCGCTGAAGGCGGTTTCTCCCGGGCTTACCGTCACCCTTCTGCTTGGCGAAACAGATCCGCGGTTGAGCCTGGAACGGCGGCTGGCCGCCCCTGCCGAGAACCCACCCGCTTACGCCCCTTCCGCCGCCGATGAAGTGGCGCTGTTCCAGCTTTCCGGCGGCAGCACCGGTACGCCAAAACTGATCCCCCGGACGCATAACGACTATGATTACAGCGTTCGGGCCAGTGCGGAGATCTGCGGCCTTTCGCCTGAGACCCGCTTCCTCTGCGCCATTCCGGTGGCGCATAATTACCCGATGAGTTCGCCCGGCGCGCTCGGTGTGTTCCACGCCGGCGGCGCCGTGGTCATGGCCGCCAATCCGGAACCACTTGCCTGCTTCGATCTCATCGAAAAACACGGCGTTAACATTGTGCCACTGGTGCCGCCGGCCGTCGCGCTGTGGCTGCAGGCGGCTCCCGCCCATCGCGAAAGGCTGAAGTCGCTCAAGCTCCTGCAGGTCGGCGGTGCAAGCTTCGCCGAGGCTTTGGCCCGCCAGGTGCCGGAAGTGCTGGGCTGCGATCTGCAACAGGTCTTCGGCATGGCGGAAGGTCTGGTGAACTACACCCGCTTCGGTGACCCCGACCATATCGTTTTCACCACGCAAGGCCGGCCGATCAGCCCGGATGACGAAATCCGCATCGTTGACGAGGACGGCAACGACGTGCCCGAGGGCGAAGCCGGCATGCTGGCAACGCGTGGCCCCTATACGTTCCGGGGCTATTACCGCGCGCCCGAACACAGCGCCCGGGTCTTCGACAAGGATGGCTTCTATTATTCCGGCGACGTCGTGCAGCGCACCCCCGAAGGTTATCTGCGGGTCGTTGGCCGGGTGAAGGACCAGATCAATCGCGGCGGCGAAAAGGTCGCTTCGGAAGAGGTGGAAAACCTGATCCTGCGGCATCCGGATGTCACCCATGCGGCTATGGTGGCGATGCAGGACGAACTTTTGGGCGAAAAGAGCTGCGTCTTCGTCGTGTCGCGCAATCCCGCTCTCAAGGCGCCGGCTATTCGCCAGCACCTCGCAGGCCTCGGCGTCGCGGATTACAAGCTGCCGGATCGTGTGCGCTTCATCGACGCCATGCCCCTCACCGCCGTCGGAAAAATCGACAAAAAACGCCTGCGCGATCTGCTGACGACACCCGTCGCCGTCAGCGCCTGACATTTCCGCACCCATCGAATGGGACGCCAAAATGGCGTCCCCATGTTCCTAAATGCGCCAGCCCAGCCGGCGCAGCACAAACCGAGGTCATCATGACGATCCCCACCATTTCCGATTATCCCATGCCGGTCGCCGCGAGTTTTCCGGCCAACAAGACAAAATGGCAGCCCGATGCGAAACGCGCCGTCCTCCTCATCCACGACATGCAGCGTTATTTCCTGCGGTTCTACGAGGCCGACGGCAAGCTGATGACGACCCTCATCGCCAATCTCGCCAAAGTGAAGACATGGGCCGTTCAAAACGGCGTCCCTGTCATTTACACCGCCCAGCCGCATAATCAGCCGCCTGGCGACCGCGCTCTTCTGAACGACATGTGGGGACCGGGTCTGACCGTCGTTGATCCCGAACTGCAGAAGGTGGTGGACAAGCTCGCCCCCACGCCTGACGACGTGGTGCTGACCAAATGGCGCTACAGCGCTTTCCAGCGCTCCGACCTTGCCGAACGTATGAAGGGCTGGAACCGTGATCAGATCATCGTCGGCGGCGTTTATGCCCATATAGGCTGCATGATGACGGCAGTGGAAGCCTTTATGAAGGACATCCAGCCGTTCATGATCGGTGATGGCGTTGCCGATTTTTCCGAGGCGGAGCATCGCATGGCGCTGCAATATGTGGCCACACGCTGCGGCGTGGTGATCGATGCCGCAAGCCTTGTCGGCGCGGGAAAGGGCGACGATATCAACGAATGGCTGAAAGCCCGCGTCCTGCAGATGGTGGAGGATGAGAGCGATATCGACCCCGACGAAAACCTGATCTTCTACGGGCTGGATTCCCTGCAGGTGATGAAGCTTGCCGGAGAGTTGAAGGAACGCGGCGTCACCGTCGGCTTCGATGAGCTTGCGCGTGTGCCCACTCTCTCCGCTTGGTGGACGCTGATCGACCAAAAGCGGCTCGCGGCCTGAGCGGACAAAAAAGATGACGCAACAGAGATTTACCGGGCGGCGCGTGCTGGTGACGGGTACGGCTCAGGGCATCGGCCGCCGCATCGCCGAACGTTTCATCGAGGAAGGGGCCGATCTCATCGGCCTCGACCTCCAGGCCAGAACGGCGGAAGCGCCCTTCCGCCAGATCGCACTCGACATCACCGATGCGGCGGCGGTGGAGACGGCCTGCAAGGCGATCGAGACCGAATGGGGCGGGCTCGACATTCTCGTCAATGCCGCCGGCATATTGCGGCTCGGCGACAGTGAAAGCCTGACGCCCGCAGACTGGAAGGCGTGCATGGATGTCAACGCTGCCGGGCCGTTCCATATGCTGAGACAGTGGAGCGCCACCTTCAAACGGCAGCGGCGCGGCGCAATCGTCAATATCGGCTCCAATGCCGCCGTCGTGCCGCGCATCGGCATGATGGCCTATTGCGCCTCCAAGGCGGCGCTGGTCAGCCTCAGCCATTGCGCCGCCCTCGAGCTTGCGCCCTATGGCGTGCGCTGCAACGTCGTTTCACCCGGGTCCACCGATACGCCGATGCTTGCCGGCATGTTGAGCGATCCTGCCGGCAAGGACCGGCTGGTCGCCGGCCTGCCCGAGCAGTTCAAGCTCGGCATTCCGCTCGGCAAGATCGCAAGGCCGGACGATATTGCCGATACCGTGCTGTTCCTCGCCTCCGATCAGGCCGGGCACGTGACGATGCAGCAGATCGTGGTTGATGGCGGTGCCACGCTTGCGGCTTGAATTCGAGCCGTTGGATTGAGAGTAAGGGACATGGACGTTGTAACGGCGTTTGATCACGACGCCATCTCCGGCGATCCACCCGAGGCCATCTGGCCTTGGCCGGACGACATATGCGGCTGCCATTGCCTTACCCTTCGTTTCAGCGCCGATGAGGGCTGCGGCGGCGAGGTCCCTCCCTTGCCGCCGCAGCTTTCAAGCGCCACGCAAAGACGCAAGGCGGAATTCATCGCGGGGCGCAGATGCGCTGCGGAAGCCATCCGCCGCCTGACCGGCCGTTCCATCTTTCCCGGCATGGGCGAGGACCGTGCGCCTCTCTGGCCCGAAGGGGTGATTGGCGCAATTTCCCACAGCGAGGGTACGGCGATTGCGCTTGTCGGCTGCTGTCGACAGTTTCGCGGTATCGGCGTCGATATCGAAAAACTGCTGACAGAGGAGGAGGCCCGCGATATCGCCCCACAACTCCTGACCGCAAATGAGCGCTACAACCTCGGCAACATTATCGATCCCTTCATCACCGGCTTGATTTTCTCGGCCAAGGAAAGCCTGTTCAAGGCGCTGTATCCCATGGTGGAAAAGCTGTTCTTTTTCGAGGCGGCCGAATTATCCCGCCTGAACGCAAATGGCTCGGGATCCTTGTGCCTGACGGCTGAACTCAGCGAGGAATGGCGGTGCGGAACGGAGGTTCCTTTCCGTTTCTGCCGCTTCGAGGGCCAGCTCCTCACCCGCGTCCTTATCCCGCATTGAGGGAAAAACAGCGGATTCATAACCGCGACAATCATATTTTAAACCTGTCTTCCCGTCATCCGAGTGAAACACTCGGAAGGTACGCAGCCTGTGGAATGATTCCAAACATTGAACGGTGGAGACACGATATGACCGACATCGATACGAGCAAATTGTCCTGGGACGAGTGGGACGAACTGCAGAACCCGCCGCCGGACGAAACCGATTTCGACCGCGTGGTCGAAACCGCGATTTCCCGCCGCGGCTTTCTGGGCGGCGTGCTCGCCTTCGGTTCGGCCGCAGCCGCCATGGGCACGCTCGGCAACCTGATGAGCAGCACCTCGGCCGAAGCGCGGGAAGCCGCTGTCGGCCGTTTCCCCTTCAAGCCGGTTGCCGCCGCCACCGACCACACCATCCATGTGCCGGAAGGCTATAACTGGAAGCCGCTGGCGAAATGGGGCCAGCCGCTGTTCTCCAACGTTCCTGATCTCGACCCCGCAAAGGGCGTCAGCGTTGAAAATTCCGACAAGGTCTTCGGCGAAAATACCGACGGCATGGAACTCTTCGTGGTGGGCAACCACCAGCTGATCGCCGTCAATCATGAATATGTGAACCCGGAAACCAACCTGCCGCACGCCGAAAAAGGCAACCCGAAGACGGCCGACGACGTGAAGATCCTGCAGAACATGCAGGGCGTCACCGTCATGGAAGTCGCGGAAGACAAGGACGGCTGGAAAATCGTTCTCGACAGCCCTTTCAACCGCCGTATCCACCACAACACGCCGATGAAGCTTTCCGGCCCGGCCGCAGGCTCCGATCTCGTCAAGACCGCCGCCGACCCCAAGGGTGTCGACTGTCTCGGCACCTTCAACAATTGCGGCGCAGGCCGCACGCCCTGGGGCACCTACCTCACCTGCGAAGAGAACTTCAACGGCTATTTCGGCACCACCGACGCCGCCTTCAAGCTGCCTGACGATTACAAGCGTTACGGCATCGTCGCCGAGACCCGCTACGCCTATGAGAAGTTCGACGCCCGTTTCGACGTTGCCAAGAACCCCAATGAACCACGCCGCGCCGGTTACGTGGTGGAGATCGATCCCTCGGACGCCAAGTCCACGCCGATCAAGCGCACCGCGCTTGGCCGCATCAAGCATGAAAACGCCGCCGTGGTGATCGCCCGTGACGGCCGTGTCGTCGTTTACATGGGTGACGACGAGCGCGGCGAGTTCCTCTACAAATTCGTCTCCAGCGGCATCTACGTGCCGGGCGGCGACACCTCCAAGCTGCTGGACGAAGGCACGCTTTACGTCGCGAAGTTCTCCGATGACGGTGCCGGCGAGTGGCTTGCCCTGACGCCGGAAACCACGGGCATGAAGATCGACGAAATCTGCGTCTTCACCCGCCAGGCCGCTTCCAAGGTGGGCGCGACGACCATGGACCGCCCGGAATGGGTCGCCATCAACCCCGTCGCCATCGAAGCCTATTGCGCGCTGACCAACAACAGCCGCCGCGGCGAAATGAAGGACGGCAAGCTGCGCGCCAATGCCGGTGGCGACGCCATGGCGATCAATGCCGCCAACCCGCGCGAGAAGAACGAATACGGCCAGATCGTGCGCTGGTATCCGGAAAATGATGACCATGCGGACGGCAAGTTCAAGTGGGACCTGTTCTGCATGGCCGGTAACCCCGCCGTCCACAAGGACGCCTATGCCGGCTCCCCGAACATCAACGAAGGCAACATGTTCAATTCGCCTGACGGCATGATGTTCGACTCGACCGGCCTGCTCTGGATCCAGACCGATGGCGAGGACACCAATGAAGGCAACTTCGCCGGCCAGGGCAACAACCAGATGCTGGCGGGCGACCCGGCCACTGGCCGCATTGAGCGCTTCCTGACTGCGCCGAAGGGTTCCGAAGTCACCGGCCAGACCTGGTCCGCCGACAAGCGCACCCACTTCGTCGGCATCCAGCACCCCGACGCCCCCTTCCCGGACGGCGAAGGCAAGCTGCCCCGCTCGACCGTCATCGCCATCAAGCGCGACGACAATGTGAAGATCGGCTGACGCACAGGCATGAACGGAACCGGATCGCGAGGGAATTGCCATCCGGTTTCACGATAAATCGCCGCGTGCCCGAAAGGACACGCGGCGTTTTGCCTGTGTTCGTGAATGAACGTTCGGATATCGTCGTATGGCGCAGATTTATCCACCTTTCGCAAGAACCTGCATGGCAGCGCTCCCCGGCCAAGTGTAGATGTAGATTATCTCCACCTGCTTGTTGGGCCTCTCTTGGATCAGATACTCGCAATTCGAACATTTGTCCGCGTCGCCGAAGCCGGGTCCTTCGCCAAGGCGGCGGATATGCTGAACCTTCCTCGGTCCTCAGTCAGCAAGCTGGTGCAGGATCTCGAGGCACATCTCGGAACAAAGCTCGTGGAGCGCACCACGCGGTCGGTCACGATGACCACGGAGGGCGTCGCCTATCACGAACGCGCGCTGAAGCTCCTCGCCGATCTCGATGACATGGACGGCACTATTGCCGGCTCCCGCAGCACACCCAAAGGAAAGCTGCGCGTCGACATCGGCTCTGTGCTGGCAAACCAGATCCTTATCCCGGCACTTTCGGATTTTCAGCGCCATTATCCAGAAATCGATCTCATGCTCGGTGTCAGCGATCGCCCCGCCGATCTCGTCAGTGAGGGTATCGATTGCGTCATTCGCGGCGGGGCGCTGGGTGACTCATCAATGAAGGCGCGAAAGCTGTGCGAGCTGGACTACGTCATTTGCGCATCGCCCACTTATCTGGCTGGTCTGCAGTTGCCGGAGCGACCTGACGATATCGAGAAGCATCGGATCGTCTCCTACTTCTCCGCGTCATCTGGAAAGAGATTTCCATTGCGTTTTCAGCGCGGCGAAGAGCGAAGCGAGTATCTCCCGGCCTCTGGCGGCGTTTCCGTCAACGAGAGTACCGCGCATCTGAACGCGCTGCTGTCGGGACTGGGAATTGGCCAAAGCTTCGGATTTCTCGCGCGGCCCCATTTCAAGAGCGGGGCGCTGGTTGAACTTCTCCCCGACTGGAAGCCGGACAATCATCCCCTTCATCTCGTCTATCCCGCTGATCGTTTCCCAAATCCGCGGCTACGCGCCTTCACGGAATGGGCAGCGAAGGTGTTCGAAGCGGTCGACGCACGGCGCGATGTGACGGCGACTATCCATCCAGATGGATAATGTCTCCATCCTGAGCGGCTTCTCTCCACCGGGCTGACGAACTAACTTCTCCTCATCGGACGGTGACGAGGCCAATGACCCGCGCCACATCCCGAGCAAATTCAGAACTTCAACAGGCCGTGCATTCGGGCTGAACCATTTCGCGCGCCCAAGCATCAGGAGAGTTAACATGGCCAACAGGCTTCAAAACAAGATCGCCGTCATCACCGGAGCAACCAGCGGCATCGGTCTTTCGACGGCCAAGTTGTTCGCTGCCGAAGGCGCACGCGTCTATATCACAGGCCGCCGCAAGGCCGCTCTGGATGAAGCGGTGGCAGAAATAGGACAGGGCGCAGTCGGCGTACAGGCGGACTCCTCGAGCAACGCTGACCTCGACAAGCTGTTCGCCCAGGTGAAGGCGGAACAGGGCCGCCTTGACGCCCTCATCGTCAATGCCGGTGGCGGCACCATGCTGCCGCTCGGCCAGATCACCGAGGAGCAGATTGACGACACCTTTGGCCGCAACGTGAAAGCTGTGATCCTGACCGTGCAGGCGGCACTTCCGCTGATGGGCAAGGGCTCGTCCATCGTGCTGACGGGTTCGACTGCCGGCACCGAAGGCACGGCTGCCTTTTCCGTCTATTCCGCTTCCAAGGCCGCGGTGCGCAACCTGGCTCGTTCCTGGGCTCTCGACCTCAAGGGCACGGGCATCCGCGTCAACGTCATCTCGCCCGGCGCCACGCGCACACCAGGCCTCGTCGAACTTGCAGGCGACGACAAGGAACAGCAGCAGGGCCTGCTCGACTATCTCGCCTCTCGCATCCCTCTCGGTCGCGTCGGCGAAGCCGAGGAAATCGCCAAGGCGACGCTGTTCCTCGCCTCCGATGATGCGAGCTTCGTCAACGGCGCCGAGCTCTTCGCGGACGGCGGCCAGGCACAGGTTTAACGCTGAATCGCAGTGGCGGGTGGCCTCCGTTTCGAAACAAGAAATCAAGATGCGTGCTGCCGTCAATCGCCTGCACAGAGAGCCTCAGGACGTTCTTCAGGCCGTCGAGCTGGCTTCTCGAATGACCAAATGCCGCGCTAAAATGCGCGGCGTTGCTCATGTTTGACGGCGTCCATGAAGCTCAAACCGTCGGGACACGCCGATCCCCTCCAGAAATGCCTCGTCGTGGCTGACGACCAGAATTGCGCCGTCATACGCTTTCAGGCCGGCCTCCACGATCGCGACGGAATCAAGATCGAGGTGATTGGTCGGTTCATCGAGTATGAGAAGCTGCGGCGGCTTCTGGTTGCCAAGGACGCAGGCAAGGCCGGCGCGCAGCATCTGGCCGCCAGACAGATGCCGCACATCCTGCAAACCGGCGTCGCCGCGAAACAGGAAGCGGGCAAGAGCGGCCCGGCAGGCGTTATCACTGGACCGCGGGTTGAGACGCATGAAATTGTCCCGGACGGATAGCCCGGGTCGCAGCAAGCTGACCTTCTGGTCCAGCAACGCGCAAGCAACCTCAACTCGGACCGAACCAGAAAATGGCGCGAGAGACCCGGTGATGACGGAAAGCAGCGTCGTCTTTCCCGAACCGTTCGGCCCCGCCACCGCAATCCGTTCCGGACCTGTAATCGCAAGCGACAGATCGGACAGGACAGGCGCATTGCGTTCGTAACCCGCAGTTACGTCTTCCAGCCGCAGAACCGTCTTTGACGCCACCAGTCCGGTGGACGGTATGGACAGCATGAATGGTTCAAGCACCTCAATGCGCCCTCGCGCCTCTGCGACGTCTGCCTTGGCCTCCCCCGTCATTCGGCGCGCCGTGGCGGCGTTGTCACCGCTTGTCTGCTCCGCCCGCATGGCGCGCCCTCCGGCCGAAATTCTCGGTATTCCTCCTTCCGCCGCCTTCCTTTTGCCTGCACCATCGCGACGAGCCTGCCGCTCGGCCGTCTCCTGCGCCCTGCGCTCGACGGCGCTGAGCCGCTTCTCGGCCTCGGCCAGTTCATGCCTGGCATTGTCAAGCTCCAGTGCCTTGCGATCGCTGTAGTGGTCCCAGTTTCCGCCATAACGGCTGATACCGAGCGATGTCAGTTCAGCAATGCTGTCGACCGTTTCGAGCAATTCACGATCATGGCTGACAATGATTGCGCCGTGACGCCAGCCGCTCACAAATTCGATCACTGCAGTCCGACCGTCACGGTCGAGGTTGTTCGTGGGTTCGTCGAGGATCAGGAACTCCGGTGCATGATAGATTTGAGCGGCAAGCGCTGCACGGGTGCGCTGCCCGCCGGAGAGTCGGGCGAGCAGTGTCGTCGTGGGCATGGACAGGCCGAAGCGCGCGAGTGCCGCCTCGATATTCGTCTCAAGCATCCAATCGATATCGGCCAGTTCCTCCAACGTCGCGCCACCCGCCTGCGCCCGTTCAAGCACAGCGAGCGCATCACGCGCGCCAAAGAGATCGGCAATCGTCTCATTTTCGGCCACCTGGACGCTTTGACGCAGGATGTGGATACCCGACGGTGCAGAGACAGAACCCGAAGATGGTGTCAATTCGCCGGCGATCAGCTTCAAGAGCGTCGTCTTGCCGGCGCCGTTACGACCGACAAGCCCGACACGCTCCGGGCCGAACACAATATTCAGATTGGTGAAAAGCGAACGACCGTCAGGCGTGAACCAGGACAGATTGGAGAGTGTGATAAAGTGGGTCATGGACAAGGTTTTCCCGCATGGCAAGGCAAAGTGGCGTTGCTATCGGGTTGAAATCCATTGTCGACCATCCTGTTGTTGCTGCGGACCGATGGAATGTAGCGTTTGAAAATGGGAGATTCAAGGCCGCTTCAATAACGGCCTGCACTCTTTTCAAGCATCGGCGGCTGACGGTCTTGTGTTCGCTCCACATCCGGCGTCAGAGGGCAATGATTTCGCCGACATGGTCATTCACGGGCACAGTTCAAACTTCTCCGGGGCCGCGAACCATGCGAGCAGACTTTTCAGTCAGGGGCATCAAAAAGCGAAAGATAGCGCTCGCCACTATCCGGAAACACGACCGCAATCGTCTTGCCGTTGTTTTCCGCGCGGCGGGAAAGCTCGATCGCGGCAAAGATGGCTGCACCGGATGAGGTTCCCACAAGGAAGCCCTCCTCTCTGGCCACCGCAAGCGCTGCCCGCCGCGCCTCTTCGGTGGTAACGGCAATGACTTCATCCACGACGCTCTTGTCGTAGGTCTCCGGCAAGGTCCCTTCCTCCACCTCGGTCACCTTGTGGACGCCTTCGATCGTGGAAGCGTCGGGGTTTTCGGGGGATGGAACGGACTGCGGTGTCGGCTCGGCAACAACGATCCTTATCTCCGGTTTTTGCGCCTTCAGGAAACGCCCGGCACCGGACACGGTGCCGCCCGTACCAACGGTGGCGACCAGGATATCGATGTCACCTTCGGTATCGCGCCAGATTTCCGGCCCGGTCGTCTCGAAATGAACCTGCGGGTTGGCATCATTGGAACGCTGGCCGGTATAAAATGCATACGGATTTTCAGCCTTGATCCTGTCGATGATGCGATGGATGGCATCGGGCTGGAAGAGCTCCTCATTTTCGATCAGCTCGATCTCGGAGCCGAACTGCCTGAGGATGTTGATCTTGTCTTCGCTGATGGTATTGCGAAGATAAAATTTCGTGCGATAGCCGCGTGCGGAGGCAACCGCCGCAATTCCGATGCCTGTATTGCCACTGGTCAAATCGAAAAGAAGATCGCCCGGCTTCAATCGGCCGCTCTTCTCAGCCTCACATATGATGCCCCAGGCGGTGCGGTCTTTGACACTGCCGGCGGGATTGAGGTACTCGATCTTGGCGAGAATGCGCGATTGGAGATTGTATTTCGTCCGAATTCTGGCGAGTTCCACCAGCGGCGTATTGCCAACGAGTTCTGTAAAATCCCGATAAATCCTGCCCAATTTCACTATCCTGTTTGCACTGCGTGGATACCGAACAACAGGCTCCGATGCGTATCGCCCGTCGGACCGCATGTTTTGATCATGCTTCGGATTTTTCCTTCTGCGTTGGCGGTGCTATCCCCACGCCTCCATTTGGCGCTGGTGAGGCGCCGTTCACGGCGAAATCTCCAACGATACGGTCGTGATAGATACGGGGATTGTGTGAGGTTATCGTGCGGGCGTTTCGCCAGTGACGATCAAGACCATGGCTGCGTTTTGCGGCTGAGGCGCCAAGCGCATCGAAGAGGACAGTGGACGCATCCAGGATAAGGTTGCTGACGACAGTAACCGACTGGCTGACTTCCAGCTCCGCGTCACGGTTCGCAGATGCAATATGCTCCTCGTCTCCAGAGAGATTGGCATCATAGGCAGCCTGCAGGGCTTCTGCGGCCTTTAACACGATGGCGCCGGCGCTATAGGCCGCACCCCTGATCCGCCCCACGACCTGAAGCACCTGAGGGTCTTCAGAAAAACGCGCGGCGTTACTGCGTTGATAGACGCGTTTGCGCTCCGCAACATGGCGGGCGATTTCCAATGCGGCCGCGCGGCCGATCCCGGCAAGCGAGGCCAGATGGACGAGCTGGAAAAAGCCGCCTGAATAGCTGAAACGAAGCGCGCTCGGCTTGATGAGGTCCTCGGAAATCGCCACGTCGGTAAATCGCGCCGTGCCGCTGGCCGTCAGCGCCTGTCCGAAACCATCCCAGTCGTTGACGATTTCGACGCCTTCAGCCTTTGTGGGAACAAGCGCACCAACCGGTACACCATCGCCATCAACGGCTCCAAGCGTGATCCAGTCGGCATAGAGCGAGCCGGTCGTATAATATTTCTCGCCATTCAGCCGCCAGCCGCCGCCATCCCGGGTGAGCTGGGTGGAATAGGTTCCAAGCTTTGCATCCCCGATTTCCGAAAAGCCGCTGCCAATGGTTTCGCCACGTCCGATCCGCTCCAGCCACGCATCCCGCCATGGCGAAGCTGGTGCATTCAGCAGATCTTCCGTAAAGCCAAGATGGCTGCGGTAAGCATTGGTGAGGTTGGGATCCGCCTGCGCGAGTTCAATGATCAAACCAAAAAGCTCGGGAAGCGTCAGCCCCAGGCCGCCAAATTTCTCCGGCAGGCGCAATCTGGAAAAGCCGGCCTTTTTCAAAGCTTCATAGTCATCGAAACGAAGCTCGCGTTCCAGATCGTGTCGTATCGAATCTTCGCCAATTTCGGCAAAAATTCCCCGAAACCCCTCGGCGATCGCGTCAAAACGTTTGCTGGGCGCAGAACCCCAGGCATGGCTGGCATTGGTCATTGCAAATTCCTGTCTGTGGAGCAGTCTGGCGAACACCCGGCCGGGTCTAGGCGGCTGCCGCTTCGGCACCCTGTTCGAAGTCGTGTAAATGGAGCGCGATTTCGAACCCTCTGCGTTTCAGCCAGTGGGCCACGACCCTAGCGCGGGCGCCGAGCAGGTCATCCACCAGAATGACCCGGGCACCGCGCACCGCGATCGTTCGATAGGCGACACCGAGAAGCTGCCCGCCTTCCGACGAAATTGAGCCCTGAAGATGGGAAGTCTCGAACTCTTCCGGTGTGCGCACGTCCAGGAAATAGGTCGTTCGTGATGTGTCCTTCAACCATGTCTCGGCAGTCGGACGGTCGATGAAGCGCAGATCGTCGTCCCTGGAAAAGGCCTTCAACCGCGCCTCTGCAATCTCTTTCGCGCTGGCGCTCACATGCGAATATGTTCGGGAGCGGCCTGTTTCCAGCTCAAATCCATCATCCGTCCAGCCGCGCGTCCCATCATGCAGGTAACTGACATCGTTTTCGACACCGGCGTCGATCAATGTCTGCGCGCCGAGAATTGCGCGGGGCAGGCCCGCGCAGGAGACGACGACTCTTGTTTTGGGCGAGGGAACGAGATCGGAAAAGCGCAGCAGGAGTTCTGCCCCCGGCACACCGATCGCACCGGGCACGTGCGCTTTTTCATATTCCGGCAATGTGCGCGTATCGAGGATGACAACATCCTCACCGGCTTCCTGCCACGCCTTGAGCTCACGCGCAAAAACCACAGGCGTGTTTTTCTCGCTTCTCACCTTCTGAACGAAAGGAACGCCGGGAATATCGAAGGTCGGCAACGCCTCGACGCCACCTTCGATCCATGCGGGGATTCCGCCACGCAGAAAATGAATGTCGGTCCAACCCTTGGAGGCTAGTCGTTCGGCGGCCTGCTCAGCGCTGCCTTTTCCATCATCCACCAGCACGGTGCGCACGACGGGGCGAGGAATGAAGCGATCGATTTCCGCCTCCAGCCTGTCAACCGGAAGGTTGGCGGCAAATAGCGGTGAAGCATACCCCACGTCCTCGGCGGTACGGATATCCAGAACCGCAAGTTCCCTGCCATCCCGCAGCCATTCGATGAGACGATCTTTTGTTACAGCAAATACGGACATTGCGTTTTCTCCTGACAAATCCGGAATTTTCATGCGGGGTTTCAAGCGGTCGGATCGAGCCACAGATCGCCGAAACTCCAGTTCAGCCCCTGCGCGCCGGTGACATAGTTCCTGACCCGCTTGTGCGCCACGATCTGGCTTCCCGCCGCCACGAGATCGACGGAGGCAACGTCGTCATGGATAAGATGCTGGAACTTGCTCCAGGTTACCCAGCGCTTCTTCGGATCCGGTTCGATGGCGGCCGCCTCAAGAAGCGCATCCGCCTCTGGATTGGCGTAGTTTGCCGCATTGGAAAAGGGCAGCCCGATCTTGAAATTCTTGCTCCAGTAGGCGCGCTGGATGCCGAGCGACGGGTCAAAGGTATTGGAGAGGGATTCCACCACCAGATCGAAGGCACGGTCCGTGTAGACAGTTTTCAGATAGGTTGGCAGGTCGTATTTGCGGATTTCGACGGCAATGCCGATCTTTTCAAGCTGGCTGCGAAGAACATCGGCATAGCCGGGCGTTAGATAGGAATTATACGTCAATCGTACTGGAAAACGCTTGCCGTCTCCCTTGCGCGGATATCCCGCCGCGTCGAGTAACTTTTCCGCTTCTTTCGGGTCGTAGGCATATGGCTTGACCGAAGCATCATACCAGTTGGGAAGGGCCGTGCTGACGGGGCTGGGTGATATCTGCGCATAACCGAAGAGCGCTACATTGACGATCTCATCGAGGTTGATTGCCTTCGCAATGGCCAGGCGAACATCTTTCTTGCGGAAGATTTCGTTATCGTAATTGAAGAACAACTGCTGCTGCGGACCCGCATAGGCATAGGTGTTCGTATCCAGAACGAGATCGGGGTTCTGCTTCAGCCGTTCGAGATCCGCCAGCGGCACGGGGTTGTCGCCAAGATCGACTTCCCCCGTCTCCAGCGCCACTGCCCGCGCAGCCGGGTCGGTGATGATGCGCAGGATGATGCGATCAAGATAGGGTTTGCCAGCATCCCAATAATCGGGATTTCGATCGAAGATCAGATGGCTCCCCGGCGTCCATTCGGTCAGTTTGAAGGGGCCGGTGCCAATAGCAGTCTGCAGCGTCTGGCCATCGGCGGGCTTCAGCTTTTCGAAAATATGCTTCGGCACGATCGGCGATTCCGAACTCGATTGCGCAGCAATGAGAAACGGTGCGGGTTTGGACAGAACGATAATGGCAGTGAGGGGATCAGGCGTCTCCACCGCCTGAACGTTCTGGTAGGTTATGCGGCCGCGCGGGTGTGCTTCTTTCAGGCGGAAAATCGAAAAGGCAACGTCTTCCGATGTAAAATCTTTGCCGTCATGCCATTTCACATTTGGCCTGAGTTTGAACGTATAACGCAGGTGGTCATCGGAAACGGACCATTCCGTTGCCAGCAAGGGCTGCGGCTTGAGGTCGAAATCGAATGTGAGGAGGCCTTCAACAATCTTTGGGCCGATCGCCTGCCCCGTGCCTGACGATGTGTTGATGGCGAAAAGCGCGTTGCCGGGATCGACACGATAAAGCAGCCTGAGCGTGCCGCCGGAGACGGGCCGGCTCGCATCGCCACCCGCTGCGAAGACCGAACCAGGCAGGGCCGTTCCTGCCGTTGCCAAAAGAAGCATTTTATTGAACTGCCGGCGTCCGATCGTCATGAAAATCCCCGTTGGAAAACGTCGTTTCGATGACGAAAGCATCGGGGCAATGCAGCGCATTCCTAAGGATAAAATTCTTCCTCCTTGTCGAAGAAATCATTCCTTGCGGAATTTTATTTCAATACTTACGCAAGCAGGCACCAAAACTCGCGCTGAATTGCCCCATCCATCGGGATCTTCGTTGCGCATCCGGAGCAGATGGTGGAATGCGAAGAAATCTCGCCGGCGTTTGTTTCAGCATTCCCGTGGAAATGTTGTTTCATCTCAAAATCGCGATTGAGAAGGACATTGCTCGGCAGATGCCTCGGCCGGCCATATCAAATCACAGGAATTTGCCACCTTTCTGATCCGCACAATTGAGCCCGCCCCCCACAATTATGGAGTTTCATCCGATGACCCCGCCCAGTCCGATTACCAAACTGGAAATCCCACAGCAGCGCGTCGAGGCCCGTTATGGAACGCAGGCCGATTTTTCTCCGCCTTTCTGGAATGACACCATCGACGCCTTGCTGAACCATCGCACCGCCCGCGCCTATCTGCCCAAGGCTCTGCCGGAGGGCAGCCTGGAGCTTCTGGTCGCCGCCGCGCAATCAGCGCCCACATCATCCAATCTTCAGGCGTGGAGTGTGGTTGCGGTGCAGGACAAGGAGCGCAAGGCACGACTGGCGGGTTTCACCGGCGGCAACGCCCATATAAAGGATGCCCCCCTTTTCCTCATCTGGCTTATCGACCTGAAGCGGCTGCGCACGGTCGCTTCAAGCCAGGGGAATGAGGGCGAAGGACTGGATTACCTGGAAAGCTTCCTGATCGGCGCCATCGACGCTGCATTGGCAGCGCAGAACGCTGTAGCCGCGATTGATTCAGTCGGCCTGGGCTCCTGCTACGTCGGCGGCATCCGCAACAGGCCGGAGGACGTGGCCCGCGAACTCAACCTACCTGCCGAGACGGTTGCGGTCTTCGGCCTGACGGTCGGCTATCCTGACCCGGCGGTAAAAACAGATGTCAAACCGCGCTTGTCACAATCATCCGTTCTGTTTCATGAAACCTATTCGGAACCCGCCCACGATGACCTCAATTCTTATGATGAGGTATTAAAGGTGTTTCAGGAAAAACAGGGCCTGCCCCAAAATGGCTGGACAGGGCCCATTGCCCAGCGTGTGGAGAACGCCGCCGCGCTGAAGGGCCGTGCGGAACTGAGCCGGACGTTGCGTCGCCTCGGTTTCGCTATCAAATAAATTCCATTGCGGCTGACGGTATCAAACGAAGGCGCGCCCTTGCCCCGGCAATACGAGGCGCGGGCCGGGGCGGCGCAATCTCTCCCGAAATCACCGGTTTCGGGAACTTATTTTCTATAAAATTAGTAGATATAGAATGACCGGTCTTCCTTTGCCCCGCTCGAAGGCCTTACGATCCGTTCAGAATGCTCCTGAACGCATCCTGCCACCGTCCTCAACCGCCGCCGAAACCGCCGAACCAATCACCACACCAATATCTCCGTAAATCCGGAGCGTTAAGAGACAGGACGAGAAACGACAGATGCCACGTTATGTTATCATTGGCGCCGGCGCGGTGGGCGCGAGCCTTGCAGCACAGTTTGCACTTTCCGGCATTGATTATGCACTTTTCGGGCGGGGAGCCCAGATAAGCCATATCAGGCAGCATGGCCTCACCTTTCAACGACCCGCACAGACGCGGCAGATCGATCTGAAGGTCTTCGACCTGACGGATCTTCCGGAATTGAGACGGGATGATATCCTCCTGCTCACGGTGAAGGCTCAGGATGCCATAAGCGCACTCGCCTTCTGGTCCTGGCAGAACGTCTCCAACACGACGGCACCGGCGGCTGCACAGCTGCCTATAGTGACTTTTCAGAATGGACTGGCGACTGAAGCCAATGCCCTGAGAACATTCTCCAGGGTGTATGGCGCAAGCATTCTGACACCGGCGCGGTTCACAGAAACCGGGAAGGTGGTGGTTGGCGGCGAGCCGCAACTGGGCATCGTGACGGTCGGGCGTTTTCCGCTCGGACAGGATGACGTGACGACGCAGGTCACGGCAGACCTCAACAGGGCGGGATATCTTGCCGAGGCAAGCGACGATATCCGCCGCTGGAAAGCAGCAAAGCTCCTTCACAACGTTCGCAACGTCCTCGAACTCTTCGACGGCCCGGCCGATCTGAACGACAAGATCAGCGCGGCGCTGGTGGATGAAGCCCGCCATGTGCTCGACGCGGCAGGTTACACCCTCGCCTCGCCCTCCGAGCGAACCTTAGACATCTCGAACTGGCGAGTAGCACCGAACAGCGGCATTCACCCGGGCCAGCAATCGACGTGGCAGAGTTTCAGGCGCGGAGCCTCAAGTGAGGTGGATTTCCTCAACGGAGAGATCGTATTGCTCGGCCGGCTTCACAATGTGCCAACGCCCTATAACGACGCTGTTCAGACGCTGGCCGGCAAACTGGCGCAACAGGGCGGGTTTTTAAAGCCGCTGCCGCTCGATGCAATCACGTCGCTCATCGCCGGCCCGGACCGGCCGGCGCCCAATCCCGCCAGCCCTTCGTGACCGGTGGCTCAAGCAGTGCGATTTATCAAACGACAGTGTGAAACGATATAATGAGAGAAGCCATATCAGACCATATACTCACCGCCGCCGGCACGCTCTTCTATCGCGAAGGCATCCGGGCTGTCGGCATCGATCGGATCATCGAGGAAGCGAATGTCGCGAAGGCGACGCTCTACCGGCATTTCCCTTCGAAGGATCATCTTGTTGCAGCCTATCTGGAAGCGCGTCATGAGCGGGTGATCCACGCGCTTCAGAACGTGGTGGATGCGGACATGGCTCCGAAGGAGCAGATCCGGCTGATTTTCGAGCAACTCCACGAAAAGGCCGACAGCCCGGATTTTCGCGGCTGCGCCTTCGCTCTCGCGGTTGCCGAACATGGCGAATCCGAGCGGGTCGTGTTCGTTGCGCGTACCCATAAGGCGAAGGTCAGGGACCTGTTCGCCGCTATCCTGGCGAGGGCCGGCAGCACAGTGGAGATCGCCGCCGCCCATCTCTCACTTCTCTACGAAGGGGCGCTGGCGACCGTCGCGGTTGGACGCGACCCCAAGGCGGTGCTGATCGCGCGTGACTGCGCTCTCTCCGTTTTCGCCACGGCCGCCGCCTCCACCGATCAACCGAACTGAAAGCAGCAGACAATGACAAAGACGATCGATTATTTCTTCAGCATCGGCTCACCTTGGGCCTTCATAGGTGTTGAACCCTTTGCTGCCCTGGCGAAACAGCAGGGCGCCACTATCCGCCCTCACCTTATTCCGCTGATCGAGGAAAACGGTGGCATTTACTCAAAAAATCGCCCGGAGGCCAGACGCGCCTACTGGA
The DNA here is from genome assembly GCF_017357485.1 of Rhizobium sp. ZX09. Lineage (NCBI taxonomy): Bacteria > Pseudomonadati > Pseudomonadota > Alphaproteobacteria > Hyphomicrobiales > Rhizobiaceae > Rhizobium > Rhizobium sp. ZX09. The sequence continues at coordinate 347,043 of NZ_CP031364.1, forward strand.
TCACGGATCTGAAGCGGTGGGCGGCATTGCGCGGAAAAGTGCTCAATTTCGACAATCGCGCTGCGCTCTCGGATCCGTCCCCGGCAGGCCTGATGGTTGCGGCGGCAATCGAGAAGGGTGAAGACTGGCTGAAGCTTGCAGTTGCACTGCAGGAGGCTTTCTGGGTCCGCCGTGAAGACATCGGCAAGGCCGACATCCGCCAGGCCATCGCGACGGCTGCAGGTTTCGATGCTGTGGCCCTCGACGAACATGGCAAAAGCGACGCGGTTGCTGTCTTACAGAAGGCGAGCTTCGAAGCTGCCAGGGCCGCCGGTGTGTTCGGGGTTCCGACCTATCGCTATCAGGATGAACTCTACTGGGGGCAGGACAGCCTTCCGTTCCTCGAGCGTCATCTCAGAGGCGAAAAACTGGCCGCCTGATGTTCACCGCCAGATGGCGGAGACGGTCTGGCGTCGCCAGCAGCGCGCCTCGCCCTCAAGGTTTGTAAGTCTGTCGCAGCGTTTTGCGACCCGCCTACACGGAATGTTTTATGCCTGACCTGTCTCTTTCTCTCATCCGATCCCTGCGAGACCTCCTCGGGGAGCGTCTTTCAACGTCGCCGACACTGCGCGAGCAGCACGGGCGCGGCGAGGCGCATCACGCAGCCGCCTTTCCCGATGCGGTCGCTTTCGCGGAAACCACCTCCGAAGTGTCCGAGGTCGTGCGGCTATGTGCGGTGGAAAGGGTGCCCGTCATCGCTTTTGGCGCCGGCACTTCGCTGGAAGGACATCTGACAGCCGTCAATGGCGGGGTCTCGATCGACCTTTCACGCATGTCGAAAATCACCCGTATCAGCAGTGAAGATCTGGATTGTACGGTCGAGGCCGGGGTAACGCGGGAGCAGTTGAACACATATCTGCGAGACATGGGACTGTTCTTTCCCATCGATCCCGGCGCAAACGCTTCGATTGGCGGCATGGCTGCAACCCGCGCTTCCGGCACCAACGCCGTCCGCTACGGAACAATGCGTGAAAACGTACTGGGCCTGACCGTGGTGCTGCCGACCGGCCAGGTTATCAAAACCGGCGGTCGCGCCAGAAAGTCTTCTGCCGGATACGACCTGACGCGGCTTTTCGTGGGTTCGGAAGGAACGCTGGGGATCATCACCGAAATAACCCTTCGCCTCTATGGAATACCCGAAACCATCTCGGCGGCGCTCTGCTCTTTCGAGAGCGTCGAACAGGCAGTCGCGGCGGCCATTCAGGTCGTTCAACTCGGCATCCCCGTCGCCCGCATGGAGCTCATGGACCGTGGCCTGATCACGGCCGTCAATGCCTATTCCGGGCTGGAGCTGAAGATCCAGGACGCCTTGGCTTTCGAGTTTCACGGCTCGCCCGCCGGCGTTCAGGAGCAGGTCGATATGGTGTCCGCCATTGTGGAAGACCATGGCGGCAAGGATTTCGAGTGGGCCAACGCCCCTGAAGAACGCAATCGCCTCTGGAAAGCGCGCCACAACGCGTTTTATGCTGTCGTATCGCAAAGGCCAAACGCCAAAGGCTGGTCTTCGGATGTCTGTGTTCCGGTCTCGCAGCTCAGCAACTGCATATTGAAGACCCGCGAGCTCCTGCAGGATTGCAGCGTACCGGCTGCCATTCTCGGCCATGTCGGCGATGGCAATTATCATGTCGTCTTCGCGGTCGATCCCGGCAATGCGGAAGAGCTCGGCGAGGTGGCGGCCATCAACAAGAAGATGGTGCAATACGCCCTCTCGGTCGGCGGCACCTCGACCGGCGAACATGGCGTGGGCACCGGCAAGATCGCCTACCTGCGTGAAGAACATGGTGACGCGGTCGATCTTATGGCGCTCATCAAACATGCAGTCGATCCAGCCGGCATCATGAATCCCGGCAAAATCCTGCCGAGATAGAATGTTACTTTGCGATCCGCGACCGCTGGGGCGACACCATGAATTCCTTCAAGACTCACAGTTCTCACTGGGGGGCCTTCTCCGGGCGGCTCACAAATGGGCGACTGGAGATAAAGCCTCACTCCGGCGACCCCCATCCATCCCCGCTACTGGGCAATCTTCCGGCGATCGCCGACAGCCCCGTCCGCATCCGACGGCCCGCTGTCCGGCGGGGGTGGCTTGAGCGCGAAACCGACCATGCACAGCGACGGGGCGCTGACGACTATGTCGAGGTCAGCTGGGCCGAAGCGACGACACTGGTCGCCGACGAACTGAGGCGGGTCTACGACAGTCACGGTCCAAGCGCCGTGTTCGGCGGCTCCTACGGCTGGTCCAGTGCCGGTCGCTTTCATCACGCGCAAAGCCAGATTCACCGCTTCTTGAATGTCCTCGGCGGATATGTCCGGTCGGTCAACACCTATAGTTCCGGTGCGGCCATGGTCATAATCCCCCATGTCCTGGGCCCTTATGACAGCTTCGACCGAAAGAGCGTGACCTGGGATGCCATCGAACGCAGCAGCGAGCTGGTGCTCGCCTTTGGCGGGATGGCGATCAAGAATGCCGATGTCCACGGCGGAGGGATCAGCACGCACACGGTCCGGCAAAAACTTGCCGGCGCGAAGGCTCGCGGTGCGCATTTCACATTCATCAGCCCTCTGGCAGACGATTTCCCCGCTGAGGCGGATGCCGAGTGGCTTCCCATCATCCCGGGCACCGACGTGGCGATGATGCTCGGGCTGGCGCACGTCCTCGTTACGGAAGGGCTGCACGACCGGACGTTTCTGGAGCGTTATACGGTCGGATATGACCGGTTCGAAAACTATCTTCTCGGCAGGGAGGACGGCCAGCACAAAAGCCCGGAATGGGCGGCCGAAATCTGCAACATCGCGCCGGACACAATACGCAAGCTGGCGCGCAGGATGGCCGGTTGGAGAACCCTGATCACCGTCAGTCATTCGCTGCAGCGGGCCGATTACGGAGAGCAGCCGGTGTGGATGGGCATTGTGCTTGCCGCCATGCTCGGCCAGATCGGATCGGACGGCGGCGGATTTTCTTATTCCCTTGGCGCGCTGGGCAATATCGGCAAGAACCTGCTCGCCGTTCCCCTGCCAACGCTGCAGCAATTCAAAAACCCTGTGCCGGACTACATTCCCTGCGCACGCATCTCCGATATGCTGCTCAATCCCGGCGCCGAGTTCCATTACAACGGGCGCACGCTTCTTTATCCTGACATCCGGCTTGTCTATTGGGCGGGCGGAAATCCATTTCACCATCATCAGGATATCAACCGGTTGCGAGCCGCTTTCAGGCGGCCGGAAACGATCATCGTCCACGAGTCCGCTTGGACCTCCACCGCCAGACACGCCGATATCGTGCTGCCCGCCACGACCACGCTTGAGCGTGACGACATCGGCGCCGCCGATCGCGATCCGCTGATGATCGCCATGAAGCGCCTGATCGCCCCCGTCGGCGAAGCACGCGACGATTACGAAATATTCGCCGGCATTGCCCGCGAACTCGGCAGGTTCGAGGCCTTCACCGAAAACCGCAGCAGCGGAGAATGGCTTGCCTTTCTATACGAAACGACCCGTCAGGCACTTGCCGCGTCGGGCCATGAGGCGCCGGACTTTGAAACCTTCTGGAAACGCGGAGAAATGCCCCTTCCAGTCAAGCCGGACGACGGTGGACCGGCGCGCGCTTTCCTTGAGAATCCCGCAACGAAACCGCTGGCGACCCCCTCAGGAAAGATCGAGATTTTTTCCGGGACCGTCGAGGGTTTCGGTTATGATGACTGCAAGGGTCATCCGCGCTGGTATCCACCCAGAGTGGAAACTCCAGACGATGCGCACCTCTATCCGCTGCATCTCGTCTGCAATCAACCATATCAACGCCTGCACAGTCAGCTGGACTATGGCGATTTCAGCCGTTCCACCAAGATCATGGACAGGGAGCCCGTCCGTATCCATCCAGCCGACGCCTCGGCCCGTGGAATATCTGACGGCGATGTCGTGAGGCTTTTTAATCAGCGCGGCAGCTGCCTGGCGGGCGCCCTTCTCAGTGAAGACGTCATGCCGGGGGTAATGCAGCTCGCTACCGGCGCCTGGTTCGAACCAGAGGATCCAACTGCCGAAAACTCGATATGCATCCACGGAAATCCAAATATTCTGACCCGCGATATCGGCACATCGAAACTGTCGCAGGCATCGACCGGCCAGATCGCGAAGGTGGATATCGAGCGCTTCACCGGGGCTCTGCCGCCCGTGACAATTTTCCAGGCCATGCGATTTCTATCGCGAGACCAGGTCGGCCCAGACGCCGAGCCGTCGTCACTCCACGCCGGAACCCCGCATTCCAAGGGGCCCTGAAACACCAATCCAAACAGCCGCCGAAATGACGATAAAATAATTCACTAAATCCATAGAAAAAGAATAACCAGTCTTTCTCCCTCACACCTGACTGCTAGGTTAAGGGCAAGACGGACAGCGCAGAAGGGGATCGCGCCATGACTGGAATATGTAGAAGCGGGCGCGCTCCTCAGCCACGCAGGTTCTCGGGAACCGCTCGCTAGCGTCGCGTCGCCCAATCAGGCCACTAATGAACTCAAGCATTCTCCTGCTCGGCCGAGAGGCCGGCGCGGCAACGGTTTGACATGCGTTTGAGCAGCCACCGCAGACGCACGCGCATCCCAGGAGATGCCGAAATTGCAACGAAAAACTCTGGAATTTTCAGGATCATACAATGACAAAGCGTCCTTTCTCGTCGTCTCTTTCGCGTCGCCGCCTGCTTCTTACGGCTTCGCTCGCTGTTTCGGCCTCGCTGTTTTTATCGACGGCTGCACCTTTGAGTGCTGTGGCCGCAGACACGCCACATGATGGCGGTGACATCACGTTTCTGATCGATTCCCTGGGCGACACGTGGATCCCCAATAACAGCGCGATCTCCAGTTTCCAGGGCCATATATGGGGTCATGTCACGGATAAGCTGCTGTACGTCGATGCCGAAGGCAAGGTCAGCCCGTGGATTGCCGAGCGCTGGGAGCAGAACGACACCGCGACGGAGTTCACCCTCCACCTCAAAAGCGGCGTGACTTTCTCCGATGGCGAACCACTGGATGCCAAGGCCGTCGTTGCCAATCTCGACATCTGGTATGCCGGCCGCAAGAACGAGGGCATCAACCCGATCGGCCTCTTCCCCAAGACCTATGATCACGCCGAAGCGGTTGATGCGACGACGGTCAAGGTTTTCTTCAAGAAGCCCACGCTCGGGTTCATTCCGACGCTTGGCTACCACGGCTCCATCCTGATCTCTCCCAAGACCATTGCCCAGCCTGCCGGCCAGCAGGCGGACCTCAGCAAGACCGCAGGCAGCGGACCTTATGTGGTGGAGTCCTGGAAAGAGGGCGACCACGTCACCCTGGTCAAGCGCAAGGACTATAATTGGGGTCCCGCCGCAGTCGGCCACACCGGCCCCGCCTATCTCGATACCATCACCTACAAGCTGGTCTCTGAGCCATCCCTTCGCGTCGCCTCCGTTCAGTCCGGTCAGGCGGATGTCGCGTACAACGCCTCGCCCCAGGAACTGAAATCGCTCAAGGAGGAAGGCTTCACCATCGCGACCCCGCGTTATCTCGGCTTCGTCAACGGCTGGGCCGTCAACACCAAGCTTCAGCCCTATGATGATGTGAAGGTGCGTCAGGCACTTCAGGCAGGTATCAACCGTCAGGAAATCATCGACACAGTCTATACGCAGGACTGGAAGCTCGCGACGTCCTTCATCCAGAGCAACGTCCCGGGAGCCACGGATCACAGCGATCTCCTCGCCTACAACCCGGACAAGTCGGAAAAGCTTCTGGACGAAGCCGGATGGGTCAAGGGTGCGGACGGCGTTCGCGTGAAGGACGGCAAGCCGCTGGAATTGACGATCCATTCCAATCCTTATCTGGCAACCTCGAAATCAGTCGATGAGCTGATTGCCCAGCAGCTCGGCAGGCTTGGATGGAAGGTCAATATCAGGGCTTATGATGTCGTGACCTTTGGCGAGAAGGTCAAATTCGGTGGCGCCGCCGTTCCGACATATGAAGTCACCCGCAGCTTTATCGACGCCGGCACGGTCGCAAGCATCCTGACCAACGCCAATAATGGCGAGAACTGGTTTGCGCTGGACGAGCGTGATGCGACGCTCAACGACCTGCGCGACAAGATCGCTGGTGCAGGTTCCGTCGAGGATCGGAAGCCTCTGCTCGATGGCCTGCAAAAATACGTGCTGGAACAGGGCTACTTCATCCCGCGGACGCAAATCGTTCAGCGCATTTACGTGCAATCACCGAAGCTGAAGGGCGAAGTCTATAACGGCGTCGCTTATGCCAGCTATTACACAGCGTTCATTGCCGAATGACGCCAGCACCCACCGAGTAACGTCAAGGAGGTGACGGCATGAGCAATGCCTACCTAACCTACGCCGCAAAGCGGCTCGGCCAGGCGATCGTCGTCATCCTTCTGGCCTATGTCTTCACCTTCGTGGTCGTCAGCGTCCTGCCTGGCGACCCGATCACCAGCGTTCTGCGCAACCCGCAGAACGGCTTTACCGAGCAGGAGATCGCCGAAATCATTGCGGCACAGGGGCTGGACCAGCCGATCATCGTGCAGCTCTGGCACTCCCTGTCGGCCTTCCTGACAGGCGATCTGGGCATCTCGATGCGCTCCAACCGACCGGTCTCGACGCTCATCGCCGAGGTGCTGCCATCGACGCTGGTCTTGGCCACCGCCGGGCTGACCGTGGCGCTGATCCTCGCCTTTGCGGTCGCCTACGGCACGCAGGTCGTGCCGAAGCGTTACGGACAGGGATTGCTGCGTGCCTTCCCTTCCCTGTTCCTGTCGACACCCAATTTCGTCATCGGCCTGTTTCTGATCCACCTTTTCGGTTTTCAGCTCAGGCTGTTCCGGGTCATCGAACCCGACAGTTTCTGGGCCACGCTGTTTGCGGCGATCACCATCGGCATACCGTTTTCCGCACAGATCGCGGAGGTCCTGATCGCCAATCTCGATCATGAGGCAGAGCAGGATTACGCAGCGGTTGCCCGCAGTCGCGGCATCGGGCCAAGACGGCTTTTTGCAACACATCTCCTCAAGCCTGCCTCCTTGCCTGTGGTGACGGTTATCGCCCTCACCGTCGGCGAACTTCTGGGCAACTCGCTGATTACGGAGACGGTATTCGGCCGCACCGGTATCGGCAGTCTCGTCCAGCGTTCCGTCAGCACTCAGGATCTGCCGGTCCTGCAGGCGATCGTCTCGCTGGGGGCCGTGGTGTTCGTCGTCGTCAACCTCATCGCCGATCTCCTCTATCCGCTGCTCGATCCAAGGGTAAAAATTATCGTTGGCCGAAAACGCCGCCTGTCGACGATCGATGACACGTCGCTTGGCCTTGAAACGGGGGCCAAACCATGAGCCTTATTTCCAGCCCGGCTTCCATCAGCAATCCGTTCGAGAGACTGAAAACTCTCAACATAACTGTAACGGTCGGCCTCTCCCTGCTTGTCATCGCAATCGTCGTCGCCTGGTCGATTGCACCGCAGCTTTTCACCACCCAAAGCCCGATCAACGGCGTCCCGGCTGACAAGCTTCTTGCGCCAAGTTTTGCCCATTGGTTCGGCACGGATCATCTCGGGCGCGATCTCTATACACGGGTCGTTTATGGCACCGCTTCATCTGTATCGAGCGCTTTGGTCGCTGTCGTCATCGGCGTCGTCATCGGCGGTGTGATCGGTCTGCTTGCCGGATTTTTCGGCGGCTGGGTGGATATCGTCTTTGCACGTTTTGTCGACGTGCTGTTATCCATCCCGAAGTTCCTGCTGGCGGTCATCATCGTCACGGCAATCGGCTTCGAGACAATCAACGCCGCCATTGCGACAGGCATATCGGCGATCGCCTTCTTCGCCCGTGTGGCGCGCTCAGAGGTCATCAAGACGCGTCAGGCGACCTTCGTGGAGGCATCGTTTCTCTCGGGTGGCTCACGCGGCTACATCGTGCTGAGACATGTGCTGCCAAACGCATCCCGCTCGATGTTGCCGCTGGCCGTCCTGCAATTCGGCGAGTCCATTCTCGTCATCGCCAGCCTCGCCTTCCTCGGCTACGGCGATCCGCCGCCCTCTTCCGACTGGGGCCTGCTGATCTCGATCGGCAAGGACTACCTCAAATGGCCCTGGCTCGTTTATGCGCCCGCGTTCGTTACGATCGTGACCGTCCTCTCTGTCAACAGGATCAGCCGATGGCTTCGCAAATCGCATTGAAAACAGCCCCGACCCCTCCCCGGATAGTGGCAGAGGCTCCGCAGCCCGCCATACCCCTGCTCGGCGTTGAAAATCTTGCCGTCTCCTACGGGCGGCAGGAGGTCGTGCACGGTGTCAGCTTCGAGCTTGGGCGTGGCGAAAGTCTTGCGCTGATCGGAGAATCCGGTTCGGGAAAGTCGACCATCGCAAAGGCTGTACTAAGACTGCTTCCCAACGGCGCAAACGCCACGGGCCGGGTCGTTTTCGACAGGCAGGACATTCTGGCATTGCCGGAACGGCGCTTCAGGCCTTTTCGTGGCCGCGAAATAGGCTTCGTGCCGCAGGATCCGGGCAACTCTCTCAATCCTGTGAGAACAATCGGCGCGCAGGCGCTGGAGGCGGCAGCGCTGACGGAAGAGGCCAACCCTGCAATCCGCAAGCTCCTCATTCTGGAAACATTCGCGAAGGTGGGTCTCGACAATCCGCAACGGGTTTACGATTCCTATCCGCACCAACTGTCCGGAGGTATGCTGCAGCGCGTGCTGATCGCGCTCGCAATATTACCGCGTCCCGCATTGCTGGTGGCGGATGAGCCGACTTCGGCGCTCGACGTCACAATCCAGAAACGCATTCTCGATCTCCTCTCCCGTCTTCGCGATGAGCTGAACATCAGCCTGCTTCTCATCACCCATGATCTCGCAATAGCGGCGGAGAGGGCGGACAATCTCGTCGTGCTGAAGAACGGCGTCGTGCAGGAAGCGGGCAGGACATCGGCTGTTTTTTCCTCCCCCTCCTCTCCCTATGCCAAAAAACTCCATGGCGACGTGCCCGCGCTCAACCCGGAGCGTTATGCCAAACTTCGCGATCCGGGGTTCGGCCTTCGCGATAGTGACAAATCGCCAAAGATCGCTGTCAGCGGCGTCACCAAGCGCTTCACCGTCGATGGCAAAACCCTGACCGCTGTGGATGATATTTCGTTTACGGTTCCGGCAGGCACGACACACGCGCTTGTCGGCGAATCCGGCTCCGGGAAAACCACGACCATCCGCCTGCTGCTGGGGCTCGAGCAGCCGGAAAGCGGCACCATCACGGTTGCCGACGAGAGCGTTACAAGCAAGAGCCGCGCTTCCCTGCGGTCGGTATGGCGGCATCTGCAACTGGTTTACCAGAACCCGTTCACGTCACTCGACCCGACATGGAAGGTGGGCCAGCTTGTTCGTGAGCCGCTCGACAGATTCGAGATCGGTACTCCGAAGCAGCGATCCGAGCAGGTGCGGGAAGCTCTCGCAAATGTCGGCTTGAGCGAGCACCTCATGGAACGCAAGCCATCAGCCCTGTCAGGCGGGCAGCGTCAGCGTGTGGCAATTGCCCGTTCGCTGGTCCTCAAGCCTGATGTGATCGTGTTGGACGAACCCACATCCGCTCTCGATGTCAGCGTTCAGGCTGATATCGTGGAGGTTCTGCTGTCGCTGCAGGCGAAGCTTGGCCTGACCTATGTCTTTGTTTCGCATGACCTCGCCCTCGTCAGGCAACTTGCGCACAGCGTTTCCGTGATGCAGCGAGGCCGCATTGTCGAACATGGGACCGTCACCGAGATTTTCGGCAATCCGCGACACGAATACACCGCGTCGCTGCTGAACTCCATCCCATCGGGCATCGCCGGAACGGCCCGCACCCATGCAGCCCCGCACGCGCTGCGGAAGGAACAACTCGCATGAATATTGCAGCAGCGTCGCGCGACCTTCCCGCATTGTTCCGGCCGAAAAGCCGGCTGGGTTTCAATACGCGGGTATCATTCAACGACGATGACGGTCCGGCACAGGGGCTCCGGCAGGGCATAGAATTGTTCAGACAGGCGGAAAGGCTGGGGTATCAGTCCGGCTGGGCCTATCAGCGCCATTTCGACCACTATCTTTCTTCCCCGTTGCCCTTCTTTGCGGCGGTCGGCGAGCATACGCGGCACATTACGCTTGGCTCCGCCGTCATTCCGATGCGTTATCAGGACCCTATTCTGCTGGCCGAAGCGGCGGGCACGACCGACCTGCTGATCGACGGCCGGCTTGAATTTGCGATTTCAACCGGGGCAAATGGGGCGTTCGATGCCGTATTCGGATCCGTGGATACCGATGCCCGGACAGAGGCAAAGCGGCGACAGTCGCGTTTTCTTGCCGCCATTGCCGGTGATGTTCTGCACGTTGTTACGCCGAACGACGTTGGTGCGCCTCCGGGAGCCGAGTTGCGGGTGACCCCACACAGCCCTACCTTGCGCAGCCGTATCCGACAGGGCTCCGCCAGTATCGATTCAGCGATTCAGGCCGCCGAACTCGGTATCGGCCTGATTTCCGGTACCGTCCTTCACGATCAGGACGAAGGCGAGACGTTTGGCCAATATCAGGCGCGTATCATCGATGCCTATCGCACCCACTGGCTGCGAATCTGGAAGACAACGCCGCCTCCGGTCGCCGTTGCAGCGTCGATCCTGGTCGGCACCACTCCGGAACTGCGGGAAAAATATGCCGCCTATGACCTTGAACGTCGCACAGTCGGCATTGCGGCCTCACGCCCGAAGGGTGCTCTGGCTCCTGCCGGCCAACCGGCTGGTGCCATGATTTCCCCCGTTTTTCAGGGCGCACCGGATACGGTCATTGAGGCGGTACTGAGCGACCCCGGGCTGGCGGCCGCAGATGAGCTCGTCCTCTTTTTGCCTCCGGCTTTCGGATTGACCGAAAACGTAAGATTGCTCACCGATCTTGCGACGACGGTTGCTCCCTCCCTGGGGTGGAAACCCGGCCCTTATGACGCAGATGCAGGCCCGGCGGCAATCGCCGGTTCTAGGCCACCAGAATAGTCAGGCAATATTTTCTACATTTTCCATAGAAATAGAAAGACCTGTCTTCCTCATATGCCACGTCGGCTTTAGCTTTCACTCGACATTAGAAACAGCAAGGAGCTCCCATGGCTGCGGAATTCATCAGCGTCAGCTTTCCCAACGCATCCAATGATCTGAACCCCATCCCTGATGCTCCGGTCGATCCGCTGTTTCTGGAACGTTACGCGCGGGCACTGGATGACTACGGGTTCAACTACACGCTCATTCCCTATTCCTCCTCTTCGTTCGATCCTTTCACGCTGGGTGCGACGGTGCTTGCGCACACGAAGAACATCAAGATCATTGTCGCGCTCCGCCCCAACACGGTTTATCCGACGGTTGCGGCCAAGTCCCTCGCCACACTCGACCAGTTGAGCGGCGGACGCGTGGTCGTCCACTTCATCGCGGGCGGGAGCGACGAGGAGCAGGCACGCGAAGGCGATTTCCTCAACAAGGAAGAGCGTTACGAGCGTCAGGAAGAATATATCCGCATTCTTCGCCTTGCATGGGCTTCGACGGAGCCGTTCGATTTCGAAGGCAAATATTACCAGTTCAAGCAGTTCCGCAGCGCCGTGCGTCCGACCAATGGCCTTATCCCGATTTCGCTCGGCGGCTCTTCGGATGCTGCTTATCGTATCGGCGGCTCCCTTTGCGACATTTTCGGCCTTTGGGGCGAACCGCTGGCTGAAACAAAACAGCAGATTGACCGTATCTACGCCGAAGCCGCAAAAGCCGGACGCACCGACCGCCCCCGGATCTGGGTGACATTCCGGCCGATCGTCGCCGAAACGGATGAACTGGCCTGGGAAAAGGCGCACAGGGTTCTCGACCGTCTGAACGAGAACCGCCAGAAGGGCCTGTCTCGTGCCCCGGTCAATGCAGCACCTCCTGCCAATATCGGGTCCCAGCGTCTGCTGGATATCGCCAAGCGCGGCGACGTCCATGACCGCGCACTCTGGTATCCGACAGTTACCGCCACCAATGCCAGCGGCGCGACTACCGCCCTGGTCGGGTCGCCACGCACGATCGCCGACTCCATTCTCGACTATATCGACCTTGGCGCCGATCTGATTTCGATCCGTGGATACGACAACTATAATGATGCCGTAGACTACGGACGATACATCCTGCCCCTCGTCCGCGAGGGTATTCGCGAACGCGAAGAGGCGAAGAAGAAGGCAGCCGCCTGATCACGGCAGTCCGACCACGCCGTCGGACCGATCCACCTCTCTTCCAAGACCGGGATCATCCCCCTGTGACGGATGATCCCGCCTGCCGACCATGAGAAAGCCGCTATCCGCATGTCCTATGACCCCACCGCACTCGACGCAGCCGCGCGCGTCCTTTCCGAAGCCGCACCGGATGCGGATCAGACCGGTCAGTTTCCCTGGACCGGTATTCGCGCCGTTCATAAGGCTGGACTTCTCGAAAGCACGGTGGCCACGCGTTATGGCGGACCGGGAGGAACCTTGAGCACCGCAGCCCATATTCTGGCGGCGCTCGGGCGAGGCGATCCTTCTGTAGCGCTTATCAGCGCAATGACGATTTTTACACATCTCGGGCAGGCCACGAAGGGCCATTGGCCGGACGGTCTCTACAGGGAACTTCTTTCACAGGCAAAGCAGCAGCCGCTTCTTCTGAACGCCGCGCGTGTGGAACCAGAGCTGGGGTCGCCGGCCCGCGGCGGATTGCCGTCCACGCGTGCGCACCGGACGGCAAATGGCTGGTCGATCACGGGCCGCAAGCGCTTCGTAACGGGTGCCTATGGCCTCACCCATTTTCTCGTCTGGGCGCATACCGATGAGGTTCAGCCACGAGTCGGCACCTTCGTTGTCCCCAACGGTCTGCCCGGCATCAAGATTATCGAGAACTGGAAAAGCCTCGGCATGCGGGCGACCGGTTCGCACGATGTAGAGTACACCGAAGTTGAAATCCCGGCAGAAAATGTGCTGGAGCTCGTTGATCCCTCGGTCGCCCAGCAGGATAATCGCGGCCACGCGGCAATGACGCTTGCACTCACTGCCATCTATCTGGGCGCGGCCGAAGCCGCCCAAGAAGCGTTCATCCGCTTCGCGCATGAGCGCGTGCCGGCTAATCTTGGCCGCCCGATTGCGCAAACGGAACGTTTCGTTGAACTCTCGGGTGAAATCGACCTTCTGGTTGCCGGCGCCCGCCAGATCATCTTTGGCGCGCTCGCAAACCATATTGGCGATGCCGAACACCTGATAAGGGCCCGCCTTCTCGCCGGGAGGCAAATCCGCGACGCTGTCCAGCTGGCGGTCCGCGGCATCGGCAACCCCGGTCTCAATGCCGATCTCGGGCTCGAGCGTCATTTCCGGGATATCCAGTCAGTCCTCGTCCATGCACCTCAGGAAGACACGTCCGTCGCCATTCTCGGACGCGCCGCCTTTGAGAAGTGGAAGACCGGCGAGAATGATCGATCGGCACACCCGGCCGGGCTGTCGATTCTCAAGACGGCCTAGGGCGCGTAGACACAAACCGCATTTATGCAGGATCACCCGAAAGAAAGTTCAATGAGCAACAATCTGATCGTCGGTTTCTCCGGCAACACATCGCGGCCATCAAGCACAAAGCGCTTCGTCGAAAGCGTCAGCGAGGCGCTGGCCGGCCAACTGGGCCTGCAACATCAGGTTTTCGACGTTGAGGATCTCGGCTCCTCCCTAAGCTCGGCACGATCCGTAGCGGACCTGGAAGGCAGCGCGCGGCAGGTCATTCAGACCATCATCGACGCTGAAGCTCTGGTGATCGGTTCACCGACTTACAAGGGAAGCTATACGGGCCTCTTCAAACACGTCATCGATCTTCTCGATCCCGCCGACCTCAGGGGCAAACCTGTCATCTTGACCGCGACAGGCGGCGGAGACCGGCACTCGCTTGTGGTGGAACACCAACTCAGGCCGCTATTTGCCTTTTTCGAAGCCTTCGTGACGCCGACCGCAATCTACACCTCCGGCCGGGATTACGTGGAAGGGCAGGTTTCTCCCGTGGTGAACGCCCGGGTAAATCAGGCAATCGCAGAAGCCGCGCTTCTCGTCAAAGCTCGTTTCGGAAACGTAACAATCGCGGCAGAATAATTTAGAAATGGACGGCTTTTGCCAAGGCAGTCTGCAGTCGCGACCGAAAGCTATCGGAATTTGGCTGAACCCGCCGCGACAGCGCCGGTGGCTTTGCCTTAGGCTGCATCCCGCTCGATGGTAGTGCAAAGCGTTTAGACGGCGTGCCGGCAGGATCAATCTGCAGGGATCGGCGCGTCACATGTCCGCGACCACGTTTGCGCGTAGCTCGACGGCACCGCACAAGGGGATAACGACGCCACGGACATGCGTAGCGCCCGTGGATGTGATGATAAACGACAAGCAAACTGAACTTAATCAGACTCTCCTCGTGGGCTGCTTTTGCTTGAACAGCTTTAGCTAAAGCAAGAGCAACGTGCCCCTAGATGCGGGCGCCGCCCGTTGCATCGATCATCTGGCCCGTCGTCCAGCGGGCATCGCTGGATGCGAGGAAGGTAATCACGTCGGCGATATCCTCCGCCTTTCCGACGCGCGAAAATACAGAGAGGGCTTCGGCGCCAGCGCGCGCTTCCGGAGACGACAGCCACTCTGCATTCATGTCGGTTTCCGTGACACCCGGCAGCACGGCATTGACCGTGATACCGCGCGTGGCAAACTCCGGTGCCAGCGCCAATGTCAACGTTTCCAGCGCGCCCTTGGACGCGGCGTAAGCGGGATGAGTCGGCGCTGCGATCCGCGTAAACCCGGTCGACACGTTGATAATACGGCCGTTTTCACGGATGTGATCGGCCACGGCCTGGATCAGGAAAAACGGCGCCTTGTAGTTGATCGTCATCACCTCATCGAACGCGGCTTCGCTCGTCTGCGTCAATGGCAGTGCGGGCGCGATACCGGCATTGTTCACGAGAATGTCGAGAGCGGTCGAGCCCGTCTCGATCTGCGCTGCTTCGCTGAACCGCGCCCACAGGCTGTCGGCCGCGTCCTTGCCCTGTCTGAGATCGGCCTTCACGGCGACGGCCTTGACGCCGAGCCCTTCGATCTCGTGCACTGTGGCATTGGCCGCATCCGCGTTAGCGGCATAATGCACGCCAATCAGCGCGGCACCCTCCCTGGCAAAGGCGAGGGCAACCGCCCGGCCGATCCCGCGTGAACCTCCAGTGATAAGGGCTGTCTTGTCTGCAAGTCGTCTGGACATTGATCACTCCGTTGCCAAAATAAATAGTGACCCCTATAATAAGGAGCGAAGCGCATCTGTCAACAATATAATAGGGATCACTATTTTATGGAGACACCAGTCCGCAGACGAGGCAGACCCCGCCTGCTCGATCGCGACGTTGGGCTCGACATCGCGGCACGCCTGTTTTGGGAGCGCGGCTACGAAGGAACCTCAACCGCCGATCTGACGAAAGCGATGGGCATCAACCCCCCGACGCTCTATTCGATGTTCGGATCGAAGGAGGAGTTGTACCGCCAGGCGCTGGATTTCAGCATTGCTCGTGAAAACAGCCGTCGATCCGACATATTGCAGTCCGATCTGCCGCTTTACGAAGCTCTGAGGCTTTACCTCTACGATATTGCCGATGGAGACACCCAGCCGGACAAGCCGCGCGGATGCATGGTCTCCACGGCCGTCCTGCAGCATGCGGAAGAAAATGCATCCGTAGCGCGTCTGACGGCGACATTGCGCGAGGCATCGATGCAGGCGCTCAAGACCCGCTTCGACCGTGCAGTCGACGAAGGGGAACTGCCGGCGCGAACCGATACCGACACGCTTGCCCGCTTTTATGGTGCAATCATCCAGGGCATGTCCGCCCAAGCCTGCGACGGCGCCTGCAACGCCTTGCTGAAGCGGCTTATCGACCTTGCTCTCGCAGCTTGGCCCGGAACGCGTACCCCCTGACGGGGAGCAGGCCCGCCGGGTGGAGCTGACGATCATATCGTTACCCAGATCGAAGCTGATAACTGAAAGCCTGCGGCAGAACGGAAAATTCCGCAGCCCTTCGGGTCGGCACGTTCTCAGATCTGCACTGGCTTGATGGTGTCTATACGGACATCGCCGTCCATCACCCCTCGCGTCAGACCCTGTCGACCGTGTTCCACTTCGATCACCGTATAGAGTTTTTCATCTCTAAAGGCGCTTGCATTCAACGTCGACACGTCTTCAGCGGGAAGGGCGTCGATCTCCATGAAATCGAGTTCCGCACCTGCAGCGACGATCCGTGCATCACCCGCCGTCCGCGCTGCGACGACCACGGTTCCGTGGGCAGGCGCATTCTGCCAGCGTGGGTCGTCCGGCGCCGCAACAGGTTCAAGGCGATAAACATTGAGGGTTTCGCCGGCGGCCGTTCCGCGCGCTATCTCGGTGGCATCGTCAAACTGAGCCTGGCTTTCAAGCGAGTAGCCGAACCGATTGTCGGTCGTACCCGTGTTTTCGGCGTAATCGCCACCCGTGGATTTTGAGTTAGACATGATATCTCCTCTCTTTTCCGCCTTGACCCTTGGTACAAACCGCGGACCTTGTCGAAGTGTTCCAAGCCCGGTCGGAACTCAGCCATTAGCCAACTGGCAGCAGCGGAAATTTCAATCATCGGTCAGTCTCGGCTCCCGGGTCATTGTCCGGTTTCATCGCTACTCTCACGGGAAGACGCAGACGCCAACACCCAACACGGTGTAACGGGAATACTATTCGAGCACCCAGGTCCGTCTCGATGCTGCAACCGGCTATTTACCAGCAAGCGACACTGAAAAGAGCCGGCTGGACCCCCGACCGGATCACCGTCGCGGAACCTTGTCAGCCGACGAGGTTTTAAGACGAACTTGGCTGGAGCAAATTCTTGAGCTGAAATAGAGCTTTAAAGAGTTGAACTGGATCCGGTGAGGGGAAGGAGACACGATTTGCCAATCATTGCCACTGCGGCCTGGTCCATCCCGAGAAAGGTGGCCGACCGGTTCCCGGCCAAGGGGAGCGGCCTTCAACGTTACGCCTCGGTCTTTGATGGAGTCGAAATCAACTCCACATTCTACCGTCGGCACAAGGCGTCCACCTTCGCGCGGTGGGCTGAATCAGTGCCCGACACCTTCCGTTTCTCTGCAAAGATGCCCAAAGAGATTTCGCATACGCGCAGAATGAACGATATAGCCGAGCCGTTTGAAACTTTCATAGAAGACCTTGCGCCACTGGGTCGAAAGCGTGGACCGCTTCTGTGTCAGCTTCCGCCATCGCTTGCCTTTGATATCCGGACGTCAGACAGGGCGTTCGAGGCGATGCGTGGGTCTGATAAAGGGCAGATTGTCATTGAAGCCCGGCACGAGAGCTGGGCGTCGCAGGACGCGATTGATTTGCTGAAAACATACAAGATTGACCGCGTTTTCGCCGATCCGGCGCTCGTGTGGCCTGCGGAAACCTTCAACGAACCCCCGCGATATGTTCGCCTGCACGGAAAACCAAAGATCTATTATTCCACTTATAGCGACGATGAGATCAGGCACTTTTGCGAACTCGTTGCGCCTGACGGTTGGTGCGTCTTCGACAACACCGCCTCAGGCGCTGCAATCGAGAATGCTCTGAGCATGACATCCATACCCGCACGCGATCCTGCGCGCAGGGCATCAGGATGATGCAGGTGCACTTGCGATATCAGTTCCGCGGACGAGGCAGGGGGCGGCCTTGATACTTGATCATACCCCGCGGCGTTCCCGCAAATTCACTGCAATTCCTCCCGTCATATTCCGGATCCGAAAAGCTCGCGGTCATCATCCCCTTCCCAGGGAGAGGGCGCCGATAGCCCACCGGTATTCGCCGCCGGAACCGGCATCCAGCACTTCAGCTCCGGTTCCGCATATTCAATTATCCGACCCGGTGAGGAATCCGAAGCTCGCCAGCCTTCTGCTCCGAGCCGGTCGCCATTGGACCAATAAACAAGATCCACCTGTGCCGGGCCTTGCTCCGACGAGCGGATCGTCACGAGAATCCGGGTACCGTCTTTCGGTGCGCTTGTCATGTGACGCCACGGCTGGTCCATTTTTGCTCTCCCTTGCCAATCCCCCAAGTTTTGCCTCGCCGTGAGAGGTGGTCAATTCAAACTTTTTGAAACTCACACAATGCAAACGCGTCGCTTCCAGTCCCGGCTTCAACACGGCCGTTCAATTTCTCCGCAAAGCAAAAACACGGCACAGCATGAGCTGCCTGTCCCAGGTTGGACCTGCCTCGACGAACGCGATGCGGTTGCAAAGGGAAGCTACCCCCTGGAGGGTTTGTCGGACAACGATTAGCGGAGGGGGCGTTACGAACATCAACCGCTCAGAATTCCGAGCGCCCTATGAAAACTGCAACGCCACGCGCCAATGAAAGCGCATGACATCGCAGAATTGAGCAAACCATTTCGCTAGCTACGCCCCTCGCCCATTGCCTTCAGGCCTCTCTGAATGTGCGGTTCGCCTGATCAATCAATGGCTTGAGGAAATAGGACCAGACGCTTCGCTCACCTGTCGTGATGAAAGCTTCCACCGGCATGCCGGGCATGAGGCTGAATTCGCCAAGACGCTTTATCTGCTCTTGCGACGTGGCAACACGTACCAGATAAAAGCTGGTGCCCGTTCGCTGATCCACCGTCACATCAGCGGAGATGCGCTCCACCGTTCCGGTTATTTCCGGCGTCGTTTTCTGGTTGAAGGCGGAGAAGCGCAGGTTGGTCAGCTGACCGTAATAGATCTGATCGATATCCTGCGGCGCGACCTTGACCTCGACCACCAGTTTGTCGACTTCCGGCACGATCATCATGATCTGCTCGCCGGGCGCCACAACACCGCCGATGGTGTGCACTGAAAGCTGGTGCACCACTCCATCCTGCGGCGCCAGGATATCGACGCGTTTCAGCTGGTCTTCGGCCGCCACCCGGCGCTCGATATATTCACCGATGCGCGCATCCATTTCGCGCAGATCGGAACCCACCTCTTCCGACCATTGTTCGTCGATTTGCAGGATTTGTAGCGCGGTTTCGCTGATCTTCGCTTCGACCCCGGCAATGCCGGCCATCAGCCGGCCAATATCACCGTCGATATCCGTGGCCTGACGCTCCAGTGTGCTGAGGCGGCTTTTTTCCATCAGCCCCCTTTCATGCAGGGAGCGAAAGCGTATGAGCTCTTCATCGACCATGCCCTGCTCGCGGAAATTCGCCGCGCGCTCGGCTTCCATGCCGCTTATCTCATCGCGAAGCTGTCGCACGCGTTGTTCGAGCTGGCGTTTTTTACTTTCGCGAACCGCCTTGCGGTTTTCATACAGGCGCTGTTCGGCATTCATCATGGCCAGAACCTCGCCATCGCCGGCGCGATCGAGCAGCGTTTGCGGAAAAATCACCCGGGCGGCCCGATCACGCTCGCTCTCCAGCCGCGCCTTGCGGGCGGTGAATTGATCGAGGCTCTTGACGATGATGGCGAGATTGGCCTTGGTCATCGTCGCATCGATACGCATGACCACATCGCCTGCCTTGACCCGGTCTCCGTCCCGCACGGCCAGTTCGCTGACAACGCCGCCCACGGGATGCTGGACTTTCTTCAGGCTGGTTTCCACCACCAGAGAACCCTGCGCGATGACCGCACCC
The DNA here is from genome assembly GCF_017357485.1 of Rhizobium sp. ZX09. Taxonomy (NCBI): domain Bacteria; kingdom Pseudomonadati; phylum Pseudomonadota; class Alphaproteobacteria; order Hyphomicrobiales; family Rhizobiaceae; genus Rhizobium; species Rhizobium sp. ZX09. Next base: position 366,757 of record NZ_CP031364.1, read on the forward strand.
ACAATCTCGGTACCGACGGCCCAGCCGCCGAAGACGCCGACGAGGGTTAGAAAACCCAGTCCACCAACGAAAATATGGTTGCGGATCGAGCGTCTGAGTGTCTGCCATTCATCCATATTCAGATCTTTCCTGCTTCCGTGGCCTGCACGACCTTGAGGGCGCCTGCCGCACCACCGACCGGACGCAGCACCTTGGCGAGTACTTCCTCCTTGGCGCCGAAGGCCTGTTGCCGTCCGTCAGCGAGCATGAGCACCTTGTCCACGGCCAGAAGCGCGCTTGGACGATGGGCGATGATGACGGCCACGCCGCCACGCTCGCGAATGCCGAGAATGGCAGCCGTCAGCGCCTCTTCGCCTTCGGAATCGAGGTTGGAATTGGGTTCGTCGAGCACAACGAAAAACGGCTCGCCATAAAGGGCACGCGCCAGCGCTATCCTCTGTTTTTGCCCCGCCGACAACTGCCGGCCGGTTTCGCCTACCATAGTGGAATAGCCATCGGGCAGGCTCACAACGAGGTCGTGGATGCGCGCAGCACGGGCGGCCGCGATGATTTTTTCCGAACTCGCCTGCCGGTCGAAAGAGGCGATGTTTTCCGCAATGGTGCCGTCCAGCAAGTCGATTGCCTGCGGCATGTAGCCGATGTGGCGCGCCAGCGCCTCTGCCGGCCATTGGTCCAGCGTTGCGCCATCCAGCCGGATCGAGCCTTTGAGCGGGCGCCAGAGGCCGACCAGCAACCGTGCGAGCGAACTTTTCCCCGAACCGCTCGCGCCGATCACGCCAAGGGCGCTGCCTGCCGCCAGCGTGAAGGCGACATCCTGCAGAACCGGCTCGGTCGCTTCCGGTGGAATGGCGCCGACACGTTCGACGGAGAGAAGGGAGCGGGGCGCCGGGAGGTCCATGCGCATGGCGGCATCCGGCAACAGCGCAAGCGTCTTTTCGAGACGGCGGCGGCTCTGCCGGGCAGCGATGAAGCCCTTCCAGTTGGCGATGGCGAGATCCACCGGCGCGAGCGCCCGCGCCGACAGGATGGAGCCGGCGATGATGATGCCGGGTGTCGCCTGCTCATTGATGACCAGCCACGCCCCAACCGCCAGAATGCCGGATTGCAGCAGCATGCGCAGCACCTTGCTTGCCACGCCGAAACCGGAGGCTATATCGCTTGCAGCGCGCTGTTCGCGCACATAAGCGCGGTTGCCCGTCTGCCAACGATCGCGCAGGGGCGGCACCATACCCATGACGGCGACGATGTCGGCGTTCCGGCGCACGCTTTCAATCAACCGATTGCGCTGGGAGGCGTGTCGTGCGGCCTCCTCGACGGGGCGTCTGGAGACAAGCTCGGTCATCAGCGTGAACGCGGTGAGAATTGCGGCACCGGCAAGCGCGGTGGCGCCAAGCCAGAAATGAAAGGCAAAACAGATGGCAATATAAAAAGGCAGCCAGGGCAGGTCGAACAAGGCCGTCGGCCCGCTTCCCGACAGGAAAGAGCGGATTGTATCGAGATCACGAAGCGGCTGTGCCTGGGCGCCGCTGACCGGCAGGCGCAATTGCAATCCGATCACCGCCTCGTAGACCCTCGAGGAGAGAACCTGATCGAGACGATCGGAGATGCGCACCAGAAGGCGCCCGCGCAGGGCATCGAACAGGCCCTGAAATACGTAAAGCGCCACCACGATGGCGAACAGCGCCACCAGCGTCGGCAGGCTGCGGCTGGGCAGGACGCGGTCATAGACCTCCATCATGAACAGCGAGCCGGTGAGATAAAGAATATTGACCAGGGCGCTCATGAGACCGACGCCGATGAAAGCGACGGCGCAGCCCGCAAATACACCCTTGATCTTACGAACATTACTATTGGCGGATTGGAAACGCATTTTACTGTCCATTGAAATCGCGGCGGTGGGGTCAGCCGGCGGCAATACGCCTGTGACAATCTTCCGCGAACGGGAAAAAGCGCATCGCGAGCGGGCCGGCGATCATGTTTGAAGAGGTCGTCATCTCCTGCCCTTCCTTCGCGACACGGGAGTGGCCCGAGAGCCATGTCGGCACGCCTAGCGGCAAAGGCTAACGTGCGGATGACGGAGACCTGAAAAATCGTAAACGCGCCATAGGGATTTCCCATGGCGGCCATCGGTTTCGTAAAGGGCTGCTGCTTCACCCGCCCACCCTGCATTTCTCGTTGATGAACGACAGGCTGATCGCAGCCAGCGTCGCTGGCGCACAAATGTTACTGAGGGCGATGATCCACGGGAACCCGTGACGGCCGGCCGCTATATGCCGCCCATGCAGAGATATTTCATTTCAAGATAATCCTCCATGCCGTGGCGCGAACCTTCGCGGCCGATGCCGGATTGTTTGACACCGCCGAAAGGAGCTGCTTCCGACGACATGCGGCCGGTATTGATACCGACCATGCCATATTCCAGGGCTTCGGCAACACGCCACACGCGCTTGAGATTGGAGGCGTAGAAATAGGCAGCCAGACCGTAGATCGTGTCATTGGCCTCACGCACAACCTGCTCCGCATCGTTGAAACGGATGATCGGCGCTAAAGGTCCGAAAGTCTCTTCCTGCGCCACCCGCATCGCGCTGGTGACGCCGGTGAGGACCGTTGGTTCGAAAAAGGTTCCGCCATTGCCGACACGCTTGCCGCCGCACCTTATTGTGCCGCCTCTTGCGCCGGCGTCGGCCAGATGTGCCTCGATCTTGTCGATGGCGTGGCTGTCGATCATCGGACCGATGGTCACCTCGGGATCGAAGCCGTCGCCAACCTTCAATTCTGCCACCCGCGCAACAAATTTTTCCGAAAACTCATCGTGAACCGCCGACTGGACATAGATGCGGTTGGCCGAAACACAGGTTTGGCCGCCATTGCGGAATTTCGCCTGAATGGCGCCTTCCACGGCTTCATCAATATCGGCATCGTCAAAAACGATGAAGGGTGCATTGCCGCCCAATTCGAGGTTGAGCTTCTTTATCTGCGGCGCGCATTGGCTCATCAGCAGCCGCCCGACTTCGGTTGAGCCGGTGAAGCTGATCTTGCGTATCCTGGCATTGGTACACAATTCCGCACCGACATCGGCACCGTGACTGGCATAGATAAGGTTGAGCGCCCCCTCCGGAAAACCGGCAAGCCGCGCGAGCACGAACATTGCCCCTGCCACTAGCGGCGTCTGTTCCGCTGGTTTCAATACGATGGCACAGCCGGCGGCAAGTGCGGGCGAAATCTTCCGGGCGACCATGGATGCTGGGAAATTCCACGGCGTGATGGTGCCGACCACGCCCACCGGCTGCTTGATAACGAGCATCCGCCGATCGTTGGAAGGGGCGGAAATCGTTTCGCCATAGATGCGGTTCGCCTCCTCGGCATACCATTGCACGTAAGCAGCGGCATGGGCGACTTCGGATTTTGCCTCCGTCAGCGGTTTACCCATTTCTGCCGTCAGGATCGTTGCGAGATCGTCCGAATGGAGAACAATCAGTTGGTGCCAGCGGCGCATCACCGCGCTCTTATCCTTGGCCGGCAGGCTCTGCCACACGCCTTGTGCTTCAGCCGCGCGGTCGATCGCGTCCCGGGTTTCCAAGGGCCCCATATCCGGCAGCCGCGCGAGCAGCGCACCGGTCGAAGGATTTAAAACATCGAATTCCGCGCCCGACCAAGCCTTGCCGCCGAGAGCGATGCCTGCAAGATCGGAAAACAGATCCGGTCGGGCGAGCCTGCCGAGGAGAACAGGATAAAGCGACAAGGACGGTTCCCCCTTTGACACGACAACCCGAGCACGCCGACCAGCCGCTATTTCAGCGAATGACCGTCGGCTGACGGGCACCGGCACAGGTGGTAGCGCCGCACCGGAAGAACGTCAATCTTGCGCGTGCATTTGCGACAATCGATCAAGAAAATTCATGAGTCATCACACGCATCGGCGATGAAAACCGCACTCCCCTACATCGATTATGATTTGAGATATCCCCCGGCAGCTGGTTCGACGCTGGCCATCCAACAGGTCGCCGTCCGAATATGGGCGGTCCCGTCCAGCGCCAGCGCCGGTCAGCACGTCCGCTGCAGCAATATTAGCGACAGCGTGCTCTCCGCCCCCCGGGGGGCCAATGACGAAGACGTTTTCTTACTTCGTCTTTGCCGACAGGGTGGGCCACTCATGCCAGGCTCCCTCAAGCACAAACCCGCCGAAATCGGCGGGTTTGGCGCGATTTGAAGGGGACCCGGATGGATGCGCCCTTGTGGTTTACGCGAAGCGGAAGTCGTCGATGACGAATTGCTCGGTCTTCACACCATCGAAGGTAATCGTCGACCCGTCCTTGAAGGCGATCTCGGCACCGTGGTCGCCATCCGTGAAGACCCCGGAGGCGATAAACGCCTGATAATCCGCAAAGACGTCCTTCGAGAGTTCGACGACATCCTTGCCGTCAGCCCCGGCCTGGAAGTCCGTCACCACATCCCGGCCGCTGCCGGCCGCGAAAACGAAGGTATCCGCACCACTGCCACCGGTCAGCACATCGTTGCCCGCCCCGCCGATCAGCGTGTCATCGCCCGATCCGCCGTTCAGCTGGTCATTGCCAGCACCGCCGTGAAGAACATCATTGCCGGCGCCGCCCATCAGCACGTCGTTACCGGCGCCGCCCTCGACGATGTCGTTGCCGTCACCAGCAACCACACGGTCGTTGCCAGCGCCCGCATCCACCATGTCGTTGCCGGCACCGGCCAGCAGCGTGTCGTTGCCGTCACCGCCTTCCAGCATGTCCTTGCCATCGCCGGCCACCAGGACGTCGTTGCCATCAGTACCGCTGACGATGGTGTACTCGGTGTAGCCGTCCACAGTCACGGTTGTCGTGCCGTGCGCTTCGCCGCCATTGGCGTCGCGAACCGTATAGGTGAGCGTCACGACCGCCTGCTGGTCATCTTCCAGGGCCGCAAAGGCAGAGGAAGGATCAACAACCAGCTTGCCATCGACCACGGAGAAGGCAGCAGCTGCCTGTTCGCTGGTCAGGGCAAGGCCCGCGACGCCTGCCACTGCGACGCTGACGAGCGTCAGGCGGTCACCTTCCACATCCGTATCATTGGCGACCAGATCGAAGCTGGCGTTATCCTTTTCCGACACGGTGATCCTGTCGTCTACAGCCACGGGCGCATCGTTGACGGGATCGATCGTGACGGAGACGACGCTCTCGGCACTGCCGCCCATGCCATCGGAAACGACGACCGTGAAGCTGTCGGTTCCGTTCACATTGGCGTTCGGCGCATAGACCCACTCACCGGTCGCCGCGTCGATCTTGACTTCGCCCTTCGCCGCGCCGGCATCGGCCTTGATGGCGAAGGTCAGCGTATCGCCATCGATATCGGACGCAACGACCTTGCCCTTCAGGACAACATCCTCATCCGTTTTGACGGCGATGGAGGCGGCAACAGGTGCGTCATTGACAGGCTTGACTGTGAAGCTTGCCGTCGTCTCGCTCGAACCGCCGCGACCGTCAGTGATCCTGTAGCTGAAGGACGCCGTGCCGTTGAAATCGGCAGCCGTGGTGAAGCGGATGCCGTTCTCCTCCAGAACCGCTGTTCCACCCGCGACAAGGGAGACACCCGTCACCGCCAGCTGGTCGAGATCGGCGTCCTTGTCATTCGCCAGCAATGTGGCGAAGGAAATAAGGAAGGATGCCGCATCTTCATCGACTGCAGCCAGCGTATCGGCAGCAGCAACCGGGCCACGGTTGACAAGACCCTTGACGATCGCATCGCGGTTGAGAAGCGTTCCGTCGGCGAAGGTCACCAGTTCCACACCGCCGCCCGCGAGCTGGTTGCGCAGCGAGATTTTTTCACCGTTGCCGAATTCGATTTCGACGATGTCGCCGAACTTGTGCAGGACGGCTTCGTTTCTGGCAATATCGTGCAGAACGAGAACGTCCTTGTCGCCCGTCGCACCAACGGTCTCGACGATGTCGTCGGAGCCGTCTCCGCGGCCATAGACATAGGTGTCGGAGCCATCACCGCCCAGCAGCAGATCGTTGCCGGTGCCGCCTTCGATGACATCGTCACCCAGACCGCCGGAGACGATATCGTTGCCCTCATTGCCAAACAGCACGTCGTCACCGTTGCCGCCGGACAGCGCGTCACGCCCTGCCCCGCCCATCAGCACGTCGTTGCCATCGCCGCCGGCTAGGCGGTCGTTGCCGGCGTTGCCGATCAACCGGTCATCGCCCCCGTGGCCGAAGATCGTTTCATCGGCATCTGCGCCCACGAGGGTGTCGCGCGCTTCCGTGCCGTTGATGGTTGTGCCCGCCTCGAGGCCGGATTTCAGATTGACCACCGTCAGATTGTCGAAGGCCAGACCCTTATTACCCCAGGAATAGAGGCCGAAAGTACCGGCGTCGAGTTCGCGATCGCCGATCGGATAGGCAAACAGCGCCTCTTCGTTGAGGAAAGCGGTGATCTTGTCGCCGATGACCTCGACGCGCAGCTTCGCATCCTGGCCAGGCTCATATTTGCCCGGCACCTGAACGAGGATTTCCTCGATGCCGTTTCGCATCCGGACGAGATTGAAGATGCTGCCGGCGCCATTGCTCGGGGTACGATCAAGAATGCCGTCGGCATCCAGTTCGAGCTTGTAATAGTTTTTGCTGTCCTTGTAGCGGAACAGGAAGCCGAGACCGTCCTTGTCAGGTGTCTGGAACGTTGTTTCGATGGCGTAGTCGGTCCATGCCAGCGCTGCCGGGTCGTTGAAGAGCGCATAAGTGCCAAGGCGCAGCACGTTGACGCCGTCCCCCATCGGGCTCCAGCCACGCTTCCAGTAGTCGGAGTTGGTTGCGCCGCTCCAGGTCAGCTCCCGGCTTGCAAGCTCGGTCGTCTGAACCAGCCTGCCGTTGGAAATCAACCACTCAGAGGACTTCCCATCCGGCCCGATACCGCCGAACTCACCCTCGTCAACAATCTTGAAGCGCGCCATGGCCCCAGCGGAGGAGAAATCCTCGGCAACGAGAATTTTCGCCTTCTCCACGACCGTAACATCAACGCGATCGGTCGAAACGGCACCGTTGGCGGAGGTGACCTTCAGGATCAGCCTGTTGATGCCGGTATCGAGCGCGACGTCGACCTTTTTGCCTGTGGCGACGACATTGCCGTCGAGGTCCGTCCAGACGAAGCCAGTCAGATGCTCAGGGCCAAAGGAGCCGGATGCATCGAGCGTGACGGAAGCCTTGCCATCGCCATCCAGGTCGTAGACCCGCTGGTCGATCCCGGCCTTGGCGGTCGTGACCGCGCGCGTGACGACGATGTCATCGAAAACCGAGGCGCGCTGACCGCTGGAATAGGCGCCAACGGTACCGCCGGAGAGCGGCGACGTCGCATCCACGACGGGGCCGCCAAAGACGTTCTTGTCGCCCAGGAAGACGTTGATGACGCCGCCGACGACCGAGACGGTCAGCGGAAGCTCCATATTATATTGAACGCCCTCATTGACCGAGGCGAGCAGAACTTCATTGCCGCCGGAAACCTTGATCAGCTGACGGCGGTTCGTTTCACCATCCATCGAGAAGCGGTAGTAGTTGTTCGCGTCCTTGTAATAGAAGTAGACGCCGATCGCGTCATTATCGAGCTGGATGAGCGTCGCTTCCAGGACGTAGTCGCTCCAGCCGGCCGATTGCCCGCCAATATAAACAAGCTTGTTGCCGGTCGCATCGCTCTGGTCGAAGAGCGCTGCCTCCGGAGCTTCGAGACCGTCCGTTGTGCTTGAGCGCGAAAATACTGTGCCCTTGAGCAGGAAGTTACCGGTGTTGCCATCGGTTGCGCCGAAATTGGTGGCCCAGCCATCTGCCTTGCCGTCATTGAAATTTTCAATCAGCAGGGTGCGGTCGCCGCGAACGAGAACGTCAATCGTATCCGTGGTCTTGACGCCGTTGGCGTCGGTTGCCGTCAGCGTCAGCTTGTGCTTGCCGAGCGAAAGATCGGCAACCGCTTCCTTGCCTTCGGCAACCACATCGCCGTTCTTGTCCGTCCAGACGAACTTCTTGATGTCTGCCGACAGCAGTGATTTGGCCGCGGAGAGGTTAACGCTTGCCTTCGATGCGCCGGTTGCTGCATTGGCGACGATGTCGTCACCGGCATCGGCCATGGCGCGCGCCCTGCCTGCACCGACATAGACGTTTTCGAACACTTCCTGATGGCCGCGATAATAACCGGTCAGGCCGTTGCGATCGATTTCCGGCTTGCTGCGGTAACCGTCGAGGTAATCGTCGAAGGCGGTGAAGTAGGTTTCGGTGGAGATGCGGTTATTGTCCGGATCAATGGTGATCAGGCGTATCGCGCCGTTGCCGCCGTTATTGCCGCGCGACTCGATGCCGTTACCGGTGATTTCGCGGGATACGCCGTTCTGGTAGTTGACCAGGAACTGGAAGACCGGCTCGCCATACTGGTTGTAGGTGATGTCGGTTTCTGCGCCATCGCCGAAGATGTGACCGGAGAAGGTCATGACGATGTTCGGATAGCGGGACAACAAGACGCGGGCGACATATTCTCCGTCGTTTGCGCCGCGCTGGTCGGTGCGCATGCCGTAATCATAGCCGGCGCCTTCGTCATAGAGCGGCGCTGCCAGATTGTCCTGACGCCCGGCATAGCTCGTCAGCGAATGCGTTGCGAGCATCACGCGATGGTCGGGAAACTTCTCGATCACATCGCCCGCCCAGCGGATCACGTCGTCGCGCGGGCCGAATTCGAGCGAGATGGACAACCACTTGGTCCCATCAGGCGCGGTGAAGGTGCTGTAGGTGTTGCGGGCGGCGGCCTGTTCCTGATCGTAAGCGCCCCCGAAGGTGCCGGCATTGGTCGCCGCCTGCTTTGCTGCCGAGAAACGGCTGTCCAGCTGGTCGGAAGAATGGTCTGCGGCGTTGCCGGACGAGCCCTGATCGTGATTGCCGGGAAGCAGCGCATAGGGCAGCTTGCCATCGAGCTTGCGCAGCGCAGCTTCGGCAATATCCCATTCGGACGACTGGTTGTTCTGGGTGATATCGCCCACATGGCTCATGAAGACGATGTTGTGGCTCTGGCGGTTATCGACCAGCCACTGCGTCATGTCGCCGAAGAGATGCTTGATGCCATCGTTCGAGGTATAGTCCTGCGTGTCTGGAAAAACCGCAATCGTATAGGCGTTCGGGCCGGCCACACGCACACGAAAGTCGTCGGCCATGCTTTTGCCGGCAGCGTCCGTCGCGGTCACACGAATGTCGGAATGGCCGAGTTCGGCAAAGTCAAGCGTCAGCTTGTTGCCTTCCGCAAGGACCGCATTCACGACCTTGTTTTCGCTGTTCTGCACGGTGAAGGTAAGCTTTTCGCCGGAGAAGTACTTCGACAGATCGATCGTCACGTTTGCCGCGTCGGGCGTCACCATCATGTCCTTGATCATGGCGGTTTTTGCCACGGCCGACGGATCGACAGGGGCCGTCTCGCCAATTCCCAGGACGTTAGCCTTTGCAGGCGTCGTGAATTCGAGCGTGGTGCCCTTTGCGGTAATCGTTCCCGTGCCGATTGCAGGTGCGGCCGAGCCTTCCGAGAAACGGACTTCGAGAGCGCCTGTCTGCTCTGCCGCCTGCTTCATTACATCCGGCAGAATACCCGATGCTTTTGCTGCGCCCAGATAGGACATTTCGGCCTTCGTCAGCACTTTCTGGAGAAAAAGGAAATTGCTGAGATAGCCGGGAGATGTTTCGCCATCCTCATCCGAGAAGATCAGGAAGCCTTTGGACAGGTCGATGGCGAAGCGTCCCGGATTGGACGATATCTGCTGGGTCGCGATATAGTCGCCATTGACGTATTTATTCATCGAAACGGTGCCGTTCGAATTCTTTTCGATCGTGACACCAATACGGTTCCAGGCATCCAGTTTGGCCGTGCCGCGATAATTACCGCCGATGCCGATACCGTAGCTGGCACTGCTTGCAGAGCCAAAAATGTCACCGTCGTTGCTGTTGGTAAGATCCGTCTGAAGGAAGGGTATCCATTCGGTGTAGCCGCCCGAAGGGAAATAGACGTCATATACCAGGCTGTAGGACGTTACCGTGCCGGTGCCACCAGGCGAAACGAGAATGCTTTGCTGCTGCGAGAGGTCCGGGATCTTCAGCAGCCAATCGGAAGAGGTTTCGATGGGGTTGGCGATCGAGTTTTGCGAAGTCGTCATCTCTTGGGCCTTTTTGCGTGAAACGGATTGGCCGAGGCCATGGCGGCACGATTAGAGGCAGGGGCTAACGCCCGGATGACGAATTCCTAACAAAGTGTAAACGCGCCATAGCGATTTCCCACGGCCGCCATCGGTTACGCCACAGGGTAAACGAAGCCTTCCCGCGGGCGTCATGGTGTTGTCAGCGTTTTCGCCGATAATCGCACGGCAGAAGGAAGGCGCACACGGCGCTAGCGCCGGCAGAACAGGATCTCATGTCGACCACCCAGCTGAAGGCCTTTCACATCGTCGCGCAATCGGGCGGTTTTTCTCAGGCCGCGCGGGACATGGCGATCAGCCAATCCACCCTTTCAGCCCATGTGCGCGAGCTGGAGGCGATCAGCGGTGTGAACCTTCTGGAAAGAAAACCGCGGGGGGTGAGCCTCAGCCCGCAGGGCGAACGCCTTTTTGAGATAACCGCACGCCTGTTTCAGGCCGAAAACGAGGCCAAGGCCTTCCTGCGCGGCGATACGGGTTCTGCGGGCGGGCATCTGCGCGTCGCTGCCGATGGCCCCGTGCTGCCGCTGCCTATTCTTTCGCGGCTGAAGGCAGAGCGGCCGCAGCTAACCTTTTCGCTTTCGGTCGACAACTCGGCGCGGGTGATGGAACAGATCATCGATTATCGCGCCGATGTCGCCATTACCGCCCGTGCACCTGATGATCCGCGCCTCTATGGCGTCAAATTCCTCAGCATGCGGCTTGGCCTGTGCGTGCCCGTCTTTCACCCGCTGGCGGCGCGGGAGAGCGTCTTCGTGGCAGAGCTTGAAGGCCTGTCCTTCGTCATGCGAGAGCGGGGATCGCGCACCCGCGAAATCTTCGAAAAGAACCTTGCCGATCACGGTATCTCCATCCAGCCCGTCATAGAAATCTCCTCCCGCGAGGGCGTGCGAGAAGCCATCGCCAACGGTGTGGGATGCGGCGTGGTGGCCGATCTGGAATTCGGTCACGACGCGCGCCTTTCCTTCGTGCCGCTCTGCGATGCCACCGAACTCATCGATGAATATGCGATCTGCCTTGCCGAAAGACGGCATCTGCCGCTGGTGCGAAGATTCATCGAGGAAGCGGGGCGGGTTCTATGACATCGGCCGTCCTCTCCCGGCAGCAGCCGGAAGGAGGATCAGCCTACCCTCCCTCGCCTCCGCCGCCATCACTCTGCAGGTTTCGAAGCCGCGCTTTCAATATAGGCAATGAGATTGTCCAGATCTTCCGGCTTGCTGATGCCGGCCAGCGCCATCTTGTTGCCAGGGATTTTCTTTTTGGGCGCGCTCAGGAATGCCCGCAATTCTTCCGGCGTCCAGACGAGGCCTTCCTCGCCCGCTTTTTTCATTGCGGCCGAGTAAGTATAGTCCGGCACGCCGCCCGCCGCGCGGCCGATAATCCCGTTAAGCTGCGGGCCGACCCTGTTTTTAGCGCCCTCACCGATGGCGTGACAGGCGGAACACCGCTTGAAGACGGCCTCGCCCTTGGCAACATCGCCCTCCGAAAAAGCAGGAATGGCGCTTGCGGCAAACATTGCCGCCGCGATGATTGTTATTTTGTGCATCGTGTCATCCTTGTCTTGCCGCTTGAGTACGACCCGTCCGCGGAAGCAGACGGGTCGGCGATTTTCTTCAGGTCGTGCCCCAGGCAGGCGTGCCCTTCTTGTAGGGAACGCGATCCTCGAAGCCACCGGGAATCTCGTCATAGACGAGAACTTCCGTGGCGCCGATCTTCGAGGTGAAGAAACCAAGCAGTGTCAGCTGCTTGACCAGCGTGAAAGCATGCGGTTTTGCCGGCGACTGTTCCGCTTTGGCCTGTTTGTCCAGCACAGAAAGCAGCGCCTGGCGCTGTTCGGCGGTCAAATCCACAAAGGCCTTCCCGTGTTCGGCCTGACTGCGTTTCTCGATATCGGAAATGGCCGAAAGGAAGAGTGTCCGCTGTTCGTCAGTGTAGCAATCGGCCGCATAGACGGCCATGAATGCACCGACTTCCGCGTCCTTCGCGCCCGGCGTGGAGGTCCGCGGAATGATGGTTTCCGCCACCTCGTCCAGAAAGCGGATTTCCTCGGGCGTAAAGACATGGGCACCCCCGGCGGGCCTGGCAGCGTTTTCGGCGGCTGTCAGGATATCCGCACCGATCAGCGGCAGGCCGGTCGCAACGGCTATGAGTTTCAGCAGTTCGCGTCTGTTCATCACAGGTTCCCCTTCTTCAGTTCGGAAACGGCGAAATCGGCCGCACGCGCGGTCAGCGCCATATAGGTCAAGGACGGGTTGACGCAGGAGGCCGAAGTCATGCAGGCGCCATCGGTGACGAAGACGTTCTGCGCATCCCAGACCTGGTTGTTGCCGTTAAGGACAGAGGTTTTCGGGTCGCGTCCCATGCGGGCCGTTCCCATTTCGTGAATGCCCATGCCCGGCGCATAGCTGCCACGACTGGGCTTGACGTTCTTGATGCCGACCGCCTCGAACATCTCGACGGCGTCATTGACCATGTCTTCGCGCATGTCGAGTTCGTTCTGCTTCATCTCGACATTCATGGAAAGGACCGGCAGGCCCCACTTGTCCTTCTTCTCATGATCCAGCTTCACGCGGTTCTCATGATAGGGCAGCATTTCACCGAAGGCGGTCATGCCGATGGTCCAGCCGCCCGGCTCGGTCAGCGCTTCCTTGTAATCGGCGCCGATATTCAGTTCCGCGATCTCCCGCTCCCAGCGCGACCGGCTGGCGGAGCCCTGATAACCGAAACCGCGCAGATATTTGCGCTTGTCGTCACCGGTATTGCGGAACCGGGGAATGTAGAAGCCCGCCGGACGGCGACCCTTGAAGTAGAAGTCCTCGAAACCTTCCACCTGGCCGGTGGCGCCCATGCGGAAATGGTGATCCATAACATTATGGCCGAGTTCGCCGGAGCTGCTGCCAAGCCCGCCTTCCCAGACATCGGTGGCCGAGTTCATCAGCACCCAGGTCGAGTTCAACGTCGATGCGTTCAGGAAGATGATGTCGGCGGTATATTCATAGGTCAGGTTTGTCTCGGCATCGATGATCTCGACGCCGCGCGCCTTCTTCTTGTCCCTATCATACAGGATTTCCTTGACGATGGAGAAGGGACGAAGCGTGAGATTTCCCGTAGCGACCGCTGCCGGCAGGGTGGATGCCTGCGTACTGAAATAGCCGCCGAAAGGACACCCCAGCCTGCATTTGTTGCGGAACTGACAGCGCGTGCGTTCCTGATCGGGAAGTTCCTGGGTGATGTTGGCGCAGCGCGAATTGATGAGGTGGCGCGTGCCCTTGAACGCCTTCTTCAGCCGGCTTGCGACATCCTGCTCCACGAAATTGAGCGGAATGGGCGGCAGGAATTCCCCGTCAGGAAGGATGTCCAACCCCGCGCGGCTGCCTGAAATGCCGGCGAAGCGCTCGACGTAGTCATACCAGGGGGACACGTCCTCATAACGGATCGGCCAGTCAACGGCGATGCCTTCTTTCGCATTGGCCTCGAAATCGGTCTGCGACCAGCGATAGGTCTGGCGTCCCCACAGCAGCGAACGGCCGCCGACATGATAACCGCGGAACCAGTCGAACCGCTTCTCCTCGACATAGGGCGTTTCCTGCTCATCGGCCCACATGCCAAGCGTCGCCTCTTCCAGCAGATAATCGCGGCTGAGAACGGGATATTTCGCCTTCATTTCCTGCGTGGCGCGGTTGCGATGGGGGTAATCCCAGGCTTCCTTGTCGGCATTCTGATAGTCGGTGACGTGTTCGATATTGCGGCCACGCTCCAGCATCAGAACCTTCAGGCCCTTCTGCGTGAGTTCCTTTGCGGCCCAGCCTCCACTGATGCCCGAGCCGACAACAATCGCATCGTAATGATTGTTTGCCATGATAACTCCTCCGATGTGAGCTTGGAAAAAACGACAGGGCAAAGCACTTCCCGCCGCGGCGCGGCGGAAAATGGATAAGCGTCTGTCGAACCTCATGCTCCCCGCCGAAACCGGCCGCCGGGGAGCGGTTCTGGTTTTACTGGCAGTGTTTACTGAATCGTCGGCAGGTGTTCGTTGAGGAACGCGTTGCCCTTGGTTACGACCGCTTCGGCATCGAGCGGAAGGTCGTGCTCAAGGATGAACCATTTTGCGCCGGCATGTTTGGCCGCCGGCAGGATCGTCTTCCAGTCAAGCGTGCCGGTGCCGAGTATGGCGAAGCCGCGTTCGTTTTCCGCCGTGCCCGCCGGTGCATTGTCCTTGGCGTGGATGGCAAAAACCTTGCCCTTCAATGTACCAAGGAATTCTGCGGGATCATTGCCGCTGCGCGCCACCCAGGCGACGTCGACTTCGGCCTGCAGTTTCGGGCCGGCGGCGTCGAGCAACAGTTCCAGCGCCGTCTTGCCGTCGAACTTGGCCATTTCAAAGTCGTGGTTGTGATAGGCCATGGAAAGGCCCGCAGCGGACAGCTTGTCCGCATAGCCGCCCAGTTCCTTGCCGAAGGCGGTCCAGCTAGCCGCGTCCTTTGGTCGGTCTTCCGGCTTCAGGAAAGGTACGGTCACGACAGGGTTGCCGACAGCCTTCTGTTCGGTGATGACCTCGTCGAGGTTGCCGCGCAGCTTGTCGATCGGCACATGCGAGGAAATGACCTTGATCTTGTGCTTTTCGAGAAGCGTGTTCAATTCGCTGGCGCTGACCTTCTGCATGTCCACGGTTTCGACCGCGGAAACGCCCGCGCGGTTGAGGATCGTCAGCTGCTCCTCCAGCGTTCCGGAATTGCGCAGCGTATACATCTGCGCGGCAATCGGCAGGGTCTTGCTGTCATCGGCAAAAACCGGATTTGCGAAACCGGCCGCCAATGCTGCGACGACTGCCATGCCTGCGAATTTTGACTTGAACGTTTTCAAACGCGTAACTCCCTTTCCGTTTGATCAATGTGACGACACGTGTACCTTTGCTGGGCATCACCTTCGGCGCCCTGTGTCGTCTCCTCCGATAGGCTGCGACCTAGATATCGATATTGATCCAGGTCGAGGTCTGGCTGGAGCGAACGGCGGCATCGATGAATGCGAGACCCGCAAGGCCGTCCTCCATGCCGGGGTAAATCACCTCCCCGGCGGCTGCTTTTCCCTCCCTTTTGGCAATGATTGCATCTGCGGCTTCGCGGTAGATCGTCGCAAAACCCTCGAGATATCCTTCCGGGTGCCCCGATGGCACGCGGCTGACACGGTTGGCCGCGGCTCCTGCGCCTGCGCCGTTGCGGGTTATGAGCCGCTTTGGCTCCCCGTAAGGGGTGAACCACAGCTCATCCGGCACGCGGTGGTGCCATTCAAGCCCGCCCTTTTCGCCGTAGACCCGTAGCGACAGCGCGTTTTCATTACCGACTGCGATCTGGCTTGCCCAAAGCATGCCCTTGGCGCCGCTTTCGTAACGCAAAAGAATATTGGCGCTGTCATCCAGCTGCCGGCCCGGCACAAAAGAGGTCAGGTCGGCATAAAGACTCTTCGGGATTTCACCGGTAACGAAGGCGGCGGCGTTGAAGGCGTGGGTGCCGATATCGCCGATGGCGCCGCCCGCGCCGGAGCGGCTGGGATCGGTGCGCCATTCCGCCCCCTTCGCACCGGTCTTCTCAACCGCCTCGGTCAGCCAGTCCTGAGCATATTCGGCCTGAATGTGGCGCAGCTTGCCAATGGCTCCATCAGCCACCATCTGCCGCATCTGCCGCAGCATGGCGTAGCCGGTGTAATTATGCGTCAGGACAAACAGGCTGTCGGACGCCCTGACGATCTCGGCCAGCGCCTTTGCTTCCTCAAGCGTCGCGGTCACAGGCTTGTCGCAGATGACGTGAATACCGGCCTCGAGAAAGGCCTTTGAGGGCGCAAAATGGAGGTGATTAGGTGTCACGATGGCGACTGCCTCGATACCGTCGTCTCGACCGGCCTCTGCCGCAGCCATCTCCTCGAACGAGGCATAGGAACGCTCCGGCGCGATGCCGAGCAGGATTGCCGAAGCGGCCGCACGCGCGGGATCGGAGGAAAGCGCTCCGGCCACGAGCTCGTAACGGTCATCCAGCCGGGCCGCGATGCGGTGCACCGCACCGATAAAGGCGCCCTGACCGCCGCCGACCATTCCGAGACGGATACGGCGGCTGTCGAATTTTTTTGGTGCGGAAGACATGGCTATCCCTTTCAGAGGCCGAGAAGGCGACGATTGGCGGCATCATCGACGCCGCTCTTGGCGAAATCGTCGAAGGCCCGCTCGGTCACACGGATAATGTGGTTTTCAATGAAGGCGACGCCTTCGCGCGCGCCGTCTTCCGGGTGCTTCAGCGCACATTCCCATTCCAGCACCGCCCAGCCATCGAAATCATATTGGGTGAGCTTCGAGAAAACCGCGCCGAAATCGACATGCCCGTCGCCCAGCGAACGGAAACGGCCCGGCCGATCGACCCAGCTTTGATACCCGCCATAAACGCCGGAACGGCCGGTTGGATTGAACTCGGCATCCTTGACGTGGAAGGCGCGGATACGCTCGTGGTAGATATCGATGAAGCCGAGATAATCCATCGCCTGCAGCACGAAATGCGAGGGATCGTAGAGGATGTTGGCGCGCGCGTGGTCGCCGGTGGCTTCGAGAAATCGCTCGAAGGTGACGCCGTCATGCAGGTCCTCACCCGGATGCAGCTCGTAGCAGAGATCCACGCCATTTTCCTCGAAGGCATCGAGAATGGGTGTCCAGCGCTTGCCGAGCTCGGCAAAGGCCATTTCGACAAGACCCGCCGGGCGCTGCGGCCACGGATAAACGAACGGCCAGGCGAGCGCGCCGGAGAAGGTCGCATGGCTCTTGAGGCCGAGATGCCGCGACGCCTTCGCTGCGCATATCAGCTGATTGACCGCCCATTCCTGCCGCGCCTGCGGCTTTCCGCGCAGTTCGGCCGGAGCGAAACCGTCGAACATCTCGTCATAGGCGGGATGAACGGCAACGAGCTGGCCCTGAATATGCGTCGAAAGCTCGGTGATCTCGACACCGATCTCGGCCAGACGGCCCTTGATCTCGTCGCAATAGTCCTTGGATTTCGCAGCCTTTTCCAGATCGAAGAGCTTGGGGTCGGTCGGCACCTGGATGCCCTTGTAGCCGAGCGAAGCCGCCCATTGGCCGAGATTGTCGAGCGTATCGAAAGGGGCCTCGTTTCCGGCAAATTGCGCGAGGAAAATCGCCGGGCCTTTGATCGTCTTCATGTCCTTACACTCCTTGCATTCACAGTCTGGCCGCTACCGGTGCGGCGGTCGGCACGGCGCGACCGAGCCGCGCACCACCAGTTCAGTATCCAACACGATGGTCTCGGCGGTGCGTTTGCCATTCAGCCTGTCCACCATCAGCGCCATGGCCCTTCGGCCCATTTCCTGCCGGGGCTGACGCACCGTCGTCAGCGGCGGCTCAAAGGCATTGGCGAAGATGATATCGTCGAAGCCGATGACGGAGACGTCACCCGGGACCGACAGACCCCTGCCCCGCAACTCGCTGATCGCGCCAATCGCCATCTGGTCGCTCGATGCGAAGATCGCGGTAAAGACAATGCCGCCTTCGAGAAGACCCGCAATCGCCTGCCGGCCGGCCTCAATGCTGTAATCACCCGTCACCACCAGTTCGTCGGCATAAGCTATGCCGGCCTCCGCAAGTGCCGCGCGGTAACCGTCGAAACGTTCCTGCGCCAGACTTTCCGGTACGGGACCGGCCAGATGCACGATCCTTTCATGTCCCGCTTCCATGAGGTGACGCACGGCGTTCATCGATGCGGCGCGGTTATCCACCTTGACGGTCGGCAATGCGAGGCCGGGCACCGTCTC
Source organism: Rhizobium sp. ZX09 (assembly GCF_017357485.1). NCBI lineage: Bacteria > Pseudomonadati > Pseudomonadota > Alphaproteobacteria > Hyphomicrobiales > Rhizobiaceae > Rhizobium > Rhizobium sp. ZX09. The sequence goes on from NZ_CP031364.1 coordinate 384,770, forward strand.
CGACGCGATGACGATCGGCGGCAGCGCATCGCCCTGATCGAGAAGCTCGGACGGGAACTGCCCGGTCATCAGGATGAGGCCGTCGGCATGTTTCTGCCGTACCATATCGATGTGGGTCGCCACACGGTGCTCGTCATTGCGGGCATCGCCCATAAGCACCTTGAAGCCCGCTTCGCCCGCCGCTTCCTCAACACCCCTGTAGATTTCGAGATAGAAGGGGTTGCCGATATCGCGAACGAGAAGGATGACGGTGTTGTTGGATTGGCGGCGGAAACTGGCCGCCTGCGCATTGGGAACGAAGTTCGCTTGCCGAACGGCATCGAAAACCTTCTTGCGGGTTTCCGGGCGAACCTTGTCGGGTTGCTGCAGCGCGCGCGATACTGTCGCGATGGAGACACCCGCGAGAGCTGCAACTTCCCTGATATTCGAACTGTGGTCTTTGCTCATCTGTCACACACGCAACTGCTTTTGGCGGCCATAAAGCAGCATCAGCGCTAGCAACGTGACACCGAATATGATCTGCCGTGCCCATACATCGAGGTTGAGCGTTATCAGTACGCTTTGCAGAATGGTGAGCGCAACTGCGCCGGCCATGGTTCCGACATATCCGCCAGCCCCGCCGGCCAGCGAGGTGCCACCAATGACCACTGCTATGATCGACGGAAGAACATACTGGTCGCCGACAGAGATGAAGGACGTGCCGGTATAGCCGATGACGCAAACCCCGGTCAGGCCAGCGAACAGGCCGGAAAGGCCATAAAGCAGCGTGCGGATCAGCGGAACAGGAAGACCTACCAGCGTCGCCGCCCGCTCGTTGGAGCCGATGGCGTAAATGGCGAAGCCGAAAGCCGTGCGGCGGAGGACGAAGAGCATGATCGCGGCGATGCCCAGCCAGACGAAGAGTACACCGGGAATGCCGAAGATGAGGGGGCGGTTGATGAAACCTGCGAGCAGCGGAGCCGCCGCACCTGACGGAACGCCCTGCGAATAAACCACCAGCCCGCCCTGGATGACCGCCGTCATGCCGAGCGTCATTACCAGCGGCGGAATGCGCACGAAGGTGATGCCGAGACCGTTGATGAGGCCGATCAGGAACGGAATGCCGCCCGCAACCACAATGGCAAGGGGAATACCGGCATTCTGCCCGTTCATCATATTGCCGGCAAGCACCGCGCCGAGGGAGATCATCGCGCCGACGGAAAGATCGATGCCTTCGCGTCCGCCGAGGATGACGAGATTCTGGCCCGCCGCGACGATACCGAGAATGGCGGCAATCGTCAGCAGCCGCACGATCTGCGATCCCTGTGCGAAGCCGGGCGACAACAATTCGCCGACAAGCAGCAGGAAAGCCGATGCGCCAATGGCGATGGTCAGGGGATCGGTGAGAAGGGTTTTGAGTTGCAAGCCGGGATTGGTCATATCAACGCCTCGTCACCAGAACGCCACCGGCCAGAGCCGTCAGCACGATCAGACCCTGCACCAGTGTCTGGTACTCGAAGGGCAGGCCCGCAAAGAAGATCACATTGCCGATCATGCCCAGCACCAGCGCGCCCGCGATCGACCCGGTCGAACTGCCGAAGCCGCCGGAAAGCGCCGTACCGCCCAAGACCACCGCAGAGATGGAAGATAGCGCCAGACTTGCGCCGAGAAGCGGATCGCCCGAGGCCGTCTCACCCGTCAGGCAGAGCGCCGCCAGCGCGGAGAAAAGACCAGAGATCATGTAAGCGCCGATACGGATGCCGGAGAGGCGTAGCCCCGTCTGGAAGGCGCCGGTGCGATTGCCACCCACCGCAAGCAGATGCGTGTGAAAAGGAATACGCGACACGATAAGCGTGAAGGCGATGCCGGCAATCAGCACCCAAAGCACGAAGGGCAGGCCGACGAAGCTGCCGGAATAGGTCTGCCAATAGGCCTCCGGCACCGGCAGGCCAGCCTGCGGCAGAACCCAGATCGCCATCCCGGCAAAGATGATACCCGTCGCGAAGGTGGTCACGATCGGCTGGAAACGCAGGCCCGAAATGAAGAGGCCGTTGACCAGGCCGCAGAGTAGCCCAACGGTTACACCCGCTGCCATGCCGGCGAAGACAGCGCCAGTCGTGCCGCCAAGAGCAGCAATGACGCTGACGGTGACGACATTGGCGAGCGCCACGATGCTGCCAACCGACAAATCTATATCGCCCGCAAGAATGACATAGGTCTGGCCGATGGCGACCAGGATCAGCGGCAGGAACGTCGTCAGGTTCGATTGCAGCACCGAGGGCTGAACGAAGGACGGTTGCAGAAACGTATTCACGGCGACAAGAACGGCCAGAACGACGAGGGTGATGACCCATGGCTGCCTGCGCAGGAAACCGGAGACGCTCATGCGGCATCTCCATAAGCGGCGCGGGTCATGTTTACAGATGTCATGTCGGCTCCGGTCAGTTCCGCAGAGATGCGTCCGCCGTTGAACACAAGAATGCGGTCGGCATATTCGAGGATTTCCGCATCTTCCGAGGAATAAAGAAGGATGGTCGCGCCGGCATCGGCCTGCTGACGCATCAGCGCAAAAAGATCGGCCTTGGCGCCGAGATCGATACCCTTGGTCGGATCATCCAGCAGAAGCAGTTTCGGCGCTGTGGCGAGCCAGCGGGAAATGAAGATCTTCTGCTGATTGCCGCCGGAAAGCGTGCCGATCGCCATATCCAGGCCGGCAAACTTCGTCTTCATATCATCCGCGACCTTTTGCACCCGCGGCTTCAGCGTGGCGGGCCGGACCAGCCGCATCTTTTCGCGCACCATCAGGGCCGCGACGAGATTTTCGAAGATCGACCGGCCCTGAAGGGAAGCGTCACGCCCGCGGTCGCCCGAGACATAGGCAAAACCGTTGTGAACCGCGTGCGATGGCTTGCCGATGGTAATTTCACGGCCATCGAACCATGTCTGGCCCGTCGCAAAGGGCGTCGCGCCGAACAGCCCCTTCAAAAGCGCCGACTGTCCCTGCCCCTGCAGGCCGGCCAGACCGACGATTTCACCCGGATAGGCGTCAATACTGACACCGCGCACGCCTTCGCCTGTAACATCCGTCACCTTGAGGCTGGGAGTTGCGGCAGCGCGTCCCTGCTGGCGGGCAGGTGCTGCGCGGACATCGCCGACCATATCGTGCACCACAGCTTCACGCGTGGTTGCCGCCGTATCGAGCTCGGAAATCGTTGCGCCGTTCCGCATCACGGTAATGCGGTCGCAGACGGCAAAAACCTCGTCGAGACGGTGGGAAATCATGATGGTCGAGACGCCATCGGCCTTCTTGGCCCGGAGTATCTCAAAAAAGCGCTGGGACTGGCGGCCATCGAGCGCTGCCGTAGCCTCATCCATAATCATGAGGCTGGCATTCTGGGCAAAGACCTTGAGGATTTCGACGAGCTGGCGCTGATCGGGCGGCAGAGTGCCAACGATCGCATCCGGCTCCAGTCCTTCGCCGGCCACGCCGTCAAACAGGGCGATCAGCCTTGCCGCCTCGGCTTTCAGCACCTTACGGTCAACAAAAATGCCACGTTTCGGCTCCCGGCCGAGAAAGATGTTATCAGCAACCGAAAGCTGCGGAACAAGGCTGAGTTCCTGGTAAAACAGCGCAATACCGGCGTCTTCGGCGTCACGCGGGCTCTTGAAGCGCACATCTTCGCCCTTGAATTTGATCGTGCCGCTCGTCGGCGCCACCGCGCCCGCAACGATTTTGCAGAGCGTGCTCTTGCCGCAGCCATTGGCGCCCAGAAGCGCGTGAATTTCACCGCGACCGACAGTCAGCCTGCCGTCGGAAAGCGCACGTACGGCGCCAAAATTCTTCGTTATGCCGGCCGCTTCCAAAGCGTTCGCCATCGCATGTCCCCGAATAATGCTTGTCACAGGCGGCCAGCCAACGCGCGGTCCGCACTCGAAATTCCGGTTCGGGCCGGCGCTTCCGCCGGCCCGGGACGGTTCTTATTTGAAGAACTCGCCGGCCTGTTCCGGCGTCACGGTCGCCGTGACGGACCAGTAACCGGGCTTGCCTTCTGCAGCCTTGATATTGTCAGCAAGGTTTTCGTTGCTGACGAAGGGGATCGGAATATAAATGGCGTTGCCATAGGTGCCGCCAAAGATACCGTCCTTGAATTCCTTGCCCTGAAGCTTCAGGACAGCGACATTGAGCGCACTGGCCATCACGCCGGGCGGATTGACCGAGGCGCCGGAGTTGAATTTTTCCTTTTCCCAGCGTGTCATGAAGTCCTTGCGGATTTCACCGGTCGCAGCAATGTCCTTCGTCTTGCCGGCGGCTTCGATGGCGCGCCATGCGCCGTCGGCCATGCCGTCCTGCACCCAGACACCGCTGATGTCGGGATAAGTGGCAAGCAGGTTCTGCATGGCCTGCTGCCCCTGCGCCTGATCCCAGCTCGCATTGGCTTCGTTCAGCACCTTGATGTCAGGATATTTCTTGAACACTTCGCGATAACCGGCGACGCGGGCTTCGTTTGCCGGATTGCCCGCGATACCGTTGATGGCGACGACGCTACCCTTGCCCTTCAGCGCATCCGCCAGCCATTGCGCCGACTGCGCAGCCCATGCCTTCTGGTCGATACCGACATAAATCGCATCCTTGGAGGACACTTCGGCGTCGGTTGCGATAACGAGGATGTTGCGCGCCTTGGCCTGCGCGAAGATTGGATCGAAGGCGGTCGGGCTGCCGGGATTGATGAGGATCGCATCAACGCCCTGGTTCATGAAATTGCGGATATGACCGATCTGCCCCTGCACGTCGACATTGCCGCTCTGGACGACAACCTCGACCTTGACGCCCTTTTCGCCCCACGCCTTCGCGGCAGCCTGAGCTTCCTCGATCATCTGCGTGCGCCATTCGCTGCCGACGAAAGAATTGGAAAGACCGATCTTGAAACTCTGTTCCTGCGCGTGCACGGACGTGCCCGCCGCCAGCACCATCGCGGCAGCAGCCAACAAATGTCTAAACATGAAAACTTGCTCCTCCAAGCAACGGATATCGACTATGAAACCGTTTACATCAGCGAATGTAACCGTTTTCATAAGTGAGTCAATCCCGAGATTGATTTTTGTCGAGCGGTCTGAAAAGGTCGCGGAAGCGGCCGGCGCAACTCTCGGAAACGCGCGAGAATGAAGCGCGTGGCGGAGACCGGAGGCAGGGCTTCACAGAATGCGGAAAGCGATGACCCCGCCCTGTGGGCGACGGCAGGCCCCGCGCTTCCCACCGGCCTGGAACATCAGTCAGGAGAATGACCATGGAAATATTGCGCGCAGGAACACGGGCATCGGCAACAGGCCCCGCGGCCTGGTTCACGGGCACGGTCCGCATCGATCCGCTTTTCAACCCCTTCGATGCAGAGCGGGTGCAGGGCGCTCAGGTTACCTTTGAACCCGGGGCGCGAACGGCATGGCACACCCATCCCCTCGGTCAGACGCTGATCGTGGTTTCCGGTCTCGGCCGGGCGCAGCGTGACGGTGGCCCGGTGGAGGAAATCCGCCCCGGTGATATCGTCTGGTTCGCACCGGGCGAGAGGCACTGGCACGGGGCCGCACCTGATGTGGCCATGACCCATATCGCGCTTCAGGAGGTCAAGGACGGCAAGGTGGTGGACTGGCTGGAACAGGTCACCGACGATGAGTATGACGGTTGACCCGGCACCGGACGAGGGCGGCTGCCGTTCAGCAGCCCGCGCCTGTTCAAGGGGATGGCGGAGCCGGGGCTACGGCAGCGCCGCGCTCAGCCCATCCGCTCCGAGACATATTCTCCCGGCGAGGCGGGGAAAACCACGGTCCCGTTGCCATTCAGGAAAACCCGGTGGTGGATATGGGCATGTATCGCGCGCGCCAACACTTGGCTCTCCACGTCGCGGCCGAGTGACACATAATCCATCGCGCTCTGTGCATGGGTTACCCTGATCGTGTCCTGCTCGATGATCGGCCCTTCATCGAGATCGGCGGTGACGTAGTGGGCGGTTGCTCCAATCAGCCGTACCCCGCGCTCATAGGCCTGCTTGTAGGGATTTGCGCCCTTGAATGATGGCAGGAAGGAATGGTGGATGTTGATGATGCGGCCCGACATTTCCTGGCACAGCCGGTCCGACAGAACCTGCATGTAACGGGCGAGAACGACGAGTTCCGCGCCAGTATCCTGCACCACCTGCAGGATTTCCGCTTCGGCCTCCGGTTTTGTCTCAGGCGTGACGCGGATATGATGAAACGGAATGTCGTCGTTCACGACCTGCTTCTGATAATCGAGATGATTGGATATCACCGCGACGATCTTCACCGGCAATGCGCCGATGCGGGAGCGATAAAGCAGATCGTTGAGACAATGACCGAAGCGCGACACCATGATCACCACTCTGGTTTTGCGGGAAAGGTCGTGGATGTCGTATTGCATGTCGAAGTCGACGGCGACCGGACCAAAACCCTCGGCGAGAGCGTCCCGCTCCAGCCCCTGCTCCGACACGAAGCTCAACCGCATGAAAAAACGGCCGGTTTCCTGATCGGTGAATTGCGAGCTGTCATTGATATTGCAGCCGGACCGCGCGAGATATCCGGATACGGCCGCAACGATGCCGCTGCGCGCCGGGCACGAGACTTTCATGACATAGGTGGTCAAATCCTGCTCCCCTTGGTGGATCAGCTCCTGGACGGTTCTGAAACTGCAACGCGTTCAGGCGGTTTCGGCGGCGAACTCCCTGCAGCCGGTTTCAAGCAGATGGCCGAGATGCGACGCGAAACTGTTCCAGACATCCATGCGGAACCGGTGTCCGGCATCTCGCCAAAGCACCACGGTCACGCCGTCGAAAATCGTCCGGCGTCCCTCGCCAACGGCAATCGTGTCGATGTCGCGGGCGCAGCCCAATGTCAGCAACTCAGCAGCCCGCGGACCTTCGATTAACATCGTCACTTCACGGCCGGAAATGTCGACAAGACTGTGCGGAAGGTCGGCATAAACGTCTGCGCAGGCCGCGATCAGCCTGTTGATTTCGGCCGTCGGTGCAACGACGGTCCACTCGTCGGGACCAAGGCGCAGAACTTCAATCTCACCGGAAGCGGCGCGGGCGCCGATCCGGTCGGGCAAGTCGAGGCCGAGGGCAGCGTTGAGCGGCGCCAGATCGCCGCGCGCACGCAGCGAAAACCGGGCTTGTGCGGCCGAGATGCTGACCCGTGCCGCTTTGCTTTCGGCAAGCACGCCGGAAACGGAGGAGGAAACGCGCATGTTCATTGTCGGCTCCGGGTCAGATTTTAAGGCGGGTGTTTTCGGGATCGACAAAGACCATCCCGGTGATTTTTGCGGCAATGGTGCGGTCCAGCATGGGAATGTAGACGGTCTCGCCCATCCGCTCATGGCCGCCTTCCACGAGAGCCAGCGCGATCGGCTGGCCAACGGCATCCGAATGGTAGGATGACGTTACGTGGCCAACCATCTTCATCGGGATCGGCTGTTTCGGGTCGAAGACGATCTGCGCGCCCTCTTCCAGCTTCGAACGGTCTTCCGTCAGTAGACCGACGAGATGGCGGCGCCCCTTGGCGACGAGATCGGGTCGCGCAAGACCGCGCTTGCCGACGAAATCGGGCTTGTTTTTGCCAACGGCCCAGCCCATCGCCGCATCATAGGGCGTCACCGTGCCGTCAGTATCCTGGCCAACGATGATGTAGCCCTTTTCCGCGCGCAACACATGCATGGTCTCGGTGCCATAAGGCGTGATCCCATATTGCTGACCGGCCTCCCACAGGATTTCCCAGAGCTTGCGACCGAGCGGTGCCGGCACATTGACCTCGAAGCCGATCTCGCCCGTGAAGCTGACGCGGAACAGCCGCGCCGGCATGCCGGCAACGGTGCATTCCACGCAGGACATATGCGGGAAGGCCTCTTCGGTCAGCTCGACACCTTCCACCAGCGGCGCGAGCAGCTTTGCCGCATTCGGGCCGTTGAGAGCGATGGTGGACCATTGCTCCGTGGTCGATGTCAGCCAGACATTGAGATCGGGCCATTCCGTCTGGAGGTAATCCTCCATCATGTTCAGCACCCGGGCGGCACCGCCCGTGGTGGTGGTGACATGGAAACGGTCTTCGGTCATGCGGCCGATAACGCCATCATCACGGATGAAGCCGTCATCGCCGAGCAGCAGGCCATAACGGCAGCGACCGGCAGCCAGCTTTGTCCAGGGATTGGTATACATGCGGTTCATGAACTCGACCGCACCAGGGCCGACGACCTCGATCTTGCCGAGCGTCGAAGCGTCGAAAATGCCCACACTCTGGCGCACCGCCCGGCATTCGCGGCGAACGGCGGCATCCATATCCTCGCCAGGCTTTGGAAAATACCAGGCGCGACGCCATTGCCCGACCGGCTCGTAAACCGCGCCATGGGCCTCAGCCCAACTGTCGATCTGCGTCTTGCGCGTCACTTCGAAATGCGCGCCGCGGTGATAACCGGCGAAGGCACCAAAGGTTGTCGGCGTATAGGGCGGACGGAAGGTGGTGAGCCCAACTTCCGGCTGGCGTTTGCCCAGCGCTTCCGCAGCGATGTTGAGGCCGTTGATGTTGGACATCTTGCCCTGATCGGTGGCCATGCCATTGGTGGTGTAGCGTTTGACATGCTCGATGGAGCGCATGCCCTCGCGCACGGCAAGCCGCAGGTCCTTGGCGGTCACATCGTTCTGGTAATCGACAAAGGCCTTGGCCTTGCCGGCATCGCGGTCGCTTGGTAGTTCCGTGTGCGATACACCGCTGCCGATACGGTCATGGTCGACCGCATGGCTGGAAACATTGGCGTTCTTGCCAAGGGCTGCAACGACTTCACGGCCCCGCTCCGCACCGTCCTTCAGTGCGGCCTCGATGCCCCAGAGCCCGCGACCGGCGCCCGCTATCACGCAATCCTCATTGGTGAGCGCTGGCAGGAAGGTCGTGCGCTCGTCATCCCAGGCAATCTTGCCCTGCGTGTGGGAAAAGAGATGCAGCGACGGCGTCCAGCCGCCAGACATCAACACGGCATCGCAGGCAATTTCCTGACCTGCGCCGACAGTGGAACCATTCACCGGATTGACGCGAACCGACTTGACGCGCAACCGCCCCGACGTCGCCGTGACCGTATGTGAGAGCTTGACCGGAATGCCGAGCGCACGCGCCTCGTTTACCAGCTCCTCGCGCACCTTGGCGCGGGTATCGACGATGGCCTGAACCGGTGCGCCAGCACCGTGAAGATCGAAAGCGGCATACCAGGCGCTGTCATGGCTCGTCACCACCACCGGCCGGTTACCGACCTTGACGCCATAGCGGTTGAGATAGGTCTGGGCGGAACCCGCGAGCATCACGCCCGGCCGGTCATTGCCGTGGAAAACCAGCGGCTTTTCCAGTGCGCCCTGCGCCAGCACCACCTGACGCGCCCGAACGCGCCACAGGCGTTCGCGCGGCACATCCTTCGGCACGGTTTCGAGATGGTCGGTCAGCTTTTCGCAAAGGCCGATCATGTTCTGATGGTAATAGGCAATCGCCGTGGTGCGTGTCATCACCTTGACGCCCTGATCCTTCAGGGCCTTCAATTCATCAGCAAGCCAGGTCCATGCGGGCTTGCCATCGATCTTTGCCTGGGGTTCGGACAGCAGCGTGCCGCCGGCTTCGGCATTTTCATCGACCAGCACGACCTTGCGGCCATCCACCGCCGCCACCCGTGCGGCAGCGAGACCGGCGGGACCGGCACCGACAATCAGCACATCACAATGCAGGTTACGCGAGGCATAGGTGTCAGGGTCTTCTTCTTTTGGGGAGACGCCAAGACCCGCGGCTGCGCGGATGAAGGGCTCATAGACCTTGTTCCAGAAGCTCTTCGGCCACATGAAGGTCTTGTAGTAGAACCCGGCCGAAAACAGCATATAGGCCATGTCGTTGACAGCGCCGATATCGAATTTCAGGCTCGGATATTTGTTCTGCGAGGTGGTTTCCAGCCCGTTCCAGATTTCCTGCACCGTGGCGCGGGTATTGGGCTCGAACCGGCCGCCGCCGCGGCGGGTGCCGATCAGCGCATTCGGCTCCTCGGAACCCGCCGCCACCGGGCCGCGCGGGCGGTGGTATTTGAACGAGCGGCCCATGAGATGCACGCCATTGGCGAGAAGCGCGGAGGCGACGGTATCGCCCTTGACGCCGCGATAGGTCTTGCCGTCGAAGGTAAAGCTGACCGAGCGGGAAGCATCCACCCGGCCCCGGCCGGAAACGCGATAGGAGTTCATTTCGACACCTCGGAGCTTGCGGTCAAGCGTGTCAGGGAGGACAGTTCAGGGCGCGGCTCACCCGCACGATAGGTCGTGAGGAAACGGTCACTTACCGTGTCGCGCACGGCGTTGAAGAAGCGGCCGCAACCATGCAGGTGCCGCCAGCGCTCGAAATGCGGACCTTTGACGTTTTCGCGGATGAACAGGAATTCTTCCCATTGCTCATCACTCTGCGACGAGGGATCAGCAGCGCGGACGACATGGGCCTGCCCGGCATAGGTAAACTCGGCTTCGGGCAGCGTTTCGTTGCAATAGGGGCAGCGGATCAAAAGCATGGTCGTTATCCTCAGTGCGCCACGGCGGCGGCGGCGGCCTCATCGATCAGGCGGCCGGAGCGGAAGCGTTCCAGCGTGAACGGCGCATTGATCGGGTGCGGTTCGTTTTTGGCGATGGTCCAGGCGAAGGTGTGGGCAGCACCCGGCGTGGCCTTGAACCCGCCAGTGCCCCAGCCGCAATTCACATAAAGACCAGCGACAGGGGTCTTGCCGAGGATGGCCGAGCGATCCGGCGTGACATCAACGATGCCGCCCCATTTGCGCAACATCCGCATGCGGTTGAAGATCGGGAAGATTTCAACGATGGCGGCGATCGTATGCTCGATCAGCGGCAGGCCACCGCGCTGCGAATAGGACGTATACTGGTCCGTGCCCGAACCGATCACCAGTTCGCCCTTGTCCGACTGGCTGATATAGGCGTGCACGGCGTTCGACATGACAACACAGGGGAAAATAGGCTTGATCGGCTCCGATACCAGCGCCTGCAGCGGATAGCTTTCGAGCGGCAGGCGGACACCGGCCGTATCCATGACGACAGAGGTGTGGCCGGCGGCGGAGACTGCGACCTTCTTTGCCTTGATGAAGCCCCTCGCCGTCTCGACACCGGCAACGGAACCGTCGGCGTTGCGGCGAATGGCGGTGACCGGGCAATTCTGGATGATATCGACACCGCGGGCGGCGGCACCGCGCGCATAGCCCCAGGCGACCGCATCGTGGCGCGCCGTGCCCGCACGCTCCTGCAATGCGCCCCCCATGACAGGGTAACGCGCATTAGGCGAAAGGCTCAAGGGCGGGCAATATTCCTTGCATTCCTCAGGCGTGAGCCAGCGATTGTCGACGCCGTTCAGACGGTTGGAGTGGATATGACGCTTGAAGCTCTGCACGTCGTGAACATTATGGGCCAGCATCAGCACGCCGCGCCGCGAATACATGACGTTGTAGTTCAGTTCCTGGCTGAGATTTTCCCAGAGATCGACGGCGTGATCGTAAAGGCGGGCGCTTTCGTCATAGAGATAGTTGGAGCGGATGATCGTCGTGTTGCGGCCAGTATTGCCGCCGCCGAGCCAGCCCTTGTCGATGACAGCAACATTGGTGATGCCGTGCTGGCTGGCCAGATAATAGGCCGCCCCAAGACCATGGCCGCCGGCACCGACGATGATCACGTCATATTCGGCCTTCGGCTGGCTGTCGGGCCATTGTTCTTCCCAGTTTTTATTGCCCGTCAGGGCATTCTTCAAAAGACTGAAAGCATTAAAACGCGTCATGATCGGACCCGACGGTTGGAAAATCTGTTGTCGTAAAAGCTAGGATCATTTGCCATCGCCCGGCTGGACAATCGCGTCTGTTTGCATGAATATTTGCGTCATGAAATCGCCCGCCGCCAAAAAACGCCTCAGCGTCGCCTTCCTGCTTGCCGACCGCTTCACGCTGTCAGCCTTTGCGAATTTCGTCGACGTGCTGCGCTTAGCCGCGGACGAGGCGGACCGCTCCCGACCCATCCTCTGCGAATGGTCGGTGCTCTCCGCAACGCTCGGCAGCGTGCAGTCGAGCTGCGGCGTGAAAGTGCAGCCGGATACGCGGCTGAGCGATGCCGGTCACTACGACTACATCGTCGTTGTCGGCGGATTGATCAGCGATCACAGCGCCCTGCCGCCGGAAGCACTGCGCTTCCTGAAAGACCGCGCAACGGCAGGCATTCCGATTGTCGGCCTCTGCACCGGCGTCTTCATCCTCCACGAAGCGGGCCTGCTCGATGGCTATCGCTGTTGCGTAAGCTGGTTCCACCACCAGGATTTTCTCGACCGTTTCGATACGGTTCAGATGATCTCCGACCAGATCTTCGTCATCGACCGCGACCGGCTGACCTGTTCGGGCGGCCATGGTGCCGCGCATCTGGCGGCTTTCCTCGTCGAGCGCCATGTCGGCCAATCCGCCGCCATCAAGAGCCTAAACATCATGATGATCGACGGCGCGTTGAGCGGTGAGAAACCCCAGCCGGGCCAGCAGAGCACACGTAAGGCCAGCGATCCCCTTGTCAAAAAAGCGATCCTGCGGATGCAGCAGAATATCGAGGTTCCCAAGACCGTGCTGGAACTGGCAAGCGACCTCGGCCTTGGCCGCCGCAGCCTCGAGCGGCGTTTCCTCAATGATCTGAAGGCGGCACCATCCAAGGTCTATCTGGAGCTCCGTCTCGACCGGGCGCTCTCGCTCCTGCGCACCACGCGCGACCCCATCACCCAGATCGCGCTTGCCACCGGCTTTTGCGACGCACCCCACCTTTCCCGTACGCTTCGAACCGAGCGCGGTTTTACGCCCAGCGAATATCGCAAGACACAGGCTGGCCACACGGCAACCGAGGAAGAATTTGCCGTCGGCGTGCTGCTTCCACAATCCTGAATGTGGTTGCGCCGATCTTACGAACCGCCGCTTTCGAAGGTTACCCGTCATCACCGCAAGAACGGCACGACAGGTTTGCTCGATAAATTCAAGGCATACGGCTGGAATAATCGGGGACGATCATTTTCCGATAAAGGTGCCATGTAGAATGGCCGAGAACGGGCACGACAACCGCTAAACCGACGAATGCCGGGATCGTCCCGAGAACGAGCAGCGCAGCGACAATCAAGCCCCACAGCGCCACCGGAACCGGGTTGGCAAGCGTGGCACGGATGCTTGCATCCACCGCCGCGACCGCGCCGACATCCCGATCAAGCAGCAGAGGAAACGTTACCACCGTTGTCGCCAGCACGATGACGGCAAAAACGCAGCCAGCCAGATTGCCCCAGATGACGAGAGAGAGTCCTTGCGGGGTCATCAATACATCGGAGAGGAAGGTGGAAAGCGAAACCGGTGCCGTCGCCTCGAAATTCACGGAGTATATGCGCTGCGCAACAATCAGCCAGACGGCGAAAAGCGCAAGCAGCATGACGGCGACCGCGATGATCGACGGCAGTGCCGGAGAGTGACGAACCGCCAGCGCGTGCCGCCACGAACTATCCAACCCCTGTTCGCGCCGTCGACTGATTTCATAGAGGCCGATCGCCGCGACTGGGCCAATCAGTGCAAAACCCGACATCAGAGGATAGATCAGCGGCAGCATATTAGCGCCGGCACTCCACATCACCATGAAAACACCGGCGATCGGATACATGAGACAGAGAAAAAAATAATGGGACGGCTTTTCTTTAAAGTCCTCCAGTCCCAGCCTTAACGCGTCGGCTATATCTGCAATACCAATCTTGCGGACTTCCGGGCGGGCAAATTCGCCACTCGCACCGGCCATGACATGGAATGCCGTCATAGCACTTCTCCTCCTGCGCCATGATCCGGCTGGCAGTATGGGAACGCCCGGCGACTTTCACCCGTGCGTCAAACAGCAACCGGCCGACTTGTAATTTATCAAATTTCGTCGCCTTTGTCGCCTGTTCAATTCCACCCACTGGTCCCTCTACGCCAAGGGAGGTGTGACAGCTGTTGCCGAGGCGCCTTACCGCCCCCAGCAGCGGGCATTGTCTATGGCGCGTGCGAACCGGGCGTGATCTTCGGCGCCGACCGATCCATCGGGCGCGAATATCTCGGTCTCGCGCCGCATGGCGGCGACATCTATGCCGCACAGTTCGGCCAGACCGAGCGCCGTCAACTCGCGCATGGCCGGCACGCAAATGGTCCGGCCGCTGGCTGCTGCCAGAAAACGGACAAAATAGCGGCTGTTCGACAGGCCGCCATCGATGGAGATCGTGTCGCCTATAGGAGCAACCGCCGATGCAGCGTCGATCAGCCGCGCCGTCAGCAGGGCAATGCCTTCCAGCACCGCGCGCACCATGTCACTCCGCTCGGTGGCGTGGTTCATACCGATGAACAGCGGCGCGGCGTGTCTGTCCCAATAAGGCGCGGCAAGGCCCGAAAACGCGGGTACGAACGCGAGACCACGGCGAATGGCCGATGGCCCCTGAAAACAATCGATTTCGGCATTTTCAGCGTAGAGGCCAATCTTTCTCGCCCATTCGACCGCCGCGCCGGCATCATAGACGCCGCCATCAATGGCGAAAACGGCAGGCGCGCCCTGCATCTGCCAGGCAATTGTTGGCAGAAGCTCTCCCGTCGATGGGCGCCCGTTACCGGCAACGGACAACAGAAACGCCCCCGTTCCGAAAGTTATCTTGCAATCGCCTGCCGTGCGGCAGCCGTGGCCATAAAGTGCGGCCTGCTGATCAACGATGGAAACGCGGATCGGCGTTCCCTCGATCGAGCCGAAGCCGCTATCGACAGGGCCAACCATGGGCAGGCAATCCATCGTCACGCCATGCAGCGCGCAGAGCTCCGGACTCCAGTCTCCGGTTGAAAGATCCAGCAGCCCCGTGCGCGACGCCGTCGCAAGGTCGGTGCGGAAACAGCCCGTCAGCCGGTCCAGAAAGAACGCGTCGGTGGTGCCCAGCCGCAAACGCCCGGCTGCCTTCGCCTCTGCCACTGCCGGATTGTGCCTGACCAGCCAGGCCAGTTTGCTGGCCGAAAAATACGGATCGAGCGGCAGCCCGCAAATCTCTTTCGAAAGATGTGTTGCCGAGGGCGGCAGGGCGGCCAGCGTTTGGGCGGTGCGGGCATCCTGCCAGACGATGACTGGCGAGAGCGCCTCACCGCTGACGGCATCCCACGCCAGACAACTTTCGCCCTGATTGGCAATGGCGATGGCGTCCACCGGCCCGGCGGCGGCGAGCACCGCGCGGATATTAACAAGCAGTTCTTCCGGATCATGCTCCACATGATTGGCGGCGGGGTAAAATTGTGCGTGACGCCGGCTGGCCACAACCTCCGCCGTGCCGCCATCGGTCACCACAAGGCACCGGGTTGACGTCGTCCCCTGGTCGATCGCCGCAACGCGCATCAACTGGTCTCCTGAAAATGAAAGGAAATCTGAGCCGCTTCAAACGCCGCAGCGGGAATGGGCACAAGCACACGGCGTTCAGGGAACCACTGGCCGGTCTTGCTCCACACTTCCTTTCCATCGAGATGAAGCGAAAGCAGGCCTCGAACACGTCTGGTGAAACGAAGCTGGAAGTCGCGAAAAGCCGGTCGTTTAAACCCGCCAGGCCGCAGCATGGCGGGGACTACCAGCTTGAGCGGATCGGCGAAGGTGACGGGCACCCCCGGCGCGCTGCAGGGTGCCCGGGCGAGATCGTTTGCCACCGCCGCGCCAACCCGACGGCCTTCGCGAAACGCCCAGCCGCCCGTTTCCACGGCCCGCAAGACATTTCCGCCGGCGAAGAAGATCGGATTGGCCATTCGCCCGTCCTGGTCGATCAACGGCCCGGCACTGCCTGCCGCCACCTCCACCGCGGATGCATCGAGAAGCGCCGCCTCCGGCGTGAACCGCCCGGTGAGCAGAACACCATCGCATTGAACTGTCAGGATACGACCATCCACCAGACGGATATCCGCCTCCTCGACCCGGCCGCGTCCGCGGATATCCGTGAGTGCGGCGCCACAATGAAAGGGCACCCCAACAACCGGCGGGAAGCATTGAAAAGGCCACCGCGCGAATGCGTAAGGTTCCGGCTCGATCATCGCCACCGGCCGGGCATGATGCGTAAGGCAGGTCAAAAGCGCAGAAAAGGAAACAAGTTCCGAACCGACGATCAGCGGCCGGCGAAATGGCATGATGCCGTGAAAGGCGACATAGGCTTGCAGCGTGCCGGTGGTGAGGACGCCCACCGGCCTGTCACCAGGCAGAAGCCGCGCGGAGCGTGGTTTTTCCCGCGCGCCCGTGGCCAGCACGATGCGCCGGGCCTTCAGTGTCTCGACGCCGTGTGCCGATGTCACCAGCAGCGTGCCATCCTGCCGCAGTTCGACCACGGAATGACCGGTGCGGATATCGATACCCGCTTCCTGCGCCTGTCGCTGCAGGCGTTGCGCATAAGCCGGGCCTAAATAGACGCGTCCGAATTCGCGCATGCCAAAAGGTGAATGCACGCAATGCCGGGTGGCGCCACCGAGAGCGGGTTCACGTTCGAGGATCATCACGCGGGGGATACCGCGCGCTTTCAGCTCCAGCGCCGCAGCCACGCCCGCCGGACCGCCGCCGACCACGATGACATCTGCATTCTCAAGGTTTTGATGCACGCGCGGAAACGGCTCCCCGGCGCTCATAGGTCCGCTCCCTCCCGGACGGAAAGCGGCGTTGCCAGACGGTCGCCGGTCATCGCGGCCAACCGCGCGTTGCAATAAAAGCCCTGACAGCGCCCCATCCCGGCGCGGGTACGCCGCCGCAGGCCTCCGAAATCGCCGGGTGGCACCGGGCTCAAAAATGTCGCCTCGATTTCCCTGCGGGTGACGAGTTCGCAATGACAGACGATTTCGCCGTGATCGGCACGCTGCCAGTCCCGCCCGCAGGTTTCGGTCAGATTGGGCATCGTCACTTCGGGGATTGAGGATGGCGGGTTAAAACGCATACCGAAACCTTCGTGAAGCCTCAGCGCATGCTGCGCCAGTCCGAGCGCGGCACTGAGGCCCGTGGAGCGAATGCCGCCGAGCGTGATCGCCCGCCGGTCTGGCCGGGTGGAAATCCGGTAGTGCTTTTTTTCAGATGCCGGGCGCAGACCGGCATAAACAGCGGTCACGGAAACGGAGGCCAGCGCGGGAACGATCTCCGCACCGCGTTCCAGCAGTCCTTCCAGCGTCGCCGTCTCGACCGTCGCGCGTTCGCGATCTTCCTGCTCTTCCGCCGTCGGACCGACAAGAACGTTGCCGAAGGCGGTCGGGCACACCACGATGCCCTTGGTGATTTCGGTCGGAACGGGCAAAACAATGCGCGGCACATGCCGACGGGCAGCTTTATCAAGCACCACGAACTGCCCCTTGCGGGGCTTGATGGTGAAGTCGGGCGGAAATCCCAGACGTGCGTCGACGATATCTCCGAACAGCCCGGCGGCATTGACGACGCTGGCGGCAAATATAGTGCCTGCCGTCGTCTCTATCTGCCACACGCCGTCGAATGCACCGGACAGGACCTCCGCGTTGCGCAGCAGCTGGGCACCCAGCGCCACCGCCTGCGTGAGATAGCCGAGCGGCGCGGACCAGGGATCGATGATATGTTCGCCCGGAACGTCAAGTGCGGCGACAAGGCGGCCGGACAGGCCCGGCATGGCTTCACGGGCCTGCTCGGCCGTGCGTAACTCAAGCCCGGCAATGCCGTTGCGCCGCCCCTGTTCGGCGATCGCCTGCAGTTTTTCCGCTTCGCCCGGGTTCCAGGCGCAGACCAGTGCGCCCGTTTCGACGATGCTGAGACCCATCCGGCCATGAATGGAGAGATATTCCGCCCGGCCTGCCTTCACCAGTTCCAGCTCCAGGCTGCCTTCCGGCGCATCGAAACCGGTATGGAGGATGGCGCTATTGGCCTTGGAAGCGCCGGAGAGGATGTCGGGACCTTTTTCGATCACCACCACCTTCGCACCGGCCAGTGCGAAACGGCGGGCGACCGCGCAACCGACGACACCGGCGCCAATGACGGCGACATCAAATTCCGTGGAGGGGGTCTCGGCCATGGGCTTACCTTTGCCTTCGTCGTTCCAAGCGAGATCAACAGGCGCGACGAGTCGCACCGATGCAGCAGCGGTGTTGATAAACGGGAATGAAATCTTCGCCTTTGCCAGTCAGGGGCAGCCGGCACCGGCCGGCGACCCCCGCGACTTTACTTCACAAAAGTCTTTGTCAGGCCCGCCGTGCGGTCAACGATGAAGACGACGGCAAGTGTGAGCACGATCAAGAGAACGGAAATGGCCGCAACAAGCGGATCCGCCTGCGTCTCCACATGCTGATACATCGCGACTGGAAGCGTGGTGATGCGCGGACCCGTGAGGAACAGCGAAATCACGGCTTCATCGAACGACACCAAAAAGGAAAGCGCCGCCGTCGCCACGACACCCGGCGCAATCATCGGCATGGTCACGCGGCGGAAAACCGTGAGCGGCGATGCGCCCAGGGTGGAGGCGGCCTCTTCGAAGATCAGCGGCAGGCCGGCAAGCGAGGTGGTAAGCACACGCAGCGCATAAGGCAGCACGATGATGAGATGCGCGATCACCAGACCGGTGAAGGTGCCGAGCAGACCGGCACCGGCAAAGACGATGAGGATCGCAAGGCCGAGAACGATTGTCGGCAGCAGCAGCGGCGCGGTGAAGAAGGCGAGAAGCGCGTCCGCGCCGATGACCCGCATGCGAACGATGGCATAGGAGGCCGGCAGCGCGATCAGCATGGACAGCACGGTGACGATGATGGCGAGAAGGGTGCTGGTGCCCAGCGCTCCCATCATCTTCGAATTATGCATGAGATCCACATACCAGCGCAGGCTCCAGCCCGAAGGCGGGAAAGCCATGTAGCTATCGCCCGAAAACGAGATCGGCACCACGAGCACCACGGGCGCCAGCAGAAAAACGAACATGATGAAGGCGACGATTTTCAGCGCCAGCGGAACGGGACGTTCTTCCATCTTTGATCTCCCCTAAAGAATGGCCCGCAGAAGCCGGGAATAAAGCACCAGAGCCGCACCGAAGATCACGAGAATGATCATCGACAACGTCGCAGCGAGCGGCCAGTTGAGCGTCACGATGGCCTGATCGTAAATTTCCGTCGCGAGAAGAAAGACACGCCCGCCGCCAAGCAGCTTGGGGGTGATGAACGAACTGACGGCGAGGACGAATGAGAGCAGGCAACCGAGCGCGACACCGGGCATGGTGAGCGGCACGATGATGCGCCAGAACACCTTCCAGGGCGATGCGCCAAGTGTTTCGGCCGCCTCCTCGACACGCGGATCGAGCCTGCCGAAACCGGCAAGCAGCGCCAGGATCATATAGGGCATCAGGATTTCGGTGAGACCGATGACAACGCCGACCTTGTTGAACAGCAGCCGCACACCGCTTTCCGCACCGAATGCGAAGAGAATATTGTTGATGAGGCCGTCATCGGCAAGGATCGCGATCCAGCCATAGGTACGCACCACGGCCGAGGTCAAAAGCGGTGAGATGACCAGCACCAGCAGCAGCGTCTTCCAGCGACCCTGCGCCCGGTGAAGATAGAGCGCGATGGGATAGGAAGCGATAAGCGTGAGGACAGTGATCAAGAGGCTGGTCAGAATGCTCTGGCCGATCAGTTCGATATAAAAACCGTCGGTCAGCGCCGATGTCCAGTTGTCGAGTGTGTGGGCTTCGCCAAGGCCGCCGCCGCCGAGGCTTTCGCGGAAGGAAAGCAGGAGCAGGTTGAAGACCGGCATCACAAAGGCAAGGCCGTTGACCGCGATGATCGGCCCGAGAAGAAGCGTTGCGAGAAACACCATGGAGGATGTACGGCTGCCGGGAGCCGTGATCATGACCGCCGCTGTCATTGATTTGCTCCGAAGACCAGCGTGTCCTCCACGCGCCAGACGAGGCTTACCGCGCTGCCCGCCGCCACCGGCGTTTCGCCGCCTGATGTGGCACGCTCTACGGACAGCGTCTGGCCGCCCGCGGCGATCTCGTAATGGAGGATGTCACCGGCATAATAGACATCGCGGACTTCACCGGCGATACGATTGACCGGCGCTCCCTCGAAATCGGGCGCGACGTCACCGGCCACCGTCATGGCCATGCGATGCGGCCGGACCATAAGGTCGATCTTGCCATTGTGCGAACCGGGCGCCCGCAATACCGCATCACCGACCGTGATGTGATCGCCGACCGCGTTTCCGACCAGGCGGTTGGTGCGGCCGACGAAAGAGGCGACGAATGCCGTCGCCGGGCGCTCGTAGAGGTCGTGCGGCGTGCCGAGCTGTTCCAGACGCCCGCCATTGAGGACGGCGACCTTGTCGCACATGCTGAGCGCCTCCACTTGATCATGGGTGACGAAGATTGAAGTGATGCCGAGCTGTTTCTGGATACGGCGGATTTCAGAGCGCATCTCGTCGCGCAGCTTGGCGTCGAGATTGGAAAGAGGCTCGTCGAACAGGAGAATGGAGGGCTGGATGACGAGAGCACGTGCCAGTGCGACACGCTGCTGCTGGCCGCCGGAAAGCTGGGCCGGTCGGCGGTCCTCGCGCCCTTCCAGACGAACCATGGCGATTGCCTCACGGGCACGCCGTTCCGCTTCCGCAGCCGGCACCTTGCGCATTTCAAGACCGAACATGACGTTCTTGAGAACCGTCATATGCGGGAACAGCGCATAGCTCTGAAAGACAAGGCCAATATCGCGCTTATAGGGCGCTAGCCGGGTTACGTCCTTGCCATCGATCAGGATCGAGCCCGACGTCACCGGGGCAAGCCCGGCAATCATGCGCAGCGACGTCGACTTGCCGCAGCCGGACGGACCGAGAAAGGCGACCAGTTCGCCCTTGGGTATCTCGAGATTGAGATTATCCACGGCGACCATGGTTTCATAGCGCTTGGTCAGCGAACGAATTGAGAGAAATCCTGGCTGCATGATGTCTGAAGTTCCCATTCTGGCTTTTTGCCTTTCTCCAGAGCATGTCAGACACTTGGCGTCTTGAACATGTCCTGTCCCTTGCGCGCCGACCCACCTCGCCACCGATCCGAGCGTCGGTGGGGAAGATGAGCCGAGAGGTTTGGTATGCTGCTTCCGCAGCCGACAAGGGGTGCGGAAGTCTTGCCATTTCTCACGCCAGGCGCGAAAAGCCTCAGCGGCTGAGCGGAATGACCTTGCGACGCCAGTCCTGCGTGATCTGGTCACGAACCTTCGAGAGGCCGATCCAGTCAACCGGAATGACCTTGTCCATCGCCTTGACGACCGTGCGATCGCTGACATCGGCAGCCACCGTGGCCTTGGCATTGGTCGGCGCATAATACATGGCGGCGGTGAAGGCGGCCTGGGCTTCCGGGCTCAATGCATAATCGACGAACTTGCGGGCCGCCTCGGACGAAGGGCCTCCTTTGACAAGGTTGAGCGTATTGATCTGGAGGATCGTACCTTCCTTCGGAAGAACGACCTTCATCTTGCCCTTGGAACCATCGGCATTCACCTGGCTGCGGGCGTTCCAGCCCACGCCCAGCGATACCTGGCCATTGACGACATTCGGATAGACTTCCGGTTTCGGTTCCCAGGTCTGGACGTTCGGCGCGACTTCGGCCATCGCATTGATGCCGGCGTCGATATTCTTGATGAAGTCTTTGCCGCCATTCATGTGATCCATGATGATCGTCGTGCCGATACCGACGATGTCAGGGGCGCTCAGCATGGCGACCTTGCCCTTGAAGGCGCTGTCTTTCAGGGCATTCCAGCTGTCCGGGGCGGTCTTGACCGCATCGGTATTGTAGATGAGAACCAGGTTGTCGAAAGTCACGCCAACACCGGCCACACCTTCGAAGCGCGCGTTCGGATAAAGGTCGGCGACATTCTTCGTCACGCTTTCATCGATCTTGTCGAACAGGCCTTCATCCGTGCCGGTTTTGGCAACAGAGACATCCATCAGCGCGATATCGGATTGCGGTGCAGCTTTCTGGGCGCGCAGCGAGCCGAGCATGGCGGCAGAACCCTGCTGCGGGAAATATTCGACCTTGATGTCAGGGTTGGCGGCCATGAAAGGCTCGATGACGGCCTTCGTGTAACGCTCCTGGAAAAGGCCGCTATAGCCGAGGAACGTCACGGTCTGCTGGGCCTGCGCCGGCAGGGCAGCCGCACCGAGCATGAGAATCCCACTCAGAAGTATCGTTTTCTTCATTGTCCTGTTCTCCTCTATTGTTATTGGGAGTGGCGAACGGATCCGCCACCCGTAAGCCTGTGTCAGGCGCTGAGCTTGGCCTGGACGAATTTATTGGCGCCCGAAATATCCGGCAGCTTCTCGCCGTTGCGCAGGCGCTCCAGAAGCACGATCTCGGCTTCCTGCATGCCGATGGCGCGCTCCGCCATGGCGCGAGCCTGGCTCGGATGAAGGGCGACCACGCCGCTCTCATCGCACAGGATCGCATCACCCGGATTGATCACCTGGCCGCCAACGCTGATTGGAATATTGATCGCGCCTTCCAGACCGAGGATCTTCGTGGTGATCGGCGACGGACCGCGGCACCACATGGGCATGTCCACCTTCGTGAACTCCGAGAAATCGGTCGCCGGACCATCGACGACACCGGCTTTGACACCGGCCATCTTCATGGTGTTGGTGATGACGCCGCCCCAGCAGGCGTGGCGAGTATCACCGCAACGGTCGATGAGAACGATATCGCCCGGACGCACGAGTTGCGTCAGGTAGTGCAGCATGGTCGAATCCGCATTCGGGATGCGAAGCGTGACGGCGGTGCCCGCCACGCGCTTGCCCGGAAGGACCGCCCGGATTTCAGGATCGACGAAACCGGAATGGAGCACATGGCCAATCGTGGCGACTTCGACCTTTTCAAGAAGTTCGATGACGTCGGGGCCGATCTGTTCCGGCATGGGGTTGACGATAAACATTGGGTCTTTCTCCGATCAGAGAACGTGGTGGTTCGCCACCGGCACGTTGGCGCGCACCTTGGCCGAATAGTCGAAGTCGAGAGCGGCGCCGGCTGTCCCGACAGTGTCGGAGCATTGCGCGACGATGTGACCCCACGGATCGATGACCATGGAATGTCCCCAGCAGGCTTTCTTTCCACCCGCATGGGTGCCGATCTGTCCCACGGCGAGGAAATAGGTCTGCGTCTCGACGGCGCGGGCGCGGGCCAGCACTTCCCAATGGTCCTTCCCCGTCATCAGCGTGAATGCAGCCGGCAGAACGATGACATCCGCGCCCTTGTCCCGCAGCGCACGGAACAGTTCCGGGAAGCGGATATCGTAGCAGATGCCGCAACCGACCGTCTTGTCGCCAACCTTATAGGTTACGACCTCTTCGCCGCGGGCGACGGAATCGGATTCGCGGTAGCTGATGCCGTTCGGCGTATCGACGTCGAACAGGTGAATCTTGCGATAACGGGCGATCTGCTTGCCATCAGGGCCGAAAACGAGGGTCGAGTTATAGAAGCGGTTGCCTTCCTTCTCGACGATGGAGCCGGCATGGAGCGTTATGGCATGCTTCTTCGCGAGCCCGGAAAGCAGCGTATAGATTTCGCCGCCCGGAAATTCCTCGCCGCTTTCATGCATCTCCTGAGGATTATCTCCAAGAAATGCAAAGTATTCAGGAAGAACAACAAGGTCAGGATTGTCCGCCTTGACTGCCTTCTCAATCAAATCGGCAGCAACCTTCAGGTTCTCTGCCTTGTCATTCTGGGTATTCATTTGAACAAGTGAGACTTTCACGTTGCTCTCCTCTCATGTTGCGAGGAGAATTAAGAACGGGAACTGTTTTCGTGACAAACGGAAAAACTCTATCGAAACCCATAAGATAAGCTTATAGATTAATCATCTTGCAATGCAGCATAAAAATTAAGCTGCGGCGGTCATCCATTGAATCGTGGTTTCACTGACGATCTCCGTCGCCATGTCGGCGATCGCGCGGGCGAGCGCATTATCGCCTCGCTCCTGGTAAACCGTGTGAAAGGTCAGGGGCGGCACCGATGGCGTGATGTCGAGAATACGCGCTTCCCCAGATTTGATGATGCCGTCCACCAAGACACGCGGCAGCGCACCGACGCCGACGGCCGTGGCCACGAGGCGTGTCATGATCGACAGCGAATTCGAATTATAAATGCGGCTGTCGGACAGGCCGTGCGAATCCAGAAGTGCCCGCAACGCCTGGTGCGGCTGCGAGCCGGTGGAGAAGGTAAGCAACGGAAAATGCGCGATATCTTCAAGCGTCACGCCGGTTTCCGGCAGCGGCAGTTCGACCGCGCCCACCCAGCAGGATTCGAAGGTGCAAAGCGGTGAGTTATAGATGTCAGCAGCCATGATCGGCCCCATGATGAAGCCGACATCCACCTCGCCGTTCTGGATACGCTGGGAGAGTTTCAGGCTGGTATCGATTGTCAGATCCAGACTGACGCCGGGATATTGCTCGTTCATGCGGCGGATGAGAAGCGGCAGCCAGGCATACACGATCGTATCGGCAGCACCGATCCGCACAGTCCCCCTCAGCGCTTCCCGATTGCTGACGATTTGCCGGAATTCGCCGGTGAGGTTGACGATCTTTTCGGCATGTTGCAGCGCCAGACGACCGGCGGGCGTCAGGTTGACGCAGCGCACATCACGCGTGAACAGCACGACGCCAAGCTCCCGCTCCAGCGCGGCGATGCGGTTTGAAACAGATGCCTGGGTCGTATGCAAGCGTTCCGCGGCTGCCGAAAAGCTGCTCAATCGGGCAGCCCAGAGAAAGGTTTCGAGGAATCGGGTATTCATGGCTCAATCTTCTCGGATGGCTGCGCGATCCAGCTTCAAGTCTCTGGCGTCGTCTCGCCCTTGGCATCTGTGGTTCAAGAGGCAGTATGTCCGATGCGCGCGCCCATAAGCAAGTGATCACCGCCGCGTTTGCAGGGGGCGAAAATGAACCTTGAGGTGACGGGATGACGGACAGCCAACAAATCCGCACCATCCGATTCGGGCGCGCTTATCGCGGTCAAGCGGCGCGTTATCGTGTCGTCTATCCGTGCCTTGCAACACTTGGCGGAACTTGGCGTTATAAAGGCATAAAGTTTCTAGATGCCAGGGGCGACATGGACGACAGCGTGACCATTCCCAAGATCAACCGGCTCGTATTGCAAAATCTCGTAACCGGGCTGAGCGACGGGCTGATCCTTCTCGAAAACGACGGAACAATCGCCTGGGCCAACAGGGCGGCGCTTGTGATGCACCGCATAGAATCGGTATCCGAATTCGGCAACGATACCGAAAGCTACCGGCGGAATTTCACGCTTCGGTATCGCAATAATCACCTTCTAGACGCAGGGCAGTATCCGCTTGAGCGGCTTCTTGCCGGCGAGACCTTTGAAGACGTCACGGTGGAAATATCGCCGAGTGACGATGAAACCGAATGCTGGGTGCACACCGTGCGTGGCCTTATCCTGGAAGATGCCGGCGCGAAACCGGATGTGCTGGTGCTGATCATTCGTGACGAGACGCCGCGCTACGAAGCGGAGGCACGTTTCGAGAGTGCTTTTAACGCAAATCCCGCACCTGGTCTCATCTGCAGGCTTGAAGACCAGCGCTTCATTCGCGTCAACCAGGGCTTTCTGGAAATGACCGGCTTCAGCCGGGAGGATATTATCGGCATCAGCGTCGAGGAACTCGGCCTGTTTTCCGAATGCGATACCGGCGAGGATGCGCTGAAACGCCTGCATGAAGGACGTGTCATACGCCAGCGTGAGGCGCTCATCCCCATTCCCGGCGGCGACCGGCTGGTGATCGTGGCGGGAGAAACCATCGCCGTTGCCGAAGAGCCGTGCATGCTTTTTACCTTCGCCGATCTCGACGGCCGCCGGAAAGCACAAAATGCACTTCGCCAGAGCGAGGAGCGCTTTTTCAAATCCTTCCGACTCTCGCCCGCACCGGCTGCGATTTCGAGGCTTGAAGATTTCGTGCTGACAGAAGTCAACGATGCATTTCTGACGCTGTGCGGACGCAAGGAAGCCGAGGTGGTGGGCAAGACGGCGAGCGAACTGAAATTGTGGGACGATGTGGCAGCACGGCGCGATGTCGAAAAGCGGCTGAAGGACAATATCCCGATCCGCAACGAAAACCTGCGCATGAACCTTGCCGATGGCAGCGCGGCCGAATGTATCGTTTCTGCAGAACGCGCCGAGATCAATGACCAGCTCTGTGTCATCTGGGCGATACAGGATGTGACGGAACGACGCCGCTCCGAGAACGAACTGATCGAGGCGATCGAGAGCGTCATGGCCGATACATCATGGTTCAGTCGCACTGTGGTGGAACGGCTGGCAGGACTCAGGCAGAATTCCCGCGGGGCGTCATCCTCCGCTTCGCTCAAGGATCTCACAGAGCGTGAAGAGCAGATATTGTCTCTGATCTGCGACGGATGCAGCGATAAGGAAATGAGCGACCGGTTGAACCTGTCCAGACATACCATCCGCAATCATATTGCGTCGCTATACGGCAAGATCGGCGTCAACCGCCGCACGGCGGCGGTCATCTGGGCTAGGGAGCGCGGTTTTGCCGGCCGCCGGGAAAAACAACATTCGCCACCCGCAAAATAGGTCAATTTGTACCAGTTGAACTAGTAGCTAATGCTCTGCAAGGAGCACTGTTCCAGGGCTACCTTTCCATCATGCCGTTACCAACCGCGGCACGCTCAAACGATGGAAGGAGTTCGTCATGGACAATAACCGTATCGAAGGTATCGCCCGTCAGGCAAAGGGCACGATCAAGGAAGCAGCCGGCAAGATCACCGGCAATGACAAGCTTCAGGCTGAAGGCAAGGCCGAAAAACTGGCCGGCCAGGCGCAGGAAAAGCTGGGCCAGACGAAGGATACCGTCAAAAAAGCATTCAAGTGAACCGTCCATGTTCAAGGCAGGAGGTTTCACCATGATGCTTGCGTGCGAAGCAAACCCGGCGGCAAGCTGCCTTCCGCAGGAGGTCAGCCTCTGCGCCGCCTTGCAGGCCGTAATCGCCTATGCTGACGGACAGGAGAAAAGCTCAATCTCCGTCACGTCGGTCGAGGGCCGTATTGTGCTCTCGGGCGAGGTTGAAACGCTCTCTGCCTTCGAACGTGCGGTGATCATCGCGGAATGTTTCGCATCGCGGCCGATCATTGCGGATCTCGCGATCCGGCAGCCGCCCTATACCTATCTGGATGCCTCTTCCCCACGCATCCGCCTCGTGAATGATAACAGGAGTGACAGACAATGAAAAAACTCGTTCTCGCAACTGCAATTGCAACGCTGGCCATTGCCCCACTCGCTTCCGCCGAGACGAAGCACAACGGCAAGCGCGCTACGGAAACCGCGCAGAAGGAGCGTGTCGGCACGCTGTCGTGTGAAATCGCCGGCGGCGTCGGCCTCGTCGTCGGATCCAGCAAGGCGGTGAACTGCGAATTCCGCCAGCGCTCAGGAAAGACTGAGCGCTACACGGGAAAGATCGGCAAGCTCGGTCTCGACATCGGCGTGACCGGCAAGACCTATATGAGCTGGATCGTGCTGAACACGGCGGCAAGCCGTGTGGGTGACGGCGCGCTGAGCGGTGATTATGTCGGCGCTTCCGCAGGAGCGTCGGTCGGGGTCGGTCTCGGCGCCAATGCGCTGATCGGCGGCAATGCCAAGAACTTTGCCCTGCAGCCGATCAGCGCCGAAGTGGGAACCGGCGTGAATGTTGCAGCGGGTGTATCCCACCTTCAACTGAAGCGCGCGGGTTGACCGTTCATCCGGGGCATCCGAGGAGAGGCCGCGCCTGGCTGGCGCGGCCACAAATTGCGGCCGGCTACTGTATCTTGTCCAGCATCTTGTAATATAAACCCACAAGCGGCAGGAACCAGGGCTTGCCGAAATGACCTGGCACCGCCGGCCACTCAAGCCCCTTTAGCGGGTTGTTGTCCGGCCGCCCCAGAATGGCGTCCGCAACCACCATACCGAGATGTGTGGAAAGCTGCGCCCCGTGACCGGAATAGCCCATGGCATACCAGACGCCATCGTGATAGCCGGCCCGCGGATAGCGGTCCTTGGTCATGTCCACCAGTCCGCCCCAGCAATAGTCTATCGGCACATGCGAAAGCTGGGGAAAAATGCGATGGAGGCTTTCCGTCAGGATCGCTCCGCTCTTGGCGTCAGAACGCTGGTCCGACGTGGCGGAGAAGCGCGCACGGCCGCCAAAGATCAGCCGGTTATCCGGAGCCAGCCGGAAGTAGTTGCCGATGTTCATGGAGTTGACATAGGTGCGGTTGCCCGGAACCGACGCCTTCACTTCTGCATCCGTCAGCGGCCGCGTTGCGATGATGAAACTGCCGACGGCGATGATGCGCCGGCGAAAATAACCGAAACCAGAGGGCGTGTAAGCGCCAGTCGCAATGAGAACATTGTCCGCGGTCACCTTGCCGCGCGCAGTTTCAAGTTCGTGAAGCCCGCCGTTCTGGATGTGTTTCGTCACCGACGCATTTTCGAAGATCACCGCGCCATGACGGCTGGCAGCTTCGGCGAGCCCTGCCACATAACGGCCCATATGCATCATGGCGCTCTTCTTCGAGAGCATGGCGCCATGAAAGGGCGATCCTATTTCCGCCGTAAGATCGGCGGCGGACAGAAGCTCCGTATCGGGATCGACCTCGGCGTGGACAGCGTCGAAATTCCTCGCCAGCCCTTCGAAATGCTGCGGCTTCGAGGCCATTTTCAGTTTGCCCGCCCGGCGGAAATTACAGTCGATACCTTCCTCGGCGATCAGGCTCTCCAGCGTGTCGATTGACGCGTCCAGCGCTTTGTAGAGCGCAATGGCCCGTTCCTTGCCAAGCTCCGCCTTGGCGGAAACATAGGAATGGGCAAGGCCGTTATTGAGGTGCCCGCCATTGCGGCCGGAAGCGCCCCAGCCGACCCGCTGCCCTTCCAGAACAACGACGCGCGCGCCCGCTTTTGCGAGCTGGCGCGCGGCACCAAGACCGGTAAAGCCGCCGCCGATGACGGCCACATCATAGTGACCCTCTACAGGACCTTCCGCCGCCCCCGCGAAAGAGGGGGCAGTATCGTGCCAGTAGGAGACGAGCTTCATGGCCTGGTCCTTTCCTTACAGTCCGACAACACCCGCGAGACCGGAAATATCGGCGATCTCGACATAACCATAATAAGGGTTTGCCGGTTCGTGGCCGCGATTGACCCAGACCTTGTTCTTGATGCCGAGATCATGGGCCGACATCAGGTCGTAACGGAATGAGGACGAGACGTGGAGAATGTCTTCCGGACCACAGCCGAGCATGTCGAACAAATATTCGAAAGCCTTGAAATGCGGTTTGTAGGCCTGCGCCTGCTCGGCCGTATAGACGGCATGGAACGGCGCACCGAGCTTTGCGACATTCGACATGATCTGCGAATCCATGGCGTTGGACAGGATGACGAGCGGAATTTCGTTGGCGACCTTCGCCAGACCAGCGGGGACATCCGCGTGCGGACCCCAGGTCGGAACGCGCTCATAGGTCATGATGGCATCCTCGTCCTTGAAGGATACGCCGTTGCGCTTGCATGTCCGTGACAGCGCGTTGTGAACGACTTCAGCGTAAGGCTTCCAGTCATGCATGACCTCGTCCAGACGATAAGCGGAGAAATTCTTGATGAATTCCTGCATCTGCGCTTCATCCAGGCGGTCGCCGTAAAGATCGCGGGCGGCCTCGGCCATCTGAAAGTTAATCAACGTACCGTAGCAATCGAAAGTGATGTATTTCGGGCGGAAGATGGTCATGTCGTCGTCATCCTTGATTGGGGATCGAGTGTGGCCGGAATAATGAGATCATAGAAAGCCTTTGTCCCGTCGGCGCACCGCAATTGCCCGTCGCGAAAGCAGATTGTTGCGTATGTAGCTGCCAGTTTGGCAGAGAGTTGCGCGCGGAGAAACCCGGATGCCCTCGCCCGGCCCGGTTTGCCGCCAGGCGCGCACGACAGGCGGCATAAGATGCGGCAACGGATAAAAGCAACAGCGAAACATATCGAACCTTCCCATTTGTCGGGACAATCTTCTTCAAACCTCAGTCTATCAATGAACCAGCAGAGCAAACGGAGTTTCGGCATGCACGCCAGCCCCATCGACATCCAGTCCTTTCAACCTGACCATCTTGACGCCGCCGTCGAACTCTCGCGCCAGGCCGGTTGGCCGCATCGCAAGGAAGACTGGGCGCTTGTCCTTTCAATCAGCAATGGCTTCGTCGCGCTCGAAAACGGCCGTGTCGTCGGAACCGCAATGGCGACGTTGCTGGGAGATGGCTGCGCCACCGTCAATATGGTGATCGTGGATGAGGCAATGCGCGGGCGCGGTCTTGGCCGCCGTCTGATGGATGCGGCGATCGGCGCCACCGAAAAGCGCGAATGCCGCCTGGTCGCCACGGCCGATGGCCTTCCCCTCTATGAAAAAATGGGCTTCGTCGCCTCGGGGGAAGTGCTCCAGCATCAGGGTGTTCCTGTTCCTGGCGAAAAGCCGGCGGGTGTCGCCTGGCTCGAGACCGTCGTTCCAGGGGAGCTTGCGGTGCTCGATGCGCAGGCGTTCGGCGCGGACCGCACCCCGCTCTTTGCAGCGCTTGTCGCGAGAGCGCGTTTTGCCGAAGTCCGGCAGGAGGGCGTCCTCAAGGGCTTTGCAGCCCTGCGCGCCTTCGGGCGCGGTGAGGTAATAGGCCCGGTCGTGGCAGAAAATGCTGAAACTGCAAAGGCCCTCATCGCTTTCGTCATTGCCGAGCGCCCCGGCATGTTCCTGCGGGTGGACACCACCGCCGATACGGGTCTCGCCCCATGGCTCGTCGAAAATGGTCTTGCCCATGTCGGCGGCGGCATCGCCATGCGCCGACCGAAGACCGATATCGCCCCCGGCAGAAAATTCAGAACATTTGCATTGACCAGCCAGGCACTCGGCTGAATCCGGAGAGAGACCCATGTTAAGCAATTCCCTGATCGAACTGGACCGCGCCCATCTGGTGCACCCCGTCTCCTCCTTCCGCGGCCATGAGAAGCTGGGCGTGCGGGTGCTGAAATCGGCAAGCGGCGCCACCGTCACCGACATCACCGGCCACCAGCTCATCGATGGCTTTGCCGGTCTGTGGTGCGTGAATGCCGGTTATGGTCATGACAGCATCGTTGAGGCCGCGGCCAGACAGATGCGGGAATTGCCCTATGCCACCGCCTATTTCGACATTGGCAGCGAGCCGGCCATCCGGCTTGCGTCGGAACTCGCCGACCGAGCGCCCGGCGACCTGAACCATGTCTATTTCACGCTTGGCGGCTCCGATGCCGTGGACAGCACCATCCGTTTCATCCGCTATTACTGGCACGCCAGGGGTGAGCCGCAGCGTGACCAGTTCATCTCCATCGAACAGGGTTATCACGGCTCCACCACCGCCGGTTCGGGCCTCACCGCCCTGCCCGCGTTCCATGCTGGTTTCGGCGTGCCTTACGACTGGCAGCACAAAATCCCGTCGCATTACGCCTATCGCAACCCGGCCGGAAGCGATCCCGCCGCCATCATCGCCTCCTCCCTGCAAATTCTGAAGGACAAGATCGAGACGATCGGTCCGGAGCGCGTCGCCGCCTTTTATGCGGAGCCCATTCAGGGTTCCGGCGGGGTGCTCGTGCCGCCACCCGGCTGGATCAAGGCCATGCGGGACCTCTGCAAGTCATACGGCATCCTTTTCGTCGCCGACGAAGTCATCACCGGCTTCGGGCGTACCGGCCCGCTTTTTGCCTGCGCCGACGAAGATATCGTGCCCGACTTCATCACCGCGGCGAAGGGCCTCACGTCCGGCTACGTGCCGATGGGCGCGGTATTCATGGCCGACCATGTCTACGACACGATTGCCGATTTCGCAGGCGAAGCGGCGGTCGGCCATGGCTATACCTATTCCGCTCATCCGGTCAGCGCAGCCGTGGGTCTGGAAGTGCTGAAGCTTTACGAAGGCGGCCTTCTGGAGAATGGCCGCCGCGCCGGCGCGCGCCTCATGGCGGGGCTGGAAGGACTGAGAAGCCATCCGCTGGTCGGCGATGTGCGCGGCCGCGGCATGCTTGCCGCCGTCGAGCTTGTGACCGACAAGGAGAAGAAAACCCCGCTTCCGGCAGCGGCCATACCGGCCCGCAGGGTTTTTGACCGCGCCTGGGAGAACGGCCTCATCGTACGCGCCTTCGCGAACGGCATCCTCGGCTACGCGCCGCCGCTCTGCTGTACGGATGGCGAGATCGATGCGATAATCGAACGGACGCTTAAAACCCTCGATCAGACGTTAGAGGACCCGACCGTGCGGGCGGCAATGGCCTGAAGCGGCGACCGGCTCTTTCCCGGCACCTTCGCGAAATGTCGCCACACAGCGCATATTCGCAATATTCTGCCGAAGAGCCGATCCATTTCGGAGAATCCGATGCGCCGGAACTGCCAAACTATCCCTAAGAAAAAGCACAAAACGCCACTAAAACAGGCGTTTTCAAAAATGGGAACGGGACAAGGATTCCGTCCGGGAACGAAATAAAATGCCGCAACCCTCCCCTAAAAAGGACGTGGCGGCAGAGCGGAGACCGACATTGCCCAAAAAACTGAGCGACTTCAAATATATGAGCTTCGACGTGGTGGGAACCCTCATCGATTTCGAACGGGGTCTGACATCGACGCTGGCCGCAATCGGTGCGGAAAACGGTGTTGAGGTCGATGGTGAAAAGGCGCTCGCGCTCTACCGTGCGGCCCGCTACTCCGACGCGACCGACCTTTTTCCCGATGATCTCGTGCGCGTCTACCTCATCATTGCCCCTGAGCTCGGCCTGCCGGTGGAGCGCGCCTATGGTGAGCGTCTGCGCGACGCGGCAAAGGACTGGAAAGGCTTTTCCGACAGCCGCGCCGCGATGGCCGAACTTTCAAAGACCCACCGCCTGATAGCTATGACCAACGCCCGACGCTGGGCCTTCGACTATTTCTCGAAGGAACTCGGCAACCCCTTCCACGCCGCTTTCACCGCCGATGACACCGGCACTGAAAAGCCCGACCCTGCCTTCTTCGAGAAGGTCTTCTCCTTCGTGGAAAGCGAAGGAGCGTCGAAGGAGGACATTCTGCACGTGGCGCAGAGCCAGTACCACGATATCGGCATTTCCCGAAAACTCGGCATGACCAATTGCTGGATAGAGCGTCGCCATGCCCAGAAGGGATATGGCGGCACGATCGAGCCGGAAAACTTCACCGAACCGGATTATCACTTCACGTCCATGGCCGGCCTTGCCGAAGCCGCCAGACAAACGGGCGGCTGAGCCGCCCCTGCTGTCGGCGTGGCGCACACCCGTGCCCAGCCGCAGATAATTTCTACAGACGCATTTCAAGAAATCATACAAAAGGGGAAGACCATGAGTGACAGGATTTCAAACTGGACCCGCTCCGACGATGCTGCCGTTGAACAGGCGATACGCCGCGGCGCCACACGGCGCGAACTGCTTCACATGATGCTGGCGGGCGGCGTGGCCCTTTCCGCCGGCTCGGCAATCCTCGGCCGCGCCTCGCAGGCCGTGGCGGCTACCCCGGTTTCCGGCGGCACGCTGAAGGCGGCGGGCTGGTCGGCCTCCACTGCCGATACGCTGGATCCGGCCAAAGCCTCGCTCTCGACGGATTATGTCCGCTGCTGCGCGCTCTACAACCGCCTGAGCTTTCTCGACATTTCCGGCACGCCGCAGATGGAGCTGGCCGAATCGATCGAATCCAAGGACGCCAAGACCTGGACCGTGAAACTCCGCTCAGGAGTGACCTTCCACGACGGCAAGGCGCTGACCGCCGACGACGTGGTCTATTCGCTGAAGCGCCATCTCGATCCAGCCGTCGGCTCCAAGGTTGCCAAGATCGCGGCACAGATGACCGGCTTCAAGGCCGTCGACAAGAGCACCGTCGAGATTACGCTGGCCAGCGCCAATGCCGACCTGCCGACGATCCTTGCCATGCACCACTTCATGATCGTGGCCGACGGCACCACCGATTTCTCCAAGGGCAATGGCACCGGTGCCTTCAAGCTGGAAAAATTCGAGCCGGGGGTACGCTCGATCATGGCGAAGAATACCAATTACTGGAAATCCGGCGGACCGCACGTCGACAGCTTCGAGTTCTTCGCGATCTCGGACGATAACGCCCGTGTCAACGCGCTTCTCTCCGGTGATATCCAGCTCGCCGCCGCCATCAACCCGCGCGCGCTCCGTCTGCTCGACAAGCAGGAGGGCGTTGTCCTGTCGAAGGGAACGTCCGGCAACTACACCAATCTCAACATCCGTCTTGATCAGGCACCCGGTAACAAGGCCGATTTCATTGCCGGCATGAAGTCGATCGTCAATCGCGAGCAGATCGTCAAGGCGGCCCTGCGCGGACTTGGGGAAGTGGGGAACGACCAGCCGGTGCCGCCCATGAGCCCCTATCACAATCCGGATCTGAAGCCGAAAGCCTTCGATCCCGAGAAGGCGAAGTTCCACTTCGAAAAAGCCGGCGTCTTTGGCCAGTCCATCCCGGTCATTACCTCCGACGCGGCGAACTCGGCCATCGACATGGCGATGATCATCCAGGCTTCGGCTGCGGAAATCGGCGTCAAGCTGGACGTGCAGCGCGTTCCCGCCGACGGCTACTGGAGCAATTACTGGCTGAAGGCCCCGATCCATTTCGGCAACATCAACCCGCGTCCGACGCCCGACATCCTGTTCTCGCTGCTTTATGCATCGGACGCGCCGTGGAACGAAAGCCAGTACAAGTCGGAAAAATTCGACAAGTTGATGCTGGAGGCGCGCGGCCTGCTCGACATGGAGAAGCGCAAGCAGATCTACTTCGAGATGCAGACGATGATCGCCGACGAAGCAGGCACCATCATTCCCGCCTATCTCACCAATGTGGACGCAATCTCCTCCAAGCTGAAGGGGCTGGAAGCCAATCCACTCGGCGGCATGATGGGTTACGCCTTCGCGGAATACGTCTGGCTCGAAGCCTGATAAACCATGGTGCCGGGCGTGAAACAGCGCCCGGCAAGCTTTCCCCAAGATGCGGGAAGCCTCCACCATCAGGCAGGTTGCAGGAGCATGTGAATGAACAGCCGGATATTATCCCTTGTCGCCAGGCGGCTGGTCGTCATGCTGACGACGCTGCTTATCGTCTCATTTATCGTCTTTTCAGCCACCAGCCTGTTACCCGGCGACACCGCGACGATCCTCCTCGGCCAGGCGGCGACGCCTGAAGCCGTTGCCGGCCTGCGTACCGCCATGCATCTCGACGATCCCGCCCTGCTGCGTTTCATCCGTTGGCTTTTCGGCCTGGTGCAGGGTGATCTCGGCACGTCCTATGCCAATAACATGGCGATTGCCGATCTCATCGGCCCGCGTTTCATCAACTCCATGAAGCTGGCCGGCATCACGACCATCATCGCCGTGCCGCTGGCGCTGACGCTCGGCATCAGTTCCGCCATGCTGCGCGGAACGCTTTATGACCGGGCCGTCACCGTGCTGACCATCGGCGTCATTTCGGTGCCGGAATTCATGATCGCGACGCTCGCGGTGCTGCTTTTTGCCGTTTACCTGAAATGGCTGCCGGCGCTATCGCTCGTCAGCGAAGTGCACACGCTTTTCGATGTGCTGCGTGTTTACGCCATGCCCGTCATCACCCTGACCTTCGTTGTCTCCGCCCAAATGATCCGCATGAGCCGCGCCGCCGTTATCGAGACACTCGACACGCCCTATGTCGAAATGGCGCTGCTGAAAGGTGCGCCGCGCATGCGCATCGTGCTGCGCCACGCGCTGCCAAACGCGCTCGGCCCCATTGTCAACGCGGTGGCGCTCTCGCTCTCCTATCTTGTCGGCGGTGTTATCATCGTCGAGACGATCTTCAATTATCCCGGCATCGCCAAGCTGATGGTCGATGGCGTCGCCACCCGCGACCTGCCGCTGATCCAGACCTGCGCAATGATCTTCTGCGTCGGTTATCTCCTCCTCATCACGACGGCAGACATCATCGCCATCATGTCCAATCCGAGGCTGCGCTGATGGCCGATCATGTCAAAACAACTTCGGGGACCTCGCGTTTGGGTTACAAGATCAACGCAGTCGGCGTTTTCGGCTTTCTCGTCATCTTTCTCTGGGCCATGGTTGCGATCTTCGCGCCATATCTCATTCCGCATCCGGTCGGTGAAATCGTCGATTTCGATTATTTCGGGCCGATGACATCGGAGCTCTGGCTCGGTTCGGACTATCTCGGTCGTGACGTGCTTTCCCGTATTCTCATGGGCGCACGTTTCACGGTCGGCATTTCGCTGGCAGCGGTCGCCATCGCCTGCACCTGCGGCGTTGTGCTCGGCATGTGCGCCGCCGTCATCGGCGGCTGGTTCGACGCCGCGCTCAGCCGGTTTCTCGATGCGGTGAATTCCATTCCAAGCAAGCTTTTCGGCCTCGTGGTCGTCGCCGCTGTCGGTTCGTCCATTCCGGTATTGATCGTCACGCTCTCGGTCATCTACACGCCCGGCGCCTATCGTTTTGCCCGCGCGCTTGCAGTCAATGTCAACACAATGGATTTCGTCACAGTGGCGCGTGTTCGCGGCGAGAGCCTCTTTTATCTCATCGGCTCCGAAATTCTGCCGAACATCATCCGGCCCGTGCTTGCCGATCTCGGCGTGCGGTTCGTGTTTATCGTCCTGCTTCTTTCTGGCCTTTCCTTCCTTGGCCTCGGCCTGCAGCCACCCAATGCCGACTGGGGTGCGCTGGTGCGCGAAAACATCGGCGGCCTGCCTTTCGCGGCCCCCGCGGTCATTTTTCCGTCACTGGCCATTGCAAGCCTGACGATCAGCGTGAACCTGCTGATCGACAATCTGCCGCAGAAAATTCGCGACAGGAGCGAAGCATGAACAATCTCGTTGAAATCCGCGGATTGAAGGTCGAGGCGACCACCGATTCAGGCCGTCGCATCGATATCATCAAGGGCGTCGACATCGATATCGCCGATGGCGAAATCGTCGCACTGATCGGCGAAAGCGGCTCCGGCAAGACCACCATCGCCCTGACGCTGATGGGTTATGCCCGCCCCGGTTGCCGCATTTCCGGCGGCAGCGTCAAGGTGGCGGGTCAGGATATGGTGCAGCTTTCCGAAACAGAGCGCGAAAGGGTTCGCGGCACACAAGTCACTTATGTCCCGCAAAGCGCTGCTGCCGCCTTCAACCCGGCACAGAAGATCATCGATCAGGTCATCGAAGTCACCCGCATCCATCACCTGATGCCGCCGCAGGAAGCCCGTGCACGCGCGGTTGAGCTCTTCAAGGCGCTCTCATTGCCCAACCCGGAAACCATCGGTGACCGTTATCCGCATCAGGTCTCCGGCGGTCAGCTTCAGCGCCTCTCCGCGGCCATGGCGCTGATCGGCAATCCGAAGCTGGTGATCTTCGACGAACCGACCACCGCACTCGACGTGACGACCCAGATCGAGGTCCTGCGCGCCTTCAAATCGGCAATGCGTAAGGGCGGCATCGGAGGTGTCTATGTGTCACACGATCTCGCCGTCGTTGCCCAGATCTCCGACCGGATCGTGGTGCTGAAAGGCGGCGAGGTACAGGAAACCGGCACCACCAGGGATATTCTCGAAAATGCGCAGCATCCTTACACAAAGGAATTGCTGACGGCATTTCATGACAAGGTCCGCGCGGTCGCCCCGCCAACGCAGGAGCGGGCAGCACCGTTGCTGGATATTGAAAATCTGATCGCTGGATATGGCACCAAGGGCGACGACAGGATGCCGCTCGTGCGCGCCGTGGATTCCGTCAGCCTTTCGGTCTATCCCGGTCGCAATCTCGGTATCATCGGCGAATCCGGCTGCGGAAAATCGACACTGGCACGCGCCATTGCCGGCATTCTTCCGGCGGCAGGCGGCCATGTCATTTTCGAAGGCAAGGAACTGGACGCCGATGCCCGCCATCGGACAAGCGACCAGCTGCGCCGCATGCAGATCGTTTTCCAATATGCCGATACCGCGCTCAACCCTTCAAAACCGATCGAGGATATTCTCGGCCGGCCGTTGACCTTTTATCACGGCATGAAGGGCAAGGCCCGGGATGCGCGGGTCGATCAGCTTCTCGACATGGTGAAGCTGCCGCGCTCGGTGCGCCACCGTCATCCCTCAGGCCTGTCAGGCGGGCAGAAGCAGCGCGTCAATTTCGCCCGGGCGCTGGCCGCCGAACCATCACTCATCATCTGCGACGAAATCACCTCGGCGCTGGACACCGTGGTTGCCGCCGCCATCATCGATCTTCTCGGCGAATTGCAGCGGGAGCTGAACCTCTCTTACATCTTCATCAGCCACGATCTCTCGGTGGTGGAGACCATCTGCGACGAAATCGTGGTGATGTACGCCGGCAAGAAGGTGGAGCATCTGGAGACGGAAGCCATCAAATCGCCGACGCATCCCTATTCAAAGCTGCTCTTCTCTTCGGTACCCAAACTCGACCCGACATGGCTCGACAATCTTCAGCAGGATGCAGAGCTGGTGCGGGCGTTTTCCAAGCGGTGAGCCGCTGAAAAACAGTAAGGCGTTGCAAAAACCTGGGTGATTACCAAAGAGGATTGAGACGCTGTCCTCCGTCATGCCGAACTTGATCCGGCACCCAGCCACGGCGCGTCTGCGCCGTGAGAAGAGTCTCTTGCGATCAAGGACTTGATCGCGCTGGACCCCGGATCAAGTCCGGGGTGACGGGGTGTAAGTGCAACCTCCTGTCAAACCCGTCGGTTCTGCGGACGTCAGACGCACTCCTTCTCACTTCAAAGCGGAAACAGGCTGGTCAGCGGCATATGCGATTTGATAATCGGCGATTTCAGCACCACGAAGCTGAAATATTTGTCGATGCCCACGTCCATATCGGTCAGCCTTTCCATGATCGACTGATATTCGACAATGCCCGACGTGACGAATTTCAGGAGGTAGTCGTAACCGCCGGAAACGAGATGGCATTCCACCACCTGGTCGATTTTTTCGACGACCCCGAGGAAGCGGGCGAAATCGATCTGGCGATGATTCTTGAGTGTGATCTCGGTGAAGACCGTCAGCGTCTGGCCGAGTTTGTTGATGTTGATCTGCGCCGAATACCCCTCGATATAACCTTCCGACTGGAGCTTCTTCACCCGCATCAGGCAGGGGCTTGGCGAAAGATTGACAAGTTCCGCCAGCTCGACATTGGTGATGCGACCGTTTTTCTGAAGTTCATAGAGAATCTTGATATCGATCCGGTCAAGTTTCATCACGTGCGGAACCCCTTTTGTTTTTTCAGACACGCGGCATAAAATTCTGGCGCGGCAATTGAAATCTTACCACATGGACGCGCGCTGTCGACGCAACGATGTTTTTTTCATTCAGCAGAAAGAGTTGCAGAGAGGTCTGCGAACAGCAGGAAATTCCGGCAGAGAGCCCAGTCTGGCAACGTTTGCGCGCCGGCCAAGGTAAATTAGGACGACTATAAGGAGCCAGACCATGCCCGCCCCGCTGCAACAGATAACGACATCGCCGGACCTGCCGAAAGCGGCTGACGCCGTCATCATCGGCGGCGGCATCGTCGGCGTATTCGCTGCTTATTACCTCGCGCAGCGCGGCCTGAAAGTCGCCCTTGTCGAAAAAGGTCTTATCGGCGCGGAGCAATCCAGCCGGAACTGGGGCTGGTGCCGGCAGCAGAACCGCGACGCAAGGGAATTGCCGATTTCGACGCAGAGCCTTACGCTCTGGGAACGATTTGCGGCCGAAAGCGGCGAGAACACCGGCTTTCGCCGCTGCGGGCTGCTTTACCTGAGCGACAACGAGGCAGAGCTTGCTGGATGGGCGCGCTGGCGCGACTTTGCCCTTACTGCCGGCGTGACGACCCATATGTTGAGCGCAGATGAGGCGAGCGAGCGTGGGCATGCGACCGGAAAACGCTGGAGGGGGGGCGTATTTTCACCTACCGACGGAACAGCCGATCCTTCCATGGCGGCCCCCGCCGTAGCGCGTGCCATCATGAAGCTGGGCGGCACGGTGCATCAGAACTGCGCCGCGCGGGGCCTCGAGACGGAAAATGGTCGCGTCAGCGCCGTCGTTACCGAAAAAGGAACCATCCGCACGAAAACGGCGATCATGTCCGGCGGCGCCTGGGCCTCTTCATTCTGCCGCCAGCTGGGCATCCGTTTTCCGCAGGCTTCGGTTCGGTCCTCTATTCTCGCCGTTACGCCCGGCGCGGAAGGTCTGCCGGATGCGCTGCACACTGCCGCCGTCTCGGTAACGAAGCGGAATAATGGGGGCTATACGCTCGCAATCAGCGGGCTTGGACGCATTGACCCGACTGCGCAGCAGGCGCGGTTTGCGCGTGAGTTCGTGCCGATGTTCCTCAAGCGCTGGCGCAGTCTCAGGCCGGGCGGCCTGGAAGGCGTTAGCGGTGGCCACGAGTCGCTGAAAAACTGGCGGCTCGATGCGCCGACCCCCATGGAACGGGTTCGCATTCTGGATCCGAGACCGAATGCGGCAGCGATCCGCGAAA
Organism: Rhizobium sp. ZX09; assembly: GCF_017357485.1. NCBI lineage: Bacteria > Pseudomonadati > Pseudomonadota > Alphaproteobacteria > Hyphomicrobiales > Rhizobiaceae > Rhizobium > Rhizobium sp. ZX09. Next base: position 425,366 of record NZ_CP031364.1, read on the forward strand.
CCCATGAAAGAGCTTTGCAGCTGCTGCCTGCTCTACGCAAAACGCAGGTTTCGACCACATGGGCCGGCTTTATCGACAGCACGCCGGATGGCGTACCCGCCATTGGTGAAACCAGCGAATTGCCCGGCTTCATCCTCGCCGCGGGCTTCAGCGGCCATGGTTTCGGCATAGGTCCGGGAGCGGGCCACCTCATTGCCGATATCGTCACTGGCGCCTGCCCGATCGTCGATCCCGCGCCTTATCATCCCAGGCGCTTTAACAGCTCGGCCTGGGGCAAGGTCGCGGATTTCTGACGGACAAACACCCGCGGGGCTGACCCAGCGGGTATTGCAGTCCGCCGCATCTCATCTGCAGGTCAGCTTTTCGGCAGTCCGGGAGGATTGGTCCGCGATTCCGGCAGCGCCTCTTCGGAAAGCTGCCAGCGGTCGAGAATTTTTGCATAGGCACCACTCTTGATCAGATCGTTGGTGGCGAGTGTCAATGCATCGGCCAGTCCCGAACCCTTGCGGGTGGTGATTGCAACGTCGGAACGTTCCGGCCATCCGGCGGAAAGGGTCCCGACACGCTTGATTGTCTTGTCTCGCGCTGCGATGAAAACCAGCTGGGCATGCGGCTGAACGATTACATCCGCCCGCCCTGCCGAAAGGGCTACAAGCCGCGTTGCTTCATCGTCGTAATATTGCAGCTCGATCGGCTTCAAACCGGCGGCAACGTTCTCGTCGCTCCATTTCAGCAGAATACGCTCCTGATTGGTGCCGGCGCCGACGATGATACGCAGCCCCGCCGCATCCTTCGGCTCCCTGATAGCGCTTATGCCACTGTCGGACTTGACGAAGAAGCCGTGGAGACCCTGCCGGTAGGTGGAGAAGTCGAACTTTTCCTTGCGCTGCTCCGTGACACCTACATTCGAGATCACCGCATCGTATTTGCCCGACGCGAGCCCCAGCGGCCAGTCCGCCCAGGCGACCGCCACCAGTTCCAGCTCAAGCCCGAGACTGTCGGCAACGGCGAGCGCATAATCGGGATCGGCCCCTACGACAGTCTTCGCGTCGGTTGCGTAAGTGGCCAGCGGCGGGCCGCCCGGTGAAACGGCCACGGTGAATTTGCCTGGTGAGACGAACCGGAAATCCTTCGGGATGGCGGCAATGGCGCCGGCATCCTTCTCGACCCTGACACGCCCAGGCTGATCCGGCGACAGATCGAAGACATCATCTGCGAAAGCAGACGCGAAGCCGGCAAAGGAAAGAAAGGCGCCGAGCGTGACGGAGGTCAGGCGAAAGGTGAAAGTCATTGGTGTTTCCCGATATTGATCGCGGGACGGAGGTAGCGCGGGCGGGAGGAGGCCCGCGCTACCGGCTGAGTGATGTCCCACCTTCAACTCAGCTTTTTCGGCAACTTAGCCGTCAGCGATATGCCTTCTCAGCTCTTGGGCAGGCCGGGCGGGTTTGTACGGGATTCGGTGATGGCCTCCGAGCCCAGATTCCAGCGGGCGAGAACCTTGCCGTAGTTGCCGTTCTTGATCTGGGCATTCAGTGCGGCAGTGATGGCTTCGGCAATACCGGCGTCCTTTTTCGAAGCGACGGCGATTTCCGCCGCTTCGGGCCAGCCGCCGGAGAAGGTGCCGACGAGCTTCGTCTTCTTCTGGCTTGCCGCCTGGAAGGCAGAGGTGGCATTGGGGCCAAGATAGGCATCCGCGCGGCCGGATTGCAGGGCGACATCAAGCACCGCCTGGTCGTCGTAATATTGTACCTCGGTGTCGGCCAGACCCTTGGCTTTGTTGTCCTTGATCCACTTCAAGAGTATCTGCTCCTGATTGGTGGCCGCGCCGACAATCACCTTCAGCCCGGCGACATCCTCGGGCTTGCCGATTGACGTGACCTTGCTGTTGTTGCCCACGTAAAAGCCAAGCAGGTCATTGCGATAGCTGGAGAAATCGAACTTTTCCTTGCGGGCCTCCGTCACCGTTATATTAGACGTCACGGCGTCATATTTGCCTGATGTGAGACCGAGCGGCCAGTCAGCCCAGGCGATGGGGACAAGCTGAAGTTCAAGTCCAAGGCTGTCGGCGACGAGCTGGGCAATATCCGGCTCCACGCCAATCGGCGTCTTCGTGTCGCTCGCGTAATCCACCAGCGGCAACCGGAAAGGTACGGTCGCAACCGTCAGCTTTCCATCGGCGACGAACTTGTGGCCGGCAGGCAGGAGCTTGATCGCCTCCTCCACCTTTTCTGCGCGAACGCGACCCTTCTGCTCCGGCGACAGGTCAACCTCCTGCGCATGCGCTGCCGGGATGAGCGCGGCAGTGGCCGTGAAAAGACCACCGGCGAGCAGGGATAATAATTTCGATGAAAAAGCCATGTGAGTGTTTCCTTTTTGTTGATTAGAGAACTTTGGCGAGGAATTCGGCTGTGCGCGGATGCTCGGGATTATTGAACACCTTGTCAGGCGTGCCCGTTTCGAGAATCCGCCCCTGCTCCATGAAGATCACCCTGTCGGAAACTTCGCGGGCAAAACCGATCTCGTGCGTGACGATGATGAGGGTGACACCCGACCGGGACAGTTCCTTGATGACGTCAAGCACCTCGTTGACGAGTTCGGGATCAAGCGCCGAGGTCGGCTCATCGAACAACAGCACCTTTGGCCGCAGGGCAAGCGCCCGCGCAATCGCCACGCGCTGCTGCTGGCCGCCTGAAAGCTGACGCGGATAGGCTCCGGACTTTTCGGCAAGACCGACGCGAGCCAGAAGATCCCTCGCCTCCGCCTCGGCCTGCTCCTTCTTGATGCCGCGAACCACGACCGGCGCTTCGGCTATATTTTCCAGTGCGGTAAGATGGGGGAAGAGGTTGAAGCTCTGAAAAACCATACCCACTTCAACGCGTCGCTTGAGGATCTCCCGCTCCTTCAGCTCGTAGAGCGTGTCGCCTTGCTGGCGATATCCGACCAGTTCCCCGTCGATGGCAATGAAGCCATCATCCACGCGTTCCAGGTGATTGATGGAGCGCAGCAGGGTGGACTTGCCGGACCCGGACTGGCCGAGAATGGTGGTGACACTGCCCGCCGGAATGGAAACGGTGACATCATCAAGGACTTTCAGCGAGCCGAAAGACTTCGAAACACCGTGAATATTGACCGACCCACCGCGATTTCCGAGCTGGAAACTACCGGTCCTGACGGCGGCCGGCCGTTCGGCTCTAGCGTCCGCAGGCGCTGGTGCCTCCACCGCTTCAGGCAAGGGCCGGCGCGGCCGGACTGTGCGGTAGAGCGTTGCAAATAGTGAGGGCGGAGGGTTGCGCAGCGCGCCACGCGAAAAGTGCCGCTCGATGTGATGCTGGACGATGGAAAGCGCGGTCAGGATCACCAGATACCAGACGGTGGCAACCATCAGCAGCGGGATCACTTCCAGATTGCGGCGATAGATGATCTGGATCGTATAGAATAGCTCGGGCAGCGCGAGGATATAGACCTGCGACGTTCCCTTTGCGAGGAGAATGATCTCGTTGAAACCATTGGGCAGAATGGTTCTCATCGCCTGCGGTAGCACGATGCGCGAAAACTGCCGGCGGCGCGGCAGGCCAAGCGAGGCCGCCGCTTCGAGCTGACCTTGTTCGACCGATAGGATGCCGCCGCGCACGATCTCCGATGAGAAAGCCGCAGCATGTAACGTCAGTCCGAGCACCGCAGCCGCAAAGGGCGTCATGAGCTGCGTCGTGTTCCAGCTGAAGAAGTTGATACCGGTATAGGGAACGCCGATCGTGACGGTCTCGTAGAGATAACCGAGATTATTGAGGATCAGCAGCAGCACAATCAGCGGAATGGAACGGAATATCCAGATATAGGTCCAGGAGATCGCGACAAGCAGGGGAGACCCCGAAACGCGGGCAAGGGCGAGAACGGTGCCGAGCACGAAACCCAGAAAAGCCCCAAGCGCCGTCAGCAGCAGCGTCCGGCCTAGCCCCACAAGCACCGGTTCGGCGAAAAACCATTCCGCAAATACATTCCAGCCCCAGCGTGGGTTACCGAAGACGGAATGCAGGACGGCCGCGATGATGAGAACCGCAAGGACGGTGCCCGCCGTACGCAGCGGATAGCGGGCAGGAACGACGCGGAAATGCGCGTAACCGTCCCTGACCGGCTCGCCCTTGTGTTCACTCACCGAGACATTCGGAAAATCGGAAGCTATCGTCATCGGAAAAGGCCTTTCACGGATGAACTGGAGAGAGTTGCGGCCGCGCGGCCGAAAGCGATGCGCCATCCCTGATGGGCGCAGAAGCTTCAGACAGCCATTTTTCAAAAGGCAGGGACTTGATCGTCTCGGGATCGGCCGCGGTGTCGAACAGGGCGCGGTAGCCGTTGGTCAGATAAAGACCGACCGCTTCTGGCTGACGGAAGCCGGTGGTCAGATAAACGCGGGCGTAGCCCTGACGGATCGCCTGCAGCTCCAGTTCCCGCAGCACAAGTTTCGCGAGCCCCTGCCTGCGATGGGCGGAGTGTGTCCAGACGCGCTTGAATTCTGCCGTCTCGTCGTCGTAGCGCATGAAAGCCCCACCCGCAATCGCCTTGCCGTCACGCAGGAGCAGCAGGAAGTTGCCAGATGGCGGGCTGAAGGCCTCAGGCGGATATTTGTTGAGCTCCGCCTTGGCCCCTTCCGCATTGAAAAATGTGCCGTAGCGGCTGTCATATTCGAACAGCAACTCCTCAAGAAGCGGCGTCGCGAGCGGATCCTTGACCGATGTGTAGAAAAAACTGTCGCTCATGTCCTTGTCCCAAATTTTGCGTCAGGAGAGGTAGTCTTCCGCCAGACGCACCCAGAAGCGCGCCGCAGGCGCGATGATCGTATCGTTGAAATCGTAGTGAGGGCTGTGCAGCGGCGCGCTGTCGCCATTGCCGACGAAGAGATAGGAACCAGGCCGCTCCTGCAGCATGAAGGCGAAATCCTCGCTCGCCGTTCTCGGCTGAAAGCTCTCGGCGATCTGTCCTGGCGGGAAGTTCCGTCTGGCGACATCTTGGGCGAAAGCCGTCTGCACGGCATGATTGATGACGGGTGGAAAACCCCGTGAATAAGCAACCTCGGCCTTTGCGCCAAAGCTTTCCGCCTGCGCCTTTGCCAGCGCCGGAAGCCGCTCCTCCAGCCTGTCGCGCACGACCGGCGAGAAGGCGCGTGCAGTGATCTGCAGTTCGACGCTCTCGGGAATGACATTCGAAGCCGTCCCGCCATGAATGGAACCAACCGTCAGCACCGCCATCTCGCGCGGATCGACATTGCGTGAAACGATGCTTTGCAGCGCGGTGACGAAGCTTGCCGAGGCGAGAACCGGGTCGACCGTTTCGTGCGGCGCTGCCCCGTGTCCGCCCCTGCCGACAATCCGCACCTTCGCCTTGTCGACGGAGGCCATTGCAGGACCTTCAACGAAACCGAACTGGCCCGCCTCGACACCCGGCCAGTTATGCAGGCCAAAGACGGCGTCGACCGGAAAGCGTTCGAACAGCCGGTCCTTTATCATCGCCCTTGCGCCGGCGCCGATTTCCTCAGCGGGCTGGAAGATCAGTGTCAACGTGCCGGAAAAACTCGAGGTTTCGGCAAGATAACGGGCTGCTGCGAGCAGGATGGTCGTATGGCCGTCGTGACCGCAGGCATGCATGACACCCGGCGTGTCGCTGGCATAGGCAAGGCCGGTTTCCTCGGCAATGGGCAGCGCGTCGATATCGGCGCGAATACCGAGGCGTTTTTCGCCATGGCCGCGCTTGAGGGTCGCCACAACGCCATGGCCGCCGACGCCCTCCGTCACCTCATATCCGAAGGACAGAAGATAACGGGCGATGAGAGCGGCCGTGCGTTTCTCCTTCAGCGAGAGCTCCGGATGCCGGTGGAGATCGCGCCGGATGGCGATGCTCTCCTCGATGAAGGCAAGGATTCCCCGTTCGGCGTCGTCCTGCGGACGCGCGCCGTCAATGTGGATGTTCATGGTTCTATCTCCTGCACGACCCTTTACGCGCCGCGTCCTGAAAGTCTGCGCCGGCCGGGTCGCCCTCCGGCCGCGATCTTATGCGATGGCCTTGTCCGAACCGCTTTCGCCCCGGGTGTAGACGCTTTCCCGGAAAGGCAGCCCGAGATGGTCGCGCAGCGTCGCCCCGTCCAGATGCGGATCGAAATAGCCCCGCCGCTGCAGCACAGGAATGACAAGGCGGATGAAATCATCCAGCCCTTCGGCGATCACGGGAAAACCGAGAATGAAGCCGTCCGCAGCGTCGTGCTCCACCCAGCGGATGATTTCGTCAGCCACCTTGTCCGGTGTGCCGATGAAACCCTCACGCGGGGTCGCCGCCTCCAGTGCCGCCTCGCGCAGCGTCTGGTTCTTTTCCTTGGCGCGACGCTTGATGCGGTCGGTCGTTGAACGGAAACTGTTCTTGCCGATATCGCCCAGGTCAGGGAAAGGCTCATCCAGCGGATAGACGCTGAAATCATGATGATCGAAGAAGCGGCCGAGATAGGCGAGCGCCTCCTCGATTGTGATGAGGTTGCGGATAACGTCGTATTTCGCCTCCGCTTCTTCCTGGGTCTCGCCGACAATCGGTCCGATGCCTGGGAAGATCTTCACATCGGCAGCAGACCTGCCCTGTGCGACGGCACTCTGCTTGACTCGCTTCAGGAAGGTCTGGTTTTCCTCAAGTGAAGCGGAATTGGTGAAGACCGCATCAGCGTGCTTGCCCGCAAGACCGATGCCGGCATCGGATGAGCCAGCCTGAAACACTACCGGCTGCCCCTGCGGCGAACGCTGGATGTTCAAGGGGCCTTCCACCTGGAAAAAGCGGCCCTTATGGCCGAGGGTGTGAAGTTTGGTGCGGTCGAAAAATTGTCCCGTCTCACGGTTGCGCACAAAGGCATCATCGTCCCAGCTGTCCCACAGACCCTTGATGACTTCGAGATATTCGTCGGCAATCTCATAACGCAGCGCATGTTCAGGATGATTGCGGCTGTAGTTCTTCGCCGTGCCTTCGAGAGGTGTCGTCACCGCATTCCATCCGGCGCGGCCACCGCTCAGGAGATCGAGCGAAGCAAACTGGCGGGCGATGGTGAAGGGGTCGCTATAGGAGGTCGAAACGGTTCCGGCGAGACCGATCTTCGAGGTCACCGCGGCCAGCGCTGAAAGGATCGTCAGCGGCTCGAACCGGTTGAGGAAATGAGGGATCGACTTTTCGTTGATGTAAAGCCCGTCCGCCACGAAAGCGAAGGCGATACCGGCCGCCTCCGCCTTCAACGCATTCTTCCTGAAAAACTCGAAATTGACGCTGGCGTCAACTGGGCTTTTGGGATGCCGCCAGGCGTTCATATGCCCGCCGGGGCCCTGAAGCATGATGCCGAAACGGATTTTCTTTCTCGTCATGTCATTTCCTCCTGAGGACTAAATCACGCCGCCCGGGAAAGGCGGTGCGTGGCCAAGAGTTCGATCGAGGCAAGCCGCTGATCGGCCCCGACATGCGGCGGCTCGATGATGAATTCCTCGATGCCGTGCTCTTCGGAAAGCGCGCGAAGCGCCTTGTGAATATCCTCCGGCCCGCCATGCAGGACATTGGGCTTGCGCTCCTCGATGCGGTAATCGGCATCGCCGGACTGGCGGGCAAATTCCTCCGCCTGTTCACGCCGGCCCAGATTGAAGGCCCTGCCATCACTGAGGAACACCCGGTAAATGCGCTGACCTTCGACCTGCCGCGCGGCATGGGCGGGGTCGCTCGCAGCAAACGCTGACAGTGCAAGGACCGGGGCAACTCCGCCGCTTTCTTCACGGAAAGCCGAAAGGCTGCGGCGGAGAACCTCCACGTCGCCATTGAGATGGCCGGCAAAAACGAAATTCCATCCGCGTGAAGCGGCAAGCCTTGCGCTTTCCGGGCTGGCGCCGAGCAGGAATCGTTCCGCAGCGACCGGCGGTACGGGAGTTGCCCGCAATCCGGCCTGCGCGTGTTCGTGCGGCGCGGCGCCGGACAGGAATGTGGTAAGCTCGCCGAAGGCCGCTTCAAAATCCGGTTTGCGGGCAGGATCATAGGCCTGCTGCAAGGCTGACGTCGCTAGCGGCAGCCCGCCCGGTGTCTTACCGATGCCGAGATCAACCCGGCCAGGCGCGAGCGACGACAGAACGTTGAAAATCTCGGCAACCTTGTAAGGGCTGTAGTGCTGCAGCATGACGCCGCCTGAGCCGACGCGGATGTGGGAGGTCTTCGCCAATATCCACGCAACCAGCGCTTCCGGCGCGGACCCGGCTAGTTCCGGCGAATTGTGATGCTCGGCCACCCAGAAACGGCGGTAGCCCAGCTCTTCGGCACGTCTGGCGAGATTGATCGTGTCGCGGAAAGCACTCGCCGCGTCCTCACCCGTTGGAACAGGGCTCTTGTCCAGCAAACTGAGCGTATACATCATCACCTCGCGTGTCTTTGATGCATACTTTGTCTACGGATTTTATATACTAATAAAGGATGATCGTTCCACGTTGCGGCGCGATGAGAGAAAATATTGTTTTCAGTGGTGTCGAGGAAAGCCGGCGCAGGCGGGAGGCATCCGCAACGCGGAGGTCACCTCAAAATAACGTGGCAACTGGCCGCTTTCAGCACCAAACGAAGGCGAAACGGGCTTGCGCCGAAATTCGGTAAAAACTACTTAGTAACTCAGGAACAATATGGCGAGGCGCTGTAAAACGTGCCATCTCTCTTTCGGATCATGTGATGTTGACCAAAAAAGGCAAATACGGACTAAAGGCACTTGTCGATCTGGCGCGGTTGCCCCAGGGCGAAACCGCCTTCGTGACAGAGATTGCGAGCCGTAACAACATCCCGAAAAAATTTCTCGACACCATTCTTCTGGAACTGCGCAATAGCGGGATCCTGCGCTCCAAGAAGGGGCCCAATGGCGGTTATTCACTGTCGAAAATGCCGTCGGAAATCATGATCGGCCAGGTTATCCGCACGCTGGACGGTCCTCTGGCGCCCATCCGCTGCGCAAGTCGCACAGCCTTTGAAGCCTGTGACGACTGCGATGATCCGGAGACCTGTCAGGTCAGACTTTCGATGACGGACGTGCGTGACGCCATCGCAACGATTCTGGACAATATGACGCTTGCGCAATTCGTGGAGAAGGACGGGCCGCACGCCCACGCCATTCCGGCCGGTCAATAGATTTCGAACGGTCGGTCATTCGCGATCTACTCATTGCCTGCGCAGATCGTCCTCCAGCGAAGCGATCAATCCGTCTTCGCTGACGCCTTCGACAAGACCGAGGCGCGCCATCAGGATTTCAAGCGTGATGGCATTGTTGCGAACCGAGCGAAAGGTGACGTTTTCTGCACCAACCTGTGCCGCATCGATATTGGCCGCAAGGCTTGCTATCTGCGCCCTCAGGAGTTCGATGGCGAGAAATACTTCCCCTATGACGGGTCGTGCCGCACCCTTATCCGCCAGCCTGTCGATCAGCAGGGACGAAAGCTCACCCTGCTTTTGTCCTAACGCCACTGCGGCCCTCAAAAGAGTTGAAACGGAAGTGGCCAGATTTCCGGCGCCCTGAGCCAGGAACACAACCTGATCGGCACGCAACAGACCCTCCCACGACGTATTGGGGCGATTGCGCGAGACGATAAGCAAGGGCTGCCCGGACGTATTGACCGCTGGCACGACGATCCAGTCCGCGTCGCCCCTCACCGACCCAACAACGTCGTCGGGAAGCCGCAGGGCGTAGTCGTCTTCCGTCACCGTAACCGCTTGGTCCAGATTCGCGGCAGACGTTGCCAGTCCGAATGTCTCGCCAAGATCGAGACGGGCGAAAAGCGCCCTGCGCTGCTCTTCGCTGCCCGCATTCCTGATGAACTCAAGGGCAGTGAAATGTTCAACGAGGCCCTGCGCCGCCTCGGCATCGGCTGCTGAAATAATGGCAAGCGCCTGTGACAGAATGTCATTGGTGATATCCGCTCCACCGAGCTCCGTTGGAACGGAAAGAGCGAGAAGGCCGGAACGGGCAATCCGAGCGTGGATGTGTCCTGGACTTTCAACGCCGCAGTTCGCGGCGATTGCCCGTGCGACGGTCAGCACATCAATATCCGCGCCGAGGCGTGGAGGAACGAAACGAAGTCTTTCGCCGAGAGGCGTGACGGATCCCATGCTCAACTCCCTCAAACAATGACAAAGTAACGCGCCGGCGGCCGACGCTTAACCCAGCGAATGATAACGCCCGTTCTGATAGACCAGCGAGTAGCCGGAGCCGACGCGGATCGCCTCCACCTTGCCGATCACGATGACATGGCTATGCCGTTCGATCGCTTCCTCAATGGTGCAGTCGATCGCCGCGACAGCATCCTCGAGAATGGGCGCGCCGCTCGCCAGCCGGGTCCATTCAGCACCGCGATAACGATCCGCACCCTTCAGGCCGCCGATGCCGGCGAACTGGTTGGCGATGAACTGATGGTTGGGGCCGATAATGTTCACGGCGAGATGGCCGAAACGCTGCACGACCGGCCATGTGGACGAGGAGCGATTGAGCGCGACAAGAATTCTGGGGGGATCGACCGACAGCGCCGTGGCCGAGGTTACGGTCGCACCCGTTCGGGCCTCCCCTTCCCCCGCCGTGATCACGCTGACGCCGCCGCCCAGTGTTCTCAGCGCCGCCTTGAGGCTGTCGGCATCCGGAGCCTTGCCGGCAACGGGGTCACGGAGATTGATGAATTGTTGATCCTTGGCCGCATATTGCAATGTCATCGGTGGCTCCTGAAAAAGCTGATTTGTTCAATAGCTAACAGCGGCGATGGGGTGGGAAACAGGCACCTTTTTCCATAATGACAAAATTCTATAGAAATAATGTTTTATATGCTTCTGCACCGTTGCAGCCTGCCGCAGGATACGAGGCGGAGGGAGGATGGCCTGCCTTTCGCAGGCCATTCAGGACCCGGATACAAGCTTGACGTTGCCGCCATGGCCACCGCCGCCAAAGACCTGCTTCGTTCCGAATGACGAGCGGATCTGATCGCGCGGTCCGCCGAGCCCGATTTCCGGGAACAACAGTTCGGAAACGCGATAGGCTTCCTCGAGATGAGGATAGCCGGACGCAATGACGGTATCGATGCCGAGCGCCTGATATTCCCGCAGTCTCGCCGCAACCGTCTTAGGCGAACCGACCAGCGCCGTGCCGGCGCCCGAACGGACGAGCCCGATGCCCGCCCACAGGTTCGGGGAAACCTCGAGCCGGTCGCGTCGGCCGTTGTGCAACGCCTGCATTCGCGCTTGCCCGACGGAATCCGACGCTTTGGAGAATACTTCCTGAGCAGACGCAATGGTCTCGTCGGAGAGCTTCGAAATCAGCCTGTCGGCATCGGCCCAGGCCTCCTCGTCGGTTTCACGCACGATGAAATGCAGGCGAATGCCGAAGGTTACCTCGCGGCCCTTTTTGGCGGCGGCCGCACGTACCTTGGCGATTTTTTCAGCGACCTGTGCCGGCGGCTCGCCCCAGGTGAGATATTTGTCGGTGATACCAGCCGAAAACTCGATGCCGGCATCGGAAGAGCCGCCGAAATAAAGCGGCGGGCGCGGCTCCTGAACCGGCGGCAGGCCGAGCCTTGCGTCCACCGCCTTGATATATTTGCCGTCCAGGCTCCCCTTGCCGGTTTCGATCAGTGAATTGAAAACCTGGAAGAACTCGTCGGCATGGTCGTAACGTTCGTCATGCGGCAGGAAAATGCCGTCGCCGCCCAGTTCCTGCGCGCTGCCGCCAACCACGATGTTGAGAAGCAGCCGTCCATGGGAAACACGATCAAGCGTGGAGGCCAGCCGGGCATAATAGGCGGGTGACGCAACGCCCGGACGGATGGCAACGAGGAATTTCAGCTTCTCTGTATAAGCCGCAAGATTGGCCGCGAGAATAAAGGATTCCTCGCAGGCGACGCCGGTTGGAATGAGCACGCCGGAATAACCCAGCCGATCGGCAGCCTGCGCGATTTCGCGAAAATAGCTGGGATCGGCAGGACGCGCGAGATCGTCGGAGCCCAGATAACTACCGTCGCCCGACGAGGGAATGAACCAAAGAAAATCGAGGGGTTTGTCGGCTGTGCTCATCGGCTGGTCCTTTGCAATCCGCCCTTCGGGCAATGCGTTCTGATGATAAAGGGTAGCCAATTCCCCGGCGCGTTTAAGAAATTTTGTTCCAATTTCCATTCGGCATGGAGAGTTTCTCTCCCGGATAACCCGCCCTGCGAAGCGAAACGAAGCCTCCGCCAATAGCCGTCAGAAGACCGGGTAAAGGCCGAGCATTGCAAAATTCATTTCGCAGATCTCTTCCCGCTCGAGTTCGAGATCGCTTTTTTCTCGCCTGATACGTCCGGAATGGTCCAAGGGATGAAGGCTGACCTGTTCCTCGTCACGCGGCTGACGCCGGGTCAAACCGAACAGATCGAAAGTAAACGCATGAAGTCCCTGTGGCATGTGCGCCTCCTTTGCTCTACTCACTCCATCCTCCGGCGATCATCCAAAATCGTCAATATTTTCGATAAAATTACTATTCTATAATTAGAGGATCATCGGCAAATGTGGACCAAGCTTGCGGCGTGAGGGAAAAAATCCGTTTCCGACGGCCAATGGCAGTACATGGACCGCAAACGGCCACTCTTCTCTTCAAAAATACGCATCACTGAGCGCACTCAGTGTGTTGGACCTCGATCGGGTCCCCGCCTTTGCGGGTGCGTTACCCATCTTCAGCCGTTCGAGCAGAGCATAACCCTCGGGCCATCGTCCGTAGCCGCTGGCAATATTGATATGCCCGACGGCGCCGAGATTGATGAGATCGCTCCCCCACAGGCTGGCACTGCGCGAGAGCTCTTCGGCATCCATGTAGGGATCGTTCATACTGCCCACGACGAGGCTCGGAAAAGCAAGCGGCTGCTGCGGAAATGCGCCGAACCGCACAATACAGGGATGCATCGCCTCCACGCGGTCGAGATGAGCGGGTGCAACCAGAAGCGCGCCCCTGATCTTTGCGGCGGAGGGTCGAGACGCCATATTCGCCACCAACAGGCAACCGAGGCTGTGGGCGACGATATAAGCACTTTCGACGGTCGCCAGCGCTGCCTCCAGACGGTCAAGCCAGTCGTCGAGAACCGGGCATTGCCAATTGTCCTGATCAACCAGTTGGGCATCGGGATCATCCAGCAACCAATGTCGCTGCCAGTGCCCTTCATCCGAACCATTCAGGCCAGGAACAATCAAGGTGGTACACATGCCTGCTCCGTAGGTTGTGTGCGAGTGCACCAAGCATGGTGAATTTTATGATTCCAGTCGACTATGGCCTTGCTCGCCTTTTGGATACACGAGGAAAAACGATCCAGACAAATCCGATAGTTCAGAAAATACGTTCTCGGTCCCCAAGATAATGTCCGTCAGAGGAAATCATTTCCTCAAATTTTTTATGTAGAAAATATGTGCAATTTAGGCTTCCCAGACGGAAAGCTTTTCCTCTGCCCGACAACAAAAGAAACGTCGCTGCTTCGCCGGGCCGTCGCCGCTTTGCCATTCTCGCACGTGGGTAGGCTTGCGCTTCCCGTAGCCCAAGTGGCAGAGGCCGGGCTTTGGCAGAGCCGCTCCGCCGCACCACAAACGAAAATTCAGGCGGATAATGTGAGCAGCACGAGCGAATTTCTCTGGTACATCCCCAATGACGTCAAACCCGGTCACCGTGGCGATGCCGTCAGCGATAATCACAACAGTCTCGACACGTTGACGGGCCATGCCAGGGCGCTTGAAACCCATGGCTGGAAAGGCGCGCTGGTCGGCACGGGTTGGGGAAGACCCGACACTTTCACGGTGGCGGCGGCGCTTACTGCGCGCACCACCACATTCGAACCGCTGATCGCCATCCGCCCCGGCTACTGGAAACCGGCCAACCTCGCATCGGCAGCCGCCACCCTCGACCAGCTTTCGGGTGGCAGGGTCAGGATCAACATCGTCTCCGGCAGGGATGAGCTTGCGGCCTATGGCGACGAAGAAGGCGATCAGGCGCAGCGTTATGCCCGCACGAAAGAATTCATGCGGCTGGTGCGGCGGCTCTGGACAGAGGAAAACGTCTCGTTCGAAGGTGAGCATTTCCGGGTGAAGAACTCCACTGTCCTGCCGCGCATCGCGCCGCGCGAAGGCAGGCCGCATCCCAAACTCTATTTCGGCGGCGCTTCCGAAGCAGCCGAGCAGGTTGCCGCAACCGAGGCCGACGTGCAGCTTTTCTGGGGAGAGCCGCTCGCCGGTGTGCGTGAGCGGATAGAACGGCTCAGGTACCTCAGTGAAAGGCTCGGCCGCGATCTGCCGCCGCTGCAATTCGGCCTGCGGATCACCACACTGGTGCGCGAAACCACCGCCGAGGCGTGGCGCGATGCGGAAGCAAAGGTTGCCGAGATGGCCGCAAACAATGGCGTGCGCTGGAACGACCATCTTCAGGCAGTCGCAGTCGGCCAGCGCCGCCTTCTGGACTTGCACCGGCAGAGCGACGTGCTGGACGACAATCTTTACACCGCTCCGGGCAAATTCGGTGGCGGCGGCGCCGGGACGACCTGGCTTGTAGGATCAGCGGAAGATGTCGCAACGTCGCTCAAGAAGTATCGTGCGTTGGGGATCACCCATTTCGTGCTGTCCGATACGCCCTATCTGAAAGAAATTGAGCGGCAGGGCGACAGGCTGCTGCCGCTGCTGCGGGATTGATGCGGTGACGCTGCCGGGCGACCCTGCTGGAACAGGGCCGCCCAATGCCTTCTCCGGTCAGCCGCCGGCTGCCTTGATGCTCTGGCGGCCAAGGATCGTGCGGATCATATGGCTCTGCGGCGCATGCGCCCGTGCCGTGATGGCATCGCGGTGATGGCGCTCAAGATTGTAGTCCCGGCGCAGGCCGCGGTTGCCGCCCAGTTCCAAAGCCAGATCCGTCACCGCCACCGCATTGTCAATCACGACATGGCGAACGGCCAGTGCATCGGTTCCCACTCTCTCCCCGACATCGATATCCCGGGCGACGGACGCAAGCAGGCGTCTGTTCGCCGCCAGCAATACTTCGATCTGACCGAGACCTTCCTGAATGCGGGGGATGGAGGACAGCGGTGCCCCGAGACTCGCCGGAACATGGCCATTAAGATGGCGCAGCAGATCGTCCCGCGCCGAGAGCGCGACGCCGTGATAGACGGAAGCCAGCAGCACGAAGAAATTGTAACCGTCCACTTCATCGCGCCGCAGCGGCTCATCCGCCGGTTGCTCGGCCACGATATCGGCAAGTGGCACCCTGACGTCCTCCAACACCAGATCATGACTGGCGGTGGCGTACATGCCGGTCGCTTCCCATGCCTTTTCCTGGGTGATTCCAGTCGCGTCGAGAGGAACCAGGAGCTGGATGAGGCGCGGCGTCTCTTCCGTCGTCACGGCGAGCACGATCGCCCATTTCAGGCCCGGCAGGCCAGTCACGAAGCTCTTGCGGCCGTTGACGACCCAGACATCGCCCTCAATTCGCGCCGTTGTTTCCGGCAGGCCGCCATGGGCCGGCGAACCGACACCCGGCTCTGCCTGCGCGTTGTTGAGGAGTGCCAATTCCCGGCCATTGGCGGCCAGCACCCTTGCGGCCAGTGCCGCCGGCCACTTGCCGCGCCGGATCGCGGCATGGACGCTATAATGCATGGCGAGGATGAGAGCGGTCGACGGATCGCCCTTGGCGATGGCTGTGATGACGGCATGGGTCGTTTCCATGCCCTCGCCCCAGCCGCCATCCTTCTCGGCCGTGACAAGACCCAGCAGTCCGGACTTGAAAAGCGCCTCGAAATTATCCGCAGCGAATTCACCGCTTTTGTCATGGTCCGCAGCCGTCAGGCTGAAATCTTCGGCCAGCGCGGTTGCCACGGCGACCGGATCGGCTCGCTGCGCCGGCGCGTTCGGAACGGCGGAAAGTGCGACGCTCATGCCACCGCCCTTTCATTCGCCGTAACGAAACGATCATCGATCCAGTCCTCAAGATTGAAGTCGTTTTCGAGAAAGCCCCACTGGTGCAGGAAGTCTTTGTAATGGCCCACGGCACCGACAAGGTCGGCATCGAGGCCAAGGCCAAGATGGCGGTGAACCTCCGGGCCGTTTGCGGCCAGAACCTGCTCTTCGGTCGCGCCAGCCTCACGCGCAATGAAACGGCGCGTCTCCTCGGGGTGCTGCTCCGCCCAGAGCGAGGCTTTGCCGATGGCAGCAACCAGCCGCTCGACCAGATCGGGACGCTCATCGGCAAGCCGCCCATCCACCGTCAACACCCGGGGTGAACCGGAATTGATGCGTATCTTCGGATCGGGGTGAAAACCGAACTCCGCCACCTGCACGGCGCCGATCAGATTGGCGGCGGCAATGCCAGCCGTTCCCTTGACAAAAATCGCATCGACCTCGCCCCGCAGGAGCGCGATGATCTCCTCGCCGAAGGATTGCCGGCGCTTCAGGCCGAACAGCGACGGCCCTTCCTGCGAGGCGAGCACCGAATCCTTGATGACAATATCCTTGAGTTCGATATCCTCGACCTTCAGCCCTTCCAGCGAGAGCGCCGAAACGATGCCCTTCAGCGCCGTCGCCCGCATGAAATCGACGATGCCCTCCGGCCGGCGCGGCACGCCGAAACGGCGACCGACGAGATCGGCAAGCGAACGGATACCGGTTTCCGGCAGGGTAATGATCGCCTGAAACTCATCCGTCCACGTCACCCCGACGAGACGCGTATTGCGCCCTTCCGAGCGGGCACGGATGGGCGGCACATTGCCGCCATGGCGGAACGACCATTCCAGCGTGTGGTTGAAATGGCTCTGGCGAACGGAGCGGTCAGGTGAGTCGATGATGGATTTCAGCGCTATGCCGGCCTCTTTGAAGGTCTGCTCGAGATAACCCAGCTGCGCCGCGAGCCCCACTGGCGTGGGCACCGGGCAGCGTGTGTACCAGATTTCAGAAAGTGTCGTGCTCATGGAATGGCCTCAATGAAACGATGGCACCGGAAAGCGAAGCTGCGGCGCCCGTCGGCTGAAGGGAGACATCCCGGCCCGCCGCAAGGGCGAGCCGGGTCTGGTGAGACGATCAGGATGCGGCGATATGCGCGAAGGCGAGGCTTCCCGCCACACCTTCGGCACCGATGGTGTGATCGGCGATACGCTTGTTGTAGATGGTGATTTCAGGTGCTGCGACGATGTCGATGGCCGGCACGTCCTCGACGAGGATCTGCTGGATCTCCTTCCATTGCGCAACGCGCTTGTCGGGATCGATCTCGATGGCTGCGGCTTCAAGAAGTGCATCCACCTTATGATTGCTGTAAGCCGCGCCATTGGAGAAAGGCACGCCCTTCTTGAAGTTCTTTGACCAATAAAGCCGCTGCACACCCACGGTCGGATCAAAGAGATTGCTCATGCCCTCATAGGCAAAATCGAAGTCGCGGTCCGTGTAGATACGCTTGGTGTAGGTGGCGAAGTCCTGCGTGCGTACCGTCACATCAACGCCGACTTTCGCCAGCGCCTGGCGAATATAATCTGCGCCGCGCGGATAGGCCTCGGTGCTCGGCACGTAATCCAGATTGAGCTTGAAACGGATGCCATCGGCACCGCGCTTGTATCCGGCCTCATCGAGCAGCGCTTCGGCGGCCTTCAGATCGATCGGATAGGTCTTCAGATCATCCACGAACCATTTCGTGAGCTTCGGATTGATTGGCCCGGTGATCGTCGCGCCGTAACCATAGTTGACGGTGTTGAAGATGACGTTGCGGTCAATGACATGCGCGAAGGCGCGACGGACACGGACATCCTTGAAGACATCCTTTTCAAGGTTGAACTCCACGCGGCTGATCGAGTTGGTATATTGATAGCCATTGGTCTCGAAGCCGAGGCTCGGAAGCTCCTTCAAACGGTCGAGATCGCTATAGGCAACCGGCGTGCTGGGCGCGAGATCGATTTCGCCGGTTTCAATGGCAATCGCGCGGGCGGAAGCATCAGGAATGAAGCGAACGATGAGCTTGTCGAGATAGGGGCGCGGCGCATCCCAATAATCGGCATTGCGCTCGAAAACGATATGGCTGCCGCGTACCCATTCCTTGAACTTGAACGGGCCGGTGCCAACGGGTGCGAGATTGACCGGGTTTTCGGTCACTTTCGTCCCTTCATAGAGGTGTTTCGGCACGATCGGCGTTTCAGCGGCGGCGAGCGCCGTAATGAGGTAGGGCGCGGGCTTGGAAAGCACCAGCACCGCCGTCAGCTCGTCCGGCGTCTCGACGGCAGTCAAATTGAGGAATGTGTTGCGGCCGCGCGGATGCACTTCCTTGATGGCGTTGATGGAGAACGCCACATCGGCGGATGTGAAGGGCTTGCCGTCATGCCATTTAACGCCGGGTCTCAGCTTGAAGGTGTAACGCAGGCCATCCGCGCTCACATCCCATGATTTTGCCAGCAGCGGCTTGGGATTGAGATCGAAATCATAGGTCAGCAGACCCTCGGTGACCTTCGGTGATATATAGACGGAATTATAGGCCGTGTGCGCAATCGTCGTCAGCACCGGCGGTTCCGACGAGATAAGCAACGTGGCTGTTCCGCCACTGGCAGGCTCTGCCGCGCGAAGCTTCAGCCCAGGCAAAGACACCACGCCAAGGGCGACCGACGCCAGCAGAAATCCCCGCCGCGTCGTCTGGTTGAAAACAGTCATGCGATACCCTCTTCTTGATTGAACCGGCAAAAAACCGGCGAAACTGGACTCTTGCGCTTGGGAAGAAGTTTGTTCCTCGGACGAGAACGAGATTGGGATAGTGAACCAACCATTCTCACAAATAGGAATTATCTTTTCTTTAAGGCGCGATTTTCCGTAAATTTCAGAAAATAATTCTATTACTCTTTGACAAATTCCATAAAATTAGTCAACTAATGTCCGTGCCTTGACCGGCGGATTTGTGTTTTAACGATTGCGGACTGGAGCCGATGTCAAATTCGAAAAGGATTTTATCGCAGGCGAAACGGGTGGCCATTCAGGCCGTCCCGACGGTTCTCGGTATCGTCATTCTGAACTTCTTCCTGCTGCAGTTGGCGCCGGGCGATGCCGCAGATGTGCTGGCTGCGGAAGCGGGTTCGGCGACCGTCGAAACCATGGCGGAAATCCGCAATCGTTTCGGGCTGGACCTGCCGGTCCTGCACCAGCTGATGAATTATCTCGGCAATCTCGCCCAGTTCAGCCTCGGATTTTCGCCGCGCTACGGCATGCCGGTGGCTGATCTCATCGGGCAGCGCCTGCCGGGCACGCTTGCCTTGATGGGCGCGGCGCTCGGCATTGCGATTTTCGTCGGCGTGTTTCTCGGCTCCATCATGGCGCTTTTCTCCGGCAAGCTGCCGGATCGGATCATTTCCATCGGCTCGCTGATCTTTTATTCCGTACCCGGTTTCTGGATCGGGTTGATGCTGATCCTTACCTTTTCGGTGAAGCTCGGCTGGCTTCCCTCGGGCGGCGACAGCACCATTGGCAGCAGCCTCACCGGGTTTTCCGCCATCCTGGACCGGCTGCGTTACATCGTGCTTCCTGCCCTGTCGCTGGCGCTTTATTTTCTGGCGATCTACGCCCGCCTCACCCGCGCGGCGATGCTGGAAGTGAAATCGCAGGACTATGTGCGCACGGCCCGGGCCAAGGGTGTTTCACCGATCAGGCTGACCACACGCCACATTCTGCGCAATGCGCTGATCCCCATCACAACCATGGCCGGCATGCATATTGGCGGCCTGCTTGGTGGTGCTGTCGTGGTCGAAACCGTATTCAGCTGGCCCGGCCTTGGCCGCCTTGCTTTCGAAGCCGTCATGGCGCGGGATTTCAGCGTTCTGCTCGGCATTCTGCTTCTCTCCTCCCTCGTCGTTATCATCGTCAATGCCGCCGTGGACCTGTTGCAGGCATGGCTTGACCCCCGCATTGGAGAAAGCCGATGAATTCCTCCCATACATCAGCGGTTCTCGACACGGCCGAACTCGGCGCTGAAGAAACCAGCCCCAAACCGAAGAAGCCCGAAGAAAAGACCTGGCCCTATATCCATGCGCCGGATGCGCTCTCGGCCCGCTCCGTTTCCGTGCCCCGGCGCGGCCTGCGGCGGGAACTGAAAATCTTCCTCACCAATCCCAACG
Organism: Rhizobium sp. ZX09; assembly: GCF_017357485.1. Taxonomy (NCBI): domain Bacteria; kingdom Pseudomonadati; phylum Pseudomonadota; class Alphaproteobacteria; order Hyphomicrobiales; family Rhizobiaceae; genus Rhizobium; species Rhizobium sp. ZX09. The sequence continues at coordinate 445,504 of NZ_CP031364.1, forward strand.
CCATCGTAGGGCTGCTGTTTCTCGCGACCGTCATCGTTACCGCGCTGATCGCCCCCTTGATCTATCCCGGCGATCCGCTGGAAATGGTGGCCCGCCCGTTCCTGTGGCCCGGCCAGAACGCGGCCTACCCGCTTGGCACAGATTCCATGGGCCGGGATGTTCTGGCGGGCATCGTGCATGGTGCGCGCATCTCACTCACCGTCGGTGTCGTGGCGACACTGATCGGGCTCACCATCGGCATCGCCGTTGGCGCTTTCGCCGGTTATTTCGGCGGCATCATTGACGATATCCTCGTCAAGCTGATCGAAATCTTCCAGACCTTGCCCAACTTTGTGCTGCTGGTCGTGCTCGTCGCCATCGCCCAGCCTTCAGTCACCACGGTCACCTCGGCGATCGGCATCATCACCTGGCCACTGGTGGCACGCCTCACCCGCGCCGAATTCCGCGCCATCCGCGAGAAGGACTACGTGCTTGCCGCGCGCAGCCTCGGTTACGGCCATGCGCGCATCGTGTTTCAGGAAATCCTGCCCAACGCGCTGCCGCCGATCATCGTCACCTCCTCGGTCATGGTGGCGGGCGCAATCCTCATGGAAGCAGCACTTTCCTTCATGGGCCTTGGTGACCCCAACCGCGTTTCCTGGGGGTCGATGATCGGGTCCGGCCGTGATGTCATCCGCACCGCCTGGTATCTGACCGCCCTTCCCGGCCTCGCCATCGTCTTCACCGTCATTTCGCTGAACCTCATCAGCGATGGCCTCAACGATGCGCTCAACCCCCGTTTTTCGGAAGAACGCCGATGAGCAAACTGATTGAAGTCCATGATCTCTCCGTCAGCTTCGGCTCTGCCCAGCCCGTCAAAGGCGTCAGTTTCGATGTCAGCCCCGGTGAAATGCTCGCGATCGTCGGAGAGAGCGGCTCGGGCAAATCCCTGACGGCACTTGGCCTGATCGGCCTCCTGCCCTCCCACGCCAAGACGGGCGGGCGGGTTCTGCTCGAAGGGCGCGATCTGCTGCCGCTTTCGGAAAAACAATGGCGCGGCATTCGCGGTCGCGATATCGGCATGATCTTTCAGGAGCCTATGACCTCGCTGAACCCGGTTCTGACTGTTGGCGAACAGATCATCGAGGTGCTGCGCATCCATGAGAAGATCGATCGACATCAGGCCCGCAAACGGGCCATTGAGCTCCTCGACCTCGTCAACATTCCCGATGCCAGCCGTAGAGTGGATGATTATCCGCACCAGCTGTCCGGCGGCATGCGACAGCGCGTGATGATCGCCATCGGCGTTGCCTGCAATCCGAAACTGCTGATTGCCGACGAGGCAACGACGGCGCTCGACGTGACGATACAGGCGCAGATACTCCAGCTGCTCGACAATCTGCGCCGTGATCTCAACATGGCCGTCATCCTCATCACCCACGATCTCGGCATCGTGGCGCAATGGGCGGACCGGGTGATGGTCATGTATGCCGGACGCAAGGTGGAGGAAGGCTTGCCGGAACCGGTTTTCTCCACTCCCTACCACCCCTATACGCGCGGCCTGCTTGCCGCCTCGCCGCGCGCCGAAGACGGCCAGCATTATCGCGATGGGCCGCTCATCGAAATTCCCGGCTCCATCGTTTCCGCCACGGGGGAACGCGGCTGCGCCTTCCGGCCGCGTTGTCCGAGCGCCCGCGGTTTCTGCGGGCAATATGTACCACCGCTGAGGCAGATTTCAGACGGCCGTTACGCCGCCTGCCCCTTCGTTGCTCCAACATCTCAGGAGATACCCAATGGCGCTCTTGTCGGTGCATAGTCTTTCCACCCATTATACGGGCGGACGCGGCACGGTGCGCGCCGTCGATGACGTGTCGCTCGATATCGAGGCGGGTGAAACCGTTGCCCTGGTGGGCGAATCCGGTTGCGGCAAGTCTTCGCTCGGCAAGTCCCTGATGCGACTGGTCGAACCGTCTTCCGGCAGGATCACCTTCAAGGGTGCGGATGTGACCGCAATGACATCGTCCGAACTGCGCGGCATTCGCCGCCGCATCCAGATGATCTTTCAGGATCCCTTTGCCTCGCTCAATCCCCGCCAGACGGTGCGCACCATCCTTACCGGGCCGTTGAAGGTGCACGGCATAGGAGACCGGGCGCGCCAGCGGGAGATCGTTGAAGCCATCGTCGCGCAGGTGGGCCTGCCGGCGGATTCACTCGACCGTTATCCGCATGAATTCTCGGGCGGCCAGCGCCAGCGTATCGGCATTGCCCGCGCACTTGTTCTGGAACCGGAACTGGTCGTCTGTGACGAGCCGGTCTCGGCGCTCGATCTTTCGATACAGGCGCAGATTCTCAATCTTCTGGTGGAGATGAAGAAGCGGCTTTCGCTGTCCTATCTCTTCGTCTCGCACGACCTTTCCGTGGTGCGTTATTTTTCCGATCGCGTGCTGGTCATGTATCTTGGCAAGATCGTCGAAAGCGCGCCCACATCGGAACTCTGGGCATCCCCGAAACACCCCTATACCCGCGCGCTTCTCGCCGCCGTTCCGGATCCCGCCCGCCGCAAGCAGGCGGCCCCCATTTCGGGCGATCTGCCGAGCCCGCACAATCCGCCATCCGGCTGCCGGTTCCATACACGCTGCCCGCTCGCCACCGATCTCTGTCGCGAAAAAGCACCTGACTATACCCTTTTCGGCAAGAACCACGCCGTGGCCTGCCACCATGCCCAATAAACTGAAGGAGCAACCATAATGGTCGACTATCGCTATCTCGGACGCAGCGCGCTGAAAGTTTCACCGCTGAGCCTCGGCACGATGATGTTCGGAGGCCCGACGCCGGATGACGTGGCCTTCCGCATCATCGACAAGGCTCGCGAACAGGGCATCAATTTCATCGACACCGCCGATGTCTATCATGACGGAAAGTCGGAAGAGGTCGTCGGTCGCGGTATCAAGTCCAGTCGCGACCATTGGGTGCTGGCGACGAAATTCGTCAACTCCCATACCAAGGGCCCGAACCTTGGCGGCCATTCGCGCAAATGGGTGATCGAAACGGTCGAAAATTCGCTGCGCCGCCTCAACACCGATTATATTGACATCCTCTATTTCCACCGCGCCGTTTTCGATGCGCCGCTGGAAGAGCCGGTGCGCGCCATTGCCGACCTCATCCGCGCCGGCAAGCTGCGTTATTTCGGCGTGTCGAATTTCCGCGGCTGGCGCATCGCCGAAATTTCGCATCTGGCCGACCAGCTCGGCATCGACCGGCCGGTTGCCAGCCAACCGCTCTACAACATCGTCAACCGCACGGCCGAAGCCGAACAGTTGCCGGCGGCCAATCATTACGGCCTTGGCGTAGTCTCCTATTCGCCGCTCGCCCGCGGCGTGCTGACCGGCAAATACCAGCCGGGCGAACAGCCGGGCGCCGATACCCGCGTCGGCCGTGGCGACAAGCGCGTTTTGGAAACCGAATGGCGTCCGGAATCGGTCGAGATCGCCCAGAAGGTCGCGGCCCATGCCGCTTCGAAGGGTGTTTCGGCAGCCGATTTTGCACTCGCCTGGGTGCTGAACAACAAGTTCGTCACCGCCGCCATCACCGGCCCGCGCACCGAAGAGCACTGGGACGGATATATTCGCGCACTCGATGTGAAGATCGATGCTGAAGATGAAGCGCTGGTCGATAGCCTCGTCACGACAGGCCACCCCTCAACACCCGGTTTCAACGATCCGAGCCACCCTGTTGAAGGCCGTGTGCCGCGCAATCTTGAAGCCGCGCACCGCCCGGCGCTCAAGCCGCGCGCGGTCGCCTGATCGTCCAGAAGACCATGCCTGCGGCGCGCCGTGCCGCAGGCCCTCACATCCGCTCAGGGAAAACCGCAATGTCCACTCCGAAACTACAGACAACCACCACCGACAATTCCGGCGTACCGAGCCGTGACGAGATTCTGGCCCGGGCAAAGGACATTGCGGCTATCGCAGGAAAGGATGCCGCCCGCCGCGAACGCCAGCGGGAACTTCCTTACGATATCTTCGCCCTCATCAAGGAGGAGAAGATCGGTACATTGCGTATTCCCGAAGCCAAGGGCGGACCGGGCGGCTCGATTGCGGACTATATCGAGGTGCTGATGATCCTCGGCGAAGCCGACAGTAATATTCCGCACGCGCTTCGCAGCCATTTCAATTTTACCGAAAACCTCGCTCTCGCACCCATCGAGCTGGAAGACCGGCGGCATCTCGAACACGTGCTTGCGGGCAAGCTTTTCGCCGGTGCCAGCACCGAACAGGGCACCAAGCGCCCCGGCGAAATCACCACACGGCTCAGCGCCGATGGCGACCGTTACCGGCTGAACGGTCGCAAATGGTATGCGACCGGCACCGCCTTTGCCGATTTTGGCACTTTCAGCGCTATCGGCGATGACGAGCAACCGATCGGCGTGCTCATTCCGCTTGATCGCGCCGGCATCACCATCCTCGATGACTGGGACAGCATGGGCCAGCGCATGACGGCGAGCGGCGGTGTTCTGCTAGAGAATGTCGAGGTGCTGCCGCATGAATTGACGACCCGCAAGCTCGGCAGCCAGATCGGCCGGCACAGTTCGGCCATGCGGCAGCTGCACCTCGCCGCTTCGGCCGCTGGCGCCGTTCAGGGGGCGCTGAATGATGGCGTGGAGTATGTTTTGCGCCAGGCGCGCACCACGCTTCACAGCAGCGCCGAAACCGCCAATCAAGACCCCTTCGTGCAGAAGATGCTCGGCGAAATCAGTGCAGGCGCCTTCGCGGTGAAAACCCTCATCCGCGAAGCAGCCCGAACACTTGACCGTACCGCGGCCGCCTTCGCCACCGGCGATGAAGAGGCGATCGAGGCGGCCTTGCTGGAAGGCTCGCTCGCCACCGCCCGCACCCAGATCATTGCCTCGCAGCTGTCGCTGACCGTTGCCACCAACCTTTATGAACTGGGCGGCGGCTCGGCGACATCCAGCGACCGGAATTTCGACCGCCACTGGCGCAATATCCGCACCGTCTACAATCACAATCCGCTTGCCCACAAAGCGCGAGTGATCGGTGATTATTATCTCAACGGCACCACGACACATCTCAGGGAAGGCCGGGTGTTCTGACTGTGCGGAAGATGCAGGCGACAAAGGAGAAGCAGCAATGAGAACGGAGTTTATCGCTCCCGCCGGGGGCCGGACAGCTTTTCGCCTGCCCACGCTTTCCCGGCTGCCGCCGTTGACGGCCCTGCGCGCCTTTGTCGTGGCTGCCCGCCACGCCAGCTTCTCACGCGCGGCGGAGGAGCTGCATGTTTCGACCGCTGCCATCGGCCAGCAGGTCCGCATTCTCGAAACCCATCTCGGCCAGCCGCTTTTCAGCCGCCAGCGCGGAGAGTTGGTGCTGACCGATGCCGGCAGCGCGCTTTATCCCGGTCTGGCGGATGCTTTCGAGACCATGATCGGCAGTCTTTCCGACCTGATGGTTTCGAATGCACGGCCGCAGTTGAAAGTTCTGGCGGAAGGTTGCTTTGCAGCCCGTTGGCTGGCGCCGCGGCTGGGCAGCATCGTTCCGGCGCTCGGAGACGTCGAACTTTCGATCGAATCCATCGAGGGCGATACCGTCGATCTCACCCATTTCGATGCCGATTGCGCCATCGTGGCCACCGCCGCCCAAATTCCGGGCTTCATTCATGAACCGCTATTTCCCGATACCGTCAGCGCCGTCTGCACCCCGGAATTTGCAGCCCGCCACGGCCTTGCAGGCGAACCGGAGCGATTGCGTGATATCGGCTTTGCGCTGCTGCGTGGCAATGGCCTTGACCCGGCATTCGAGTGGGCGAACTGGCTTCGCGCCTGCCGCATTCCGCTCAGGCTTTCTGCGACGGGTCCACGTTTTTCACGCCAGACCGCGCTGATAGAAGCGATCTCATCCGGCCACGGCATAGGCCTCGTGCGTCATTCGCTGATTTCGGAAGAACTGAAAAGCGGCCGACTGATCGCTCCCTTTGGTTCGCCGCAGCCGACCGCCAGCCGCTATCACCTGCTGACCAGTCCTGACAGGCGGCGGCTGCCGGAGGTCGCATCTCTACTCGCTCTGTTGCGCGAGGATATGCGCGCTCTTGAGGCCGCCGCCTGAACACGCCCGTCCCACCTCAGGCGCGTTCCTTTTGCGGCTCTTTCGCCACGTAAATATTGTCAGGCCGTGGCAGGCCGTAGTGATCACGCAACGTGTCGCCCTCATAATCCTCACGGAAGAGGCCTCGTTGTTTGAGGATCGGCACCACCTCGTCCACGAAGAGATCAAACCCGCCATTCAGCCATGGCGGCATGATATTGAAGCCGTCGGCAGCACCCTCGCGAAACCAGGTCTCTATCCAGTCCGCCACCTGTTCCGGTGTGCCTGATATGACCTTGTGACCACGCCCGCCGGCAAGCCGGTGCAGCAATTGCCGGATCGTCGGGTTTTCCCGGTCGATGACATCTAGAACCAGCTGATGGCGGCTGCTGTTCGCCTGCGCGCGCGTCGCTTCCACGGCTTCCTGCGGCAGCGGCCGGTCGAGATCGGCTGATGAGAGGTCTATGCCGGTGATGCGCTGCAATTGCCCAAGCGAAAATGCCGGCTGGATGAGATCGTTGAAAGAGGCCTCAAGGTTTCGCGCCTCCGCTTCGGTTGATGCGATGAAGGGGCTGATGCCTGGCAAGATTTTCACATGGGCGGGATTGCGCCCCGTGGCCGCGACACGCCGCTTGATATCGGAATAAAAAGACCGCGCACTCTCCAGAGTCTGATGCGCGGTAAAGATTGCCTCAGCATAATGGGCGGCAAAGCCGCGCCCTTCTTCCGAGGAGCCTGCCTGAACATAGACTGGCCGTCCCTGCGGTGAACGAGGCACATTCAATGCGCCCCGCACCCGATAAAATTCGCCATCGTGATTGGCGGGATGGATGCGATCTGTTTCGGCAAACAGTCCGCTTTCCTTGTCGGCGACGATGGCATCGTCTTCCCAGCTGTCCCAGAGCTTCGTCACCACATCGACGAACTCGATGGCCTGACGGTAACGATCGGCATGCGGCGGGTGCTTCTGAAGATTGAAGTTGCCGGCCGCGGCATCGGCCGAGGTCGTGACGATGTTCCAGCCTACGCGGCCGCCGCTGATATGATCAACAGAGGCAAACAGCCGGGCGAGATTGTAAGGCTCATAATAGGTGGTCGACGCCGTGGCGATGAAGCCGATTTTTTCGGTGACGGCGGCGAGCGCCGCCAGCATGGTGATCGGCTCCAGCCGGTGGCGGGCGGCATAGCGGATATTGGCATCCAGTACCGGCGCATCCGCAAAGAAGATAGCATCCAGCTTCGCCGCCTCGGCCTTGCGGGCGATATCCTGATAAAGCCTGATATCGGTGACGCGGTGCGGCTCCGAATCCGGATGCCGCCAGGCGGCTTCGTGATGTCCGCCCGGATAGATGAAGGCGTTGAGAACAAGCTTTTCGGATTTTCTGCTCATGGAAATGACCTCACTGCTCTAAGAACCAACTGCGGCGGCTCACGCCTCCTTCGTCAGCCATGCCCTGGCCAGATTACCGCCGAGACCTTCGGCCCCCGTCGCATAATCCTTGATGCGCACGCTGCCGACGACCGGCTGGATGGGAGCGACGAGATTGATGACAGGAAGATCTTTCGCGACAACGGCCTGAAATTCCTTGAAGAAGGCAGCGCGTTTCTCGATGTCAGGCTCCACCGCCGCCGCTTCCAGCAGCCGGTCCACCTCCGGATTGGCGTAGTGGCTGGCATTTGAGAATGGCAGGCCGATCTTGAAGTTCTTGCTCCAGTAGACGCGCTGGACGCCGGCCGTCGGATCGAAAGTGTTGGACAAGGATTCCACCGAAAGGTCCCAGGCGCGGTCAGTGTAGACCACCTTCACATAGGTGCCGAAATCGAATTTCTGGATATCGGCCTCAATCCCGATCTTCGACAGCGCCTGCGCGATGAAATCCGAATAGGTCTGCGGATTGAACGGGTTGGTGGTGACGCGGAGCTTGAAACGCTTGCCGCCATCCTTGCGCGGGAAACCGGCCTCGTCCAGCAATTTTTCCGCCTGCGCGACGTCGAACTTGGCAAACCCGATATCGGGATTGTGGAACTTCGCAAGGCCGGGGCTGATCGGCGTCGGCGATGGCACGGCGTAACCGTAAAGCACGGTATCGATGAGCGCCGGAACATCGATGGCGTGGGCAATGGCCTGCCTGACCTTCAGTTCCTTCAGATATTCGTTCTCAAGATTGATGACCAGCTGGTTCTGCTGGCCGGCATAGGCATAGATGCGGTCATCCACCTTCAACGTCGGGATTGCTTTCAGCCGCTCCAGATCGGCGAGCGCCACAGGGTTAGGGCCAATATCCCCTTCCCCGGTTTCCAGCGCCGCCGCGCGGGCGCCCGCATCGTTGATGAGGCGAATAATAACGCGCTCCAGATAGGGGCGCGGCGCATCCCAGTAGTCGGCGTTTTTCTCCAGCAGGATATGGCTGCCGGGCACCCATTCCTTGAGCACGAAGGGGCCGCTGCCGATGATCTGTGCAGGCTTGGGATTGTCGGTCGGTTTGAAGGTTTCGAAGATGTGCTTCGGCACGATGGGCGATTCAGAGGACGCGAGCGCGGTGATCAGGCCCGGCGCCGGCTTGGAGAGCTTCACCTTTGCGGCCAGCGGATCGGAAGTATCGACGCTTTCGACATTCGCGAACGTCGCCCGACCGCGCGGATGGGCCTCTTTCAGTCGCAGGATGGAAAATTCCACATCCGCCGATGTTACCGGTTTGCCGTCATGGAATTTGGCCGTGGGCTGGAGGTGGAAAACATATTCCAGCCCGTCCGCCGAAACGCTCCATTCCCTGGCAAGGCTCGGCTTGGGCGAAAGCTCGTAGTCATAGGTCAGAAGCCCGTCATAAATCTTCGAGCCGATGAACTGCGGGCCACCCGCGCTGGTGTTGATGGCCACGAGCTGGGTCGGCTCAGGGAAATACACGATCTTCAGTGTGCCGCCCGAAACCGGCTCTTCGGCCGCGGCGAAAGACCCGCCCGGAAGTGCCACGAATGCGCCGGCAGCAAGTGCGATCTTATGAAACTGGCGTCTGGAAATGGTCATATCTGTCTCCGAAAAATCCGATAGGCGGGGTGCGGCAACTCAGTGCAGCTGCGGGAACCCGTGGCGCTCGGCGAGGATTTGCAAAATGCGTTTGGTGTCCTGAATGAAATGCGTCTCGCCCTTGACCGTGACGTCGGCAGGCGCGTCACCGGCGAAGATGAACAGCGGCAGCGACTGATTTTCCTCCCCCACGGCGGCGATAACCGCCTCACGTGGGCGCTGGAACCCCACGCGGTGGACGTCGATCCCAGCGGCAAGGTCAGGAAACGCGGCGAGCAGACCCTCGATCTGGTTACAATGCGGACAGACGAACCGGACACCGGGGTGCTTGGGGTCCTCGAAACCGGGAGCGATCAAAAAAAGCGTATCCTTGGCCATGGCATCCATCATGTAAGGGTGAGATTTCCAGCTCACAGTGCAGGTGGCCATAGCGCGGGTCCAGAAAGCAATTCTTGCTTGGAAACGAAGAAAAGCTTTGCGCTAAATTATTGATGAAATTGATTTTTTCGAAGTTTTCGTGGATGGCATCGCTGTTTCACCCGATCTGTCTCATGCGCAAAGTTTTTCCCTGAAACAGGCTTGCCGCGCGAAGGTGCAAACAGGATGGAGGGTGGGTTTCGGCAATAAAAAACCCGGCAGAATTGCCGGGTTCTGGTGAGATGCTGTTGGCGTAAAACCTCTCCTTCGTCATGCTGAGGCCTGTCCCCAGCATCTGCAACCTGCAAGGCGTAGGATGCCGTGGCAGATCCTCTGTGCAAGACCGAGGATGACGTTGAATGCGGAGAAAAGTTCGTCATAAATCTCGCGCCGCAGGGTGATCGGATTTCTGTCCTCACTCGCTTTTCCAGGCCGTCGCCAGATCGCCATAGGCAATGTCGATGGTCGTCACGAGCGATTTCAGGCTGGTGTTGCGTAGAATGACGGTCGGCAAAGCAACGATCGAGAAATTCGGCAGGTCATCGCCGACGACTTTCTGGATCTCACGGAACTGCCCGGCCCGCTTCGTTTCATCAACCTCGATGGCGGCCGCCCGGAAAAGATTGTCCACCGTGGGATTGTTATAGTGGGCGGCGTTGACATAAGGCGCGGGGTTCTTGATGCCATCGGACCAGTAAAGACGCTGCACCCCCGCCGTCGGATCGAACAACCGGCTGATGCCGTTCACCGTCAGGTCGAAACCGCGCTCCGTATAAACGCGCTTGATGAAGGTGGCGAGATCGCCTTCGACGATATCCACCTTCACGCCGAGTTTGCCGAAGGATGAGCGGAGATATTCGGACGTTTTACGGAAGACGTCGGACGGCAGAAAAGCGAGCCGCAGCGAAAAGCGGGTGCCATCCGCGCCCTTCGGGTAACCGGCCTTGTCCAGCAACTCATTCGCCTTGGCGAGATCGAAGGGATAAGTGAAAGGCTTTTCGTCGTTATAGGCGGTGAAGACCGCCGGGATGTTGGAACCGGCAGGTTTCGCCGTCCCGAAGAAGATGGCGTCATTGATGAAATCGCGGTCGATGGCGTGGGCCAGCGCGTGACGCACCTCCTTCTTCGCCAGGATTGGGTTCTCCAGATTGAACTCGAACACGGCCGCATTGTTGAGATAAGCGTCGGTATAGACCTCCACAGCCAGTTTCGGATTTTGCCGCAGGCGCTCAAGATCGCTGTAGGAGACGTCGGCGGTGTAATCCGCCTCACCCGTCTCCACGGAAATGGTGGTGGAAGCCGTGTCAGCGACGAACCGTGCCACGAAACCATCGAGGTAGGGCAGATCGGCCTGCCAGTAATCCGGGTTCTTCTTCAGCTTCACGTAGCTGCCGCGTTTCCATTCCTCGAACACGAAAGGGCCTGTGCCGATTGGCGCATTGCCGTTCGGGCTTTCATTGTAGTTTTCCGAAGCATAGGCATGGGCCGGCAATATGGGCGTTTCGCCGCCCGTCAGCGCGCGCAGAAGATAAGGCGCGGGTTTGGAAAGCACTACCACGGCCGTCAGCGGATCAGGCGTTTCGATATCGGCAACATTGGCGAAGGTGATGCGCCCCCGCGGTCCGACCTTCTTGAAGGCAAGCAACGAAAATTTGACGTCCTGCGATGTGAAATCCTTGCCATCATGCCATTTGACACCCTTGCGCAATTTGAAAGTATAGCGCAGCCCGTCGGCCGATGTTTCCCAGCTTTCGGCCAGAACCGGATGCGGTTTGAACTCGCTGTCGAACCGCACCAGACCCTCAAGGATTTTCGTGGAAATGGCGCGGGTGCGCGTATTGGAATCGGAAAGCGGCACCAGCGTCGTTGGCTCACCAAGACCTGCAAAAGTGACGATCCCGCCCTTTTTCGGCGTTTCCGCCGCCAGCGTCGGCAGGGATGGCAGCAATGTGGCTCCGGCCAGGGCGGCACTCAGAAGCAATGTCTTACGTCTTGTAATATCCATGGATGTTTCCTCTTACAGACTTGTTTTTTAAATTTCAGCAGGTTTCAGCCGAGTTTCCACCAGCCGTGCGAACAGGGTCGCGCCGACGGGCAGGATGTCGTCGTCAACGATGAAACCGGGATTGTGGGCAGGTACCGTGCCGGAATGGCCAAGGGTGAAAAACGCACCCGGTGCGTGTTTCAAAAGATCGGCGAAATCCTCGCTGCCCATGAAGCGGCCGGGCTCGGTGGAAACGCGCTCGTCTCCCAGAACCTCGCGCGCCACGCCGGCAACGATTTCCACTGACACGTCATCATTGGTGAGGACCGAGAATATGTCGCGAATATCCACCTCAGCAGTCAGGCCATAGGCAGCAGCGATGTGATCCGAGATGGTGCGGATGCGGCCCCTTATGGTTTCGCGCACGCTGTCGGAGAAGGCTCGCACTGTTCCGGCAATCGCGGCCGTTTCGGGAATGACGTTATAGGCTGATCCAGCTTCGATGCGCGTGATCGACAGCACGGCGGGATCGGTGGGCGATACGTTGCGGCTGACGATGGTCTGCAGCGCCTGGATCAGTTCACCCGTTGCCGGCACCGGGTCGCGGGAGACATCGGGATGCGCGGCGTGAGCACCCCGGCCCTTGAGCCGGATGTCAAAGAAATCCGCACCAGCCAGAATGGTGCCCGGCGAAACCTTGAGGTGATTGGGCGCGGCATGGGTGGAATTGTGGAGCCCGTAAATCTCGTCGACCGGAAAATCCTTGAACAGCCCATCGGCAATCATGGCGCGCGCGCCGCCCAGCCCCTCTTCGGCAGGCTGGAAAATGAACACCACCGTGCCGGCGAAATCGCGGGTTTCCGCCAGATAACGGGCGGTGCCGAGCAGGATGGTGGTGTGCACATCATGCCCGCAGCCATGGAACTTTCCGGGGTAGACGGACGCATAGGGCAGACCGGTTTCCTCGGGCATCGGCAGGGCATCCATATCGGCCCGGAGCCCGATGGAGCGATTGCCCGCATGACGGCCGCGTAGCACGCCAACCACGCCGGTCTTGCCATAACCGCGATGAACCTCGATGCCCCAGGAAGCAAGCTTTTCAGCGACGATGCCTGACGTGCGAACCTCCTCGAAGCCGATTTCGGGATGCTGGTGCAGGTCGTGGCGGATGGAGACGAGCTCGGGAACAAACGTCCCGATCCGGTCGATGATTTTAGGGGCGGGTGTTTTAACGGGATCGACGGCGATATTCACGGTATCTCCTCAGGACAAAAAATATCGTTCTCGCAATCGGACGATTGCGAAGGATTGGCTTCGGATAGGAAAATCAGGGCTGGAAAGGCGTCAGAGCCTCAGGCCCGCCTCCTTCATCAAGGGCAGAATACGCTCGGCGAAATAATCGAGGTCTTCGCGGAAATCGTAGAAATTCAGCTGAACGCCATCGATCCCCGCCTTCTTCAGGCCGACAAGCTGCTCGACCACCTGTTCCGGCGAGCCGATGATTTCGATATTGCCACCTAGATTGCGGCCCTGCTTGTGGCGTGCATCACCGCGTCCGCGCCAGGCATGGGCGTCGCTGTCGTAATTGTTGGTGGCGAAAGCACGCGTGCCGGGCTGCGGCTTTCCGGCCTCGATGGCATCGGCATAGGCGATCGCCTCCTTCTCCGTATCGCGACTGACAATGATCGGATTGATGATCGTCTTCACCTGCCGGCCATAGGCTTTGGCGCGGTTCTTGATGGTGGCGACATGATCGGGAAGCGTTTCGAGCGCACTGTCTATATGCGCACCGCCCGGCGAAGTGACGAAAACCAGATCGGAATGACGGGCGGCGAAATCGATACCGGCGGGAGAACCCGTCGCTGTCACCAGCGGGGGGCGGCCGAAGGCGGGCTTCGGCGTGATCCAGCCATTGTTGATCGCCCACGGGTTGAGCTTGCCTTCATAAGTGAAGTTTTCGGTTTCTCCCCAAAGGCGGTGGAGCACATCGAACAATTCCCCCGCCATGTCATAACGCTTGTCATGATCGATCCGCTGCCAGCCGAACATTTCATGTTCGATGGCACGGTGGCCGGTGACGATGTTGATGCCCCAGCGCCCTTTGGCGATATGATCCAGCGTCGCGCCATATTTGGCGAGATGCAGCGGATGCAGGGGCCCGTAAAGAACGTGGATGGTGGAGATCAGCAATATGCTCTTCGTCACCGCCGCCATCGCGCCAAGCGCAATGAAACTGTCAAGCGAGGATTCACCGTCATAACCACCCTTCGGCAGCCATTGCGTGCGACTAAAGGCGATTTCGAAACCGAGCTCTTCGGCACGCTTCACCAGCTCGACATTGTAATCGAAGGTCCAGCTGTTGCTGGTCGGCAAGCTGGAGAAATTGATATCCTGCAGATTGAGGAACAGACCGAGCATCAGGGGCTGCTTTATGACGCGACTGAGCGGGCTGTCGTCGAAATCGGCCGGGCCTTTCAGCTCAAGACCCTTTAGCTCAGAATCTTCGGGCAATGGAACAGTCAGCGCCATGTCTTTTCTCCCTCGGAATGATCGCCCTGTGGGGCAGTCGCCAGCCGCGCGCGCAGATAATCTTCGACACTGCGGGGCTGGCGGCCGGTGATATGGTAGATGGCGTCGGTGATGGATGCGGCGAAACCTTCGCGGATGAGTTCTCCGAATTCACCGATCGCCGTCTGTTCGAAAGCGCCGATATGCGGCGGAAAGACGGGGGCAGCATGGTGCGAAACGCCAACGGGCCGATGCAGGATACGGGCCGCAATGCGGGCAATTTCCAGCGCCGTCAGCGCTTCGCGTCCGGTCAGCACCAATGGGCCGACGAGCGGTGCGCTTGAAGCCAGAGCCTGTACAGCGACATCGGCAATATCGTCGGCATCGATGAAGGAGACCGCCGCATCGCCGAAACGGGCCGGCACGTCCTCGCCCTTGCGAAGCGCGGCGACAACAGGCTCCAGCGCAACCTGCATCCAGGCGTTCGGCCGCAACATCGTATGCGCGATGCCGCTTGCCGCCAGATATTGTTCCACCTCGCCATGCGCCGCTCCCGAAATCGAGCGTGCAGCATTTCCAATAGTCCAGTCGGAACCGGATATTTTCACGATCCGCGATATACCGGCGGAGAGAGCGGCATCGATGACCGTCTTCTGGTCTGCCGCCAGCGTCTCCCCGATGGGCGAAAGCAGAAACACCCTGTCGGTCCCCTGCGCTGCCGCCTTCAGGCTGGCCCGATCGGAAAAATTACCCTCCGCAATCTCGACCCTGTCGCCCCACAGCTTCAGCGTGTCTTCGCGCCGGCGGGTCAATACCCGAACCTCCGCCTGACGTTGCAAAAGACGGCTGACGACCCTTTGCCCGAGCTTGCCCGTTGCACCCGTTACAAGAATGATGGCTGCCATGATGTTATCATCTCCCAACAATATGGTGCGCGGTATCCTGCGGTGCAGAAAGGGCGCGTGGATCGGCCCAGTCCTGGACATCGAAATCTTCGGGAATGAATTTCCATTGCAGCAGGAAATCCTTGAAGTGACTGAGCGCATCCAGCTCAGCCGGATCGAGATCGAGTCTCAGATTGCGATATACGTCCGGGCCATTCGCAGCGAGAACCGCCTCCTCGCTGACGCCGATCTCGCGAGCGATGAAACGCACGGCCTCCCCCGGATTGTCATTTGCCCAATCCGCAACGCGCTGAACCGTGGCCACCAGTTCCGCTACCAGATCCGGACGCTCATCGGCAAAAGTGGCGTCCACGGTCAGGGGACGCGGCGTACCGTTATTGATGCGGATCTTCGGATCAGGGTGAAAACCCGTCGATACCACGACCTGCGCGGCGATGAGATTGGCGACAGTGACGCCTTCCGCGCCCTTGACGAAAAATGCATCGATTTGGCCCCGGTGTAATGCTGCGATTTCCTCGCCATAGGGAAGCCGCCGGCGCAGACCGTGGAACCGTTCCTCCGTCGGGCCGAGCAGCACGGGTTCTTTGGCAGCAAGCTCGACAAGCTCGACATCTGCGATGGAAAGCCCCGAGACCGTCAATGCCGACACGATGCCCTTGAGCGACGTGGCACGCTGGAAATCGATGATCTCGTCCGGGCGCTTCGGCAGACCGATGCGCCGCCCCTTCAGGTCGCTTCCCTTACTTATGCCACTTGCGGGCAAGGCAATGACGGCCTGGAACTCGTCGGTTCTTGTCAGCCCCACCAGCCGTGTTTTCCGGCCACCGGATTTCGCCCAGATCGGCGGGATGTTGCCGCCCTGACGGAATGACCAGTCCAGCCGATGATCAAAATGACTCTGGCGAATGGCTGGATCGGCCGCATCGCGAATGGAGGAAACGGAGATGCCGTGCTTGGCAAAACTCTGCTCAATCCAGCCCAGTTGCGTTGCGATGGAAAGCGGCGTGGGCGCCGGGCAGCGTGTATACCACACCGTTACGGGTTGGGTTCCCTGGCGAAGAGCGGCGTTGGCCATGGCGTTCGTCCTCGAAATTGCGATCTGGACGGCACGCTACACGCCATAAAACATTTTCTATAGATAAAGTGTACTATTTCAAACGCGATTGAGGAAATTCGTTTCCATCTTACCAGCTCATGCGCCGCGTGGCGGAATATCCTTTCGATAAAAGCAGGATTTCGCCGGGATTTTTGTCGGGCATCGATCAGATCGACCACGCGTGGGTGAAACTGGAGACGAAAGTTTTTCTTCTCCGCACAGCAAGGATTTTTAACTCGCGACCGGCCCCCCGGCTGTTACGCTTCCCGCAGTTGCGCGGCCATACAGGCCGATAATCCAACACCCGAAAGAAAAAGTGGCAGCATGAGCAAGACCAAACGCCGGCTCAATCTCAACGTCGGCATCAACACGACAGGATATCTCGCCAATGCCTGGAAATATCGGAGCGGAGACCGGCACGATATAAACGATATCGGATATTACCGACGACTGACGGAACTGGCGCATAAGGGCCGGTTCGACGCCGTTTTCCTTTCCGACCACCCGGCACTGCTGACCGACCCGGCAAGCCGGCCGTTCCACACCATTGATCCGCTCATCCTCTCGACATCGCTTGCCGCACAGGTGCCGGATATCGGCTTTGTGGCAACCGTGTCCTCCACCTACAATTCGCCCTATAATTTCGCCAGACGAACTCAATCCATCGATCTCGTCACCGGCGGCCGGCTGATCGTCAATATCGTTTCTTCCTTTAATCCCAATGTTGCCGCCAATTTTGGCAACGACCCGCTGCCGCCGCGCAGCGAACGTTATGCCAAGGCTACCGAATTCCTGGATGTCGCAAAAAAGCTCTGGTCTAGCTGGGACCCCCGCCGCGAGAGCGACGTGCCGGAGAACCGCTTCTGGGATGCGGCGACAGCCGAAACCATCGATCATGAGGGGCAATATTTCCATGTCAAAGGCCCCCTCAACGTTCCGCGCGGGCCGCAGGGGCATCCCGTTATCGCGCAGGCCGGCGCCTCCGAAGGCGGCATTGATCTCGCGGCACGCCATGGCGAGATCATCTATTGCAATATTCTGTCACGTCCCGCAGGGCAGGCCTTTGGCAAGAAGGTCCGCGACCGCGCCGTCTCCCTCGGGCGCGATCCCTCTGGCATCCGCATCGTTCCCGGCCTCGTCGTCATTCTCGGCGAAACCCGGCAGGAAGCCTTGCGTAAACATGAACTCTACAGCGGCGCCGGTTCGGAAGACGGTCTTCTGGCACGTTTCGCCAGAGAAAACGGCATAGAGCCTCGCGAGTTCGACCCCGACGCAAAACTCGATGCCGAACGTTTCATCCCCGATCAGAACCGGCAATGGGCGGTAGGCATGGGCCTTGGCCTTTCCGATCTTCTGACCCATGAAAAACTGACTGCCCGCGAGGCCGTACGCCGCTCGGAAGGACACCACCGGCTGCTGCTCGGCACGGCGGAAGAGGTAGCGGACGGCATTATCGACCTCTGGCAGGATGGCACAGTGGACGGCTACACATTACAGCCGCCACGGGCGCCCGATGATATCGCTGAATTCGTCGAACAAGTTGTTCCGGTACTGCAGGATCGTGGGGTTTACCCGCGCGAATATGAAGCCGCGACGATCCGCGACCGATATGGCCTGCCATACCCCGATTGAAGGACGGATGCAGCAATGTCGCTCAGTCGACCTCCCGCCGGCTTCCATTGAAAGTCGAATGGCGGGAGGTGGCGATGTTATTGCCCCATCGCCACTTTCAAAACCGGCCTTTCGCCGGAAAGCTGCGGCAGGACAGAGGCGAAATCCGTCACGATCTGGCGATAATCGTCCGGCTGGAATTCATAGGGAAGTTCGAGGCGGAATTCCGAGACAAACGGCAGAACGGGGTCGCTCGACAATCTTTCCAGAATCTCATGCGTCGTCCCGACGATATCCGGCAGGAAAAGCGTGCGGCGCGCCCCATGCGGCGAGGTCGTGCGCTTGTCCCGCTCGGCAACGAATTCGTGGTAACGGCGGCGCGTGGCGGGGCTTGCGCTATCGGTTGGCAGGATCACGCGGCCAAGAGCGACACGCGGTTCGCGCTCATGCGCCCAATCCTGCCGGAAGCGAGCAACGAGAGCCGCCTGCGCGGTCAGAAAATCATCGGTATTTTCGCCGCTGACAATATTGCCCGTCAGAAGATTGAACCCTGCCCTGCCAGCCCAGCGCGCAGAGTTCTGCGATCCACCGCCATACCATAACCGGTCCGTCAGCCCCTTGGCGACTGGCCTAAGCCGCGGCACCTGCGCACCGGCCGCATTGCCCGCCTCCGTCTCGTTCGACAGCGGCTCCGATCGCAGCGCCCTCGCCAGCTTCTCAGCGCGCGCGTGGCTGTAGTCCGCTTCGATAACCGTATCAACATAGTCGGAAATAAGATGGGCGAAGGGCGGTGCGCCCACCGAAACCCCCACATTCAGCCGTCCGCGCGACAGGACATCCACGGTGGCCAGATCCTCCGCCAGCCTGAATGGGTTCTCGTAACCGAGTTGAATAACGGCGGTGCCTAACCCGATCCGTCTGGTTCGTTGCGAAGCCGCAGCGAGGAAAGTCGCCGCAGAGGAGACACCCCGCTCCAGATGGCGCTGGCGGACCCAGGCGCTATGATAACCCAGCGCCTCTCCTGCTTCGAAAAGCTGCAGTGTTTCTTCCAGCCCCTGTCCCGGATCATCGTCATGATAGTTGCCCGGGACAAGAAAGGCGAAATGGGAGATGTGGGAAAGGGGCATGGGCGCGCATCCGGAAACGAGTTGAAACTCAGCGACGCAAATGCAGCCATCCTGGTTGGGAACGACCGCCCGATGCGACGCATGCTCACACAGCATGCATGATGAAGGCGGCAACTGGCGCGGCATGTTCGTTTATAGTCCCGGCCATTGTTGAAAGATCGTTGCGCGATTCAATAATACACTAAAATTGTAGACTATCCCTCCACACAGGTCGCCCTCACGCTTCCTCGGGTCTCTTTTGGACTGAGGCAAATTCGCCAAAGGCTGTTCCTCACCGCCGACCTGCGCAGCGTCGAGCACAAATGACCTTGATTTCTCCCTCCAACATGTAATACAGATTATCATACATGTTGACAAATATTGCACACATGTATGACATTGCGGCGACCAACAACGCCGAGATACCTGAATGAGGGAGGAATTATGATCATTACCGACGTCGAGGTCCGTGTTTTCCGCACGACGACCCGTCGGCACTCGGACAGTGCCGGTCACGCGCATCCGGGTCCGGCGCATCAGGTGGAACAGGCCATGCTGACGATCCGGACAGAGGACGGCCACGAGGGCCATTCTTTTACCGTGCCAGAGATCGTTCGCCCGCATGTCATCGAAAAATTCGTCAAGAAAGTCCTGATCGGTGAGGACCATCGAGACCGCGAACGGCTGTGGCAGGACCTTGCCCACTGGCAGCGCGGTTCGGCCGCCCAACTGACTGACCGCACGCTGGCGGTGGTTGACTGCGCGCTATGGGACCTTGCCGGCCGCTCCCTCAACCAACCTGTATACAAGTTGATCGGCGGTTATCGCGACAAGGTGCTCGCCTATGGCTCCATCATGTGCGGTGACGAACTGGAAGGCGGGCTGGCGACACCGGACGACTACGGCCGCTTTGCCGAAACACTGGTGAAGCGCGGCTACAAGGGCATCAAGCTGCACACGTGGATGCCGCCCGTCAGCTGGGCGCCGGATGTGAAGATGGACCTCAAGGCCTGCGCGGCCGTGCGCGAGGCGGTCGGCCCCGATATCCGCCTGATGATTGACGCCTTCCACTGGTACTCCCGCACCGATGCGCTGGCGCTGGGCCGTGGCCTCGAAAAACTCGGTTTCGACTGGATCGAGGAGCCGATGGATGAACAGTCGCTGTCCTCCTACAAGTGGCTTTCCGACAATCTCGATATTCCGGTCGTCGGCCCGGAAAGTGCGGCCGGCAAACACTGGCACCGTGCCGAATGGATCAAGGCCGGCGCCTGCGACATTCTGCGCACCGGCGTCAACGATGTCGGGGGCATCACACCGGCGCTGAAGACCATGCATCTGGCCGAAGCCTTCGGCATGGAGTGCGAAGTGCATGGAAATACCGCCATGAACCTGCATGTGGTTGCCGCCACCAAGAATTGCCGCTGGTATGAGCGTGGCCTGCTACATCCCTTCCTCGAATATGATGACGGCCACGACTATCTGAAGTCTCTGTCCGATCCGATGGACCGGGATGGCTTTGTCCACGTTCCCGACCGGCCGGGCCTTGGCGAGGACATCGATTTTACCTTCATCGACAACAACCGGGTGAGGTAACGGGCGATGAAAACGGTGCTCGCCTTCGGCGACAGCCTCACCTGGGGCGCGGACCCGGCAACGGGCCTAAGGCACCCCGCCGCATATCGCTGGCCGGAGGTTCTGGAAACCGAGCTTGCCGGCATGGCGAAAGTTTACCCCGAAGGTCTTGGCGGACGAACCACCTGCTACGACGACCACGCCGGTCCGGCCTGCCGCAACGGCGCGCGGGCGCTGGAAATAGCGCTCTCGTGCCATATGCCGCTTGACCTCGTCATAATCATGCTCGGCACCAATGACATCAAACCGGTGCATGGCGGACGCGCGGAAGCCGCCGTTTCCGGCATGCGCCGGTTAGCGCAGATCGTCGAGACCTTCATCTACAAGCCGCGAGAAGCGGTACCGAAACTGCTGATCGTTGCCCCACCGCCCTGCGTTGCAGGCCCCGGTGGAGAACCGGCGGGAGGGCGGGACGTCGGGCAATCGCTCAGGCTTGCACCGCTTTACCAAAAACTCGCTACCGAACTCGGACATCACTTCTTCGACGCCGGTTCGGTCGCCAGTGCTTCGCCGGTGGACGGCGTGCATCTGGACGCGCCGGCGACAGCGGCGATCGGCCGGGCCCTGGCCACGCCAGTCAAAGATATTCTTGGTTGATCACACGCCGCCCGAGGAGGAACCGGGCACGTGGATCGAAACGTGGAAGGCCGTATGAAGCGGCCGTATTGGGAGGAAAGATGAAACATTTTCTTGCAACAGCAGCACTTGGCGCCCTGCTGATCGGCGCCATGCCGCTCAGCACTTTTGCCGAGACGCCAAAGGACCAGCTCATTGTCGCCACGACCATGAGCAATATCCTCACACTCGACCCCGCCGCCATCACCGGCCGCGAGACCGTGCAGGTTCTGAACAATATCTATGACACCCTGATCGTGCTTTCGCCTGAGGACCGCAGCGTCCAGCCGCGCCTTGCCGAACGCTGGGAAATAGCCGAAGACCGGAAGTCGATCCGTTTCCATCTGCGTGCCGATGCCAAGTTCGCTTCCGGCAATGCCGTGACGGCAAAGGATGTGGCATGGAGCCTCAAACGGCTGCTCGCCCGCAATCTGGCGCAATCATCCTTTCTGAAAACCCGCGGTTTCAAGCTCGAAGAGGCCGACAAGCTTTTCGTTGCCGAAAGCGATCAGATCTTCGTGCTGAATATCCCCAAGCCCGACGATCCCAACCTTCTCCTGATGATCCTTGCCCAGAACGGTCCCGGCTCGATCATCGACAGCCAGACCGCGCTTGAGAATGAGAAGGATGGCGATCTCGGCGGCGCATGGCTGACGCTGAATTCCGCCGGCTCCGGCCCCTTCAAGCTGACCCAGTGGAAATCCAACGAATATATCATCCTCACCCGCAACGACGATTACTGGGGTGAAAAGGCCAAGATGAAGCGTATCCTGATGCGCCATCTGCCGGAATCGCAGTCGCAGCGGCTCATGCTGGAAAAGGGCGATATCGACGTTGCCTATTCCCTGCAGGCTCCGGATCTGAAATCACTTGAGGCCGACAAGGCCGTCACCATCGAATCCACGCCGGGCTCCGGTTTCTATTACCTCAGCGTTTCGATGAAGGACGAGAAATTCGCGAACAAGAAGGTGCGGGAGGCCCTGCGTTACCTGATTGATTACGATGGTCTCGACAAGGCGGTCATGCCCTATTACGGCAAGCTGCATCAGCGCTCCCTCAGCACCGGCGTCATGGGTGCGCTGCCGGACCAGGGCTACAAGCTCGATATTGAAAAAGCCAAGGCGCTTCTGGCCGAGGCCGGTTATCCTGATGGGTTCAAGACAACGCTGCGCGTGCTTTCGGAAGACCCGTTCATGAAAGCCGCAACGGCGATCCAGAACACGCTCGCCCAGGCAGGCATTCAGGCCGAGCTGATCAGCGGCTCCGGCGACCAGATCTATGGTGCGATGCGCGAGCGCAACTTCGAATTGCTGCTCGGCCGCGGTGGCGGCGGCCAGCAGCCGCACCCGGACAACAACCTGCGCTCGATTGCCTACAATCCCAATAATGCCGATGACGCCAAGCTCACGAATTACCAGAGCTGGCGCACCAGCTTCTTCGACGAAAAGCTGAACAAGATGATCGAGGAAGCGCTTGTCGAGCGCGATGCGGCAAAACAGACGAAGCTTTATGAAGACCTGCAGGGTTATATGGATGAAATCGTCATGTCCATTCAGCCATTCTCCGAAGTGGTCGACACCGCAGCCTTCCGCAGCGACGTCAAGGGCATGATCGTCAGCCCCTGGCTCTCGAGGTTTGAAGTGGTGAGCAAGGAGCGATAATCGGCGCCATATCTGCGAGTAAGAAAAGGCGCGGCTAACCCCGCGCTTTTTTGCTGCCAACGAGGCCTTACAAAGCCGAAATATTCCCCAAAAGTGAGGCATCCGCACTCCGTCACCCCGGACTAGATCCGGGGTCCAGCCCGATCAAGTCCTTGATCGCGTAAGACTCCTCTTTATGGCGCAGACACCCCGTAGCTGGATGCCGGATCTAGTCCGGCATGACGGCGGAGACGCTCCGTTTGTCAGCAGCCCAAGGCCCGATTACCACCGGTCTTTTCTATCTTCGGCCTGCCTCCCCAAAAAAATGCCCGGCGGGCAGGCCGGGCAAGGAAGGAGGCTGTTATTATCCGTGGCGCCCCGGAGGAGGACGGTCACGTTCTTGGAGCCGTCACGCGCCTTCATATTCCAGTGAGGCGCCGATCAGTTCGCGCGCATAAGGATGCGTTGCATCGTTGCCAGCAATGGCCTCGCGCGGCAGGATTTGGGTTATTTCGCCACGCAGCATCACGGCGAAGCGATCGCACATGTGATCGACCACGGCGAGATCATGGGTCACCATGATATAGGTGAAACCGCGCTCTTCCCGCAGTCGCTGCAAGAGGTTGAGGATTTCCGCCTGGACCGAGACATCGAGCGCCGAGGTCGGCTCATCGAGCAGCAGCAGCGACGGTTCCAGGATCAGCGCCCTCGCAATCGCCACGCGCTGCCGTTGGCCGCCGGAGAGTTGGTGCGGGAAACGGTCGAGGAAAGACACCGGCAGGCCGACATCAGTGATGACCTTGCGCATGCGCTCCTCGCGGTCGCCGAGCTTGTGGATCGCAAGCGATTCACCAAGCACGGTGCGCACCGACTGGCGGGGATGCAGAGAGCCATAAGGGTCCTGAAACACCATCTGCAGCATGCGGCAGCGCTCGATCAGCGGCACGTCTCGCACCGATCTGCCGTCGATGAGGATATCGCCAGTCCAGAAATCGTTGAGCATTGAGACGCAGCGCAACACGGTGGACTTGCCCGAACCGCTTTCACCGACCAGCCCGAAACATTCGCCAGGCTCGACACGGAACGACACCGAAGGCAGCACTTTCAGTGCAGTATTGCCGCTGCCGAAAGTGATGGAAAGATCGCGGGTTTCGACAGAAACGGCCATTATGCATTCTCCTCCAGCCATTCAGGGCGGCGGTCCAGCACCGCAAGCGGTGCGCGCGCACCGCCGATACGCGGCTGTGCCGCCAGAAGGCCGCGCGTATAGGGATGCTGCGCCTGATCGAGATCGCGGGCGGCCAGCGTTTCCACCACGCGGCCTGAATACATGATCAGCACCCGGTCGCAGAAATTGCGCACAAGGTTGAGATCGTGGCTGATCATGATGAGGCCGATGCCGCGATCGCGCACCAGACCGTCGAGAATGTTCAGCACCTGCAACCGCACCGTCACATCAAGCGCCGAAGTTGGTTCGTCAGCGATGACGAGATCGGGATCGGCAAGCAGCATCATGGCGATCATCACGCGCTGACCCATGCCACCGGAGATTTCGTGCGGGTATTGCTCGTAGACACGTGAGGCATCGCGGATCTTCACCGCATCCAGCATCGCCAGCGCCTTTTCCCGTGCCTCGGCTTTTGATGCCCTGAAGTGGCGCAGATAGGTCTCCGTCACCTGATCGCCGACCCGACGGATGGGGTTGAGGGAGAATTTCGGATCCTGAAGGATCATCGACATGCGCCGGCCGCGAACCTTCAGCATCTCCTTCTCATCGAGGGAGAGAAGATCGAGCCCGTCGAAAGCCAGCCTGTCAGCGGTGATCGTTGCCGAAGGCAGGAGGCGCAACAGAGCGCGTCCGACTGTGGATTTTCCCGAACCGCTTTCACCGACAATGCCGAGCCGCTCCCGACCGAGCGTGAAGGAGATGCCGCGCACCGCCTCGGTGGGTGAGCCACCATAACGGATACGGAGATTTTCAACATCAAGGATTGGTTTTTCCATGTTTCTATCTCCGGTTCATCTGCTTCGGATCGAGCGCATCCCGCAGCCCATCACCGAGGAGGTTGAAAGCGAGACTGACAGACAGGATCGCAATGCCGGGAAAGGTCACCAGCCACCAGCTATCCAGCATGTAACGTCGGCCGGTGGCGATCATCGCTCCCCATTCCGGCAGCGGCGGCTGCGCGCCGAGGCCAAGAAAGCCCAGACCTGCGGCGGTCAGAATGACGGTCGCCATGTTCAGCGTCAGTCTGATGAGAACCGAGGGGAGACACATGGGCATGATCGACTTGACGATGATGCGCAGCGGCGACGCGCCCTGAAGCCTTGCAGCGGCAATGTAATCCGCCTTGCGAAAGGTCATGGCTTCAGCGCGGGCAAGACGCGCAATCGGCGGCCATGAGGTGAGCGCAATTGCAATGATCGCATTATTAAGGCTCGGACCCAGCGCTGCGACGAAGGCGAGCGACAGGATGAGGCTAGGGAAAGACAGGAAAATATCCGTGATGCGCATCATCACCGTATCGAACTTGCCGCCGAGATAACCGGATGCCGTACCGACCAGAAGGCCGACGGGACCGACGATGATCGATACCAGCGTGATGATGGTGAGCGTGATGCGAGCGCCCCAGAGAAGACGGCTATAGATATCGCGCCCCAGCTCATCCGTCCCGAAGACATGGCCGTTGCCCGGGGGCTGCAGCGTGTTGGCGAGATTCTGTGCGTAAGGATCATGCGTCGCGAGCCAGGGCGCAAAAATCGCCGAGATGACGAGCAGCAGCAAGATAAGCAGGCCGAAAGCCGATGTCGGGCTCTTGAGCAGGAAGACGATAATGTTCTTCAGCGCGTTCAGCGGCACCGGAAGACGGAAGGAAGTTTCAGCACGGGCCGTCATCAGCGGGTCCTCGGATCGAAAAAGCGGTAGAGAATGTCGGACAGGAGATTGAGCCCGATAAAGATGACGCCGACGATCAGTACACAGGTCATCACGGCATTCATGTCGCCGATGATAAGATTGCTGGTGAGATATTGCCCGAAACCCGGCCAGGCGAAGACGGTCTCAATGAGGACCGCTCCTTCCAGCAGCGAACCGTAAGCCAGCGCGATGATGGTGACCAGCTGCACGCGAATATTGCCAAAAGCATGCAGCCACACCGTCTGCCGCTGCGACAGGCCTTTGACACGCGCGGTCGTCACATATTCCTGCCCCAGCTGATCCAGCATGAAGCTGCGCGTCATGCGGGTGATATAGGCAGAGGAGGAATAGCCCAGCAGGGCAGCTGGCAGGATGAGGTGGTTGATGGCCGACCGGAAGACCTCCATGTCACCCGCAAGCAGGCTGTCGATCAGCAGAAAGCCCGTCCGCTCCTCCACCAGACCGATATAGAACTGGTCCATGCGGCCACCGCCGCCAACGAGGCCGAGATGGGCGTAAAAAACGATCAGCGCGATCATGCCGGTCCAGAAGATCGGCATGGAATGGCCGAACAGGCTGAGAACGCGCACAAGATGATCCTGCCAGCGGTCTTTCTTCACGGCGGCGTAAACGCCCATGGGGATGCCGAGGCCGGCACCGATCAGGATGGCGAAGGTCGCAAGCTCGATCGTCGCCGGCATCACGCTTATGATGTCCTCGATGACGGGGCGGCCCGTGCGGATCGACGTTCCGAAATTGCCGGTGAAGACATCTCCGAGATAATAGACGAACTGCTGCCACAGCGGGCGGTCAAAGCCGAGCGCGTGATAGACCTGTTCATAGGTTTCACGGGTCGCATCCTCACCGACAATGGCCCGCACTGGATCGGCGGGCATCAGGCGGCCAATGAAAAAGGTCAGCAGCAGCAATCCAAGCAGCGTGACCGCAATACTTCCGACCTGGCCGGACAAGCCATAAAGCGAAAGGCGTCTTTTTGACATGATTCCTCCCTTGCCAGTCACCGAACGTGCAAGGAGCACATCCTGTCTGACAACTACGGTAAAGTTGTCACAGGTGTTGCAGGCTGTCAAGCATCCGACGCCAAAATCGATATCGGCAAGCGCGGGGGTATACAGGCACAGCGTTGCCCAGGCGGCGGTTGCGGCGTTCTTCTTTCCCTAAAGAAGCCCACATTGCCACAACGGCAAAACGCTGTATTCTCCCTGCCCACAGAAGGCTGACATGGAAATTCGTGGCGATTTGACCGCTCGTGTCTGCTGCCTCGGGGGAGGAAAATATGATCGACGTGACGCTCCTAGCCTTTGCCATGGTCGCCTTTATCGGCATTGCAACACCCGGCCCCACCGTCTTGCTGGCGCTTGCCAATGGTTCGAAATTCGGCGTGCGTCGCGCGATGATCGGCATGGCTGGTGCCGTCCTTTCGGATTTCGTCCTGATCGGCGCGGTTGCACTGGGACTCGGGGCTCTTATGGCCGCCTCGGAGTTCTGGTTCGGTGTCGTCAAATGGGCGGGGGTCTGCTACCTTGTTTACCTTGGCATCATGCTTCTGCGTTCAAGAGGGACGCTTGACGGCGCTCTCGGCTCTGCGGAGGCAAACAGGGCCGCGTCGGCGCGCTCGATCTTCCTGAAGAGCTTTCTCGTCGCCGTGACCAATCCCAAGGGATACCTGTTTTTTTCGGCCTTCCTGCCGCAATTCATCGATGTCGCCGCGCCGCAGATTCAGCAGTACGCCGTACTTGCGCTGATCTTCGCCGGCATCGACTTCATCGTGATGTTCGCATACGCCCTGTTTGGCGCGCAGGCGGTCAGGATATTGCGCAAGTCCGGAGCATTGTGGCTCGACCGCATCTGCGGCGGCGCGCTGCTGACGCTTGCTGCTTCCCTGGCCTTTTACCGACGGGCCAACGCATAATTCATTGCCATATCAGCTATTTCCGCCTTACTCAGCCACGGTGCGGGACCGCAGGAGCACCTTGTATCGCTCGAGACTGCCGCGCAGATGCAAGGCCATATATTGGCGCGCGGCATCGGCGTCTCCCTCGATAATGGCATCGACGATCTTGCCGTGCTCCTCTTGAAGGTGGAGGTTGTAATCCTTGGGCCGCGACCCCGGCGCGGCACCCTGTAATTCGCCGCGGGGAATGATACCGGACCGAATGAGTTGAAGAAACTCCGGAAACCGCCTGTTCTGCGTGGCCTGCGCGATGGCGAGATGGAATTCGAAATCGGCGTCCCGCGTTGGTAGCCCGGCGGCGAGACAGTCTCCGACACGCCGATGCGCATCCACGATCGATTCCACCTGCACGGCGGAACGGCGCGAGGCCGCCAGCCCGGCGGATTCCACTTCGAACACGGTCCGCAGTTCCAGGAGTTCGATGACCGAGGAAATGCGACCCACGGCGAGATCGTTAAAAGGCAGTTCCTTTGCCGGCTTGGCTTCGACAGCAAAGACCCCTGCGCCCTTGCGTGCTTCAACAAGGCCATCGGCACGAAGGATGGCGATGGCCTCGCGCACAACCGTTCGGCTGACGGAATATTCCCGCGTCAATTCGCTTTCACTCGGAAGCCGGTCACCCGGGCGGAACACCCCCTCCGTCAGGTCCCGTCGCAAGGCCGAACTGATTTTCGCCGCAAGCGATACTTGCTTGGTGCTGCTCTCGACGTCCATTTCGGCCCACCTGTTTTAAACTTGTCTGGCATGTTAGCAAACACCGGCCACATTGCAAGTGCCGGGTACCGCCACCCCCATCGGATCAACCTCAGGCAGCAACCATGGCCGAACCGCTGGAAAAGCGGCTTCTATACTCTCCCGGTGAGAGGCCGAGAATGCGGTGAAACACCCGGCGAAAGGCGGCAGCGTCCTCATAACCCACCGACCAAGCGATCTGATCGACCGAACGGCGGGTGAATTCCAGCAATTCACGCGCCTTGCCGACCCGCAGGTGCTGGACATATTCGATGGGCTTCATGCCGGTCGCCACCTTGAAGCGGCGCAGGAAGGTTCGCTCCTCCAGCCCGGCATGGCCGGCCATGTCGGTAACGCTTGTCGCCCGCCCGGCACGGGCCTGCAACCAGTGCTGCACCTTCAGGATCGGCTCATCGCCATGCGTCAGCCTTGGGGCGAAACTACTATAATGACGCTGTTCCCGTCCTGACGGGTCGATCAGCAGAAACTTGCCGGTCTCGATCATCACGGAAGGGCCGAGCAGCCGGTCGACGATGCGCAGGCCAAGATCGGTCCACGCCATCAACCCGCCGGCCGTGATGATATCGCCGTCCTCGATGACGATCTTGTCTATCTCCAGCCGGACATCGGGAAATCGGTCCCGAAAACGTTCCGCAAACAACCAGTGGGTCGTCGCCGGGCGGCCAGCCAGAAGCCCGGTGGCCGCGAGCATGAACGACCCGCCGCAACTGGCAGCCAGCGTCGCGCCCTGGGCGTGCCGGTTCAGCAGCCAGCGGGCGTAAGGCTCGGCTTCCTCGATTTCAGCCGGCCCGGTCAACCGGCCGGGCACAACGAAGATATCGGGATGCCCCGGCCCGCCGGGTTCCGTGTCATAGGAGCGGGAAAATTCACCGCCTTCGCCCATGCTCCAATGGCTGACCCGCAATTTTGGCCCGCCGCGATCCTGTGAAAATACCGACGCGATGGCGAAAAGATCGGTGATGCCATGCACCATGGCGATCTGGCAGTCCCGATAGAGGACCAGCCCCACTTCCAGCGCGCTTCCCGTTACACCCGCCATGCCCAACCCCCGTTTTGTCAGTTTCGGCTCGCTTTCTGTCAGAAGCGCCAATCCATCCCCGGCTGCGTCAAGAGTATCTCTATTCCCACGGGACGCAAGCAAGCTCCCTGCAACAGGAGAGAGAGCCATGACAACGATCACCACCAGAGACGGAACGCACATCTTCTACAAGGACTGGGGCCCGAAAGACGGCCAGCCCATCATCTTCTCCCACGGCTGGCCGCTCAGCGCCGACGCCTGGGACGCGCAGATGGTGTTCTTCGCCAATAACGGTTTCCGCACCATCGCCCATGACCGCCGCAGCCACGGCCGCTCCGATCAGGTCTGGCATGACAACACCATGGATCAATATGCCGACGATCTGGCCGAGTTGATCGAACAACTCGATCTTCACGACATCATTCTGGTTGGCCATTCCACCGGTGGCGGCGAGGTGACACGTTACATCGGCCGCCACGGCACCGCCCGCGTTGCCAAGATCGCTCTCATCGGCGCGGTGCCGCCGCTGATGCTGAAGACGGAAAGCAACGCCATCGGTCTGCCAATCGATGTTTTCGACGGCATCCGTAAGGGCACCTATGACAATCGCAGCCAGTTCTTCAAGGATCTGACCATTCCCTTCTACGGCTACAACCGCGAAGGCGCCGTCATATCCGAAGGTATCCGCGATGAGTTCTGGCGGCAGGGCATGATGGGCGGCCTGAAAGGTCAGCTCGACAGTATCCGCGCCTTTTCGGAAAGCGATTTCCATCAGGACCTGAAAGCTTTCGACAAGCCGACGCTGGTTCTGCACGGCGATGACGACCAGATCGTGCCGGTCGGCGCTTCCGCGCTTTCCACGGTCAAGATCGTCAAACATGCGGTGCTCAAAATCTATCAGGGAGCCGATCATGGCCTGACACAGACCCATCAGGACCGGTTCAACGCCGACCTGCTCGCCTTCATCAACGGCTGAAACCACCGGATACAGGAGACACGGACATGACACAGAATACATTTCTCATCACCGGCGCATCCGATGGCATCGGCGCGGTTTATGCCGAACGTCTGGCAAAACGCGGCCACGATCTCATTCTGGTGGCGCGACGCGCCGAGAAGCTGAAGGCATTGGCCGCGCAGCTGGAAAAGGATCATCACATCGCCGTCGAGGTTCTCTCCGCCGATCTTTCCAGGGCGGAAGATCTCGAAAAGGTCGAGGCGCGGCTGCGCGAGGACCGGCGGATTACCGGCCTCGTCAACAATGCCGGTATCGCTGGCGAAGGCGCGATCACGGCGCTGGACCCAGCCTATGTGACGACGATGATCAACCTCAACATTCTCGCCGTCACGCGGCTTGCGGCAGCCATCGCGCCGCGCCTTGCCGCCGACGGAAAGGGTACGATCATCAACATTACATCAGTTACAGCACTGATGCCGGCAGCATTCACCGCCGTCTACCCGGCCACCAAGGCTTTCGTGCTCGCTTTTACCGAGGCGCTGCAGGCACAGCTTTCACCCTCCGGCGTGCGGGTTCAGGCCGTTCTTCCAGGTATAACCCGCACGGCCATCTGGGAGGAAGAACGGCTTGATACCATTCCGGCCGCGATGGTCATGGATGTCCATGACATGGTGGATGCTGCCCTTGCCGGTCTCGACCTTGGCGAAGCGCTGACCATTCCCTCCCTGCCGGACACTGCCGATCTTGAAAATTTCCTTGCCGCGCGTGCAGCCCTGCGGCCCAATCTCTCCCATGCACTTGCCGCCAGCCGGTATCGTGCAGCCAAACCCGAATAGAGGGATACGTATCATGATCCTCGGACTGACCATTCCCCAATTCACCGCACTGCATGTGGGCTTGAGCTTCATCGGCATTGCTACCGGACTGATCGCCCTGCCAGCTTATGCGGCAGGGCGATGGATGCCCCGCATGATGGCGCTATTCCTCGTCACCACGCTTGCCACCACGCTCACCGGCTTCCTGTTCCCAATCGGAAATTTCACGCCGGCACTCGGTGTCGGCGTCATATCGACCCTCGTTCTGGCAATCGCACTTGTCGCGCTTTACGGATACGGTCTGAATGGCAGGGCGCGCATCATTTATACGATCACCGCCACGATGAGCCTCTATCTCAACATGTTCGTCCTGATCGTACAGGCCTTTCTCAAGGTCGAAACGCTCAACAAGCTGGCGCCGAACGGCAATGAACCACCGTTCCTGATCGCCCAGACGGTCCTGCTTGTAGGAGCCATCTGTCTCGGCTGGAAGGCGACGCGCCGCAGGCTTGCCGTCTGAGGCCAGTGTGAATTCTAATCGATGCCGCACACATGCCTTGCGCCCTGCCACTCGGGCGCAGGGGATGTTCCGCTAACACGCCACAAGCCGCAAACAGCTGCGAAGGTACCTCGCACTCTTGCCAGCGATCAATATACATTATACAATAATATATATTGAGTTGTTGCCACAGGAGATGTCGATGAAAGTCGTTAAGATCAACGAGCGCTTGACCGTTGCGGGGCAGCCGATGACCGCCGATTTCCAATCGCTCTCCGCGCAGGGTTATAAAAGCGTCATCAATGCCCGGCCGGATGGCGAAGAGCCGAGCCAACCGGGCAATGAGCAGGAAAGAAGCGCCGCCGGGGCGGCAGGCATGGACTATGGCTTCATCCCGGTCACCGGCCCTGCCATCACTGAGGCCGATATCCGCGCCTTTCAACAGAAAATGGCGGAAGCGGCAGGCCCCGTTTTTGCCCATTGCAAGGGTGGCACCCGTGCGCTCACGCTTCATGTGCTCGGGGAAGCGCTCGACGGACGCATGGAACGCGGCGACATCGAGGCTTTTGGCAAGGCGCATGGCTTTGATCTTTCCGGCGCCACCCGCTGGCTGGAGCGACACGCGGCAGCGGTTCCGCACGTCAAGGCATTCTTTGATCCGCGCACCTGGAGCGTGCAATATGTCGTTTCCGATCCAGTGACCAAACGCTGCGCCATTATCGATCCGGTCTATGATTTCGATGAGAAATCCGGCGCAACCGGAACGATGAATGCCGACGCCATTCTGAACCATGTGGAAAGCGAAGGCCTGTCGGTGGAATGGATTCTCGATACCCATCCGCATGCCGACCATTTCTCCGCCGCCCATTACCTGAAGCAGAAGACCGGTGCGCAGACCGCCGTCGGCGCGAAGATCACCGGCGTACAGCGGCTCTGGCAGGAAAAATACAATTGGCCGGACCTTGAAACCGATGGTTCGCAATGGGACAGGCTGTTCGAGGCGGGCGACAGGTTCAATATCGGTTCGCTTGAAGCGCGCGTGCTGTTTTCGCCCGGCCATACGCTCGCCTCCGTAACCTATGTGGTGGGAGACGCCGCCTTCGTGCACGATACGCTTTTCATGCCGGATTCAGGCACAGCGCGGGCTGATTTTCCCGGTGGCAGCGCCAGAGAACTCTGGGCGTCCATTCAGGACATTCTCGCCCTTCCGGACGAAACACGGCTGTTCACCGGCCATGATTATCAGCCCGGCGGCCGCGCGCCGAAATGGGAAAGTACTGTGGGCGAACAGAAACGCAGCAATCCACATCTGGTCGGCATGACGGAGGAAAGCTTCATCGACCTGAGGGAAACGCGGGATAGGACCTTGCCGATGCCAAAGCTCATTCTCCATGCCCTGCAGGTCAATATTCGCGGCGGACGACTGCCGGAGCCGGAGGCAAATGGCAGGCGTTACCTGAAATTCCCTCTTGATGTGCTGGAGGGCAGCACATGGTAAAAGGAAAGACGCTCGGAAAGCCCCTTCATACTCCTGACATTCCCCTTCCCGCCATGGAGGAACGGGCCGTGGAAGTCGCACTGCTTTTGAAGACCCTTGCCCACCCTGCGCGGCTGATGCTGGCCTGCACGCTGGCGCAGGGAGAATTTTCCGTGGGAGAGCTGGAAGCCAGGCTGGATATTCGCCAGCCTACACTCTCCCAGCAGCTGGGCGTCCTGCGGGAAGCCGGTGTGGTTGAAACCCGGCGTGACGCCAAGCAAATTTTCTACCAGCTGAGCGAAGCGAAAGCGGCGCAGCTGATCGAGGCGCTTTACACCATATTCTGCGCGCCGGAGGAGGAGACCGCGTGAGTCCCTACTGGTCTTCTCTTTTCGGCGGCATGTTGCTCGGCCTCGCCTGCGTTCTCCTGTTTGTCTTTAACGGCCGCATTGCCGGCATCAGCGGGATCATCGGCAGAACTCTTGGCAGGCAGCGGCGTCTTGCCGATCTCGCCTTCATCGCCGGCTTGCTGGCGGGACCTTATATCCATGCCGCAGCATTCGGCCGGCTGCCCGCAATCACCGTCGCTGCCCCTTGGCCCCTCATCCTGATTGCCGGTCTGCTGGTGGGTTTTGGCACACGCATGGGCTCCGGCTGCACCTCCGGCCATGGCATCATGGGGCTGGCGCGGTTTTCCCGGCGCTCGATCGCCGCAACCGCCACCTTCCTGATCACCGGCATCTTTACTGCGACGATAGCGGGAGCCCTGTCATGAAAAATCCGGCCGTCGCGCGTATTGCACTTGCATTGCTTGCAGGAGCGTTGTTCGGATTCGGCCTTTCGCTGTCGGGCATGGTCGATCCGGCGCGTGTTTCCGGCTTTCTCGACATAGCAAGCGGCCATTGGGACCCGAGCCTGATGTTCGTTCTTGGCGGTGCCGTTATGGTCGCGGCGCCGGGCGTGCTGCTCAGCAGACGTCTCGCCAAGCCCGTTCTCGCCGACGATTTCCGCCTTCCAGCAAAGACCCGCATCGACGGGCCGCTGATAACCGGCTCGGCGATTTTCGGCATCGGTTGGGGGCTTGCCGGCTTCTGCCCCGGCCCGGCACTCTCCGCTGTCGGCCTTGGGCTGATGCCAGTCGTCCTTTTCGTCTGCGCCATGATTGCCGGCATGCTGGCTCACGACCGCCTCTACGCGAAGCAGTCATAGCTTAAAACGCTCGTTCGGAACCTGAAACAGACGGTCGCGCGGGGGTGAAATGCTGCCGCGCGACGACGCTTGATTAAAGGTCGATCAGGCTCTTGCCCGTCATTTCCGGCGGCAAGGGCACATTCATCAGCTGCAGCAGGGTGGGCGCGACATCGGCGAGAATACCGTCATGCAGCTTCGCACCTTCAGGGCCACCGAAAAGGATCACCGGAACCGGATTTGTGGTGTGCGCCGTATGCGGGCCGCCGGTCACCGGGTCGACCATGGTTTCGCAATTGCCGTGGTCGGCAATCACAAGCATTGCGCCTCCCACTTTTTCGAGTGCGGCAACCACCGCACCGAGGCCACGATCCACGGCTTCACAGGCCTTGATTGCGGCCTGCAGATCACCGGTATGGCCGACCATATCAGGGTTGGCGTAATTGGTGACGATGAGATCGTAACCCTTGCCGATCGCCTCGACAAATTTTTCCGTTACCTCGGGCGCGCTCATTTCCGGCTGCAGGTCGTAGGTCGCGACCTTCGGGGATTTCGGCATGAAGCGATCTTCACCGACTTCCGGCTCTTCCTTGCCGCCGTTCAGGAAGAACGTCACATGCGGATATTTTTCCGTTTCGGCGAGGCGGAACTGCGTAAGTCCCTGCTTCGCCACCCAGGCGCCAAGCGTGTTGACGATATCGCGCTTCGGGTAAGCCGTGGTCATGAAATCATTGTGCCGGGTAGAATATTCCACCATGCCAAGCAGCGCCGAGAGCACTGGCTTTTCGCGCGCAAAACCGTCGAAATCATCGGCACCGATGGCAAGCAGGATTTCACGCGCGCGGTCAGCACGGAAGTTCAGGCAGAACAGGCCATCGCCGGCCTTGAAGCCTTCATAACCGTCGATCACGGTCGGCAGGATGAACTCGTCCGTGACTTTATTCGCGTAGCTCTGTGCAACGGCGCTCACCGCATCCCGGGCGTGCTCGCCTTTGGCCAGGACCATCGCGTCATAGGCCTTTTCGACACGCTCCCAGCGGTTGTCGCGGTCCATCGCATAATAACGGCCGATCACGGTGCCGATGCTGGCGCCTTCCGGCAGGCTTGCCACAAGCGCAGCCACAAAATCTTCAGCGGATTGCGGCGCGACGTCACGACCATCGGTGATGGCATGCACCACGACCTTCAGGCCGTGGCTGACCATCAGCTTCACCGCCGCCTGGCCGTGGAGGATATGGCCATGAACGCCGCCATCGGAAACGACGCACATCAGATGCGCCACACCGCCTGCGGCCTTCACCTTGGCGGCGAAATCAAGCATCGCCGCATTGCGGAAAAAGCTGCCATCCTCGATTGCAAGATCGATCTGGCCGAGATCCATAGCGACGATGCGGCCCGCACCGATATTGGTATGGCCGACTTCGGAATTGCCCATTTGTCCGGTAGGCAGCCCCACCTTAGGACCAAACGTGGTGAGCCTCGCATTCGGGCAGGTGGCGAAAAGCCGGTCCATGGTGGGCGTGTTTGCCAGAACAGGCGCGTTGCTGGATGTATCCTCACTCAGCCCCCAGCCATCGAGAATAGTCAGGACAACGGGTTTGGGAGTTTGCATGGGAGGACCTTTTTCGTTCTGTTGCCGGCGGAGAGCGGACCGCCGGGCACCGGAGCGCCCTCGTCCGCCACTGTGATCGTGATGAGAAAACATGCTTCTCGTTCTTCTCTTCTATACCCGAAGATGACGAACGCAAGCCTATACCGATAGCGAAACAGTTCCGTGAAGGCTGAAAACGCGGGCTAAGAAATGCGGTCATGACACGCATACGCCCTCCTCCCTGTGCTCGTCACAGGACTCCAGCCGACGCGCGTCTGCGCGACGGGACGAGTCCTTTCAGCCCAAAGACTTGGGCTGGCTGGGTCCCTTTGACGAGCACAGGGATGAGGGAGCAAGGATCGCCTTCAATCGATGAAAATAAGCGCCGGCTTTTCCAGAAGCGCCTTGACGGCCTGTATGAAGACTGCAGCATCCCAGCCGTCCACGACACGATGATCGAAGCTCGAAGACAGGTTCATCATCCTGCGCGGCACAAAGCGAATTCCGTCCCAGACCGGCCGCGTCACGATCTTGTTGACGCCGATGATCGCCACTTCGGGGTAATTGATGATGGGCGTCGAAACGATACCACCCAACGCCCCAAGCGAGCTGATGGTGATGGTGGAGCCCATCAGTTCTTCCCGATGCGCCGTCCCGGTGCGAGCGGCCTCGGCAACGCGTGCGACCTCGTCTGCGCACTCCCAAAGGCCGAGCGCTTCCGCGTGGCGCACAACCGGAACGGTGAGGCCTGACGGTGTCTGCGTGGCAATGCCGATATGAACCGCCTCGTAGTGGCTGACGACACCTTTTTCATCGTCGAAAAGCGCATTCATACCAGGATGGTCGGCAACGGCTTTGACAAGCGCGCGCATCAAAAATGGCAGGACCGTCAGTTTCGGCTGCCCGGAACGGCGGTTGCCGTTCATCGTAGCTCGCAGATCTTCCAGATCGGTCACGTCGACTTCTTCGACATAGGTGATGTGGGGAATGCGGGAGGCGGAAAGCACCATCTTCTCGGCAATCTTGCGCCTGAGCCCGGTCACCTTCACCTCTTCGACAGCGCTATCGTGGGGTGCCATCGGTTCAGTGCGCTCCGGCCGCCCCCGCACGGTTAAGAACGCATCGAGATCGGCATGGGTAATATGCCCGTCGGGACCCGTTCCCTTGACCTGTGCAAGATCGATATCGAGATCGTCAGCACGCTGGCGAACGGCCGGAGACGCCAGCGGCTTATGGTGCAGTTCGACCGCAGGCGCCGTGTTGGCTTCCCCGGCTTCGCGTGGCACCGGCTGGGTCTCAACGGGTGGCGGCGTGTCCGTCATGTCGGCGGGCGCTTCCTCTTCCGTCATGCGGGTCGGCGCCTCCCCTTCCGGCGCGCTACCATTGGCAGCGACGGCAGCGACATCGGTTTCGATGCGCAGGAGCGGTGCTTTCACCGGCACCGTATTTCCCACCGTTACCGCGAGCCAGGTGACGACGCCCGCCACCGGCGAAGGGATTTCCACCGTCGCCTTGTCGGTCATCACCGCGGCCAGCACCATGTCCTCGTGGACAAGATCGCCCGGTTTGACGTTCCATTCCACGAGTTCGGCTTCCGCCACACCTTCACCGACATCGGGCATGGTTAGAATAAATTCTGCCATGATCAGGCCTCCATGACTTCGACAAGGGCGCGCCCGACGCGGGCTGGCCCCGGAAAATAGTCCCACTCCTGCGCATGGGGATAAGGCGTATCCCAACCTGCGACGCGCACGACGGGAGCCTCAAGGTGATAAAAACAATGTTCCTGCACCAGCGACACGACTTCTGCCCCGAAGCCGGAGGTCAACGTCGCCTCATGCACCATGACGCAGCGGCCGGTCTTGGAAACCGACTTCACGACGGTATCGAGGTCGAGCGGCAGCGGGCTGCGCAGATCGATGATCTCGGCGTCCACCCCCGTCTCTTCCGCCGCTGCCAGCGCCACATGCACCATGGTGCCATAAGCGATGACCGTGACATCGTTTCCGGGGCGGCGGATTTCGGCCTTGCCGATGGGAATGGTGTAGTGCCCTTCCGGCACCTCCCCCTTCTCGTGTTTGGACCATGGCGTTACGGGCCGGTCATGGTGGCCGTCAAACGGGCCGTTATAAAGCCGCTTCGGCTCCAGAAACATTACGGGGTCGGGGTCTTCGATGGACGCTATCAGTAGCCCCTTGGCGTCGTAAGGATTGGAAGGAACCACCACTTTCAGCCCGCAAACATGGGTGAAAAGCGCCTCCGGGCTCTGGCTATGCGTCTGGCCTCCGAAAATGCCGCCGCCGGTCGGCATGCGAAGAACGATCGGGCAGGTAAAATCCCCGTTTGAGCGATAACGGATACGCGCTGCCTCCTGGGTGATCTGGTCATAGGCGGGATACATGTAATCGGCGAACTGGATTTCGACACACGGCCGCAATCCATAAGCGGCCATGCCGATGGCGGTGCCGACAATGCCGGATTCGCTGATCGGCGCATCGAAACAGCGGGTTTTACCGTATTTCTGCTGCAGCCCCTGCGTGGCGCGGAAAACCCCACCGAAATAGCCAACATCTTCGCCGAACACCACGACTTCGTCGCTGCGCTCCATGGACACATCCATGGCGCTGCGGACGGCTTCAATCATCGTCATTCTTGCCATGTCTTACCATCCTGCCTTCTGGCGCTGGCGGACGAGATGCGCCGGCATCTCGGCGTAAACACCTTCGAAAATATCCTTCTTCGGCGGTTTTTTGCCCTCGTGCAGCGTGCCGTGGCTTTCCGCCTCGCGCTGGGCTTCCAGCACCTCATCGGCGATCTCCGCTTCCGCCTGCTGGTGCCGCTCTTCCGACCAGACGCCACGCAGGATGAGGTGTTTCTTCAACCTCAGGACAGGGTCGCCCAGAGGCCATGCTTCGGACTCGGTCTTCGGGCGGTAGGCGCTCGGATCGTCAGAGGTGGAATGCGCGCCGACACGATAGGTGACGTATTCGATGAGCGTCGGGCCGAGATTGCGGCGCGCCCGCTCCACGGCCCAACGGGCCACGGCATAAACGGCCAGATAATCATTACCGTCGACCCGCAGTGCGGGAATACCGAAACCCAGCCCGCGTGCCGCGAATGTCCCGGAGCCCCCGCGGGCAATGCCCTGAAAGGTGGAAATGGCCCATTGGTTGTTGACGATGTTGAGAACGACCGGCGCCTTGTAGGTCGATGCAAAAACCATCGCCGAATGAAAGTCTGACTCCGCCGTCGAGCCATCGCCAATCCAGGCGGCCGCAATCTTTGTATCACCCTTGATGGCCGATGCCATCGCCCATCCCACCGCCTGCACATATTGCGTGGCGAGATTGCCGGATACGGTGAAGAAACCGTGTTCTTTGGAAGAGTAAAGGACCGGCAGTTGCCGCCCGTGCAGCGGGTCGAGTTCGTTGGAATAGATCTGGTTCATCATGGTGACGAGCGGATAGTCGTCGGCGATCAGCAGACCTGCCTGCCGATAGGTCGGGAAGTTCATGTCGCCCTTGGAAAGCGCCTTGCGGAAGGCGCAACTCACTGCCTCCTCCCCAAGATGCTGCATATAAAAAGAGGTCTTGCCCTGCCGCTGCGCCATCAGCATGCGCGCATCGAAAGCCCGAAGCCTCATCATGTTCTTCAGACCCGTCAGCAGGTCGTCATCCGAAAGCAGCCCGGCCCAAGGTCCGACGGCCTCACCCTGATGATTAAGGACGCGAATGATCGAATAAGCGAGATCACGCATGCTTTCCGGCGCTGCATCCACATCCGGGCGCGGCACGGAGCCGGCCTTGGGTATTTTTACATTGGAGAAATCCGGCTCCCCGCCGGGCCGCACCGCAGGTTCGGGAACATGCAGGCTGAGACGTGGCGTTTCTGATATATCCATTCTACTCCTCCCGTCGCGGTCTCCTCCAGACCGCGAAACAATCCTCAAAGGTTCCTCGCGATCACCATCCGCTGGACATCGCTTGTCCCCTCGTAAATCTGGCAGATGCGCACATCGCGATAGATCCGCTCCACCGGATAATCCGCCATGTAGCCATAACCGCCGTGGATCTGGATGGCGTCCGAACAAATGCGTTCGGCCATTTCCGACGCGAAGAGCTTGGCCATCGAGGCCTCGGAAAGGCACGGCTCGCCCGCCTCCTTCAGCGCCGCCGCGTGCAGCACCAGTTGCCGCGCCGCTTGAATGCGCGTTGCCATATCCGCGAGACGAAACGCCACCGCCTGATGTTCGATGATCGCCTGCCCGAAGGCCTTGCGCTCACGGGCGTAATCCCGCGCCGCCTCAAACGCCGCCTGCGCCATGCCCACCGCCTGAGCCGCGATGCCGATGCGGCCGCCTTCCAGATTGGCGAGCGCAATGCGGTAACCCTGACCTTCCTCACCGAGCCGTAAATCGGCGGGAATGGCCATGTCATTGAAAGCGATCTGGCAGGTATCGGAAGAGTGAAGGCCGAGCTTTTCTTCGACCCGGATAACCTCATAGCCCGGCGTATCGGTGGGCACGATGAAGGCGCTGATACCCTTCTTGCCTGCCGCTGCATCCGTAACGGCAAAAACAATGACGACATCGCCATTCTTACCCGAGGTGATGAACTGCTTCGCGCCATCAAGAATATAGTGATCGCCATCGCGACGCGCCCTGGTCTTGAGATTTGAGGCATCGGAGCCAGCCTGTGGTTCGGTCAGCGCAAAGCCACCGATCCATTCGCCGGAGGCAAGCTTCGGCAGAAAACGCTGCTTCTGGTCCTCGGTCCCGAATTTTAGGATCGGTACGCAGCCGACCGAATTATGGACGCTCATGATGGTGGAACAGGCACCGTCCCCCGCAGCGATTTCTTCCAGCGCCAGCGCATAAGCGACAGCACCGGTTTCCGCCCCGCCATACTCTTCGGACACCAGCATGCCGAGGAAGCCGAGCTCGCCCATCGCTTTCAATTCTTCCTTGGGGAAACGGCTTTCCCGGTCACGCGACGCGGCGCCAGGGGCAAGCCTTTCCCGCGCGAAGTCGCGGGCCATATCTCTGATCTGCTGCTGGGATTCAGGGAGCATCATCGCCGCCTCCAGCCAAAAAGCAGAAGCGTATCAGGCGCGTCGCCAGCTGGAATTGGTCGCGAGGGCTGCCCTTGAAAGCACGGGCGGCCCCATCGATCACGACAGGGTCATGCACAGCCAAATTCACCTCCCTTGGCCAGCCCTGACGTGAGGAACCGGCCCGCCGCAAATCTCCTCCAGACCGCGACTGACGTGAACGCTATCACTATCTCGAATTCATTTCAAAGCTATTTTGATTGACAGTTTTTTGATTGGCGATATCTTTGATCCAACAAATAGTCATATCATAGAGCAAATGATCCATGATTGAGCTCGACAGTTTCGACCAGAAGATTCTGCATGTTCTCGGCGATGACGGGCGGGTCAGCTGGCGGGATCTTGCGGCTCGGATAGGCCTTTCCTTCACGCCAACGTTGCGCCGCGTGCGCAAGCTCGAAGAGGAAGGGATCATTCGCGGCTATACCGCCGTGTTTGACGAGAACCGGCTGCTCGGCAATATGGGTGTCTTCATCTCCGTCACGCTGGAGCGGCAGATCAAGGAAGCGCTGACGACATTCGAACATCATGTGGCCTCCATTCCCGAGGTGGTGGGTGGTTACCAGACGAGCGGCAGTTCCGATTATCTGATCCACGCCATGGTGCGGGATCTGCCGCATTACCAGCAGCTGCTGGATTTCCTGACCACCGTTCCCGGCGTGTCGCGCATCCAGTCCAACTTTGCCATCAAGACATTCGTGCGCCGTTCCGCCGCCTTCACCGGGGGTGACACGCCGTAAATAAGGGCTGCCGGCGCGGAGGAGGTGCCGGCTGCTGACAAAAGGGACGGCCCGCCGTCCGGAGGAGGAGACGCGATGAGTTTGAACCTCGCCGCCATTTTCGATGCCGATCTCGGCCCGGAAATCGCAGCATTACGCGACAGCGCAAGTGCATTTGCCGATGATAAAATCGCCCCGCTGGCGGCCGAGATCGACAGGGACGACCGCTTCCCGCGTCAGCTCTGGCCTGAAATGGGCGAGCTTGGCCTGCACGGCATTACTGTTTCGGAAGAATTCGGCGGTGCCGACATGGGCTATCTCGCCCATTGCGTGGCGATGGAGGAAATAAGCCGGGCTTCCGCCTCCATTGGCCTTTCCTACGGCGCCCATTCCAACCTCTGTATCAACCAGATCCATCGCTGGGGCACGCAAGAGCAGAAGCAGAGATATCTGCCGAAACTCGTCTCCGGCGAACATGTCGGTTCGCTCGCCATGAGCGAGACGGAGGCCGGTTCGGATGTCGTCTCGATGCGGCTGAAGGCGGAACGCAGGGGCGACCGCTATGTGCTCAACGGCGCGAAAATGTGGATCACCAACGGCCACGAGGCCGATACGCTGGTCGTTTACGCCAAGACCGACATGTCCGCCGGCCCGCGCGGCATCACCGCCTTCCTCATTGAAAAAGGCTTCAAAGGGTTTCGTCCGGCCCAGAAACTCGACAAGCTCGGCATGCGCGGTTCCCCCACCTCGGAACTCGTGTTCGAGGATTGCGAGGTGCCGGAGGAAAACATCCTCGGGCGGTTGAATGACGGCGTGGCAGTGCTGATGAGCGGGCTGGATTACGAGCGCGCCGTGCTCGCCGCCGGCCCCGTCGGCATCATGCAGGCAGCCATCGATCTGGTGCTGCCTTATGCCCGCGAGCGCAAGCAATTCGGCAAACCGATCGGTGAATTCCAGCTCGTGCAGGGTAAGCTCGCGGATATCTATTCGGCGATGAACGCATCGCGCGCTTATGTCTATTCCGTGGCCCGGGCCTGCGACAATGGCCGCATCACGAGGCAGGATGCGGCAGGGGCTATCCTCTTCGCCGCCGAGCGGGCGACGCAGGTGGCGCTGGATGCGATCCAGCTTCTCGGCGGTTCCGGTTATGTCAATGAAAGCCCGGCCGGACGGCTGCTGCGCGACGCCAAGCTTTATGAGATCGGCGCTGGTACCAGCGAAATCCGCCGGATGCTGATCGGCCGCGAACTGGTCAAGGGCAACGGGTGAGGACACGCGATGAAGCTAACATCCAGCCTGAACCGCGACCCCGCCTTCGCTGCCAATGTCGAGTTCATGTCGGGTCTGGTGGATGACCTGCGCCGACACGTCGAAAAAATCTCCAGAGGCGGCGGCGACAAGGCCCGTGAACGGCATCTTTCCCGTGGCAAATTGCTGGTACGTGACCGCATCGAGACACTTCTCGATCCCGGCAGTCCATTCCTCGAATTCTCGCAATTTGCAGCTTACGAGGTTTATGACGAACCCGTTCCGGCCGCCGGCATTGTCACCGGCATCGGCAGGGTCTCGGGCCGAGAATGTGTAATCGTCGCCAATGATGCGACGGTGAAGGGCGGCACCTATTATCCGCTGACGGTGAAGAAACATCTGCGCGCGCAGGAGATTGCCGCCGAGAACCGCCTGCCCTGTATTTACCTCGTGGATTCCGGCGGCGCGAACCTGCCCAATCAGGACGAAGTGTTTCCCGACCGCGATCATTTCGGCCGCATCTTCTACAATCAGGCCAATATGTCGGCGAAAGGCATCGCCCAGATCGCCGTGGTGATGGGCAGCTGCACGGCGGGCGGGGCCTATGTGCCTGCGATGAGCGACCAGTCCGTGATCGTTAAAAATCAGGGCACCATCTTCCTTGGCGGCCCGCCGTTGGTGAAGGCGGCAACAGGTGAGGTGGTGAGTGCGGAAGAGCTGGGCGGTGCGGACGTGCACTCCCGGCAATCCGGCGTCACCGATCATTTTGCCCATGACGACCGCCACGCGCTGGCGCTGACCCGGCGGATCGTTTCCAGCCTCAACCGCCGCAAACAGTTGGGGCTGGATATCCGTGAACCGGCAGAACCGCTTTACCCGCCCGAAGAGCTTTACGGCATCGTTCCCGCCGATACGCGCAAACCCTTCGAGGTACGTGAGATCATCGCCCGTCTGGTGGATTGTTCTGAATTTGATGAGTTCAAGGCGCTTTATGGCACGACGCTGGTCTGTGGTTTCGCCCATATCCATGGCTATCCCGTTGGCATCATCGCCAATAACGGCATCCTGTTTTCGGAATCGGCGCTCAAGGGCGCGCATTTCATCGAGCTCTGCTGCCAGCGCGGCGTTCCCCTGGTTTTCCTGCAGAACATCACCGGCTTCATGGTCGGCAAGGCCTATGAGGCTGGCGGCATTGCCAAGGATGGCGCCAAGCTCGTCACCGCCGTCGCCTCCGCCAAGGTGCCGAAATTCACCGTCATCATCGGCG
Source organism: Rhizobium sp. ZX09 (assembly GCF_017357485.1). Lineage (NCBI taxonomy): Bacteria > Pseudomonadati > Pseudomonadota > Alphaproteobacteria > Hyphomicrobiales > Rhizobiaceae > Rhizobium > Rhizobium sp. ZX09. The sequence continues at coordinate 489,654 of NZ_CP031364.1, forward strand.
GCTCCTTCGGGGCCGGTAATTATGGCATGTGCGGCCGGGCCTATTCGCCCCGCTTCCTCTGGATGTGGCCGAATGCCCGCATTTCCGTGATGGGCGGCGAGCAGGCGGCCTCCGTTCTGGCACAGATTCGCCGCGACGGTATCGAAGCTGATGGCCGGCACTGGTCGAAGGAAGGCGAAGAAGCGTTCAAGCAGCCGATCCGCGAAAAATACGAGCGGGAGGGCCATCCCTATTATGCCAGCGCGCGGCTTTGGGACGACGGTATCATCGACCCAAAGGATACCCGCCTCGTCCTCGGCCTCGGTCTGTCCGCCGCGCTCAACGCACCCATTGAACCCACCCGTTTCGGCATATTCAGGATGTGAGGCGACGATGTTTTCGAAAATACTCATCGCCAACAGGGGCGAGATCGCCTGCCGCATCATCCATACCGCCCGCAAAATGGGCATTCGTACCGTCGCCGTTTATTCCGATGCCGATCGTGACGCCATGCATGTGGCGCTTGCCGACGAAGCGATCGCCATCGGCGCTGCACCCGCGCGTGCCTCCTATCTCGATGGCGAAAAGATCATCGCCGCAGCGAAGACAAGCGGCGCAGAAGCCATTCATCCGGGTTACGGTTTCCTTTCGGAAAATGCCGGTTTCGCCGAAGCCTGTTCCGCCGCCGGGCTGGTGTTCATCGGCCCACCGGCCGCGGCGATCCGCGCCATGGGCGGCAAAAGCGAAGCAAAGGCACTGATGGCCAAGGCTGGCGTGCCCGTGGTTCCCGGCTATCACGGTAAGGACCAGGCGGAGGAACGGCTGGGGAATGAGGCGGAAGCCATAGGCTATCCCGTCCTGCTCAAGGCTTCGGCCGGCGGCGGCGGCAAGGGCATGCGCATCGTCAGGCAAAAACGTGAATTTGCGGCGGAACTTGCCGGGGCAAAACGCGAGGCGTCGGCCGCCTTCGGTGATGACCGCATGCTGATCGAAAAATATCTCGAACGGCCGCGCCATGTGGAGGTGCAGATCTTTGCCGATAGCCACGGCAATTGTTTTTCCCTTTTCGAACGTGACTGCTCCATCCAGCGCAGGCATCAGAAGGTTTTGGAAGAAGCCCCTGCCCCCGGCCTGCCGGATGCGCTCAGGCAACGTATGTATGAAGCGGCAACAGCCGCCGCCCGCGCGATCGACTATCGCGGTGCGGGAACCGTGGAATTCCTGCTCGATCCTTCCGGCGCATTCTATTTCATGGAAATGAATACGAGGCTTCAGGTCGAACATCCCGTGACCGAGTATATTACCGGTCTCGATCTGGTCGAATGGCAGATCCGTGTTGCGGATGGTGAAACGTTACCGCAGGACTGGGCCGATCTCAGCATACATGGTCATGCCATCGAGGCCCGTATCTATGCCGAAGACCCGGCGCATGATTTCCTGCCCTCGGTCGGCACCATCAGCCATCTCGTTTTCCCCGATCAGGGCCCTCACGTCAGGATCGACAGCGGCATCCGCGCCGGCGACGCCATCACCGTGCATTACGATCCGATGATCGCCAAGCTTATCGTCTGGGATCGGGACCGAGCCTCAGCCGTGCGGCGTCTGACGCTGGCGCTGGAAAATCTGGCGATCTGCGGCGTTACCAGCAACGCCGCCTTTCTGACACGGCTTGCCCGATTGGAAGCTTTCGCCTCAGCCGACCTCGATACGGGTTTCATCACCCGCAACGAGGCGTCGCTCTTTGCTCCAGCCTCGAGTGACGGAAGTGTCATCGCCCTCGCCGCGCTTGGCCTGCTGTTCTCCCGCCGGACAAATGGAATGTCGCAATCAGAGGCGGATCCCCATAGCCCGTGGAACACGAAGGCCGCATTCCGCCTCAACGCACCGGCGCGGGAAACGCTGAATTTCATGTTTGATAACCAGCCGTTAAGCGTCGGCGTCACGCATGAGGGTGATGAATTCACGCTCGCAATCGAGGGGCGGACGATCCGGGCCCACGGCAGCCTTTCCGGTGACGGCCAGCTCCTTGCAACCTTGGACGGCCGGAAAAGTCAGGGCTATTTCTTCGCCGAGACCGGCACCTATGCGCTTTTCCTGCATGGCGAGCCTTACCGCATCAGCCAGCCAGATCCCGTCGAAATCGCGGATTCTTCTGTTCACGCCGCTGGCCTGGAAGCTCCCATGCCGGGCGTGATCCGCGCGGTGCTCAGCCGAAACGGTGCTGTCGTGGAGGCGGGCGACGCGCTTGTGGTGATGGAAGCGATGAAGATGGAGCATACGATCCGTGCGCCGGCGAAGGGCATCGTCACGGCCATCAATTGCAATGAGGGCGATATGGTCGCGGCCGGCGCGGTGCTGGTGAATTTCGAGCCGGAAGGAGCATGAGATGAGCTTGCCCCGAACCGTCAGGATCGTTGAGGTCGGCGCACGTGACGGCTTGCAGAATGAGACCACCGATGTTCCGACCGCGACAAAAATCGAGCTGATCGAGCGGCTGGCTGCAGCAGGACTGAGAACGGTGGAAGCGGGCGCTTTCGTCTCACCCAAAAAAGTGCCGCAGATGGCGGGTTCGAAAGAGGTCTTTAGAGGCCTCGAAAGGCGAGCGGGAACGGCCTATCCGGCGCTTGTTCCCAACATGAGAGGTTTCGAAGCCGCCATTGAAGCCGGTGTGACGGAAATCGCGGTTTTCGTGTCCGCCTCCGAAGGTTTCAGCCAGCACAACATCGGCTGTTCGCGCGCCGAAAGCCTCGACCGTCTGCGCGATGTCGCGGATGCCGCTGCCGTGCGAAATATCCTCATGCGCGGTTACCTTTCCTGCATCGCCGGCTGCCCCTATGACGGAGCAGTTGCGCCCGATGAAGTGGCGGCGATGGCCGATGCCCTTGTTGCGCTCGGCTGCCATGAAATCTCGCTGGGTGATACGATCGGCATCGGCACGGCGGGCCAGATCCGCAACATTATCGAGCGGGTCTCGGCACATGTCGCGCTTGAAAAACTCGCCATGCATTTCCACGATACCTACGGACAGGGCGTCGCCAACGTGCTGGCTTCGCTTCAACAGGGTATAACGACGTTCGACAGTTCCGTCGCCGGGCTGGGCGGTTGCCCCTTCGCGCCGGGCGCGAGCGGCAACGTCGCCACCGAAGACGTCATTTATCTGCTGGCGGGACTTGGCATAGAAACCGGCGTCGACCTGATGGCCGTGGCGACAACCGGTGACTGGATAAGCAGGCATCTGGGCAGGTCCAATGCAGCGCGTGCCGGCAAGGCACTTCTCGCCGCGAAACAGAAGGGTGAAGCCCATGGCAAAAGAGGTGTTAAGCGAGAAACGCAAGGACGTTCTGTGGCTGACGCTCAACCGACCGGAGGTGCATAATGCCCTGAATGCCGCGATGACCGATGCGCTCACCCATGCGATTCGCGCAGCCTCCGGCGACCATGGCCTGCGCGCCGTTGTGATAACGGCAGCGGGAGAACGCAGTTTCTGTTCGGGTGCAGATCTGAAGGAAAGTGCGGGCGGCATGTTCCTGTCCCGGGACGGCACGAACCCTATAGCCGACGTCATGCGCGCCATAGAAGGCTGCGACAGGCCCGTCATCGCCCGCATCAATGGCCGGGTTCTGGCGGGCGGGCTTGGCCTCGTTGCCGCCTGCGATCTCGTCTATGCAGCCGATCATGCCGAATTCGGCCTGCCGGAGGTGAAGGTCGGTCTTTTCCCCGCCATGGTCGCAGCGAAACTCCTGGCAAAAATCCCATTGGGCGGGCTTCAGGAAATGGCTTATCTCGGCCACACGGTCAGCGCCAGTGAGGCGACACGTCTCGGGCTCATAAACCGCGCCGTTCCCCTCGCCAGCCTCGACGGCCTTATCGAAGAGGTTCTCGCAACGCTGCGGCACAATGCACCGGGTGCCATCGCGGCCGGAAAGGCGGCGCTGCTCGCCATGCGCGACATGCCATCGGCGGACCGGCTCGTCTTCGCCGAACGCATCATCGCCGTCGTCAGCGGCAGTGATGAGGCGCGGGAGGGACGTCTGGCCTTTGCGGAAAAACGCCCCCCGCGCTGGACCGGCAAGCCCTGAGGCCAGACAGGCAGGGTGTGTCGATCGCCAACTCCGTTAATCGATATAATGGGTTTGACCGCGTTGACCCAGTTTCACAAATCGCGTTCTATCCAGCACCTTTCGCCGGAGGGTGATCTGGAAGCCGGAGGAGACCCTATGCGCCTTGTAAAAACTGTCGCCGAATTGCGCGATGCGATCGCCGTCTTTCGCCGCGCCGGCAAAACCGTCGGCTTCGTACCGACGATGGGTTTCCTCCATATCGGTCATCTCACGCTGGTTTCCAGGGCGAAGGCGGAAAACGACGTGACGGTGGTTTCCATCTTTGTCAATCCGCTGCAATTCGGCGCCAATGAGGATCTGGCCCGCTATCCGCGCGACCTCGCCCGCGACAGCGCGCTTCTGGAGGAAGCTGGCGTCGACATTCTTTTCGCGCCCGAAGTCTCGGAGATGTATCCGCGTCCAATGGCAACCGTCGTTGACGTGCCGGAACTCGGCAGCCAGCTGGAAGGCGCGGTTCGGCCGGGGCATTTCGCCGGTGTCGCAACCGTGGTGACGAAGCTTTTTAATCTCGTTCAGCCAGATTCGGCCTATTTCGGTGAGAAGGACTATCAGCAGGTAACGTTGATCCGCCGCATGGTCGAGGACCTCGCCCAGCCGGTCAGGGTCGTTCCCGTCACAACCGTGCGGGAGCCGGATGGGCTCGCCTGCTCCTCACGCAACGTCTATCTGAGCGCTGAGGAGCGCGCCGCCGCCGTGATCGTTCCGCGGGCGCTGAACGAGGCGGAACGGCTTTATGACCTGGGATTGGATGACCCCGCCGCGTTCGAAGCGGCTCTCGAAACATTTATCGCCGCCGAGCCTTTGGCATGTCCCGACGTCGTTGCGGTACGCGATCCCGATACGCTGGCACCCGTTGCTTCCGTGCAGGCAGGGCCAATATTGGTGGCGCTGTTCGTGCGCCTCGGCAGCACAAGGCTTCTCGACAACCGCGTCATCGGCCGCGAGAGAACAGATAAAAGGGAGGCCGCCCAATGAGCGCCCATGGAAAACAAAAACGGCTGACGACGGCCTCCATCCGGCAGATGAAGGGCGAGGCGCGCATCGTTTGCCTGACCGCCTATACCACACCGATCGCCCGCCTGCTTGACCCGCATTGCGACCTGCTGCTGGTCGGCGATTCCCTCGGCATGGTGCTCTACGGCATGGATACCACAGTCGGCGTGACGCTGGACATGATGATCGCCCACGGCCGCGCCGTCATGCGCGGCGTCGAACATGCCTGCGTCATCGTTGATCTGCCCTTCGGAACCTATCAGGAATCCAAGGAACAGGCCTTCCGCAACGCGGCGCAGCTGATGCAGGAAACCGGCTGCGACGGCGTGAAGCTGGAGGGAGGCGAGGAAATGGCAGAAACCATCGCCTTCCTGGTAGCCCGCGGCATTCCCGTCTTCGGCCATGTCGGTCTGATGCCGCAGCTTGTTCACACGGCCGGCGGCTTCCGCTCGCTGGGGCATTCTGATGCTGAAACGCAAAAGATCTGGCGTGACGCGATTGCGGTGGATCAGGCGGGCGCCTTCGCCATCGTCGTGGAAGGCACAGTCGAGCCGCTGGCCCGCGAGCTGACGGAAAAACTTGCCGCGCCCACCGTTGGCATCGGCGCATCGCCAGCCTGTGACGGGCAGGTGCTGGTTTCCGACGACATGCTCGGCCTCTTCACCGACTTCAAACCGAAATTCGTCAAGCGTTTCGCCGATCTGGGCCCGACGATCTCCGAAGCGGCGGCGGCCTATGCCGATGAGGTTCGCGCAGGGGCGTTTCCCGGGCCCGAACATACGTTTCAGGTGCGCCGACAATCGCCTTCTGGGACGTCGTGAAGGCGCGCAGCGGGCGGGGGCGCTTCGTGACCAACACCTTCACCTTCGTCATGCTCGGGCCTCTCCCGAGCATCTATTACCGATCGATTTTATGCAAAGCAGGCAGATCCTCGGCACAATGCCGAGGATGACGTCGAGATAGGGGCAAGGTGTGTAGTCAGCCTCGGCTCCGCCCTGTTCCAACGACACCGAATTTACACAATCCCGCCGCTGCCGCCAACCGAAGCCGGGCGCTTCGCCGCAACCCGCTTGCGATAGCCGCTTGCCCGATAGGCCGCAATCGGATCAATCGCGCCGCCTGCCAGTTGCCGCGCCTGAGCGAGAATCGGTTCGACATCGGTGCGATAGGCCCGCTTCAGCACATCTGAAGCCATCAATGCATCATTGTCCTGCTGGTAGCCGTCAAGAGCCACACGATCCACCAGCAGCGCCTGCGCATAGGCGCGACGGATTTCGTTGGCGCTGGAGATCAGGCTTTCGATCGGGTCCGTCACATTATGCGACTGATCGATCATGTGGGCGGGATGGAAACCCTTCACCCCGCGATGTTCGGCGTCGACAAGTTCGTTGAAAACCAGGAACAGGCGGTAAGGGTCGATTGAGCCGGCATCCAGATCGTCATCGCCATATTTGCTGTCGTTGAAGTGGAAACCACCGAGCTTGCCGAACTGTATCAGCCGGGCGACGATCATTTCGATATTGGTGTTGGGCGCATGGTGACCAAGATCAACGAGGCAGAAGGCCTTGTCGCCGAGCGCATTGGCGATAAGATAATTGGTACCCCAATCCTGCACGACGGTGGAATAAAAGGCCGGCTCATACATCTTGTGTTCGGAAAAGATGCGCCAGTCATCGGGCAGCGCCTTGTAGATGTCGGCCATTGCGGCGAGATAACGCTCGAAACTTCTGGTGAAATTGCTCTGTCCGGGGAAGTTGGAGCCATCACCCACCCAGACCGTCAGGGCCTTGGAGCCGATGGCCCTACCGATTTCGATACATTCGAGATTGTGTTCCACCGCCTGCCGGCGTGTGGCGGCGTCGGTGTGGCTGAGCGAGCCGTATTTGTAGGAATGGCTCTGGCCCAAAGCATCCGAAAACGTGTTGGAGTTCATGGCGTCGAAGCCGAGACCCAGCGCATCCGCATGGGCTTTCAGGCGTTTCGGGTCTTCCTTGTCCCACGGAATATGCAGTGAAACATTGGGCGTCGCCCGCGTCAGCTGGTTGATGACGGCGCAGTCATCGAGCTTGTCGAAAATGCCGCGCGGTTCGCCCGCGCCGGGAAAACGGGCAAAACGGGTTCCGCCGGTGCCGACGCCCCAGGAGGGCACGGCAACGAAAAATTCCGCCACCTTGGCCGTAACGGCATCAATGTCGATGTTACGGCGAGCGAGCTGGTTGCCCAGCGCCTGATAGTCGTCTTTCTGTGCCCCGGCGCGCTTTTCGTTTTCAGCCGCGATCACATCGGCGGCGATTTTCGTCTCGGTCATTTTTTTCCTCCCCGGTCAACGCGGCGTTACCGCCAGCCGTTACCGCCCCCAATTATCGCGTAAAACTCTGCGCATTACCGGCATCGACATTGATGATGTTGCCGGTCGACTTGGCCGAGGCGTCTGACGCCAGAAAGTATATCGCCTCGGCGATGTCTTCCGGAAAGACGTTCAGCTTCAGCATTGATCGCTTGCGGTAATGTTCCTCCAGATCGGTCACTTCGATCTTGGAAGAGGCCGCGCGCTGCTCGCGCCATTCGCCGCTCCAGATCTTCGAACCGCGCAGCACGGCATCGGGATTGACGGTGTTGACGCGAATGCCGGCCTCCGCCCCCTCAAGCGCAAGGCAACGGGCGAGATGAATTTCTGCCGCCTTCGCGGTGCAATAGGCCGAGGCATTGGGCGAAGAGGCGAGGCCGTTCTTGGAAGCGACAAAAACGACGTTGCCGCCGAGATTCTGGCGCCGCAGCAGCCGGAATGCTTCTCGCGAAACGAGGAAATAGCCTGTCGCGAGAATGTCGATATTCTTGTTCCACATGGCAAGCGTCGTATCTTCCACCGGAGCGGAAGAAGCGATGCCGGCATTGGAAACGAGGATATCCACGCCTCCGAATTCCACACTCGCTTCCGCGAAGGCGGAAATCACTGCATTCTCCTGCGTCACGTCAAGCTTGACGGTACGCACCGCATCCGCGCTGTACCGCTTGACGAAATCGCCCTTCGCAGCCTCCAGTGCCGCTTCGTCGATATCGGCCAGCACCACACAGGCACCCTCGCCCGCCAGCCGCTCCGCCGTCGCCCGGCCGATACCGCCGGCGCCGCCCGTAACGAAGGCCACGCGGCCCGCAAGGCTCTTCGGCTTCGGCATGCGCTGCAGCTTCGCTTCTTCCAGCAGCCAATATTCGATATCGAAGGCTTCCTGCTCGGGAAGACCCTGATATTCCGACACGGTGGACGCGCCACGCATGACATTAATGGCGTTGACATAAAATTCGCCGGCGATGCGGGCCGTGGCCTTGTCTTTAGCGAAAGACAACATGCCGACGCCGGGGATGAGGAATATCACCGGGTTCGGATCACGCATTTTTGGCGAATTATCGTGGCGGCAAGCTTCATAATAGCGCGTGTAATCCGCGCGATAGTCCTCCAGCGCCTTGTCTAGGCTGGCCGTCAGCGCATCCACATCTGGATTTGCGGTATCGAGATCAAGGATCAGCGGACGAATTTTCGTGCGCAGGAAATGGTCAGGGCAGGATGTGCCCAGCGCACCGAGCGGTTTCAAATCCTTCGAATTGACGAATTCCAGAACGGCATCCTGATCGTCAAAATGGCCGAGCTTGCGTTCTTCACGGCCGATGCGGCCACGGATTTCCGGCATCAACCGGGCAGCGATGGCCCGACGTTCGGCAACCGGCAGGCTTTTGGCCACTGCCCCGCCGAAGATCACCTTGCCTTCGGTCTTTTCCGCGAACCATTCGATCGCCTTGTTGATGATGGCGAGCGTCAGTTCGTAACACGCCTTGGCGTCGTTATCCCAGGTGAAGAGGCCGTGGCTTTCCAGCACGACGCCCTTGGCTTTCGGATTGGCCTTGACGAAAGCTTCCAGATCAAGGCCCAGCTGGAAACCGGGGCGACGCCAGGGCAGCCAACCGATGTCGTCGCCGAAAATCTGCTGCGTCAATTCCTTCGAGTTTTTCGAGGCGGCGATAGCGATGATTGCATCGGGATGCATATGATCGACATGATCATAAGGCACGAAACCGTGCAGCGGCGTATCTATGGAGGCCGCGCGCGGATTGAGGTTGAAGTTGCAATGCGGCAGGAAGCCGACCATGCGGTCCTCATCCTGAACACCCTTGTAAATGCCTTTCAGCGCTTCCAGCTTGTCGAGATAAAGCGTTGCAAAACCATCAAGCTTGATGGTGCCGACATCGCCGCCGGAGCCCTTCACCCACATGACGCGGACCTTCTCGCCCGTCAGGGGATCGGTTTCAAGCACCTTTGCCGATGTGTTCCCGCCGCCGTAATTGGTGATGCGCTTGTCGGCACCGAGCAGGTTGGAGCGGTAAAGAAGCTTTCCCGGCTCATCGAGCGTCCCGGCATAAGCATCGTCCCAACGGCTTTCGAGAAGGCGGGATGTTCCCGTCATGTCTTCCTCCCACATGGTCTTCATTCGCGAACCGACACCGGTCCGCCTCCTTTGACGGCAGGTATCGCGCATCCAAAAGCCCAATGTCAATCAAAAACGATCATAAATTTTCATGTTGCAGCGCGATATTGATTAATTTGATCGTTGTTGATTGACAACGTAAAGAGATTGCGAATAATCACGATCAGGAGGACCAAATGCACGAACGCGAACGCCATCGCATCATCTTGAGCGCCATACAGGAAAAACCTGTGGTGACGGTGCAGGATATTGCGGAATTGACGGATGCGTCGGAAGCGACCATTCGGCGGGATATTGCGTCCCTGCACGTGCAGGGCAAATTGCGGCGCGTGCGCGGCGGTGCGGAAGCGGTGCATCCGCCGCAGCTCGGCAATCTGGCCGCGCGGCCTTTCCGCGTGTCCGAATCAGTCAATATCGACAAGAAACGCGCAATTGCGCGCAAGGCGGTCGATCTCTGCAATGATGGCGATGCGATCATCCTGAATGGCGGCACCACGACATTCCAGATGGTGCATTATATGGCGGCGCGCCGCCTGCAGGTGATGACCAATTCTTTCGCCATCGCCGAGCATCTGGTGAAGCATTCCAAATGCAATGTCAGCGTGCCGGGTGGCGCGATCTATCGTGACCAGAGCCTGATCCTGTCACCCTTCGAGAATGACGCAATCCGCAACTTCTATGCACGGCGGATTTTTCTCGGGGCGCAGGGCGTGGGTGCGCTCGGCATCATGGAATCCGACGCGCTGGTCATACAGAGCGAGCAGAAGCTGATGCGGCAGGCGGAAGAGCTGATCGTGATGGTCGATTCCTCGAAATTCAGGAAACGGTCCAGCCTCATTCTCTGCCCGCTCGAGAACGTCTCGACCATCATCACCGATGACGGGATTTCTGACGAGGCGGCAAGGATGGTGGAAGATGCCGGGGTAGAGCTGCTGATCGCCGGCGCCGTGGCGGACGCGAAAACGGCCGGTCCGCCGGATGAGGAGAATTCTTCGTCGGTCGCTTGAGGAGCGCCGGCAGGGAAGTTGCAAGGTTCAAAAACGGGAGGAAAAGGGACATGAAACTTACACGCAGAACATTGACGAGCATACTCGCGCTCGGCGCGGCACTCTCCGTCGCCGGCCTCGGCGGCGTTGCACAGGCCGCCGACGTGAAGATCGCGCTGGTGGTGAAATCGCTTGGCAACGGCTTTTTCGAAGCCGCCAACAAGGGCGCACAGGAGGCCGCAAAGGACCTCGGCGGAGTCGAGATCATCTATACCGGCCCGACCAGCACAACGGCGGAAGGCCAGATCGAAGTCATCAATTCGCTGATCGCGCAGGGCGTCGACGCCATTGCCATTTCCGCCAACGATCCCGACGCCGTGGTTCCGGCGCTGAAGAAGGCGGCGCAGCGCGGCATCAAGGTGATTTCCTGGGATTCCGGCGTTGCGCCCGAAGGACGGATTCTTCAGCTCAACCCCTCGTCCAACGCGCTGATCGGCAAGATGTGCCTGCAGCTCGCAGCATCGCATCTGGAAGGCGGCAAGGGCGATTTCGCCATTCTTTCGGCTACCACCACCTCCACGAACCAGAATATCTGGATCGATGAGATGAAGAAGCAGCTGAAGGACTTCCCCGGCCTCAACCTCGTCACGACGGTCTATGGCGACGACCTCGCCGACAAGAGCTACCGCGAAGCACAGGGCCTTCTCTCCTCGCAGCCGAATGTGAAGGTCATCGTCGCGCCAACGACGGTCGGCGTTCTCGCCGCTTCGCAGGCCGTGAAGGATGCCGGCAAGATCGGTCAGGTCTATGTCACCGGTCTTGGCCTGCCTTCCGAAATGGCCGGCGCCATCAAGTCGGGCGCGACCAAGGAATTCGCCATCTGGAACCCCATCGACCTCGGCTATTCCGCCACCCAGATCGCCTATCGCCTCGTGAAGGGCGAAACCGACGGCAAGCCGGGTTCGGAAATTGAAGCCGGCCGTATGGGCAAGATCAAGGTTGGTGAAAACAGCGAAGCGGCGATGGCTGATCCGTTTGTTTATGACGCGAAGAATATCGATCAGTTTTCGAAGATTTTTTGATCTGAGAAGTTGCTGACCGCGGGCGGAGGGTTACCCCCTCTGCCCTGCCGGGCATTTCCCCCTAAAGGGGGGAGATCGACTCGCGGATAAGTTTCGCCCATCTCGACATTTGCGAATGAAGTGGTGGTAGAGCCTCCTGCCGATCTCCCCCTCGAGGGGGAGATGCCCGGCAGTGCAGAGGGGGTAGCTCCTCGCCGCTTCACACAAACCGACCGGTAAGACGAATGATGCGTGCCGAACCCCAAATCCTAAACGCTGCAGAAGCTCCCAGCGCCACGCCCATTCTCGAAATGCGCGGCATCAGCCAGATATTCCCGGGCGTCAAGGCGCTGGATGGCGTCGATATTGCGCTTTACCCCGGCAAGGTCACCGCCCTGATCGGCGAAAACGGCGCGGGCAAATCCACGCTCGTCAAGATCCTCACCGGCATCTATCGCCCGAACGAGGGCGAAATCCTTCTCGACGGCCAGCCCGTCAATTTTCACAGCGCACAGGATGCCATCGATGCCGGCGTGACGGCCATTCATCAGGAAACCGTGCTGTTCGATGAGCTTTCCGTCGGTGAAAACATCTTTCTCGGTCATGCCCCGAAGGGCCGTTTCGGCCTGATCGACTGGAAGACCATCAATACGCGTGCCAGAATTCTGCTTGAACAGCTCGAAAGCGCCATCGATCCGACGATCCGGCTGAAAGACCTGTCGATCGCACAGCGCCACCTCGTCGCCATTGCCCGCGCCCTGTCGGTCGAGGCGCGCATCGTCATCATGGACGAACCGACCGCCGCCCTTTCGCGCAAGGAAATCGATGATCTCTTCCGCATCGTCGAAAACCTGAAGCGGCAGGGCAAGGCTATTCTCTTCATCAGCCACAAATTCGATGAGGTCTATGAGATTGCGGAAAACTATGCCGTCTTCCGGGACGGCAGGATGGTGGGCGCCGGCACGCTCACGACCACCCCGCAGGATGAAATCGTTCGGCTGATGGTTGGCCGTGATGTAACGAATGCCTTTCCAAAGCAGGCTGTTACGCTGGGTCCCACGGTTCTTTCAGTCCGCGATTACTCTCATCAGACCGAGTTTCGCGATATCTCTCTCGAGCTACGCAAGGGCGAAATTCTTGGCCTTTACGGGCTGATCGGCGCCGGGCGTTCGGAGCTTTGCCAGTCGCTGTTCGGCATCACCCGCCCGGCATCGGGTGAAGTGATGTTGAACGGCCAACCCATCACAATCCGCTCGCCGGAAGATGCCATCCGCGCCGGTATCGTTTACGTGCCGGAGGAACGCGGCCGCCACGGCCTGGCGCTCGACATGCCGATCTACCAGAACATGTCGCTGCCTTCACTTACTCGCACCTCGCGCAAGGGCTTCCTGGCCGCCGCCAACGAATTCGCGCTTGCGCGCAAATATGCCTCGCGGCTCGATCTGCGCGCCGCCGCCCTTTCGGTGCCGGTCGGTACGCTTTCAGGCGGCAACCAGCAGAAGGTGGTGATCGGCAAATGGCTCGCCACCCAGCCAAAGGTCATCATTCTCGATGAGCCGACAAAGGGCATCGATATCGGCTCCAAGGCAGCGGTGCACGGCTTCATCAGCGAGCTCGCGGCCGAAGGCCTGTCGATCATCATGATCTCGTCCGAACTTCCCGAAATCCTCGGCATGTCCGACCGCGCCATCGTCATGCGCGAAGGCCTGATGGCGGGCCAGTTCGAACGCGCCGATTTTTCCCCGGAAAAGCTGGTGCGCGCCGCCACCGGCAATGCCTGAGAGGGGCTAACATGCAACGTCTACTCAAAAACCGCGAATGGCTGCTGGCGGGTATCATCATCGTCATGATCGCCGGTTTTGCGATGCGCGCCCCCGGCTTCGGCCGGCCCGGCAATCTCGTCAACATCTTCAACGATACCTCCATTCTCATCATTTTGGCGCTGGGCCAGATGGCGGTCATCCTTACAAAATCCATAGACCTTTCGGTCGCAGCCAATCTTGCCTTTACCGGTATGGCGGTGGCGATGACCAACGCTGCCTTTCCGGGCATTCCGCTGCCGCTTCTTATCGTCATGGCTGTCGGCATCGGCGCGTTTCTCGGCTCGCTCAACGGCGTTCTGGTCTGGTGGCTCGGCATTCCGCCCATCGTCGTCACGCTTGGTACACTCACCATCTATCGCGGCATGGCCTTCGTGCTTTCGGGCGGCGGCTGGGTGAATGCGCACCAGCTATCCCCCACTTTCCTCAACGTGCCGCGCACCATGATTCTCGGCATGCCGGTCCTTTCCTGGGTGGCGATCCTCATCATCGCCGGCGCCTGGCTGGTGCTCGGCCGGACTTCCTTCGGCCGCTCCGCTTATGCCTCGGGCGGTAATCCGAGTGCAGCCGTTTATGCAGGCATCGATGTCGGCCGCACGCGCTTCTTCGCCTTCGTGCTCTCGGGCGCGCTCGCCGGTCTCGCCAGCTATCTCTGGGTGTCGCGTTACGCGGTTGCCTATGTCGACATCGCCGCCGGCTTCGAACTGGACAGCGTGGCGGCAAATGTGATCGGCGGCATCTCGATTGCGGGCGGCATCGGTTCGGTGGCGGGTGCCGTGCTTGGCGCGCTGTTCCTCGGCGTCATCAAGAACGCGCTCCCCGTCATTGGCATCTCGCCCTTCGCGCAGATGGCGATATCAGGCGTCGTCATCGTGCTCGCCGTCGTCTTCAACGCCCGCGCCGAAGCCAGGAAAGGCCGCATCATCCTGCGGGACCGCGCCGCAGGTGATCAGCCCACGGAGGCCGCAGCATGAGCACGCCATCCCATTCAACACAAAGCCCGCGCATCATTCCAGACAAGCTGGGAACACCTCTACGTCGCATCATGGGCAGCTGGGAAGTGCTGCTGCTCGGCGTCGCGATCCTGATCTTCATCGCAAATTCGCTGGCCTCGCCCTATTTCCTCAATGCCTGGAACCTGTCTGATGCGACCTTCAATTTCACGGAAAAGGCCATCATCGCATTTGCCATGGCGCTGCTGATCATCGCCGGTGAGATCGATCTCTCGGTCGCCGCCATCATCGCGCTCGCGTCCACCGCCATGGGCGCTGCGGCGCAGATGGGCGCCGGCACGCCGGGCCTTGTTGCGATCGGCATCGGCACCGGGCTTTTGTGCGGCGCCTTCAACGGTTTCCTGGTCGCCGGGCTGAAACTGCCGTCCATCGTCGTCACCATCGGTACCATGAGCCTGTTTCGCGGCATTTCCTACATGGTGCTGGGTGATCAGGCCTATGGCAAATACCCCGCCGATTTCGCCTATTTCGGTCAGGGTTACGTCTTCTGGGTGATTTCGTTCGAATTCGTCCTGTTTATCGCCATGGCCATTCTCTTCGCCGTTCTGCTGCATGCCACCAATTTTGGCCGGCAGGTCTATGTGATCGGCAACAACCCGTTCGCCGCCCGTTTCTCCGGCATCCCCGTCGAGCGGGTGAAGTTCATCCTCTTCCTGCTCACGGGCCTGATGAGCGGCATTGCCGCCGTCTGCCTCACCTCGCGGCTCGGTTCGACGCGGCCGTCGATTGCTCAGGGCTGGGAGCTGGAGGTCGTCACGATGGTTGTGCTGGGCGGCGTGTCGATCCTCGGCGGCTCCGGCACCATCGCAGGCGTCGTCATCGCAGCCTTCGTCATGGGCCTCGTCACCTTCGGGCTTGGTCTTTTAAATGTGCCCGGCATCGTCATGTCGATCTTCGTTGGCCTGCTGCTGATCATCACCATCGCCATCCCCATCGTTGTCCGCCGCCTTCGGTCCATGAGAAGCTGAGCCATGACGGAACTCGAAAAATACGCCTTCAAGATGAAACTCTTTCCGGGAAAAGAGGCCGAATATAAAAAGCGCCATGACGAGATATGGCCGGAACTGGTGACGCTGCTGCACGAGGAAGGGGTGAGTGACTATTCCATTCATCTCGACCCGGAAACCAACATCCTTTTCGGCGTGCTGACGCGCCCGAAGACCCATCGCATGGCGGCTCTGCCAGAGCATCCCGTGATGAAAAAGTGGTGGGCCCACATGGCCGATATCATGGAGAGCAATCCCGATAATTCGCCGGTCGCAAAAGACCTGGTGACGGTGTTCCATCTGCCATGAGCAAGAGCACCAGACCGGACCGCGTCGCGGTCATCGATATCGGCAAGACCAACGCCAAGGTCGTCGTCATCGACACCGGCAGCGGCGAGGAGATTGCCAGCAAAAAACAGGCGAACCCCGTCCTCCGCGATGGAATTTATCCGCATTACGATGTGGAGATGCTCTGGCGCTTCATTCTCTCCACGCTTCAGCGTTTCGGCCAGAAGCCCGGCTTCGATGCGATTTCCATCACGACCCATGGCGCTTCGGCAGCACTTCTCGATGGGAACGGCGACCTCGCCATGCCTGTGCTCGATTATGAACACAGCTATCCCGCAGCCATTGAGGAAGCCTATCGCAACATCCGGCCCGATTTTGCCGAGACCGGTTCACCACAGCTTCCCGCCGGGCTGAACCTTGGCGCGCAAATACATTTCCAGAAGACGGCCTTTCCGAACGATTTCGCCAGGGTGCGCAGCATCGTTACCTATCCACAATATTGGGCGGGACGTCTGACCGGCATTCGGGCCACGGAAACGACCTCGCTCGGCTGTCATACCGATCTCTGGAACCCGCGCCGGAAGAGCTTCTCCTCGCTCGTCGAGCGTCTCGGTATCGAGACGTTAATGGCGCCGGTCCGCTCCGCTTTCGATGTCCTGGGTACAATCCACCAATCACTGGCAATCGAAACCGGCCTTTCGCCGCATATGCCGGTTTATTGTGGAATCCACGATTCCAACGCCTCGCTCCTGCCGCATCTTCTGCGCCGCGACGGTGATTTTTCGGTCGTCTCCACCGGCACCTGGGTGGTGAATTTCGCCATTGGCGGCGCGGCGGGTGCGCTCGATCCCATCCGCGACACACTCTTGAATGTCGATGCTTTCGGCCGTCCCGTTCCCTCCTCTCGCTTCATGGGCGGCAGGGAATATGAAATGCTGGCACAGCAATTCGGAGAAGCGAAAGACGAAGCAATAGACGCAGCTCTCGGCGGCGTTGTGGCCAGGGGCATGATGCTGCTGCCGAGTGTTGTCAGCGGCTCCGGCCCGTTTCCGGACAAGACGGCGCAGTGGCTCAGCGATAAAAACGCCACCGCTGCAGAGCGACACGCGGCGACATCGCTTTACCTGGCGTTGATGACGGAATTCAGCCTTTCGCTCATCGGGCGGAAAGGTCCCATCCTTGTCGAAGGCCCTTTCGCCAGCAACGCCCTTTATCTGAAGGCGCTGGCCGGCTTTGCAGAGACGGACGTAACGGCGGTCGAAGGATCAACCGGCACCAGCGCGGGCGCGGCCCTGCTTACCGGCATCAAACCGCTTGCCGGTCGAGAGCGCCATTTCACGCCGCACGACATTCCCGGTCTCACCTCTTACCGCAATGTCTGGCGAGGCCGCCTCGCCTGATGCGAAACGCAAAATGCGGCCGAATGATCGGCCGCATTCTGATGTCGCAAAAGTATCAGCCCTTGATGAAGGCCAGCAGATCGGCGTTCAGCACATCGGCATTGACGGTGAGCATGCCATGCGAGAAACCGGGATAGGTCTTCAGCGTGCCGTTTTTCAGCAGCTTCACCGACTTGTGAGCGGAGTCGGCGATCGGAACGATCTGGTCGTCTTCACCGTGCAGAACAAGCGTCGGAACGCTGATATTCTTCAGGTCATCGGTCTGGTCGGTTTCCGAGAAGGCCTTGATGCCGTCGTAATGGGCCTTTGCACCACCCATCATTCCCTGACGCCACCAGTTCTGGATCACGCCTTCATGCACGGTCGCGCCATCGCGGTTGAAGCCATAGAACGGGCCGGCCGGCACGTCGCGGAAGAACTGCGCACGGTTTGCGGCAAGCGCTGAGCGGAAGCCGTCAAAAACCTCCATCGGGAGACCTTCCGGATTGGCTTCGGTCTTCAGCATCAGCGGCGGTACGGCGGAAACGAGAACCGCCTTGGCGACACGGCCGGCGGGTTCGCCATGCTTGGCGACATAACGCGCAACTTCGCCGCCACCGGTGGAATGGCCGATATGGACGGCATTCTTCAGATCCAGCGCTTCGACGACGGCGAAGGCGTCGGCGGCGTAGTGGTCCATGTCGTGACCATCGGCAACCTGGGCGGAACGGCCGTGACCACGGCGGTCATGGGCGACAACACGAAAACCCTTGGAGACGAAGAACAGCATCTGCGCATCCCAGTCATCGGACGAGAGCGGCCAGCCATGGTGGAAAACGATCGGCTGGGCATCCTTCGGGCCCCAGTCCTTGTAGAAGATTTCGGTTCCGTCTGTCGTCTTAACAAAGCCCATGATCGTTTCTCCTTCGGTTGCGTTGGAATCTCAGGTGCATCCTGTTGTGCGCCGGTTTGATGGAGGGATAATGACGCAGGAAAATGGCTTCAACAATTACAATAATAATTCGGAATGAATTGCATTTTTCGCAATAATAATAGAGCTGCCTGCTGCCAGATGAATTGCGGCACGGGCACTAAACGGCATGAAGCGCCAAAGGTTGCGCCAGATGGCGCAAGCGGTTGGTAAATGATTGCGCGCAGAACGCTTAGCGCCTGCCCGCAGCTTGAAACAAACTCTCCAACGTCGCCCTTGGCTTGAGATGCCCGGCTTTCAATCCACCTCGGGATCGTATTCCCTCGGGCTGTCATCCCGGGAAAACAGCACGCAAGGACCGCGAGAGCCGCGCGGATCATAGGCATAACCCTTGGCGGTGAGTGCCTGCATAATGTCGCGGACGCCGGCGAGACCGTAGAGGTGGTCGTGCAGCTCGACGAATATCCGCTCCACGCCGCTCAGGTCGGCCCTGCCTAGCAGATCGCGTTCCGCACCCTCGATATCCATGACGAGCGCTGTGATGCCGCGGCTCGCGATGAATTCATCGATGTTGGCGGAGGAGATTTCGATGCGTTTTTCATAGGGACCCTGATTTTCGTCCATGGACGACATCCAGAGATCCCTGCGAACGTAAAAAGAATAGGAGCTTGGCTCGTCGGCGGTGAGAAGCCCCTGCGAAAACACGACGTTACCCCGGCAATTGGCCTTGATCACCCGCTCGGCCAGCGCCGCAGTCGCGGGGTTGGCCTCGAAAGCCCATACGGAAACATCCTTGATCCCTGCAATGATCGACGTGATGATCCCGATACCGGAACCCAGCTCCAGCACCCGATCACCGGGCTTGATGGCTTTCAGGACGCTGCGAGCCTCCTTCGCCTCGTAGCTGCCGTCGGTCAGCGCCTGCCAGATGACGGGCGACACCTCATCGGAAGAAAGAGGCAGGGCAACTCCATGCACGTCCAGTATTTCCATGTCTCAAGCCTTTTCGCAAAATCCGGTCGTCTCGCCGCAACGGTCCCGTATCAACCGAAAATGCTCTACAGCATCGTTGCGGTAACCGGTATGGGTTTTCGCGAGCGACAGTATCACTTGGTAAAAATTCCAATGGCCGCCAGGACAGGCGCGTCTCAGGCAGAGCTCCAGGCGACGAGCTCCTTGGCCGGCAGCGGCCTGCTGATCAGATATCCCTGAACCTGGTCGCATCCCAGACGCCTGACGCATTCATATTGCTCTTCCGTCTCGATACCTTCCGCAATCGTCGTCATTCGCAAACTGCGGCCAACGCCGACCACGAATTCCACGATCGCCAGCGCATCCCGGTCGCTGGTGATATCGCGCAGAAAGGATCGGTCGATCTTGATCTTGTCGAAGGGGACGCCGCGCAGATTGGCGAGCGATGAATAGCCAGTGCCGAAATCATCCATGGCGATCTTGATGCCGACTGCCTTCAACCGCGACAGCGTGTTGATCGTCTGGTCGCTCTTGTTGAGCAGGATCGATTCGGTGATCTCAAGTTCGAGCCGGCTTGGTTCCAGTCCGCTTTTTTCAAGCGCGCCCATGACGTTTTGAATAAGGTTGGTACTGTGGAACTGAACGGGTGATAGATTAACGGCGACCTTCATGTCCTCGTCCCAGCCCATCGCCTCGCGGCAGGCGGTTTCCATCACCCACTTTCCGAGCGAATGGATGAGACCGGTTCTTTCCGCGACGGGAATGAACACACTGGGGGGCACATCGCCGCGCACCGGATGTTTCCAGCGAAGCAACGCCTCGAAGCCGCAAAGCTTGCGCGTCTGCGTCGCCACCTGCGGCTGGTAATAAACTTCCATCTCGTCGTTCTGCAGTGCCGTCTGCAGATCGGCTTCGAAGGATTTCTTCTCGGTCAGCTGCTTCTGCATCCGAACCTTGAAAACGCTCGCACGGCCTGGACCGATGGCTTTCGCCTCGTAAAGCGCCAGATCCGCCCGCTTGAACAATTCATCCGCATCCACTGCACCGTGCGATATGGCTATGCCGATGCAGGTGCCGATTTTGACCTCCTGCTCACCCAGCTGATAGGTGCGGCTGATCTGATCGATGAGCTTGGTGGCAAGACGGCGCGCGGCGTCCTCATTCAGATCGTCGGAGACAACCGCGAACTCATCGCCTCCAAGGCGGCAAACCATGTCATAATCGCCGCCGATGGCCGAGAGGCGCTGCGCCACGGCCTGAAGCAGCGCATCGCCTGCATCGTGGCCGAGCGTGTCGTTGACATCCTTGAACCCGTCGAGATCGAGCAACAATATGGCTGTCGTACCGGTGCCACCGAAGGACCGGCGCAGCCGCTCGATCAGTTCCTGCCGGAACAGCGCCCGGTTCGGCAGGCCCGTCAGCGCATCGTGATAGGCATCATGCTCCAGACGGACATTCTTTGCCTGCAACTCCAGCGTCGCGGCGCGCAGATCGTCCGTCAGCCCGCGCATGCTTTTCTGCGCGCGGTTCAGGAGATCGTTCTGGCGAAGCAGCAATATGACAAGCGCGATGCCGCAGAGGATGAGACCGCCAGCCAGCGCCGTATAGACGATGTGGAGCTTGCGGACATCCTCATGGGCGGTATCGATCAGATTCACATCATACGCGACGGAAGACGACGCGAGCGTCGTCATCGGCGCATCCAGCGCGCTCATGGCGGCAAGAAGATCGGGCACATCGCTCGAATTCAAGCTGTTTATCTGCTGTTCGAGACGCGCCAGAACGGCGTCAAGGCGGGTTACCAGATCCCGCCATTGCTGCTTTTCATTGATGAAAGCGCCGAGGTTGCCCTGCTTCAACAGCTCCAGGCGACTGAGCATGATATCCAGACGCAGCTGCAATTCATCCCGGTCAACCCTGCCGGGATTAAGCGCGAACACAGCGAGTTTATTCTGGAGGCGCAGATATTCGGCTACGGTCTGGCTGACGGCCCATGAGTCATTATAGCGGGCGAACTTCTGCAGAGCGGTCTGCCGCTCGGCAATGACGAAAGCGATATAGCCCGTTGCCAGGACGAAGCAACAGATGATCACCGCCACAAGTTTTCGCAAACGGCACCTTTATTCCACTATCAGTTTGGCGACTTGCCATGCGGACCGCGAATAATAAGTCTGCTTCTGCAGTTCCGGGTCGCTGTCATAGGGATAGATGACAAACAACGGGCCCTTTTCGCGTACTGTCATATAATTGCCATCCAGTTTGATGGCGAGGATAACATTGAATTTCTTAAAGTCTTCAACCGGTATCGTGCTCACATAATCGTTGAGAGCCACCGCCGTGACACTGGTGCCCTTTGCGCCGACGACATCCATCAGCTTGGCAAGCGACACACCGTCAAAACGGACACGGCCGTCGTGCCACGGTGTCGTCGTCTCCACGGTGTCCATGCCGAGCGCTTCCAGCATGTCGCGGTCAAATTCCGCAGCTCCATCGGTATTGGTGTTGGTGATGTTGCCGGATATGGTTAATATCGGCTTGCCCTGCGGCTTGGCTATGTCTCCCGCCTCGGCACAGGAAAGCCACAAGAGCGACATGAACGCACTGAGAAGTACCCGGGCGAAATTCATAATTTTTCTCCATCGATAACGTTCAGGTCGAGGGTTTTCGCCAACCCTGGAAGGTCAAGGGAACCGCCAACAGCATATATATCAGGAACCGATGTTATATCCTCACTGAGATTTTATCCGTATTTTCTCTAGGTATTGAGTAAACCCTTTGGATAATTTTTCCGTCTTATTGTACTTTTTGACGTTGCGCGCCCTGTTATGACGCAACCGGCAACGCCGCGCACCGCCCGCCCCTGATCCGTCCAGCGTGACCACGGCCGAATTGTGGCCGAATTTCCACCGTTTCCTTACGGAGCAACGTGATTCGCGCCCGCCGTTGCGGCCGAAAAACGGCATCGACTTCCATGGCGGCACAAACGGCGAATGATGGTTCCGCGTCACATAAAAATCATGGCATTACCTCGGGCAAGCGGTTGAAACATACCGCCCGGAACTTAATATAAGCACTGTCGTTTCCGTTTCCGGCAGTCCACGACCTCCGCCGGAAAAGCCCAGACACCTGTTCCACGCTGCGAAAGCTGCGACGCCGGATTTCGTCCGGCCAGGAAAATTCTGTTCACCTCTCCGGGCCGGGCGGCATGCGCCGTATCGGCCGCATCATGAAGGTAGCCCCTATGCACACCTATCCCGACATCAAACTTCTCATTGGTGGCGAATGGCGCGATGCCGTTTCCGGTAAGACAATCGCCGTCTCCGATCCGGCGACGGACGAAATCATCGGCGCGATTGCGCATGCCGAGAAGGAAGACCTCGATCTGGCGCTCGCCGCAGCCGAGCGGGGTTTCAAGGTGTGGCGCGACACCTCGCCCTTTGAGCGCTCCAAGATCATGCGCAGGGCGGCCGACATATTGCGCGAGCGCAAGGACAAGATCGCCTACATCATGACCCGCGAACAGGGCAAGCCGCTGGCGCAGTCCGCCACTGAAATCATGGGCGCGGCCGACACCATCGACTGGTTCGCAGAAGAGGCGCGCCGCACCTATGGGCAGGTCATCCCGGCACGGGCAACCGGTGTCTCACAGCTGGCCATCAAGCTGCCGGTCGGACCCGTTGCAGCGTTTACGCCATGGAACTTCCCGATCAACCAGATCGTCCGCAAGCTTTCCGCCGCGCTTGCAACCGGCTGCTCCATCATCGTCAAGGCGCCGGAAGAGACGCCGGCGTCGCCTGCCGAACTCATCCGCGCCTTTGTTGATGCGGGCGTTCCGGCGGGCGTCGTCGGCCTCGTCTATGGCGTACCGTCAGAGATTTCGGAATATCTCATTCCGCATCCGGTCATTCGCAAGATATCCTTCACAGGCTCCACCCCCGTTGGCAAACATCTGGCTGCGCTGGCCGGAAGGCACATGAAGCGTGCAACGATGGAACTGGGCGGCCATGCGCCTGTCATGATCTTCGACGACGCCGATATCGACAAGGCCATCGAAGTCACCTCGCTTGCCAAGTTCCGCAATGCCGGCCAGGTCTGTGTCGCCCCTACCCGCTTCCTTGTGCAGGACGGCGTGGCCGATCGGTTCCTTGAAGGTTTTGTGGAAGCAACCAAGGCGATCAAGGTGGGCAATGGCCTGGAAGATGGTGTTGTGATGGGCCCGCTCGCCAATGAACGTCGCATCCCGGCGCTGGAAGGCCTCATCAACGACGCCGTTTCGCATGGCGGCGAATTGAGGACCGGCGGCCGCCGCATCGGTAACAAGGGCAATTTCTTCGAGCCGACGGTTCTCGCCAATGTGCCGACATCAGCCAAGATCATGAATGACGAACCCTTCGGCCCGGTCGCCATTATCAACCGGTTCTCAAGCTTCGATGACGCCATCACCGAGGCGAACCGCCTGCCCTTCGGCCTTGCATCTTATGCCTTCACCGGTTCGGTCAAGACCGCGCACGCGCTCGGCCAGCAGGTCGAGGCTGGCATGCTGACGATCAACCACAACGGCCTCGCTCTTCCCGAAGTCCCCTTTGGCGGTATCAAGGACTCCGGTTATGGCACGGAAGGCGGCTCCGAAGCTGTCCAGGCCTATCTGGAGACGAAGTTCGTCAGCCAGATGAGCTGATTTTTCCAGAAAATTCTTCTCCCGCCGCGGAGAAGGTGGCTCGAAGGGCCGGATGAGTGGGCGAGCTCGCGACTTTTCGCTAACCTTGCCCTCTCATCCCGCTACCGCGAACTTCTCCCCGGACGGGGAGGAGACGTTTGTATTCGAAAGCGACTCAGTCTTCCCTTGCCTCGGATCTCCTCCTGCCTTAAAAGAACAAAAAGTGAACTTTGGGGACATTATGAGCGACACGGCGGCACCGGCACTGAAGGAAATCTTCAACCACGAGAAACTGCAGCATATCGCCGATCAGACCAGGGCCGTCCATCCGCCCTTCGACGCTTCCGCCTTCATGGCGCTCGCCACCGAAAACCTTGAAGCGCTGGGCATCATGCAGCGCATGCGGCAGGTGGCAACAAGCCTGCATGCGACGCTTCCTGGCGACTATGCCCGCAACATCGAAATCCTCACCGCCGCAGCGCCCGGCATCGGCAACGGTTTCGCTTCGATTTCGCTTCCGGAGTATGTCGCGCTTTACGGCCTTGATGATTTCGATCTTTCCATGGACGCGCTGCAATATTTCACCCGCTTTGGCTCCTCGGAATTCGCCATCCGGCATTTTCTGCAAAAGGACCTGACCGCCACCCTTGCCGTGATGGAAACCTGGTCACGGCACGAAAATGAGCATGTGCGGCGGCTTGCCAGCGAAGGCTGCCGGCCTCGCCTGCCATGGTCATTCCAGCTCAAGCCCCTGATCGATGATCCCTCGCCGGTTACAGCGATCCTCGACACCATGAAAGCAGACCAGGCGCTGTATGTGCGCAAATCCGTCGCCAACCACCTGAACGACATCACCAAGGACAATCCCGCTTTTGTGCTGGCGCTCATCGATGGATGGCCGAAGGACAACCCGCATACACGCTGGATCATGCGGCAGGCCTTGCGCACGCTGATCAAGAAGGGCGACACCGCAGCGCTTGCCCATCTCGGGGCGCATGAGGAGGCGCAGATTACACTTGCGGCGTTCGAGGTGTTGCCGGCAAAAGTCGCTCTCGGCAATCCGGTGCGGATTTCCGCCTCTTTCACTTCGACGGCGAAGAGCCGGCAAAAGCTGGTGATCGATTACGCCGTGCATTATGTGAAGAAGAGCGGCGATGCCTCCGCGAAGGTCTTCAAGTGGAAGGAAGTCGAGCTTCCGCCCGGCGAGACATGTACATTGTCAATCAGCCGCGCCATACGTGATTTTACGACCCGCAAACACTATCCCGGTGTCCACCGGGTCGACCTTGTGATCAACGGCAGGCTGATAGCCGAAAGCGCATTCGAACTTCTGTTTTAAGCGGGCAAAGGCCCTTGGCGCCTTACGGCGCCGGGAAAATCTTCGCCCGGCGAATGATGACGGAACCGCGATCTCCGGCGGCGACGTCGTTTTCGGGCGGCACGTCGAATTCCAGAATATCGCCGCCGTCGGTACTGGCGATCACCCGGCGCTCACCGGCGCGGTCAAGGACGCGCTCCACGGACGCCGGTATGCCGTCATGCAGGTCTTCCCACTCCAGATCGCCGGGACGCGCGTAAATATCAACCGCGCCATCGCCCTGAGCATAGGAGAAGGGCAGTTCATTCTCACCCACATACACCTTTCCGCCGCGCGCCACACCGGCAACCCGGTTGGCGTCGCCCAGAAAGCGCATGACGAAGGCACTGTTCGGCTGGCGGCAGACCTCCTTCGGCGTGCCCTGCTGCACGATTTCGCCCTGATTGAGAATGACGACCCGGTCGGCCAGATCGAGCGCCTCTTCCTGGTCATGCGTCACGAAAATCGTCGTGATGCCGAGCGAATCGTGGATCTCGCGCAGCCAGCGGCGCAGGTCGCGACGCACATTGGCGTCCAGCGCTCCGAAAGGCTCATCCAGCAATAGCACCTTGGGATCGACCGAAAGCGCCCGCGCCAGCGCCACGCGCTGCCGTTGGCCGCCGGAAATCTGCGCGGGAAAACGGTCGCCCAGGCCATCGAGCTTCACCAGTCGCAGCAATTCTTCGACGCGCGCGGCGATAGCCGCCCTGTCCCGGTTCACCTTAGAGACCTTCATGCCGAAGGCGATATTTTCGTTGAGCGTCATATGCGGAAATAGCGCATAATGCTGGAACACAAATCCGACACCGCGGTCACGCACCGGAATATTGGTGGCATCCTCCTCCCCGAAGAAAATCTGGCCGCCATCGCTATATTCGAGGCCGGCGACCATGCGCAAAATCGTGGTCTTGCCGGAGCCTGACGGACCGAGCAGCGCCAGAAGCTCGCCGCTTTCGATATCAAGCGAAACATCGCGCACGGCACGGAACGTATCAAAGGTCTTCACCACATTTTCGAGGCGGATTTTCATAGGAATCAGGTCTCCGTGGCGATGGCGGCATCGCCGTTGGTCTTTTTACGCCCGCGCCCTGCGCCGCGCCGTTCCAGCGCCACCTTGGCGATGATGGTGACGACGGCGAGGGTCGCGAGGATCGACGCCGCGGCGAAAGCGCCAGCCGTCTGGTAATCGTGATAAAGCAGCTCGATATGCAGCGGCAGCGTATTGGTCTGACCGCGAATATTGCCTGACACCACAGATACGGCGCCAAATTCCCCCATTACGCGGGCGTTGCACAGCACGACACCATAAAGCAGCGCCCATTTGATGTTCGGCAAGGTCACCGAAAAGAAGGTTCGCCAGCCGGATGCGCCAAGCGAGGTCGCCGCCTCCTCGAGATCACGACCCTGCGCCTGCATGAGCGGAATGAGTTCACGCGCCACGAAAGGTGCCGTCACGAACATTGAGGCGATAACGATGCCGGGAAGCGCAAACAATATCTTGATATCATGCGCGTCGAGAAACGGCCCGAACAGGCCCTGCAAACCATATACGAAGAGATATGCGACACCGGCAACGATCGGTGAAATCGAGAAAGGTATCTCGATCAGCACCAGCAGGAAGCGCCGGCCCGGGAAATCGAACTTGGTGATGGACCATGCCGCTGCAACACCAAAGGCCGTATTGACCGGCACGGCGATCAGTGCGGTCAGCACCGTCAGCATAATGGCGTGACGAGTATCCGGATGGGTGATGGTGGCCGAATAGGCCTTCCAGCCCTGCGAGAACGCTTCGATACCGATGATGACGAGCGGTGCCACAACGAGAAGCGTGCCGATGATGAGCACGAAGGCGATCAAGCAGCGGCGCACAAGAGGTGCATCGCCGACACGGGGCGGTTTGCGATGTGAGGAAACGCCGCTCATCTTCTCAGCCCCTCGCCGTATATCGAAGCGCGCGCGCCTGCAGATAATTGGTCACCGCCAGCATCACGAAGGCGGTGATAAGCAACACGGAGGCGATGGCCGCTGCCGCCTGATAATCATATTCCTCGAGCCGGATGAAGATCAGCAGGGCGGTGATTTCCGTCGAGAACGGCTGATTGCCGGCGATGAAGATGATTGCCCCGAATTCACCCAGGCTGCGGGCGAAAGAGAGCGAGAGACCGGCGAGCAGAGCCGGAGTCAGGAGCGGCAGGATGATCTTGCGGAAAATTTCAAGATCGGAACCACCGAGCGACTGCGCCGCTTCTTCCAGCGCCGGATCGAGGTCTTCCAGCACCGGCTGCACGGTGCGCACGATGAAGGGCAGGCTGGTAAAAGCCATCGCCACCATGATGCCAAGCGGCGTATAGGCCACCTTGATGCCGAATTGCGCCAGCACCGAGCCGAGCCAGCCATTGCCGGCAAACAGCGTCGTCAGGGCGATGCCGGCGACGGCGGTGGGAAGCGCGAAGGGAAGATCGACGATCGCATCGACAAAACGCCAGCCGGGAAAGCGGTAGCGCGTCAACACCCAGGCGAGCGCCAGTCCGAAGATCACATTGAACAGGGTTGCGGCGAGTGCGCAGAGCACGGTGACACGGTAACTGGCGACGGCGCGCGGCGAGGAAATGATGGACCAATACTCGGCGGGCCCGAGGCTTGCCGCCTTGAACACAAGCGCCGAGAGCGGCAAAAGCACAATGATGGCGACGTAAGTGAGGGTAACGCCAAGGGACAATTTCAGCCCCGGCAGAACATTCCGCTTCAAACCCCGCCCCCATCAATCAAAAAGCGACCCGGCAGTTTCCCGCCGGGTCATTCAAATGTTGCTGTCGCTGTGATTAGCGGCTGCCGTAGAGCGTATCAAGCGTCGCGCCGGATGCAAAATGCTCTTTCTGGATTTTAGTCCAGCCACCGAAAACGTCATTGACGTTGACGAGGCGGATGGCCGGAAACTTGTCCTTGAACTCACCGACAACCTTTTCATTATGGACACGGTGGCCGAATTCAGCGGCGATGCGCTGCCCCTCTTCGGTATAGAGGAAGTCGAGATAGCTTTTCGCCAGATCGCGAGAGCCACGCTTGTCGACGACCTTGTCCACCACGGCAACCGGGAATTCGGCCAGCAGACTGACGGAGGGCACGACGCCTTCCACCTTCTGGGCGCCATATTGCTTGGCGATGCCGCGGGTCTCCGCTTCAAAGGTAATCAAGACGTCACCGATTTCACGCTCCACGAAAGTGGTGGTTGCAGCGCGGCCTCCGGTGTCGAAAACAGGCGTATGGTCGAAGATTTTCTTGACGAATTCCTGGACCTTCGCGTCGTCGCCCTTGAACTTTTCCTTGGCGTAGGCTGTGGCGGCGAGATAGGTGTAACGCGCGTTACCGGAGGTCTTCGGATTGGGGAAAACGACCTTCACGTCGTCGCGGACAAGATCGTCCCAGTCTTTGATTCCCTTGGGGTTGCCGGCGCGGACAAGGAAGGAGGGGAAGGAATAGAAGGGCGATGCGTCATTCGGGAAATCCTTCTGCCAGTCAGCGGAAACGAAACCCTGCTTCACCAGAAAATCGACATCGGTCACCTGGTTGAAAGTGACGACGTCGGCTTCAAGACCCTCGACGATGGCACGCGCCTGTTTGGAGGTGCCGGCATGCGACTGATCGACGGTTACGCCCGGATGCTGCTTGATGAAAGCCTCGTTCTCGGCCGCGAAGACCTCGCGGGCGACATCATAGGACGCGTTGAGAATGGTAGTCGGAGACTGCGCCTGCGCCGCAACTGAAAAAAGAGCGGCGATGGCAGTTCCGATAATGAGAAGACGTTTCATGAATACCCCCGGCAATTCGAATGGTGCTCAACATAGCGGGCGGCGGCAACGCCCGCGAGAAACAACTATGCCTTGCCGGAGGATGGATTGGAAATTTCGCCCAAATAATATTCACTTGGAAGGCGAGGATTTCATATAAGCCACGAACCCGGATTTCTTTTGCGCCTCACTAAAGGCGATGATCGGGAAACAGGTTGCCGGAATGCTTGGCGAGATAGGGCGCAAGGTCCTCCTCCCGCACCTCTTCCAGCCGCGCCGGCGACCAGCGGGGATTGCGATCCTTGTCGACGAGGGCGGCGCGCACGCCCTCATAAAAATCACGTTGGCGCAATATCTCCGTGCCGGCAGCAAATTCCCGCTCAAGGCATTCGATGAGGCTCGCGCTTTCCCGACCCAGGCGCAGCAGCTTCAGGGTCAGCTTCAGGCTGGTGGGGGATCGCTTTTGCAGAACCTCGAGGGTCTCGCGTGAAAATGCATCTTGGCGCGCCGAAAGCGCGGCAAAAATCTCCTCGACCGTGTCAAAACGGAATGTCGCGTCGATGATCTCCCGATTGAGGGATAAGATACCTTCGCCGGCCTCAATGGCGTGCGCCGTGATGGCCGTCTCAACACTGTCCGTATCCGCCGATCGCGATAGATCCTGAACCAGCCTGCCAAGGCGATCCGAAGGAACAAGATAATCGGCAAGGCCCGCATAGATGGCGTCGGCGGCCGTAACGGCATTGCCCGTCAGCCCCAGCCAGGTGCCGCATTCGCCCGGCGCCCGTGGCAAAAGCCAGGACCCGCCAACGTCAGGAAAATAGCCGATGCCCGTCTCCGGCATGGCGAGTTTTGTGCGCTCCGTGACGACACGATGGCTGCCATGGGCTGAAATGCCAACGCCGCCGCCCATGACAATGCCATCCATCAGCGCCACATAGGGCTTGCCGAAGTGAGCGATACGATAATTGAGCGGAAATTCTTCCCGCCAGAAATCAAGGACCTGTGGGTCGCCCGCCTTGCCGAGATCGTGAATGATGCGGACATCGCCCCCGGCGCAAAGCCCCCTGTCCCCTTCTCCCGTCACCACCACGCAGGCAACGCCGGGTTCCTCCTCGAAACGCTGAAGCGCATGGAACAGGTCGCGCACCATCGGCAAGGTCAGGCTGTTGATGGCCTTCGGCCGGTTGAGGCGAATGATGCCCGCCCCTCCCTGTTTTTCGACGATGACCTGCGCATCCGTTTCCATTCTCCGCTCCAAGACCGCCTCCTCCACTGCCCGTTCGTTCGGCCATCTTGGCGGCCTTGGCGCAATCACGCAACGTTGATCTTGCGTGGCAGGAACGTCTTTCGCTCAAACCGCTTTAACGGGCAGAAAATGCCAGAAATCGGTTTTCGCAATGCAGCATGTTTGCTTGACGCCCGGAAAATCATGGCATGTAATGGCCTCTGGAATGCCGGCATTGATTCCTGTCGAGCGTGTGCCGGACCAAAGCGGAATGTCGCCTTCTCATAGGCGCTGTAGACAGCAACGGGAGACGAGCATGCAGGTTTCGGAAAATGAATGGATCAGCAAGCGGGCATATACGCTCTGGGAAAAGGAAGGCCATCCCCATGGTCGCGACGCGCAACATTGGGAACAGGCAAAGCATGAATTTTCCCTGCTGAAGACATCGGAGGCGACCAAGCCTGCAGCGCGGAAGAAGGTTGCTCCAAAGATCGCAGCCGTGGAGACGGCACTGGGTGCAGAAGCCGCGGCGAAACCCAAAAGCCGTTCCCGCAAGGCGAGTGTCGCGAAATAGTCCCGCGGAGCGTTGCAATACGCTTCAGTGACAAAGCCCGGCGAATATTCGCCGGGCTTTGTCATTAACGGTATGAGCAGCCTGGGCTTCCAAGAATGCAACCCTGCTCGACCGTACCAGGAGGCGGTGCCGCGGGGGCTGGCTGACCTTCAACCTGACCGCGCTGGCCATCAAATTGAGGTCGCTGCCGATCGCGATCGCGATTGGCATCACGATTGCGGTCACGGTCGCGATTCTCGTCTTCCCAGCGGCGGCGGTCATCGTCGCGACGCGGTCTGTCCTGATTTCGGTCACCCTGGTTCCAGTCGCCGTAACGGCGTTCCCAGCGCCCGTCATTCGGACCGCCACCCTGGCGACCGTCGCGCCAGTCATCGCGGCGACCGTCACGCCACTCGTCACGCGGACGCGGGCGATCCCAGCCGGCACTCGGAGGCGGCGCATTCCAGTAACCGCCTGATGGCGGCGGGCGGCGCCAGCGATCACGCTCACGGTAAAAGTCGCGGTCGCGATAATAACGGTCCCAATAACGGCCGGCTTCGAAGGTGATCACGGGAACGCCGAGGTCGCGATAATAACGCGGCTCAACATAGACCCGGTTCTGCCGGAACGTCGTCTGGATATAACGACCGGCGACCCAGCCTCGACCGTTGACAAAAGAAACGTCGCACCACGGCGTATCGGACAGGCAGCCATGCACCGTCAATGGTGCGCCAACCGGGATCACGACGACGGCCGGATAAGCCGTGCTCGGGCCGGATCGCATGTTTACATTCGCGGTGGCGAAACCGCGCGTCGCAGCTTCGGCAAGTGCCGGCGCGGCGAGCATGGCCACCAGCGCAATTGCGCCAAACAGTTTTTTCTTCACTTCTTTCTCCTCAAGCAAAGGCCCGCTTTGCCTTTGTCGGCATCCACCACGTTCGATGGACGAGTATGCGTTCCGCATACTGCCACGATCGGAAAATACGCGTTGCTGCATGAACGCAGCATGAAACAAATGAGATGCCTTTTCAGTTCCACCTGCGGCAATCCGCTCCCGGCAAATTACCGAAGGAACGAACGGGCGGTCTTGACTTCGGGGGGCAATCATCCGACTTCAATGCAACAGCAATATGGAGCAGAACCATGAGCGAGACCGCACAGACGACCGTCGACCAGAGCGAAGTGGATCGCTTCTCCGCGATGGCCGCAGAGTGGTGGAGCCCGACCGGCAAGTTCCGCCCGCTGCACAAATTCAATCCGGTGCGTCTCGAATATATCCGCAACCGCATCTGCGACAATTTCGGCCGGGACCCGAAGGCGCACCGCCCATTGGAAGGGCTGCGCGTTCTCGACATCGGCTGCGGCGGCGGCCTTCTCTCCGAACCCGTCGCCCGCATGGGCGCCGATGTGGTAGGCGCGGATCCCTCGGAAAAGAACATCGGCATCGCCTCCACCCACGCCCGTGAAAGCGGGGTCAGCGTCGACTATCGCGCGGTGACGGCCGAACAGCTGCAGGAAGCCGGCGAAACCTTCGACGTCATCCTCAACATGGAGGTGGTCGAACACGTGGCCAATGTCGATCTCTTCGTCACCACCTGCGCGAAAATGGTACGCCCCGGCGGCCTGATGTTCGCGGCCACCATCAACCGCACGCTGAAAGCCCGGGCATTGGCGATCTTTGCCGCCGAAAATGTTTTGCGCTGGCTGCCGCGCGGCACGCATCAATATGAAAAGCTGGTCCGCCCGGAAGAGCTTGAGCGGCCGCTGGTTGCAAGCGGAATGGATATCATCCACCGGACAGGCGTCTTCTACAACGTGCTGCAAGATCGCTGGAACCTCTCGCCGGATATGGACGTCAACTACATGATGCTGGCAAAGCGCCCGGCGCAGGGGTAACGCCGGGCGCTGCGTAAGCGATGTCTCTGAAATTCAGTTGATGTCGTCGGGCAGCACCGGCAGCGGTGCGATCTCAATGCCCTCTTCCAGCAAGGCCCTGGCGTCCTGCACCGAGGCATTGCCGATGATGCCCCGCTCGTCCGCTTCGCCATAATGGATCTTGCGGGCTTCCTCGGGAAACCTGTCGCCGACATCCTCGGCAGTGGCGCGAATATTGGCGACGGCCTCGCGGATTTTTGCAAGCGCCTCTTTTCTGGCGGCATCCATGGCGAGCGTCTGGCGTTCGTCCTTCTTGCGGGCGGTGGAAACCGACGGCGCCATCAAAAGCTTG
Source organism: Rhizobium sp. ZX09 (assembly GCF_017357485.1). Lineage (NCBI taxonomy): Bacteria > Pseudomonadati > Pseudomonadota > Alphaproteobacteria > Hyphomicrobiales > Rhizobiaceae > Rhizobium > Rhizobium sp. ZX09. Next base: position 522,471 of record NZ_CP031364.1, read on the forward strand.
GAGACCTGCGCGGAATTGCAAACCGGGCAGGACAGGAAACCGCGCTGCAACTGATCATCGAAATCGTCGCTGCCGGCAAACCAGCCTTCGAACTCGTGGCCCTTTTCACAGGCTAGCGCATACCGGATCACGCTGCCTCACCTCCCACAGGTTTGAGGGGAATGACCGTATCCAGCCCGAACTCCCGGGCATTGCGCAAATTGGGAATCTTTCCACGGGCGGTCGCCACCAGCGATGTATCGATCTCGGCGAAGATGATCTCCTCGCCAGCGCCGCCGGCGACTGCCAGAACCTTACCCCAGGGATCGATGATGATGGAATGGCCGAAGGTTTCACGCCCGTCCTCATGTACGCCCGCCTGAGCGGCGGCGATGACGAACGCGCCGTTTTCAATGGCGCGGGCGCGCAGCAGAATTTCCCAATGGGCTTCCCCGGTCTGGCGCGTGAAGGCAGCGGGAACCGTCAGGATCTCAGCGCCGGCAAGAGCTTCCGCCCGGAAAAGCTGCGGGAAACGGACGTCATAGCAGATTGCGAAACCGAATTTACCCAGCGGCAGTTCAACGATGCGCGCCACCTCGCCGGGCTCGTAAGCGGCGCTTTCACGCCAGCTCTCGCCATTGTCGAGATCGACATCGAACATGTGGATCTTGTCATAGCTGCAGATGCGCGAGCCGTCCGGCGCGAAGAGGAAGCCGCGATTGGCGATCTTGCCGTCCGGGCGGGCAATAGCCGTAGAGCCCACATGGACGTGAATACCGAGTTCGCGGGCAAGGCGTGCGGCAGTCGCGACGATGATATCGCCATCATCGTCGCGCAGCTGGGCCCGCAGCGCCTGCCTGTCCTTCTGGATTGCGCCCGTCATTTCCGGGGTCTGAACATAAACAGCCCCTTCGGCCGCGGCGGCGCGCACAAGCCGATCCATATCGGCGGCATTCCTCGCCGTATCGACACCGGAGCGCATCTGAATGGCGGCAGCCTTGAAACTCATGATTTCCTCCGTCGCTCGGGCAGATCAGGCCGCCAGCATCGCGTCCAGCTTGCCAGCGCGGTCCAGCGCATGAAGATCATCGCAGCCGCCCACGTGCTGGCCATTGATGAAGATTTGCGGGAAGGTCGTTCCGCCCGATTTCTCGATCATCTCCTGCCGGTATTCGGGCGTCGTCGTGGCGTTATATTCGGCATAATCCACGCCCTTGCTATCCAGCAGCGCCTTGGCGCGCGCGCAATAACCACAAAAATCCCGCGTATAGATTGTCACCGGTGCCATGTTTTCAAAGCCTCGCAAACGTGCGGTCAAGCGCACGGTTTCCTCATGTCATTACGGCTTCATATAGGACCGGAAATGGCCATTGCAAAGGTCAAAACTGTCACTTCCGCAGCACCCGCTTTTCGGAGGGCCCGGCTTGCCGCACGCACTGTCGCGCCGGTGGTGTAAACGTCATCCACCAGCACCACGTGCTTGCCTGAAACATGCGCTTCCAGACCAGGCGCGAGAGCAAAAGCGCCCCGCATATTGTCACGCCTGGCGATCGCCGAGAGCCCAACCTGCCGCTCCGTCGATTTCACACGCAGCAGGGTGCCGGCGAGCAAAGGCTTGTCAGCCGCCCGGGCCAGATGCCGCGCAAGCTCGGCGGACTGGTTGAAACGGCGGCGCAGGAAGCGGTAGCGATGCAGAGGAACGGGCACGATGCAATCGCAGGCGCTGACCGCTCCGTCGTCTGCTCGCAGCATCCACAACGCCATCAACCGCGCAAGCTCTGTCCGGTCCTGATATTTCAGACGGTGCACCAGCTTGCGGGCGACGCCCTGATGGCTGGCGGCGGCACGCAGACGGTCAAAGGGCGGCGGGTCGGCAATGGCCTCGGCGCTGACAATGTTTTCGCCATGGTCGCGGACAAAGGGAATGCCGAGAATTTCGCAATAAGGACGCTCGATAAAAACAATGTCCCGCCAGCACTCCGGGCACAACGCCCCTTCTGCACCGATCATGCGGGTGCAGCCGGCACAGGTCGGCGGGTAAATCATGCGGAAGACCGAACGCAACACGTCTCGTGCGACCCGCGGTACGACCGCGGATTTCGACAGCATCCCCGAAAACAGACCTTCACCAGCACCCATGAGGTTGACTTTAGCGCCGAACGGGTGCCTTTGCGAGACAGATCATTCCGGCTGATGCCGGAAAAGCAATGCCTGAAACGGCATGACACAGAATGCGGCCCCGCCGTACCGATGGCGCCAGAGGCCGAGCAGGCAAGACGATGGACATTCTTTTTGACCAGGCCGTGATTGAACAAAACCGTCGCCGGGCGTGGAACCGGCGCGACGACAAGGCCCTTTTTCTTCTCGACATGGCGGCTGAAGAACTGGCAGACAGGCTTGCCATTGTCGAACGCCAGTTCGAGACCGCCATCGAGCTGCATGGCGGCACCGGCGTTGCCGCCCGGCGGCTGGCACAGACGGGAAAGGTGAATTCCATTCGCCGCATAGAGACGGAAAGCCGTTTCACCACGGATGAAAATATTCCGGAGGCGGCATCCATGGAGCATCTGCCGCTGGAAGAGGCCTCCGCCAATCTCATCGTTTCACCGCTTGCCCTGCATTTGACCAACGACACGCCCGGCGCGCTGATCCAGATCCGGCGGGCATTAAAGCCGGACGGCCTGTTTCTCGGCGCGATTCCCGGCAGCGGGACGCTGCAGGAACTGCGCGACGTGTTGTTGACGGCAGAGGCGGAACTGACCGGCGGGGCAAGCCCGCGCGTCATTCCCTTCGCCGATGTGCGCGATGTCGGCGCGCTTCTGCAACGCGCCGGTTTTACGCTTCCCGTCACCGACGCGGAAACCTACACGGTACGTTACGATTCGATTTTCCCGCTGATGCGCGACCTGCGTGCGATGGGCATGGCCAATCCGCTGGCAGGCCGTAGCAGACGACCGCTCAACCGTGCCTTTTTCATGCGGGCGGCAGAGCTCTATGCTGAACGTTATGCCGATCCGGATGGGCGCATAAGGGCGACATTCTCCGTCATCTATGTCTCGGGCTGGGCGCCGCATGAGAGCCAGCAGAAACCGCTGAAGCCCGGCTCCGCCAAAGTGCGCCTGGCGGACGCCCTGAAGACCAGGGAAGTCAAGCTATCCTGAACGCAAGAATGACCGTTTCAGACACTGGCGAAGGTATCGGCGATGAACTGAAACAGGGCATTGATATTGCTGCTGATGGCGCTCGCGCCGCCGACAAGGGCGACGGAAATCACGGCCACTATCAGGCCATACTCAACGGCGCTGGCGCCGTCTTCATTCCTGCAGAAATCGATAAATGAACGCAGCACAGAATATGCCCAATCCGCCAGCCGGCAATATGACCTATTGAAGTCGGCTTATTCTAGACGGGCTATGTGAGAGATCGGTTACCGACAATGGTAAACGATCAGCAACCGCTCTCATTGCTGTAGCCCGTCACCACGCAGGGCATTTCCGGCATCGGCTGTGTTATGCTACGGCGGATGGAGTATGTCTTGCCCACATCTGTCTTCTTGATGGAGCCGGTGCTGATCATGTCGTAATTGTCGGGGAACTGCGCCACACGCGTGGAAGACTTTCCGGCGAGCATGGGTGTGATGATCAACGACAGGGCGATGACGGCCGTGCCGAAAAGCAATGCGACGTTCAGAACGCCGGTGCGACTGGATTTATCGGAATAAGAGTGACGACCTTCCACCGTCTTCCAGAAATCCTCGTTCATGACCAACCTCGTAACGCGCAGTTTACCGCTTCTTTAGCTTAACAATCTGCCAGAGGGTGCTGAACGATCTCTTAACACAGACCCGTTTTGACACGGCAAAGCGCTGACAACGGGGCATTTTCACGAAGCTGTGACGGGATCATAAGCGAGGGACGCCGGCGATTGCCTGTTCTAAAGCAGATCCTGCAGGAAGGGGATCAGCGGCTCATCGGCCGGCGGCATGGGATAATCGCGCAATGCCTGCGGTTTTACCCATTTCAGCGCCTGTCCTTCCCGGCCATGCGCAATGCCCTCGTAACGACGGCACACGTAAAGCGGCATCAGAAGGTGGAATGTTTCATAAGTGTGGCTGGCAAATGTCAAAGGCGCAAGGCAGGCGATCTTGGTTTTGATACCCAGCTCCTCGTCCAGTTCGCGCACGAGGGTTTCCTCGGGCGTCTCGCCCTGCTCCACCTTGCCGCCCGGAAACTCCCACAGGCCCGCGAGCGACTTGCCCTCCGGACGTTGCGCCAGAAGAATGCGGCCATCCTGATCGAGAAGGGCGCAGGCGGCGACCAGCAGGATTTTTTTGCCGGCCTCGCTCATTCTCCTGAACCCTTGCGCCAATAGCGATAGCGATAGGCCTCGGAGAAGCCGAATTTCTCATAAAGTGCGATTGCCGGCGCATTGGCGGCTTCAACCTGCAGCCACGCGCTTTTTGCGCCGCTGATCCTGGCCCAGCGCAGTGCGGATGACAGGATTTGCGTACCAAGGCCCTTCTTACGCTGCGACTTTTCGACATCGAGGGAAAGGATGCCGGCAAGATCGTTGTCCTGCACGCAGATCACGGTTGCGAGCGGATTGCCTTCCACTTCCTCGTTGATGAAGAGACCGAGCGTCGGCTTGATGGAACTGACGATTTCAGCAATTGCCGGGCGCAGCGCCGGATCGCCATCGCTCACCTTGATGCTCGCCTCTACAAAACGGCCGATATCGTGGCTCGGAAGGCTGACCAGCGTTTCCGGCAACTCCATGTCGGAAAGATCGGCCGTCACGACCACAACCTCTTCGAACATCGACCAGCCGTCATTGACCAGAAATTCCACAAGCTGCGGCGGCATCAGCGTCGTTTCGCGCACCACCAGCGGCCGGCCGAAATCATCGAAACGCTTGCGCGCCTTTTCCAGCCGCACCGCGCTGTTTCCGTAATCGGACGGATCGAGCGGCACTACGCAGTTGATACGCTTGGAGGGATGCGAACCCGTGAGACGGATTTGCCAGCTGCCGTCATAAATAACCGACGAGGCTGGCCACGCCCGGAAGCTGACGGCTTCCAGACGGCGAACCAGCGGCAGATTGACGGCCTTGTTGTCCTGCATTCTCTTCGGCTCCAACGGTCAGCTCCGGTAGTCGCCGTTGATCGCAACATATTCTTTCGTCAGGTCACAGGTCCAGACGGTAGCCGTTCCCTGACCGAGGCCGATATCGACCTTTACCGTGATGTCTTCCAGTTTCATGACGGCACTGGTTTCCGCTTCGGAATAGTTCGGGTCGCGTTCGCCGTTGACGGCTACGCGCACGCCGCCGAACCAGATGGCGAGACGGTCGCGGTCCGCCATTTCGCCTGATTTGCCGACGGCCATGACGACACGGCCCCAATTGGCGTCCTCACCGGCAACCGCGGTCTTCACCAGCGGTGAATTGGCGATGGAAAGGGCGATCTTCTTGGCGGCGGCGTCGTTTTCCGCTCCTGTCACGGTAACTTCCACCATCTTGCGCGCGCCTTCGCCATCACGAACGACCTGCAAGGCAAGGTCCTTCAGAAGATCGTTCAGCGCGGCGCGGAAGCCGGAAAGGCGCTCATCATCGGCATTCGTCACTTTCACCTGGCCGTCTTCGGCCGCAGCGCCCGTGGCGAACAGCATCAACGTGTCGGAGGTGGAGGTATCGCTGTCGACCGTTACGGAATTGAAGGTCGGGCCAACGCCGGCCGATAACAGGGCCTGCAACGCGGCAGGCTCAATATCCGCATCCGTCACAACGAAGGAAAGCATCGTCGCCATATCGGGCGCGATCATGCCGGCGCCCTTGGCGATACCGTTGATCGTCACGATCACGCCGCCGATCTCGGCGGTGCGGCTGGCGACCTTCGGATAGGTGTCGGTCGTCATGATCGCCTTGGCAGCTTCCTGCCAGAAATCGGCTTCTGCCCGAACATTCATGTCACCCAGGACACCGGCGAATTTCGAGGCATCCAAGGGTTCCCCAATCACGCCCGTCGATGCCAGAAAGACCTCTCCTTCGGAGCAGCCGACGGCAGCTGCGGCGGATTTCGCCGTCAGCTCGGTCGCGGCCTTGCCCTTGAGGCCGGTAAAGGCATTGGCATTGCCGGAATTGACCACCACGGCGCGCGCCGCGCCGCCGCCGAGATTGGCGCGGCAGAAATCAACCGGGGCGGAAGGGCATTTCGACTTGGTGAAGACGCCCGCAACGCTTGCAGGCTTGTCGAACACCATCAAGAGAACGTCCGTGCGGTTCTTGTACTTGATGCCGGCAGCGGCCGTCGCCATTCGAACGCCGCGGAGCGCAGGCATGTCAGGATAGGATTTCGGAGCGAGCGGAGAAACGGCAACGGACATGGTAAGCGCCTGAAATTCTGGAATGGATGTCTGGAGATGGCCTGAGATGAAACGGGGCGGCCGTTAAGCCGCCCCGTAATCCGAAATTTTACTGCTGCGGCTGTGCCTGCTGTTCCTTCGTGGCTTCGTCATAGCCCTTCTTCAGCGTCTCATCCATGATTTCGATCTTCTGGTCAGCCTTGGCCTTCTCGATGAGGGCAACGTACTTGTCGCGCATGACAAGCTGACGAACCTGCGGCTCGACCTGCTCGAAAGCCGGCGGCGGCGCAATGCGCTTGTCTTCCAGCTTGATGACGTGGAAGCCGAACTGGGTCTTCACAGGCGTTTTGGTGTAGGCGCCCTTTTCGAGGCCGAAGGCGGCTTCTTCGAATTCCGGAACCATGCGGCCCTTGCCGAACCAACCGAGATCGCCACCGTCATCCTTGTTGGAATCGGTGGATTTTTCCTTGGCGAGGGCTGCGAAATCCTTGCCCGAATCAAGCTGCTTGATGATGTCCTTGGCTTCGTCCTCGCTGGCGACGAGGATGTGAGCTGCCTTGATCTCTTCTTCCTGCGGCAGGGCTGCGACTTCCTTGTCGTAGCGAGCCTTTACTTCGTCATTGGTGACGGCGTCGACCACGTGCTTGCGGAAATACGCGTTGTGCAGCTCACGGTCCTGGATGAATTCCATGCGCTTCTTGAAATCTTCAGTCTTTTCCAGACCTTCGGCGCTGGCGTTCTTGACGAGAAGCTTGACATCGATCGCGCCGGAAAGGGCTGCGACCTTCTTCTGCTCGTCGGGAAGCTGCGCGAGTTGCGGATCGAGGTTGCTCATGGCGAGGTCGAGTTCGGACTGGTGGATTTCCAGATCGCCGACCTTGGCGACGACCTTGTCTTCCTGTGCGAAAGCCGGAAGCTGGAGGCCGAGCGTGGCCACAATCACCGCAGCCGCAATTTTATTATAGCGCAACATTTTGAACCTTTCGGGGACAATGCCGGCTCCAGACATGGTTTCCGGCTCTGAAAAAACTTCCAAACACCGGAATGTGGCCATTCTGTAACGGGCAGAACCGTTGACATCATTTGCCCCCCCTCTTATCTGTCACGCAACCTCGCGTCCAGATACGTTGAAGGGCGAAGTCCGTCATTTGTGCTGAAAACAGCGTGACGGAGCAAAGCGCCCGGCAAAACGGAATTTCAGAAAGGGCCAGTAAGATGGTCAGTCTCGGCGGAATAGCCCGCAAGTTGTTCGGTTCGGCAAATGATCGCCGCGTCCGCTCTTATAAAAGCAAGATCGCAGCCATCAATGCGCTGGAAGACGCCACCAAGGCGCTCTCCGACGAAGCGCTGGCGGCCAAGACCGCCGAGTTCCGCCAGCAGCTGGCAGACGGCAAGACACTCGACGACCTGCTGATCCCGGCCTTTGCCGTGGCCCGCGAAGCATCGCGCCGTGTTCTTGGCATGCGTCCCTTCGACGTGCAGCTGACAGGCGGCATGATCCTGCACGGCGGCGCCATTGCCGAGATGAAAACGGGTGAAGGCAAGACGCTGGTGGCCACTCTTGCGGTGTACCTCAACGCGCTCGCCGGCAAGGGCGTGCACGTCGTCACCGTCAACGACTACCTCGCCCAGCGCGACGCCGCCACGATGAGCCGGCTCTATCGCTTCCTCGGCCTCACCACCGGCGTCATCGTTCATGGCCTTGACGACGACCAGCGCCGCGAGGCCTATGCCTGCGACATCACCTACGCAACGAATAACGAACTTGGCTTCGATTACCTGCGCGACAACATGAAATATGACCGCGCCCAGATGGTTCAGCGCGGTCACAACTACGCGATCGTCGACGAAGTCGACTCGATCCTGGTCGATGAGGCGCGCACGCCGCTCATCATTTCCGGGCCGCTGGACGACCGTTCCGATCTCTACAATACCATCGACGCCTTCATTCCGCTCTTGACGCCGGAAGATTACGAAATCGATGAGAAGCAGCGCTCGGCCAACTTCTCCGAAGAAGGCACCGAGAAGCTCGAAAACCTGCTGCGGCAGGCGGGGCTGCTCAAGGGCGAATCGCTTTACGACGTCGAGAACGTCGCGATCGTCCACCACATCAACAATGCGCTGAAGGCTCACAAGCTCTTCACCCGCGACAAGGACTACATCGTCCGCAACGACGAAATCGTCATCATTGACGAATTTACCGGTCGCATGATGCCCGGCCGTCGTTATTCCGAAGGTCAGCACCAGGCTCTCGAAGCCAAGGAAAAGGTACAGATCCAGCCGGAAAACCAGACGCTGTCCTCCGTCACCTTCCAGAATTATTTCCGCATGTATGAAAAGCTGGCCGGCATGACGGGCACGGCAGCGACGGAAGCGGAAGAATTCGGCAACATCTACGGCCTCGATGTCATTGAGGTGCCGACCAACCTGCCGATCCAGCGTATCGACGAAGACGACGAGGTTTATCGCACCGGCGAAGAGAAATTCCAGGCGATCATTACCGAGATCAAGGCAGCGCATGAGCGCGGCCAGCCGGTTCTGGTGGGCACGACGTCGATTGAAAAATCCGAGCTTCTGGCACATCTCCTGCGCCAGTCCGGTTTCTCCGACTTCCAGGTCCTGAACGCCCGTTACCACGAGCAGGAAGCTTATATCGTCTCGCAGGCCGGTGTGCCGGGCGCCGTCACCATCGCCACCAACATGGCGGGCCGCGGTACCGACATCCAGCTTGGCGGCAATGTCGAGATGCGTCTCGAGCGCGAGCTGGAAGGCATGGAGCCGGGTCCGGAGCGCGATGCGAAGGAACAGGCGATTCGCGCCGAAATCAAGGTGCTCAAGGAAAAGGCGCTGGCCGCCGGCGGCCTCTACGTCATCGCCACCGAACGCCATGAAAGCCGCCGTATCGACAACCAGCTGCGTGGCCGTTCCGGCCGTCAGGGCGACCCGGGCCGCTCGAAATTCTACCTGTCGCTTCAGGACGACCTGATGCGTATCTTCGGTTCCGAGCGCATGGACTCGATGCTGCAGAAGCTGGGTCTCAAGGAAGGCGAAGCCATCGTCCATCCGTGGATCAACAAGGCGCTGGAACGCGCCCAGAAGAAGGTCGAAGCCCGCAACTTCGAGACCCGCAAGAACCTTCTGAAATATGACGACGTGCTGAACGATCAGCGCAAGGTGATCTTCGATCAGCGCCTTGAGTTGATGGAAGCCGATAATATCGGCGAAACCGCAGCCGATATGCGTCACGAAGTCATCGAAATGCTCGTCACCAAGCATATTCCCGAAAATGCCTATGCCGAACAGTGGGATATTGCAGGCCTGAAGGCGGGCATCGCCCAGTTCCTCAACCTCGACCTGCCGGTGGAAGAGTGGGCCAAGGAAGAAGGCATCGCCGAGGACGATATTCTCCAGCGCGTCACCGAGGCGGCCGACAAATACGCCGCCGAGCGTGCGGAACGTTTCGGCCCCGAGATCATGACCTATGTGGAACGCTCGGTCATTCTCCAGACGATCGACCATCTGTGGCGCGAGCATATCGTCAACCTCGATCATCTACGCTCCGTCGTCGGTTTCCGCGGTTATGCCCAGCGCGACCCGCTGCAGGAGTACAAGGCGGAAGCCTTCGAACTCTTCCAGGCGTTGCTCGCCAATCTGCGCGAAGCCGTGACCGCCCAGCTGATGCGTGTGGAATTGGTTCAGCAGGAGCCGCAGCAGCCGGAGCTGCCGGAAATGACTGCCCATCACCTTGACCCGAACACGGGCGAGGATGAAATGGCTCAAGGCTTGCAGGCGGCGCCTGCCGCCTTCGTGCCGGCCGAGGAGCGCGATCCGAACAACCCCGCCACCTGGGGCCGTATCGGCCGCAATGAAATGTGCCCCTGCGGATCCGGCAAGAAATACAAGCACTGCCACGGCGTTTACGAACAGGCCTGAACGCCGCGCATATCCGATGAAGACCATCGCCCGTAACCCAGGTTGCGGGCGATTTTCTTTGCGCAATTCATTGTTGTTGACGGGCATGATGGGTTTCAATATGGGAGCCGGATCATCCTCCGGAAAATGCTGCCATGGCCCCTCGCGATCTTGCCGCCTATGTTTTTCTCGCACTCGCATGGGGCGCGTCCTTCCTCCTGCTTCTACAGGTTGTGGATGCATTCGGCTGGATCGGCGCAGTGACGTTGCGGTCACTGGTGACCGCCACCACTCTTTTCCTGATCGCGAGAACTGCGCGACGCAAACTGGCGTTTTCGGCAAGCTGGCAAGCCTTTGCCATTGTGGGCGCAACCACCGTTGCCGGCCAGTTGATCGGCCTTTCTTATGGCACGCCGCTTGTCGGGACCGCCATGGCCGCAATATTGGTCGCGACCATCCCGCTTTTTTCGATGCTCATCTCGCAGGTCTGGGGGGTGGAGCGACTGACGAGGCAAGGTGTCGTGGGGCTGGTTTTGGGCTTCGGCGGCATTGTGCTGCTCGTGGGTTTTCCCGCCGTACCCGTCACGACCGGCTTTGTCATCGGCTGCATCGCCTGTGTCGCCGCCTGCATCTGCGCGGCCTTCGGCAGCAATTATGCCAGCCGGTATCTCAAAGGCGTGGGTTCATGGGAAATTACCATCGGCTCATTCATGACCGGTGGCATCATGACACTGCCACTGCTGCTGGCAGTTCCAATTCCCCGCATTCCCGCGCCGATCGACTATCTATACCTGCTCATCCAGGCCATCGTCATGAGCGGCCTCACCTACATAACTTATTTCCGCCTCGTCTCGGTTATCGGCGCGACAAAGGCCATCAGTGTGGAGTTTGCAGTCACCGTTGTGGCGGTGCTTATCGGCGCCCTCGTGCTGGATGAGCCGCTGTCGCTGCCTCAGCTCGTCGGCGCGGGCATCATTATCCTCGGCTGCGCGCTGGTGCTCGATCTTCTACCCAAAAAGAAGGCTCCGCCCACACCGGCCGGCGCATGAAGGGTTTGTTAGCGTTTTCCACCAATAGTCGTGTCGGCTACCGCAGATCACGCGTGATCGCATGTGCGACGCGAGGAGAAAATGCAACCGAGCAGCTCAGATTATGAACATTACTGGGACCCGTTGCGAGCGCTTCTGATGCTGCTCGGCATTCCCTATCATGCCTCACTGCTCTATAGCTACGCCCTGCCCTGGGACATCAAGGATTTTGAGACCAGCACGCTCCTGACCGCGCTCGGTGCCGGGCTCGTCACCTTCCGAATGCCGGCGTTTTTTCTGGTCGCCGGGTATTTTTCCACCATGGTCATCGGCAAAAAAGGCAAAGTGCCTTGGCTCAGACAACGTTTCCTCCGCCTCGGCGTGCCCTTCGTCGTGACGCTCGTTCTGCTCGGGCCGCTGCAGCTTTTACTGTTGCGACTGGCCGGTATCGCCAAAGGCGAGATTGCAGCCGAAGGACTGATTGAGAGCCTGCCGGGTCTGCTGCGCCCGAGTGAACAATGGATCATGCATCTGTGGTTCCTGCCCGCTCTCATCGCCTATTCCGTGGTGCTTGCCGCTTTCTTGTATCTTCTGGAACGACCGCCTTTTGCGCGCACAGTAGACAGGCTCGACAGGCTGCGGCGGCGACATGCCGGGGTGTTTTTCGCCGCACTCTGCATCCTGCCCATTTTATGGGAGCTGGCGATATATGGTTCCAGCCTGATTGCGGCAGAAACCGAAAGCAGCCTGCTTTCTCTCTATGAGCGCGCTTCCGACCCCTATGGGCGCTACCTGCCCTTCTTCCTTGTCGGAGCCCTGCTCCACCGCGACCGGACCCTCTTTCACCGCTTTCGCCAGACCGGTATTCTCACGGCAATCGTAGCGACGGCCGCCATTGCGGCGGCAGTGACACTCAGGCTGCAAAGCCCGTTTTTGAATTCAGCCCTGCTCGTGCTGGTGTCGGCAATTGCCGCAGTAACGGTGAGCCGCCTGCTGATCGACCTCGCCTGCCGGTATTTCGACCGGCCAAGCCGGTTTGCCAGACGGATGACGGATGCGTCCTTCACTATCTATCTGTTTCACCACCCGCTGATTTACGCTCTGGGTACGCTTTTTATTCTCATCTCCCTGCCGCCACTCGTTGAATTCACCATCATCGTCGCAGCCACGACCATCACGGCTTACTCTCTGCACCAGGCGATACGCCGCAGCCCGTTGGCTCTGTTCCTCTTCAACGGCATCCGCAAGCCGCGGGAAGCGGGTGACATCAGGACAGGCGCAGCCGCCTCCCAAACGCTTCGTTAAGGATGAAGGGCTTACAATCGGCCTGCCCATTCAACTGGAAATAATGGCGTGTGGATCATGGCTATCCTCAGCACGGCGGAAAAAGCCTTACCCGCAGGCCTGCGCGCGAAGATTTCGCCGCTGGGCGATAAAATCGCCCTCATTGTCTCCGCGAGGGACGAGGTTGCCCGGGCACAGCGAATGGCGCTCGTCGCCTTCGCGGTGCGCATCGTCAGCGCCGGCATCGCCTTCATATCGCAGATCATCCTTGCCCGCCTGATGGGCGAGTTCGAATATGGCCTCTTCGCCTTCGTGTGGGTTCTGGTAATCCTGTTCGGCAATCTTTCCTGTCTCGGCTTCCACACCACCGTCATCCGCTTCCTGCCCGGCTACCGTCTGGAAGATGCCCATGACAAGATCATGGGGCTAACCTCGACGGCCCGCGTATTCGCCATGCTGTCTGCCAGCACGCTGGCGCTTTGCGGTTTCATCTTTCTGTATTTCTTTGGCGAGCGCATCGCCGCCTATTATCTCATTCCTGTCTCGCTGGCGCTTTTCACCCTGCCGATGGTGGCTCTGGGCGATGTGTTGAACGGCACGGCGCGGGCCAATGGCTGGGCCATCTCCGCCCTTAGCCCCACCTATATCGTACGTCCCGTGCTGATCCTCCTGTTCATGCTGGTGGCCATTGCCCTGGGAGCCGAAAAGACTGCGACGACGGCCATGCTGACGGCGCTTCTCGCAACCTATGTCACCACCATTTTTCACTTCGTCTTCCTGAACCGCCGGCTCAACCGACATTTCCGCAGCGCCGCCCGAAGGGTTCATTTTCGTCACTGGATCAGATTTGCCTTTCCGGTCTTTCTGATCGACGGCATCGGTTTTCTGATGACCAATTCCGATGTGGTGATCGTCGGCCTTTATCTGCCGCCGGATCAGGTCGGCATCTATTTCGCCGCGGCGAAAACCATCGTGTTGATGCAGTTCGTGTTTTTCTCCGTCCAGGCGGCGGCCGCACCACGTCTCGCGGCGCTGATTTCGGCCAATGACAGGCCGGGGCTTGCGAGCTTCGCCAGCCAGGCCGCACGTTGGGCCTTCTGGCCGTCTCTCGCCGTTGGCAGCGTGGTGCTTCTGGCCGGGCCATTCCTGCTTTCGCTGTTCGGTCCTGGCTTCGTAGAGGGTTACGAGCTGATGTTCTTCCTGTTTGCGGGGTTCCTGGCAAAAGCGCTCATCGGCCCCGGAGAGACGCTGCTGAATATGGCCGGCAAACAAAAATTGTGCGTGATGCTTTATATTATCATCTTCGGTTGCAACATTGCACTCAACATGGCGCTCATTCCGGTCTATGGTCTGACAGGCGCCGCGGCAGCGGTGGCGATAGCCATGTCCATAGAGGCTGTGCTATTGCATGTTGCCATACGCCGTACACTCGGGATCGTCCTTTTTGCCTTCAACGACCCCCGGGCGAGTCAAAACACTGGTAAGGCGGTGTAACGATAAGCATGTCCAGCGATCCAAAGAATCCGGATTTTCAGGACCCGCGCATCGCGGCGCTCATGGCGTCTGCGGAGCGTGATCGCCCGGTGGCGGACAGCAGCCGGCGTGTGGGCCGGGAAGGCCGTGAATTCTGCATCTATCCGGGGCAGCTCGGTTACGACATGCAGGAGGAACTCGACTTTCTCTCCAACCGCGTCATGGAGGCAAACGTCTTTTTCACCGGCCGGCTTCTTGCTCCGGCCATGCCGCGTATCGACGACAAGACCGTGCGCTTCGCCCTCATTCGCGATGAGAACGGCGCCCGAAGCCGCATGCGGTTTCTGATGCCTTTTACCGTTGAAAAGCCGGGTTTTTCCATTGGTCCTTCCATTATTCGCGTCTGGGCCAATCCTTTCGGGCCGCTCGGGACGCCGCTGGTTGATACCGAAGGGGCGGCCGAGACCCTCGATAACCTTTTCGACGCCCTTTCCGACCGGGACATGCGGCTGCCGAATGTTCTGGTTCTGCCGGATGTGCGGCTGGAGGGGCCTTTTGCCCGCATGTTCCGAGCCATCGCGCTCAGCCGCAACCTGCCGGTGACGACGACGGGTCATTATCACCGGCCGATGCTGGAAAGCCTGCTCGATGGCCAGGCTTATCTGCAAAAAGCCCTTGCCCCGCATCATTTGCGGGAAATGCGCCGGCAGTGGCGACAGCTCGAGAGGTTGGGCGCGTTATCCTACACTGTTGCCCGCCAGCCGAAGGATATACGCTACCGCATGGAGGAATTTCTGGCGCTGGAGGCAAGCGGCTGGAAGGGCCGCAAACGCACCGCGCTGGTCAACGACCGGTATCGTGCGGCCTTCGCCCGTGAGGCGATCACCAACCTGGCCGAAGCCGATGCCGTGCGTATCCACACCATCGATCTCAACGGAAGCGCCATTGCCTCCATGATCGTCTTCATCACCGCTGGCGAGGCCTATACGTGGAAAACCGCCTTCGACGAGAATTACGCGCAATTCTCGCCCGGCAAGCTGCTGGTACAGAAACTGACCGACTGGCATCTGGACGACGCCAATATTCTCCGCAGTGACAGCTGCGCCGTCCCCGATCATCCTGTCATGAGCCGCTTCTGGCAGGAACGGCAGGAAATGGGCACGCTTGTCGTGGGGCTCACCCAGAACAGTGACAGGGACGTTCGACAGGTTTCCACGCACGTGGACATGTATCGCAACACCCGTAACCTCGCCCGCAGCCTGCGGCAGAAAATCCTGTCCTTTGGTCGCAAGGGCAACTGAGGCCGGAGGACGCCAACGGCATCCTCCGGATTGTTGGGTCCAGCTTCAGCGCGAGGCCGTCCGGATCATCTTGCACAATTGCGTCAAAGCTGCATCGTATCCACCACCCAGAATATCGATGCAACGCCGGGCGAGCCTGATCTGCTCGGTGCGCGACATGTCGTTATAAGCCTGAATGGCGTTACGCATGGCGCCAGGCGTTACCGGCCCCGATTTGCCGGGATTGTTCGGATTTCCCGGACTGCCCGGGTTTCCAGGATTGCCCGGATTACCGGGATTGCCCGCAGAACCTGAACCGCCAATGCCGAGACCGACATCAACGCCCAGGCCGCTGGATCCGCCGACATTTGCGCCGACATTGGCATTGACGCCGTTGGAGCCGCCAACGGAGGCGTTCACGCCCGCATTGACCCCGCTGGAACCGCCGACGGATGCGTTGACATCCGCATTGACCCCATTGCTGCCACCAACCGAAGCGTTGACATCCGCGCCCAATCCGCCGCCGCTTCTGCCGCCGACATCGGCACTGGCGTTGACGCCGCCGCTGCCACCGACGGAAGCATCGACCCCGAGCCCACCGCTGCCATTACCACCCACGCTCGCATTAACCCCATTCTCTCCACCGATCCCTATGTCCAGCGCGTGGGCGTTGACCGGCAGGATCAGGCAGGCAGACAATAATAAATTGCGAGAAAAAGCCCTCATAATTTCCTCCCTATGAGTTGGCTACTCCCGCCCCGCGTGGAAACTCCACCCGGTCATTATAAATTCAATTAGCAATTGCGTACATACTAATTTATTAGAACTATCTAAAATTATCATGAAAACGCAACCGAAGATGTATCATTTCGAGACAGCGTGGGCGGTAAAATCCGTCCACGCTGCCCTTGTCAGTTTCCGAACCGTTCGACAAGCGTTGCGAGATCAACATGGCCCCGGCAGCTTCCATTGCCTTTAGCCGGCTCTCCACGTTCCAGGCCACTCGCATAGACAACAGCGGGATCAGCCTCGAGACGCCTGCGCAACGCGGCTAGCTTTGGCCACCGGCCCGGGTCAGCCACATCGTGAATCTCCAGCCAGCGGGCGACACCGACCAGGATTCCATCCGCGAGGCTCGGCCTGTCGCCGATTGCAAAGGGGGTGACGCCAATCATCTCCTCCAGCAGGTCGTGCCGTCTGATGACGGCGTCCGTTCCATACTGCCGAAGAGCCGATTGCAGGGCCGGGTTCGGCGGCTCCATCTCAAGCGCAACCCACAGCGGGGTGAAAGCGCCGGTGAAGCCGGTGTTGATGAACGCCATAAACTGGTGCATCAGCTCGGCCTCCCGTGAATGGAGATCGAAACTGATACGCCGCTCGGTGTCGCGTGTTTCCAGCCATGCAGCGATCGCCATCGTCTCGGTCAGTATCTCGCCCCTGTCCGTGATAAGGACGGGTGTTTCGACGCGTCGATTGATACGCTTATAGGCTGCCTGCCGCATTTCACCGAGCATATCCACCCGGCAAAGCCTGTACGGCTTGCCAAGCCACTCAAGCGCCGCGACAAGCCCCATCGAACTTCCCGCCGGGAAGCCATAAAGTAAAATCGGTTCCATTTTTCCATACTCTCAGTTTCGAGGGCGCTGCGCAGCGGGTTGAACTTAGCGCCGGGCGGCGCCAAGTAAATTACGAACCTTTTTGTAACCACGAGGCACTGATGAAGGACCTTGTATCCCGCTGCCCCATCGAGGAGGTCATGCAGGTGCTGAGCGGGCGCTGGCCGACGCTCCTGATCTACTACCTGAAGGATGGCACAAAACGCTTCAGCGATCTGCGCAGGGACAACGCGACGATCTCGCATAAGATGCTCACACTGGAATTGCGCAAACTGGAAGACGCCGGCATCGTTCAACGGACAGAGTTTCAGGGTTATCCGTTGCGCGTCGAATACGACCTGACCCCCGCGGGCAACACGCTTGTACCGCTGATCGACTCTCTCGGCCAATGGTGGGAAACGACGAGCGCCATACCGGAAGCCAGCGGCCCGCCCGGCCACGCCCTACCTGGTGCTCAGGCACAGCGAAACGCTTAAAATTCCAGGGAATGGCAACGATGAGCTGCCATTTGAAAGGCGCGAAGTTACACGCTCAAACGCGCAAATTTCCAGCTTTTGGGGTTGCACGCAGGGTCTCGCCCGTGATAGACGCCGTGACATTACCACCGTTGCCCCAATGGCGGAATTGGTAGACGCGCCGCACTCAAAATGCGGTTCCGAAAGGAGTGCTGGTTCGATCCCGGCTTGGGGTACCATTACCTACCCATCTCGATTTTTCCCTGCTCCAGGTGCTTTTTTCAAAGCCGTTTCGATGGATTGCGTAGAGGCTGGTGTCCTCACGAAAGCTTGCTTATCCGCCTCCGTTTCTTACCAGGCTTTCATTTGCCAGTTGCAGAGGACTGGATTAGACGAATCCCGTAACATTCATAGAGATCGGCGACTTAATTTCGCCATCACGCCCGCCTTTTTGAAAGCCCGTTCGGGATATCTGCTTCTTCGCGAAGTTTGGGGAAATTTACATGGCCAATGCGACATCCGCCGATAACAGCCGCACACTCGCCGCTCTTGGCGTCACGGCGGGAATGATCTTTACCGTCGGCTCAGCCCTCGGTTTCCAGCATATTGGCGGTTACACGCCCTGCGCGCTGTGCCTGCTACAGCGCGATCCCTATTATTATGCCATTCCGCTTGGCATCTTGGCCATTGCATCCAGCATTTTCAAATTGCCGGTTCAAATAACACGGCTGCTTCTTGCCCTTATCGGCGTGGCCATGCTGATCGGGGCCGGCCTCGGCGTCTATCATGCGGGTGTGGAATGGGGTTTCTGGGCGGGGCCGATTACCTGCGCCACCGGGGCGCCTTCCATCACGACCAATGCCGGCGACCTGTTGGGCAACCTCAACGCCATCAAGGCGCCTTCCTGCAATGATGCAGCACTTCGCGTCCTCGGCCTGTCGTTCGCCGGATGGAATGTCATCGCAAGTCTGGCACTTGCGGCAGTCGCCTTTTTCGGCGCAAGCCGTAAAAGCCGCTAAGCGGAAAACCGCCTTGCAGTCCTGAAAGCTCAGGGCTGCAGCTCGGTGTCCCAGTAAAGATAGTCCATCCAGCTTTCATGCAGATAATTGGGCGGAAACAGACGCCCATTATTGTGCAGGTCCTGAACCGTCGGCTGGAAAGGCTTCTGCGCCGGGAACATGCCCGCCTGTTTGGGAAGCTTGCTGCCTTTTTTAAGGTTGCAGGGAGAGCACGCCGCCACGACATTGTGCCAGGTGGTTTCGCCGCCATGCGCGCGGGGAATCACATGGTCGAAGGTCAATTCGTCCCGTGTCCCGCAATACTGGCATTCAAACTTGTCCCGCAGGAAGACGTTGAAGCGTGTGAAAGCGGGGTTGCGGGTGGGCTGCACATAGGTCTTGAGGCTGACGACGCTCGGCAGCCGCATGGAAAAGCTGGGTGACGACACCGCATGATCATATTCTGCAATGATGTTCACACGGTCTAGAAAGACGGCCTTGATCGCGTCCTGCCAGGACCATAACGACAAGGGATAATAACTCAGCGGCCTATAGTCTGCGTTCAGAACGAGCGCCGGCAGGGCCTGTGGTGAAACTGCAATCGTCAAGGGCTTCTCCTGAGCGATTCGGCATCTGCACTTGTATATTAGGTCCGTTGTTACAGGATTGTGAAGCCTATAAATGCAGCGGAGAAGAGCTTAATTTTTCAGCGGGAAAAAGGCCCTTTTATGTTCCGGTGAGGCAGGCAGAGGCCGATGGATCGGGCGGCCGCACGACGAGACAGCGGCGGGCGATTCCATGCGCCGGAACCCTCAAATCCTTCTCACGATAGCTGCAGCATCAATGATATGATCAGCGATACGGCGAGATGAAAACGGCGCTGCCGGCGACGACCATTCGCGCGCCCCGGAGGAAACGGAATGACCGCGCATCGGCACCCAACAGCAGCATTTCGGGCGGCCCTTGCGAGCGGCGCATGGATCTTTGCCGCTTGCCTGGCGGGTTCGGCACTTGCCCAGCAATATCAGAATTTCGAGATCGCGCCGGATGGCCGCGGTGGTGCGCAGGGAACGATAGGCGGGCGAAATTTCGAAGTGCCCCGCAGTTACGACAGGCCGCCCGCCGGCCGCGTCTCCCCGGACACGCGGCGCGACCGGAGAACCAGCGTGCCGCAGCAGACATGTATCGTCGACGCCGAAGGCCGAACACGCTGCAACTGATGGCATTCCCGCGAGAAAAATGGGATTTCACTAAAAAGCAATCTATCGACTTAAATGGCCTGCAAGAAAGCATCGCTATGTTCCCGGGCATAAGGAAAACAACTGTGCAGGGGCAAGAACATGGCGAAGAAAACAACCCGTGTGGCGGCAAGTCTGGCCATTGCCATCGGCGTGGCGGCAGGCGTGGCGACGACGGCACCGGCCGTTCAGCTCGGCGGCCTCGCGAAAAACCCGTCGGCCTCGCGGCCCGGCCAATTCATGACGACAAGCCGTCCCACGATCGCGCCGATCGCCTTTGCCAAATTCTGCGACAATGCCGCCGACCAATGCGTGCGCATTGGTGATCGTGACACGATCGAACTGACCAAACAGAAACGCGTGGAGCTTCAGCGCATCAACTCCGAGATCAACACCGCAATAACCTATGTTGGCGAACTGGAGGGCGAAGACGAATGGAAGCTGAACCCGACAAGCGGTGATTGCGATGACTATGCGGTGAGCAAGCGGCAGCGCCTGCTGCGTGCCGGCTGGCCTTCCGGCGCCCTGCGCATCGCCACCGCCCGCACGCCGAGCGGTGTCGGCCACGCGGTTCTGGTGGTCAGCACCACTGAAGGGGATTTGGTGCTGGACAATCGCACCAATGTCGTCAAACCGTGGAAGTCCGTGGATCTGAAATGGATCAAGATCCAGTCGCACGAAAACCCGCGTGTCTGGCTGAAACTCTAGGTCTGACGCACACATGGTCTTTGCAGGCGAAAAAGAGTATCCTGCCGCTCGCCGATCGAGGCCCCGCCGCGCAAAAACCGCTTCTGGCGAAGCCCTCCGGCAGGGGCCGGGAGCGCGATTCTGACCGGGCACTTCCTGTCTCGGGCGGGTGACGCGGCATCAGCTTCCAACGCTCTTGACCTCGTGTAAGGGAGACAGTATCGGCAGCTATGCCCAAGGTGCTCAACTGGATTCGCGGTCGTAAACAACCAGCCCCCCGCGAGGCGCGGAGACGGCGCAGAGTTGAGCTCGGCGACAGGCTGACATCCTTTCCGATCTATGCCATCGGCGATGTGCACGGCAGTCTCGATCTGCTTTTGCAGGCAGAACAAAAAATCCTTGCGGATCTGGCCGGCGACCCCTCTCCCGCCCTTGTCGTGCTGCTCGGCGATTATGTCGATCGCGGACGCGATTCCTGTGGGGTTCTCGAACATCTGCTGCGGCCGCCGCCTGCGCCACTGCGCCGCATCGCGCTGTGCGGCAATCACGAGCAGTTGTTCAGCGACTTTCTCGAAAACCCGCGCGAAAACATGCACTGGCTGGATTTCGGCGGTCGCCAGACGCTTCTGTCCTATGGTGTGGATATTGATTATTTCATTGAAAAGGGCCGCCTGAGGGTTCAACCCTTCAAGGATGCCCTGCTGGGCGCCATTCCCCAGACTCACCGCCAGCTTTTGGCCAATCTGCCGATCTACGCCCGCATCGGGCCCTATATTTTTGTGCATGCCGGCCTGCGTCCGGGTCTGCCGCTCGAAGCGCAGACCGATGAGGACATGCTGTGGATCAGGGAACCTTTTCTGTCGCAGGGCGCGGGACTGGACCTCCTTGTCATCCATGGCCACACGCCGGTGACGGAACCGGAAACCGGGCCGCAACGGGTAGGCATCGATACCGGTGCTTTTACCACCGGCAGGCTGACGGTCCTGAAGATCGTGGAATCGGGTCTTTCGATTATCGTGTAACCCCGTCGCTTCTGTCACCGCCATACAACATGTCGTTTGAATAACCGTTTATTGTTTTGACGAGAGAAATTTCACTTTATTCCTGAAGAAAATTGCCTTTAAAAAAGATGGATACTTAAAATGACCGCCGCATATTTCCGGGAAAAACCGGCCATAATTTAAACATTCAGGACGCCCCCGTCAGACCTGCCGATACAAACAGGAACACTTTCCCTGATCCCCGATGAGGCTCCGCGGGCGTTTCCCACAAGCCTCGCACGCGAAACCGCAGCAGCAGATAACCCGCTCGGTCGTCGCTTCAGGTCCAGGGCCAGCCAACTGCAAGAGGCTTCATGCGTTATTCCATTCTCGTTCCGGCCTTCAACTCCGAAAAAACCCTGGCGCGCTCACTAGAAAGCCTTGGCCAACAGAGCTTCGGTGACTGGGAAGCCCTCATCATCGACGACGCTTCCACCGACGGTACGGCGGAGATGGCAGACGTCCACGCTGCGCGCGACCCGCGCTTCCGGGTCTTGCGCCAGCCGAAAAATGCGGGCCCGGCCGCATGCCGCAACGCCGGCATCGAGCATGCACGGGGAGAATGGATCGCGCTTCTCGATGCCGATGACGCCTACCTTCCCGATCGATTGAAAAGGCTGGCGGAAATATCCGACCGTGTCGGCCTCGATATGATCGCTGACAATCTCCTGCTTTACGACCTCGGGGCCGATACCATCGTTGGCCCCGCCTTTGCGATGGAGAACGCGCTTTCGAAATGGACAATTCGGAGTCTCTGCGAGAACGATGGCCCAGGCCGGCACAGCCACGCGGGATGGCTGAAGCCTGTTTTTCGCAAGCAATTGCTTACGGAGAATAATCTTCGCTACCACGACACATTTCGCGTCGGCGAGGATTTTCTTCTTTATGCCGAATTGATTCTCACCGGCTGCAGGGCAGCCATTCTTGATGAGGCGCTCTATCTATACACCACGCCCACCGGCGCAGTATCGGGTCAGCGTTCGACATCGCAGACAGTCGTCAATAATGCGCACTTACTCGCCTCGAGTGACATGCTCATCGAGCGGCTGCAGCAGGGGGACGGCGGGCGCAACGCCCTTCTTGAGCGAAAGGCGCGTCTTAATCTGTCGCAACGCCGGGAACCGGTGAAAGCCGAGATGGTAAAGCTCTATAAAAACAGGCAATTGCTGGCTCTTGCCCTAAAAACCATCCGTCACCCGGCCGCATTCCGGGATATTCTGCGCCCGCCACCTGCCTCCCCCGGTCCTGAAAAATTGCGGGCGCTGCCCTTTTCCTGATGGGAGATGACGGCGAAATAGTTTGCAATGTACCCCGCTTCAGCGGCGCGACAGAATTTTGCGCAACTCTACGACCGAGGTTTTCGCGACCGCGGGCATGGCCGCGAAAATCAGCGCCGCGTAGATGCAGGCGCCCACCACGACCAGACATGCGAGAGAGATGATCGGAGGCAATCTACCCTCGATGACCTGCTCCAATCCAAATACGGACGCTCCCATGACGATCGATGCACCGAGCGGGATGGCAATGACCCGCATGATTTTCTGGAATTCCACGCCGCCGTAACGCTGGGTATAAAAAACACCCACTGGCCAGACGCCGTACACTTTCGCGACATGCGCCCAGGCGACAGGATAAAGACCGAAAGGGGCGGCAAGGAAACTCAGTCCGATACCGGCGAGCAATTGCAGGACCGAAATTTTGAGATTGAGCCCTGGCCTTTTGATCGCCGCCAGAACACCCCAGGTGAAGGATTCCACCACGAAGGGTATGGCAATAAGGCAGAGGATTTGCAGCACCGGCACCGCGGGTTTCCAGTTTTCGCCAAACAATACTGGAATGAATATAGGCGCAACCGCTGCCATGCCGGCAAAACACGGAAATGCGAGAAGGCCCGAAAAGCGGATGAAACCGAGACAGGCCTCTTCCACCGAGCCTTTCTGTGCATGGGCCTGCGAGTAGGTCGCCATGGCCACCGAACCGAAAGGAATAACGGCGAACTGGCTGACAAGATCGATACAGCGCCAGGAAAGCCTGATGTAACCCACGGCAGCCGGCGTCAGGAACATGGCCGCGATCAGTTCCTGAAGTCTGAGGTTCATGGCGAGCAGGAAGCTGGCCGAGAAAATTCTGGACCCGAAACTCCATTGGTCAGCCGCGTAATGCCTGACGAAACGGCGGCGCGGCACCCAGCCTGATGCGAGCCAGTTCATGATCGTCGTTGCGATACTGGCCAGCAGGCGCTGGGCCACCATGGCCCATATCCCCCATCCCTGGAGGGCAAGAACTATCGCAATGGCCCCGGCGAGCATGTTGGAAAAAATCGCCCGCATTGCCAGCTTTCGAAACGCGAACGCCCGCTGCAGCCGGGCCTCATGGATACTGCCGGCACCCATGATCAGGAGCACCGCAGAAAGCGCCATCAACACGGGGCCGAGTTCCGCGAGCCCGAACAGGCCGGCGAGGAACGGTGCCGCCACGGACAGCGCAACGCATAAGGCAGCGCCCCAGCCAAGGGAGAACCAGAAGGCTGTATCCGCATAGTCTTCTTCAAGTTGAGGCCGCTGCACCACCGCCTCCGGCAATCCGCCGCGCGCGATGACGAGAATGATATCGACAAAAACCGTGGCGATGGCGACGAGGCCAAACTCATCCGGCGTCAGCAGACGCGCGAGGATAAGAAAAACTGCAAATGAGAGGAAGACATTGCCGTAACCGCCGACGGCGCTCCACAGGGCGCTCGTGACCGAATGCCTCTCAAGGCCGGGGGTATCGTCCTTCGTTTTCAACATGGCCGGCTCCAGTGCGGCCTGTTCAACCCTTCACTCACGGCATCGGGAGCAGGCTCGCGCCGTCGGCGGCCCGTCATGCCGCCGCGGCCCTGCTTTTTGCCAGGACGTCCTCATAGAGTTTCACATAATTCTCGCCTACCCGACGTGAAGTGGATTCCTCGACAATATTTCCGAAGTCGGCTTCCGTCGGCAATTGCTCGCGTGACAGTGTCAGCACCCGGCGGATACGGGCAGCCAGATCGGCAGCATTGCCGGGTTCGAACAGCCAGTCATGATTGGTCTCGCCGATCAGTTCCGGAATGCCGCCGGAGGCGGCGCCGATGACCGGCACGCCCATCGCATAGGCCTCATAGATCGTGCGTGGTGAGGGTTCTGCCCAGAACGAGGGAACGATGAGAACATCGATCTGTTCGAAAAACTCCTTCGGTTTCGCCCAGCCGATGAATTCGATCGGCAGATCGCCGGCCTGCGCCTCGAAGCGCTCAATGGAATCGTCCATCGCGTGGCCCGCCACCAGACAGCGCCAGTTGCCATGACCGATTTCCCTGAAAGCATCGACCATGTTGCCGACGCCTTTCTCCGTATTGATGCGGCCTATGTAACCGAAGGTCATGGGCTGGCCGCTGCGGTCGATCTGTCGTCGCGCCACGGGGTCGCCTTCCGGGACCGTGCAGGAATAAAATATGACGCGCCGCAGGCTTTCCGGAATATGGTGGAAAAGCCCGTGATTGACATGCGTCCTGAGGATTTCCGTACCGACGCTCGCGACCGCGCCGATATAACGCTGTGTGAATTTCTTTGTGAAATTCACCACCTGACAGCCCAGATGAATATGGTCGCACGGTTTGCCACCCTTGAACATGGCGGCGTTGCCGCATAGCAGGTCATATTCGCAAATCGTATGCACGATCGGAATGCGGCGCTTATGCGCCGCCCGCCACACCAGCGTGGTAACATCGAGCAACGAATGCGTGTTGAGGACATCGGGCCTGAAATCGTCAAGAACCGCCTCGAACTGCTTCTCGACGTTGAAATTCCACTGTTGCCTGATCTTCTGCATCCGCCTTTGCTGCGGCGTATATTGCGGCCAGTCTTCCAGCCAGAAATCATTGTTGTGGAACATGCGGTAGACGCTGACGCCATTGCGCACCGACTTCGCCTCGGCCTGGCGCTCTATGCAGGCGGCACCCACCGTATGCCCCATGGCAACTAGTTCCTCTGCCAGATGCTCGACCGAGCGTTCGCATCCACCGACGATATGCGGCGGGTAAAGACTGCTGAGATGGAGGATTCGCATGGGGCTACGCTCAATATCCTTTAAAATTTATATTTCGGCACCGGCACCGCTGAACCGACCAAAAGGAACGGTTGTGAAAGGGCGGCGACCAGGCCGAAGGAAGTAACAATTTAAAAATCAACATCAGAATATCGGGCTTAAAGAGCACCGAAAACACCGCCGTTTCAAGTGATTTTTTGCGGCGCCGCGGAATTCATGCCGTATTGCAAAAAAGAATCTCCGTTGCTAATTATATTCGAATATAAAACCTAACGATATGCAGCCCCGCCGCTGCACCATTGATCTTATTATTTTATTTTAAAAAATTTGGATTCCCATGTCTTCTCAAAGTAGCGGAAAGCTTCCGAGAAACTACAATCTCGACATGTTGCGCGGTCTTGCCGCAGTTTGCGTTGCTTATTCTCATTTGGCCCTGAAGATGCACAATCGCGGCGATACTGATGGAGTGACCCGGGCCCTTTTCGATGTCACCAAGGTTTTTCTCGATGTCGGCAAATTCGGCGTGATCGTGCTGTTCGCGCTCGGCGGTTACTTCATTCTCTCATCGCTGCAAAATGCCGCCATGCGGTATCGGAAACCGCTTACCGCCTTTGTCCTGCATCGGTTTTTCCATCTTTATCCCGCCTACTGGCTGTCACTGTTTTTCGGCGTGCTGCTGCCCTGGGATGACCCGGGCAAGATATTCCCGGCCCATGTCGTCGCCATCAACGCCACGATGCTGCAGGGCTTTTTCATGACGGAAAATGTCATGGGACTCTACTGGACCCTGCAGATCAACCTGACTTTTTACGCGCTGTGCGTGCTGCTGTTCCTGATGGGACGAGCAGCCGATTTGCGGGTGGTGACGGCCGCAACAGTTGCGCTTTTTGGTTTTGCGGCAATTCTCTCCCTCGTAAGATACAAGCTCGGCATCAAAATGCCGGTTGCCCTGCCGCTGATGGTGGGTGTGTGCTTTCTGGCATCGCTGTGGAAGGCGTCAGATGCCGGGCGCAACCGTGACAGTCGATATTGTGCCTGGATTGCGGTCGGCACTTTCTACGCAATGCTTCTCCCCATCTGCCTCCTGGCTTATTCGCATGACTACGGCTTTGAGGAGACTTGGTATCGCTACGCCATCAGCTACGGCACAGGCATGACGGTTTTCCTTGTGGTTTCGGCGATGAAGAGGTCTGTCCTCAATCGGCTGGCGCCCCTCGGCGGTGCAAGCTACGCCATTTTTCTGTGTCATCCGTCCGTCTATGCGGCTCTCGACAGGATCGGGTTTACGCCAGCCAATACATCGCTGTCCCCATCCATCGTTATGGCTATTTCTGTCCTCTTGGCCATCACATGCGGCCTGGCCGCCAATCGTTTTGTTTTAGCACCCGTGCTCGCCTGGGGAGAGAATGTCGTCAATTCGGCATCCCGCAGACATTTAAGTGCAACCTTGGCCCGTTAAATTGAGATAGGAACATAGTCAGCACGAATAACGGCAGGAGATGTTGATGAAAGAAAACAGGCCTGTCGGTGCTCGCTCCATGACGCGACGCACATTGCTGTCTGCAGCCTCTTTCGCCTTCGCCGCAGCCGGTGGTCTGCGTGCCGCACCGGCGCAGGTCAAAACCGATTTTTCTGCCAATACCG
The DNA here is from genome assembly GCF_017357485.1 of Rhizobium sp. ZX09. Lineage (NCBI taxonomy): Bacteria > Pseudomonadati > Pseudomonadota > Alphaproteobacteria > Hyphomicrobiales > Rhizobiaceae > Rhizobium > Rhizobium sp. ZX09. The sequence continues at coordinate 549,529 of NZ_CP031364.1, forward strand.
AGGCATTTCTGGACAGTGTCGGAGTGTGCGGCCATTTCACCCGCACACGTGGTGTCTATCCGGAACAATTCGACCGCATCCTTCCGGAACTCAAGGCTCTCGGAGTGCGGCATTTACGCGACGAAGGCATCATCTTTCCCGAAGACCGCCGGGAAAGCGCCTCCTTTAAGCGGCTGCGCCAGATCGTTGCGTCAGGCCTGCGCCTCACCGTCATCTGTTTTGACGATCTCAACCCCTATCTGAGCACGCCACTGGACAAGCTCGTGGATTTCTACGACTGGTGCGATGGCGGCATCGAGGTTTTCGAAGGCAGCAACGAACCCGTGCTTACGTCCGATCCGCAAAATGCGCCGCGCCTTTCGGCGCAACATCAGACTGCATTGCACGACGCCATCCGCGCAAACCCCGCGCTCCGGGATCTTCCCCTTGCCGCGCCAAGCTATGTCCTCAGCAACAGGGCGCTGGCGTTTGATCTCGCGAAGGTTTGCCAATATGGCAATATTCATCCCTATGCGGGCATGGAACACCCCGAAACGACCGGGCCGGGCGCCCTCTCGAAGTCTCTTGCCGCTTCCGCGCACATAGCAGCAGGCAGGCCGACGCTCGCCACCGAAATCGGCTACCATAGCGCCCTGAAGACCCAGAGCTTTCATTTTCCTGTCACCGAAGGAATAAGGGCGCGCTACATGCCGCGCACGCTCCTGTGGTGCTTCATCAATGGTATCCGCCGGACATATATCTATGAAATGGTGTCAAGCTTCGCCCGGGATGACACCAATCCCGAGTCCTCCTTCGGCCTGCTGCGCCACGATCTGAGCCGGACCGCCGCCTATGAGGCGGTCCGCGCCCTGCTCTCGCTCCTGACGGCAAGACGCCAGACCGCGCCCACGCAATGCCAGCTCGAATTCGTCGAAAGCGCCTCCGAAAGTGTTTCCCTGAGACTGTCGCGACCGGATGGCGCGCTGCTTGTGCCGGTGTGGCTTGCAATATCGGGCTGGCAATGGCCGGCGCAGATCGAAAACCCGCCGGCCGAACGTGCAGCAAGCTTTATCGTTACCGGTGCACACAGCCAGGTGATTGCCCACCGGTTTCAGGACGACGGCTCCGTTATCCAGCGCGTTATTCCGCAAGAAGGCGGGCAATATCGGCTTGCCGTCAGCGACCAGTTGACGGTGCTGGAAGTTTTTTGAACACTCACCAACGATTTCCAGCCGCAGCTTGAAACCTCCGCCCACACCGGGCGGGTGACTGGCGCGGCCGACATCTTTCGCGTGATCGACCGGGCAGTTGCTCTCACCGCTCAATGTTGAAGGGAGAGCCGCCTGACGCCGTCTCTTTTGCGATAGGCTCGATTAATCGGCGCCTCGATGAATCGATAAGACGCCAAGCCGCACACGATCGTCAGCAGCAAAGCCAGAACACCTGTGATGAGTACCGACACGATACCCGACAACCCCGTTACCCCGACAACCTTCATCGCAATTTGAATCACCAGATTGTGGACGAGATAGATGGAATAGCTGGCATTTCCCAGATGGACCAGCAGCCAATGCCTTGCAACATAACCGTTCTGTTCAAGGAAGACGCAGCCGGAAACCAACAGCAGTCCCGCAACGCCCCAGGTCAGAGGCCGCACAATGTTGTTGTTGTAGAGCTCGAATCCCGAGCTTGTCGCGAGGATGACTGACGCTCCGGTAACGATGAGAAACCAGGCCCCTCTCGGCCCCAGGAAGGGCGGCTTGTCTTTCCTTGCGCAGAAAAATGCTCCGAAGGCGGCACCCAGGGCGAAATCCAGCATCACCGGGCTGCTGTAATACCGCAGGTAACCATCGAACGAAAACAGTAATCCGGATAGCACAAATGAACAGAGCAAGAATATAATAAGCAATATTCTCGTATAAAAATTCCCCACAACCATCAAAATCGAAAAAACAACATAAAAGAACATTTCGTAGTTCAGGGTCCACCCGACAGACAAGACCGGCTCCCAGAATCCTCCGCGTTCAAATGGTATGAAAAACAGGGACTTCCAGACGTAGCTCGGCTGCAACTCCATAACGCCGAGAGGGCGCGCGCCGAGGAGAAAAATAAAGACGATTATGAATGTCATTATCCAGTAAATCGGAACGACCCTGACAATTCTGTTCACCAGGAATTTCAAGGAATCGCCATCTTTGTTGTGAGTTGTGACGACCATTATGAATCCGCTCAGAACGAAGAATATGTCGACGCCGGAAGCACCGGCCTCGTATCGTCTGACACCCGGGAAAACCCGGTCTATAACGGGCATGAAATGATGGAAAAAGACCATGAACGCAGCAACCGCGCGTAAAACCTGAAGATTGATGATCATCAAATCAATATCCGTATGAATTTGGGATTAATCAAAAGATTCTATTGATATAACAGGTACTTAACTCGGAAAACCGGAGAAATTATAATTTTGCCACGCAGTGCGAAAAGTAATGAGCAAGACGGGAAGACAAAATATCTCCCTTTATTCAAACATCAGCTAAAATCAAACAATTCCATATGCCTGTCAATTCCTCAGGACCGAGGAGTAGAACTTCGTGACTTTCATCGCTCGCCGACCAACGCCGTATCAAGCCTTGGGCAGCTATCGCGGATTAAGGATACTTAAGAAGTTGCTGTTGCATAGTTGTTTTAGCACTTGATCCGCCGCCTAGCCTATGCGATCTAAGAAGAACATTTTAAGTGCTGAATAACCATATCGGCATTGCGCGTAATTAAAGTCGTATTTTAAAAAATTTGGAGAGTTGTGATGTCTCGCCTTCTTAATGGCTCGGCGCTCACCGGTGCGATATTGATTATCGGCACGGTTATAGTTTCCGCCTCAGCCCATGCACAGAATGTCGAACCTGCGCCAGGCGCGCCGCAGCAGCAGGCCGCGCCCGCCCAGAGCGTGGCGACAGGCGCACCGGTCAAATCCCCCGATGAAAGCACCGCCGCCTTTCTGGGGCGGGTGAACACGACCAGTCCGGACATGGTTCCCCTTGCCGCCGCTGAAGCGTTCAAGCAGTCTCCGACGTCGCCAACGGTCAGGGACCTGATCGCCGTCGCTTCCAGCACCGATGCCGCCACGGCCGAGCTGGCGGCGAAGGTGACGGGCGGATTTCCGATCATCGCCGTCTCCACCAGTGCCGCGCAGTTTTCCGAGCAGATTTCCGCACTTGTACTGAGCGACTCCAGCCAGTTGCCCGCCGTCGTCGCATTGGCACAGAAGGTCGGCAACAAGGATTTCTCGGAAGTGGTGGGCGAAGGTCTGGCGCTTGCCTATTCCGCGGCGATGCAGAACAACAACACGATCCTTGCGGCCGCCATTCAGCTGCAGACGAAGGGCGCCGGCGTGCCTTCCGATCTGCTGATCGCCTTCAGCGAAAACATTGAAGGAACCGCGGCCGGCCCGGCTGCGGCAGCAGCACCCGCGGCCGCAGCAGCCGCCTCGCCGATCGGCGGCGCGGGCTCTACGCCTGCGAGCGGCAACAGCGTCGGTGGTTCGGCGGGCGGCCAGACCGGGGCGGGTACCGCGCAGTCCGGTGGAACAGGCGCGCCTGCCGGCCGTGGCAGATCGCTTTCCACCGGCAGCACCAGTACGCCGGTCAGCACCAGCCCCGTTTAACAGGTCCGGCCTTGCCGTCTCCCCACGGGAGCGGCGATCGCCCGAAACGTGATGCAACCGGGACTTTGGCAGGCCCTGTGCGTGCCTAAAAAAAGCGAGGCTGACAGTTGTTGCAAAGGCACGATCCACTGACGATGGCCGATTTCGATAAAAACGGCTTTACGGCTGACTTTATCGATATAGACGCCGCACTTGCGACGGTTCGCCGTCAGTGGCGTATCGTGCTGGCGGCCGTCGCCGTTGCCGGGGCAATCGGCCTTGCTTTCGCAGCCACAGCCGTTCCGATCTATTCGGCTACTGCAACCCTTTTGATAGACCGCAACAACAGCCAGGTTGTCGAACAGCTTTCGACGATCGGCGGCGTGATCGAGGACGAGGCGTCCATTCTCAGCCAGGTCGAGGTGCTGCAATCGGAAACCATCGGCCTCGCCGTCGTCGACAGCCTCAACCTGACGGAAAACCAGGAATTCAGGGCGACACGCGCCTCGTTCCTAAGCTCCGTGCTGAGCACCATCCGCTCACTTGTCAACGTATCGCAATGGTTCGCGCCGGCGACAAAAGAGGCGGTAGTGGATGACGGAACCCTGAAAAGGGGTCTTTCGGACCGGTTGCTGCAGGGTCTCAGCGTCAAGCGTATCGGCCGGACCTATGCGCTGGAACTCACCTATAATTCGACGTCGCCGGTCCTTGCAGCTCAGATCGTCAACGCGGTCGCCGCAGCCTATCTGGTGGACAAGCTGAATTCCAAATATGAGGCAACAAGGCGGGCGAGCGACTGGCTGTCCGATCGCATTGCCGAACTGCGCCAGAGGGCGCTCGACACCGACCTCGCCGTCCAGAAATTCCGTGCTGAGCATAACCTGATCTCGACCGGCAATAACGGGCTGCTTTCCGACCAGCAGCTGGCGGAGTCGAACAGCGCGCTTATCCTGGCGCAATCGGAAACCGCCAGGGCGCGGGCAAGAGTGCAACGTATCGAACACATCCTCGCTACCGACGATGTCGATGCGGTCGTGACGGATATTCTCGACAGTTCCGTCGCAAACGACCTGCGGAAGAAATATCTCGAATCCTCGAAGGTCGAAGCCGAGATCACCGGTCGGCTGGGCGCCAACCATGTGCAGGCGGTGCGTCTGCGCAACGAGATGCAGGAATATCGCAGGCTGATGTTCCAGGAAATCAGCCGTATCGCGCAAAGTTATAAGAGCGATCTGGAAGTTTCCGAAGCAAGGGAGAAATCCCTGGCCGAAACCGTCGCCAAGGCCACCAATATCAGCAACTCCGCCGGCGAGACGCAGGTTCAGCTTCGCGAATTGCAGCGCGAGGCGGAAACCTACAAGAACATGTATCAGACATTCCTGCAGCGTTATCAGGAGGCCATGCAGCAGCAGTCCTTTCCGGTGACGGAAGCGCGCGTGATCTCCAAGGCCGTACCGCCGAGAACGCCGAGTAAGCCGAACAAGGCGCTCATTCTGGCGCTGTTCATGATCATGGGTGCGGCCGCGGGGGGCGGCGTCGCCATGTTCCGCGAATTCCGCGATCGCTTTTTTCGCACGGGGGAGCAGGTCCGCGACGTGCTTGGCCTGGAATTTCTGGGCAATACACCGCTTGTGCCGAACAAGCTGGCCGCAGACACGGAACCGAGAGGGCAAGATGGCGGCCCAACCGTCACACGCCCCTCCGGCGTTGCCCGTTATGCCGTAGACCACCCGCTCTCCTCCTTCGCCGAAACACTGCGCAGCACGCGGCTGGCGATCGATCTCGGAATAGCGGCAAAAAATGGCGCCAGGGTCGTCGGCGTCGTCTCCGCCCTGCCGAGTGAGGGAAAATCGACGATTTCCATCAATCTCGCGCAGCTTCTGGCCGCACAGGGCGCAAGGGTGCTGCTGCTCGATGCGGATATTCGCAACCCGGGCGCCACCCGCGCCCTTGCCCGCCACGCGACAGCAGGCCTGCTTGAAGTGCTGCTGGAAGGTCGCTCCATCCGCGATGCGCTTGTGCATGATGAAAAGACTCGACTTGCTTTCCTGCCCACGGTCGTCAAGCAGCGTGTCCCGCACTCCTCGGAACTCCTGACTTCCGCGCAGATGCACCGCCTGCTGGCCGAGGCAAGCGGGGCCTTCGATTACATCATCGTCGACCTGCCGCCACTTGGCCCCGTTGTTGATGCGCGGGCGATGGCCGGCCGGATCGACGGCTTCGTTTTCGTCACGGAATGGGGCAAAACCGCACGGCGGGCGGTTCGCAACACCATCGAAAACGAAGTTCAAATCCGCAAGAAATGTCTGGGCGTCATTCTCAACAAGGTCGACACGGAGAAGCTCAAGCTTTACCGGGCTTACGGTTCAAGCGAATATTATCATTCCCGCTACACGCGATATTATCATGACTAGGACCGCTGGCGTGCCGAGCCTGCGCAGGGTCCTGACGGTCACGCCGGTATTGATCGTTTCGCTATTTGTGTTGTTGCTCGCGGCCCAGGCTTTTTCCGAAACACGACGGTTTTCCGATATCATCGCTTTGGCGCGCATTGCCGACGAGGACAATGGTCTCTCTCCCGATCTGCTGACGAAAACCGTCGAGGGTCTGCAGCCCGTCATTGCCGAAAAAATCTGCCGTTCGGATATCATCAAGGCCGGGATGCGGCTTGTGCTTGCCGATATCGACGCCCATGCCGGGGATGCATCGCCAGAAGCGGATGCCATGCGCCTCGGTTTTGCCGAAACCTATATGCGCCACGCCCTGTCGTGTCTTCCGGCCAATGGCGATGTCTGGCTGCGCCTCGCCATGGTTCGCTCGTTGCGCAACGCCTCTGCCATGGAAATCGCCGTGCTGACGAATTTCTCCCAGCTTTATGGCCCCGCCGATGCCAATCTGATCCGCGGACGCTTCGTCATCTGGCAACAATTTACCAAGGGCGCCCTACCGCAGGCTGAGGCGGCCCGTGAAGCCGACACCGCGATCGTCTGCGGCAGGCAGGGCGAAATATTGCGATGGTCGTTGCGGCATGTCTGCTCCCAGGAGCTTCAGACCGGCATGCAAAGCGCCAAACCACGGCCCTGAGATACACGGAAGCGCCAAGTCCTTTCTTTAGTTCATCGTCACCACAACAAGCAGATCTCAAAAGCCGAACATCATGCAGACCCTCGACGCTCCACCGGAATTGCTGTCATCCTCGCCGCCCCGGCCGGCATTTGTTCTGCATCGCGCCCGGGCAATCGTCACGATCGCTTTCTGGACCATATTCCTGCTTGCCTTGCTCAATCGCGGCGCAACCGACATCGAAAGCCGGATCGTCATCACATTCGCCGCCTATCTGCTGCTCCTTGCCGCCCTGCCTCTCTTCGGCCCGCCCCAGCCCGCCATAGGGAAGGCGCTGGCAGCGGCCTGTCTTCTGCTCGGCGCACTGATACTTCAGGTCTTACTTCAGACATCCGCCAGCCAGAGCATACTGCCGTCCAACCTCGCCTGGTCCGCCGCCGCGATGTTTACGCAGGTGGCGCCCGCGGCCACGATCTCGCTCACGCCGGCAGATGATTGGCTGGGCCTGCTGAGCGCCGCCTTGCCCTTTGGCGCCTTCATGACCGGGCTCGTGATCTGTAATACGGACGAGCGTGCGGCAAAAGCACTGCGATGGTTCGCAATCGCCGGCGGCTGGCTGTCGCTGGGCGCGATCCTGCAATTTCTCCTGTTTCCCGATATGCTCGGCCTTATTCAAAAGCGTTTTTATCTCGGCAGCCTGACGGGGCTCTTTGTCAACCGCAATACGGCGGCGACTTTCTTCGGGCTTATCCTGCTCACGCTTGTGGTGCTGCTGAATAACAAGCTGGCGGCTCCGGATTGGGGAAGGGTGAGAGCGCTTGTGGCAAACCGCCTGACGGTGCCGGGCGATCAAAAACGCCTCATCCGCCACGCCGCCTTCATCGGCCTTCTGACCGGGTTCTGTTTCATCGCCCTGATGCTGACGGGATCACGCGCGGGCATCATGTCCAGTTTCGCGGCGCTGCTTTTGCTCATACTTCTCATCGTTTTCAACTCTCCCGGGCCCGGCCGGAATGTCGCGCCCTCACGGCGCAGAAGACGCGGCTCCAGACGACGCGCAGCAATCCTGCTCGCCATCGCCATCGGCCTCTTCGCCCTTTTTGCAAATCGTGTAGCGCTGCGTATGGAAACACGCCTCGAAGACGACATGCGCTTCTGCTATATGCCCGGTATTGCACGCGCGATAACGGATAACTGGCCCCTGGGCGCGGGACTGGCCAGCTTTTCAGAAACCTACGCTCCCTATCATTCCGCGCAATGCGGCGTCGATGCCGTCGTCACCCATGCCCATAATGTGTATGCCGAGGGCTTGCTGACCCTCGGAGCCGCTTTCCCGTTTTATGCGGCATTTTTCCTGTTCGGCCAGTTGCTTATTTTCATTCGCGGGGCCCGCAGGCGCAAAACTTATCGTTATGCCTCGCATCTCGGCCTCGCCGGGCTGCTGCTGGTGGCGCTGCACTCGTCCCTCGATTTTTCACTGCAAGTGCCGGGCTTCGCCATGGCTTACGCCGTTTTCCTCGCACCCATCGTCACCCTTTGCCTGCACCCACCAGGAGCAGACCGGCGCAGACAAACTTCGGCCAATGCCGCTTCCTCCGTCTCGGCCGCCGGCACAGGAACTTAAACATGCGTATCTTGCAGGTGACATCACTGTTTTCTCCCGACCGTGTAGGAGGCGCGGAGATATTCGTCGAAGACCTTGCCCGGGGTTTGGCTGGGAAAGGACATACAATCGCGGTTGCCGCCATTTCCCGGGAGCGCCAGACCGCAGAATTGCGAGACGGTTTCGCCATTCATCGGCTTGGACATACGACGCCCTTTTTCATTGGGGATTGGGAGCGTCAAGCAGAATGGAAACGCAAATATTACAAGGTCGCCGTCCAGATCGATCCCCGGCTGGTGCAGCGGCTGGCGCGCGTCATTGAGGATTTTCGCCCGGATGTGGTCAATACCCATTCCCTCTCGGAACTGACGCCGCTGATCTGGCCGATGATTGGCAGACGCGGTATTCCGCTTGTGCACTCCCTGCATGATTTCACCAGCATGTGCACCAATGGCTCCCTGTTCCACGAAGGGCATATCTGCGATGGCAGGAGCAAAAAATGCCGGGCCTTCTCCTGTCTGCACCGGCGCTGCCAAGGCGCGGTGGATGCTGTCACAGGCGTTGGCAGCGACATTCTGAAACGCCATCTGGAGGCCGGTTTTTTCACGCACGTTCCTGAAAATCGCCGCGCGATAATCTGGAACGCCATCGCGCAACCAGAATCGTTGAACCCCCGCAAGGCCCGTGTTGCAGGAGAACCGCTGGTTTTCGGTTATCTCGGACGTATCGAAGAACCCAAGGGCGCCGATCTCCTTATCGGGGCCATGCGGCTCCTGCCCCCGCAAGGTTGGCGAATGACCATGGCCGGTCGAGCGCCCGGCGGCATCGAAACCTATAAGCGAAAGGCATCAGGCCTGCCCGTCGACTTTCCCGGATATGTCGAGGCCGACAGTTTTTTTGCTGGCATAGATTGCCTCGTCGTGCCGCCTGTGTGGCCGGAGGCTTTCGGCAGAACGGTAGCGGAGGCCATTTTGCGCGGCGTCCCTGTCATTGGAGCCAATCTCGCCGGAGTTGCCGAACAGATTGGCCGCGACAGGCCGGACCGCCTTTTTGCGCCAGGTAATGCCAACGAACTTGCCGCCCGTATGATCGAGGCCATGAAAAATCCTGCCGTTCTCACAGAGTTGCCGCAAACCAGAGAGCGGATTTCTCAAGGCGTCGCGCCGGAACGGGTGATTTCCGCGTATGAAAAACTTTATGCTGATCTGCGGCGGCCGATCACGGCATAGTCAGGCCGTCTCGTGGAAAAGCTGCGCATATGTCTCCGCCGCCTTTTCCCAGGAATAAAGGCTGCGGTTTTCGTAACCCGCCTGGCGCAGCGTCTCCGCAAGCGCCGGCTCGCGAAAGAGCCGCTCCAGAGTTGCGACGAGACTATCGGTGTCCGAAGGATCGAAGGTCAGCGCGCCCATACCGGCAATTTCTGGTGTCGCAGAACGATTGGAGCAGACGACCGGGCATCCCAGTTGCTGCGCCTCCAGCACCGGCAGGCAGAAGCCCTCATAAGTGGAAGGCACGCAAAGGCAGGCTGCATGACGATAAAGTTCCGCCAGTTCCCGGTCATCTATGCCTGAAAGCCGGATAAGCCGGGCCTTCAATCCCGGATCGTCAAGCGTGTTGGCGATTTCTTCCGCCTCGTCGCGGCCCACATGGACAATACGCAGGTCCGGCATCGTCGGGCCCAATCGCGCAAAAGCCTTGCCCAGAAGGGCAAAATTCTTGTTCGAGGTCGCGTTTCCAACCGCCAGTATGTAACGCCCCGCGATCGGCGGCGGCGCAGCCGTGGCCCCTGCATCCAGCTTCAATGTGCTGTCGGAATGAATGGTCACGCTCTTGCGGGCAGCGCCGGGATAAAAACGCGCAAGATCCATTCGCGTCGCGTCGGATACACACGCGATCCGGTGCGAACCGGCCAGCATGAGGCGAAAAATGAAATCGGTGGTCAAGGCCGCCCGCCAGCCAATCTGTTCAGGTATGGTCTTGAAATAGAGATCGTGAACAAGGGTGATCCGACGCCTGCCGCCCAGCGGGCTGCCAAAAGGATCGGCATTAAAAAGCACGTCAATGCCTTCCCGGCGGCAAAGCACCGGCAGCGTCATGGCCTGCCGCAGCACGTCAAGCACCATGATGTGCGGCCGAGCCGTCTCTATCAGCCGCAGGCGGCTGTCACGTAATTCCGCGGGCAATTGCACCCGCGTCCAGGGCGAGCGCAGTATATAATCATCATCAGTCTGCTCCAGAAGCCGCTCCAGCAGGCTGAAGGTTACGCGGGCAACGCCGGAAGCTTTCCCGCCATACTGGCTCGGCATGTTCACGAGAATGCGCATTCCAACCTTCCACCCGTTTGGGATTGCCGCCTGTGAGCAGTCGCAGACCGCAACGTCACGCTACTTCAGACAAAAGCGCGGATATCGTCCTGCAGGTTTCCTCGAGCGAAAAACGCCGCATCACATCTTCCCGCCCCTTCTTCCCCAGTTTTTCAGCCAACGTCGGGTCCGCCAGGATGCGGCCCAGCGCCGCGGCCAGTGCCGGCGCATCCGCAGGCGGCACAAGCAGGCCGGTTTCACCATCACGGATGATCTCGGTGACCCCACCGCCGCGGGTGGCGACAACCGGTCTTCCGCACATCATGGCCTCCACCACCACACGACCAAACGGTTCGGCAACAACTGAGGTATGGGCAACCCCGTCCATCGCCGCCATCAACTCCGTTACATCCGGGCGAAAACCGAGAAATCGGACACGGGAATCAAGACCGAGACTGGATGCCAGCGTGCGGATGCGGGCTTCGTAAGCCTCCTGCCCAAAAAGCGCGCTGCCGACGATCACGGCCTGGACCCCCTCCATTGCAGCAATCGCCTCCAGGAAAACATGCTGCCCCTTCCATTCGCTCAACCGGCCGAACAATCCGATCAGTGGCTGTGGGCCAAGGCCGAGCTCCCTGCGCAATTGCTGCGCTCTTGCGGGGTCATAAACTGACGCTTTGGCTGGGTCGAAACCGTTATAGACGATGCGGACCTTGTCCTCCTCGCCTCCCGCCTTCACAAAAGCCCTGCCCGTCTCTTGCGAATTGACGGCAACCAGCCTTGCGAAAAGACGCGAGAATGTCAGCGAAGCGCGGCGGTTTGCGGCGCTGAAGGCGGGGTCGGTGACGATATCATGCAGGATCCAGATCAACGGCCGACGACTGAGCTTGGCCGCCAACGCGCAGACAAAAAGCGCCTTTTGCGAATTGGCGCAGATCACGTCATGGTTTTTTGCATGACGGCTGAGCTGCCAGGCAACGGCCAAAACATCGAGGGCCCCTCGCAGCATCGCACCGAACGACGAATCCCGCCGGATCGACAGCATTTTTTCTCCCGCGGACAGCAGAAGAGGCGGCCTGCCGCATTCCACCAGATCGTCTGCCGCCCCACCGCCACTGAGGAAGCAGGCTCGCCAGGAGCGCGGCCCGGCCTTGACGATATCCGTCAGGAAAAGTTCGGCACCGCCCTTTTCCCTCGTGTGGCTGACGAAAAGCGCCGATGTCATGCCTTGAGCTCCAAGGCACGCAGGCACCAGGGATGGCACCGCTCCGTCTTGCGGGCATCAACGGGGCCGGGGTCAGAACGACCGCCCCCTATGTCAGTGGCGGCGGGATATTTGGCGGAGACAGCAATTGAGGAACAACAATACTTGATACTGCGGAAAAAAAATGACATTCAAACCTTCGTGCGGATCAAAAATCCGACCCAGATAAAAGAAAAAATCTATTTTATTTATGTGCTTTAGTTGAAATCGAAGAAAATTCGTGACGTGCAGTTTTATTGCGATTCAGCGTCCGGCTCCCAGTGCTTTTCCCCGGGCCTCACCGCGAGGTTATTCTCAAGGGGCAGACAAGGAGACCGAAATGATGCTGCTTGAAGACAAGATATGCATATATATGACCGGAACGGAAGAGGTGCCGGCATGATCGGCGTATCGCTCGGCATTTCCCAACAAAACCGCACGGCGATGGCGGGATCAGTCGATGCGTTCTCCCCCCTGAGGGCCCGTCTTGTTGCGGGCAAGAACGCCACGATCTTCGTGAATGGCGACAGCACCGCCCATGCGGACGACGGGCCATTCCAGCAATTCGCCGTCTTGCTTGGCGACCTGCATGATATCAAGGTCGTGCTTTACCGCTGGGCGGAATGGCAGACCCATGCCGCGACCGGTCCCAAGGCCTATGCCGAACCGGTTATACTGCGCGCCGGCACGGGCGCGACGCTGACTGTCTATCTTGCCACACTGCCGGTTGGCAGGCCGGGCTACATGCTTGCCGAACAGCGCATCGCGGCGCTGCAAATTCCACGCCCCGACCTTTGCATTATGCATCACGGATATAATATGCAGAGCTTCGAAACGCCCGGCGGCATTCGAAGCCCCGGAAGGGCGGCCCTGCTTGGGCCGCTGGGCATGACCGAATGGCATTGGCCGGGCGCTGCACAGCTCATCACCACCCAGAACCCCTGGAAGGATGGAACGGGCTACGACAAGGTCTATCACACCATACTGGACGTCGCCCGGGCGCACCCGAACCTGACGCTGGTGGACACCCATGCGGCATTTATCGCAAACGGCAAGGACGCCACGCTTTACAACGATAATATTCATCCCAGCAGCACAGGTTCGGCGCTCATCGCCAGAACTCTGTTCGCCGCCTATCTGGCGTCAGCGCCGAATAGCGGCTTCGAAACCCCCTGCTGGCCAAAACTCTCCGCCACCAACCTGATCGCCAACGGCGATTTCACCGAATGGTCCGGGCCCGCTCCTTCAGGCTGGTCCCTTGCAGAGTCAGCCTCCGCCACCAAAAGCACGGAGGTCACCTTCTCCCCCTCTTTCGCCTATAGCCTCGCGTTGCGAGCGAATGGCAGCGAGTTCAGCGGGCTTTTCCATTATTTCCGCAACGAAGAAGCGGCCGCGATGATCGGCAAGACTCTCTCCTTTGCGGTGCTCTATAAGAACAGCGCAGGACAACGCAGCCCGTTCGTGGAGTTGGTTGCAAAAAGTGGCGGCGACCTCAGGACGATTATTTGCGCCGCCTTGCAATTTGGTGACTCCGGGGTTCTCGACAATAGCGGTTGGATGTGGGCTACAGCCAGCGGTGTCAGTTTAGACGCCGATATCGACCAGGCCGGATACAGCCTTTATCTACGCATACTTCCCGCCTTTGGTTATAGCGCACCCAGCTCTGATGCGCCGCTCTACGTTCAAAGGATAGTTGCGGTGGAAGGAGATCTTCCGAAAGGCAATCTAAGCGCATGAGACATCGACAAAATGACTTGCGCGATAGCCTTATCAAGACCATTATGTGGCGTCTCTTCGTATCGTCGCGGAGGCGACGCCCTCACCATCAGACAATTTCAGTGTCCGCAGCAGATGATAGAGGCCGCGAATGACAAGCCAGCCATACAGTGCGGCATCAGATCAACCCTCGCTCCCGGGGCTCGTTATCGCGATGCCCCTTTATCCTTCAAAAATCATCGATATTCCCGCCGCCGTGCTGGCAACCTTCGTGTTTTCGATTGGCTTTTTTATCCAATGTAACATCGTAACAAGCAACATTGGGCTGCGCTTCCTCAACATTAGCGATATGTTGGTGCTGATGACGTTGCCGGCTATCATCCTTCTGTATATTCGATGCCTAACTCCTTCCATCATTTTACTTTATCTGTTTCCGCTTACCACCTTATTTGGACTCACGGCTCTTTTCGCGGACGCGCGTGGAGACGGAGAGTTTTATCCCACCGCCCTAACTTACTTTTACGCTGTCTATTTTCTCTTCTTCATCTACATGGTGTTGAAGGAAAACCTTTTGGCTTTATTTTGCTGTGGCAGCTTTGCAGGATTTATAGCGGTCACTATTCTTCTTTTTCTCGATGTCACCATCCACGACAGGCTTGCTGCGCTCGGGCTGTCCTTCCAATTTGACGAAGCCGCAGTACTCGAAGCGGCAGCCAAAGGCGAGATGAGCGCGATGTTTTTGCGCATAGAAAAAGCCGGCGGTATTTGGTCTGCGGGTAACATGGCTGGGCCAGCCTTCGCGCTCGCTGGCGCGGCAGCTGCCTATCTTGCCGAGCGCTACCGTCGCCCATTCGTCTTTGCTATATTTTTGGCGATATATCTGGCCAGCTTTACGCTAACGCTTAACAGATCGGGCGTCTTTGCTGTTTTGGCTATCGGAGCCTATTATTATCTTCGGAATTTTTCGATCCGCATGCTTTTCAGCACCTATTTTGGCGTTGCTTTTTCGGCACTTGTCATTGCAGCCGTTTTACCTTTCGGCGCCCTCAATTTTGTGGAGCAAGCTTTTTCCAAACGCTTTCTGGAAGACAATCGTAGCACCGACAACGCCCACGAGCGGTGGACTACCATAACGGGTGGCTTTGAGGTAATGCTCAACCACCCCCTAGGTATTGGGTTTAGCGCAAGGGATCAAGAATTGTCTGGAATATCAGGTATCGGTACCCCTCATAATGGTTTTCTTGCCACCGCCTATACTTCGGGCATTGGTTTTTGCCTGTTAAGCGCATTTGCACTTGTCTATACTATCTTCCGAACACGAAAAGTCGGGTTTTTTGCCTATTCGGCAATTGGGGTGGTAGTGGGCTACCAGTTCGAGGAACTGAATTCGAATCCTGTTTTTATGGCGCACGTTGGGATGGCGCTTGGATATGCTTTTACTGATCTCGATTTCAGGCTTTTTTTAAAAAATGCGATAATGCGTAAAACAAGCCTTTCCGGGATTTATAGCACACAGGGCCTCGGCTAATATTGCGATTTTGCGAAGGTGGAAAGAGCCAGAGCCAACGTAGATTCGAAATTTCAATAGCACGCATCATAATATTACTATAAATATCATTATATATTTAATTAATTATTAATCAGAGAATAAAATGACTGAAAAAATTAGGCTTAATAATATAGATCAATTACGGGGCGTTGCCGCACTATCTGTAATTTTTTATCACCTGTCAGCGCACTCGCTCATAAATCGCGATGACATCATCCAAAATTCGTGGGCAGACACTATATTCAGAAACCTCATTGCCGGAGAGTATTTGAATTTTGGGCGATTTGGAGTTATTTTATTCTTTTTAATAAGTGGATACGTCGTACCTTTCAGCTTCCCGAAGCAAAATCCGGTCGCGGGATTTATTATAAGTCGTGTTTTTAGACTATACCCTTTGTTCTGGGCATCCCTCACTGCCACACTGCTTCTTCGTTTATATGCAGGAAACCAAGTTTCAGCATATGACATTGTAGCAAATATCACGATGATCCCGGATTTCTTGGCATCTCATAGGGTCCTAGATGTTTACTGGACCTTGGCATACGAGTTTCTGTTTTACGCCAGCATCGTTGTCATATATATATTCGTCGGTCCGCTGAATTTGTTGATCACACGACAGGCAGCTATATTATGTGCTTGTCTATCCATAGCAATTTCGATCTTGCAAATGTTGGGGCAATCGGTAGGTGCCGGGGATAAAATTATCCTTCTCGGATTTATGTTTCTGGGTGCCTCAATTCGGAAAACACAGATCGATCAGGGCCATATTATCGATCACTGGATTAAGCTGATCGTCGCCATGCTTTTAGGCGGAATTATTCTTCGGGGATATATTCATTACGTACTATTTCTATACGGAACAGATACGAGGTTTGAAAATTTCAACTCGATTATTATTACTCATACTGCAGCAACTATTGCCTTCCTAGGCACACTGGCTTGGTTGAATAAATTTGAGCTTCCATCTCTCACCTACATGGGGATCGTAAGTTATTCTCTCTACATCACTCATCCAATATTAATGGAGATGGTTACAGTTTTTGGGTGGGAGGACAGATTGATTAAGAGTGGGGCGTATATTCCTGGCTTATCTATAGCCACCATTGCGCTCAGCATCGGTACCTATCACTTTATAGAACAACCATTCATCCGAATGGGAAAAAGCGTGCGGCAGCACATATTGAATACGCGGAGTTAAGTATCGCCTAGCGATCGTTCATTATCGGAACCAGAGGATATTCCGGAAATGAGATCGACCTACTCCCGTCCGTCCGGAACGGAACATACCCCTCATTTCTGGCTCTAACAGGAAGCTTTTCGCGCTGTTAGGCTGTTGTTCAGGAGGAGGGAGGAAGCGACGCGAACGGACAGGAGAAGGCTTATGGCCAGAACAGTTGTGAATGCGCTTGGAGACACACTCTACTATAGCGGCAGTTCCACCGGATTTTTCTCCGCCACGGGCTCCGGCCCGCTGCTTGCCGGTACGGCCGGCAATGATTCCATGTGGGGTGACAGTTCCGTCAATGTGACAATGGCGGGCGGCACCGGGGACGATATTTATTATCTTTATTCCAGCATCAATCGCGCCGTCGAAAATGCCGGAGAGGGTATCGATACGATCGACACCTGGATGAGCTATACACTTCCCGAAAATTTCGAAAACTTGCGGGTCACCGGCGATGGCCGTTATGCCTTCGGCAATTCGCTCGACAATATCATCACCGGCGGATCTGGCAGCCAGACGATTGACGGCGGTGCCGGCAATGATGTGCTGATTGGCGGCGGCGGTGCGGATACGTTCGTATTCACGAGCGGCAATGGCACCGATCTCATCATGGATTTCAGCGCCAATGACACGATCCGCCTCAATGGCTACGGCATTACCTCCTTCGAGCAGCTTGCAAGCAATGCCACGCAGCAGGGCAATGATCTGTGGCTGAATTTCTCGAATGGCGAAGCCGTCGTTTTGGCCGGAACGACCATAGACGATATCCAGCCCGACCAGTTCGAGCTCAGCCTCGACCGGTCATCCCTGACACAAACCTTTGCAGACGAGTTTGATACGCTGTCACTGCGCAACGGCGATCAGGGAACCTGGGATGCCAAATATTGGTGGGCACCGGAGAAGGGCAGTTCCCTGACGACGAATGGCGAGGCGCAGTGGTATGTCAACCCGGCATATACCGGTACGTCGGAGGTAGACCCGTTCAGCGTCAGAAACGGCGTCCTGACCATCACGGCTGCCGAGACCCCGCAATCGATCGCCGACGAGGTCGAGGGATATGATTACACCTCCGGGATGCTGAACACCTATTCCTCCTTCAGCCAGACCTATGGATATTTTGAAATTCGCGCCGATATGCCGACCGATCGTGGTGCCTGGCCGGCCTTCTGGCTTCTGCCGGAAGACGGGTCGTGGCCGCCGGAACTGGACGTCATCGAAATGCGCGGCCAAAATCCCAATACGCTCATCATGTCCACACATTCGAATGCGACCGGCGAACAGACTTCTGTCATCAACAATGTCAGCGTGCCGAGCACGGAGGGGTTTCACACATACGGCGTGTTGTGGGATGCCGAACACATCACCTGGTATTTCGATGATGTCGCCGTTGCGCAAACGGATACGCCTGACGATATGCATGATCCGATGTACATGGTCGTCAATCTTGCCGTCGGCGGCATGGCGGGAACACCCTCGGCAGGTGATTTCAGCGACGGTTCGCAAATGATGATCGACTACATCAGGGCCTATTCGCTCTCCGAGTGGGCAGCGTGAACAGAATGCCGGCAGCCGCGTCCGCAACTGCCGGCGTCTCGGGCGCCGGCCGATCGCGGCCGCGCCCAATTCGGTTCCCTCACTCTGCTGCGAGCAGTGTCCGTTCGGCGTTAAGCGTCATCAGACGCCGCGCCGCTTCGAGGCTTGCGGGCTGCTCGGCCCGATAGCGACGGCCGATTTCCATCATCAGAACGGTGTCAGGCAGGAAGGTCAGTTCGGAGAAGATGCTCTCCCATTCAATGTCGCCCCAGCCGAGCGGCATATGCAGATCGCCGATGCCGAGCGCTGTGTTTTCCTGCGGAAAATAGGGCTGGTAGAAACCCTGCGGCCGGCCGAAGGAATCGTGGACATGGAGATGACCGGCGACCGGCGCCATGGCACGAAGCTGTTCACGGAAGTCCAGGCCACGATAAGTGGATTCGAGATATGCATGGCTGAAGTCGATCAGCGCCACGACATTGTCGTGGCCGACAGCCTTAACGGTCGCTGCCACCTCAGCCGGTGTCTGGCGGTATTGGCCGGGTTCGGTGGTGAAGATATTTTCGAGCGCAATCCGCACACCATAGGGCCGGCAGAATTCCGCGAGTTCGAAAAGCGCGTCGCGTTCACGATGATCGGCCTCTGCCCGCTCGGCGATCTGGTCAGCGCGCAGCGCGCCGCCATGCTGGACAAGAATACCCGCACCGATGCGGTCACAGAGAACGGCAAGCGCCTTCGCGGCATCGATCTGGTAGCGGCAGGTCACCGGATCCATGAAGTTGGATGAAACCAGGCCGTGCACCGTGTAACGGAAATCAAACTGCCTTGCGAGCGACACGAGACGGTCCGCGCGCTCCTCGATGATGCGGCCGCCGGCAATCACGTCGAGGCTGGTGGCGGCGATTTCGACGGTGTCGCAGCCAATATCGGCAAGGGCACGCAAATCGTTTTCAAGCGTGGCGAACTCGCCATCGTCCGAGCCGGCGTTAAAACCGGTACCAATAAGATTGCTCACTTCGTCATCTCCAGAGCTAAGAAAGTCATGCGAATTCGCGCGACCGCGCAGCGCGTCATGCCGCATCGAAAGATCAGGCCGGCGAGCACAGACATGGTCTGTCTCGGCCGAAGCGACGTGATAAGAAAAGTCCGTGCCCGCCGGCGAGGCCAATGGTTGGACCGTGGTGATGCGTCTCCATCGAGACCGATCACTCAATTAAGTTTGTTCATTTACAGCTTTATGACATTCCGCTGAGCGAAGTCCGCAAATCGACGTGGCGGAAGCGGTGCTACAGGGCTGCGGAGGAGCCGGACTGGATGTCCACTCAGTTTCGGGGGTGCGACACTCTCCAAGTTCCGATGCCCGAATTAGTGGCGGACGATATCGGCTGTTGAAGCCCGTTTGGGCAGGAGGAGTCAACCGAGATTACGCACCATGAAATAGATCAGCAGACAATGTCCAATCGCAAGCACTGCCCATGCCCATTTCGCGACCCTGATATCGGCGTCGACGACCATATTGCTGATTTCCGCCCGGCGTCCCGCTTCTTCTGCCTCGCGCACTTCCGGCGGGCGCGGCGGGAACGCCAGCCCGGCTTCCGCCTCTTCCACGACATGAAGCCTGTCTTTATGAGCTTGCGGACGTGGTTCCCCCTCGGCGCGCTCCGTCGAAAACGCACGGCTGTCGGAAGCGCTATTCACCGCCAGAAGCTGCGATGACACCCGCCTGTTACGCACGTTACCTTGATTGGGCATCATAATTTTCCACACAATAAAAATAAAAATATGCACCGGTATTCCCCGACCAAGCCTGAGCTCTGCCAGGTGAATCTACCGAACCCCCTCTGCCCGCGCGCCGCGTTCTCCCCTGAACGCGAAGCACCCCGCAATCAGCGCGCCGCGCCCGCGGGAAAATTCCGCCCGCCCGGGTGAGGTTTCGCCTCCCGCTGGATCAGGAAAACTGATTTCTCCACCGGCAGCGGCTCCACCGTCCGGTAACGCTGAAAACGTCTGGAATATTCGAACCGGATGAGCCTGTCGTCGAATTTACCCGCCAGAACGCGATAGCCGTTGACCACCTCGTTCAGGATTTCCAGTTCCTCTCCCCACAGCCAGCCGCCATAGAAAGTGCCTTCGTTCGAACGCAGCACGATCTCGAAGAAGTGTCCGCCCGCCACGGCAGGCATGCGGAAGAGAATGTCGAGATTGTCCTCATCCTGATCATCGCATTTTTCCGCCGACAGCCTTGCATGCGCGACCTTCGCGTGAACCAGCGCCGAGACCGGATAAAACGGGCGGCCCTTGAACCACATGAATTCACTAACCGCGTATCCGACGTCATCGGCGCGCTGGTAAGGCTCAATACGCGGCTCGAATGCCATGTAGCTTCCGTTGAACGCTATCACTTTCGATGATCCCCGATACCTGTCGCCTGCCGGTTCCGCCCGTCATTCACGCTTCTGTTTGCGACAATAGGCAGGCGGCGTCACACCAGCGTCAAATCGAATGCTATGATGACTTTCAATTTCCCGGGCACGTTGTTAGATGGTGATTCAAGGGGGACGAAAGTGGCTGGGAACGATGAACTGATAGCGATCCGGCTTTTTGGCACCCCGCGCTGTGAAGCGGTGCGGGAGGCATTTTTTCCGTCCAAGGGTTTTGCCCTCACGGCCGCCCTGATCCTTGCTCCCAACCAGTCCCTGTCGCGCCAGCACCTCGCATCGCTGCTGTGGGAAGATGTCGAGCAAAAAAGGGCGCTGGGCAATTTGCGGCAGCTCATTCTGCGCCTTCAGAAACTCTTCGGCGACGACGAGGCCATTCTGCTGACGGAAGGGAATGATCTGAAGGCCGGAAAGCTGGCGCAGCGCACGGACCTCGCGCTTTTTCTCGCCGATGCGAGAGCCGAAGACCCAATGCGGCGGCTGAAGGCCCTTCTGGAGTTCGGCGGCGACCTTCTGGACGGACTGGATGCCGGCCAGGACCATCTCTACCTCTGGCTGCTTTCAGAGCGTCGCCGTCTCAAGGACCTGTTTTTTTCGAGCTACACGCAGCTTCTGGAGGAGCTGACCCGCTTCGGTCGCGCCAGCTCGAATGATATCGCCAGACTTTCCGAGCGCGCGCGCAATATCGAGCCGGAGCGCGAAGAAACCTATCGTGCCGCCATGGCCTCCTATGCGCGGATCGGCAATATCAGCGGTTGCGAGAGCATGTACCAGCTGTTGCTGGAACAGCTCCGCCAGGAGGGACGCCCGCCGGAAGCCGAAACCGTCGCGCTGAGGCGGCGAATACAAAGCCTCACCGCGACAATCGCGACCCCCGCCGAGGCGGAGGAAAGCAGTCGCCGGCAATCGCTGGCAAAACCGCGCGTGGCTTTTGGCCGGCCGGCGCGGGTGGACGGGCTATCCGTTTCACCGGTGATGCAGGCCTTTGTCGAAGACGTCGCAAACAGCCTTGTGCGGTATCGGACCTTCACCGTCCTTTCACCACACAGTACCTTTGCGCTCTCGCATGACCGGGCGGATGACGGATATGCCATGTTGCGGGCCGATTATCGCATCATGTCGACAGTTTTTGACGATGCCCGCATGTCCGTGGCGCTGATTGAGGAAACGACCGGTGAAATCGTCTGGTCGCTGGAGGCGGTGCTGACCGAAAGGCACATCCACGCTGCCTTCCGGCTGCTGTCCAAACAGGTGGCTGCTGCGCTTGCGCGGGAGATCGAGCGGCTTCAGGTGGAACCGGACCGCAACCACAGTGGCGAGGCTTACCGGCAATTGCTGGAGGGCCAGCAGCTTCTGCGCGGCAAATGCGACCTGCCGCTCCTGCGCAGGGCCCGCTCGATGTTCCGCAAGGCTGTCGATCTCGATCACGGAATGGCCGTCGCCCGCGCCCGCGTTGCGCAAAGTCTGCAACTGGAGTGGCTCATGCTGGGCGGTAATGACCCTCACCTGCTGCACCGCGCCAAGGCCGAGGCTGACGCCTCTGTGGAGATTGATCCGGCCCTCGGCGTCGGCCACTGGATGTGCGCGGTGGTGGCACTTTATCAGCGGGATTTCGACATGTCCGCCGAGAAATTCTTCGAGGCGGAAGCGCTCGCCCCCAACTCAGCCGACCTGCTTCTCCAGCATGCCGATGCGCTCGCCCACTTCGGTGAGGCGGAAGTCGCGTGGGAAAAATTTCAGCAGGCTATCGACCTCAACCCGCTCGCTCCCGATATTTACTGGTGGGCTGGCGCCAGCATCGCATTCAAGCGCGAGGATTATGGGGCCGCGGTGGAACTCTGCGGTCGCATGGAAAACGATGAGCCCGCGCTGCGTGTTCTGACCGCAAGTCACGCGCTCCACGGTGATCTGGCCGCCGCCCGGGAAGCCGGCAGCAGGCTACAGGAAAACTATCCGGGCATGACGGCAAGGGAGATCAGCAGCCTGTCTCCGGACCGCGACCCGGTAGCAAACGAAAAATTTTATCAAGCGCTTCGTTTAGCCGGGATCAAATAGGAGAGAATATGTCGTCGCATTTCTTTATCGTCGGGAAAAAGGGTTTTGGCGTTCTGTTCATTCGCACCACGCCGCTCAGGGTTGCTTCGGTATCGCACGAAACGATCACCGCCTATGAGGCGAGCCACCCCGGCGTGGATGGTTACGCCCGCGTGGCTGCAGCAGCCAAGGCCATGCTTGTCCGCCAGGACGGCCAACCTGAAGCCGAGCTGGACCAGGTCCAGATTCAAGGCATCGAGGCGCTTGTCTCAGGCGGTGCCGTCGTTTCCGAAGCCGATTTCGCCTTTATCGGTGAAGTGGTCGATGCCGGCTGGGATTTCAACCGCATGGTGCTGACGCCGATCGAAGCGGCACTGAAGGCAGTCGGGCCCGCGGGTTCGATCACCGGCGAATTGTTCGACGCGATCCTTGCCGACGACCCGAACGCCGCGCCCTGACCGCGATTGTGAAGCCTTGACCGCTCAAGGTCCTTCCATGTCAGCGACAACGGCCAAAGGTGATGCAGACGCTTCCATCTTCGATCCCGAGCTGCTCCGGCGGTTCGGGATTACCCGTGTCGGCGACGTGACCGGCCTCGATATTGTCGGCATACCCGTTTGGTTTGCGGTTCGCCCGAATTCGCGCGGTTTATCGGTGTCACAGGGCAAGGGACTGGTTCCGGCGCAGGCGAGGCTCTCTGCCGTGATGGAGGCGATCGAAGGCGCGGTTGCCGAGGATACCCGCAGACACACGGCCGCTTTCGGCTCAATCCAGGATATGCGCGACAGGGGTTTTCCCCTTATCCCCTTCGAGCGCGTTGGCAGGGTCGATATGGACATGCTCAACCCCCAGCGTGAACGCGCGTGGGTGAAGGGAACATCGGTTCGTCGGCAGCAGGAGATCTACGCTCCCTTTGAGCTGATCGGCATGGATTTTCGAGCGGATTTCCCCTGGGACCGGCAAGCCTTCCTCATGAGTTCGCAGGGCCTCGCAGCCGGTTTCAATCATGACCACGCCGTCCTCCATGCCCTGCAGGAATTGATCGAAAACGACGCCTGCTTTCTCGTGGACGCTTTCGAAACCCGCGCCGTCAGCCCCAGACCGATCCTGTTGCCAGCGGGCGTCGAAACATCATTCGACAGGCTTGTCCGGCATCTTTCGGACATCGGTCTGCCGCCCTCCTTCTTTGACATGACAAACGCACTCGGCGTGCCGGTGGTGATGGCAAGCCTGCCGCGGTCGCTTCATGCGCAGGATGGGCCGGCGACCCGCAGCGCTGCCGGCGCGGCCTGCCGTCCCGACGTTTACGACGCCGCGCTTGCTGCGCTACTGGAGGCGGTCCAGTCGCGGTTGACGGATATTAGTGGTGCCCGCGACGATCTCTCCCCGCTTCGTTATCGGCGTGACGGGGTTGCTTCCAAGCCCGTGGCCCCCGCAGCAAATCAGGCAGAACAGGCGCCGGGCGGTCTCGACTTATCGCGTTTCGAAACCTCTTTGTCGCCATGGCGCCAGCTTGCGGAACACCTTTTTGCGCATGGCATCGATGATGTCCATGTTTTTACGCTGGAAACGGGCCTCTCCGGGCTGCACGTCGTGCGCGTCCTGGCAAGCGGGCTGGCCCCGCTCAGCCGCGGAATGCAACGCCTATCGCAACGAACGCTCGAGGGTTTTCTGAAGGCCGGGGGGACGACATGAAACCGGTGGTTTTCGCGGGCCCATCCATCCACGGCATTGCCGGCCATTTCGCCGGCCTCGATCTTCGCGGCCCGGCGGCATGCGGCGATATTCTCGATGCGGTCCGTCAAGGCATCAAGGCCATTGGGCTGATCGATGGGCTTTATGGCGATTGCGCCGCCGTCTGGCACAAGGAAATCCTTTACGCGCTTTCAGCAGGCGTCACCGTTTTCGGTGCCGCCAGCATGGGCGCGCTGCGCGCGGCAGAATGCGCCGCCTTTGGCATGATCGGCATTGGTCACGTCTTCGAAGACTATCGGGATGGACGGCGTTTTTCCGATGCCGATGTGGCCGTGAACCACGCCCCAAGAGAGCTCGGTTACAGCCCGCTCACTGTCGCGCTGATTGATGCCGAAGCAACGCTCGCGGCGTGCGGAACCTCCTTCGGGCCCGCAGAGCGGAACGCCCTGCTGGATGCCGCCCGCTCTCTGCATTTCACCCGCAGGACCTGGCGCTCCGTCACCACGGAGGCCGGTCTCGAAGCCGAGGCGGCAAATCTTCTCGCCGCTCATGCTGTTTCCGTCAAACGGAGCGACGCTGCCCTGCTTCTGACCATGCTGAACGGCGGCGCGTTACCGGCCCCACCGCCGCCAGGCTGGAAATTCCAGAATACTCTCTTCTTCCAGCACTTGGCGTCCGGACGGACCGCGGGAGGTCCACGCGGTGACCACTGATCGGCCTTCGCCTCTGATAGCCGATTGCGGCGGCCTCATCGAGACGATCGCGCTCTCGCTGCCCGCCGCTTGGTTTGCCGACGCCGGGATCGGCTTTACCGTTTCACCTCTTGTTCCCATCGGTAACCTGCTTTTGACCCTGCCGCGAAATGTCGCGGTTCCTCTGCTGGTTGATCGTCCGTGCCTTGCAGCCGCGCGGAGCTGGCTCGATCGTCTCGCTGTCACGTGCCAGGTAGACTTGGTGACGCTTGATGAACCCGGCACCGTTCCGCACCCGTGGATACAGGATATGTTCCATGTCCGGCTGCGCGCAGACGCCCTGACACCGGAATTGGTCTCAAGCGGGGAGAGCGCTATAAGCCAGGCGCTTGCAGCCCGTTTAGGCTTCGCGACCGCAATCTCCGATGTCATCTTGCCCGGCGGCAACCAACTTGTCGGCCCGGATTACCGGCTGGTCGGCCACGCCAGCCTGCAGGGCGGCGCAGAAAGCGCGCGAAGCGCGCCGGCCACCCTTTCACGTCGTTGGCTGCGGATCGAGGCTCTTGACCCACGGGCCGTCTTCAGCTTCGGCTATAGGCCGGAAGACCTCGGCGAAACAGTCCAACCCGACCTTTCGCAGACGGGGTCCGGACCGGCAATAGCCGCCAGGAACATCCACCAGTGCGGTTTCCACGTCGATCAGTTCGTTTCGATAACCGGACTTCGGCGCGACGGGCGGCCGCTTCTGCTCGTCGCCGATCCGGAAGCCGGTGACATGCGCTACCCCCGTGCCGCCGAGGAGCTGAAACGGAAGCTGGACGCGTCTGCTCTTTCACTCGCGCGCCAGGGTTTCGCCATCCTGCGAAATCCCGTGCCGGTTTTGCCCACCATCGACACCAACAAATGCCTGCCGAGGCTTTACAACAACGTCCTCCTTGAAAACGTGACGCGCACCGGCGAGACCCAGCCGTTGGTCTGGGTTCCGCATTTTGGCGATCTGGAACTGCTCGCGGACTTCGATGCGGAAAATCGGCGGATATGGGAAAGCCTCGGCTTTCGTGCGATCGGTGTTTTGGGTTTCAGTCATCTTGCAAGCCGCAACGGGGCGTTGCGCTGCGCTACAAAGGTTATAATGCGGGGCCTGTGACAATCGATTCCAGATGAAAAACCCTGTTCTTTTGGCAATAAAGGTTCATAATACCCGTGGAAATTGTGTTGAATGTATACCTTCGACAATATTAATTGACGATCATCGAATTTAGCCCTCACAGCCGGAGGAATTTGTAATGCAAGCGAAACTACCCAGCCCGATCGATGTGCATGTGGGCGCGCAAATCAGAATGCGCCGCAAGTCGCTCGGCATGAGCCAGAGCGCGCTGGCCGGGCGATTGGGCATCACCTTTCAGCAGGTGCAGAAATACGAAAAAGGCGCCAATCGCGTCGGCGCATCACGCCTGCAGGCCATAGCATCCATCCTCGGTGTAGATGTCAGCTCGCTATTCGCCAATGCCACGCCCGACGGCGGAGAAGCCAATCCGGCCCTCGGCTCGATCAACGCCATGCAGACATTTGTCGCCTCCAACGAAGGTTTTTCGCTCAACCAGGCCTTTTCGCGCATCAGGAGCGCCGCCGTGCGCAAGAGCATTGTTGCCCTCGTCACATCATTGGCAGCTTCCGAAGCCATTGAAAATGCTGGCACCGCGGAAACCAAAAACGACGATTGACGCAGGTGTGACGCTCGCGTGACGCTCGATGTGGTCGAAAATGAACAACGCGGTATCACGCGTTCTCATACTGTCGACTGTCGAGAGGGAATCATGGTCACGCCTACCACAGCAGTACTTGAACAGGACGATGCAGACGAGATTCTGGCGCTTGGGCGGATGGTTTCCTACCTATGCCAGCGGTCGAAATCTCTGGAACTCGGCATGTCGACCTATTTCCTGGAAATGGCCTTGTTGTCGCTCGCCCAGGACATCAATCAGCACGGCCTGCCGCTCACAGCCGCGGAGGCGAATGGGGGTGGTTTCGCTCCGGCCGACCTGCATTGAACAGGCGGCCGGCGTAATCTGCAGGATTGAGCGCCTCCATCTCGATCTCCGGTCATGAGGCGTCGGTCCGCTTTTTTCGTGCCGCTCCGGCGCGGCCGGTCCGTCCGTAGCGCTTCCGGTTTTCTGCAAATCCAATGACAAAGGCCCGGCTTACCACCGGGCCTTTGTCATCAACAAGCGCTGCGAAAGGAAGTCCGAAGCCGCTTCGGATTTGCGCGTCTTCGGACGGAATATTCGACAGTCAGGATACGACCGCGCCGGGGCCTGCCACGGCACCCGCAGGCACCTTGCCCAGAATGATCATCCCGAGCACTTCGTCCTTGGTCACATCCTGGGTGCGGGCATGGCCCACCACCTTGCCGTTTTTCATCACGAACACACGATCGGCGAGATCGAAAACGTCGTGAATATCGTGGCTGATGAGAAAGATGCCGATGCCCTGCCGTTTCAGCTCCTTGACGAGATCGCCGACCTGCGCGGTCTCCTGCGGACCGAGCGCCGCCGTCGGTTCGTCCATGATAAGGATGCGGGCGTCAAAGAGAATGGCACGAGCAATGGCAACGGACTGCCGCTGGCCGCCGGACAGCGCCTTTACCGGCTCCTTGAACCGCCGAAAATTCGGGTTGAGACGTCCCATGACCTCACGCGCGGAGGCTTCCATGGCGACATCGTCCAGCGTGCCCCATTTCGTCTTCAGCTCGCGGCCGAGATAAAGATTGGCTGCCGCATCGACATTGTCAGCCACGGCAAGCGTCTGGTAGATGGTCTCGATGCCATATTTCTTGGCGTCGCGGGGATTGCGGATATCCGCCTCTTCGCCATTGATGAGGATATCGCCGCTATCGCGCCGATAGGCGCCTGAGAGGATCTTGATCAGGGTCGATTTGCCTGCGCCGTTATGGCCGAGAAGGGCGACAACCTCGCCGGGGAAAAGATCGACAGAGGCGTTTTCCACCGCGTGGATGCCGCCGAAGGAAATGGAAATATTGCGCATTTCCACGAGGGGCGTGACTTGGTCCGTCATAGGAGTTCTCCTCGGTTCTTACTTGGCGCGGGCGCGGTAGATGGTGTCGAGCCAGACGGCGACGACCAGAACCACACCGACGACGATGCGCTGGAAGGGCGTATCGATGCCCACCAGCACCATGCCGGATTGCAGCGACTGCATGACGAGCGCGCCGAGCATCGCACCCGCTATGGTTCCGACGCCGCCGGCAAGCGAGGTGCCGCCGATGACAGCTGCCGCGATGGTGTAGAGCTCATCGAGCTCACCCTGGGCATTGGTAGCGGCATTGAGGCGAGCGGTTGAAATCGCCGCGGCGATGGCGCACAGAACCCCCATCAGCGTGAAGATCTTCACCGTGACCCAGCGGGTCTTGATGCCGGCAAGTTCGGCAGCTTCAGGGTTACCGCCGATGGCGAAGACATACCGTCCGAAACGAAGCCGTGTGGCGATGAAGGTCATGACCGCACCGACGGCGAGCGCCATCAAAACGGGAATGGCGATGCCGTGCGGAATGAACAGGCCGCCATCCGGCCAGGCGATGCCGTTGGCATCGGCATAGTTGCGGGCAATGTTGACCGGCCATGGGTAGCTGTTGACGACGGCCACGAAACCGATGACGACAAGGCATCCGAGCGCAGCCAGAAAATACTCCGCCCAGACGGGCCGTAGCGGAAAGCCGAAACGTCGGCGCTGATGGCGTGAATTCAGGATCGCCGCCACAATGGCGACGCAGGCGACGGCCGCGGCTATCCAGCTCCATGTCGCACCGATCGAGCCGCTGGTGCCGCCCCCCATCAGGCGGAAGGTGGAATCCATCGGCGCTACCGTGCGGCCGCTGGTGATGAACCACGTGCCGCCGCGCCAGACGAGCAGGCCACCGAGCGTGACGATGAAGGAGGGTACGTTGAGGAAGGCGATGATGGAGCCCTGCAACATGCCGATCGCGCCGCCGACGAGAATGCCGACCGCAAGCGTGACAATCCATGTGGCCCAATGTTCGAAGCCAAGGATCTGCGGCAGGATTTCCGCCTGCATGACACCCATGATCATACCCGAAAAACCGAGGATGGAACCCACCGAGAGATCGATGTTGCGGGTGACGATGACGAGGACCATGCCGGTTGCCATAACGGCCACGGACGCGGTCTGCACGGAAAGGTTCCAGAGATTTCGCGGCGTCAGGAACAGGCCGCCGGACAGGATATGAAATCCGATCCAGATCAGAAGAAGTGCGCCGACCATCCCGAGCAGGCGGGTATCGAGTTCCGTGGCGCTGATGAAGCGCGCAATCGAGCCGGTCTTTTCCGTCTTGGCGGACGCTGTGGAATTGGATTGGGTCATATCGGCCATGAACTGCCGGTGCTCCTCACATCTTAAAGGGCGCCGCGCCATGAACCATGGCGCGGCGCCCGAACCGGGACATATTCGATCAGTCGCAGGCCTTGACGGACCCGGCCTTCACGCCCTGGCAGGCGGTTTCCTTCTTGATCCAGCCCGCATCGATAACGACGTTCAGATTGTCCTTGGTGATGGCGATCGGCTTGAGGAACACCGACTGCATCGTCACCTTCTTCGGACCTCCGTCAAAAGCGGTGACGCCCTTGATCTCCGTCATCTTCTTGCCACCGGCCAGTTCCAGCGCGATGCCGGCTGCTTCCTTGCCGAGTTCGCGGCTGTCCTTCCAGACTGAGACGGTCTGTGTGCCGAGCGCGACGCGGTTCAGCGCGGCGAAATCGGCATCCTGCCCGGAAACCGGGACCGACCCCGCCAAGCCCTGCGCGGCGAGCGCGGCGATTGCGCCACCGGCCGTGCCGTCATTCGAGGCGACGACCGCATCGACCTTGTTGTTGTTCTTGGTCAGGAACTGTTCCATGTTCTTCTGGGCATTTTCCGGCTTCCAGCCATCGGTATAGGCTTCGCCGACATTCTTGATCTTGCCGCCGTCAATTGCCTTCTTCAGCACTTCCTGCTGGCCCGCAAAGAGGAAATCCGCGTTCGGATCGGAAGATGAGCCCTTGATGAAAACATAGTTGCCTTCCGGCTTCACCTTGAAGACTTCGGCTGCCTGCAGACGACCGACTTCCTTGTTGTCGAAGGTGATGTAGAAGGCGTTCTTGTTTTCGATCAGGCGGTCATAACCGACAACCGGAATACCCTCGGCAACTGCCTTTTCAACAGCCGGGCCGATGGCGTCGCTGTCCTGCGCCAGGATGATCAGCGCGTTGGCGCCCTGGGAAATCAACGATTCCACATCAGTCAGCTGCTTGGCCGCGGATGACTGCGCATCGGCGGAGATATACTTTGCGCCTGCCTTGTCGAGGGCTGCCTTGATGGCCGCCTCATCGGTCTTCCAGCGCTCTTCCTGGAAATTCGACCAGGATACACCGACGACGAGGTCAGCCGCAATAGCGGCCGTGTGCAGGGAAACGAGTACGGCTGTACCCGCCAGAAGCTTGGCAAATGAATTCATGATGTCCTCCCGGTAAGAGCGCTGCCCCACACCTCCATGCGGGGAAAACGCCTGAAAAAGCTGCCGGTCGCTGTGGTTTCACAATTTTCTCGACAGTCGAGAAAATTAATGTCAGAGATTCCCCATGCTGTCAACAACGGCTGCGGGCAGCATCCGGGTGCCTTGATCTTGTCCAGCACGTGCGCCATGGACAGGTCTAGCACGACAGGAAAAAGGCCGTTCAGGGAGCATGCCCCAGCCCATGTCCGCCATTGCAAGCACGGAACTGGTGCGCCAGAAAAACAGCCTGTCGGTGATGGCCGCACTGCGCCTGCACGGCAGTCTCTCCCATACGGACATGTCGACTTTCACCGGGCTTGCTTCAGCAACCGTTTCCGCCATTACCACCGAGCTTGAGCGGGCGGGCCTCATATTACGGAAAGAACAGCTCGCAACCGCCGGTCGGGGCCGGCCGCGAATTCTCTTCGGGCCACGCGGGGCTTTCTGTCACGTCGCCATCGTCATCATTTCTTCAGATAGCGTGCAATATTCGCTGGTCGATTATGCCGGCAAGCTGGTGGACCGCTTCACCGAACAGAGGATCGCCGCTGAAAAAGGCACGTTCGGCGGCGCGATCCTTGGCGGCCTTGCACGGCTTGCCGACCGCTCACGCATCGACAGTCATGATATTCTCCAGGTCTCGATCAGCAGCAAGGGGCTGGTTGATGCGGGCGCGGCAACGCTTCTCTGGTCTCCGGTTCTCGGCGACGAAAAGATAGATTTCCAGCAGCTTGTTTCGCAAGACGGGCGCACCCGCGTGACGTTGAACAACGAGACGCTGCTGGCCGCAAAAGCCATCTGGATGGGAGAGCATGCGAAGGGCAATCCCGCGCCGGATGCCCTTGTTACCCTGTCGCTCGGCCATAGTATTGGCCTTGGCGTCGCCCGTGCAACGGGCGGCGCGATCGAGGTCAGCGCCCCCAACTTCGGACATATGCTGCATATGGCCGACGGCGCCTTGTGCCGCTGCGGCACCAAGGGCTGCATCGAGGCTTATTCCGGCTTCTACGCCATCCTGCGCTCGGCTTTCGAGGCCCCACCTCAGGCCGAACCTGCGAAGTTCGTGCCGATAGCCGAGGTGGACAAGATCGCCGCTTCAGCCCGCGCCGGGGGACGCATGGCGCGGTTTGCGTTCCGCACCGCTGGGCTGGCGCTCGGCAACGGCCTTTCACGCCTCTTCAGCCTGCATGGTCATATGCCGGTTTTCATCACCGGCCCCGGCACACGTTATTTCGACCTCCTGGAAAGCGGCCTGCGCGACGGGCTGGCGCAATCGCAAGCGGTGCGTTTCGGCGGCATGCCGGAAATTGCAATAGCACCGAACGAACCGGAACTGGTGTTCGAAGGGCATATGGAACACGCCCTTTCCGCCGCCGATGACTATATATTGAGTGCAGAAAGCTTTCCGAAACCGGCGAGGAACTCCACAGCCTGACACTAGCGGAAGACGTTCAGGCTCGCTCCACCGCAGCTTCCGCCTCTTTCCTTCCACCCGTCAGCTTGGATACGAAGTCATCCAGCTCGGCCGCCTCGGCCTTGCTCAGGCGAAGGCCCTGTTTCGTACGTCGCCAGAGAATGTCCTCGGCCGTGCAGGCCCATTCCTGCTCAACCAGCCAGCGCACCTCGCATTCATAGAGCGTGCCGCCGAAATGCCGGCCGAGCCCGACGGCATCGGTAACGCTGCCCAACAATTCCGCAGCCTTCGTACCGTAGTTTCTGACTAGCCGCTCGGCATGGTGTCTATCGAGGAAAGGATATCGGGAGACAAGCGCCCGCACCTGCGTCTCATATCTCTCCGCGCCGTAATCTCCACCCGGCAGGTGTGAGCCCGCCGTCCATGGCTTGCCCTTCTCGCCGATCGCCGCGCCGATCTTTTCCAGCGCATGTTCCGCCAGCCGTCGATAGGTGGTGAGCTTGCCGCCGAAAATATTGAGGAGTGGAGCTTGCCCGTTGCCCTCCTCAACCTTCAGCACGTAATCGCGTGTGGCTTCCTGCGCTTTCGAAGCACCATCATCAAAGAGCGGCCGCACGCCGGAATAGGTCCAGACGATGTCTTCCGGCCGAACCGGCTCGCTGAAATAGTCGCTGGCGGCGTTGCAGAGATAGGAAATCTCTTCCTCGGAAATGCGAACCTTGGCCGGATCGCCCTTGTAGTCGCGATCCGTGGTGCCGATCAGCGTGAAATCCCGCTCATAGGGAATGGCGAAGATGATGCGGTTGTCAGGGTTCTGGAAGAAATAGGCGCGCGGATCGGAAAACTTCCGGCGCACGATAATATGGCTGCCCTGCACGAGCCGGACATTATGCACATCCTTTCGCCCGAAGACGCCGGACAGCACCGTATCCACCCAGGGACCAGCGGCGTTCACCAGCATACGTGCCTTGTGCACGCCCGCACGGCCGGTTTTTTCATCCAGAGTTTCGATGAGCCAGAGCCCACCTTCGCGTCGTGCGGAAACGACCCGCGTGCGGTTCATGATCGTCGCGCCGCGGTTAGCAGCATCGCGCGCATTGAGAACCACGAAACGGGCATCATCCACCCAACCGTCGGAATATTCGAAGGCCCTGGCAAAAGCCGGCTTCAGAGGCTTTCCAGCCGGGTCCTTCCGCAGATCGAGCGTTCGGGTGGCTGGTAAAAGTTTCCGGCCGCCGAGATTGTCATAAAGAAACAGGCCAAGCCGGACCATCCAGGCCGGGCGCACCCCGCCCTTCTGAATGGGCAGGACGAAACGCATGGGCCAGATGACATGCGGTGCCATGGCCCAGAGAATTTCCCGCTCCATCAGCGCCTCGCGCACCAGACGAAACTCGTAATGTTCGAGATACCGCAGGCCGCCATGGATGAGCTTGGTGGCGGCGGACGACGTGCCGGAAGCGAAATCGCCTTTTTCCGCAAGCGCCACGGAATAACCCCTGCCCACCGCATCGCGGGCAATGCCACAGCCATTGATGCCGCCGCCGATGACAAAAAGATCAAAAATGTTTTCGCTGGACATGAAGCCTCCGCGACAATGCAAGGGAGAAACCCTTTATGGAAAGACAATTACATAAAAACGAAAACAAAACGAATGTCAAAAGAAAACAAACGAACCACGAAAGCACGTGTGAAAGCGCCGCCGTGAGCATTGCCTCACAGGGTCAGCCTCCTAGGAGATTTATGTTTCAGCCGTGTGTCTGAGAAACCTGCTCGAGCTCGTAAAGCACCCCGCCCATATCCTTCGGATGCAGGAAAAGAACGGGATTGCCGTGCGCGCCGATCTTTGGCGTGCCATCGCCGAGAATACGGACGCCTTTTTGAATGAGGTCGTCGCGCGCCGCCAGTAGATCCGGCACCTCGAAGCAGAGATGATGTGTGCCGCCGCCCGGATTGCGTTCGAGAAAAGCGGCAATCGGCGAGTTTTCCCCGAGCGGGTGAAGAAGTTCGATCTTGGTGTTATCAGCATGAATGAAAACAACCGTCACGCCATGTTCAGGCAGGGCTTGTGGTTCCGAAACCGCCGCGCCAAGCGCCCTGTAACGGGCAATGGCGGCATCGAGGTCGGGTACCGCGATGGCGACGTGATTCAATCTTCCGAACATTGCCGCCTTCCCTCACACGTTCCGCCTGATGCCTTCGAGCAGGTCGAGCACCTTGTTGGCCGCATCCATGACATTGGTACCGGGGCCGAAGATGGCCGAGACTCCGTGGTCGAGCAGGAACTGATAATCCTGGCGCGGAATGACCCCACCGACAACAACGATGACGTCTTGCGCGCCTTTCTGTTTCAGCGCCTCGACCAGCTGCGGCGCAAGCGTCTTGTGCCCTGCGGCGAGCGACGACATGCCGACCACATGCACCTTGTTCTCAACGGCAAGCTCGGCCGCCTCCGCCGGTGTCTGGAACAGGGGACCGGCCAACACGTCGAAACCAATATCGCCGAAGGCAGACGCAATAACCTTTGCGCCGCGATCATGCCCATCCTGACCGAGCTTGGCGACCATGATACGCGGTTTGGTGCCGATCCTTTCGGCAACCCCGGAGAGCCGGGCGGCAAGCGTGGCCAGCTCCGGTTCATCCTTATAAGCCTCGCCGTAGATATCGCTCACCACCTCGGGCACCGCAGCGTGGTCTCCGAAGGCCGCGCGAAGCGCATCGGAAATCTCTCCCACCGTGGCGCGTGCACGGGCCGCGACGACGGCGGCTTCGAGAATATTGCCCTTGCCGCTGCGGGCCACCTCCGAGAGCGCCTGCAGAGCGGCCGTCACGTCCTTGCCATCGCGGCGACGGCGCGTGTTTTCGATGCGGCGGATTTGCGCGGCCCGCACGGCGGCGTTATCGATATCGAGAACATCGATATCCTCTTCATTTTCTAGACGATAGCGGTTGACGCCGACGATCACCTCCTCGCCCTTGTCCACCGCCGCCTGCCGGCGTGTCGCGGCCTCCTCAATCAGCCGTTTCGGCAGGCCCTCCGCCACCGCCCTGGTCATGCCGCCAAGCGTCTCGACCTCCTCGATCAGCGCCCAGGCCTTCTCGGCCAGCTCATTCGTCAGGCTTTCGACATAATAGGAACCGGCCAAGGGATCGACGACCCGGGTGACGCCGGTCTCATGCTGGAGGATCAGCTGGGTATTGCGGGCAATGCGGGCGGAGAATTCCGTCGGCAGCGCAATCGCCTCATCGAAGGAATTGGTGTGCAATGATTGCGTGCCGCCGAGCACGGCCGACATGGCCTCGAAGGCAGTGCGGACGATGTTGTTATAGGGGTCTTGCTCCTGGAGCGACACGCCCGACGTCTGGCAATGGGTGCGCAGCATCAGCGAGGACGCCTTTTGCGGCTTGAATTCCTCCATGATGCGTGACCAGAGCAGGCGCGCGGCGCGCAGCTTGGCCGCCTCCATGAAGAAATTCATGCCGATGGCGAAAAAGAAAGACAGGCGGCCGGCAAAATCGTCAACATTCAGCCCCTTGGCCAGCGCCGCCCGCACATATTCACGGCCATCCGCGAGTGTGAAGGCAAGCTCCTGCACCAGCGTCGCCCCGGCCTCCTGCATGTGATAGCCGGAGATGGAGATGGAGTTGAATTTCGGCATCTCCCTCGCCGTATATTCGATGATGTCGGCGATGATCCGCATAGAGGGTTCGGGCGGATAGATATAGGTGTTGCGGACCATGAACTCCTTGAGGATGTCGTTCTGGATGGTGCCGGAAAGCGCTGCACGCGGCACGCCCTGCTCCTCCCCCGCGACGATAAAATTGGCAAGAACGGGGATGACCGCGCCATTCATCGTCATGGACACCGAGACCTTGTCGAGCGGGATGCCGTCGAACAGGATTTTCATGTCCTCGACGCTATCGATCGCCACGCCCGCCTTGCCGACATCGCCCTCCACGCGCGGATGGTCGCTGTCATAACCGCGATGGGTAGCGAGATCGAAGGCGACGGAAACGCCCTGCTGACCGGCAGCCAGCGCCTTGCGGTAAAAGGCATTCGAGGCTTCCGCGGTGGAGAAACCGGCATATTGGCGGATGGTCCAGGGCCGTCCCGCATACATGGTGGCGCGCGGGCCGCGGGTGAAAGGCGCAAATCCCGGCAGGCTGTTCAGATGGGAAACATGGTGCAGGTCGTCGGCCGTATAGAGCGGCTTGACCTCGATACCCTCAGGGGTGTGCCAGACGAGTGTGTCCGGTGAGCGCTTCAGCTCCTTTTCAGCAAGGTGAAGCCAATCCCGCACCGTTTTTTCACCCGACATGCATCTCTCCCCGTTTGCATTTCGCTCTGGCATTCCAGCGGGAGATCAAGGCAGATTCGCCCGGCCCGTCCGCAGGTCCGACCCCGTAAACCGCTCCGGCCGGTATCCGTTCCGGAAAAACCGGCAGCGACCTTCACTCGAACTCGAGAATAACCTCATCCACAGCGAGACTATCGCCGGGTTTCGCCGCCACTCTCGCAACACGACCGCGTTTTTCGGCACGCAGGATGTTTTCCATCTTCATGGCTTCCACCGTCGCCAGTGCCTGCCCGGCCTCTACCTCGTCACCCTCACCCACCGAAATACCGGTGATGACCCCCGGCATGGGGCAGAGCAGCAGTTTCGACGTATCCGGCGGCAGTTTTTCCGGCATCAGCAGCGCCAGTTCCGCCACGCGCGGGCTGCGCACGCGGGCGAGAACATCCATGCCACCCCAGCGCAGACGAACCGCTGCGCCTGCAAGATCGACCTTGACGGCAATGACCTCGCCCGCCACCGTAAACAGGCCAAGGCTTTGACCGGGAAGCCAGCCGGTATCGATGGTGAGCGCTGTCCCGTCTTCAAAACGGACCGCCGCGCCATCCGCACCGGTTTCAATGCTGAGCCGGTGGCGAAACGCACCAAACGAAACCACCCAGTCTTGCCCGATAATGCGGCGATGATTGCCGATGGTACCGGAAATTTCCACCGCTCGGTTCTGCACACGCTGATTGATGATAGCGGCAATGGCAGAAAGCCTGCGTGCTGCGGCTTCATCCGGCTCGACGCCGGAGAAGCCTTCCGGAAACTCTTCCGCGATGAAGCCCGTCGTGAGCCTGCCAGAGCGAAAGCGTTCATGCTGCATGACGGCCGAGAGGAAGGGCAGATTGTGGCCGATGCCCTCCACTTCGAAACGGTCGAGCGCCCGCCCCATGGCATCGATGGCCGTTTCGCGATCCTCGCCCCAGCTGCACAGCTTGGCGATCATCGGATCGTAATACATCGAAATCTCGCCGCCTTCGAAAACGCCGGTATCGTTGCGGAGAATGGTGCCGTTTTCCTGCGCCCCCTCCTGCGGCGGCCGATAACGCGTCAGACGACCGATCGAAGGAAGGAAGTTGCGATAGGGATCCTCGGCATAAAGCCGGCTTTCGATCGCCCAACCGTTCAGCTTCACATCCGCCTGTCCGAAGGACAGTTTTTCACCTGACGCCACACGGATCATCTGTTCTACCAGATCGATGCCGGTAATCAGTTCCGTTACCGGATGTTCCACCTGCAGACGGGTGTTCATTTCGAGAAAATAAAAGTTGCGGTCGCCATCAACAATGAATTCCACCGTGCCGGCGGAGTGGTAACCGACCGCTCTCGCCAGCGCCACGGCCTGCTCGCCCATGGCATGCCGAGTCGCCTCGTCCAGAAACGGCGACGGCGCTTCCTCGATGACCTTCTGGTTACGCCGCTGGATAGAGCATTCTCGCTCCCCGAGATAAAGGACGGTGCCGTGCCTGTCGCCCAGCACCTGAATTTCAATATGGCGCGGCTGGGTGACGAATTTTTCGATGAAGATGCGGTCGTCACCAAAAGAGGATTTCGCCTCGTTTTTCGAGGACTGGAAACCCTCGCGCGCCTCAGCGTCGTTGAAGGCGATGCGCATGCCCTTGCCGCCACCGCCGGCAGACGCCTTGATCATGACCGGATAACCGATCTGCGAGGCGATCTTCACCGCCTCATCCGCATCCTCGATCAGCCCCATATGGCCGGGTACGGTGGAAACGCCGGCTTTCGCCGCCAGTTTCTTCGACGTGATCTTGTCACCCATGGCCTCGATCGCGCCGACGGGCGGACCGATAAAAACGACACCCGCCTTTTCCAGCGCCTGCGCAAAGGCAGCGTTTTCCGACAGGAATCCGTAGCCCGGATGGACCGCATCCGCTCCGGTCTTCTTGATCGCCTCAAGGATCTTGTCGATGACGATATAGGACTGTGACGAGGGCGCCGGGCCGATATGAACGGCTTCATCTGCCTGTCTCACATGCAGCGCATTGGCATCGGCATCCGAATAGACCGCAACGGTGGCGATGCCCATCTTCTTCGCCGTCTTGATGACCCGGCAGGCAATCTCGCCGCGATTGGCGATGAGGATTTTCTTGATCATGCGGTTGTTGCCCTCTCCCTCAGCACAAACCCTTAAACAGCCCTCAAATCTCGAAAAAATTCTCGAAGGATTCCGGGAAATTCTGCCGGGCGACGCGTTCGTCTATGACGAGCATTGCCTGATAGGAAACAGGGTCGAAATTTTTCTCCGCAGGTACGACCTCGCGGCCGAAAAGCAGGTTGAGGCGGGCGGCGTCGAGATTGCCGCGCTCGAAGGGCTCGGCACCGAAATGGTGCCAGAGCGAGTGCAGAAAGGCGGCATCGATGCGATGCTCCTTGGTGTCGTTGCGCGCCCGGCGGGGTATCATCTTGATCGGTGTTACCCCTTTGGGGTTGGCGCGGCGGATGGTGAACTGGACGCCCGTGCTCGGCATACCGGAAGGAAATCCCTTGTGTTTGGTCATTTCGGGCAGGTTCGCCATCTTTAGTCCTTCTCGTATCTGTTACGCCTTGCCGATCTTGTCCTGCGTCTTCGTGTCGAAGTCGGAGGCATCGTGGCGTTCATGCAATTGTTCAGACGGATCGCCGGAGGTCTTGTTGACGATCACGCCGCGTTTTACAGCAGGGCGTTCGCCGATTTCCAGCGTCCAGCGCATGACGTTCTTATAACCGTCTGCTTCAAGGAAAGCACCCGCATCGCCATATGCCTGGCCAAGCGCGATCTTGCCATACCACGGCCACACCGCCATGTCGGCAATCGTGTATTCCGAACCGGCGAGATAACGGTTTTCGGCGAGATGGCGATCCAGCACGTCGAGCTGGCGTTTGACTTCCATGGCGTAACGATCGATGGCGTATTTGATCTTGATCGGCGCATAGGCATAAAAATGGCCGAAACCACCGCCGAGGAAGGGGGCGGAGCCCATCTGCCAGAACAGCCAGTTCAGCGCCTGCGTGCGGGCATTGCCCTCCTTCGGCAGGAAGGCGCCGAATTTTTCCGCGAGGTAAACGAGGATGGAGCCGCTTTCGAAAACGCGCGTCGGCTCAGGCGTCGAATGGTCCATCAGCGCCGGGATCTTGGAGTTCGGATTGACCTCGACAAAACCGGAACCGAACTGGTCGCCTTCGCCGATCTTGATCAGCCAGGCATCGTATTCGGCGCCCTTGTGGCCGGCAGCAAGCAATTCTTCCAGCATGATGGTGACCTTCTGGCCGTTCGGCGTCGCCAGCGAATAAAGCTGCAGCGGATGCTTTCCGACGGGAAGTTCCTTTTCATGGGTGGGACCGGCGATCGGCCGGTTGATATTGGCGAACTGGCCGCCATTGCCCTTGTCCCAGGTCCAGACCTTGGGCACTTCATACCCGGCGGGGAAATTATCTGCTGAGGATTTTTCGGCCATGAAAATGTGTCCTTGTGCGTTTTTAGAGGACATCCGGACATCCGGGCGCCTGAACATCCATATAGTAAGGTGGCCGAAGCATTTTTCCAGCCCTTCAGCAGATCAGAGCGGAATGGTGTCGTGTTTCTTCCAGCGGGTTTCCACGCTCTTGTTGCGCAGCGACGCAAACGCGCGGGCGATGCGGCGGCGCGAGGAATGCGGCATGATGACCTCATCGATAAATCCGCGCTCCGCCGCGACGAAGGGATTGGCGAAACGCTCCTCATATTCTCTTGTGCGCGCAGCGATCTTCTCGGGATCGGCAAGCTCCGAACGATAGAGGATTTCCGCCGCGCCCTTGGCACCCATCACGGCAATTTCGGCCGTTGGCCAGGCGTAGTTGACGTCCGCGCCGATATGTTTGGAGGCCATCACGTCGTAAGCCCCGCCATAGGCCTTGCGGGTGATCAGCGTCACCATCGGCACTGTCGCCTCCGAATAGGCGAAGAGAAGTTTTGCGCCGTGCTTGATGACGCCGCCATACTCCTGGGCCGTGCCTGGCAGGAAACCCGGCACATCCACCAGCGTCAGCAACGGAATGTTGAAGGCGTCGCAGAAGCGCACGAAGCGGGCGGCCTTGCGCGAACTGTCGATATCGAGGCAGCCGGCCAGCACCATCGGCTGGTTGGCGACGACGCCGACCGTCTGGCCTTCGAGACGAATGAAGCCGGTGATGATGTTTCGGGCAAAGGCCTCCTGCAATTCGAAGAAATCGCCCTCGTCGGCCAGCGCGTGGATCAGTTCCTTCATGTCATAGGGCTTGTTGGAACTGTCGGGGATCAGCGTATCGAGCCGCGCTTCCAGGCGCGCCGGATCGTCGTGGAACGGCCGCACCGGCGGCTTTTCGCGATTGTTGAGCGGCAGGAAATCAAAGAGCAGCCGCACATGTTCCAGCGTCTCGATGTCGTTTTCGTAAGCGCCATCGGCAACGGACGATTTTTTGGTATGGGTGGAGGCCCCGCCCAGTTCTTCGGCCGTGACGATCTCGTTCGTCACCGTCTTCACCACATCCGGCCCCGTCACGAACATGTAGGAGGTGTCACGCACCATGAAGATGAAATCGGTCATGGCAGGCGAATAAACCGCACCGCCCGCACATGGCCCCATGATGACGGAGATCTGTGGCACGACGCCGGAGGCGACGACATTGCGCTTGAAGACATCGGCATAACCGCCAAGCGAGGCCACGCCTTCCTGAATGCGCGCGCCGCCGCTGTCGTTGAGGCCGATAACAGGCGCGCCGTTACGCACCGCCATATCCATGATCTTGCAGATTTTCTGCGCATGGGTCTCGGATAGCGAACCGCCGAGCACGGTGAAATCCTGGGAAAACACATAGACCTGCCGGCCATTGATGGTGCCCCACCCGGTCACGACGCCATCGCCCGCGATCTTCTGGCCCGCCATGCCGAAATCCACCGCTCGGTGGGTGACATACATGTCGTATTCTTCGAAGGAACCCTCATCCAAGAGTACGTCGATGCGCTCGCGCGCCGTCAGCTTGCCCTTTGCGTGCTGCGCCTCGATGCGCTTGACGCCGCCACCGAGCCGAGCCTCTTCCCGCCGCGTTTCCAACTGCTCCAGAATGCCGGGCATGTATCCTCCATGCGTTATGCCACGATCAATAACCCAGAAAATACTCTGCCAGAAGCCTTGATCGTGCGCGTATGCGTGCCATAAATATTTGCAATATTTAATTTTGCAAAGTTGCAACATGGCGACGGAAAAACTCTTCATCGGCCGCAAGGTGCGCGGCCTTCGCGAAAATGCCCGCGCCACGCAGGCGCAATTTGCCGAACGGCTGGGCATCTCCGCGAGCTATCTGAACCAGATCGAAAACAACCAGCGCCCCGTTTCGGCCAGTGTTCTGGTGACGCTGGTGGAAAAATTTCAGCTCGACATGGCGGAACTGGCGACAGGCGAAAGCGACCGGCTGGTTTCCGCCCTGCGCGAGGCGCTGAAGGACCCGCTGTTCATGAATTACGAACCGGGGCTTCAGGAGTTGAAGCTGATTGCCCAGAACGCACCGGGTTTTGCCCATGCGCTGCTGCGTGCCCATCAGGCCTATCGCCAGAACAGCGAGCAGCTGGTGCAACTGGATGACCGGCTGGGCCGCGGCACCGCACAGGTGGAAAGAACCCCCTATGAGGAGGTGCGCGACTTCTTCCACTTCGTCGACAATTACGTTGCCGAGATCGATCTTCTGGCCGAGGAGCTGGCGCAGGAACTGGAGATCGAGGGCGGCGAGACCGACGGCATTCTGGCAGCGCATCTCAGGAACCGTTACGGTATCCATATCACAAGAACCGCGGCGGCGGGCGGGCTGATCCGGCATTTCGATCCTGTCGGCAAAACGCTTGCCCTCAGTTCCTACATGGCCGCATCCACCCGCTGTTTTCAGCTCGCGTTGCAGATCGCCCAGCTTCACGCCGGCCCGACGGTGGACAGGGTGCTGGCCGGCGCCGGTTTCCGCAACACGGAAGCGGCCGAAATCTGTCGTATCGGACTGCACAATTATTTTGCCGCAGCGCTCATCCTGCCCTATGGGCAATTTCACCGGGCGGCACAGGAACTGCGCCATGATCTCGAACTTCTCGCCGTGCGTTTTGGCGCGAGCCTTGAGCAGGTGGCCCACCGTCTGAGCACCCTGCAGCGCCCGGGCATGAAAGGCGTACCGATCTTTTTCGCCAAGATCGACCGCGCCGGCAACATCACCAAACGCCACAGCGCCACGCGGCTGCAATTTGCCCGGTTTGGCGCGGCCTGTCCGCTGTGGAATATCCATCAGGCTTTCGAAAGCTCCGACAGGATCGTGCGGCAGCTGGCGGAAACACCTGACGGCGTGCGCTATCTTTCCATCGCCACCCAGATCGAAAAGGCCGGCGCCGGCTTCAATACGGAAAGGCCGCGTTACGCCATCGCACTCGGCTGCGAAATTTCCCATGCGCAGAATTTCGTCTACGCCGACACGCTCGATCTCGGCAATGCGGCTTCCTTCAAACCGATCGGCATTTCCTGTCGGGTGTGCGAAAGG
Organism: Rhizobium sp. ZX09; assembly: GCF_017357485.1. Lineage (NCBI taxonomy): Bacteria > Pseudomonadati > Pseudomonadota > Alphaproteobacteria > Hyphomicrobiales > Rhizobiaceae > Rhizobium > Rhizobium sp. ZX09. The sequence continues at coordinate 592,090 of NZ_CP031364.1, forward strand.
GTGGATTGCGTGCAGCGCGCCGTGCCGCCGCTGAAACGCAAGCTGCATTTCGATCATCTTTCACGCGGCGCCCTGCCCTATCGGATTGCCGATTTTTGACCCCGCTCAGGGCAGTGGCACCATCGCGCGCCGCATGATGTTGGCGTAATAACCCCAGAAAAGCCGGGCGGCGACGGAGCGCCATGGCGACCAGAGTGTCGCGCGTTCCGCGAGCCATTTCGCTTCCGGCCTGATCTCCAGATCGAGCGCATGTGCCACCGCTGATCTCAGCGCCACATCGCCAACGGGAAAAATATCCGGATGGCCTCCGCAGAACATCAGATATACCTCTGCCGTCCATGGGCCTATGCCACGAAGCGCCACCAGTTCAGAAAGGGCTGCACTCCCCTCCTTGCGCACCACGCCGTCAAGGTCGATCTGCCCTTCGGTAACGGCGCGAGCCAGTCCTTCCAACGTCGTCGCCTTGGCGCGCGAAAGGCCGAAAGTAGCCCGCAATTCCTCCGGTGCGCCGAGATAGTTTTCCGCCGTGACCGCGCCGCCCGTCCCGGTGAGAATACGCGCCCATATGGCAGTGGCGCTGGCGCGCGACACCATCTGCGAGACGACGATATGAGCAAGGCCGGCAAAGCCGGGCTCGTGGATGCGCAGTTCCAGCGGACTGGCTATCTCAATGACAGGGGCAAGTGCGGGGTCGAGGCGGGCGAGATGCTCCAGCCCTTCGCTGATGTCATCCATCCCGGTGATGATTTTCATGTCGGTCATTCCATATGCCGCACCCGCTGGCGGGGTGCATTAAAACATGGCAGAAGAAACCATGCCTTCATCCATCCGTCAAAAACCGGTTTACCGTTTCGCGCCAAGCCCCAACGGCCCGCTGCATCTCGGCCACGCGTTTTCCGCATTCCTGAACCATGACATGGCGCTGGACAATGGCGGCCGCTTTCTGCTGCGTATAGAGGATATAGACCAGACGCGCTGCACGCCGCAGCTGGAGCAGGCGATCTATGATGATCTCGGCTGGCTGGAACTCTCTTGGGAAGAGCCAGTGCGGCGACAATCGGAGCATTTCGATGAGTACCGGATGGCGCTGCACAGGCTGATCGAGGCGGATCTTGCCTATCCCGCCTTTCTCAGCCGTGGCGAAACCAGGGCCATTGTCGGTGCCTTCGAAGCGGAAGGCGGGATATGGCCGCGCGATCCTGACGGAGCGCCGCTCTATCCGTCCGTCGACCGCGAGAGGCCGAAGGCGGAACGGGCGGCCCTGCTCGCATCCGGCCGGCAACACGCCTGGCGGCTCGACATGGACAAGGCGATCCGCGCCGCCCATACCCCCCTGTTCTGGCAGGAGAGCGGCGACGGGGTGACGGGGCAGATCGAGGCCCTGCCCGCGCTCTGGGGCGATGTGGTGCTGTCGCGTTCCGACGCGCCTTCGAGCTATCATCTTTCCGTTGTGGTTGACGATGCACTGCAGGGGATCACCCATGTGGTGCGCGGCATGGATCTCTTCCATGCCACCGCCATCCACCGGCTGCTGCAGCAGCTGCTGGACCTACCGCAGCCCGCTTATCATCATCACCGGCTGATTCTGGGCACGGACGGGCGCAAGCTTGCGAAAAGCGGAGGCAGTACCGGGCTTTCCGCCCTTCGCGCCGAAGGAGCGACGCCCTCAGATATCCGCCGGCTTGTCGGCCTCCTCTAGCGCCTGCCCGCGGCGCGTGCCATTGCCGCCGATGTTACGGCGGATAATCTGCCGGACCTTGTATTTCATCAACGCGGCATTCACCTCCGCGCCGAGCATGAAGATGACGCCGACCATATAAAGGAACACCAGAACCACCATGACGGAGGCGAGACCGGCATAGGTGGCGGCATAATTGGCGAAGGTGGAGAGATAATAGGCGAAGATAGCCGCGCCGATGACCCAGAATATCATCGTCAGCAAAATACCCGGCCAGACATCCCAGATGCGGCGCTTGCCTGCGGGTAGCCACAGATGCGCCGCCACCAGCCCCGCCGTCAGCACCACGATGGTGCCATAAAGACCGAGGCTGGAGATGGTGTTCAGCACATCCGTCAGCCACGGAAACCGCCGTTCGGCGAAGGACATGGCGACCGGCACGGCGACGAGCACGGTGCTGATGCCGGCAAAGACCACAACGGCAATCAGGACATAAAGCAGGCTGAGCAGGCGGGTCACATACCACCAGCGCGTTTCCGTGACGCGATAGGCGCGGTTCAGCGAAATGCGCAGCGCCTCGACGCCGTTCGAGGCGAAGTATGCGGCCGCCAGTACCGAAATCGTCAGCAGGCCGCCGCGCGGGATGGTGAGAACCTGCTGCACCTGAGCTGCCAGCGGACCGGCAATTGCTTCCGGCCAGGTGTCGAAAATCAGATGCACCGCCGTTTCTGAGAACTGGTCGGCGCCCAGAAAACCGGCCAGCGCCGTGCCGAAGATCAGGAACGGAAACAGCGCCAGCAGGATGGACAGCGCCATGTGGCTCGCCATCGCCCAGCCGTCATCCTCGGCGAAATGGGAATAGGCATCGAAGGCAACCTTGCCTGCCAGGCGCACTGCGGCAACCATGTCGCCTCCATTCATCGGCATTTCATTTGTAACTTCGCCCCGAATATGGGAAATCAGCTTCGTTTTGTACAGCGCGCAAACTGACCTTTCGGTTCCCGAAGGACACGGATTTCGCGCGATTGGATTTTAACGGGCCGGGTAATCGGACCAGAGCGACAGTCGGTTTCCCGGAGCGGCAAATGTCTGAAAAACCCGTCATCATCATCACCGGATGTTCCTCGGGGATTGGCGCCTATTGCGCCAGCGCGCTCCACCGGGACGGCTGGCGGGTCTTTGCCACGGTGCGGCGCATCGCTGACATGGCAGCCCTCGAAAATCAGGGCATAGAAACCCTGATCATGGATTACACAAAGCCCGAAACCATCGCCGCGCTGGTGGACACCGTCTCCGCCCGCACCGGCGGCCGCATCGATGCGCTTTTCAACAATGGTGCCTATGGCCAGCCGGGCGCGGTGGAGGACCTGCCAGTCGAAGCGCTGAGAGCCCAGTTCGAAACCAATGTCTTCGGCTGGCACGATCTGACGCGGCGGGTCATTCCCTTTATGCGGGCGCGTGGTGCGGGCCGCATCGTGCATTGCTCGTCCATTCTCGGGCTCGTGCCCTATCGCTATCGCGGCGCCTACACCGCTTCGAAATTCGCGCTTGAGGGGCTGGGCGTCACCCTGCGCATGGAGCTTCAGGGCAGCGGTATCCATGTCAGTCTGATCGAACCCGGCCCGATCACGTCGAAATTCACTACGACGGCGCTTGCTCATATCAATGAGCATATCGATCTCGAAAATTCGGCCCATGCGGCAGAATATAAACGCCAGCTGGCGCGTATGGATGGTTCCGGCCCCGTCAACCGTCACAAGCTCGGCCCGGACGCCGTTTATGCCGTGCTGAAACACGCCCTGACGGCTGCAAGGCCGAAACCACATTATCCCGTTACCGTTCCGGCCAAACAGGGGCTTATGCTGAAACGGCTCTTGCCTGCCGGACTTTTCTATCGTCTGCTGCGCAGATTCGATTGAGGAGGAGTAATACCGCATGTCCGGCTTCACCACCGTTCTGGCCCTTATCGTCATGGGGCTTGTCGTCATCGTGTTGATACGCGGCCTCTTCAACATGCTGAAGGGACAGGACGCCAACCGGTCCAACAAGCTGATGCAGCTTCGCCTGCTTCTGCAGGCCATTGCCATCGCTCTGATCATGCTCACCCTCTGGCTCACCGGAGGCGGCCGCTGACATGGTGAAACTGAACAAGATCTACACCCGCACCGGCGACAAGGGCACGACGGCGCTGGTTTCCGGTCCGCGCCGACCGAAGCACGATCTGCGCGTCGAAGCCTATGGCACGGTGGACGAGACCAATTCGGCCATCGGTGTCGCGCGGCTTCACACGGCTGGGCTGGAAAAGCTGGATGCCATGCTTTTCCGCATCCAGAACGATCTTTTCGACCTCGGCGCCGATCTTGCCACGCCTGACGATGGCGAACCGCTGCCTTACGAACCGTTGCGTATAGTCGAAAGCCAGGTCACACGGCTGGAAAGCGAAATCGACGACCTCAACGCCACCCTCGAACCGTTGACGTCCTTCGTGCTGCCGGGCGGCAGCGCCGCGGCGGCAAATCTGCATTTGGCACGCACGGTTTGCCGGCGCGCAGAAAGGCTGATGGTGGAGCTTTCCGTCACCGAGAATGAGATCGTCAGCCCGGCCGCCATCAAATATGCCAATCGCCTCTCCGACTTCCTGTTTGTCGCGGCCCGTTTCGCCAATGATGCCGGCAAGGCCGACATATTGTGGGTTCCGGGCAAGAACCGCTAAGGCGTTTCAACGACGCAACCAAAGGGCGTTCGATGTTCATACCGCTGCACGATGCGAATTCCCTCAAGCATATCCGGCTGCAATATGTCACCATCGGCCTGATCGTGGTCAACGTGCTGGTCTGGCTGTTTACCGGCGTGCTGGCCAGCGACACCGAAGCCAATGCCGCTGCCCTCGGCCTCGGCTTCATTCCCGCCGTGGTGTTCGATTACGCCTATCTGGAACCCGCCCTGCAGGTCGTGCCTGATGACCTCACCGCCATCACCTATGCCTTTCTTCATCTCGATTTCTGGCATCTGGCCGGCAACATGCTGTTTCTCTGGGTCTTCGGCGACAATGTCGAGGATGCGCTCGGCCATTTTCGTTTCCTGATCTTCTATCTCGCCTGCGCCATCGCCGGCGCGCTGTTTCACGGTTTCGTCGCCCCCACCTCGGAAGGACCACTGATCGGTGCCTCGGGTGCGGTTTCCGGCGTCGTCGCGGCCTATTTCCTGCTGCATCCAAAAGTGCGCGTCTGGGTGCTGGTCCTCATGCGCATTCCGCTTCCACTGCCCGCCTTCATTCCCCTGGCGCTGTGGATCGGCCAGCAGTTCCTGATGCTGGCGCTCGGGCTGGAAGAGAATGTCTCCTGGGGTGCGCATGTCGGCGGCATCTTGGCGGGCGCCATCATGGTAATTTTCATGCGCAGACGGGGCGTTCCCCTGTTTGATCGCACCATTGTCCCGCCGAGGGCGGCGCAGTTCAAAAATACGTCGCAAACGGCGGGGTTGTCGCAAATCGAACGCGGCTATGACGGGGGTAGATGAGAGGTCACGTCAGAGATAGAGTATTTACGTTAACGTCAACGTAAGATATGCCTTGTGTGCATGCGATAATGAAGATTGCTCCGTTGTAATTGCGGGAAAAATGCTTATCCATGTCGCCAACCTGTTTTTGGAGGTCCGCTCGGCATTGCCAAGCGGACAGGAGTTTGAGGAAAGCCGCCGATGAAAATCCTTGTCCCCGTTAAACGAGTCGTCGATTACAACGTGAAGATCCGCGTGAAGGCGGATGGTTCTGGCGTTGAGCTTGCCAATGTGAAGATGTCGATGAACCCGTTCGACGAAATCTCGGTGGAAGAGGCCCTTCGCCTGAAGGAAGCCGGCAAGGCTGAAGAAGTCGTCGTCGTCTCCATTGGACCTGCCAAGGCGGAAGAAACGCTGCGCACCGCGCTTGCGATGGGTGCCGATCGCGCCATCCTGATCGAGACCGATGAAACGGTCGAGCCGCTCGCTGTCGCCAAGCTCCTGAAGGGCGTGGCCGAGGCTGAGCAGCCCGGTCTCGTCATTGTCGGCAAGCAGGCGATCGACGACGATTCAAACCAGACCGGCCAGATGCTGGCAGCCCTCCTCGGCTGGGGCCAGGGCACCTTCGCCTCGAAGGTCGTGCCTGCCGACGGCAAGGTTGCGGTGACCCGCGAAGTCGATGGCGGCCTGCAGACGGTGGAACTGAAGCTTCCCGCTGTCGTCACCACCGATCTTCGTTTGAACGAGCCGCGTTATGCCTCGCTGCCGAACATCATGAAGGCGAAAAAGAAGCCGCTCGACAAGAAGGCTCCGGCCGATTTCGGCGTCGATGTTTCGCCGCGCCTGAAGGTGTTGAAGACCGAAGAGCCGGCGGGCCGCAAGGCCGGCATCAAGGTTGGCTCGGTCGCCGAGCTGGTCGAAAAGCTCAAAGCCGACGGCGTCCTCTAAGGTTTCGGAAAAGGGAGATATTCTCATGGCCATTCTTCTTCTGGCAGAACACGACAACGCAACCCTTTCCGACCTGACGGCAAAGACCCTGACGGCGGCAACCCAGATTGGCGGCGACGTCCATGTGCTGGTCGCCGGCTCCGGCGCCAGGGGCGCTGCCGACGCCGCAGCAAAACTCTCCGGCGTTTCCAAGGTGCTGCTTGCCGACGATGCATCCTATGCAAACCAGCTGGCGGAACCGCTGGCGGCGCTGATCGTTTCGCTTGCCCCGTCCTATGACGTCATCATCGCTCCTGCGACCGCCTCGGCAAAGAACGTCACGCCGCGTGTTGCTGCGCTTCTCGACGTGGCTCAGGTCTCGGAAATCATCGAAGTTGTCAGCCCGGATACCTTCAAGCGCCCGATCTATGCCGGCAATGCCATCCAGACCGTTCAGGCAACCGATGGCAAGAAGGTCATCACCGTGCGCCCGACCGCCTTTGCGGCAGCGGCAGAAGGCGGTTCGGCAGCGGTCGAGACGATCGCCGCCGCTGAAAACCCCGGCGTCTCCTCTTTCGTTTCTGATGCACTGGCCTCGTCCGACCGTCCGGAACTGACCTCGGCGAAGATCATCATCTCCGGTGGCCGTGCTCTCGGTTCTTCAGAAAAATTCAAGGAAGTCATCCTTCCTGTCGCCGACAAGCTCGGTGCTGCCGTTGGTGCATCGCGCGCTGCCGTCGATGCCGGCTATGCGCCGAATGACTGGCAGGTGGGCCAGACCGGCAAGGTCGTCGCCCCACAGCTTTACATCGCGGCGGGCATTTCCGGTGCGATCCAGCATCTGGCCGGCATGAAGGACAGCAAGGTCATCGTCGCCATCAACAAGGACGAAGAAGCGCCGATCTTCCAGGTTGCCGATTACGGCCTTGTGGCGGACCTCTTCGAGGCCTTGCCGGAACTGCAAAAGGCCCTCTGATTTCAAATACATGATGAAGGCGGCGCGTTTTTTGAACGCGCCGCCTTCTCTTTTTCGGCGATATGCGTAACATCGCCAGCGAATTTGCACATGCAGCACATGGGAGAACAGCATATGACCGCCCCCTTTAAGAACATCGGTGTCATCGGAGCCGGTCAGATGGGGTGCGGCATCGCACATGTCTCTGCGGTTGCCGGCTACAGGGTTCATATTTACGATCTTTCCAAAGACGGCATCGAGGCCGGCCTTGCCACCATCAACGGCAATCTCGCGCGCCAGGTCACCAACGGCAAGCTTTCCGACGAGGCCCGCAAGCAGGCCCTGGCGCTCATCAGCGGTTCGACCGATGTCAACGATCTCGCACCCATGGACCTCGTCATCGAGGCTGCCACCGAGAACGAAGAGATCAAGCGCAAGATCTATGCGCAGATCTGCCCGGTCCTGAAGCCGGAGGCGCTTCTCGCCACCAACACGTCTTCCCTTTCCATCACCCGTCTCGCGTCGGCGACGGACCGTCCGGAACAGTTCATGGGCATCCACTTCATGAACCCGGTGCCGGTCATGAAACTGGTGGAACTGGTGCGCGGCATCGCCACCAATGAAAAGACCTTCGATGCGGCCAAGGACTATGTGCGGACGCTTGAAAAGGCGATCACCGTCGCCGAAGATTTCCCGGCCTTCATCGTCAACCGCATCCTGTTGCCGATGATCAACGAAGCGATCTATACGCTTTATGAGGGCGTCGGCTCCGTGGAAGCCATCGACACCGCCATGCGCCTCGGCGCGAACCACCCGATGGGTCCGCTGCAGCTCGCAGACTTCATCGGCCTCGATACCTGTTTGTCGATCATGCAGGTGCTGCATGACGGCCTGTCCGACAGCAAATACCGCCCTTGCCCGCTGCTGGTCAAATATGTCGAAGCCGGCTGGCTCGGCCGCAAGTCCGGCCGCGGTTTTTATGATTATCGGGGTGAGACGCCGGTTCCGACGCGATAAAGGTCGACTTCGTGCTGAGGGAGAGTATCTCTCCCCAAGCCGGAAGCTCAAAACTACCTGGATGTTGCGGCCGATATCAGCGCCTTCGCATCTTCGCTATCCCACGCCGCCGGGCCGTTCATGGCGCCGAGCAGGCAACCGTTTTCGTCCAGCAGTAGGGTTGCGGGCAGGCCAAAGGCGAGGCCTTCCTTTTTGAGAACGTTGAAAACGCCCATGGAACTGTCGCGATAGTGCTTCAGGGAATCGATCTTGTATTCGTCCATGAAGGCTTTCGGCTTTTCATCCCCGCCCGTATCGATGTTAACAGCCACGACTTCAAAGCCGTTACCGCCCTTTTCCTTCTCCAGCGCGTTCAGCGCCGGCATTTCTTCCCGGCAGGGCACGCACCACGTCGCCCAGAGATTGAGCAGCACCGCTTTACCCTTGAGATCGGCAAGGCCCATATCTTTCCCCTCCGGCCCTTTGAAGGAGAGCGGAATAACGCGCGGGGCGTCTGCCGCCGACATAGCCGCCACCTGGCCCTTCAGAAAGGGTTTCAGCGTCGCAATGCGGTTCGCCGCACCTTCACATAAACCGGCGTCGGCCACCGCTGCCCCTTGAACCGGGCTCTCAGACCCAATATGCCTGAACCAGACCGCGCCTGCACCGGCAAGCACACCGGCAACGGCAGCAATTGCAACCAATTTGGCGGAAGGAAGCCTGAACGGCCTTTTCTCTGTCATCGAATACTCCAGGGCATCACACATGGCTGACGGCACAGATCAGAAATCCTCCAACCAGATGTGGGGCGGGCGTTTCGCTTCCGGGCCATCTGCCATCATGGAAGAGATAAATGCCTCCATCGGCTTCGACAAGAAACTTTACGCCCAGGATATCCGCGGCTCTATGGCGCATGCCGCCATGCTGGCATCTAAAGGCATTATTTCGCCTGAAGATAAAGACAAGATCACCGAAGGCCTGAACACGATCCTGTCAGAGATCGAATCCGGCAGCTTCGAATTCTCCCGCAAGCTCGAAGATATTCACATGAATATCGAAGCGCGGCTTGCCACCCTCATCGGCCCGGCCGCCGGCCGCCTCCATACCGCCCGCTCGCGCAACGACCAGGTGGCGCTCGATTTCCGCCTGTGGGTCAAGGAAGAATTGCAGAAGACCGAAGGCATGCTGACGGCGCTCATCGCTGCCTTCCTCGACCGCGCCGAGGAAAACGCCGATACGGTCATGCCCGGCTTCACGCATTTGCAGACGGCGCAGCCTGTCACCTTCGGCCATCATTGCATGGCCTATGTGGAAATGTTCGGCCGTGACCGCGCCCGCGTACGCCACGCCATCGAGCACATGGACGAAAGCCCGATTGGTGCGGCTGCCCTTGCCGGCACCGGCTATCCGATCGATCGCCACATGACGGCCAAGGCGCTCGGTTTCCGCGAGCCGACCCGCAACTCCATCGACACCGTGTCCGACCGCGATTTCGCGCTGGAATTCCTGTCGATAGCCTCCATCTGCGCCACGCATCTGTCGCGTCTTGCCGAAGAGATCGTCATCTGGTCGACGCCGCAATTTGGTTTCATCCGGCTGTCGGACGCCTTTTCCACAGGCTCGTCGATCATGCCGCAGAAGAAGAACCCTGATGCCGCTGAGCTGGTGCGCGCCAAGACCGGCCGCATCAACGGCTCGCTGATCGCTCTCCTCACCGTGATGAAGGGTCTGCCGCTCGCCTATTCCAAGGACATGCAGGAAGACAAGGAACAGGTTTTCGACGCCGCCGAAAGCCTGGAACTGGCGATCGCCGCCATGACCGGCATGATCCGCGACCTCGAAGTACGCAAGGACCGCATGCGCGCAGCGGCGGGTTCAGGTTATTCCACCGCGACCGATCTGGCCGACTGGCTGGTGCGAGAAGCAGGTCTGCCCTTCCGCGATGCCCACCATGTGACCGGCAATGCCGTGGCGCTGGCGGAAAAGAAAGGCTGCGATCTCGCCGATCTTTCGCTGGAGGAATTGCAGGCCATCCACCCCGGCATCACCGATAGCGTTTTCGATGTTCTTTCGGTGGAAGCATCGGTCGCTAGTCGCACAAGCTTCGGCGGCACGGCTCCTTCGGAGGTACGCAAGCAGATCGCCTGGTGGCGCGGACGCAACTGATAAATCTGCGTTACGCTGCGATCACAAGAAACAGGGTGCACAAGCGCCCTGTTTTTCGTTATCAGAGAAGCACATATTTCCTTTGGACAGGCCCATGCTTTCAAAATCCGTGCGCAAACTCATCGTTCCCATCGGCATGACGCTTGCCGTAAGCCTCGCTCTCAGCGCCTGCGGGCGCAAGGGCGACATCGATCCGCCGAGCACGCCGGTCGAAATGCGCAACAAGCGCGCCGCCGATGGCAGTGAGCCGAAGCCGGCAACGGCGGAACGGCCCTTCATTCTCGACAAGCTTCTCTGACGGGTAAAAAGCCGTGAACCATTTTGGCTATATCGACGGCGTGCTGCACGCCGAAAACGTGCCCGTGCCCGAGATCGCCAAGGCGGTCGGCACGCCCTTCTACGTCTATTCGACCGCAACCCTGGAGCGCCACTACAAGGTGTTCTCAGGTGCGTTTGCCGATGTGGACGCCATGGTCTGTTATGCCATGAAGGCCAATTCCAACCAGGCGGTGCTGAAGACGCTGGCAAAGCTCGGCGCTGGCATCGACGTCGTCTCCGGCGGTGAATTGCGTCGCGCTCTGGCTGCTGGCGTGCCGGCAAACCGCATCATGTTCTCCGGCGTCGGCAAGACGGTTGCGGAAATGGATTATGCGCTGGATGTGGGCATTTATTGTTTCAACATCGAATCCGAGCCGGAGCTGGAAGTCCTCAATCTGCGCGCCATCAAGGCGGGCAAGCGGGCGCATGTCTCCTTCCGCATCAACCCTGATGTGGATGCGCGCACCCACGCCAAGATTTCCACCGGCAAGAAAGAAAACAAGTTCGGCATTTCCTATGAGCGGGCGCGCGCCGTCTATGCCCATGCTGCAACCCTGCCCGGCATCGAAGTCACGGGCATCGACATGCATATCGGCAGCCAGATCACCGAGTTGCAGCCTTTCGAGGACGCCTTCCGGCTGCTGCGCGAACTGGTGGAAGCGCTTCGCGGCGATGGCCATGCGATCAGCCACGTCGATATCGGCGGCGGCCTCGGCATTCCCTACCGCGACGACAACAATCCGCCGCCGCTGCCGGATGCCTATGCGCATATCGTCAAGAACGAGTTGAAAAGCCTCGACTGCAAGATCGTCACCGAGCCCGGCCGTCTGATCGTCGGTAATGCCGGCATTCTGGTAACGGAAGTTATCTATGTGAAGGATGGCGGCGAAAAGACCTTTGTAATCGTTGACGGCGCGATGAACGACCTCATCCGTCCGACACTGTATGAGGCCTATCACGGCATCCGCCCGGTGGTGCAACCGGCAGAGGATACGCCGCGCATCAAGGCCGATATCGTCGGCCCGGTCTGCGAAACCGGCGATTATCTGGCGCTGGACCGTGAGATGGCCGCACCGCAACCGGGCGATCTCATCGCCGTCAGTTCCGCTGGCGCCTATGGTGCGGTGCAGGCAGGAACCTATAATTCCCGCCTGCTGGTGCCGGAAGTGCTGGTCAAGGGTGACAAATTCCACGTCATCCGCCCCCGCGGCACGTATGAAGAGCTGATCGCCCTCGATTCCGTGCCCGCCTGGCTCGACTGATCCGCTTGCAGCCGATCACAATTGAGCGAAGCTGCCTAAAAATTGGGGGTGAGGGCTTGGCTGCCCTCGTCTTCGCCACAAAGAATGTTATCCTTGCCTCTGTGATATGGAGAACTCGCCGTTCCGGGAATGGCGTTGACGTGGCCAGAACCGGGAGAACGGATTGATGACCACAGCCGGAGAGGACAGGACAGGCAGAAAGCGCTCCACTGGCGCATTCGTGCAGCGGCCGGACCTTGCCCGCCGGGTTGCCGCCAAGCGTTTCTTCGCAAAAATCGTTCTGCTTTCGGAGAATATCGCCCCGAAAACGCTATGGCCGCTCTCTATTGCCGCTCTGTTTCTGGTGCTTGCCTGGTTCGGCCTTTACCGGCACATGCCGGATTTTCTGCGGCTCGGCGTCGTTTTCGTGCTGGTGTTCGCCTTCATCGCCACTCTCCTGCCGATCGCGCGGCTGAAATGGCCGACTGATAACGATGCTTCCCGCCTTCTCGAAGATCGCAACGGTCTTGCACACCAACCTGTTGGGGTACAGGAAGACGAACCGGCCTTCGACACGCCGTTTTCCAGAACGCTCTGGAAGGAACACCAGATTCGCATGGCGGAGCGTATCGCCGCACTGAATGCCGGTCTGCCGAAGCCCGATATCGCCCGTTATGACCGTCTCGCCCTACGCGCCGTTCCCGCCCTTCTTCTGGTCGCTGCCTTCGGTTTTTCTTTTTCCAACGGCGCAGGCACGATTGCCGATGCCTTCCGCAGCCAACCGACATTGGGTCCGCTCAATCCCGATATTCGACTGGATGCCTGGGTTACGCCGCCCTCTTATACCGGCCGCGCACCGATTTTTCTGACTGGGCGTGACGCGACCAACCGCGACGCGGTTTCCGTGCCGCAGTCCTCCAGGCTGACGATCCGCATGACCGGCGGTGATGGCGGCGAAGAAGTGACCTTCGAACCGGAAATGGCGGGCGCCCTGCAAAAGCTCGCTCCCGAAACAACCCGGGCCGACAGTGCGAGCGGTGATGTGGCGGTTCAGGCGCAGGCTCCTTTGGCGGATCAGCCCGTGGCACCACGCACCTTCGCGATGGATGTCACCGAAAGCGGCATGATAACCGCCAATGGCGAGCAATGGTTGTTCAATGTCATCCCGGACCAGCCGCCCAGCATTGCCTTCGACAACATGCCGCGCCGCGCCGTCAACGGCGCGCTGGAAATCGGCTTCACCGCCAAGGATGATTACGGGTTGAAGGAAGCTCACGCAATTATTGAGCCTATCGGCGTTGCCGAAGGCGCGACAGCGCTTTACCCGTCGCCGGAATTCAAGCTCGATCTGCCGCGGCAGAACAATCGCGAGATCAAGGGGCTGACCAGCCGCAACCTGACCGAACATCCGATGGCCGGGAAACGCGTGCGTATTACACTGGTGGCGACTGACGGTGCAGGCCAGACCGGCCGCAGCCCTCCGCATGAAATGGTGCTGCCGGGCCGCAATTTCTCCGAACCGCTGGCTGCTTCCATTGCCGAACAGCGGCAGATTTTTTCGCTCGACACACGCCAGATGCCGAAGGCGATCGCCTATAACGAGGCGGTTGGAATGCGTCCGGAAGAGACCATTCCCAACACGACGCATTATCTCCTGCTGCAATCGGCGCAGACCCGCATGCGGCTCGCCTATAATGAGGAAATGCTGAAGGACACGGCGGATTACCTCTGGGAGATCGCGCTCGGCATTGAGGATGGCGATCTTTCGCAGGCGGAAAAGCGCCTGCGCGATGCACAGACCGCCCTTTCCGAGGCGCTTCAGCGCAATGCCTCCGATGAAGAAGTGGCCAAGCTCATGCAGGAGCTGCGCGAGGCGATGCAGCAGTTCATGAGCGAGCTTGCGCAACGCATGCAGAATGCGCCGCAAGCCAACATGAACCAACAGGCACAGAACGTGCTGCGCCAACGCGATCTGGAAAACATGATGAACCAGATCGAGAATCTCGCCCGTTCCGGCAATCGCGATGCCGCGCAGGAAATGCTCTCGCAATTGCAGCGCATGATGAACAATCTGCAAGCCGGCCGACCGCAGCGTCAGGGGCAGCAAGGCCAGCAGCAGAGCAGCAAGATGCGCCAGCAGATCGACAAGCTTGGCGAAATCCTGCAGCAGCAGCAGAAGCTGATGGACGAAACCTTCAAGCTGGATCAGGCATTGCGCGACCGGATGCAGCGCGGTGATCCGCAGCAGGGCGGCGAAAGCGACGACCAGCAGATGGGCGAAAACGGCCAGCAACCGCCTCAGAGCCAGCAAGGCCAACAGGGTGAGAATGGCCAACAGGGCGGACAGCAGCAGACGGACCAGATGACCGCCGAGCAATTGCGCGAAGCGCTGAAAAACCTGCGGGCCCAGCAGGATGCCCTCGGCAAGCAGCTCGGCGAATTGCAGCAGGGACTTCGCGATCTCGGCATGGAGCCGGGCGAAAATTTCGGCAAGGCGCAGCAGGAAATGCAGGGCGCCGGTGAGGCGTTGGGCAAGAGCCAGGGTGAACAGGCTGTCGAGGGCCAGGGCAATGCGCTGAATGCGCTGCGCCAGGGCGCACAGGACATGATGGGCCAGATCATGCAGGCCATGCGCCAGCAGGGCCAGCAGCCTGGTCAGGGGCAGGAAGGCATGGCCGGTCAAGGCGGCCAGAACGGCCGCGACCCGCTCGGCCGTCCGCGCAGCACCACCGGCCCTGACTTTGGCGATCAGGTGAAGGTGCCTGACGAAATAGACGTGCAACGCGCCCGCGAGATTCTTGATGCCATCCGCGAAAAGCTCGGCAACAATCCGCCGGGTGAGGTGGAACGGCGTTATCTCGAGCGGTTGCTGGATATCAGGTGAGGGTCCGCACAGGTAATGGTGCGCCTCGTTACATCCTCAGCGCCTAAACTTTTCCGTCATGCCGGACTGGATCCGGCATCCAGTTGACGCGCGTCTGCGCGGCGCAATGAATTCTTTCAGTCCAAGGACTTGGGCTGGCTGGATTCCGGCTCAAGGCCGGAATGACGGAGATAGGGAACTGCGCTGAGACAGAGGCTGACCGACAAAAAAGCGGCCCGAAGGCCGCCCTTTAATCTCTGCAATCCTGTCGCTCAGGCGGCAAGCGCGCGCGCCACGGCCTTGCGAATATCCGGAAGCGCAAAGGGTTTGGAAACGACGTCCACGATCTTCGTCGCCAGATCATCCGCCCGTTCGCGCTGCTCGGCGTAACCGGTCATCAACAAAATACGCATGGCCGGGAAGCTTTCGGCGGCGCGGTGCGCCAGCTCGATGCCATCCATGACCGGCATGCGGATATCCGAAAGAAGAAGATCGAAACTGGTTTCCTGAAGCTTTTCCAGGCCCTGCTCGCCGTCTGCCGCCTCATGGGTCTCGTGACCGTCGAGACGGAGCGCCCGCGCCACGAAAGAACGCAGCGCATCCTCGTCTTCGGTAATCAGAATCTTCGCCATTACTCATTGCTCCTGGGCATCATTTCCAGCCGTGAGCAACATCGCAGGCTCCTCTTTTCAAGAGGTAAACACCCAGGCTTTGGCTGGGTGAATGGTTAATGAGGCGTCTCTTCGCTGTGTCGTTCCGGCACGGGAAAACTGCTCAGGCGTCGCCGGTGACAACGCCGACGAAGGGCAGCTCGCGGAACGCATAAGCGACATCCATGCCGTAACCCACCACGAAATAATCAGGACATTCGAAACCGACATAATCGGCTTCCAGATCTTCCTTGCGCTTGACTTTCTTGTCGAGAAGCACGGCGATGGTGACGTTGCGAGCGCCACGCTCGTAAAGCAGTTCCTTGGCGAAGCGCAGCGTGCGGCCGGATTCGAGAATGTCGTCAATCAGCAGGACGTCGCGGTCTTTCACGTCGCTGTCGATATCCTTGACGATCCTCACGCCCTGCGAGACTGTGCCGGTGCCATAGCTCGACAGCGTAATGAATTCGACTTCGGGGGCAAGACCACTGTCATGTAGCGCGCGGATAAGGTCGGCCGCGAAAATGAACGATCCCTTGAGCACGGCAATGACGAGCAGATCCTTGGTCGGGCCGCTGGCAATGTGCTTGGCCATGTCGCGATTGCGCTCCGCAATCTGCTCGGCGGTATAAAGCGGCTCGATGTTTTTTCCACGGACGACGGGCATTCTTACTCCTGTGCTGCGCCTTGCCGATTTTACCTTTCAGTAAAAATAGAAGACAGGCGTTAGCACAGTCAGCGTCCGGACGCACCCGCCTCAACGAAGGAAAGCTTGATCTCGGGCGTTTTTCCACCGGGATGGCGCAGTTTTGCCGAAAAACCGTGGCTGAAACCGGGCTGCATCTGTTTAACCGGCGGTTCAATGACCATGCTGGCCACCAGTTGTCCCTTGGCGGCAAAAAGGTCGGCGCGAAGGGCCGGCACCTCTTCAAGCTTGCCGCCGTTATTCTCCACGATACCATTGATAAGCAGGATATCCATACCGCCCGCCTCCTGCGGCGTCACGGTGACATGGGAAATGGCGAGGGGACTGACCGAAGCTGCTACAGCGGTCTTTTCCGGCACCACCACCGAGAGGCCGCCTGAACAGACAAAAACAAGAATGGCGAGCCCCGCCACCAGTGCGGAATAAGCGTCCGCCGACAGGAGGGATAATCTGCGATCCAGCCAGCCGATGAAGGCGAGGCCGAGCACACCGATGGTGACAGGTGGTTTTGCACCGTCCAGGGGCCTCGCGCCGCGATTGTCGTTTCCGGGCTGGCGCGGACGGTTTTCCTTGATGGTGACAAATTCCGCGTCTACCACGTCAACTGTCGGGTTTGCCGCCCGCGCCGTGCGGCGCAGCGGCGTCTCCGGCATCAGGAGGTCAAAATCGAATGCCGCTTGCCGGCGAGATGAACGGAACATAGCCATAGAATTCCTTGGGTGAGGTTTTCCGGCCCGCAAAACTGGGCATTGCAACGAATCCTGCCAAGTTTTAAATTTAAATGGTTAATGCTTCGCAAAAACCGCTCGCCGGGCGTCCCGAACCGGGGTAGACCGCGCCCTCCGGCTTCATCCCAGCGGCTTGCGAACCACCACGAAACGAAGAGACTGGAAGTCCGTTGATCCATTTCGAAAATGTCGGGTTGCGTTACGGCATGGGACCCGAAATCCTGAGGGACATGACCTTCGATATTCCCAAAGGGTCGTTCCAGTTTCTGACCGGCCCCTCGGGCGCCGGCAAGACGACGCTCCTGCGCCTGCTACTGATGTCGCTGCAGCCGACCCGCGGCAATATCCGCATGTTCAATCGCGATGTGTCACGCATTCCGCGCAGCGAGCTGCCGATGTTGCGTCGACGCGTCGGCATCGTGTTTCAGGATTTCCGGCTGCTTGATCATCTGACGACCTATGAGAATGTCGCCCTGCCGCTGCGCGTGCGTGGCAAGGAAGAAAGCGCCTATCGCAATGACGTGATTGAGCTTCTGAAATGGGTTGGGCTCGGCGAGCGTGTCAACGTGCTGCCGGCGATCCTTTCCGGCGGCGAGAAGCAGCGCGCCGCCATTGCCCGCGCGCTGATGGACCAGCCGGAAATATTGCTGGCCGACGAGCCGACCGGCAATGTCGATCCGCCGATGGCCAAGCGCCTTCTCAACCTGTTTCTGGAACTCAACCGGCTGGGCACCGCCGTCGTTATCGCCACCCATGACTTCGGCCTGATGGACCAGATCGATGCGCGCCGGATGATCCTGACCGAAGGGCGGCTCGACATCTATGAATGAGATCACCCGCAAACCGTTGAAGCCGGAAGCGGCGCAGCCGAAGCGTCCGCCCATGCGCATCCGCCCGATGGCACCCATTCTGCCGCCCTCCAACATTCAGGGCAATGCGCTGATGGTGGTCATCGCCATCATGGCTTTTCTCGCCTGCCTCACGCTCGGCGCCGTTTCCATGGTGCGCGCCACCGCCGCCACGTGGCAGAGCCAGATTTCCCGTGAGATCACCATCCAGATCAAACCCGAGGACGGGCTGGACATGAATGCAGCGCTGAACAAGGCGCGCAATCTGGCGCTCACCTTCGTCGGCACCCGCGATGGCACCATTCTTGACGATGCGGCGACATCGCGCCTGCTGGAGCCGTGGCTCGGCAGCGGGCTCGATCTCTCCGAACTTCCCATACCGCGTCTCGTCGTCATCACCATCGATGAAAACAATCCGCCCGATTTCCAGGCGATGCGGGATATGCTGAAGGCCGAGATTCCACAGGCATTCCTGGACGACCATCGCACCTGGGTCGACCGGCTCGTTTCCATGGCAAGAACCACTGTCATGATCGGCGTTGGCGTCCTCATTCTCGTGTTCACCGCCATGGTACTGACCGTCGTGTTTGCCACCCGCGGCGCGCTTTCCGGCAACCGGCACATTGTTGAGGTGCTGCATTTTGTCGGCGCGGAGAGCAGCTTCGTGGCGCGGGAATTCCAGAAACACTTCCTGAAGATCAGCCTCAAGGGCGCGGCGGCGGGCAGTGCGCTGGCAGCCACCGTGTTCCTCGTCGCCGGTTTCTGGCAGTCGAGCACGGTCGCCACCCCCCAGAGCGACCAGGCAAGTGCGCTTTTTGGCTCCTTTTCCGTCGGCCTTGGCGGTTATTTCGGCATTGCGATGACGATGATCATCATCGCGCTTCTCACCACCATCACCGCACGCGTCACCGTCATCCGCACCATCGACGATATCGATCGTGTCCGGTCCGATCCGTCGAAAAGCGACGGCCTGGCATCGTGATGACACGGTGAATCTAGCGGAAAAACTGAAACCGTCACGAACGGGATGTAACCTGCGGACGGTGGACAAAAATGCCTGTTCCTTGCCTTAATCGGCGAGTAATCAGGAGGAATGTTTGTGAGTCGGACGGAGCAGGATCAGGCAGCGACGCGACCGGCCCGAAAGGGGCTTTTGGCGCGGCGTGGTCCATTGCGCCGTTTTATCCGCGGCCTCATCCTGCTCTGCGTCATCGCGCTCGGCGCATTTTCCGGTGGTTTCCTGTGGTTTGCCGATTCTGTCGCCTCGATGCGCCCGCCCGAGGGTGCCAGAGGCGATGCCATCATCGTGCTCACTGGCGGTTATCAGCGCATCGAACAGGCGGTCGGCCTTCTGAGAGACGGCGTGGGCAAACGGCTTTTGATTTCAGGCGTCAACCCGGCCACAACCCGCTCGCAGATACGCAAGATGACGCAAGGGTCGTCCGATATGTTCACCTGCTGCGTGGACATGGGCTACAAGGCGATAGATACGATCGGTAACGCCAATGAGGCGGCGAGCTGGATACGCGATCACAACTACTCGTCCATCGTGGTCGTCACAAATAATTATCACATGCATCGCAGCCTTCATGAATTGCGCAGTGCCAGCCCACACACGCAATTCATCGCCTATCCCGTCATCAGCGCCGATCTTGCCCGCACCAACTGGTTCGTGGAACCGGATGTGGTGAGAACCATGCTTTATGAATATCTGAAATTCGTGGCGGCGGCCGGACGTGACCTGACGGGCTTCGGCAAGGGCGATGGCCTGCGCAAGGCCACTGCCGATCACACTGTACCTAAAGTCACTGCAGCTTCCTCATAAGCATCCAGAAACACGCTTGCTGCCGCCCCTTGTTTTCGTGTAGGCGTCTGACATCGGCATCCGGCATCGAAACGCTAAAGACTTCGAAACGGCTGCGTCCCGGGAAGGCTGTTGATGCTCAAGCTGCGCTCTTTTCTTTTCAATACGCTGTTTTATCTCAACCTGATTGTCCGCATGATCGTGCTGACGCCGATCTATTTTATCCTGCCACGCAAGATCGCCTACGAAATCCCGAAGAACTGGGCGCGCTCCAATCACTGGCTAATGAAAACCATCGTCGGCACCACCTTCGAGATCGAAGGGCTGGAAAACATTCCAGAGACTGGCTGCATCTTCGCGCCGAAGCACCAGTCCTTCTGGGACACCTATGCGCTGCTGCCCAACCTTCCCGATCCGGTCTATATTCTCAAGCGCGAACTTTTGTGGATCCCGCTGTTCGGCTGGTACGCGATGAAACAGAGGATGATCCCGGTCAACCGCGCCGCACGCGGCAAGGTGATGCTGAAGGTGATGGAGCGCGCGAAAGAGGAGATGGCCGCGGGCCGCGAACTCATCATCTATCCCGAAGGGACACGCCGGCCGCCGGGCGCGGAACCTGAATATCGTTACGGCATCGCGAGGCTCTACCGTGACCTTCAGGTTCCGGTCATTCCCGTCGCCATGCATCCGGGCCTCTTCTGGCCGCGCCGTTCCACCATGCGTTATCCCGGCCATTTCAAGGTGCGTATCCTGCCCCCCATCGAACCGGGGCTCGACCCCGATGTGTTCTTCAAACGCCTGATCGATGTCACGGAAAAGGCGAGCGACGAATTGCTGCTGGAAACCGTGCGCAACAATCCGCATTTGCCCTTGCCGCCGACTGCGGTGAAGCGGATTGCCGAACTTCAGGACAAGGAATCAACGGCTGGCTGAGCGACAAGCGCGCCGACATTGGCAGCGATGCTCTCCAGCAAGGAGTCGCGTATGCCCATGTCCTGCAGATGCTGCACGGTGTTGAAGACGTAATCCGTGTTCGGACCGGAGCGTCCCGTTGCAGCCGCAATGATGGTGGCCGATTCAGCGACACCGAGACCGCCGATATATTGCTCATGTGCGGGATCGGCCACATATGTCACGGCGCTGCCGCGCCGGCCGTCGGAAAGCGCGATCGAAACTACCCGCTCCTTGTAGACGTTCGTCACCAGTTCGCGCTCACGCAGATAGGCCATGACGGGATCATGATCCTTGCCCCGCACGCGAAAAGCGACGCCAAGACATGAGCCACCACGTTCCAGCCCGAGAACGAGGCCGGGCTTTTCTTCCGTGCCTCTGTAAAAATTGGAGCTGATGCAGAGCGAGCGCCGATAACCGTGCAATCGTGCCTGCTGCCTCTCCTCAAAGGCGAAGCCAGGGTTCCACATCAACGAACCGTAGCCAAAGACCCAAAAATCGTCCATATCCCAAGCCAAATCAAAATTCCCTGAAGTCTGTTCATCGGAGATCAATATGGCAGCGTCAAGCCAATCCGGCACGGCCAAAAAATTCCTCTGGCTCGCCATCGCCATCCTCGTGGTTATCGGACTTTATACCGCCGGGTGGTTTTACGCCGCCGACAGGCTGAAGCAGACTGTCCTGAACGTGATTTCCCCCTCGCAGGCCCGCAGCGTCAGCGGCGAATGCAGCGATATCGCCTTCAAGGGTTATCCCTTCCGCATCGGCCTCTTCTGCTCGAAGGTGACGGTGGATGACAGCCAGAACGGCGTCTCCGCCTCCTTTGGCGAATTGCGCTCGGCGGCACAGGTCTACAATCCCGGCCATATTGTCTGGGAACTCGATTCGCCTGCGGAAATCCGCTCGGCCCACGGCCTGACCATTTCGGCAGAATGGAAGAACATGCAGTCCAGCATCGTCACCAGGCTGAAGGGCATTGACCGCAGCTCACTCATCATCGACGGGCTGAAGGCGCAGGCGGTTTCCTCGGTCACCGGCCAGACCATCGACTTCGATGCCGTCAAGACGGAGATGCACCTGCGCCAGAACGGCGCCGACCTCGATGGCGCGATCACGCTCACAGACTCCGCGACCGTCATCAAGGACTGGCCGCAGATTCTTCCACGCCTCAACGCCATTGCCGATGTCACGCTCGCCGGCAAAGCGGGCATGGTGGATGGCAGCGATACAGCTGGCCTTTATGGCGCAAGCGGCGAGCTTCGCCGGCTGGTCGCCGATATCGGTGAAGGCCGTGTCATGCGCATCAGCGGCCCCTTCTCCTTCGATAACGAGGGTTATCTCTCCGGCAAGTTCAAGCTGGAGATCGAAAAGCTCGGCGCGTGGTCTGACAATGCCAAGCAGGCGTTTCCACAGCTGCAATCCACCATCGACACGGCGCGCAAGCTGCTCGGCGCACTCGCCGGCGGCGGTGACAGGGCGTCCGTCGATCTCGTAGTGGACCGCGGCCGCGCCACGATCAGCGGCTTTATCCCGCTGGGCAAGATTCCGCCGATCTGAGGGTTAGCCCGTAATCGACGTCATCCTTGGGACAAGCCCGAGGATGACGAAAGCAAGGCTGTGACACTTTACCAGCGGTTTGATGGCCGGATCAAATCCGGCCAAGACTGTCGCCAGCGGCGCCCTACTTCTTCTGATCCAGCGCGTGACGACCGAAGTCGGGCGCATCGACGTCCTGACCTGCCTGCACGATGGAGCGACGAATAGCGCGGGTGCGCGAGAACAGCTCGAACAGCTTGTCGCCCTCTCCCCAGCGAATCGCCCTTTGCAGGGAGGCGAGATCCTCGGAAAACCGGGCCAGCATCTCAAGGATGGCGTCCTTGTTGTGCAGGCAGACGTCGCGCCACATGGTAGGATCGGAGGCGGCCAGACGTGTGAAGTCGCGGAAACCGGAGGCAGAATATTTGATGACTTCCGATTCGGTCACCGTCTCCAGATCATCCGCCGTGCCGACGATGTTATAGGCGATGATGTGCGGCAGATGCGAAACAATGGCCAGAACCTTGTCGTGGTGTTCGGCATCCATTTCATCCACGCGCGAACCGAGCGCCCGCCAGAAATCCTTCAGCTTTTCCAGCGCTGCCGCGTCCGTGCCCGGCAGCGGAGTGAAGATGCACCAGCGGTCGCGGAAGAGGCCGGCAAACCCGGCATCCGGGCCGGATTTTTCCGTACCTGCCAGCGGATGGCCGGGAATGAAATGCACGTGGTCAGGCATATGCGGCGCCATCTGTGCGATGACCGAAGCCTTGGTGGAACCCACATCGGTAACGATGGCGCCCGGTTTCAGATGCGGTGCGATCTGCCGCGCCACGCTTTCAGACGCGCCGACCGGCACGGAAACGATGACGAGATCGGCATCCTTCACCGCTTCCGCCGCCGAGACGGTATAATCCGTGCCAAGCGCCAGTTCTTCCGCCCGTTTCAGCGTATCTTCGCTACGGGTGGAAATAATCACATGGCGGGCGAGCCCCAGTTCCTTGATATCCCGGGCAATGGACGAGCCGATCAGGCCGATGCCGATCAGCGCGATGCGTTCAAACATGATCTCAGCCATCACGCCTGCCCCATGAACTCGGTGAGAGCAGCGATGACGCCAAGATTGGCCTCTTCCGAACCGATGGTCATTCTGAGCGCATTGGGGAAACCGTAACCGCGCACCGCACGCAGAATGTATCCGCGGCGGCTCAGGAACTCGTCCGCATCCGTTGCCCGCTTGCCGTCCTGATCCGGGAAATGGATGAGGATGAAGTTGGTGACTGACGGCGTGACGGTGAGGCCGAGGCCGGTAAAGGTCGTGACCAGCTTTTCCATCCACACCGCGTTGTGCGCCACGGCCTTTTCGACGAAAGCCTGATCACGGATGGCAGCGGCACCCGCTGCGATGGCCGGAGCGCTCATGTTGAACGGCCCGCGCACACGGTTCAGCGCGTCGACGATGGCGGCCGGACCATACATCCAGCCAACCCTCAGGGCAGCGAGGCCGTAGACCTTCGAGAAGGTGCGGGTCATCACCACGTTGCGGTTGCCGGAAACCAGTTCCAGCCCGGCCTCATAGTCGTTCTTGCGCACATATTCGGCATAGGCCGCATCGAGCACCAGCAGAACATGTTTCGGCAGGGCGGCCTGCAGGCGGCGAATTTCCGCAACCGGAACATAGGTGCCGGTGGGATTGCCGGGATTGGCGATGAACACCATTTTGGTCTTCGGCGTCACGGCGGCGAGGATCGCGTCCACATCGACAGCGCAATCCTTTTCCTTCACCGTCACCGGTGTCGCGCCCGCGCCCATGATCTGGATCTTGTAGACGAGAAAACCGTGTTCGGTGATGATCGCTTCATCGCCCGCACCCAGATAGACGTGGCAAAGCAGGCCGAGAAGCTCGTCCGAGCCATTGCCGCACAGGATATTCGCGATGTTAAGGCCATGCACGTCGGCAATCGCCTGCCGCAGCGCAATCGCCTGCCCGTCCGGATAGATTTCCAGATGGCTGGCCGCCGTACCGAAAGCCTCGATCGCCTTCGGGCTCGGCCCAAGCGGCGTTTCATTGGAGGAGAGCTTATAAACCTTCGCAACGCCATCCACATGCTCCTTGCCGGGAACATAAGCGGCGATATCCAGAATACCCGGACGCGGAACAGGTTGGCTAAGCTCTGCACTCATTTGATCGACCTTTGGAAAGCGCCGGAGAACCCGGCAACAGCAATGCCGGAGGCATTAGACCGGAACGCTCGCTTTGTCGAGGGTCAGCGCGGCTTTCCCTGGCTTGCGGCCGCGCGGGTGGTGGGCACCCCCTGTGGTGCGAGTACCGGAACGAAAACCCGGCGCGAGGCACGTTGGGTCACCGGTAATCCCTGATAGAGGCGCTTCTGCGCCTCCACCACGATGACGCCGGAAAACAGCGGCCAGAGCCTGCGGCCGGTATGTTCGAGATAACGGCGGAATTTAAGCACCGGCCGGCTTGTAGTGGGCGGAAAGAACAGCGCCTCGGCGGTGGCGCCCGGCGTGAAATTGGTTTCGCGCAACAGCGCCGTCAGCTGCCCGCGCGAATAGGGCCGGCCGGAACCGAAAGGCGTGTGTTCCATGCGCGCCCAGACTCCGCGGCGGTTCGGCACCACGATGACCAGGCGGCCGCCTGGCGCCAGTACCCGCCATAGTTCCTTGAGGCTTTCCCGCGGATTTTCGGCAAATTCCAGCGCATGCACCATGAGAACCCGGTCTATCGACGAATCGGGCAGCGGCAATTCCTCATCGAACACCAGCGCGGTGGAGGAAAGCTCTCCCGCCGGCCAGTTCACCGCCCCCTGCCCGGCCGGCATGAAGGCGAAGGTGCGCTCCGTATCGCGGCGGAACCGGTCCAGAAACGGCACGGCATAACCGAGGCCCACCAGCCGCTCTTCCGGCAAGGGAGGCCACAGCGTCGAAAGCGCCATGGTGATCGCCTGCTCGGCCGAGCGGCCAAGCGGAGAATGATAGAATTCGCGCAGATCGACGATATCGGTATTCATGGGCGAGAATGTAGCATCAGGCGGTTGGACTTCAAGGCGTCTGCCCTTACATTGGAAGTCAGTTGGGAAAGTCAGGCAGGCGAATGCGCCGGTTTTGGCCGGCAAATGGAGAGGACACGATGAAACCTTTGGAAATAGACGTCTTTCTTTGCCGCAGCGACAATTTCGGGGTTCTGTTGCACGACCCCGAAAGCGGGGCGACTGCCGCCTTCGACGCGCCGGAAGAAGGCCCTATCCTGCACGCTCTCGACGGCCACGGCTGGAAGCTCACCCATATTTTCACCACGCATCACCATCAGGACCATGTGGAAGCCAATCTTGCGCTGAAAGACAAGTTTCAGTGCGAAATTTACGGCCCTTATGATGAGGCCGTGGCCATACCGGGGCTCGACCGCTCGCAGGCCGATGGCGACGAATTCGAATTCGCCGGCCGCCGCGTTCGGATCATCGCCACACCCGGCCATACGGCGGGGCATATCTGTTATTATATGCCGGATGACGGGCTGCTGTTTGCCGCTGATACGCTTTTTGCCATGGGCTGCGGCCGCCTTTTCGAACGCCCGGCGGCGGATATGTGGCATTCCTTCCAGAAGCTGATGGCTTTGCCGGATGAGACCAAGGTCTATTTCGGCCATGAATACACGCTGAGCAATGCCCGCTTTGCCCTGACCGTCGACCCCGACAATGCCGCGCTGCGTGACCGCGCGGAAAAGGTGGAAAAGGCACGGCAGGCGAATGAATTCACCATTCCCACCACCATCGGGCTCGAAAAACAGACCAACCCTTATATGCGGGTGGCGGATACCGGCATTCGCAAAAATCTTGGTCTAGAAAGCGCCACCGATGCCGACGTCTTCGCGGAAATCCGCACGCGCAAGGATAATTTTTGATGGGAACGGATATATCTGCGCAGGCGATCATTCGTGAACTGGGGCTGGAGCCGCATCCCGAGGGCGGTTTTTACCACCAGACTTTCCGTGACAAGGCCGGCGGCGATCGCGGTCATTCGACGGCCATCTATTATCTCCTGGAAAAAGGCGATCGCTCGCACTGGCATCGGGTTACCGATGCGGTGGAGGTGTGGCACCATTATGCCGGCGCGCCGATCGCGCTGCATCTTTCGCAGGATGGTCGGGAAGTGCAGACCTTCACGCTCGGCCCTGCTATTCTGGAAGGCGAGCGACCGCAGGTCATCGTTCCCGCCAATTGCTGGCAGTCGGCCGAAAGCCTCGGTGATTATACCCTCGCCGGCTGCACCGTCTCGCCGGGCTTTGCCTTTTCGAGTTTCGTCATGGCCGAACCCGGCTGGTCGCCTGGGGATGCGCAGTAACTTTCAGAGCAATGCTGGCAGCGGGATGAGGAGGCAAAGCGAGAGCTTGCCCCCCATCCGACCCTTCGGGCCACCCTCTCCCCGGCGGGGAGAAGAAATACGCCGCAACGTCTGCTTTTCTTACACTACCATCGGCCTTAGTCAGCCGCCGTATTTCGTGGCGGTGATGTAGACCTGTCCCACCCGCGTCGGGATGATCGCATAAACAGGCGCATAGACATCCATGTTGTTCGACTTGGCGAACCAGATCTCCATCGAAATGGATTTCAGATATTCGATATCCTTGCGCCCCTGCCGGTAACCCGACTTCGGCACATAGCGCGCCTTGCAGACGATGGCATCGCCATTAAAACCATTGGTCTTGAACGGCTTGGTGCCGCTGGAGCTCAAAACCAGATCGAGTCGCGACTCGCCATCATAGATCGGCAGGCGAGTCGGGCAGATGCGGCCGCCCGCGGGAATGATGAGACCGGAAATCGGATCGAGAACCGAGCGCAGGTCGCGGTCCTTCACATCCACCCAATTGTCCGGCCGCGCTTTCGGCTCAGGCTTCACCGTTGTCGATGTGACATTACCGTTGCGATAGACAACGTCATAGGTGCGCACCCGTTTGCCGTCCTTATAGACCAGCGAATACTCGTTGGCCTGCAGCCGGTGGCCACGTCGGGCGCCGGAAACGGTCGTCTTGCCGGAAATATCCTTGAGAATGCTGGCAAGACCGGCGGCGCTGAAAGACCCGGAGATCGAATAATTTGGTCCATCCATGCGAGTCGAAAAACTCGCTTTGGCAATGGGCAAAATGCCGAGATTGATGCTGTATTCGCTTGTGTGGCGCGCTTCGGCAGCGAGCGAGGGGGAGACGCCCGCTAACGCCATTGTCGCGGCCACGAAAATGCTTTTTCCTCTGGCAATCATTTCGATATCACCTTAAAAGAGGCGCGGAAGCGGCCTTATCGGGCGATCATATACGCCGACTTGTGGCAATAAAAAAGCGGATGCCGGTTGAAAACACCGGAATTTCCTTTCATTTGCTCGCGAGCGGCTTGACTGTTAAGTCTCGTCTGACTATAGAACCGCAACTTTCCAATCATGGCCAGTTGGATTGCCACCCCGGTTTTTGCCGGTGGCGAGCCAGTGGTGAAACAGACGAAACGAAATAGGTGTACCCATGTCCCGTGTATGCGAATTGACCGGCAAGGGCGTCCAGACGGGCAACAACGTCAGCCACGCCAACAACAAGACCAAGCGCCGGTTCCTTCCGAACCTTTGCCAGGTCACGTTGATCTCCGATGCTCTCGGCCAGCGTTTCCGCCTGCGTGTTTCCGCAGCCGCTCTGCGCTCCGTTGAACACCGTGGCGGCCTCGATGCCTTCCTTCTGAAGTCCGGCGAAAACGAACTGAGCATGCGCGCTCGTCTCCTGCGCCGCCAGATCGCCAAGAAGACGGCTGAAGCTGCTTAATAGCAGTTTCGACATCATCTGATATTCAGAGGGCTTGAATGGCTTATGCCGCTCAAGCCTTTTGTTTGTTTCAGATTTCACTTGCATCCGACTTTCCGAAAATCGATTGAGGTGTTTCGAAAAGCCTGATGTGTGGCTCCAACTGGTGGCATCACCCAGGATAAAAAAATGCCTTATCTTCGCTTTACGCTTATCTATGTTCTGTTGATGACGCTCGTCGTCGTCGCATCCAATATTCTGGTGCAATACCCGCTTTCCGGCTCGCTGTTTGGCATCAATCTCGCCGACCTTCTGACCTGGGGCGCCTTCACCTACCCGGTCGCCTTCCTTGTTACCGACCTCACCAACCGCCAGTTCGGCCCATCCGTTGCGCGCCGCGTGGTGCTTGCCGGCTTCGTCGTTGGTGTCACTCTGTCCTTCTGGACATCCATTCCACGCATTGCGGTCGCCTCTGGGACGGCTTATCTGATCGGCCAGCTGCTGGATATTTCCGTGTTCAACCGCCTGCGCCGCCAGCGCTG
Source organism: Rhizobium sp. ZX09 (assembly GCF_017357485.1). NCBI lineage: Bacteria > Pseudomonadati > Pseudomonadota > Alphaproteobacteria > Hyphomicrobiales > Rhizobiaceae > Rhizobium > Rhizobium sp. ZX09. The sequence continues at coordinate 620,291 of NZ_CP031364.1, forward strand.
GTGGCATGCGCCCCTTGCCGGCTCCATGCTGGGTTCGGTGCTGGATACCGCGCTGTTCTTTTCCATCGCCTTTGCCGCAAGCTTCTCCTTTGTCGGCCCCAACGACGCCTTCGCCATCGAGAACGCGCCGGTGCTCGGCGTCTTCGCTCTGGAGGCCCCTCGGTGGATTTCCTGGGCTCTGGGTGATCTCTCGGTGAAGGTTCTCGTCGGCCTCGTCATGCTGCTGCCCTACGGCGCGCTGATGAACACACTGAAGCCGATGCCGCCTGCAAAAGTGCTGTGAAAAGCCGATTGGAAGCCCGCGCGAGCGGGCTTTTTATTCCACCAGCTTGAATTCCAGCATCAGGTTGCGCTGGAGGAAAGAGTGGTTGTCATCAGAAATGATGACGAGGCGCGTCGAACCATCCGGCCCCTTCACCACATCCATGCCTTCCATATTGTCGATCTGGTAGGCCATGCCGGCTTCCATGAGGATTTCACCATCCACCACCGCGCCCGGCCGGATATCAGCACCATTTATGCGGCGGATGCGCATGCCGACGCCTTCGGCAAAATTGAAGCGGCGCTCGAGCAGCAACAGGTCGCCATTGGGCAGGAATGCGCCATCAGTCACGTCGAACGAGGGATGGTGGGTAACCGCGAATGTGCCTTTCAGCGGCCCGTCAAGGATCGCGGCGAGAAGATTGCCGTCCGCATCAATGCTTTTCTCCGCAACGACGACGAAAGCGCCGGCGAGCGGCGAATCGGCTGGCGAGACCGCGAGCGCCTCCATGCCGCCATTGTGGCGCAGCTCATTATTGGGAATGAGATGCGGCAGACGGCCAAGTGGCTTCGAGGTGGCAAAGCCCGGATCGGGATAGATATCGATCCTGTGGCGTTGCTCGTAACTGACGAAAACCCTGCCGCCGCGGAGCGCCAGCCCTTCCGCATCCATCTCCATCTTGCGCGGCGGTTCGCGGCCGTTCATGTCCAGCATCGGGGTAATACGGACTTCAGCAAGACCAGACAGCGCCCCGACAGCGTCACGTGTGACCCTACCGGTCAGCCAGTGGCCGGTATCCAGCACCGCAACGAAGTCCTCCCCGTTGGGGCGGAACCGAATGGAGGAGATAGCGCCGAACAACTTTTCCGGCGCACTCATCACCATGCCGCCAATGAATTCCAGCTTGCCGAAACGTTTTTCGCTGGTGCCGACTTCGAAACCGGAGAGCTGACGGACGCTGACCGGCACATCGATGGCGGACGCGCCAATGGAAACCGGACAAAGCGATACGGCCGCCAGAATGGCGGCCATCAAGAGCGTTTTCCGGGCGGAGGACGCCCCGCCCTGCTTATCCCGCACGACGGACCCTGCGGAACGAACCGGCAGCGCCGCTCGTATCTTCAAAGAGCGCCGCGAGCTGTTCGGTCATCGCGCCAGCCAGCTCGTCCGCATCCACAATGGTGACCGCGCGGCGGTAATAACGTGTCACGTCATGACCGATACCGATTGCCAGCAGCTCCACCGGCGAACGCGTTTCGATCTGCTCGATAACGGCGCGCAGGTGCCGCTCCAGATAGTTGCCCGGATTGACCGACAGGGTTGAATCGTCCACCGGCGCACCATCAGAGATCATCATCATGATCTTGCGCTGCTCGGGGCGGCCGATCAGGCGATTATGCGCCCACATCAGCGCCTCGCCGTCTATGTTTTCCTTGAGCAAGCCTTCGCGCATCATCAGGCCGAGATTGCGCCGTGCGCGCCGCCACGGCGCGTCCGCCGACTTGTAGATGATATGGCGCAGATCGTTAAGGCGGCCCGGCGAAGCCGGCTTGCCGCTGGCGAGCCATTGCTCACGCGATTGCCCGCCCTTCCATGCCTTGGTGGTGAAGCCCAGAATCTCCACCTTCACGCCCGAGCGCTCCAGCGTGCGCGCCAGAATATCGGCGCAGGTGGCGGCAACCGTGATCGGACGGCCGCGCATCGAACCGGAATTGTCGATGACCAGCGAAACCACGGTATCGCGGAATTTGGTGTCCCGTTCCTTCTTGAAGGAGAGCGGCTGCATGGGATCGATGATGAGCCTGACGAGGCGGGCCGGATCGAGATAACCCTCTTCCAGATCGAAATCCCAGGAACGGTTCTGCTGCGCCATCAGGCGGCGCTGCAGACGGTTCGCCAAGCGCCCCACAGCGCCCTGCAGATGAGCAAGCTGCTTGTCGAGGAAGGCGCGCAGACGGTCAAGCTCGGCCTCGTCGCACAGTTCCTCGGCGTGGATTTCCTCGTCGAATTCCTGCGTGAAGATGCGGTAATCGACTTTCTCGTTGAAATCATCGAAAGGGCTGTTGGGACGGCGGGTCTCGCCGGGCGTTTCGGAATCCTCGTCGAGATCGTCGGACATTTCCTCGTCCGACATCTCGGCGCCGTCCATCTCGCCTTCTTCCATTTCCTCCTGCGAGGCCTCGTTCTCATCGGCGGGCGTCGCGTCGGAGCCGGCCTCTTCCTCAACCTGCTCTTCTTCGGTCTCGTTGGTGCGCGGCTGGTCCTCGTTGGATTCCGCTTCCTGGCTTTCCGGCTCGTTATCCTCGTCGCCGAAATCCTCCGCCATCTGCATGGAGGTCAGCATCTTGCGCACCAGACGCGAAAACGCCTTCTGGTCGCCGATCACCTTGGAAAGATCGTTCAGGTCGCCGGCAGCCTTGTCCTCTATGAAGTCGCGCCAGAGGTCGAGAACCTTGCCGGCACTTTCCGGCGGCTTTTCGCCTGTCAGCTTCTCGCGCACCAACAGCGAAACGGCTTCGGCAAGAGGAGCATCATCCTGTTTTGTAATACCGGCAAAATTCGCCTTGGCGTATTTTTCCGTGTTCATGGCATGGATATTGGAAGCCATGCCCGGCATGCGCAGCGCACCGATCGATTCAACGCGCGCCTGCTCCACCGCATCGAAGATCAACCGCGCTTCAGCGCCTTGCGGAGACATCACCGCATGGGTATCCGCATCGTGGCAGGCGAGACGCAGCGCCATGGAATCGCCGAGGCCGCGGGTAATGGCAATTTCCTGCGCGGTGGGTTTCTTGGAAATTTCCGGCAGGCGCATGCGCTCGCCGGCAAGACCCGGCCGTTCATTGGCGAAAACGACTTCGACTTCGGCATCGCCAGCGACGGATCGCACGCATCCGGCAATCGCCTGACGCAACGGTTCCGTATCGACCGCCGTACCCGGTTTCGCTCTGGAATTGTCGCCGCGCGCTGCCATTGTCTTTCCTGTCGATTGTCGACGCCTGCGGCCCACGCATCTCTGGATGCGCGATCCGCCGGCGTCCTCAAGTCATGGATGATCTTTTCCGGGCAAGCCGGGAACGATCAGGCGCTGAGAACGATGTTCGCAGCGCTTTCCTTCAGCTCGACGCCAAAGGCCCGCTGATACTGCTCGGCCACCAGCGTGCGCTCCAGCTCGTCACACTTGTTGAGGAAGGTCACGCGGAAGGCAAAGGCGAGATCGCCGAAGATTTCCGCATTTTCCGCCCAGGTGATGACGGTACGCGGGCTCATGACGGTGGAGAGATCGCCATTGATGAAAGCCGAACGGGTAAGATCCGCCACGCGCACCATCTTGGAGACGGTTTCGCGTCCCTTCGGATTGTCGAAGCTCTTCACCTTGGCGGCGATGATGTTCACTTCCTGCTCATGCGGCAGATAGTTCAGCGTGGTGACGATGGACCAGCGGTCCATCTGCGCCTGGTTGATCTGCTGCGTGCCGTGGTAAAGCCCCGTCGTATCACCAAGGCCGATGGTGTTGGCGGTCGCGAAAATGCGGAAGGCCGGATGAGGACGGATAACGCGGCTCTGGTCGAGCAGGGTCAGGCGGCCAGACGATTCCAGCACGCGCTGGATCACGAACATCACATCCGGGCGACCGGCATCATATTCATCGAAGACAAGCGCGACATTGTGCTGGTAGGCCCAGGGCAGGATGCCGTCCTTGAATTCGGTAACCTGTTTGCCGTCTTTGAGCACGATAGCGTCCTTGCCGACGAGGTCGATACGGCTGACATGGCTGTCGAGGTTGACGCGCACGCAGGGCCAGTTGAGGCGGGCGGCAACCTGCTCGATATGGGTGGATTTACCCGTGCCGTGGAAGCCGGAGACCATGACACGTCGGTTGTGAGCAAAACCGGCAAGGATCGCGAGCGTCGTGTCGCGGTCGAAAAGATAGTCGGGATCGAGATCAGGCACATAGGCGTCGCCCTGGGAATAGGCGGGAACCCGCAGATCCGTATCAATGCCGAAAACCTCCCGCACGGACACCGTCGTGTCGGGCAGGTTGGAAATATCAAGGTCGATTTTGCTCATCACGTCTCCAAGGCGGGCGGCAGCCACCCGGCCACATCATCAATCAGGCGGTAAACACAGAAGTTGGCTTAGCAGAAACCTGACTGCTTTAACAATTGATATGCTTGAACAACAGCCCGAAAACGTTCTTCCGAACCACGATCGCCACCATTAGCATCAGGATGATGCTTTTTGACAAGCTCCTTATAGCGCCTTTTTATGTCTTCCTGCTTTGCACTGGAAGAAAGTCCGAGCGTATCGAAGGCTTTCGCCTCCAGCGTCTTCAATTTGCGGTCCTGCTGCATGCGGGTGCCGCCTGCCTTCGAGCCACCCGCAAAACCGCCGGCAAAGCCGAAAGGATCACGGATACGGGCATTGCCGCTCGCCGTGCCGGAGCGCAGCGTGGAATGCAGCGGGCTGTCGCGGGCCGTCTTGTTGACGCCAACCGTCCAGGTGGGGCGATGGCCGGTGATCGCTTCCTTCTGGTAACGGGCGATCTCGCTGTCAGAGAGGCCGGAAAAATAATTATAGCCTTTATTATACTCCTTCACGTGCTCAAAACAGAACAGGAAGAATTGCCCCTCGGCATTGCGGCCGACAGGTGCCCGGTGAACGCCCGGTTTATCGCATCCATCCCACTGGCAGGTGGGGGCCTGAACCTCAGGTTCCCGCTCCCTTTTCCGGCGCGTGCGGATGCGATCGAAATATTTCGAATCCAGTTTCATGATGCCCTGATTATGGGGTGCGAAAAGCCGCACAACAAGAATTGACAAAGCGGAATGTTACAGGCTTTTAGGGAGCCCCCTTCAAAGACCGGCAAACAGAATTGGAGCCCTTCGAATGTCTCTGCGAGAGCGCATAGAAACCAAGCTTCGGGAAAGCTTTTCACCGGAGCGCCTGAGGGTCGTCGATGAAAGCCAGATGCATGCGGGCCACCAGCCGGATATCACAGGTACCGGCGAGACGCATATGCGTGTTCAGATAGTGTCGGAGAGCTTTTCCGGCAAGTCCCGCATCGAACGGCACCGGGCAATCAACGCGCTTTTGAAGCCCGAACTCGATGCCGGGCTGCATGCTCTGGCGATAGAGGCCGCGGCACCGGGGGAAGCGGTGCGGTTTTAAGTAAAGGTTGTCATCAGAACCGAGAGCAAGCCCCCTTACCCGGCCCTTCGGGCTACCTTCTCACCGGCGGGGAGAAGAAACCGGGCAGCAAAGCCCTGCTCAACGCGCAAGCAACTTTTCCCGGTAGAGCATTGCCAAAACAGCTTGTTCTTCTCCCCACCGGGGAGAAGTGCCGGAGCGAAGCGAGGCGATGAGGGGGCGCGCTCACCGTACCTCTCAGCGCCAGTTCACGCCGGATGCTTCTCCGACAGGAAGGACTGCACCTCGGATGCCGCCACGTCATCCGCCACGAAGGACTGGCCAATGCCGTGGGTGAGGATGAAGGTGAGCTTGCCGCCCTTGACTTTCTTGTCCTGCGCAATTGCCGTCATCAGCGTTTCGACGGGCGGCAATTCTCCAGGAATATCTTTCATCGTGGTAGGCAGGCCGACTGCCTTCAGGTGCGCTTCGACGCGCGCGGCATCGTCAGGACTTGCGAGGTTCAGGCGGGCAGAGAACTGGTGCGCCAGCACCATGCCGATGGCGACACCTTCACCATGCACCAGCCGCTTGCTGTCGTAATTGGTCGCCGCCTCCAGTGCGTGACCGAAGGTGTGGCCGAGATTCAGAAGGGCGCGTACGCCGTTTTCCTTTTCGTCGGCCACCACCACGTCTGCCTTGGCCTGGCAGCTGGTCGCAATCGCCTGGATGCGGGCAGGGCCGCCGTTGCGGATGTCGTCCCAGTTCTTTTCCAGCCAGAAGAAAAAATCCGGCTTGTCGATCAGGCCGTATTTCACCACTTCGGCGTAGCCGGCGCGGAATTCGCGCGGACTGAGCGTATCGAGCACCGCCGTATCCGCCAGCACCAGATCAGGCTGGTGGAAGACGCCAATGAGGTTCTTGCCGTGGCGGGTGTTGATGCCGGTCTTGCCGCCGACGGAGGAATCGACCTGCGCCAGAAGCGAGGTCGGTATCTGCACGAAACGTACGCCGCGGCGGACGATACCGGCCGCAAAACCGGCGAGATCGCCGATCACGCCGCCGCCAAGCGCGATAACCGCATCATTGCGCTCCACCCTTGCGGCTAGAACCGCATCGCAGACAGTGACGAGATGCTCGAAGCTCTTGGTCTTTTCACCGGCCGGCAGGGTCAGGGAAACAGCCTCGATGCCGTCCGTCTGCAGTCCGTCCATCAAGCCTTCAAGGTAGAGCGGCGCGACATGCTCATCGGTGATGATCGCCGCACGCCGGCCCCTCAGCCGCGCCGAGATTTCGCCGCCAGCCCGGCCGATGAGGCCCGGCCCGATCAGAATGTCATAGGCCCGCTCACCGAGCGGCACATGGACGAGACGTTCATCGGCGTGGATTTCAGAAGGCGTCATGGGAATCAGTCTTTCTGTTCGATGCCGGCAATGGCGGCCAGCACTTCGGTCACGATGATTTCCTTGCGGACATCACGGGATTCGATGGTGAGATCTGCTTCCGAATAGATCGGATAGCGCTTCTCCATCAGGGCCGCCAGCGTGGCCCTGGGGTTTTCGGTCTTGAGAAGCGGGCGGTGATCACGCTTGTTCACCCTCTCCCACAACACCTCCAGATCCGCCTTCAGCCACAGCGAAATCCCACCACGGCTGATGTGCCGGCGCGTATTGTCGTTTATGAAGGCGCCGCCGCCGGTTGAGATGACCTTGGGCCCGCCGCGCAGCAGCCGCTTGATGACCCGCGTTTCCAGCGCCCGGAATTCTTCTTCACCATAGGTGGCAAAAAGTTCTGATATCGTCATGCGCGAAACCCGTTCGATTTCGACATCCGTATCGATGAAGGGAACCCTGAGCTGCTGGGCAACCATGCGGCCTATCGCCGACTTTCCGGCGCCCATCAGTCCGACAAAGACGATATTGCGCCGTCCGAGCTTTGCCCGCGCTTGCTCCCCGAGTGTGGCCGGGACGGATAAATTCGTTTCACTCATAAATTTGAAAGCCCGTTTGGCATGGATATCTGCAAATGTTTACGAAGCGTCAAGCCAAATTGCTGACTGAATTGCGGTGAATCACAATGATCGCCGCATGCGGTGGTGACAGTGGCAGGCTTTTTCAGCTTGCCGCCGGTTTCGCCGCACCGCATATACGTTTCGACCGCCACCTTCACGGAGCTGCCATGCCCACCCTCTTCCGCTTCACGATGATACTGGCGACCATCGCGGGGCTGGTCTATGGCGGCATGGTGCTGCTTGTCATGGTCGTTCAGCCCCGCGACCGCGAAGTAACGGTGCGCATTCCCTCGGAAAGGCTGAACCCACCGGGGGCAGAACCGGCAAGGCGCACCCCATGAGCGGTCAACCGGCGGCGGGGCGCGACAGCGCGCGGCTGGAGAGTTTTCTGGAGATGATGAGCGCCGAGCGGGGTGCAGCCGCCAACACGCTCGTATCTTACGAGCGTGATCTGACGGATCTGCGCGAATTCCTTGGGAGCCGCGGCCAGTCTCTGACAGAAGCCGCCACATCGGACCTTTCCGCCTATCTGACCCATCTTTCCGCGCAAGGCTTCGCTGCGACCTCGCAGGCGAGACGCCTCTCATCCATGCGGCAGTTTTATCGCTTTCTTTATTCGGAAGGCCTGCGCAGTGACGACCCGACCGGCATCATCGAAGCGCCCAAGAAGGGCCTTGCCCTGCCGAAAACGATGAGCGTCGCCAATGTAAACCGTCTCCTTGGGCTCGCGGCGCAGGAAGCGGCAACCGAGGGTCCCGGCCAGCTCGCGCGCATCCGCATGCATCTGCTGCTCGAGCTTCTTTATGCCACCGGCATGCGTGTCAGCGAACTCGTCTCGCTTCCGGTCAAAGTGCTACGTCAGGAAGGACGTTTCCTGATGATCCGCGGCAAGGGTAACAAGGACCGGATGGTTCTCCTTTCCCGAGCGGCCATCGAGGCCATGGAAAAATATGAAGCCGCCCGAAAGGCGCTTGTCTCAGAAAAAGGCAAGGCAACGAAAAAGGCCGAAGCGACGGATAGCCCGTGGCTGTTCCCATCCAACAGCAAGGAAGGCTATCTGCCCCGTCAGGTCTTCGCCCGTGACCTCAAGGACATCGCCATTCGGGCCGGGCTGCCCCCCTCGGCAGTGTCCCCGCATGTGCTGCGCCATGCCTTTGCCAGCCACCTCTTGCAGAACGGTGCGGATTTGCGCGCGGTGCAGGAACTGCTCGGCCACTCCGACATTTCCACGACACAAATCTATACACATGTGCTGGAAGAACGCTTGCAAGAGCTGGTACAAACACATCACCCCCTTGCCAAACAGGGCAAAAACCTTGATTAGAGCGACCGGAACCGCCGGATAATCCGGTCAAACCTTGCGCAAAACGATCGGAAACGGATCTCATGCACAATTATCTCGACTTCGAAAAACCTATCTCGGACCTTGAGGGCAAGATCATCGAGCTGAAGAAGCTTGCCGATGAAGACGAGAGCATAGACACCTCGGAGGAGATCAACCGCCTGGAATCGCGCGTCAACGATGCGATGCAGGACATCTATTCCAAGCTGAACGCCTGGCAGAAAACGCAGGTCGCGCGTCATCCGCAGCGTCCGCATTTCGTCGATTACGCCAAGGCGCTGTTTACGGATTTCACGCCGCTTGCCGGCGACCGCAAGTTCTCCGAAGACGCCGCCATTCAGGCCGGCCTTGCCCGTTTCAACGGACAGCCCGTCGCAATTATCGGCCAGGAAAAGGGCAACGACACCAAGAGCCGCCTGAAGCATAATTTCGGCAGCCCGCGCCCGGAAGGTTACCGCAAGGCTATCCGCGTGCTGGAATTGGCCGACCGCTTCTCGCTGCCGGTCGTCACCCTGATCGACACTGCAGGTGCCTACCCCGGCGTCGGTGCGGAAGAGCGCGGCCAGGCCGAGGCCATCGCCCGCTCGACGGAAATGTGCCTGAACGTGAAGGTGCCGATCGTCTCCGTCGTCATCGGCGAAGGCGGCTCGGGCGGAGCCATCGCGATTGCCACCGGCAACCGCGTCTACATGCTGGAACATGCAATCTACTCTGTAATCTCGCCGGAAGGTGCGGCCTCCATTCTCTGGCGCGATTCGACCCGCGCCAAGGAAGCCGCGACCAACATGAAGATCACCTCGGAAGACCTGAAGTCGCTCGGCGTCATTGATGGTATCATTCCCGAGCCGATCGGTGGCGCGCATCGCGCCCCGGAAACCGTGATCAGCGCGACAGGCGACGTTATCGCCAAGGCGCTGGCCGATCTTTCCCAGCGCTCGGGCACGCAGCTTAGGGCCGAACGCCGCCAGAAATTCCTGGATATCGGCCGTAATCTCTAAGGCGGCCTTAATTTCCGCCGCTATCGCCCCAACTCGGCCATAGTCCGGTCACATCAAAAGATGGATCGGCGGCCGCGGGGGCGGATCCGATTTGAGTTAAGAAGATGTAAACGGTTAATACCGTATTTAAATTGCACACGGAACGGTATAGAACTGCCGCCACTTCGTGCCATCGTCTTTCGGATCAGATCATGCGTTTGACACATTTTGCACTTCTTGCCTGTACCGCGCTCGTTCTCGCCGGTTGTAACGATACACTCGAAACCGTCGAACGTGATGTGTCGCACATCAAGAACAAGGTTGATTACCCGCTGTCTCCGTCCATTCTGGCCGAGATCGACAAGAAGGGCATGGACCGCACGTCGCCGATCATGATCCGTATCTTCAAGGAAGAAGGTGCGCTGGAAATCTGGAAGGCCAAGCGCGATAACCGTTTCGACAAGATTGCCGAATATCAAATCTGCGCATGGTCGGGAAAACTCGGCCCCAAGGTCAAGGAAGGCGACCGGCAGGCGCCGGAAGGTTTCTACAACCTGACGCCAGCCCATCTCAATCCGAATTCGAAATATTACCTCGCCATCAATACCGGCTTCCCGAACCGCTACGATGCTGCCAATGGCCGCAACGGCACCAACCTGATGATCCATGGCGCCTGCTCATCATCAGGCTGTTACTCGATGACGGATGCGCAGATTCTTGAAATCTACGGTTTTGCCCGCGATGCCTTCAAGGGCGGCCAGAAGACAGTTCAGCTGCAGGCATTTCCTTTCCGAATGACGGCGGAAAACATGGCCCGTCATCGCAAGAGCGAGCACCTCGAATTCTGGAAGATGCTGAAGGTTGGTTACGACAATTTCGAAGTCACCAAACGTCCGCCGGAAGTGAATGTCTGCGAGAAGAAATATGTCTTCAACCAGCAGGCGGAAGGCGGCAGCTTCAACGCGTCGGCTCAGTGCCCGCCCATGAGCACGCCGCCTGCACTCGTCAGCGCGCTTTCGAGCTATGAGAAGACCTACGATCTCGCCTATGAAAAGGCGATGAAGAAATATGAAGGTATGGCCTGGTACGACCCGAGCGAAGCCGAGCGCAAGGCGCTGGTGGCCGAAAAGCGCAAGGGCCGCGAACCCGCCTATGCCCCGACGGGCTCGGCGCTGAAGGCCGGCAAGCTGATGAAGGAAACGGAATATGCCGCGCTGATGGAGAAGAAGGCGCAGCAGGTGACATCGTCTTCGCCAGCGACCACCGCAACCGCCTCGGCGCTGCGTGGCCCTCGCCCTTCGGCTAACCAGCCGGCCACGGCGCCGCAATCGAACCCGGCACCAGCTGCCCCGACAATGGTTGCCTCGGCTACGCCTGCAGCAGGCCAGACTGGCGCTGCTGCCCAGAGCGTTCCGGTGCCAGCCATGAACCCGCTTGCCTATTCCGCAGCCCCGGCGCCGGAAGCACCGGAGAAGAAGCCCTTCTGGAAGTTCTGGGCCAAGGAATGACCGCAACAAGCGAGATCATCTATGATTTGAGGGGGCTTAAATGCCCCCTTCCGGTTTTGAGAAGCCGCAAGAAACTTGCAACGCTGAAGACGGGGGATGTTCTCACCGTCGAGACGACCGATCCTTTGGCGGTGATCGATATTGCACATATGTGCAATGAGGATGGGCATCGTCTGGTGGAGACGACGGCGCTGGATAAGGGCCATCGGTTTCGGATTGTGAAGGGCGGTAAGAGCGACTCGCAATGACGTTGCCCGTGGTTACCCCCCTCTGCCCTGCCGGGCATCTCCCCCTCAAGGGGGGAGATCGGCGAGAAGGTCTCCCATCGCTTCATTCTCAAATGTTGAGATGGCCGAAACCTCGCCTCGATTCAATCTCCCCCCTTGAGGGGGAGATGCCTGGCAGGGCAGAGGGGGGTCACTCCAAGCGCCGATCTCAACGGCGTCGCGCGACCTAAAACCGCAACCCAGAAACCGCCAAAGGATTATCCGTCAGCGCCTGCCTGTCCGGGCGATCGATACCCGGCGCGCTGGTGAAGGCAGCGAAGAGGTCCTTCACGAAAGCCTCCGGCAAATCCTTCGTAATCAGCACCATGCGCGTGCGCTGATCGGCGGGGTCCGGCCAGGCGGAAAGACGCTCCGGCGCGTGAAAAATCGTCTGCACGCCATGGAGCACCAACGGCCTGTCCGGATTGTCCGTGAGCTTCACGATGGCCTTCATGCGCAGAAGCTTTTCACCATGCGCCGAGCGCAGCAAATCCACAAACATGTCGATGGCCATTGGGCTTATCGGCTCGTCGTGTATGATCGAAAAGGAACGAATGGATGCATCGTGGCGGTTCACGTCGTGGTCATGGTGGTGGTGGTGATCATCGTGGTCGCCGTGATGGTGATCATGTGCATGATCATGGTGGTGGTGATCGTGCAGCGCCTCTTCGCCTAACCAACGGCTGACATCGGCAGTTTTATTGCCGGCATCGTAAAGGCCGTTATTGAGCAGATAAGCTGCGCTCCAGTCGGTTTTGTCACCGTCCTCGATGATCGCGCGCGGATTGAGCGCCTCTAGGCGGGCAGTCAATGCCGCAATCGTGGCGTCATCGGCGAGCGCTCGTTTCGTCACCACAAGACGATCGGCCACAGCCACCTGTTTCACGGCTTCCTGATGATTGTCGAGTGTGGAGAGGCCATTCACGGCATCCACCACAGTGACCATGCCAACCAGCACGAAATTCTGCGCAATGACCGGGTTACCCATGACCGACTGCATGACGGGAGCGGGATCGGCAAGGCCGGTCGTTTCGATGACCACGCGCTTCACCGGCTTCAGCTTGCCGGTCTGGATACCGTCCATCAGTTCCGCCAGCGTGTCCACCAGTTCGCCGCGCACGGTGCAACAAAGGCACCCTTCCGCCAGTTCTATAATGCCCTCGCCCGCGCTTTCGACCAGCATGTGATCGATGCTGACATCGCCGAATTCATTGATGATGATCGCTGCGTCGCTCATGTCAGGATCCTTGAGGAGCCGATTGAGCAGAGTCGATTTTCCGGCGCCGAGAAATCCGGTGATAATGGAAACCGGGATACGATCGCGAGACATGTCTGGCCTGTATGTTGATTGCCGCTTTGGGGAAGTCAGTTCAGGACGTAAAACCCGCAACGGCATGAAGCTAAAACAAATCGCCCGAGGCTGGAAGCCGCGAGCGCCACTGTAATATCATAACATGATCGATCTGCGAATAGCCAAATGGCAGGCGGCCGGGAGACCTCTCCCGGCACCTTCGCCTGTCCGTCAGAATGTGGGGCGCGGGATCGGGATCGGCACATTCGCCAATTGGCCCTTTGCGGCCGCGCCCTTGGGCGCATTAACCGCGACCGTCTCGCTGCCCGGTATAAGACCGGCAAAGGAATATTCCGGCGGGCGGGTCATTTCCTGCACATAGGGCGAATGGATGACCATGCGGCCGGCATCGTCACGTCCCTCACTGCGGATTTTGGCCGCCTTCGGGTTGCATATTTCGGCGCTGATATCGTTGACCTCTGCGGTATCGCCATAAGGGGCAAGCGAGGCGAGCGAGACACCCTGACCGGAAGGAGACGTCAGGCCCATCTGCAGAAGATCGGCCGACTGGTCGGTTCGACCCGCGAGACTATCGGCACCCAGCACCACAGTGATGATCGAGCGGCCATTGCGCACGGCTGATGCCACCTGGTTGAACCCGGAAGCGCAGATAAAGCCGGTCTTCATGCCATCCGCGCCATCGAAGCGGCCAACCAGCATATTGAAATTGGCGTAATTCTTTTTGCCGGTGGTGACGCCCTCAAGCGAGAAATAATGCGCATATTCGGGAAATTCCCGCTTGATGATCAGCGCCAGCAGCGCGAGGTCGCGGGCCGTCGTGTACTGGCCCTTCCCCGGCAGACCATTGGGGTTCACGTAATGCGTGGAATTCATACCGAGGCGCTGCGCCTGCGCATTCATCTGCGCCACGAAATTATCCGTGTTGCCGCCGATGGTCTCCGCAATCGCGACTGCAATATCGTTGGCGGACTTGATCAGCAGCAGCTTCAGCGCGCTGTCCATCGTCAGTTTCTGGCCGGGCTTGAAATACATCTTGGAGGCGGGCTGGTCGGCGGCCTTCTTGCTCATCACCACTTCGGTCTGCGGGCTGATCTTGCCAGCCTTCATCTGCGAAAAGGCGATATAGGCGGTCATCAGCTTGGTCAGCGAGGCCGGATACCATTTGCGGAAGGCTTCCTGGTGCGAGATCACCTTGCCGGTTTTGACATCGACCACCATTTTCGGATTGGCATTGGCCACCGGGGCCGCGGCGACGACACCGGCGGTGATGATGGCAATGGCTGCGGAAAGCCGGCGGGCGGCGATTGGCGATTTGAAAGTCTGTGGCAAGGCTAGTCCTCGAATTCCCGTCTTCAGTCGGGGAATGGCAATATTCACCATATATGTCCTAGCAATGGCAAAGTACATTGATTACGTCAATTATGCGGCGCACTATCCACCACGGAGGATGGAGTTTTACAAAACGCCGCACCGATGAACCCAGGAATGAACGAATGCCGATTTTGAACAGAGCCGCCGAACTCCAGCAGGAAGTCAGCGAATGGCGGCATCACCTGCATGAAAATCCAGAGATTTTGTATGATGTCGACAACACCGCGGCCTTCGTCGCGGAGAAGCTGAAATCTTTCGGCGTTGACGAAATCGTGACCGGTCTCGGCCGCACCGGCGTCGTCGGCATCATCAGGGGCAATCTTCCAGGCAATCGCACCATCGGCTTCCGCGCGGATATGGACGCGCTGCCCATAGTCGAGGAAACCGGCAAAGCCTGGGCATCGAAAACGCCCGGCGCCATGCACGCCTGCGGCCATGACGGCCACACCGCGATGCTTCTCGGCGCGGCGAAGTACCTCACCGAGACCCGAAATTTCGCGGGCTCGATCGCTGTCATTTTCCAGCCAGCGGAAGAAGGCGGCGCCGGCGCGCTCGCCATGGTCGAAGACGGCTTGATGGAGCGTTTCGGCATCGACGAAGTTTACGGAATGCACAATATGCCGGGCATTCCGCTTGGCGCCTTCGCCATCCGCAAGGGCGGCATCATGGCAGCACCGGACAAGTTCTCAATCACGGTCAAGGGCCGAGGCGGCCATGCGGCCCAGCCGCATCGCACGATCGACCCCATCACCATCGGCGCGCAGATCGTAGGCAACCTCCAAATGATCGCCTCACGCAATGCCGATCCGATCCGCTCCGTTGTCGTCTCGGTCACGCGCTTTCAGGCCGGCTCCAGCCACAACATCATTCCCAACGAGGCGCTGATCGCCGGCACCGTGCGCAGCCTCGATGAGACAGTGCGCGATCTCGCCCAGGAACGTATCAAGCAGATGGCGGAAGGCATTGCGCTTGCCAATGGCGCAGAAGCCGAAGTCGTCTATGAGCGCTATTGCCCGGTGACCTTCAACCACGCCGCTGAAACCGACCACGCTATCCGTGTGGCCCGCGATGTGGTTGGCGAACCGAATGTAGACCCCGATGTCGATCCCTCCATGGCAGGAGAGGATTTCTCCTTCATGCTGAAGGAAAGGCCCGGCTGCTTCATCTTCATTGGCAATGGCGATTCGGCCGGGCTCCACAATCCGGGTTATGACTTCAACGACGAAGCCATCGCCTACGGCATCTCCTATTGGGTGAAACTTGCAGAACAGCGCCTGACGAGCTGATGTCAGGCCAACGCGAAGAAAGCGGAGGACGAGATCAACCGCGATGAAGAACGCGGTTGATCCGCCGGCTGGGTCAGGTTAAAGAGCAATTCAGTGTCCACGTAGCTCAGCAGGATAGAGCACAGGATTCCTAAGACAAATTGGGGGTTGCGCCCGGAAACGACGCAATCGATCTGCTCAAAGTCGGGGAAAGCTTCGCTGGTCTTCCAGCATGCCAATCCCGAGCCAAGCTCCGGAGAAATCCGGTGAAGGTGTAGAGACTGGATGGGCAGCACCTAAAGGCCTCACGGCCCATGGTGAAGGGACAGTCCAGACCACGAACGCCCTTCCCAACAAGGCAGGGCGGCGGCGAAAGCCGAAGCGGTATGAATCCTGGGGTCGGAGGTTCGAATCCTCTCGTGGACACCATTTCCTGAAAATTTTTTAAAATCAATGATATAATCGGATAGCGACCAGCAGACAGCTGGTCCGGGCGCGAGAAGTGGAGCGTATTCTTCGCCAGCCTGGTCGCCTGCAATTGGCAAATATCAGATCGACCGACATAATGGCGTTTCCTCCTAGAACACAGAAAGTTCAAAGCTTCGCAAGGGAACGTTGAAAGCCCGCAATCGCTTCCTATTTCCTATCAGTGACGATGAGGCGCCTGTCGAAGTGGGACGCGCGAGACGAGGGAGATTTGATGATCGACGAATATGGTCCATATGTGCAGATGTCCACGCTTGGAGAACAGATGGCTGCCTGCTACCAGACGGATGCAAATCTCGCGCTGGAACCGCATCTGGCGCATTACATGGACGAGGTGGAGGTGAATATAGCCGCCGACAGCTTCAACCATGTTGGCTTCCTGAACAGGATCAGCAGCCGGTTGCAGGTGACGCTGGCGGCAACGACCAATCAAAGACGCCGGGAGTTTCTGCAAGCGGTTGTGGCTTCGCTTCAGGAGCGGATCGACCGCCATTCGTTCGATGTGGCTCAATAGGATTGGACCGGTCATCTCCCCGCGGTTGACCGGCTTGCCGCACTTGGTTGACGAGACGGTCACAAGGCCTGTCTTACAGGAGCCCTCGGCGGCCGTTGTTGACTTGGACGCGCCGTCGTCATTCGACGAAAATCCGGACACTCGATGCACGGCCATCGGCGTCAATCACCGTGAGTGTGGAAAACCCCTGCCCTTCCGGGCGCCATTCACTGCTGCGACGGTGGGATGCATCCGGCAGAGGCAAACCGTTGGCGAGCCAGCGGAAGGGTGCACGCCCGCCCTGGAGCTTCAGCACCAGTGGCGAGATGCCCGACTGGCCGGAAAGCTCCACCCGCGCGCCCTCGGGCGGATAAACGATGCGCGGGGCGCTTTCACGTCTTGAAGCCGAAAGCAGGCCGTTTGCGGTCGTCGTGAAACGCCGCTGGTTTGCCGGAAGGTCGGCCACGCTCACGCGCGCGACGCCGGAGGGTGCTGCCGGCATTGGCGTGATGGCCACGCCCGATTTTTCAAAGGCCTCGAAGAGGATGGGAGCGGCCGTCGCATAACCGGCAATACCCGGCACGGCGCCGTTATCGGCGCGGCCGACCCAGACGCCGACCACGTGCCGCCCGTCATACCCGATCGACCAGGCGTCGCGGTAACCGTAGCTGGTGCCGGTCTTGTAGGCGATGCCGCGCTGTTTCATGCCGAGTGGCGGCAGCACGCCGGACAGGATGTCCGAAACGTTCCAGATTGCGGCATCGGAAAACAATCGGTCGCCTTCCAGTCGTTCCGGGGCGGAGCGGACGCCATCACCGAGGCGTACCGGACCGTCGCCACCTGTTAGCCCGGCATAAAGCTGGACAAGATCGACAAGCGAAATACCGGCGCCTCCGAGAGCAATGGCGAGCCCGGGTGCTTCGTTGACGGGCAACGCGAGTGTGACGCCAGACCGCCGGAACCGCACCATCAGCGCCGATGGGCTCACCGCGTCGAGCAATTTCACGGCGGGCACGTTGAGCGACAGTTGCAGCGCCTGCCTGATGCTGACATCGCCCTGATAATGCATGTCGAAATTGCGCGGCCGGTAACCGGAAAAATCAGCCGGGCGATCCTCGATGATGGTCTCCTGACCGACCAGGCCATCCTCAAAGGCGAGGCCATAAATGAATGGCTTGAGGGTCGATCCGGGCGAGCGCACCGCGCGGCTCATCTCCACGAAACCCCTCCTCGCGGTATCGAGATAATCAGCCGAGCCGACCTCCGCCAGAATATCCCCGCTCTCTGCATCGGCCATGACGATGGCGACGGATACCTTATCGCCGATTTTTCCTGCTGCATGGCGAGCCACGCCTTCCAGTTCCCGCTGGATCGACAGCTTCAGCGTCGAGCGTATTTCCGCAGCATTGGGGAATTTCGCACGCGCGGCAGCAGCCATGTGCGGTGCTAACGCCGGCAGATCGCGTCGGCTGGTCGGAACGCCCGCAAGCGTCGCCCGTTCCGCTTCGCCCTCACCCACGACACGTTCGACGGCAAGCCTCTGCAAGACCCGTTCCCTTGCCTGTCTCGCCGCCTCGGGATACCTGTCCGGGCGACGCCTTTCTGGCAATTGCGGCAGGGCGACCAGAAGGGCTGCCTCGGCCGTGTCGAGCCTTCCCGGCTCCTTGCCGAACCAGGCGAGGCTGGCCGCGCGTATGCCTTCGAGATTGCCGCCATAGGGCGCGATATTCAGATAAAGATCGAGGATATCCGCCTTGCTGAGCCGCCGTTCGATTTGAATAGCCCGCAGGGCCTGAAGAAGCTTTGCCGAGAAGGAGCGATCGGCGCGCGGCTCGACCAGCCTCGCCACCTGCATGGAAAGCGTCGAGGCGCCGGATACGATCCGGCCGTTGCTCACCAGTTGCCACGCGGAACGCAGCAAGGCCCAGGGATCGATACCGTGATGGTCGTAAAAGCGTTGGTCCTCATAGGCGACCAGCATCCGCAGGAACTGCGGATCGACTTCGGCCGCCTTGGTGTCGAGCCGCCGGCGGCCATCCGGTGTTGCGAAGGCACGCAGCAACTTGCCGTCGCGGTCCAACACCTCGAAGGATCGCTGCCGCGCTGTCTCGAGCGGCGGCGGGTAGGCCTTGTCCAGCGCATCGAGACCGAAGGCCGCACCGCCGATAAGCAATGCGGCCATAACGAAGCCGACGATGACAGCTTTTTTCCGCCTCATGGGGTCGCCGAACGCACCTCCACGCGGCCGGTTGCGGTGCGGGCGGCAAATTGCGGCCGGTACATATCCTCAACAGACGCCGCCGGATGATCATAAGTACCGGGAGTGACCGCGCGGACGACATAGGCCAGCGTAATTTCCGAAGTGTCCCCTGCCGAGCGATCGAAGGCCGCCACAAAACGGTCGTAGCGGAATTCTGTATGCGCCGCCTCCGTTTCAGGCAACCAGTCGAAATTCGACAGTTCGGCCGAATTGACGAGGCTCGGATTGTCGATCTCGAAACCGGAAGGCAGTAGATCCGTCACCAGAATGCGCGACTGCCAGTTATTTTGCGGCACCACGTTCAGAACCACGACATAACGTTCGTTCTGTGTGACGTCGCTCGGGTTCACCTCTTCACCGTCCATGGAGTAATAGGTGCGGGTGATGGTGAAGCCTTCGCCGCCGGCAGCGAGCGGCTGAGCCGGCGGGGCCACCGTAGTGACAACGGCCGTGACCGAATCAGCCGAGGCATTGGCGATCTTCAGCGGTGCGGCCAGCAACTCGTCGCCGCTCATCCGCTTCCCGAAACCGCCGGTCTGCAGATCACCGTTCACATCGAGACGGATATCCTTGTCCTCGCCTTTCACGGCCCGGGCGGCCAGCAGCATCCATGCCTGCTCCTGTGTGCTGGTATAGGGCTTCTTTTCCCATTCCTTTGCCACGGCACCGGCAAGCTGCGGCACGACGGCCGGAACCGGACGGCTTTCCGCCGCCAGCGCCAGCGCCGCCGCACCGTCGCGAAGGGCCGAGCCGTAATCGGCGCGGGCGAAGCTGACATTGGTGGCGCGGCTGGCCATGTCGAGCGACGCACCGAACACGGTCTTCGAACGGGCCTGGTCGCCGTAAAGCGAAAGGGCTGCGGCAACCTGCGCCTTGGCAAGCGGCGTCGGGAAATCGGCAAGCGCAGTATCGGCGTAATAACGCAGATCGTTGATCGCCGCCTTGCGGTTGCGCGCCAGCACATAAAGCGAATAGGCGATCTCGTTGCCGCGATCCTTGACATTGCTGTCATAGGACAGGCCGTTCTGCAGGTTGTTCAACGCCTGCACCATGGCCGCTTCGGGGACATCATACTTCTGCTCGCGCGCGCGGGTCAGGAAGTCGGTAATATAGGCATCGAGCCACAGATCGCCGTAACCCGGCGACCAGAGGCCGAAGCTGCCGGAACTCGACTGGAAGGACAGCACGCGGTAGACCGCTTCCTGAACCCTCTTACGGGTGTCGGGATCTTCAGCCATGCCGCTGTCCTTCGTCAGTTCCGAGACGTAAAGCAGCGGCAGCGCGCGGCTCGTCGTCTGTTCGGCGCAGCCATAAGGATATTTGTCCAGCATCATCACCAGCGCCGGGATATCGAAAGCGGGCGAGCGCGTGACATTAACGGCGACGGACGAGCCGAGGAGCATGCTGTCGGCCAGAAGATCGCCATTGATCGTCAGGCTGCTGTTCGGCGCAATCTTGATTTCGCGCCGCGTCGTGACTGGAAGAACGGCCGGGCGCACCGGAATGTTCAGAACCTGCTCAAGCGAGACACCTGCCGCATTGGAGACCTTGATTGTGATCGCGCCATTGCCGGGCTGTTCGCCCGTCAGCGGAACGGTCAAAGACGACTTGCCGCCCTTTTGCAGCGCAAGTGTCTGCGACACTTCACCCTGATCGACCGTCAGAGCCGTATTGCTGGTCACATCCAGCCGGTAGTCGCCGGCGTCGCCATCCGTATTGGCGATATCAAGCCGCAATTGCGAGATATCGCCGGGGGCGAGGAATTTCGGCGCGCTGGCCGTTACCACGACGGGATCGCGAATGATGGCATCGGAAACCGCATGTCCCACGCCGGTCTTCGTCCAGGCAACCGCCATGATGCGGGCCGTCCCGTTGAACTGCGGAATATCGAAGCTCACAGTCGCCTTGCCGTTAGCGTCGAGTTCGACCGGACCGGCAAAGAAGGCCACAAGCTTTTCCGTGGGCGGGCTGCCCTGAAGGGCCGCCCCGCCGCCATCACCGCCGGTGCGCAGCCGGCCGGTGGCGCCAAGCGAGCCGTCAATCAGGCGGCCATACAGGTCGCGGATTTCCAGTCCCAGCCGGCGCTGGCCGAAATACCATTCATCCGGCTTCGGCGGCTCATAGCGGGTGAGGTTCAAGATGCCGACATCGACCGCCGCAACGATGGCGTAGGCCTTTTCGCCCACACCAGCCCCCGCAACCGTGATCGGAATTTCGAGCGGCTGGCGCGGCAGCGTCTTCTGCGGCGCGCCGAGTGTGACGGCAAGCTTGCGCTCGGCCGGATCGACGGCAAGCCACTTGATGCCGATGGCGCGCATGGGCATACGGCTTTCCTGCGCGTCGCCGGGGCGGAACAGCGTCGCCGTCACATAAGCGCCAGCGCCCCATTCCTCGGTGACCGGAATGTCGATCTCGCCGCCCTCTTCGCCGATCTCGGCATTCTGTACCGCAATCAGCTTTTCCGAACCGGACGTTATCATCAATTCACCGGCGAAACGTGAGGAGACCTTGAGTTTGGCCGTATCGCCGATCTTGTAGCTCTGTTTGTCCAGCGCGATTTCCAGCGCATCCGGCGTTTCCGTCGAGCTTGCCTCGACATAGAAACCGGCATCGAATTCGACACTGGAAACCGGTGCGCCATTACCCGCACCCTCCACTTCCAGCCGGTAGCGGCCCCAGGTGACCGGCACGGAAATTTCGCCGCCATTGGCGTCGACCGAAAGCGTGCCGGTTTCCTGCTGCTTGGTGTATTCCACGGGCTCATAACGCCAGGAATTACCCTGACGATACCATTGATAGTTACGCTCTACCTTGATGAGCTTCCAGGTCAGGCCATTCATCGCCTGTTTGGCACCATCGGCACTGACACCGATGATATGGAAACGTCCAACGGAGTTCTGGGCGAGATCGCCGGAAAACTGCGGCTTGATGCCAATGACGGATGCTTCCGCCTTGATGGGCAGCGCCAGCGAGCGTTCCACGGCGCGGCCGCCGGCTTCGCGCATGCGCACGGTGATGTTGGCGGAGAGAAGCTGCGTTGTGGATGGCAGATCGGTGAGATCAACGTTGAAGCTCGCTTTGCCCTCTTCATCCAGGACCGGCAGATCGGCAAGCGTCGTGCGGTTTTCCTCTTCGCTTTCCTCATCGGCCAGGCCGAAGAAATAACCTTCGAAATCGGCGCTGGTGCGCGTCGGCTTGATCGCGACCTCTCCTTCCAGCGTCAGGCCGGCAGCGGGCGCGCCATAAAGATAACGGCCATCGACGTCGATTGCCGTTTCTGCGCCCGGATCGATCTGTTTTGCCTTGCTCGAGAGGTCAAACTCGGTGCGGTCAGGCACAAAATCGTCGACAAGAAAGCTCTTTTCGCTGATCGCAGCCGTTTTCGGGTCGGTATGGATGCGCAATGTCCAGGTGCCGCGCATGGCATTTGCCTGCAACGGCAGATCCACCGCATGACCTCCAAGCGCCTTGCCGTCGCTGACAAAGCGCCGGTCTTCCACCCCGTCAGGGCGTGAGAAAATGAAAGTGAGCGGCAGGTCCTCGATTGCCTTGCCGTCAACGTCACGGGCCAGGGCTGCGGCATGCACGGTCTCGCCGGCACGGTAGATGCCACGTTCGGTCCAGCTGAACACGTCGATAGCACCGGGTGCTGCACGTCCCGTCACGCCGCGATCCGAAAGATCGAAGCCTGCACGGGTCATATCGAGGAACACGTAATCCTTATCGCCGTTGCGCGCCGTCAGGATGGCAGGCGCCTGAGCCGCCGTGCCGCGCATCAGGCCGGCAGAGAACACCGCGCGGCCGTCCGCATCGGTTTTCGCGGTGCCCAGCACCTCGTTGTTCTTGGCCAGGAGCTGCAGATCCACGTCCGCAAGCGGTTTGGCGCTGCCGAGTGCACGGACAAATACATTCAAACCGTCCGTTCCGGCATAGGTGGTGATGCCGGTATCCGACACGAGGAACCATTGGGTGGCGCGCGAATCCCAGGTTTCCGGCGCCGTGCCCGGCGGCACGGCAGTCAGCACATAGATGCCCGGCTTGCGCTCCGGCAAGGCCTCATCCACTGGAAAACTCGTGACCACATCCTTGTTGAGATCGGGCTGGATATCAATCGAGCCCTGCCAGACAAGCTCGCCGATTTCGTTTTCGATCCGGTCGGCATTGTAACCGTCCATCTGCGTCAGAAACTGCGAATTTGCCAGCAGCGCGGTGATATTGCGGTCACCGACGCGATAAAGCTTCAGGTCGGCCTTGTCGGCATTCACAGAGACAATCGGAATGCCACGGCGCGCACTGCCCGGCAGCACGAAATTCTCGCCGGTGAAGCGCACGCTGGCCGTGCGGTCACGCACGTAAATATCGAGATTGACCTGTTTTTCCAGCGGCTCTTCCACGGAAGACGGCAGGCCGGCGCGCAGTGCGATCTTGTAGCGCTGGCCATGGGTCAGGCCTTCGACGCAAATTTCGCTGCCCTTCGCCTCGATGGCCTTGGGAGCTGCCCCATCCAGCGTGATGAAGGAAGAATAATCGACGCCATTCTT
Organism: Rhizobium sp. ZX09; assembly: GCF_017357485.1. NCBI lineage: Bacteria > Pseudomonadati > Pseudomonadota > Alphaproteobacteria > Hyphomicrobiales > Rhizobiaceae > Rhizobium > Rhizobium sp. ZX09. The sequence goes on from NZ_CP031364.1 coordinate 643,515, forward strand.
CACCAGCGGTTCGGAAAACTGCACGCAGGCGCGCGGGCTTACGCTGTCCGTATCCACCGTATTGTTGATGACGCGAAAACCCTGGCGCGTGCGCAGGTCGGCATAGGCCGCCTTTGTCTGTGAATCGTCGGTAAGCGCAAGGCTTTCCTTATAGGCATTGAGGGCTGCGCGATAATTCTGGGTTCTTTCAAATGCCTTCGCCAGCCGGTTCAGGGCTTCGGTGCGGGCGCTGACTGTTCGGCTCAGCTGATAGGCATTGATGGCGGCAGACGCCGCTTGCCCTGCGATCGAATAATTATCGGTGACCTGCGCCGCCTTTTCGGAAAGCTCCGCCCAGAGCGCGCCGTCGTCTGGCGTGATCGCAAGGGCCTGCTTATAGGTCGTAACCGCATCGGGAATATTGCCCCCGGCCGCCTGCTGCCGCGCCGTCTGTACGAGGGCTTCCACGCCTTGCCCGCCCTCACCGTCATTCGCCGCAAGGCCGGATTTCATTCGGCGCGCTTCCTGCTGCAGGCTGTCAGTGACGAAGGACAGGCGCTGTGGCGCGCCGATATCGGCTTCCGTCGCCGCTTCGACAATCTTGCCGGCAACCGCACCGGGGAAGGCGTTCAGCTGATTGAAATCAGATTTGAGGAAGCACCATTTCACCTTTGGATTGTAGGTAAAGGCTTTGCAGGATGTGTCTCCGGCGCAAATCTCGCCACATTGCTCCAACGAGACGTTTTGCTCCGTCCTGAGATCGAAGCCGAAATAATCGCCATTTTGGGTGGTCACGACCTTGCGGGAGGGTTCCGCCGCCATGGCTGGCGCAAAAATCATGGCGGCTGAGACCGCAACCAGCGAAATCCGGACGAGCGCGCGCAACGACATCAGTTCTCTCCCCGCAACAGACATGTCGGGCGGGACTCTGGTCAAATCCACGCATGGTTGTCAACGCATCTTCGTCAATTCGCGCCATGACAATCTGTGGAGAGTAAAAGAAGCTGCGATTAGTCCTCTATTTTACGCGCTTCCGAGATGAGCATGATCGGCACACCGTCACGAATTGGATAAGCAAGCTGCGCATTTTCGGAGATGAGTTCATTGCGGGCACGGTCATAGGAAAGGCGGCCCTTCGTCAAAGGGCAGACAAGCAATTCGAGAAGCTTCGGATCGACGTTGTTCATCCTGTCGTCCATGGCGGCGATCCTACTGCAGCACGTTGCCGCCCTCACCCGATCCCTGGGCAAGAACGATCTCGGTGATGGCGATCAATGTTTCGGCCCGCGTCTTGAGATCGGGCGCTTCCAGCAGCGCCTGTTTTTCGGCGGGTCCAAAGGGAGACATCATGGAAAGCGAATTGACCAGAACACGGTTGCCGGCCCTTTCCACACTCTCCCAATCCGCTTCCAGCTGGTTGGCATCCAGAAACGAGCGGAACACCCGCAGCAGGTTTTCACGGTCCACGGCCTCCTCATCGTATTCGCCGGAGAGATCGGCGATGAAGGGCGCGTGACGGAAACTGCGATAGGGCTTGCCGGCCTCCACCTCCTCCAGCAGACGGAAACGGCACACACCTGTGAGCGAGATGATGTAACGGCCATCGCCGGTTTCGGAAAAGGAGGTGATGCGGCCAAGGCACCCAACCGCACTCAACGGCCCGCCCTCTAGGCCCGATTCAATGACATGAAGGGCTGGCTGCACCATGCCGATGAGACGGTGACCCGCCAACGCCGTGTCGATCATGGCAAGATATCTTGGCTCGAAGATATTGAGTGGAAGATGGCCTTCCGGCAACAGAAGAGCACCGGGAAGGGGAAAAACCGGCACGGTTTCCGGCAGGTCGTCGCTCTTCACATATCTTGCATTTCCGACATGCATGGGAATCAAGCCCCCTGTTCACTGCTGCCGGCCGGCGGATCAACCGCCTGGCCGGGATATGCCCGCATTAAGAAAACAGTATCGACGAAAGCTTCCGGCGGCCCGCGACGGTCGCCGGATCCTTAAAGCCCCAGGCCTCGAAAAATTCGAGAAGCTGGCGGCGCGCGCCGTCGTCGTCGAAGGTCCGATCCTTACGCATGACGTAGAGCAGATGATCCGCCGCCTCGTCGCGCCGGCCCTGCGCATTCAGCACCTTCGCAAGCTTAACCCGTGCCTCGTGTCGATCCGGGTCGGCTGCCAGTTCGCTTTCCAGCGCCACGGGATCGCCGATCTTGCGGGCTTCCTCATATTGGGCGATCTTTTTCGAAACGAGCTGAATGCCCGCATCCTCATTGAGTTCCGCCGGCAGTGACGACAGCAATTCACTGGCCCGCTCATATTGTCTGGCGGCGATCATGCATTCGGCAATGCCGGCAATCGCTGCGGGGTTTTCCGGATCCGCCTGCATGACGGCGCCAAAGAGCTGTGCTGCGCCGTTAAAATCGCCATCGGCCAGAAGCTGTTTCGCTTCGGTCAGAACGGCCTCGATCTCCGCCTTGGGATCGCCTGCATCAGGGCCGGCAATCTTTTCGATGAATTGCTTGATCTGGCTTTCCGGCACCGCGCCCATGAAGCCGTCGACCGGCCGGCCATCGGCAAAAGCGACGATTGCCGGAATGGACTGGATGCCGAGCTGTCCGGGAATGGACGGGTGGTCGTCAATGTTCAGCTTCACGAGCTTCACGCGGCCATTCGCTTCGTTGACGACTTTCTCGAGCACGGGCGTCAGCTGTTTGCACGGGCCGCACCAGGGCGCCCAGAAATCCACGAGAACTGGCTGACGACGTGACTCTTCGAGAACGTCCTTGGAGAAACCAGCCGTCGTTGTGTCCTTGATGTGTCCGGAGGACGCACCATTCAGCTCGCCACTATAGTGCGCGCTTGCGGACATCTGCCCGCCGTAGGAACCGCCGTAAGGATTATTCGTGTCGCTCATGCCGGTCTCCCGTAACCTCTGTCATATGTCTTGATTGAAGCAAAGATCGTATCTCACTCGCTGACTTTCAAGACAAGCGGCGTATGTCCGGTCGCCTCGAGAAAGCGAATGAGATCCGCGGATGCGATTGTCGTCGTCTGGTCGTTGGAGAGCGGGTGGCCATTGACAAGTTCGTTTTCCAGCAGCGCGCTATCCAACACAAAGGTGACCTGCCGGTCCGTGTCGTTGATTGCGCCGAACACCGTGACCGAACCCGGCACCACACCCAGATATTCGAGTATTTTTTCCGGCCGGCCGAAGGAGACGCGGCTTGCAGCACCGATGATCTTATGGACGCTTTTCAGATCCACCACCGCGTTTTCTTCCACGGTCAGAACGAAGTACTGGTCCTTCTTGTCCTTTACAAAGAGGTTCTTTGTGTGGCCCCCAGGGATCAGGTCGCGCAATGACTGCGATTCCGCGACGGTAAAGACAGGCTCGTGCTGTTTCGTGGTGTGCGAAATTCCGAGCCCATCGAGAAATTCGAACAGCTCCGCTGCCGTCTTGCGAGAATTTTCCGCCATATGCTGCCACCTGCCTCTGCCGATTCCATTGTCGTTGCGTCATGATTAAGGGGGCAGCCGCCCATTGGCAACGCGGGAAAAATCGGCTGCAGGAAAAATTATCAATCTTTTCCGCCGCTTGTCGCATTTCTCAAAGAAATTTTCGCGTTTTTGTCATTTCCCTGTTGCATTCCAAAATCGATTGAGCGATATAGCGCCCGTCGCCGCTTCGGCGGCCCACGGTTCAGCATACTACCCCGGACCGGTGGATTTGAGCGGGTGTAGCTCAGGGGTAGAGCACAACCTTGCCAAGGTTGGGGTCGAGGGTTCAAATCCCTTCGCCCGCTCCAGTTTCCCAAGTCATGACCTTCCGGATGTTTATTTTTTCGCAGCGGCGGTTTTCGTTTCGGCGTCATCGGCTTCATATTGTTTGTGTACGAGCGGTACAAAAATCGTCCCCCGGGCGGAACCTATATCGAGGATGGCCGTTTGAACGCTGAGGCTCCTAACCTCAGTTCCCTCTGATTGCCCGCTGCCAGCGGGCATTTTTTTTACCCTCTTTAAAGTCGTCTCTTGCGCCCGCCCCTTTAAAACTACGGTGAGAGCCCCGTCATACGCGGCTGAATGGCAGAACAACCCTGTCAGCAACAACAATATGAACGCCTTGATCTTGCCATATTTCATTCAGTGTGCTTTTGTGCAGCCGCCCTTGTGGGAGGGGTAGAGGTTGAGGCCCGCTGGCTGCATTTCAGCAGTAGCGGGTTTCCCTTTTTTTGGGCGAGATTCGCCGGCAAAGGCGCCTGATCCATTGCTATTTTCCGCTGAGACAAGCAACGAACTCCCGCGCTGCACGGTGAGGTATGGTTTTTTCGTATGAAGAAAAGTGGTAGCGGGAGGGCGTTCGGCCAACTACAGACGACATGACGAAGAGCTAATAAGCCTAGGATCATGGAGAATAGAAATGCTTCGGGCCATGAAAAAGTACGTTTCCGAAAATAACACGGAACAAACTACACATCATACCCAGTCGATATCGCAGCAGGTCTTCACAAGTTCAACGATCAACGCCGACGCCGTTAAACCCAGAAGATAGGGTTCGCTGGATGCTGCGACGATAATCATCAGAGCGGGGATCACTATGCTTAGACACCGCGAGCACGTTCTCTACTCGGATCGCGATAGCATTCTCCAAAATCAGACTATTTCGACTGCTGTTGCAGTTTTAATGTAGATTGAGTGATCTGATCTTTTAAATCCGTCAGTTGAGCTCCGAAAAACCAACCAATCATGCTAGCGATGGCAAGAAGGACGAAAGCTCCTCCAAAGAATCGGTTCTCGTAGCGAGATATCTTCTTTGAGAGGTCGGAAACATCAGAGCTTAGCTTTTCATTATCCGAGATAAGACGGTCCGTTTTTGTCGAAAGTGCTGCGATATCCTTCGACAACTCGATAAGCATTTGCATCGCATGAAATTGATCGGTGAAGGCGCTTGAGGGTGTACCTTCCTTTGGGGGAGCGCCAGTCTTAGGATCCGCCATTATGCCGCACCTTTAAGTCCTATCCAGCTCCATATTTCTTTATCGTGCCAACCCCAGTACTGAGTGACGATCGCGATCATAACTCTTCCGAAAGCACCGTTCCCGATTCCTAGACGTGTGGAAACTCCTTGAGGCGTATCGTTAGCCGCCACTAGCCACTGACCAGAGGTAATACGTTTGCTGTTGTCGCCAAACTCACGCCGGATTTTTTCATCAAAATCCGCCCGGTCAGTTTCAGCTAGCACTAAAAAAATCTGCATTACGCACCTTACATTGCCGACAGCTACAGAGCATTAGATCGTTACGTCCGCCGCTTTTGCAATAGCCCTACATTATTCAATCAACGCCGGACAACGCTTTACAACCTATTAACGTGAAACTCGCGTACGCTGCGTTAAATGATATCACGCAGCATCAAACTCAGGTATCTCGTCGTCTAGACCCTCGCCGGACTGATCTGTCCAGTTTCCAGCGAGCCGACGAGTGAAGTTCGAAATGATAGCTGTGATTTGAGGATCGCCAACGGTCTCCTCCGCACCTTTCAGTAACGACATCGCCTCGTCAAAATAACTGAGGGAGCCTGTGAGCTTGTAGTACTCAATTCCAAGTTCGGCAAAGGCTTTTAGTATGTGTTTGTTCGAAGCAAAGCGGTGCGCACCACGGACCGCCAATTCATACGCTTCTTCTAGCATCGCGATACGGTCTTCATTCATAAGTCCGTCAGTGTGGACAGCGCGTGCCACTAACAATTTGATGCTGTATCGATGTACAGGTCCTTCCTTTCCGAAATCCTTCTCAAAAAGTCGTATTTCAGTCTGTGCATTATTGAACGACCGCAAATCAATGAGGTTTCGGATTAGTCGGTGCCGAGGAACTCGCTCACCCGGAGCACGTGAAATCATTTTTGCGAGCAGGCGGTTCTGAGTATGCAGATCGGGGATTTTAGGAATGCCCGTATCCGTATTGCAAAGCTCTCGTAATGACCTGATTTCCAAGTCGTAGGTCGGATTGATATTATCTATTACGTCATCGAACAGTTTAATAAGGCGGTTCAAGTCATTAAATTTGTATTTGGTGATGATGGCTGCGATAACCTGATGGCGGCATCGCCATCCGAAAATCCCGAGTTTCGAACTATGCTCACGCTCGTGGATGATGTCCGCCAGGCCATCGAGGATTCCACCGATGTTCTGCGCCCCAATGTTCAGAATTCTAATCACGAGCTGGCGGTGAACTTGGATGCCAGAAGCTTCCATTGCAGCCACATGCCTGAAGATTTCCTGAAGTTCGGGCGCGAGCGACGCGTAGTCTCGTAGAATAATCGTGTCAAACGAATCCGTCTCAAAGATATTCTTCAGGCAAACAAACATGTCTTTTTGGCTACGAACCACCAATCGGCGGCGACGGGCGGCGCGGTCAAAACCTATAAAATCAGCCTCTACCAGACGCTTCACTTCCGGCACACGCTCAACAAGGTCAAGAAGTAGCTCAATTTCTCTGTCCGTAAGCAATGACATACCAAACGTCTGGCCGTGTCGAAAAAGGTTGACGGTTTTAATGCGCGGCATCCAATGATTTCGCGTCGTCGTTAGAAGAACCTTGAGATGGGCATTATTGGAAATAGCAAGTGCGTCAATCAGGTCGTTCGTGCCTTGCATATGCATATGAGCATCATCAACAAATAGTACTCCGACTTCACCGGACTCTCGCAATAGTTCGGCCACCCGCTCCCATAACCGAGCGTCTAAGCTCTCCGCGCCGACATGTTCCCAGCACTTCCATCCACTTGCCCTTAGCGATACCAAAACTTGTTTTGCCGCCGTTGTCTTACCGACACCACTGGCTCCAATGACAGTGGCGCTAAGTGAATATTCGCTCTTTAAATACTCGAGTATCTCTTCTGAAACTGTTCGCCGGAAAGTGTACCCAGCCCGGACATCAGAGTAGCTTGCAGGCCAGCCAGCAAACATCGCACTGAAATCTGGCGAGGTCGCACTGATGGAATGCTCAATATCTATTGCCAGAGGCCGTAATGCCGGAACAGCATCCAGAGGGTCTGTCGATTCCTTGCTGGACGCAGGCAACTGAGAACCATTTTTTGCGAGAGCTGCGAAGAATTGGTCAATGCCTCCAAAACAAACCGAGAGCCCCTGCTGTTCATAGAGGGCAGCACGATTTTCGTCCTCAGTATAAATCAGAAGCCAAACCCTACCAGACCCTCCTGCTTTCGCGTTAAGAGCGAGCGCCCGCGTTACTATATCTTTGATGTGAACATCGCCTAGAGAATGACCGATGATCACGAGATCGGTCGCCGTTAGGTCAACCCGCATCCTATCCCAAATTTGATCGCGGTAGTCTGATGTCTTCGTATAGTCGCTGTCGGTTAGGATTATGCGACTTAAATGTCCATCACATTCATCCTTATCGATCGTTCCGTGAATTTTGAACAAATTAATGTCATAGGCTTTCGGATCAGCAGTAAAGTCAAAATCTGATGAATAAACCCTGACAGATTTCCGATGTAACTCATAGCATTGTTCTATCAGGGTATCATAGTTCGTCGTGTAAATTCCTTTCCAATTGTAAAAAGGAATATTTCTCAACCCACCGGTTGGTTTTAAATTGCGACAATTTTTCCTAAGCAGTTCAATTATTTTTCTGCGAGACTTTGTTTTTGTTTCGGCAAGTTGGGTAATCTCGCTAAGGGAAAAGCCCTCTTCGGGTAGCTTGAATTCGTCTGCATAAGCTTTGATGAGTGTGGCGACTGAAGGACCGCCAGACGGAATTGAAGAACCAGAGCCAAAAAGCAATATCGTACGGGCAGGGTCCAGTTCAGAAATAAGCTGTTGTAAAGGCGTAGACACGAATTCCCCCAAAGTTTTCGTTAAAGTTGCAGTATTACTAAATTACGTCAAGCATGATTGAAGGGCGGCTAGCGGTTTGTTAAGGACAAGCCGCCGCCAAGCAGCTTGGGAAGCTCGATCTATCTCTATCATTTCAATATGTTATGGGTAAAACTCGTATCTTCGCGTCGAAATTCTCTCAATGTTTTCAATACGGCTGTAAAACTTTACCGGCCCGACAACATGGGGGAGCTACTCCATATTGACTCTCTTCGTAAATGAGAACATTTATAGAACAAACGAGAGAGCAAGAGACATGTCTGACGCGGAAAAGATTATTGTAGTGCAGTTCAAAAAGGGGCGCGGCGGCATCGTGCCGGGCGATATGAGGCCCGCCACCAGCGCAGCATCCGCCGAAAAAATGGCGAGCGCCATGGCACCCCGGCACATAGGCGTTGCGGCATACTCGGTCACCGTGGACGAGGAAAGCGGCAGCATGGCAAATCCACGCTTGCTGGTCTCGCACGGGCAGATCGCCGACTTAATGCCGGACTGATTGACCGGCGGCAGGATGGAGTCGAACCATCTCATGTTTCCACCCGGAAATTGTTTCTTTGTTTCCACCGGGGATTTGTGTCAGCGCGCCAACCGGACGCCTGCCTGCCTGAGTAGTGCACTAGCACGAACTCAATGATTTTGGAATGACAAGACTGGATGGTTACCGCTCTGAAAAAGGAGATTGGAAACGTGCGCCCGAACGCAACTAAACAGCCGGATGATATCGCGGCCTATGTGATCCAATGCCATGACGGCAACGCGGTTGCTGCCGTGGAAACACTGCTGGACGAAATCCACCATCTGCAAAATCAGCTATCCATCGCCGCCACAGCCATGGGCCGGGGATACACACGCGGATGGAAGCCGAGCGCCGAGCGAGAATAATGCGCCATCGTCGCGGTATCGATTTGACCGGCGGCAATAACGACAACATGCCGCCGAAACCCACCGGCATCGTTGTGCCTCAGCGGGACCATTCGGCGACGTTGGCAGACCTGCCGCAATGGTATGTCGTCGGCGCGCAATGCTGGCGCTGCAAGCGCGTCAGCATGCTCGACAGATGGGCGCTACAGCGCCGTTATGGAAAATTCCGGCCCATCATATCCATGGAACCGGTCTTGAGGTGCCTTGGCTGCGGTAACCGTGAGAAGAATTGTTTTGTTCTGGCGCGAGCAAAGAGAGATTGGCCGTAAGGTTCGGCCTCCATGGCAATGAAAAGCTTGACACAACGAAACAGGGAGAGTGACAAGTTACCTTTGCGAGGCGCATGGAGGGGACTATGGGTGACGATGTTACAAAAGGACAAGCTACGGGTGCGTTTTCATCTTGGGCTAAAACTGTTGGCACCGCTGTTTTTGGCACGCTCTTCGGTGCAGCAAGCACAATCATCGTGGCTACTACCGGCTTTTGGAGCAAAGATCGAGAGATGGACATCGAAATGGTCAAGCTCGCGCTAACAATGCTATCAGACCCCAAAAACATGAACGATGATAGAGAGGGGCAAAGAGTTTTTGCGTTAAACCTTCTGCAAAAATTCTCAGGCGTTCCCGTAGACGAAGATGATGAGAGGAATTGGAGGTCGTCAAATTTCGTTAAGGTGTTTCCTACAGCGCAGGATGCTTGTGCCGAGTCAGTCTCGAACGTTATGGATGATCTGAATGTCGAGAATTTCGAAAAGTACTGGATAGCTGGCTGCGCCACCCACATTAATTATGAACAATTCAACGAACTCAAAGACTACCTGCAACCACCATCCGTTCCGAAAGAGCAAATTATGGTAGATTTAAATCTTTCGGAAGATGAACGGAAAGAGATTGCGGAGCTTGAAGCTGAGCTGTTGAGATCGAAAAAGGACACCTTCATTCGCGAGTTAAGACGTGCAGTCGATCTCAAGAAATCAATCTTAAATTCCTCGGCTCCAACACTTATTCAATCCGCGCCATAGCACTACTAAATTCTGCTCAGCCTCTACCTGACCAAGAGCATCAGATTATGATGGGTTACGGGCAGTGTGAATTCTTAGTACTTTTATTTCCGGCGTAATGCATGCCCCAAACAAAAAAAGCCGCTCGGCGAACCGGGCGGCTTTCACGTTTTGATGCACAATCCGTCAATCGGCTATGCGGCGGTCAAACCACTTATGGAAGAGCGCTTCGACACCACGCGGCCCGAGATAGGCCAGAAGCGCAATCAGCCCGGTTGACGCAGGCTGACCAAGATCGGCGTAGGCGGCTGCACTTTCGCCGATAACCGCCATGCCGAGAGCGACAGGCAGTTCCCAAAACAATTCGATGCCGAAAAACTTACGGCGACCTTTCCGCGCCTCGTTGCCGTGCCACATGAAGCGACCAAGCAGGGAGGCGATAATGGTGGTGAAGGCACCACCAACCCACGCATTCATCAGTTCGATGAAAGAGGTGTACTTTTCCGGCATCACTCGGGCTTTCCGCAATAGAGGGCATAACGTCCGCGATGCCGGGCAATATCAACGGCAGCGCTCCGGTCGTGGGTGATAAGGTAGGTATTTGTTTCCGGGCGCGGGTTGATCGGCACAAGCAAATCGCAAGGCTCAATCGCCTTCACGGTCGGGCTGCACGCAGCCGCCGAGAAGCCCGCACAAATCAAAATCGTCAGCCTGCAAAGCGCCTTCATCGATCTTCTGTCCGTCTTTGAGAATGGTGATACGATCGTCCTGGAGTCCGACCGCGACTTCGGCTTTCCCCGCACCCTTGCCGACATAGTAGGCGGGCGCGGCCATGAGGGCGGCACCGACTACGATGCCACCCCCGATCAATGCTGCGTCAAAAATCCGCATCAGAGTTTCCGCCATGCCAGATAGACGGAGATACTGACGATGAAGACGGCAACTGCCATGCGCGCCCATTCGCCGGAAGAAAGCTCGCCCTGTTGCGCCGACACGACCTCAACAGCCTTCGTCAAAGGCTCCTGCCCAACGGGAACAGCGGTGCTGACGCCGCCGCCCAAGATCGCCAGCGCCTTCGAGTTAGCCTGTGTTTCTGTTTCGGCGGTGTACTTCTTGCCAGCGACCGGCCCCGCCGAAGGGTACTGTTTCCATGGCAACTGGAAGTGCGGACCATCTTTGAAGGACTTCCAGTCACCACCCCATTCGAGCGGAATGCCGAGTTCCTTTGCGGCCTGTTTCATGGCCTTGGCGAGCTTGGCATAAAGCGGCCAGTCCCATACAACAGAACCGCCGACCAGCGCCGCCAGATCGACCGCATGACTGTAACCGTTCGCGGCCTTCAAATGGCGGCTGTTCATGGTCTTGGAAGCGCCACGCGCAACCATGTCCTTCTGTTTCTCCAGCGTCCGAACACCTTCCGTCACCACGAAATCAATGTCGGTGATCTGGATGGCGCGATGAACGACGCGCACAAGGTCGGGATGCACGCCATCAAGGCGCGCAAGGCTGCGTTGGGAAAGCACGTAACCCATTATAGTCTCCAAGTTTTCAGGGGGATTGTCGGCTAAATGCCGTTTAGTTTTCGTCCGTCCGACCGAAGCGGCGCGGCGTCAGGAAAGAGGAAGGCGTGGCCGGGGTTCCGGGCGCACTGTTGGGCGCAACCTTGCCAGTTGCTTTTGAGGTGTCCGAGGTGGCACTAGAACTACCGCTTTCCGTGCCGGCCGATTTCTCGGTTGCGGATTTGCCATCGTAAAGCCTGCCCGAAACCGCGACTTCGAGACCGCCTGTTTTCGTGTAGGCGGTTTTGGCCGTCTTGATGATGTAAGGCACGCCGTCCACGCCGGGGCGGATATCGGCGAAGAGCAGCGGCAAGCCCGCATCTATTCCCGCGTCTCCGATCACGGTTACAGACACCGAGCCTTCGCCACGCTGCAATTCCTTGGCTTTCGCCTGCGCGGCCTTGTCGGCTTCGGCGGGCGATGCATAAGGTTCCGGCAGACGGTAAACGCTATCGCCATCCGCATTCGCATCCGCGTCGATTTCCACGCGCTCCGCCTTATCGGAGTCCTGATAGTATGCCACGACCTTGCTGTATTTCGTGCGGTCGTTGATTTCGACTTTCAGGCTTCCGACCTTGATTTTCTCAGGCGTCAGGATGATGGAGCCGAGCGGCGCGCCGGATGCAGACAACCCGGAACCAAGCCGGGTAAAAATCAGTCGTCTTTGCTTGACCGCGAAGAGGCCGTTATGCCGCTCCGCCAGCCGCCGCAGGAAATTGATGTTGCTTTCGTCCTGTTGCGCCAGCCAGTCGTATTCGAAGTCCGCAAGGTCATCATCAACGGCAGGGGTTAAGCCGCTTTCGCTGGCGATTTGAGATAGGATATCGCCGAGCTTCGATTTATCCCATGACCTTTCCTGCCGCTCTTTCAGCTTTCCGCTGCGAAGGTCCGCAGCCTTACCGGAAATCGACATTTTATAAGGCAGGCAATCGACGTTGACTTTATCCGCGGTGAAGACGCCTTTCGGCACGAGATCGTCACCGAAACCCATCTTGACCGAAATGATTGCACCCTTACGCGGGATCGCCAGAAAGTTCGGCGGGCCGTCATTCAATTCAATGTCCACAGTGTCGGATTTCATTCCCTCTTCGTCAGTGACGGTAAGGGAGAGCAAACGTTCATAAAAATGGCCCGCCACTGGCACGCCGTCGATACTCACTTCCACGTGCGGCTTCATGATTAGTCCCAAAGGCTGGTCAACGGCTTGGCCGTGCTGGTGGCGGGAATGTCCGGCATGGTGATTTTTGTGCCAAGCGGAAGGACAGGACCGAGCGCGGCAAGACCCGGATTGGCATCGATGACGGCTTCGACCACCTTGGCCGTGCGCCCATAAAAAGCGAGGCAGGCGAGGTCAACCGTCTCGCCCTGCCGTGTTATGTAGATTGTCGCCATGTGCTCACCGGAAAAGTTCGGACAGGAAGGATGCAGCCCGATCCACCAGACCGCCCGCACTTGGCAACGTGCCAGAACCGGAGCGCTTGAGCGTGATAGAATAGGCGTTGCGCCCGGCCTCGCCCCGGCGGTTAATGTAGCTGCGATCCTCTTCGACGCTTTGGACCGTAAACATTCCTTGTATGACGCCCTGCGCGGCATCGCCGGTCACAAGCATCATTTCGGTTCCGGCCATCGACGCAGCAATAATACCGTCAAGCTGCGACTGCCCGCCGAACTCTTCGGGGAAAAGCACCCCAGAGATTGTCACTTCGTCGGAAGTGGGGCCGGTCCATTGCTGCTGGTTGAGGGTTTGCCCAACAGGCATATCCACCCAAGGGGTGTTCACCTTGCGTTTGACACCTTGATAGCCAAAGCCCAAACCCTCGAAGGCGAAGCCCCCGAGCATCATTGACGTTACGCCGGTCATGATCTACCTAAATTTAACGTTGGGGGACGCGGAATGACTGAGAGCCAGACGGAAACACCAGCAGCAAACGAATGGCCGAAGCGCATCATATGGGCGGCGATTATCGCAGGAGCGATATATGCCTATAGCAACTGGGATTCCGTTTCCGTCCAGCTTTTTGGTGCAACGGCTTACACCTGCAAGAGCCTAGTGCCTGATGTTGTGAAAATCTCTACCGAGAACACGAACGCCTTTCAGGTCAAAGTTGTCGGCGTCATCGATCCCAAACAGGTTTCAAAAACTGATACCCGCTTGGAATGCGAAGGCATAGCCATGCTTGCCAACGGTCAGAAAGCCCCGATCAGTTACCGCGCATACGAAGAGGGCGAACAGTGGTGGGTGGTTTACGAGGCTAAACCTTAATCACTGAATGACCCTTCGAGGTTCGGAGCTAGCGCATTCGAAATCTCGCTGACTGCCGCAGACGCAGCGGCACGCGGATCGACCACCCCTGTTATCGTAATTGGCGCATGGATCGTGATATCCGGGCGCTGCGGGTTAATTACTCGCACGTCTTGCGTGCCGGAGGGCCGCTCCATTTGGGCGAGAGATGATGCGTCAATCCGAACCGTTCGGATTCCTAGATCATCCATAGTTTTTCCCGGCAGGTTGTCGGTAGACTTGCCAAAGCCCGCAGCCCGAGCCGAACGCGCTGCATCCAACGACAACTGCGCAGACGCAGAAGCTGGAAGAGCGGTCGAAGGCGAGGATGACGCGAAATAGCTTCCGACCGCGTGCAGCAAGTCTTCCGGGCCGGGAAGCCACGCTTTTCCCTGCTTATAAAAGGTGTCGCCGGTATAGGTGGCCTTACCCATTTCCCAAAGGCCAGCGCCAGCGGTTCCATAGATGCCTATACGAGCTAGGCCGGTAGCGATCGAACCCCATCGCCCGAGCAAACCAGCCGTCGCCGCTCCGCCTGCCGCCGCACCCGCCGAACCAGTTCCAGCCCCCGCAGCGGCACCACCCGCCACAGCACCGCCGCCAGCAATTGCCGCGATTGAACCGATAGTTTTCAAAGCACCGAGCAACGTGCTTGCGCCTGACAACACAAAAAGCGCCGCCGCGAGTTTGCGAATGGTGCCCGCCAACATGGAGATACCCATGCCCCATGCAAAAAGCTGGAAGCCGTAGCCAGACATTTCCGCGAAAAACTTGGCGATAGGGTTGCCCTTAATCGCATCGTTCAATTCGCGGATCGAAGCGCCCCATTCCTTTGCCCGCATGAAGATTGCTCCAATGCGGTCGGCGGCATTCGGATCGACAGGACCAAGCAACAGGTCACCTAGATCGTTCATGAATTCCTTCATGCCGCCCGTATAGCCGAAGCCCTGCGCAAATCCCTTCGTGAAATTCGTGATCTGGTCGAAGATCGTCACGCGGTTGCCGAGCGTGTCCAGCACTTCGCCGATGCCCTGCGCGCCCTCGCGGATGGTCGGCAACATGCTGTCGCCGATTTCCGCAAAGACATTGGAAATCTTGTTCCCAAGCAGGTCCAGAACGTTTTGCGTGGTGCTGGCGCGCTGGATGTACTCATTGAATGCCGAACCTGCATATTTCGTGCGGTCGGCCACACTGTCTAACGCTTGATCCAGCAGCTTGATATTGCCGACCAGCGGCATGAAGGCGCGCGCTTCGTCGCCGAAGAATTCGGACAGCAAGGAAACCTGCTTATCCTTCGGCGCTTTCGCAATCGCCGTCAGCACCTTGCGCATGGTGCCTTTCGCGTCTTTCTGCATATCCTTGGCGATGGACGGCAGATGCAGCCCGAGCGCCTTGGCGGCGTCCCGCTGCGACTTCTTGGCAAACTCGCCTTTCGTCAATGCGCGGATGACGTTCAACATGGCGGTGCCCGCCGTGCTGGCATCCGAACCGGCGGAGATCATGGCGCTACCCATGGCCGCAAGTTCTTCTTTTGCGAAGCCGCCCATTTCACCGAAGGAGCCGACCCGCAACATGAATTCGGTCACATCCTTGGCCTTAGACGCCATGTTGTTGGACAGATGGTTGATGGCATCGGCCATGTCGCCGGTCTCGGCGACCGTCAAACCAAGCTGCGTTTTCAGCTTGGCAAGGCTTTCGCCCGCCTCGCCTGCGCCGAGATCGAAGGCGATACCGACGCGCGCAGCCATTTCCGCGAAGCTTTGCAAGTCTTCGGTCGCGATACCGCTTTCACCTGCGGCGGCGAACAGTGCGGCAATGTCGTTTGCGGCCAGCGGGATTTCGCCGGACATGCGCCGAATGCTGCGGCGCATGTTTTCAAACTGTTCGTCATTGGCTTCGACCACCTTTTTAACGTCCGCAAACGCAGACTCGAAACTGATGGCCGCGCCTGCCGTCGCCTCGAAGCCACGCGTGACGCCGAAGTAACCAGCACCGAGGGCGACAGCCTGCCCGATCAAACCGCGCATGGGTGCGAAGGCAGAAACAGATTGCGCCCGCAGGCCATCCAGCGACCGCGTGATATGCTTCGCGCGGGCAGATACATCATCAAGAAGGGAGACGCGAAGAGTGCTTTGCTGGACAGCCATGGTCATTCTCTCATGATTTTCCGGTACTCCTTGCAGGTGTTGAAATATGCAAGGAGCTTTCGGGCGGGCCATCGCTCGATGACATCGAGCGATGTTTTCGCAGTATCGGCAACGTAGACGGCGACTATTCGCCAGTCGTGTTCGTCGGGTCGTTTCCCAAGAGCGGTTTTGTCTTGGCGACGATGCTCTTAAAGTCGCCGCCCTTGATCTTCTTAAAGGCAGGCAGAGGCACATCAGAAATGAGGGCCAGCAGCGCGACCATCTGGCCGATGCCAGGAGAAGAGCTATCCGCTAACAGGAGGTCGCCGACTTCCGGTTCGCGGAACGTCAGTTGGGAATAGGTCTTGCCCTCAAGCTCGACCGGCTTGGCGAGCGTTACATTTACGGAATCCATGGGATCACCTGAAAAAATGGCCCGCAGAGCGCGGGCCGGATTGGAAGGATTTGGGGAAGGAAGAAGCGCCAGCCGTTACAGCAGCAAGGCGTTGCGGATATCGCCGAACTGCGAGACGCCACCGACCTTGAAATCAAAATCGTCCATCTCGTAGATTTCTTCGCCGTCAATTTCGAGCTTGTAATAGTTCACGTCGACTCCGTAGTCGTTTTCGGAAAGCTCGCCAGCCTTCCACGTCCCGGCATCCGGCTTGAAGACCCTGCCGCGAATAGTCATCACCGCGCTGTGCGTGGTGCCATCCTCATCAACCAGCGCGCCGGTAATCATGAAGGGCGTTTCAGAACCGATCTTGATGCCGTGCAGCTTCAAAATCTGCGGGTCCATGCCCGGCATCTTGAAGCTGAATTCCAGCGCGTTGTAACCGAGATGGACCTTGCGGGCCTTGATCATCCCGGCATTGCGGACATCCTCGCGGACGGCTTCGGGAACCGGCGGCGTGATATCGCCGATCTGCCCGAGCTTGCTTTGACGGTCCGCCCACAACATGCAGTTCCGCAGGATGTAGGAAGGGAGAGTTTTTTGCGCCATGTCGAAAGCTCCTTACTCGGCGGGCGAAAGTGCGGGGCGTTCGATAGCCCCATTCACTTCGTCCAGCAGCAGCTGATACCGGACGATATTGCGGTGGGTGGTGATATGGATTTGTTCCATGATCGCGACCGGCTCAAACTCGACTTCCAAGAAAGTCTTGCCGTTCGCCATCAGAGACGGCGTGTTAACGTCAGAGAGCCAGACGCTACCGCCAAGCGTATCTTCGTTTCGCTGGAATACGCGCATGGCGTCGTTCCCATCTTCGACAAACAGCTTGAAGATACCCTTCGTGGTCTTACGGTCCACATAGAGGAAGTAGAGGTCTTCCAGCGCTTCATTGACCATATCAGCGGTCGCGCGCACGCTGTCGAACTGCCACAGCGGATCATCAATCGCGAGACGGCTACCCCACGTCCTGAAACCGCCGCGTTCATTGATGATCGTTGCGACCTGATTTTCATTCAGGTAATTGCTGTCATCGGGATAGGAGATCGTGCGCGCAACGCCGTCGATGGTGCGGATGATCTTGTTCGAGACCGACCCCGAAAACCCTTCCGCCGACGCCACTACGCGGGAACGAACGCCAGCGAAGACAGGTGCCACCGGCTTCGTCACCGGAACCCCATTGACGTTCTTGATCGTCTTCGGATCGATGATGAGAATGCGACCGCCATTGACGGTTTTGCGGAACCGAAGTGCTTCCGCGTCGGTCGTATTCGGTCCCGTGATATAAGCGCGAGCGCGGATTTTCGGGGTGATGGCGTTGAGCGCCGAAACGAACGGGTTCGCCACGTCGCCGACATTGGCCGTGGCGGCAGGCAGAACCTTACCCGCATCGGCTCCCCCGCCCGTGAAGGTCAAGAGCGGAGCCGCCGACATTTTCTTGCCGGGAGCGACGACCTCAACCCCAACCACCTTCTTGGCGTTCGGGCCAGTCCCCATGATTGCTTTGAGTG
This sequence comes from Rhizobium sp. ZX09, assembly GCF_017357485.1. NCBI lineage: Bacteria > Pseudomonadati > Pseudomonadota > Alphaproteobacteria > Hyphomicrobiales > Rhizobiaceae > Rhizobium > Rhizobium sp. ZX09. The sequence continues at coordinate 661,240 of NZ_CP031364.1, forward strand.
TCGGCAACACCTTACCGGGGTCTGCGCCGCCACCCGTCGCCGTCACGTCAGGCACTTCCGTCAGATTGTCGCCTTCGGAAGTCAGCGACACCGAGACAACTCCGCCCTCAATCCATGCACCCGTATCGCCTGCGGTAATGAGGACGCGGGGCTGGTAGCTGGTAATCGCCTTAGCGCGAAGCGCCGCATAAAGGCCAGTTCTAGCCACGGGGTCGCCGATAAGGTTATTCTGCAGGGTCGCAGCATCCGCGCTTTCGGGAACGCGGTTGACGATGCACCAAGAGCCACCTTCGTTGAAAATGGTGGTCACATCCTCCAACAGAGTGCCAGCCGCGCCGAGCGCCGCCGCCTGCGGCAATGACCGGACGATTGTCGGATAATTGAGCGGAAACGCGGCGGGGTCGGCATCGGGCGCAGTTCCGTTCACGAACGTGATCCCGCTGCGCTGGACGCGCACAAGCGAAGGAGTGTCGGCGCTTTCGACAAGCTTGACGCCATGATGATAGGACAGGTCAACCATTCGGCTGGTCTCCGTTGAAGGTTCCAAATTTTTGAAGGAGGGTTCCGGCTAAGGCCGGAGATGAGGAAGCGCCACGCCAGATCGGGCGAGGCGGATTGTCATGAGGTCGTCAGGCGTAGTTTGCGAGCGCCCACGTCCACAGATCGTCAAGCTGCGATTGCGTGATGTTTTCGAGTTCGGCCATTTGGTTCAACAGCGGATCAGTGCGCCGATAAAGCTGCGCGTCCTCGAAATAAACAATCGCCTGCTGTTTCTCAACGCCCTCGGGCATGGCGTCGATATGGGCCTTTACGCCTGCTTTGGTCACGCCGATTTCAGCGGCGGCAAGCCAAAAGCCAAGTCGCGGGATCGGCGGCGCAACAGGCGCGGGCGCAACGAAGGCGATGGGGACATTGCCCGCCGCCAGCCAGTCATCCCGCATACGCCTGATGTGGCTGTCGGCTGGTAGGGAAAGATCATCTGACCATTCCGTACCGTCCGACATTACAATTTTCGCGGTTGTATACGGAGGCGGCGCTGTAAGTCTGATTTCGGTAATCATAATCAAAGCCTCGCGTTCGCCGTCCAATAGATGCGGCTGTAATTGTTTCCGCCATTGCTCTGCATGTAGTGATAGAAGCTTTCAAACGTTTTTGGATCGACCCCGGAAAAGCTTCCTTCCAATACGATTGAGGACATGTTGGGGACCACACGCTTCTTTTCAGCGAACGCAATGTTTACGCCATAAGTCCAATTCGGTCCCGGCACATAAGCGTTGAAAGTTGCCTCACCGTTTTCGAAATACCGAAGGCAATCACGATAAACGGCTTTTGCGTCAGGCAATTCCCATTCCGGAAGGTTGTTGCCCTCATAAAGGCCAATATCAGCAACCTCGAAGACATTACCTACCGTGCCTACCCCCGGGCTTTGCGCCGCCGTACCTACAAAGTTGCCGTTAATCCATTGACCTTCCTGATTAGTGATGAAGTTACTACCGCTGGCAAACGTAATTCGCGCTGACAAGCCGACACCGGTATTATCCTTGATCCAAGTACCTGTTGCGCACCCCGGAACTACCGCAGTCACCAACTTATCCTTGTTCGCCTCCGCCGCCGTGACAGTGAACATTTTCACATAAGACATGGACGCGGATTGATTATTGGTGAACGAAAGGCCGTAAGTCCCTTGCGGAAGGTTGACGACACCGCGCCATGTGAACGGGCGCGCGCCTTCTGTGCCGAACTTTAGATCGGCAACATCGTGACCCTCGATATTGAACGCAACGCCGTAATAATCGCCAGTGCCATACGCTGAATCTGCTGTGACTACCCATGAGCGAAATCTAGTCCCGGAACCGCCGGGAGTTACCGCTAGAGCTTGACCCGCCCTCAATACGCCGCCGCCCGTACTGTTCAGAAAAACGCCGTCAAAGACGTAAAGTGCCGAAGCGACATCAATCGTTGCCCCTGCCGCCCGATCTTGGCAGACTTGGAAAGCGGGGTTGAGGTGGCGATTACGCCTGCTCGCCTTCGTGGACGCGGACTGTGCAACGGCGTCGATAGCGGCCCTCTGCAAATCGCTGACCGGCTTATCCTTGTCGGAAGTGTTGTCGGCGTTACCAAGCCCCACATCACTTTTCGCCAAGATCACATCGTCAGACAGTTCCTTGCCGTTGACCTTGCGTGCGCTTGGCACTTTGCCAGCGAGGCCGTCAGCGAGAGCGCTTGCCGTCGCGTAGTAGGCTGGCAATTGGCCGCCGAACTTGAGAGCATCCGGTGCCTTGCCGCCAATAATGATCTGATCAATCTGGTTTTGGGCCAGAGTGATTGACTGCTGCAAATTGACGATCTGCGGCGCGACGTTGATCTGTATATAGTCGAGCGAAGCCTGAATGCCACGCTCTTCAAGTTCGGTGAAAGATGCAGCGCGCGCCTCCACTACCCGAAGGCGCTCATCGACGTCGCCCATGGTGAAATTCCACAGAATGCGGTCGATGAGTGTCTTGGGGTATGAGGGCACCTGATAGCCGTTAGACCTCTCTGGCATAATCAAGCACCTCGTCGCCTTCCTGTTCGATGATGGCCGCCACCACCTTTCCAAGCATCGTGATTTCGTTGAGCGGCTTGTAGGTAAAAGCCCCGCGCTTTACCGGGCGAGACAGCTTCACCTCGTAGGATTTTTCCGGGTTGATCTGGAAAGCCATTTGAGACTCCTTAAAGCGCGGCAATGAACGCGTCCTGCACGAATGGGACGGATACGACATTGTTGGTGGTGGCGGCTGGACGCATGCGAGCAGCATTCGCGGCTGCGCCAAGCGTATATGTGGAAAGATACGTCCGGCGCGTCGGCACCTGCGTATCAACGATGACTTCCGTTGTGTCCGGGTTTACCACCGCGTTGCCGACCATGATGGCAGGTGTGAATGTGTGGCGGTCCGCATCGAAAGCATCCAGCGTGTATTGTGTCTGGATATGCGTCGTCGCAAAGCCGAACTGGAAGCTTTTGGTGACGGCTCGCATTGTGTTGCGGTTGCGGGCGACACGGGAAATCGCTTTTTCGTCAAGCTGGATCATCGGCTGCAAGTCAGCAGTACCCATCATCACCATGCGCAATTCCACCGAAGCCGGAAGGCCGACAAGCGGGTTCGTCGCCGGGTCGCCGTCATCCAGTTCGGTCCAGACGGACGAGCCGGAAGGCCGGATTTCCCAGCCGAGCGCACAACCACCCGGCACCCAACCGGCAAACAGCATGTCGATTTGCGTCATCCCGTCCGCAAGGTTCAGAGCCTGCATCGGGATAACGGTGCGAGGGCTGCGATAGCGGGCGGCGTTGAGCCGGAAGCAGATATCTGTTTCCATCGAACCTTGGGCAAATGCGCCGTCAGTCGTCAGGAACTGCGTTCCGCCCGTGTACTTGTTCGACCCGGAAATATGCAGCGCGTGCGCGCCTGTGGTCACCGTGACGAAAGCATACCTCTTTCCGCTTTCCAGTAGCGTGATAGGAAGCACAGCCTTATTCCAGCCGACAACAAGATCGGCGTGGTTCAGCTTGCCCTGCGCCAGCACCGCATCGAAACGCGGCATGCCGCCAGTCGTCGTTTCTACGATGAACACATGCACGTCGCCGTCAGTATCAACGCGGGCAAATGACAGATCGAGGCTCGTCACCTGCATAGGCTGCGCAACAAGGAATGACTGACCATAAATCGAGCCATTCACGCCAACGTTTTCAGTGACGTATTCCCAGAAGGGTTCGTTATAAATCTCGTACCGGATTTGCCGAACGCCGTAAGTTTGGTGGCCGGGCCCAAGATTTGCATCGCGATAGACAACCTCAAAGGTTTCACCGCCAACATTGAGCATTTGCCCCACCCTGGAATCGCCCCCTAGTCCAGACCAGCCCGCGACGTTCTCACAGGCCCATTGCGTCGGGCCGTAGGTAATACGAATGCGGGATGCTTCCCTGCGAACAAGCGTGGTTTCAGTGTGCACCAACTGCGAGATGTTCAGAGTGCCATCCAGCGACGTGTTGGCAATGCGCGTGACCTCGTCAAACGCTGGCACCATGCGGCGACCGCGAAACGCAATCTTGGGATCGTCTTCTGCCTGCACTTCAAGCCGCGCCTGCGCTTCGGCGGCAAAACCGAAACGCAGGCCCTCTTCGATGCGGGCGAGCCAGTCCACATGCGCCATGTCCCATCGATCTTTGACAAGTCCGTTGTCGAAGACATAGGCGCGGGCTTCGTCCGGCAAATCGACTTTCAAGCGGGCCGCGCCGATATCGCGTTGCATCTGGCGAATGATGACCGGACGGGGAATTTCCGTCAGCTTGGCTTGAATATTAACGATCTGCGTTTCAATCGTCTCGGTCCGCATGAAGAGGCCGTCAAGATCGACTTCCAGCGCCGTCACGCGGCCCTCGACTTCGAAGAGGGTTTTGACGCGGTCGCTGTTGCCCGGCTCGATAGCGTCAACGCCCGACGAAGTCAGGAGCACGAAGGCGATACACGCGTCCGTAGACGCCACCACGGGCTTGACCGGAACCGGGTTCGCATCGCCCGGCTGGACGATGAGTTCCACAACCCGGCGGATCGTCTTGGGCGTTGTACGGTTAACGATGACACTGGTTTCGGGATCGTCGGAAGTTTCGAACGGCCGGTTTGCAGCGTCGGTGACTTCCTTGCCACGCAAGAGGATTGCAACCCATCGCTGATCCGATGCAGCAACAGGGATTTGAAGCTGAAGGTTGATATCGTTCGGCGCTTCCTGCGCATAGACGATTTCCCCGGCGACGTACCGGCCAGCCGAAACGGTAATTTCCTGCGCCGATTTACGCGCCACCGTAAAAGCGGCCCAATGTGCGGGATAGCCGATGGCATCGAGCCAAAGACCATCCGTCGCGGCCTGCGCCTGCAAGCCGATGGCTTCGAAATCCGCGTGATCGGCGATTTCAGCTTCTGCAAAGGAAGTGCGCTGCATGTGTCGTTACCCTCAATCCAGCCGCTTGCGATCCATGTAACCGCCGATGGCATGGCTTCCGTCGATGAAAATATTGTCGTTAAAGGTGATGCCGCGCCGCCACGCGAAGGAGACCGAATAGAGCGTTTCCGGCGTCTTGGCGGTCGTCATGGCGCGCTTGGCGCGGCGGATGGGTTCAAGGTTGATGGCCGTCATTGCCGCCCGCCCAAAGGCGCTGCGGCCAATCTGAAAGCGGTTCTTCGGCGCTGTCAGCGTGACGCGGACGAGGTAATGCGCAACGAATGGCTGATGCGCTATCGGCGTTCGACCAATCACCGCGCGCCCGAAGGTGAAGCGGTTCGGATGCGCAATGCGATCCACAATTTCCGCATCAACAAACGCGAGGTAGCGTTTCAGCCCGGCAAGCGTGCCTTTCAGCGCACCCAAGGGAGACGCGGGATAGAGAGTCGAAACCCCGGCACACTGTGCAATCATTTCCCGCTTGCGCTCTTCGGTCCAATCATCAAACCAGAGATCGACCGAATGATGCACGGCCAGCCACGGCAGAAAACGTGCAGGCGTCTGGTAGGGGTCCATCAGAACCGCGTAAGGTATCGGCAGATCATCCGACATACCGGCGGCAAGCGCCTTTTCGAATGGCTCCGCCGATGACGGCAGCAACACACCTACGTCGCTCATGCCCGCACCTCGACAGCGATGTTAAGGCTGGTCATCACCGGCACCTTGTAGGCGTCGGGCTGGATAATGACCGGCGCGAGGTCGCGCACCCGGATTACGCCTTCACCGAAAGCTGCACCCGAAAACAAGGCTTCGGGGATTTCGCCGCCGATGAGGATGCGGGCGGTTGCCGCTGCGGTGACACGCTTTTCCGCTTCCTGCCGGACGATATCGGCAGACGGTCCGACCGCCGGAATTTCGAGGACAAGCGATACCGCGTATTCCGTCCGCCCGGCGGCCATGACCGAGATAGCCACGGCTTCCGGCGCACGGTTTGGGTTCGTGACCGAGGCGCGAACGGTATCCAGCTCCAAGGCGGTCGGAAGCCTGCCCATCGGGCCAATGACAACAACATCCGTATCACCGCGACGGCCATGGACCGCCCGACCATTCACCCGCGCATCCCAAAGGCCAAGGGCCTTGTCAGCAGATTGCGGCCACGCCGTCCACGCATCATAGAGGTAGCGACCGGCAGAACCGGCGGACGGCAGATCGTACGACAGCAGATAGCGACGCAACAGTGCGTCATCGCCCTCCATGATCGCCGCCGCATTCGCGGTTGCGGGAACCACGGTCAGGCGGACTATGTTCCTGTTTGCAGCGATGGCGTCCAGATTGGACCCCTTCGCATATGCCGCCAGAAGCGACCGGAACGTGTCATTGACATTCTGGCGGTCCAAAAGACGCAGGTAAGACCAAGCTTCACCGACGACGCCCGCCGGGTCCGTTTCGAGATCCTGCACGTCATATTCAGGTAGCGACGGATCGACCGCACGCAGCGTGTTCCAGAACGCGAGGAAGCGAACCTTGAATTCGCTGTAAAGCGTCTCGAAATCCAGCGAGCTAATCGCATCAGGCAACGGCAGGCGCGAAACATCAATCGTCGTCGGTGCGTAAATCGCCATGGTCATTTGCCCGGATAAATGACGCGGACGCTGGCGCTCTCCGCAATGGAGTAATCGCCGCGATGGCCGCGAGGATAATAGGTGCCGAAGATATCGAGCGCGATGACGCCACCGGCATCGGCTTGGGTCACGCGCCCGGCAGTCATGCGGAAGCGCGGTTCCCATTCGAGGATTGCCGTTGCTGCGGCGGAATAGAGTGCAAGCACGTTCCGCCGCGTCATCTTGCCGTCGATAAAATCAGTAACATTGCTGCCGAAGTTTCGGCGCATAACGCGCGAACCCTTCGGCGTTCTCAGAATTTTGCGGATTGATTGCTGCGTATGCGGCCAATCATTCAGCGGCGCGCCGGTCTTGCCGCTTACGCCGGTTGAGCTTGCCATGGGCGCTATCCTCTTTTTCAGGGAGAACGACATTGCCGAAGGGCGGCGCAAGCTCGCGGGCTTCGTCGTCGGTCAGGGGGATGATTTCGCCAGCCGACCGCCAGCGCCCGGCGATTTCGCAGCCGGTTCGAACCTTATAGTTTTTCATGGGGCTTTCCTCAGTCCACCGCGAAGACGTGTTCCGAGCCTTCCACAATCGGCCATTTCCCAGATGAAGAACCGGACATGACGTGCACTAGATCGCCGATCCGGGCAACGCGCTTGCCGCCGTCACCGCCAAGTTGCACGTTCGGCGATTCAACAATCACCTTCGGCGACGTTACTTTCGCCTGTCCCGCCGACGCTTCAATGACGGTATCGCCGATCTTGATATGAAACGGCGTGTCGCTGTTCTCGCGGGCGTTGTCGTCGCTATAGGTGGAAAAATCTATCTGCGCGTCGGTCATGTCGCCGTTTTCGGAAACAACATCCACCTGTTCGCCGACGCTGTAGAGGACATCGACCTTGACGCCACCGGCAGCGAGGGTCCGCGCCTTGATCCATGGCGTCAGGTAGGGTTTTCCCGCCTGTTCCGACAGCTTGACGCGGTACTTGGATTTGTCGTCACTGACTTCGGCAATCGTACCCTTGCGCCGCCGGTTGCGGTTGCGGCGCTCAAGTTCGGCCATCCGCACATAAAGGTCCGTGATCTGGTCCACCAAACTGGCCATCAGGGCGACCCCTCGAAAGGCGTGATCAACATGGCGTCGGCCTCGTCATGAATAAGACCGTATCGCCGCATGGCGGTCTGCAATTCGCTGGCGTTGCCGGAAAGCTGCGCACGAATGAGAGCAATTTTTTCCGCCATGGAAGGATCATTCGGAGCAAGATCACTTTCGCACTTGGCGAGGAATTTGGCGAAGGGAGAGCCGGGATTGAGCAATTGCCCGCACAATGGTTCGGCCACCATATTGGCGGTGATTTTCAGTTGGTGCGCGGCAAGCCGCACGCCGTTCGTATCGCCGCTGATGCGCGAGCGCGATGCGGATTGAAACGACGAACAGAGAGAGCGGAAGATTTCCGCCCATTCATTCTCCGAGTTATTGAGAGCGTCGCCGGTCTGACGGAGCGCCATATCAAGGTGAAACTCAAACGTCGCGTCGGTCGCGGGCATTCCGAGAATAACACTTTCGTCCGTCTCGGCATCGGTGACGGCGTGCGCCGTGGTCACGCCAGCCTCAAAAACGATATCGAGTTGCCCCGGCGATGCCAGCGAGCGAAGCTCAAGACCCTCCATCAATTTCGAACCGTCCGTGTAGACGGAGATGAAAGGCTTATCCTTATCCGTCCGCAAGGAGCCATCGGCAGCGATATCGAGCACGCCGATTTCGCTGTCCAGCACGTTGGAACCGACAACCGTGTTTCCCTTGATCGCCTCCACAGCGGAGATGCGGGCAGCAAAACGGATGAAGGACATGGAGGCTCCTAAAGTTCTTTCAGGGCAACAGCGATAAGGTTGCTATGCCGGTCACTGACAAAATCGACCAACCATACCGGTTCGCCTGCCCGATCCATTGCCCGCACCTTGTCTCCGGTTTTCAGCGCCGGGCCTTCGTAGGTGGAGCGGTCAATAAAGAGTACGGCATCCGCCGCAGCGAAACGGACGCGATGGGGGCCGCTCACCGCATTGCCTGCGGGTCGCGTTGTGTCGTCTTCCGTGTGCAGGGCCTCGCAGCGGATGACGATCTGCGGGCGGTCCGGGTCCGTCTTGCCGTTCGCCAAGAACGAAAGGCGGACCGTCTCGCCAAAAGCGCCGCCAACCTTCCGGTCAACGGCAGCTTCCAGTTTTCGCCAGTCCACCATCTTACTGATGCAAGATGAGGTCGCCGGTCGCCGAAGGATTGGCGGCGACCGCGGCGGCGTAACCGACCTTGGTGTTTGCGCCAGCATTATCGGCGGTGGTCAGCTTGGCACCATCCCAATAAAGGACTGCGCCTTCGGCCCATGCCTGCGCGTTCGTCTTGGGCAGGGTGAAAATGCCCGAGCGGGAAATATTGACGCGCTGGCCAGCCTTGGCGGAAAACTCCGCTACGCCGAACAGCTTGCCGACAAGAACGCCGTCGCCGGAATTGACATCGGCGGGCGCGGTGACTTCCACCGTATCGGCGGGGCCTCGATAGTTTTTCATGGTGATCTTCCTTGCGATCAACGTGACGGAGAAAGGGAGAGCCGGTCGGCTCCCCCAACGAAGTCAGGCAGGCGGCTTACGCTTGGCCGGGGTTGTGATAGCCGAAGCGGAAATCGGTCGCGCCGCAACCGAAGTCGTGTTCCACCGACATGCTGAAACCCTGCGAACCGAAGGGTTCGTCCATGCGAACGCGCGGAGCCTCGTAACCTTCGAGGTAACCCCAACGGTAATTGGAGCCGGTCGAAGGATCGGCGAAGAGGTCCCAGGAATTGTCCGCGATCTGCGACGTTTCCACCAGTTCGAACTTACCGGAGAAAATATTGACCGTGGAGACCGTGGCGGGCGTGATAGATGCCAGCAGCTTTTCCGCATCGGTCAACTGGTTCGGGCCGACCAGCATGATACGCGCCGGGTTTGCGAGCAACGGCTTGCCATCCAGAGAGGTCTGCCGACCCATCGACTTGCGGCCTTCGCCGACGCTATCGACAGTAATCGCAGAACCAGCAGCAGCAAGGTTCTTATGGTCAGCATGGAAGACGGTTTTGCCGTCCGCAAGCTTGCCGTTGTACGCACCGCCGTAGAAGGTGACTTCTTCGAACAGGGCAACCGAAGCGCCGTAGCTCGTCAGCAGTTCGGCGATGGCGCCAAGATCGTCATTGATGAGCATCTGGCGGCTGATATTCAGGGCGATGGCGTAACTGAAAGCCTGCACGGCTTCCTTGCCTTCACCGAACGAACCGAACTTGATCTTGCCGTTTTCCAGAATCTTTTCCAGCATCGGGAAATCGCCGGTCTTGACGATCGTATCCGGGCGGAAGTCGCGGAAATTCTTCTTGCGGGCGAAGCGCTTGAAGGTCGGCTGCGCCAGTGCGTAGCGCTGTTCCAGCGTGCGATTGACAGCGCCTTCAAAAATCACCGGGAAATCAGAAGTCGAATGCGCGGCACGGCTGAAGATGTTGTCGATATCGCGGGCATTCAGCATGCGGCGACCGTGGAAGTTCACGCAATCGGCAGCGATATCGACCAGACCTTGGCCCATATACTGGCGGGCGGCGGCAGACGGACCGGCCTGCGGGACCGGCGCGCCGAGACCGTATGCCAGAGCTTCCACACGGGCCGAACGAATGGTATCGGCTTCGTCATTGCCAACCTGCACGCGAACGCGGCTATCGGTCGGCGTAGCGCGTTCACTGGTCACCATGTGATCCAGAAGCAACCCCCGGAAAGTGTCCAGAGAAGTGCCGGAGCGAATATGGTCACGACCAAAGCTCGCTTGTCCGGCACGCTCCGCCAGTTCTTCGATAGCAGTCACGCGGTCCCGTTCGGCACGAACGGCATTCTGCGCGATGGCCTGCGGATTGTTGTCGGCAGGCGTCGGCGCGTTCCTCTCCGCGTTTTCAAGCGCGGTAATCTCGGCACGCACACCGTCCAGTTCGGTAAGAATCGCAGAATGATCCTTTTCGATGGCGCGGGCGGCTTCATCGGACAGCCCCTCCACCAGTTCCGCACGCTTGCTTTCCGCGCGCGTCGTCAGGTCGGTGGCTTTCGCCCGGAGTGCGAGAAGTGCCGGGGTGGCCTGATAGACATGATCCAGCATGCCGCGCGTCTGCACGAATGCATCGTGTCCGATCAGCGAGGCCGCGTGGGAAGGGTCGGCGGAAAGAATGGTGAAGGCGAGACCGAAGCAGACGATTGCGGCGACGGTCGCGAAAACATATGCAGCCTTTTTCATGGCGTGCGGTTCCTTTTGTATTACCGGGCAGGACAAGCGCCGTCGCCCTGCATCCCCGGTGGAAGTCAGGCGGCGAACTGGAAAAATTGGAATGAGTGTTCAGGTGAAGCGGCGTTCGGCTTCGGCCATGCGCATGCGTGCGGCCCGAAGGTCGAGACATGACGCGGACTGGATAGAGAGCGGGAACGTGGCTTCGCTGGATCGGACCTGCGCGCCGGGATCGGCCGGTACGGTCACAAATGAAATCTCGTTTGGCGTCCAGCGCTCTACGAAAATCTTTTCGACCTCGCCTTTCTTCGCCGCTTCCTCCACTCGGATCTTATCGATGGAGTAGCCAACCGACACATTCTTAATGATCTTGTCAGAGACCAGTCCGAACATGCGGTCGGCGGCCAGATCAATTCCGGCCTTGGGGAAACGGATGGTCGCCCATCCTTCGCCCTTTTCGATCCACGCCCGTTCAACAACGGCGATCTGCGAGAACGTGGACCACCGGGAATGGCTGTCGAGAACCGGCGCACCCAAATTCATGCGCGTCAGGTCCAGCGCTCTTTCGCTGACGACAAGGATTTCATCGAACGGGACAGCCGTATCCCATCCGGTATAGCGCAGGCGGCGCACCGCAGCGCCGGTTGTGAAAACCAGCGTAACGGTGCGCGCCTCCGCATCGATAGAACTAACATTCAGGTCCTGCCCGCGAACCTGCATCGGCAGGGACGCAGGCGCTTTGCGCAGTTCAAGTTTCGTCATCGTCGGGGTCCTTGTCGTCTTCCGACTTGTCGTCGGGCGGGTCGTCTGTTTCGTCCCGCTGCTGCGCTTGCCCGGCCTGAGACATCCGCCGTGGGTCGCTGTCGAGGACAAGCTTGCGCTTGTCGATTTTCTTGTTGTCGGACTGGATTTCATCCAGCACGTCATCCGGGTTTTCACCCATCTCGGCAATGACGCTGGATAGCGAGCGGAAGCCCGACCGCACTTCCTTGATGCGGGCGTTCACGTCTTTCAGCGGGTCGGCTGAATAGAAGCGCGGCGGCGACCATTCCACGGCAACCTTGGGCGAACTGATGATTCCGGCGAAGTACGCGGCTTCGCAGAACCAATCCCAAATAGGCTGTAGCAGCATCGGAATGATGATGAGCCATTGAACGGCGGAGATCGTCCGGCGAAATCCTTCCAGCCCGATCTTGCTGGACGAATAGTTCACTTTGTCCAACCGGCCCGACATGATGGCATAGGGAACGCGCCAGCCCGCAGCGATGGTGTGCAGCATAGATGCCTTGTAAGGATCATAGCTGTCCGTCACTGCCGGTTGCGAAAACTCCATGCCCCGGCCACCAACGGCATTATAGAACATACCGGGTTCGAATTTTTCCACGCGCCTGCCGTTCACATCATAGATGCCGGGCTTGGCTGGACTGTTATCCGCCATAGGCATGCCAAGCTGGTCGCCTTCATCGCCGCCGGTCATCACACCAACAAGGCAGGCTTCCAGCCGCTTGCGCGTCAATTCCGCCTGCTCGTAAGACGCCAGATCGTAGGTGTCGGCCATCGCTGGCGTACCCCACGGCGCGCCCATTACCTGCGTCCGCTGCTTTTCGAAAGCGTGGGCAATGTCGGACGCAGGAACCGGCTTCGAAACAATCGTGGACTTCGGGTCGAAGAAGCTGTTGCCCGGATGCGAACCGAACATCCAGTAAGCACGCTTCCTGCCGATGGCATCAAATTCGATGCCTTGGATGATCTTGCCACCATCGGAAAGAACGCCTTCTTTGGTAGTGTCGATCAGGTCCGGTTCCAGCACCTGCAATTGCAACGGGACGGGTAGACCGTCTTCCAGCCTGCGACGGCGGCGGCGAACAAGGCCGTTCCCGCTTTCGAACATTTCGCGGGCCGTCAGGTTGACGATACCATTGAAATCAAGATCGCCGTCCGCATCACAAACCTTGCTCCACTCCGCAAAAAGCTTGTTGAGCTTTTTATTTTTCGAGCGCGGAATAATGCCGTCGCCGATGGCGTGGGTAACAAGTTCGTGGATCGCCTTCGCAGCATAAGGATTGTTGCGGGCGAGATCGCGCATGCGGTTGCGCAGGGTCCGACCGGCGCGCGCAATTTCTGCGTCCGCCGATGTTGATGGTGCGCGCCTGCCGGATTTCAGGCGACTGGTTTCTGCGCCAGTGTAATCGCGAAGAGCATTCATCGCGAAGCGGCTTTTCGCGCGCCGAAGGCCAGCTTCGGGCGAGAAATAACCAATGGTCCGGTCGAGAACGTTAGCGAGGCTCATCAGTCGAGCGCCGCGTAAATGGTCCGGGAGCCGCCCGACCGAGTGGATTTCAGGGCGGCAAGAGCCTCCCTCATATCTTTGAGAGAGTGATATTCCACCTCGCGGCGCGTGCCGCCAGAGTGGAATATCACCTTTCGCGCGCCCATAGCGATTGCATCTTCAAGCGCAGCAATTTGATCGTCTGTAGTCGCCATTATGCAAGCCACTCCGGTTTCGCGATTTCTTGTGTGTAGGTTGCGACCGCCGGTTCCGGCGGTGTCGAAAGCTCGCCCTCGCGGTGCGCCCAATTTGCATTGACCATCTGGCGGGCGGCGAAGGCATAAACCGTGCAGTCAAGCGCCTCATGGCGTCGGCCCGGTATCGGAACGAACTGTCTGCTTGGCTGGCCGCGCAAATAGCGGACTTCCATCTTTTCGCCTGCAAGCTGCTCGTACCAAACATCCGGCAGGTCTTTCGAAAACCGGATGGTCTTGGGCCGCGTCAGCCTGCCGAAAATGTGGCTCTTGATGCCGTCCACGCCGACGATGAAAAGCCGTCCGCCCTTCACGCTGGTCTTGGAGCGCTCAATCCATGGCCGGTTGCCCGCAGCACCCTTGATTGCCAGAACACGGCGATTGAAGCGCGGGAACGCGAAGCGATAGACCGTTTCCATGGTCTCGCCGTCCGAGCTATCGACGCAAACGGCATCGACCTTGATCTTGCCGCCAAGCGGATGGTCCCATTGCGTCGTCAGGGCAACGTCCAGTTCCGCCCATGTGGTATGGTCATCATAGCGACCCCACACAACCGTATGGCCGAGAACATAGGGGATGCCCTCTTTGTCCCAACCGACGAAGGTTGCTTCCAGACGATCATCCTGCACGTCCACGCCGACCGTGATAATCAGCACTTGCACCGGGATATTTTCCAGCCCGAAATCTTCGGCCCGGCCCGCAAGCTCGATATCGTCCAGTTCGTCGCCATCCTCTTTCCACCCTTGGGCTAGGATGGTGTTAACGAAGGTTTGCAGCGTCGAAGGGTCGTTTTTGACCGTGACGAATTCGCGCGCCAGCCGCCCCCAGGAGGCGTTAGGCAAAAGCGATATCAGGGCGTTCATGCGGAAACCGGCATGATCCTTGATTTCCGGTCGAAGAGCGCGCCAGCGGCCATTCGCCACCATGCCCGGCTTGTGCCGTTCCTCCACAACGGAACCGCATTCGACGCAAACATAATACGCCTTTTCCGGTTCGCCTTCGGGCCAATGGATATCGGCCCATGTGATTTCATGGAAGTGACCGCACTCGGGGCAAGGCACCTCATAAATACGCTTGTCAGATTGCTCATAGGCCCGCAATACATGGCTGGTCGCCTCGTAGACAGGCGTCGAACCCATGACAATCTTGCGGTCCGCAAACGACAGCGTGCGGCGTTCCGCCAGCAGGATCGGCGAACCTTCCTTCGTCGCGTCCATGCCGTCCGCCTCGTCAATGAAGAGGATGCGGACATTGTGACGGCGCAGGTTGCGCGGTGCCTTTGCGGCAATGACTTTCAGGAACCCGCCGGGAAAGCGACGGGCAAGAAGCGTGTTGCGTCCGCCTTCGCTGGTATCACCGGTCAAAAGACCGCGAAGCGCTGGCGAGGCATCGAAAATCGGTTCAACGTCCGAAACCATATAGTCGCGGCAGTCGGCCTCTGTCGGCAGAAGCGAAAGGATCGGGGACGGGTCGTTCGAACAAAAGCTTGCCATGGCGCTGGTCAGCAGCGTCGTGAAGCCGACGCGGACCGGCTTGACCAGCGTTACCCGCTCAATCGCGCTATCGCCAATGGCGTCGGCAATTTCACGCTGCGGGGGCCACAGCCGAACTTTGCCGGTCAGTGATGAAACGCCTTCCGGCAGATGGACGGTATGTTCAATCCATTCCGACAGCCGAAGTTTCGGCGGCGGCAACAGGCTGTCCCATACCGCTCGCCGCAATGTCGCCAGCGCCGTTGTCATCGTCCTCGTCACCAAGTTCGGTAAGCGCCGACCGGATTTCCTGCCCGATCAGGTCCACATCGTAGGTCGTGAGATGCGGCAGCATCTGCCGACAGCGCGAAGGCACAGACAGAACAGCGTTGCGGATGCGTCGGCCTATCGAAACCCACTCGTTTCGCACGTCCGTCATCGAAATCAGTTCGCCGCGCATCGCCGCGTTTTTCATGGCCGTCTGGTCGGCCTGTTCTCGCGCCAGTCTGGCGCGTTCGGCGGTCAGAACATCCGCGCCGTCGCCGCCGCGACCGGCGGCAACACCACGCAAATGCTCACAATAAAGCTGGATGGACTGGCGAAGATCGAAGCGATTCCGTTCTGTCTTCACCACGATTCCACGCTCTACGAAATCCGAGACCGCCCGCTTCGAAACCTTCAGCAGTTCCGCCAGTTCGGATGCGGTGATTTCGATATCGAGCGAGGGCTTTTCCGGTTCGGCAGGTGCCGTTTCGTTAAGCAGCGGGAGGCTTTCGCCAGCTTCCGCATGTTTCTTGTGCGATTTGGCCGCGAAACTCGGGCTGACGTTGAACTTTGCCGCCGCCTCCCGAACCGTGTGGCCCTCATCCATGAAGGCCACGACCTGTTCACGCAACTCGTCAGGATAGCTCTTTGCCATCTGATTCCGATTCCATCGAAAGGGCGGTGGAACCCCCCTATAATTTTATTCACAGAGCGAAATCCCGCAGTCGCCCACACCCGCTACTTGGCCTCTTTTGGGGGAGGACCCGACCGAGGGGGGGGATGGGGCGGGTCGAGGTCGGGGGTCGGGGTGGCCGGTCAGGGGACCAGCTTGGCAAGGGCGGCTTCGACCCGCTCTTTCAGCAAGGGCGCTGCAATGCGGTGGAATGCTTCGGCTGTCGCGCCGCTGGTCATTTCCTTCGGGATGAAGACGCCCGAGCGGGCGAAGGTGATCTTCGTGCCGGAGCGATTGAGCCGGTAATAGGCATGCCCGTTGAACTGCGCCACCGGCTTACGGTCGGGGAATTGCCCGCCACGCAGGAACGCGCCGGGATAGAGCGTCGGCTTTCCGAATGGTCGAGCCACGACACCGGCTTCGGTTTCCTTCGGACGAAGATATTTGAGGCGAATGTTGCCGCCCCGCGTGGTCATGTCGTAGACCAACCGGCCCGGCCTTGCGGTTGCCGGATTGCCGATGGCCTTAACGATGGTGGCACGCGGCAATCCGGTCTGTTTGGTCAGTGTGCGAACCACAACAGTTTTCGACCTGTTGCCGACCTGATTGACGATGCGGGACAGAACGGTCGGAAACTTGGTTTTAAGAGCCACTATCCGGTCGCCGTACTCCGCAAGATTGCGGTCGGCCCATTTCATAGACAGAACAGCCATCGTCAGATTTTCCCGGAAGTTGCCTACACCCTACGCAAACGAAAAAGGCGACCGGGTTAGGGTCGCCTTCACTCAAGTCCGCCGATGATATAGCTGTCGCACTGGCCTTGAATCGGTCTCTCTGGCGAGAGGGTCAAGACAGGGTCTGCCCCGGCTTACCAGCGTGGAGGTTTTGGAACCCCACTCGCCGGTCGAAACCGGCGCGCCTGCACAGGATCAGCAGATCATCCTGCGCTATGCATAGTCACAACTGTTCGAGCAATGCAAGAGGGGCTTCGATGGTTGAAACCTTGCCGAACACGTCCACCGCCACCACAGCGCCGGTAGCTACGCGCTCGCCGTCAACGGTCCGATCCTTGCGCAGTTTCAGGATGGTGCCACCGAAACTGGCGAAGGGGCCAAGCACGAAACGAACCTTATCGCCGCGCTTGAACTGCTCGCAGTGCTTCACGTCCGGCGCAGTCTCGTCATCGCCGAAAGCCTTGAAACGATTCATTTCCTCGTCTGATACACGATGAGGGTGGACCATCCCGCCAACGAAGCCCGCGACACCTTCCAGCCGGGCAATACCGCAGACTGCGGCGGGAGAATAGACGATGTTGACCAGTACATAACCCGGCAGAAGAGGACGCGAAACAGCAGGGATAATGCGACCGCGAACGACCGTTTCACCGATGGTTTCCAGTGGGAGAAAAACTTTCACGCCAGCTTTCCGAAGGGCGTCTTCAACAGCTTTTTCCGCCTTATGCTTCGTCTCCACCACGAACCATTCGTGTTTCCCCGGCTGATTCTCCGCCGCCATGGAGAGCATGGTGACGTTGAGTCGCTTCGTGTTCTGCATCTGGTAGAACAGAGACGCGAAACGCGACAGGTCATAAAGCTCCGGGTTGACCGGCTTGCTGGCGGCATAAATCTTCACGTTATGCATCATTGGTGCGTCCCTCGCTGATGGTGGAAAGAAATTCGGAAAGTGCGGCATCAACTGCCGCTTCAAGATCGTCAGCCCCGTCATCGATCGGGGGGAAGTAGACCCATTCGGGCGGATGCTCGATAAAGGGCCAGCCGTTGCGCTCATGCAGGCGCTTCCAAGCCGCGAACAGATCGCTATCGCGGTGCACCTGCCGGAAGTCCTGCACCAACGGGAGAAGCGAGAGCGAAGTGTTGAAAGGCTCGCGGCGACGGGCAAGATCGCGCATGGTGTTGACGAGTGGCCAGCCATTGTCACGGCGCTTTTCGAACATAAGCTGTTCGCGGGAAATCATGCCCTTGGCGATACGGGTTTCGTCAAAGCTGGTTACATACAGCAGGCCGGTCGGCTCTTTCGACAACGCCTCAAGGCGCGTTCCCATCCAGAGCTTGCCGCAGACCTTGGCAATGCCATGGGCGTTGATCGGCTCAGCAAGAACATGTTCCGGCAGGTCGCGCCAGTGACGGTTTTTGAGGTAGACCGCTGCGGCCATCAGGTCGGCAGGCTTGGCCCAACGGAGATAGGCAGGCGTCCGCTCCACGCACTCGGTCCGATCTTCCGGGGAAAGAGCGAACCACGCGTTGCGGGCATATTCGATATCGCCCTTTTTCCACGTCGCGAACCACAGCGTGAAAGCGTGCTCTATCTTTTTTCGATCAACCTTTTTCAAAACTCCCTCTTCCGCGCCAGCGGCTGGAGAGTTTTCTGGAATGTTAGTTGGAAGATTCTTATCTTGGTGGAACTCCTCCACCACCTTCCGGTCGTCATTTCCACCACCTTCGGGAACGATTTCCACCACCTTGGCGACGGAACGCGGTGGAACTGTTCCACCACCTTGGGAGGCGCGTGCGTCGTCGGAACGTGGTGGAGGATTTCCACCACCTTCGCTATCTTCGTTGCTGGCTGCATTGCCGGAAAGGTCGCGTCCCGGCCACCGCGCAACATATTCGTTCCGCTTCCATTTCTGGCCGCGAAAACCGTGTTGCGTGACGACAATCCAACCGCTCTCTTCGGCGATTTCGAGGTGTTTCAGGACGGTTTTCTTGTCGAGGCCCGTCAGGTCCACCAGTTCCGAAATCGGCGGATAGCAGGAACCGCCGGTCGCATCCATTTTTAGGCCAAGCGTATGCAGCACAAGGCGCGTGATCGGCGGCAGTCCGGATTTACCGACCGCGTGACGCCAAGACCATGCGCGCGACATTGCGCCGTGATCCGGTTCCATCACTTTGCACCGCCTTTCCGCACCACGTCGCGCAGGAATGAGCGCACAGCATGGACGCCGAGAACGACCGTATGCGGCAATCCGCCGTCCGGCAGGCGCGTGGCGTTGATGGCTGCGAATTCTACGTCCAGCGCGTCCACGCCGAGCGTAAAATGCGCTTCCTGCAAGACACGGCGGATAGTCGTATGGTCGCGGTAGATGACGCCCTGCGGCGCGCGCAAGAGCCAGTCCGCGCGCGCCGCGTCCGTCTCGCAGTCCGCCAGAATTTCAACGATGGGCATGAGGTCGGTCATCGGCTGATTTCCCGCTCTACCTTGCGCGCCAGAGCGCGGTAGCTGTCCATCGCCTTGCAAAGATCACCATGCGCCCGGCGCTGGTCAGAAGCGGCCTTTTCGGCGCGCGCAGTCGCTTCCTCGCAGGCGAGGAACGCACCTTCCAACAGCTTTGTCTCTTTCAGGAACTCGTCATAAAGCGGGTTCGAGCCTGCCGGACCGAAGAACTGGTCGCGGACTTGCGCCACCCAATCACGCGGTACGCCCAAATCCTTCGCCACTGCAGAATCCGTCCAGGGGGATTTATAGGCGTCTTTGGCGTAAACCTCATCCAGCTTGTCATTGATAATGCGCCGGTCCTCGCGGCTCATTTCGCGTGGCCTGTCTGCAATCGTCGCTACCGTGTCCGCCATGGCTTTCTGTCCTTTACGCTTGGCCGGGACGGCGTGGATCGGGCAGAAATCCTTGCGCGGATTGCTTCCGACCACCCATCCCTTGTTCTGAAAGTGCTGAGTTGCCGCGATTGGCGGCTTGCGATTGACCCCGGTTTGATGCGGGAAATAGGCGACAGCGCCGCAGCAGGCGCATGTGATCTGCATGGCCTTCGTGGACTTGTCGCCGTAGGGGATGGAAACTTCTGGAAAGATGCGGTCGCTCACACGGAAACCCTCTTTTTCCACACGTCGAAATCCGTCCGCAGTGCGATGAAAGCCGACTGCGCGCGTTCGTCCGTGTTGAGTTGTGTTTTGCTGGCGATACCAATCACGCTTTTCAGGACGGTGGAGGCATGACCTTCGTTGTAAATCGCGCGCGTCTGGTCCCGCATTTCTAAGAAGCGATGGAAAAGCGGTTCCGTACAAAGCAGATCGGCCAATGCGGCAAAGTCACCCTCGCGAAGACCACCTTGCCGTGCCTGCGCGCCATCGTGCCGAACGCGAATGGCTTCGTATGAAGCGAGGCGTTCGCGCGCCGACCGAACTGCATCGTCATTCCCTGCGGAAATCGCCGCCGCAAGCCGTAGCTTTGTCGTGTGAATAACCGGGCCGAACCGATCTGTTTCGATGGCGCCAAATTTGACCGCAAGCGCTCGCTTCGAGGTGGCGATATCGAAATGAACCCAACTGGCATTTCGATGCTTGCCAAACGAAAGAATAGGATGCCCCTGAATCCACTTGCGTTGCACGCCGATGCGATCCGCCATCGCAAGCAGTTCGTCATCCGAATCCGCCCACATGTGACACATCACCATGTTGCCAAACGGGGCGCGCATGTCGTCAACGTAAACGCTCATGCCGCCTCGCTTTCCGCCATCACGGCGGTTTGCTGCGGCTGGAAATCCTTCCAGTCCACGCGGCGGACAACGGTGGCACTGCCATAGTTTCCGGCCTCGTCACGTTCCCAAACAAACCAAGCCGTGTTCATGCGGCTGCTGGCTTTGTTGCCGTCCCATCCGTCGCGGTGCATCATTGGAAGGCGGCGCTTGAAGACGTAGACGCGAGCGGGCGGGCAATCATCCATAACGAAATTGCGGTCATCGTCCGCGAACCCGCACAGGAAATTCAGATTGAGCAAAAGCGCCATTTTGCGCGGCCTGTAGACGCGCAGGGCGTAGGCCACGAAGGCATTGAGTATATCGCCGTAAGGCGGATTTGTGACGATATCGTATGAGCTGGCTTCCGGCGGCTGCGAGGTCAAGAAGTCCTGCACCGCCTGCAATTCGCCGTTGCTGTCCGCCGTTCCGTAGTCGTTTATATCGGCCAGCACCACGCTGTAGTGGAGCGCTTCCAGCATGCGCGAGATGGCACCGCGTCCGCAGGCCGGTTCAAGCACGCATGCGGTGAATTCTTCCAGAGCCAACAGCGTAAACATCGCCTCCGGCGGCGTCTCGTAGAGGTTCGCGCCGCGCTCTTCTTTCGTTGCGGTCGCCGTGCCGACCGCCACACGAAGATTTGCCTTCGTCGGCTCCAGCCCGGCAGCAAGCCGCGCCTGAATCGCCCGTTCGACAATGCCGGGTTCGCGATGTTCCGCAGCAGCGAGCTTGCGGGCTTCGTGAATTTCCTTGCGAGAAAGTCCCGCTTGCTGCGCGGTAAAAACGTTCTCATCGGGAACGTTTTTCGGGCGACCGTGCTTGGCAGCTTCGCCAGCCGCCTGCGCCTCGTCCCATTTGTCGGCGATAAGGATTTTTGCGCGAGCTTCGATCAAGAGCGCGTCGGCCTGCATACGCCGCGCCTTGGCGACCAGCTTTTCGGTTGCGCCGATCTGTTCGGCGAACTGCGCGGCGGTCTTCGCCTGATTATAGGCAACCGATGCGACGATGCGGGCGTTCATAACGTCGCCTTCGTCCAGCAGCGCACGCGCCCGCTCTACCGTGGCGACCAGCCCGGAAGCGTCCGCGACCAGCACCACGGCTGTTTCCGTTTCGCGTTCCGGCATGTCGCCCGGCTCGGCAATGCCTTCCAGCATGGCAAGCATTTCGCAGGCGCGGTCGGTCGGATAGTAGGTCTTGCCGTCCTTCTTGTCCCGAGTCAGGTAACCGTTGCTAACGGACTTATTCGCGCTGATACCCTGCTGCTGCGATTCGACTGTCACTACACCATCGCGAACGGCGGTGGTAATGATCGCAAGAGCGTTCGGGCCGGGCTTGGGAAGCTTGACTTGCTTGTAAGGGGCCATCAGTGCGACCTCATCAAACGATCAAGGTACGCCTGCCCTAAGCCGGTAAGCTTGGCAGTCTCTCCATCGGCAGTAATGTGGAGATAGCCGCAGTTGCGGCATTCTTCGGCAACGATATGGTAAGCGAGGCCAAGAGCGGACAAATCCAACTTGCCGCCCTCGCATTTCACATGCCGCAAAAAGCCCCTTGCACGTTCGGACAAGGGGCGCTTCATCAGTTCGGTGATAGCCGGATCGGTCTGGCGCTTCATTCCGCACCCCCGACGACGCTAAGCCCGACCTTGTGACCGCCGTTGGCTTTCACACTGGCGAGCGCTTTGCGAAATGCGGCCAGACCGGCTTCCAGTTCCGCCGCATCACGGTCCATTTTGGTCGCTTCGGCTGGCGTCACAACCATGTCGGCGATAGCAACCGCGCCGCCGGAGATCAGATCGCCAGCCTTACGGACCATTTCGGAATAGGTGACGACGACGCACTGTTCGGCGGCCCGTTCATTTTCCGGGTCGGCCAGTCGCCGCCCGTTAAGTTCTGCCATCGCAGAGGTGACGACCGGCACGCCGCATTCGCTTTCCAGCGCATAGACAGCGTGCAGCGGCATCAATTCCGGGTCGGTCGCATTGTTCATGCGCCCGATGTGGCTTTTCGAAATCGAGGAAATTTCCGCAGCACGCTCGATACCGCCCACGAGGCGGATAAGGTCACGTTGCGCGGCTTTGATGCGATGAAACCATGCGTTCGAAATCATGAGACAATACCTTTCCCGCGCCGGGAAAATCCCGGCGTTTTTCCCGTGGTGGGAATTGATTGGAGATGAGAGTTTCAGGGCGTCAGGAAGTTACGGAGGCCCACATGCAAAACGAGAGTTGCCCGCGCCGGGCGAGAAGAAGGAAAGCGCACCGGCGCGGGTCGCAGCAGGCCGGGAGGATTGGCCGCGCGAAAGGGAAGCGAGGCCGATCATTCTGCGGCCTCCAAAGGAATCGCCACAAGCTCTGCGAGGCGTTCATAAGTTACGTCTGCGAAACCACGACGATTGGCAGCATCAACCACGCGAACCCAATAACCAGGCGGGATTGACGCCCGGCGGCGCATAGCTTTTGCCGTCTCATAGTGCGCACCGATTTCATCAGCGAACACCGAGAGCGAAGGCCAGAGATTTATAAGATCGGCGTGGGTCATGTGATGGTGGTACAATATACACCACCATGTCGTCAAGCTGGAGGAACATGATCTGCACCCCCACAAGGCGGTATGATTCACACCATGAGCAAATCAGCAGATCAGTTCCAGCGCGCCGAACGCGCCGAGCGGCTAAAGCAGGCGAGACTCAATTCTGGTTTTGGCGGCGTCAAAGCTGTCGCGAAGAAATTTGGCTGGTCTGTTAACACCTACAAGGCTCACGATTCCGGGCAGAATGGCTTCAGTCCGGCAGACGCCAAGAAGTATGCGCGCGCTTTTGGTGTGTCTCTACAGTGGCTTTACTTCGGGACCGGAGCGCCGGAAGACATTGACATAGAGCCGGTAAGCGTCACCGACGTTCCTCTTATATCTGCGGTTAGCGCCGGACAGCTTGTGAGCAGCGATGGCGTCAGCAACCTTTCCGATTTCCCCACGGTTCCCGCGCTCGACTTGCCGGAAGGGCAATGGATAGCACTTCGTGTTGACGGCAATTCCATGAACAAGATTTCGCCGCCAGATTCCATAGTTTTCGCAAACCTTCGGGACAGGCGCCTAGTTCATAACGCTTGCTACATTGTGACGGATGAAGAAGGAAATACAACGTACAAACGATACCGTCAGAATGAAGAGCCGCCGTTCCAGCCAGCTTCATATCATGAAGTTGCCCCACCAAAATTTAAAGGCACCATCACGGTAGTCGGCAGGGTTAAACGTTCAATTATTGAAATGTAAATTCACTTCGGGGGAAGCATGAAGCCTGAAAGCTTAACTACGCTAGTCAAGATGACCAATACCAGCGCGAATGCGGCGAGCATATTATGCGCATTGCGGAAATCGGGGCACGCTAAGGAAGTTGAATACCCATCCACCACCGGTTCCGGCGAGATCAAGACTTTTACCTCCCTAACAGATGAGGGGCTAGTTTTCGGGATAAACCGCTCAACAGATCACCCCTTCAAAACGGAAGCTCGATTTTATCCAGACAAGTTCCCTGCACTGCTCGCGGTGGTAGCGACACAAATAAAAGCCGAAGCCGAAAAACTGCTACTAGCCTAAGAATCAGCGACCGAAATCAAAAGCCCGCCAATCGGCGGGTTTTTTTTGCCTAAAATTTTCGGATACGATACGTACCACCATAGTGGTACAATCTGCACCACGTCGTATTGACAGCGTGGTGGTGCATAATATACCACTTCTCCATCCAAGCCGCTTAGCCTCGTTGCGGCTCGGGCAGAATGCCGGGCGGCGCACCCTCGAAATGTGAACCTGCCGCCCGGCTCCCTTAACGAAAGAAGGATGGAGCCTTATGCTTGCAATGTTCAAAAGCCTCGTCGGAGACAAGGCAAAGAAGTTTTCCGGCAAGACCGATTTTCTGGAAGCGGTTTGCGCCGCGTCGGCACTCGTCGCCACTGCTGACGGCGAGCTTGACGACAAGGAACTTCTGGCCGCTGTCGCCGCCGTGAAATCCAACGCCGCCCTTTCCGGCGCGTTCGATGCCCGAGCCATCGAAACGGCGATGGACAAGATGTGCAGCCGCGCCGTTGGCCGCGTGGGCAAGGCCGGTCTCTTCAAGGAAATCGAAGACATCAAGGCCGACCACGATATGAGCGAAACCGTGCTTCTGGTCGCGCTCGACGTGGCAGACAGCGGCGGCATTTCTGACGACGAAAAAGCAGTGCTTGCCAAGATCGCATCCACGGTCGGGCTTGATCTGGCCAAGTATCTCTAACCATGGCGACCGCAAAGAATATCGCCTTGGCGACGGCGGCGGGCCTTCTCGTCACGATGCAGGCCCTCTTCTTTTCCTTCGCCATGGACCTCGTTTCCAGCGTCCTGCTGGTCGCAATCGGCTTCGTCGCAGGCCGCTTGTCCCGCTGAAAAGCCCTCCTGAGCATGAGGAAAAAGGCTCGCCCCACCCAAGCCATCAGGAGAACACGACATGCAGGAACGTAAACACGAAGAAAAGCAGATCATCAGCGACATGGCCGACGAAATGTTGCGCCTTGGCGAAGGCTGCACCGAAGACCAGATCGCCATTCGCTTCACCCGCGCGCAGATCAAGGAATACGGCGAGGAAGCACGCGCGCTTGCCAACCTGCTTTCGCAGCGTGACGCCGCCTGATGCCACGTCCGGATTCGGTGACCGCCTCCCACCCGAGGCGGCATCCGAAACAGATGGAGGCAGTTTTGATCCTGATTTCCCCGATGTACCCGCTTAACCGTCAGCAGCTTGGCACATTCCGTAAGGAACGCGAGCAACCCTATTGCCGCTTCTTTCTGGCCTGCGTTGCTGCGGTTCTCATTCTTTCGACCATCGGCGGCGCGGCGCTTTGCGCCACACGGCTGGCCGAAATCGAACGCTACCACGCCGCCGCAGCGCGCGTGTGACCTTCCTCAACCACAAGGAACCATCCGCATGAAGAAAATACGCGATGCCTCCACCATTATCGGCATGCTGGAAAACGGCCAGCTTAATCCCGCCTTTTCCGCCGAGATCGGCCAGACGCTGGAAAAGCTTTCAGACATGTCCGAAGCGAACCCCATGCAGTCTTTCAAGGGTTCCGTCACCCTGAAACTCTCCCTGTCCGTCAAGGATGGCATGGTGACGATTGCCGCCGACATGGAATCCAAAACCCCGAAGCTGCCGCGCAAGAACTCGGTCTTTTGGGTTGTCGAAGACGGCGCACTTTCGACCGAGCATCCCCGCCAGCACGACATGTTTTCGCCGCGCGAAGTCTCCGCAGGCTGATTTCCCAACCCTAGCAACCGCGACCGGCCAGTGACCGGCGCACCAACAGAGGAACCGAAATGGACCAACTCACCCAAACTGCCGTCGCCGAGATCGCAAAGCTTGCGGCGCAGACCAACGCCGCGATTGTGCAGGTTCCGGCACCTGCCGACGCCAAGGGCATTCCCCCGACCGTCCCGGCGCTGCTGGACCCGACCAGTGGCAAGCTGTCTGACGTGTCGGCAGTCTTTGCGCCATGGCGCACCCGCCCCGAGCGCAAGCAGGGCACCGCCAATGTTGAAACGCTGGACTCCTTCGTCAAGCTGGTCGAACGTCACAAGACGGACAACAGCGTGATCTTTGCCATGACGGACTGGCGTACCCCCGCCTTCACCGCCGTTATCGACTACCACGGCAACGACCCGGACAACGGCAAGCACCGTGTCCACTATGCATTCCCGCTTTCCGAAGAGTGGAAAGCTTGGCAGGGAATCCATGGCAAAGCGCTGACGCAAAACGAGTTTGCGGAATTCATCGAAGACCATATCGCCGAACTGGCCTCGCCGGACTCTGACGAGGTGAAAGACCTCGAATTGCTGTTCCGGGCCAAGATTGCCTATCCGAATGAACTGGTAGTGCTTTCGCAGGGCTTGCAGATTAACGCGGAAACCCGCGTTAAGACGGCCCTGAAATTGCAAACGGGCGAAAGCCAGATCGTTTTCGAGGAAGACCACAAGAACGCCAACGGCGACCCGATCACCGTGCCGGGCGTCTTCGTCCTCAACATCGCGCCGTTCTTCCAGGGTGAAAGCATCCGCCTGCCGGTGCGCCTGCGCTACCGCCTTCGTGAAGGCACGCTTTCGTGGACGTGCATGCTCTACCGGCCCGACATCCACATCACCAAGGCCGTCAACTTCGCCCTGCACGAAACCGCCGCAGAACTTGCCCTGCCGAAATTCGCGGGCAAGCCGGAAATGTCGGCCTGATTTCACCCGGAGCGCGGGCGGTCGCCGCCCGCCTCCATCCAGCACAACAGAAGCCGGCCGGAAGGAAACGCAATGCAAGACGACACAATCTATCCATTTCTTGCGGCATCGCTGGAAATCTTCACCAACATGTCACGTCGCACCGGGCGCACGTTCGCGATGCTTGAACGTGTCCAGCCGGGTGACTGCGTCGTGGTAGCTACCGGAGACGAGAGGCACCATATGCAGCGCGAATTGCATCAGCGCAACATCGTGGACAAGGTTGCCGTTGTCGTCTTCAATCCGAAGTCGTTGGAAGCGCCGAACCACTTGCGCCCGCCTTATAGGGCCGTCCATTTCGATAATTTTTGGTGGGAAAAATACTACGCCCACGCGCTCAGGTCAGTTGCGGAAAGGCCGCTACACCTCGCAGCCCACCTCGCGCCAACTGCGCCCCGCCTGCCTCTTCCAGAAGATGGCCCTTATAGAACGCTTACAGGATTCAAGCTCCTTTTTCGCAATAGTCATGAGGGCGAAGCATGACGCCCGAACAGCTCTCCGTTGGCGCCGCCCTGCCGCAACTGGCGCTGTCGGTTCGACAACCGTGGGTTCACTGCATTTTCGAACTTGGCAAGCCGGTCGAAAACCGGACGTGGGCAACGAAGTATCGCGGGCCGGTCTGCATCCATGCCGCCAAGGGCATGACGGCGAACGAGTGGCTTGACGGCCTCTACGTCGCCCGCGCCGCCCTGCATCCCGAATGCCAAACCGGACTTATCTTTCCGGGCCGAAAAGACGAACGCCGTCTGCCGCGCGGCGGCATCGTCGGAACCGCCGAAATCGTAGATTGCGTCACGCGGCACGAAAGCCCGTGGTTCTTCGGCCCCTACGGTTTCGTGCTGGCCAATCCCAAACCCTGCGAATTCATCCCAGTCAAAGGCGCGCTTGGCTTTTTCGATTGGCGGAAAAACCTTGAGGCGACCCGATGACAGATATCATCAAAGCAGCGAAGAAGCTTATTGATTGCGTCGAATTCGACATGAACGGCGCAGGCGGCAAGGGTGGCAACGGCGGCTTACTGTCGGACACCACGTTGCGCGCCGCCCACGATCTGCGCGTTATCGTGAGCCGCGAGGCGCAGCCACCGAAAATTTACAGCATCGGGGTCCATACCATGGCCCAAGTCTTCAAACCGTCCGGGTTGACCGACCTCCATGATTTGCAGGCGGCGCTAGATGCGGTTGAGAACGCTCTCGCAGCAAGGGCGCATGACAGGGCGGTTGCGAAGATCGTCTCGAAACATGGCGACCCGGAAGCTTTCGGAGAGCGCGAATTGGTCGCGCTGGTTGACCTCCAGCGGTTTCGGTACGGGACGAAGCTCTACGCCGCTGCACCCGCAATGCAGGAGGGCGGCACATGAAAAAAGCGACCGCCAACGACAAGGGAAATGTGCTTGCCCATTGCTTTGTCGCCCTCACCGCGTTCAGCGAAAACGCGCTCAGCCCAACACAAAAACGATGGGCGCGAGAGCGAGCAGAGAATTGCCTTTGGGCACTCGGGATTAAGGAATTTAAAACTGACCGCAGCACTTATAGCGCCCGCACGCTGGAAGTAATTACCAACGAGATAGACCTTAAGGCGACGCGAGTAATGGCCGCCAAACAGGAGGCCAGCGAGGTATGACCACACGAACCACAGAACCAGAAAACCCCCTAATTGAACTCGCAAAGGCGCTGGCACGCCGTCGCGCGAGGCTTGACGTTGCCGCCGAACCGGAAGCAATGTCTAACGAAGCACCCTCGCAACCCACAAAGAGAATGCAATGAAACGTGCTGTAGTATACGCCCGGTACTCCACCGACCTGCAAAACGACAAGTCTGTGGAAGATCAGCTGCGCCTTTGCGAAGCTCATGCCGAGCGGCTTGGCGTGCGTATTGTGCGCTCTTTTCATGACCGTGCGAAATCTGGCGCTTCGATGTTTGGCCGCACCGGTCTCACAGAAATGATGCAGGCCGCTGAACGCAACGAATTCGATATCCTCATTTCCGAACACACGGACCGCATATCGCGCGACATCGCCGATCTTGCCCACATTCACAAATTGCTGAAATTTCGAAGCATCGAGATCAATTGTGTCAATGGCGGCGCAATCGACACCGTCCAAGTTGGAATGTACGGCGTCATTGGCCAGATGCAGCGCGAGGAAGGTGCGAAAAAGACGAAGCGCGGCATGGTGGGTGTCGTGCGCTCCGGGCGCAGTGCAGGCGGCAAGGCATACGGTTACGAACCCGTGCCGGGCAAGCCGGGAGAGCTTCAAATCATCCCCGAAGAAGCGAATGTTGTGCGCCGAATTTTCCGCTTGTATGCGGCAGGCGTGGCCCCCAGGAATATTGCGGGCGGCTTGAATGCCGATGAAATCGCCCCGCCCCGTGGAAAGCACTGGAATGCATCGACTTTGAACGGGAGCGGTGCGCGCAGCTACGGCATATTGCGCAACCCCATGTACAATGGCCAGATCGTTTGGAACCGCGTCCACATGGTAAAAGACCCGAGCACAGGGCGACGGGTGTCGCGGACGAACGAAGCCAGCGAGGTCATCACCACGGATGCTCCGCACCTGCGCATCGTTGACGAAGCGCTTTTCCTATCGGTCCAAAAACAAAAGCGGGAACGCGCTGGAGACAAAGGAAGGAGCGCCCCTCGCGGAAAGCGCCTCCTATCGGGCCTCCTGAGATGCCGCGCCTGCGGCGGCAGCATGTCCGCCATCGGAGGCGATAGAAGCGGGCCGCGCGTTGCTTGCAGCATCCACCGTGAATCGGGAACATGCGAGAATGCGGGACGGTATTACGTCGAACGTATTGAAATGAAAGTGCTGGACACGCTACGCCAGCAATTCGCGGACACCGCTGTCATCGGCGCGTATGTGAAGGAATATGAAGAAGAGCGCCGACGCGCAGCCAGCGAACTACGGAGAAACCGGGCCAGCATCGAGCGCCAGTTGGACGAAACAAAGAAGGCCATAACCCGCGTCGTTGAAAAGCTCGCGATGGGACTGATCGAGGACGAGGATGCACAGGGTATTCTGCCCGGACTGCGGGCCACCCGCGACAAGCTCTCTGCCGATCTGGCAGGCATGGAAAATCCCACGAACGTTGTGGAACTGTTTCCGCTTGCGCTGAAAAAATTCAAAGATGATCTGGAGCGCCTCGCGGATATCCTTTCTCTCAACAGCGAAACGCCGGACCCGGATATGGTCGCAGCGTTTCGAAACGTCGTCGCGAGCGTCATCGTTGACCCCCGCGCACCGGGCGAGGAATACAGGATTGAAATCAAAGGATATCTTGCAAGCCTGACTAAACCGGAATTGTCGTCGGAAGTGTTGGTAGCGGGAGAGGGACTTGAACCCCCGACACGCGGATTATGATTCCGCTGCTCTAACCACCTGAGCTACCCCGCCACAGGGGAAACGTGACAGTCATGTGACCGGCCGTTCCATCAGGATGAGCGGCTTATAAGGTGCCGCTCCCCAAAGTGTCAAGCGCAAGATGCGCAAAAAATTCGCTTTCCGCATCGCTGCAAAAAGTGAGTGGTTTCAGGCGGCAACCGGCTTTTCCAGAAGCGCCTTGAGCGACGCCTCGGCCTCCGCCGAGCGCTCGGACCGTTCAATGAAACCGCCGCCGTACACGCGGGCATCCGCGCCCGGCGCGGAATAAATCACGCAGGCCTGACCGGGCGCGACACCCGCCTCTCCGGTCATCAGGTCCACATAGATACCATTCTCATCCGCATGCAGCACTGCCTCCGTCGGAGGACGGGTGGAACGCACCTTGGCGAAGCAGGCGAAGCCCTGCCCGGCGTCAACGGCCAGGTCGCCATCACCCAGCCAGTTCATGTCACGCAGATAGACGCGGCGGGTTTCCAGCGCCTCACGTGGGCCAACGATGACCCGGCGGCCACGCGCATCGAGATGCACGACGTAAAGCGGCTCGCCCGTCGCAACACCGATACCGCGGCGCTGGCCGATCGTATAATGCACGATGCCATCGTGGCGGCCGAGCACACGCCCGTCGAGATGCACGATATCACCCGCCAGAGCCGCATTCGGCTTCAGCTTGTTGATGATATCGGTATATTTGCCCTGCGGCACGAAACAGATATCCTGGCTGTCGGCCTTTTTGGCAACGACAAGCCCCATTTCTTCCGCCAAAGCCCGTGTTTCGGCCTTGGAGAGGCCACCGAGCGGGAAGCGCAGATAATCGATCTGTTCCTGCGTGGTTGCGAACAGGAACCAGCTCTGGTCGCGGTCGCTGTCGATCGGCCGGTAGAGCGCG
Source organism: Rhizobium sp. ZX09 (assembly GCF_017357485.1). Classification (NCBI taxonomy): domain Bacteria; kingdom Pseudomonadati; phylum Pseudomonadota; class Alphaproteobacteria; order Hyphomicrobiales; family Rhizobiaceae; genus Rhizobium; species Rhizobium sp. ZX09. The sequence goes on from NZ_CP031364.1 coordinate 692,085, forward strand.
CGGCGGCCCGGCTGGCCGGGAACGGGGTTGGGCCGCGAACGGATGTAGTGGCCCGTGGCCAGCGCATCGGCACCCAGTTCCTGCGCGGTCGCTAGAAGATCGGCGAATTTTACCGTCTGGTTGCAGGCAACACAGGGAATGGGCGTCTCACCCATCGCATAAGCTTCCGCAAAGGGGTTGATGACGGTTTCACGGAACCGCGCTTCATAATCCAGCACGTAATGGGGGATACCCAGCGTTTCGCAGACCCGGCGCGCATCGTCGATATCCTGGCCGGCGCAACAGGAGCCGGCGCGGTGCACGGCGGCGCCATGGTCATATAGCTGGAGGGTGATGCCGAGGACATCGTAGCCCTCGCGCTTGAGGATACCGGCCACAACAGAAGAATCGACGCCACCGGACATGGCGACAACGATCCGGGTATCTTCCGGCCTCTTGTCAAAATCGAGCGTATTCACGTTTTTTCCCATCGTCAGTCATAACGGGGGTAAAGGCCCCGCCGCCTGTCGGTCATCCGCCGCGAGAAACCTTGCCCACTAAAAGGGCCGTCCTGTCTCGCCATACCGCGGATTTAAGGGCTGCATATAGAAAGGAATGGCTTCACACGCAAGTACGGGGCGGAAAACCGCCCCGTAAAGCCGTCTGATTCCCCTTGTAGAGGGCTTCAGGCGCCAGCCGTCTTCTGGCCGCTGCTGCCGAACCACTTGTCGCGCTCCCGCCACAGGGCGGGCATGGCCAGCAATCCGATGGCCGTGAAGGCGATCAGCGTCTTGTTCAGCTGCGACAGTTCGGCCGTGCGTCCATCGAGATAATAAACGCCGTAGACGATCGCCACGTGCCAGACATAGACCTGCAGCGAGTGGCGGCCGAGCAATTGCAGGAACTTCAGCGACAGCACCCAGATAACGCCTTCGGCGATTGAGCGCACGAGCGGGCGGTGGTGATGCGGTCCGGCAATCACGAGCCAGGTGAGGCCAACGCCGACGGCGAGGAAGTTGATGAGATAGACCGGGCCGAAATCGGCGCGGATTTCCATCGTCGAAAACTTGCCCATCATGAATTCCGGCATCAGACCCCACGCGGTAGCGATGCGGAGCGGCATGAAGAACAGGCAGATGACAAGCGCGGCCTTCGGCAGCCAGGTGTGCTCCGGGGAGAAAATCTTCTTCCACGGAATGCGGTTCTGCGCCGTCATAGCACCCATCACCAGCGCCGAGTAGAACACCAGCTGCCAGCCGAGCAGGTTGAAGCTGACGCGAATACCCTGTTCGTCCGCGCCCTTGACGAGTTCATTGAGAGGCGTCGTCACAATCTGCTGCAGGCCAAGCTGTCCCGCCATCCAGACCAGCAGCGAGCCGGCCATGACATAGGCCCACTTGCCATCGAGGCAGAGCTTCACCAGGACAGGCGCGAAAATCATGTAGACAATATATTGCGGCAGAATGTCCATGAAGGTCGGCTGGAAGAGAAATGTCGCAATTGCCGCCAGACGCAGCGGATCGTCGAAAGACGTCATGCCGAGCCAATTGTACCAGATATAGGGCGCATGCGGGATGATCATACGGAAGAACAGAACGGCGATGACGAGACCCATCGCATAACGATAGAGTTCCAGCGCGCGGTTCCAGATCATCTGTTTACCGGCGTCATAGCCATATTTCATCATCTTGCGCGCATATACCATGCCGATCAGCAGGCCGGACAGGAATACGAAGCCCTGCGCGTCCTCGACAAAGGCGAACTGGCGATGGTTGATTTCCACCAGCCAGAAGCCGCCGGCAAACACCAGATGGTTGATCAGCATGAAGACAAGGAAGTAACCACGCATCCCGTCGATCAGGTCAAAGCGTTTCATTTCGATAGCTCTCCGTTCTCGCGGGCCGTGCATTGCCCGGCCACCCAGCCCGGCCTGCGAGATGCCGGGAATTGGATTGTCAACGCGTTTTTGCGGCTGAGGTTCCGCTCCCAAAGCGGTTTAGAACCGGCACGAAAAGTCACATTGACGTGTACGCCCTGTGGTTAGGACGCGGGGACTGAATGCCGGATGAATGAAAAAAGGCAATTCCGTGAAGCGGATGAGCCATGCACCAAGGACATACCGAGGCAAACAAGCCTCAAGGCCTTGCATGGCAGGGGAAAGCCGAATCCGCCGCGCGTGGCTGGCGGATATATCACCCGTAAGATCTCCCAATCTTTTTTGGCGGCATCCCGCCATGCTTTTTAGGAAGCTTATCGAACGAAACGGATAAGGCCCGGCGGTGATGCGACCGCCGGGCCTTATCCGTTTAAGAGGCTCTGATTCGTCAGGCGGCGGCCTGGATGGCGGCGACCTGCCAGTTGTCGTTGCCGGGGCGGCGGACAAAGGTCCACATTTCCACCGATTCGGACGGATGTTGCTCGTCACCTTCGATCACCTTGCCTGAGGTGCGGTCGCGCATCACGTCGATGGCAGAGTAGCGCATCGCGACTGTCGCGTAGTCCTGCCCTTCTTCGTGCCATGCTTCGGCGACATCGCCCTGCAGTAGCGTCACCTCGCGCACGTCGTTTTTCACACCGCTGGTCGCGTTATCGCTGAGTTCTTCAGCGAGATAAGACATGGCTTCGGGCGTCGTCAGTTTGCGCAATGTGCCATAATCCTCGGCGGCATAGGCAGCCTGCACGTCTTCCAGCATTTTCTGGAACGTCTCGAGGTCGCCCTGCGTGATGCCGATTTCGTCGCCTTCCGAGATGGCGTTGGCGTGGGGCGTGGGCTTTGCCGTTGCGGCAGCAGCAGCCGCTCCGCCCGCAGCGCCGGCCATCGCGCCGATCTTCGGGATCTTGAACGAGGATGCGGCCGGACCCGCCTGCGAACCGCCATTATAGGAGGAGCCGGAATGATCCGTGCGGTGCGAGCCGTTGGCCGATCCATAAGCGGGCTGGCCCTGACGGCGCGACGCGAAGAAACGCATGGCGAGCATGACCAGAAGGCCGATCAGCGCAACCTGTAGCAACATGCCGAAGAAACCGGCCATGCCGCCGAAACCACCACCCAGAAGCATGCCGAACAGACCGCCCATCAGCAGGCCGCCCATCAGACCACCCATCATGCCGCCGAAGAGGCCACGATTTTGTTGCGGCGCCTGTGCGCCAGGACGTGCCGGCTGAGCAGCGCCAGGAGCTGCCTGGTTGGTGTTGGGCGTCATGCTGCGGTTAATCGGCGCGGTCTGGCCGGGCGCAGTGCTGGTCGAAGGCGGAGCGGAGTAGGTCCGCGTGCCACGGCTGCCGAAACCGCCGCTGGCGCGACGTGCTTCTGCCATATCAACCGCCACAAAAGAAACCGCGATACCAAGCGCGGCGACTGCGAACAAACCCTTGAAGCGCCGAAAGGCAGCAAACATCGTTATCTCCTATTGGCCGCCCTCCCATGAGCGGCATCTCAACAGGCGATATAGCAACTCATGATCATCATTTTTAGACCGCTCGGCTTAAATTTTTTGTGATATGCAACCAAGGCGTGAGGCGCGTGAAATCTGCCGCAATTCGAAAGCTGGAAAAACAAAAACCGGCACAGGGTTTCCCCTGCACCGGTTCCTATTGTCCCCTTGGGAGGAACGATAGATCAGTCGACGTTGAACGTCAGCGGCTTGACCTGGCGGATGGCCGGGTTGGCGCGCAGCTTGTCCAGCACCTCTTCGGAAACCGGACCGTCGACATAAAGCAGGGCGATGGCGTCGCCGCCTTCCTTTTCACGTCCAAGCTGGAAGTTGGCGATGTTGACGCCAGCCTCGCCGAGCGTGGTGCCCATGAAGCCGATCATGCCGGGAACGTCGGTATTGGTGATGTAGATCATGTGCGATCCGACATCGGCATCCATGTTGATGTTCTTGATCTGGATGAAACGTGGCTTGCCATCCGAGAACACCGTGCCGGCAACCGAGCGGATCTGGTTTTCCGTCTTCACCGTCAGCTTGATGTAACCGTCGTAAACGCCGGTCTTGTCGCGCTTGACCTCGGAAAGGATGATGCCTTTCTCCTTGATCATGACCGGGGCCGAAACCATGTTCACGTCGGCAACCTGACTGCGGATGAGGCCGGCCAGCAATGCACTGGTCAACGCCTTCGTGTTCATGTTGGCGGTTGCACCGTCATAAAGGATTTCAATTTCCTTGGTGGCGCTTTCCTGTACCTGGCCGACGAAAGACCCGAGAACATCCGCGAGACGGATGAAGGGCTTCAGACGCGGCGCTTCCTCAGCCGTGATCGACGGCATGTTGATGGCGTTGGACACGGCACCCTTGACGAGGTAATCCGACATCTGCTCGGCAACCTGCAGGGCAACGTTTTCCTGTGCTTCCGTGGTCGAAGCGCCAAGATGCGGCGTGCAGACGACGTTAGGAAGGCCGAAAAGCGGGCTCTCGGTGGCGGGCTCGACTTCGAACACGTCAAAACCGGCACCGGCGACATGGCCGGACTTGATGGCTTCCGCAAGGGCAGCTTCATCCACCAGACCACCACGGGCGCAGTTGACGATACGTACGCCCTTCTTGGTCTTGGCAAGGTTTTCAGCGTTGAGGATGCCGCGCGTCTTGTCGGTCATCGGCACATGCAGGGTGATGAAATCGGCCTGGGCTAGCAACTCGTCCAGCTCAACCTTGGTGACGCCCATTTCCTGCGCGCGCTCTGGCGAGAGGAAGGGGTCGTAGGCGAGAACGTGCATCTTGAGGCCAAGTGCACGCGAGCAAACGATCGAACCGATGTTACCCGCACCGATGACGCCGAGCGTCTTACCGGTGATTTCGACACCCATGAACTTCGACTTTTCCCACTTGCCGGCCTGCGTGGAACTGTCGGCTGCCGGAAGCTGGCGGGCGACGGCAAACATCAGCGCAATCGCGTGTTCTGCCGTTGTGATGGAGTTGCCGAATGGCGTGTTCATGACAATGATACCGCGGCGCGAGGCGGCCGGGATGTCAACATTGTCGACGCCGATGCCGGCGCGGCCGATGACCTTGAGGTTGGTCGCGGCTTCGATCAGCTTTTCGGTTGCCTTGGTGGCAGAGCGGATGGCCAGGCCATCGTAATTGCCGATGATTTCAGCAAGCTTGTCCTTGTCCTTGCCGAGCTTCGGCTGGAAATCGACTTCGACGCCACGATCACGGAAAATCTGGACGGCGGTTTCCGACAGTTCGTCGGATACGAGTACGCGAGGTGCCATGGTTCACGGGCTCCTTGAAAAACGGTGCAGTTTTGAAAGCGGGAACTATGCGGCCCTGCATCAGCGCAGGGCCGGTATCAAAATCAGGCGGCAGCCTTGGAAAGTGCTGCCTTCTGCGTCTGGTAAGCCCAGGTGAGCCAGGGCATGACGGCTTCCATATCAGCCGTCTCGATGGTGGCGCCGGCCCAGATGCGCAGACCGGACGGGGCGTCGCGGTAAGCGCCGATATCGAGGGCGACATTTTCCTTTTCGAGCAGGGCGACGACGCCCTTGGCAAAATCGGCCTGTGCCGCGGCATCCAGCGCCTGGACCTCGGGATCGACGATCTTGAGGCAAACAGACGTGTTGGAGCGAGTTTCCGGCTTCACGGCCAGGTTAGCGATCCAGTCGTTCTTCTCGATGAAGTCGTAAATAACCTTGGCATTGGCATCGGCGCGGCCGATCAGCGCCTTCAGGCCACCGAGATTCTTTGCCCAGAGCAGCGCGTCGATATAATCTTCAACGCAGAGCATGGACGGCGTGTTGATGGTTTCACCGGTGAAGATGCCTTCGATCAGCTTGCCGCCGGAAACCATGCGGAAGATTTTTGGCAGCGGCCATGCCGGTGCGTAGCTCAAGAGACGCTCAACGGCGCGCGGCGACAGGATGATGACGCCATGGCCGCCCTCGCCGCCCAGAACCTTCTGCCAGGAGAAGGTGACGACGTCGAGTTTCGTAAAGTCCATATCCTGCGCGAAAGCCGCCGAGGTGGCGTCGCAGATGGTCAGGCCCTTGCGGTCGGCGGGAATGAAATCGGCGTTGGGAACACGAACGCCAGAGGTCGTACCGTTCCAGGTGAAGACCACGTCGCGGTCGAAATCGACTTCGGCAAGGTTCGGCAGCAGACCGTAATCGGCCTCGAACTTGCGAACGTCCTTCAGCTTCAGCTGCTTGACGACGTCGGTGACCCAGCCGGCGCCGAAGCTTTCCCAGGCGAGCATATCGACGCCACGTTCGCCGAGCAGCGACCAGAGCGCCATTTCAACGGCGCCGGTGTCGGATGCGGGAACGATACCGATGCGATAATCGGCGGGAACATCAAGAACTTCACGGGTGAGATCGATGGCCTGCTTCAGCTTGGCTTTGCCAACCTTGGCGCGATGCGAGCGACCGAGCGGCGCATCGGAGAGAGCATCTAGCGACCAACCGGGGCGCTTCGAGCAGGGACCAGAGGAAAAATGCGTATTGCCCGGACGGACGTCCGGCTTCACGATATCTGTCATTTGACTACCCTTCCAGATAGGCGCTCCACGTTAGGGTGGAGTGTCCTGACGCCGTTGCTATTCCTGTCGCCGATCCCAGTCAAGCGGAATATGTCGCTACGCAGAAGAATCTTGGTCCATATGCGTCATGTCCCTTGCCACATGCCGATAAAACAAAACCGCCCGCACCCGGAGGATGCGGACGGCCCGAAACTATCAGCGGGACGTGACGTCTATTTGTAGACGGCAGGCTGCAGCGGAATATCGGCAGGCGGCATGTACTGAGCGGTATCGCAGCCATTGAAGACATAACGGCCACCAACGCGTACCTCATGCGAATAAAGACCTTTGTCACGACCGGGGCCGCCGCCATTCTCATAAGCGAACATATCGCCCTTGTTGATGTGACGGAAACGGTAACCGATATCGGCCTTCAGATTACAGGTAACATCAATGGATGCACCAGCCATAAGAGCGTAAGCGAAACGCCACTTGCCCCTGCCGCCGTGTTCGGTGGTCGGGTCGCAGCCAAGACCATTGACACTGCAGGATGTGTTGCGCAGCTTGTCCCACTTGACGTAGGAGCCGCCGATACCACCGCCGACATACGGCGTCACACGTCCGTAAGTCCCGAGATCGACGTAGGCATTTGCCATCAGAGTATAGGCGCGAACCGAGCTAAGATCCTCCGAGACGCAGCGGCCGGGAACGGAACCGCAGAAACCGCTCGTGGAGCCACGAAAATCCGACTTGCCCATATAGTCGAAGGTCACGTCACTGCGGAAATAGTTGTTGAACTGATAACCGACACCGGCGCCAATGACATAGCTATCGTCGATCTTCGCGGTATCGAAATCAGCGAGATAGCCACCAGGGCCACCCTGATAATAATTGGCACCACGCAGCTTATTGAAAGAATAACCGACGTCGCCTCGCAGATACCAGCCGCTTGCCTGGGTGATCTCCACTTCGGGAGCATAGGTCGGCGCAGGCTCAGCTTGATAAAGATCGGCGGCAATGGCGCTGGTGCCGGTCAGCAGGACGGCCAGAAATCCGGCCAGGGCGTTTTTCATGACTTCCACTCCAGAAGAGGCACGTGCGTTTGCGGCAGCAGATGCCAGTGAACTGTTCAGTCATGGAGATTGACGTAAAATGGTTAAGTCCCGATTAACCACGCTCATTCACTATATTTATTAGTAAATACTCAAAGAAAAAGCCGGCGGAAGGCCGGCTTTTTGCTGATTTATTGTTGCTATGCCTCACGCGGCAGAGCGGGCATTCGCGATGATGCCGACAAGATCATTGACGATACGCTCCACCTTCGCGCTATCGTCGCCTTCCGCCATCACGCGGATCAGCGGTTCGGTGCCGGAAGGGCGGATGACGAGGCGGCCATTATCGGCAAGCGCACTTTCCGCATCCGCAATTGCCTGCTGCACGACCGGGTTTTCCAGCGGTTTGCCACCGGAGATACGGACATTCTTCAAAAGCTGCGGCACGGGCTCGAACTTGCGACAAACCTCGCTCACCGTGCGGCCGGAGCGCTTGACCTTGGCGAGAACCTGCAATGCCGCAACGAGCCCATCCCCCGTCGTGCCGTAATCCGACAGCACGATATGGCCGGACTGCTCACCGCCAACATTGAAATTGTGGTTGCGCATGTGTTCGACCACATAGCGGTCGCCCACCTTGGTGCGGGCAAGGGTGAGGCCCTTGTCGCCAAGAAAACGCTCAAGGCCGAGATTGGACATGACAGTTGCGACGATGCCACCGCCGCGGAGCGTGTTGTCTTCGGCCCAGCTGTCGGCGATGACGGCCATCAGCTGGTCGCCATCGACGATCTCACCGCGTTCATCAACGATGATGACGCGGTCCGCATCACCATCCAGCGCAATGCCGATATCGGCTCGCACCTCGTGGACCTTTTTCTGAAGGGCTTCCGGGTGTGTGGAACCGCATTCGAGGTTAATGTTGATGCCGTTCGGCTCGTTGCCGATGGTGACGACCTCCGCGCCGAGTTCCCAGAGAGCCGCGGGCGCCACCTTATAAGCCGCGCCATTGGCGCAGTCGATGGCGATTCGCAGGCCGCTCAATGTCACGTCGCGCGGCAGGGTGCGCTTCACGAACTCGATATAACGATAGATGTCGCCATCGACGCGCTTCGCCCGGCCGATTTCGGCAGGTTTCGCCAGTTGGGCGTAGATATCCTTGTCGAGGAGGTCTTCGATCTCCAGCTCCAGCTCATCGGAAAGCTTGTAACCGTCAGGCCCGAAAAGCTTGATGCCGTTGTCGGAGAAGGGATTGTGCGAGGCCGAGATCATCACGCCGATATCGGCGCGCAGCGAGCGGGTCAGCATGGCGACGGCCGGCGTCGGGATCGGGCCGAGCAGGAAGACATCGAGACCGGCGGCGGTGAAGCCGGCAACCAGAGCGTTTTCCAGCATATAGCCGGAAAGGCGCGTATCCTTGCCGATGACGACGCGATGGCGATGATGGCCACGGCGGAAAATCGTCCCGACGGCAATGCCAACCCGCATCGCCAGATCAGGCGTCATGGGGAAGACGTTCGATTGTCCGCGGATACCATCGGTTCCGAAATAACGGCGTGCCATTTGAACTCCAAATCTTTTCCAGCATTCCGGCATAAGCTGAAAACAGCCGGAAGCGTTTTTGGCTAGATGCCACAAACCACGATAAACAGCACGTAAATTACCGCAAAAATGGCTTATATCTTGTTACCAAAATGAAAAGGCCACCCGGAAACCCGGATGGCCTTTTACAATTTCTAACAGACGCGGTCGATCAATGCGGCTGCGGCTCCATGCCGCCTTCGGCTTCACCGTCGCCCTTTGCTTCACCGTCACCCTTCACTTCACTGGGACCGTCCTTCTTGGTGCCGGCCTTCGGCACTGCGGAACCACGGCTGCCCGGAGAATCGTCGCCCAGATCGCGGGCGGGCTTCTCACCCTTCAGCAGGGCCTTGATCTCGTCACCCGTCAGGGTTTCGTATTCAAGCAGACCCTCGGCAATCGCAACGAAACCATCGTGATTTTCCGTCAGAATGCGGCGAGCCTCGGCATAGGCCTCATCGATAAGGCGGCGAACTTCCGTGTCGATCGTCTGGGCTGTGGCTTCGGAGACGTTCTTCGACTGCGAGACGGAATGGCCAAGGAAAACTTCCTGCTGGTTTTCACCATAGGAGACCTGGCCGAGCGCATCGGAAAAGCCCCATTGCGTCACCATGGCACGGGCAAGCTTGGTTGCCTGCTCGATATCCGAAGACGCGCCCGAGGTAATGTTTTCCTTACCGAAGGTGAGTTCTTCGGCAACGCGGCCACCCATCATGATCACGAGGCGCGACACCATCCACTTGTAGCTCATGGAATAGCGGTCGCCTTCCGGCAGCTGCATGACCATGCCAAGTGCGCGGCCGCGCGGGATGATCGTCGCCTTGTGCAACGGATCGGCCACGGCAACCTTCAGAGCGGTGATGGCATGACCGGCTTCGTGATAGGCAGTCAGCTTCTTTTCGGCCTCGGTCATGGCGGAAGAGCGGCGCTCCGCACCCATCATGATCTTGTCCTTGGCGTCTTCGAATTCCTGCATGGTGACCACACGCTTGTTGCGGCGGGCGGCCATGAGGGCGGCTTCGTTGACGAGGTTCATCAGGTCCGCACCCGAAAAACCGGGGGTGCCGCGGGCGAGAACCTTAAGATCGACATTCGGAGCCAGCGGCACGTTGCGGATATGCACCTTGAGGATGCGCTCGCGGCCGACAATATCCGGGTTCGGCACAACGACCTGACGGTCGAAACGGCCGGGACGCAGAAGTGCCGGGTCGAGAACGTCTGGGCGGTTGGTGGCGGCGATGAGGATGATGCCTTCATTCGCCTCGAAACCGTCCATTTCGACCAGGAGCTGGTTCAGCGTCTGCTCGCGCTCGTCGTTACCGCCGCCGAGGCCGGCGCCACGATGACGACCGACGGCATCGATTTCATCGATGAAGATGATGCAAGGCGCATTCTTCTTCGCCTGCTCAAACATGTCACGCACACGGCTGGCACCGACGCCAACGAACATTTCGACGAAATCCGAACCGGAAATCGTGAAGAACGGCACGTTTGCCTCACCTGCGACGGAACGCGCAAGAAGCGTCTTACCGGTGCCCGGAGGACCAACAAGCAGAACGCCCCGCGGAATCTTGCCGCCGAGGCGCTGGAACTTCTGCGGGTCACGCAGGAATTCCACAATTTCCTCAAGATCCTGCTTGGCTTCATCCACGCCTGCGACGTCATCGAACGTCACGCGGCCATGGGCTTCCGTCAGGAGCTTGGCCTTGGACTTGCCGAAGCCCATCGCGCCGCGCGAACCACCCTGCATCTGCCGCATGAAAAACAGCCAGACGCCCAGAATGAGAAACATCGGCAGAAGCGTGCCGAGATAGCTCAGGAAGCCCGAGGAGCCATCGCTTTCCGGGCGCGCCACGATGGTCACGTTCTTGCTCTGCAAGCGCTCCATCAGGCTGTCGTCGATGACGGGGGAATAGGTCTGAAAGGCCGTGCCGTTTTCGGTATAGGTTCCAAGAACCCGGTTACCGGTGACGGTCACGTCGCGAACTCGCCCGGAATCCACGTCGCGGAGAAACTGGGAATACGGAATCTCCCGTGAACCCGTTTGCGTCGGCGACGTCTGGAACATGCTGAACAGCGCGATCAGCAAGAGGGCGATCACGGCCCACAAGGCGAAATTTCTGAAATTTGGGTTCATCGAACTCCCCGAACTCACACGGGCACAACTACTGCCCGCTATTACGTGCCCTTAACATAAGGACGACATCTGCCCTTGCCAAGGCAAAGCGCATTATCTGATGCGTTTTGGTGTAAAAACTGTTCCAAGGCAATTCACGAAAATGAGGCCCGATTTAAACCGGGGGCTGTGGGTAAGCGGCGCGCAGGAGGCGCGTGGCAATCACATTGGCCAACTCAAGGTCGAAACGCGGTAGAAAAAGATCATAAGGCGCAAGCAGCGGGCGGATCGCCGCCACGCCTGACCCCGGAAATGGGAGATCGTGATTTTCGCGCACGAAGACGGGCATCGTCTGTTTGGAGCGCTTCAATATCCCCGGAGGAATGAAACCGGAAGGCTTGATAGGAATACCCGTTGGGTCTCCGGCGCCAAAAGCGCGGACGACTATCTCTGCATCGGAATGGTTGAACACCTCGAAGCGCTCGTCCCAAACCATCCTCGCGCCCGGCGGCATTTGCAGTGATGGAATGTTTCTGTTTTCCCGCATCAGGTAGAGGGCATCCTTGCGGTAATCAAACACGACGCGATTCGCCGTTGTCCTCCCCGGTTCGCGCTTCGCGACAAGCGCCATCACTCTGTCCATCGTGTCGGAAGCCATTGGATATCGTCGACCGCCGACAACGCCTGATAGCGCCGACAGCGCATACCGGATGATGGTAGGGTCTTCGCCAAGGCTCTCAGCATTGATCCTGATTAAACCAAGGAGAAAAAAGTGAGAGTTAAGCTGTATAAACCGCGCTGCGCGTGCGGATAATTTCGACCTTATGTCGGATGTCACATTCTGAAAAAGACATGGCGTATCCGCCAGCGCCTGCCGCACCCGCACCCGCTCATTTTTGCGATTTTCGTTGCTTGGATCATCGATCCAGCCTTGCGCCCTTTCGAGAAGATAATCGCGAATGGCTTGGCGGTCGCAGTGAAGAAATGGCCGCACGACCCAGTGACGCCCACCATAGAGCACGGCGTCTGCCATACCTGATAAGCCGAGATTATCAGCCCGATTGCCGCGGGCGGCGCGCATCGCAACCGTTTCCCGTTGGTCCCCCTTTGTATGTCCTGTCACGATGACATCTGCGCCGATCGTATCCGCGACATCTGCGATCAGCCGGTAACGCGCCTGCCGCGAGGCATCGGACAAACCAGATGCTGGTTTTGGATCATCCCAACGGCGGATTGCGTGAGAGACTCCAAGCCCGGCACACAACGAGGCGACTTTGTTTGCCTCGTGGGATGACTCGGGCCTAAGCGCATGATCGACCGTGACGGCCGACAATCGCACTTCATCCCTTGAACACATGGAGGCTTCTTGCAATGCGAGTAACAAACCGGTGGAATCGCTGCCGCCGGAAATTGCCACGAGAATATGCGCGGGCTTGTGCAATTTTGCGACGAATAGTCGCGCAGCCTCAAGCGGGACAAGCCCGGTTTCGTCTGGAATGCTGGTCGTGGCAGGCATGGTCAGACCGCACCATCAACGAGAAAAGGGATCAGCAGCTCAGCCGCTTCTGTTCACTGGCGACTTTGTTCAGCACGGTCTTCGAAGCATTGGGGTAACGCTTCGGCACCTCGCGCAGAGTGGCGCAGGCTGTTTCGGTATTATCGAGAGCGGCAAGGGACATGCCAAGCTTCATCAGCATTTCCGGAGCCTTCGGAGACTTGCCATAGGCCTGGTGGCCGTTAAGAAAGGTCTTCGCGGCTTCGTTGAACTTGCCCTGGGAATATTGCGCTTCACCCAGCCAGAAGCTCGCATCCGCGGCTTTCGTGCCCTTGGGGTAACCCTGCAGATATTGCTGGAACCCCTGCTCCGCCAGCTTGTAATCACCGGAAAGGACATGACCGTAAGCGGCCTGGTAGATATCGCCTTCGCTGGTCAGCGCCGCTGTATTGACGGGATCGGTCTTGCGCGTGCTGCTGCCTGTCGTCACGCCGGGAAGGCTGCCGGAAGAATTGTTGGCGCCTGAATTGAGCGTGCCGCCAATAGGCATCCCCTTGGAATCAAGTTCGATCGAACCGAGCGTGGTCTCACCCGGCGCGCCTGTCGGAGCACTGGAGGGAGCAGACGGTGAAACGGAAGCGCCACCCTCGGGTGGCGTTTCGATGATCGTTGCAACGTCGTCGGTCGGGGGCGTCGCCGGACTGACCGGACTTGCCTCTGCCTTCTTTTTCGGCGTTGCTGCAGGACTTCCGCCCTTTCCGCTTTCCAGTTCCTGGAAGCGGAACTCATTGTCTTCCTGCGCCTTGCGGATCGTTTCCTGCATCTGCAAAAGCTGGAAGCTCATTTCCTCGATGCGGCCGTTGAGTTGCCGGATCTGTTCTTCAAGCTGCTGAACCCGATAGGCTTCATTGGCCTGAACCCGGACGACCGGGGGCTGCTGCTGAGAATTGATCGTGCCGAAGCTACCCCCCGCACCGAACAGCGGACCCGAAACGGCTGTGCCGCTCAAGCCGGTGCAGGCTGCAAGCCCCAGCATTCCCGCCACGACAAGTTTCTTCATCTCATTCGTCCTGCCTTAACTGATTTGCACCGGAATAGTGCAAGCCGGATTTTTTCCATATCGACCGAAAAAGCAACTTAACTTCGGCCAAACTATGAAAAAAACAAAAGGCGGCCCGAAGACCGCCCTTTATTTACGTTCACAAAAACGTCAGGCGATTACATGCCTGCGCCGCCGAGAACCGTGACCGCGCGACGGTTCTGCGACCAGCAGGAAATGTCGTCACAAACCGCGACCGGGCGTTCCTTGCCGTAGGAGATCGTCTTCATGCGGCTTGCCGGAACACCCTGAGAGGCCAGGAAGTCGCGGGTTGCTGCCGCACGGCGGGCGCCAAGTGCCAGGTTGTATTCACGCGTGCCGCGCTCGTCGGCATGGCCTTCGACCGTGATGGCGTAGTTCGGGTAACGGGCAAGCCACTGTGCCTGGCGCTGCAGGGTCTGCTGGGCGTCGGCGCGGATCGAGGTGGAGTCCGTGTCGAAGAAGATGCGGTCGCCGACATTGACCGTGAAGTCCTGCTGGGAGCCCGGCGTTGCAGAGCCTGCGCCACCAAGGCCGAGTTCACCGGCGCTGTTCGGCATGTTCTTCTTGTTCGCGCAGCCTGCGAGAGCGAGCGCGAGCGTCATGGCGATGACAGCCGGGTTACGGGCCAGTTTCTGCATGGGGCTGAGTGCCGAAATATGTGTACGGCTCATCGCCGGTCTCTCCTTAGGATTTCAATAACGTTGCCGGACACTAACTGATCGCGGTTAATAGCCGGCAAACGCTTATGGTTAACAGAAAGGAAATGTCCCAGTTTTTTGCTCCCTCACAACACTTTGCGGCAAGAAAGAGGCACATTTCCCTGTGGTATGCGTAAAACATCACGGCACCGGTTTAAGCCGGCGCCGTGATGGCAGTCATATCAGTCCAGAAGCGGCGACCAGGCCGGGTCTGAAGCGAAGGTCGGTGTCTTGATGAGCTGTTCATTGTAGCCCGTCAGATCGATCGAATAGAGCTGCGGACCGCCCGCACCCGCGTTCTGGCGGAAGAACATCAGTACGCGGCCATTCGGTGCCCAGGTTGGCCCTTCATTGTGGAAGCCGCTGGTCAGGATTCGTTCGCCCGAACCATCCGTCTTCATCACACCGATCGAGAACTTGCCGCCAGACTGCTTGGTGAAGGCAATCAGATCGCCGCGCGGAGACCAGACCGGCGTGGAATACGAACCATCGCCGAAGGAAATGCGCTGCTGGCCGGAACCGTCGGCATTCATGACGTAAATCTGCTGGCGGCCGCCACGGTCACTTTCAAAGGCAACACGCTGACCGTCAGGCGAATAGGACGGGGCCGTATCGATCGCCGACGTGTTGGTCAGGCGTGTCGTGGTACGAGAGCGCAGATCCATGGTGTAGATATTGGCGTTGCCATCCTGCTGAAGGCTCATGATCACCTTCTGCCCGTCAGGCGAAAAGCGCGGCGAGAACGTCATGCCTGGGAAGTTGCCGACGACTTCACGCTGTCCGGTTTCCAGCTGCAGCAGATAAACGCGTGGCTGCTGGCCTTCAAAGGACATGTAGGTGACTTCCTGGCGGCTCGGCGAAAAACGCGGTGTCAGGACGATGTCGTTCGAGTTGGTCAGGTTGCGGACGTTGAAACCGTCCTGGTCCATGATCGACAGCTGCCGCTTGCGGGCCGTCTTCGGACCACTCTCGGAGACGAAAACGACACGGGTGTCGAAATAGCCCTTTTCACCGGTGACGCGCTCGTAGATGGCATCCGCTATGATGTGAGCGACACGGCGCCAGTTTTCAGGCTGGGTGAAGAACTGCTGGCCCGTCATCTGCTGATTGGCGAAGGTATCCCACAGGCGGAATTCGGCGCGCAGGCGGCCGTCGCTTTCGCGCGTCACGCGACCGGTAACGAGCGCCTGCGCGTTGATGACCTTCCAGTCTTCGAAACGCGGCTGCTGATCCGGATTGCTGATCTTTTCGATGAAGGCGTTCTTGTTGACCGGCGCAAAAAGACCGGACCGCTGCAGGTCGGCGGCGATGACCGCGGAGACCTGCGCGCCGATGCCGTCGCTCGACATGAAGTCGGTGATGGCAATCGGCAGCGGCTCGACATTACCCTTGTTGATATTGATTTCCACCCGTGCAAAAGCCGGTGCGGAGAAAACCGACATGAGGGCCGCGACAGCGAGCACCAGCCGGATCGGCGAAAATATCTTCATGTTGCCAGGCCTTTCAGCATTCATAGCAATTCACTGGGATCGAAGTTCACGACGACTTCGTTCCATGCATCGTATTTGTCGGCAGGAAGGTTCGTGAACGGAGCAGAACGCATGATGGCGCGATAAGCTCCGCCGGAAAGGGCACGGCGCGTCCCTTCGGAACCGCCCGTCGCCTCGATCTCGGGCCGACCGATGATGGAGCCATCACGGTCGAGCTTCATGGTCACCCGGACGCGAACGTCCGAGGCATCCGCCATGCCGGGAATGATCTGCCAGTTCTTCTGGATCGCGCCGCGTAGCGCATCCATTTCCGTCTGGCTGAGCGTCGAGCCGCCCGTTGATTTCTTGCCGCCAAGGGCTGCCGTCTGCGTCGAGCGCTTTGCGCCGCCGCCGGAAGGCGCCTGCTTGTTCAACAGCGCGGCAATATCGTCGGCGTTGAAATCGCTTTCCTTCGAGGAAGCGGACTTCGCAGTCTCCTGCTTCTTCTCGCCGGGCTTCTTATCGGAAGGCTTGTCCGTCGACTTTGCCTGATCCGGCTTTTTCTCAGCTGGCTTTTCGGCCGGTTTCTGTTCCGCTGGCTTCGTCTCGGCCTGTTTCGGCTCTTCCGGCTTCGGCGGCTCGGGCCTCGAATTCGGACGGGGAACGTTCTGCGGCACCGGTATTTCTGCCGGCTCCTGCGTGGCAGGCGGCGGTTCTTCCGCCTTGGTTTCCTGCGGCGGCGGCTCGGTCTTGGGCTGCGGTGCGACTTCAGGCTTGGTCTGCGGCAAGGCGGCCATTTCCTGCGGCTTGGGAGCCGAGGTTTCCTCCTTCACGATTTCCTTCACCTCATTCGCTTTGGTATCAACGACGGGCTGCGGCTTCTCCTGCTTTGGCGGTGCGGCCGCGGCGATATTGTCGTTAGGCTTGGCGGTCGGCGTCGGCGGCGCCTCGATATCCGCGGTGTTATTGCCAATATTCTGCGCGTTCTCGATGATATCGGGACGGGTTGTCGGAACAGGCGCGGATTTTTCCGCCTTGGGCGCATTTTTATCGCCCTGCTGTATCTGGGTCAGTTCCTCGATGGGCACCAGCTCCACCGGCAGTGCCTCAGCCTGAGACACGTCGAGGGGTTCCGGCGAGCCCAGGGAGACAAGGGCGAAAGCCAGAAGCGACGCATGCACGATCGCGGATGTGGTAAGGCTGCCCTTCATCGCTTTACGTCAATTGTCCTGTTTCTGCTGGGTCACAAGGCCGATATTTTTGAAACCGGCCGCCTGGATACGCGCCATCACATCAGCAACGACGCCATAGGCGGCAACGGAATCCGCGCGCACGAAAATGCGTTCGTTATAGCCGGTCGTGGCGATTGCCTGCAGCTTGTCCGCCACTTCAGCCGCCTGGATTTCCGTTTCCTGCAAATGGATCTGGCCATTGGCATTGACGGAAATGGTGATCGGTTGCGTGTCTGAATTCAACGCATTGGCGGAGGTCTGCGGCAGGTCGATCGGCACGCCGACAGTCATCATCGGCGCCGCCACCATGAAGATGATGAGCAGCACGAGCATGACGTCGACCAGCGGCGTCACGTTGATTTCGCTGATCGCGCCGCCTCTGCGCCGTCCGCCGCGTCCACCCCGGCGTCCGCCGGAACCGCCGCCGCTGCCACCTGCTGACATACCCATATCATCTACTCCGTTTTGCCTTGCGGCAAATCACTCGACGGCATTCCAGTCGGCCGCTTACTGGGCGGCCTGCCGTGTCTGAAGTTTTTCATCGATCTGTCGCGACAGGATTGCCGAAAATTCGTCGGCGAAACCTTCCATTCGGGCGGAAAGCTTGTGCGCGTCAGCCGTGAACTTGTTGTAGGCGATAACCGCGGGAATAGCCGCGACAAGGCCGATCGCGGTGGCAAGAAGCGCTTCCGCGATACCGGGAGCCACGACCGCGAGGTTGGTGGACTTCGAACCGGCAATCGCCTGGAACGAGGTCATGATACCGACAACCGTGCCGAAGAGACCGATAAAGGGGCCGGCCGAACCGATGGTGGCGAGCGAGCCGAGGCGCGCCTCGTATTGTTCGCTTTCCCGCGCCATGGTCACGTCCATTGCCCGGTCGATACGCATCTGCAGGCCGATGGGCGAACGTGCGCCACGCTCGAAGGATTTTTTCCATTCGCGCATGGCCGAAACGAAAATTGCGGCCAGACCGCCATTCTGGCGCTCCGCCAGCGTGCGATAGAGCTCTTCAAGAGACTGGCCCGACCAGAACACCTGTTCGAACTGGTCGAACTGGCGCCTCGCCTTGCCGAAGCTCACATATTTGTCGAAGACGATTGCCCACGTCCAGACCGAGGCGGCGATAAGCCCGATCATCACGAGCTTAACGATGAGGCCCGCCTGCATAAACAGCGCCCAGAGACTTACATCATGCGTCGCCGCTGCCAAACCTGCCTGTTCCATAAATATCCAATCCCCGAATCCAAACGCCCGGTACGGGACCGGGCGATTCAAACGCGTGTTAACGCTCGAAGTCCTGCGGCAACAGCCGCCAACCCCTTAGCCATACCCCGATACTTGCCAGTAAGCCTTACTTGCCAATAAATTTGGTGAAAGGAAGGCGTGCGCTGCACAAATGCCAGTTGCTAAAGTAAGACACCATTATGGTTAAAGGAGTGTTACAACCCGGCCACGCCCGGCGGATTTACTGATCCGGCCCGTCAATTACTTCAGAAATTTTTCCGCCACCGTCTCGGGAAGACGCCTTGGCCGGCCGTTGGCATTGATGACGGCTATGATGACCTTGGCGGCGACGAGCAGCGTTTCACCGCGCCTGATTTCCTGATTGAGCACCATTTTCGCGCCCCCGGCCTTCTCGGTGATGGTGGTCACCGTCAGCACGTCATCCATCCGGGCGGGGCTTTTAAAATCGATCTCCATGCGATGCACGACGAAGACCAGACCTTCTTCATCAGCGGTCAGAAGCGCACTTTGTTCGCAGCCGAGGCAACGAAGGTAATCGGTGCGGCCGCGCTCAAGAAAATGCAGGTACCGCGCGTGATAAACCAGGCCGGAAAAATCGGTATCCTCGTAATAGACGCGTTGCATCAGGCGGTGACCGTGTTCGATCAGTTCACCCGACAGCGAAACCAAAAGCTCGCTCATAATGTCTCCTTGGGATTTTCATTAGCGTCGGAGCGACCCTCGCGGACAATCAGATGCTCGTGCCGCGGGGGCAACGCCTCGATGCGCTCTGCGATGAAGCGCGGGCGCAGATCGTTCCTGATCAGCGCGGAAGTTCGTGAAGGCAGCCAGCGGAATTCGACCTCGATGCCATCCATCACCCTGTGGACGATGTGGTTTTCATGGAATGGCAGGGGATGGCCCAGCGAAACGAGATAATAAAATCCCAATTCATGGGCCCAATAACCGTCATAGGCGAAAAAGTTTTCGGCCGACCATAAAAGGCGCTCCACCGAACACGTCCGATCAAGTTCCTCACCGATCTCGCGAACAATGGTCTGCTCGGAGCTTTCTCCGATTTCAGCCCGACCGCCAGGCAAGGCCCAGTAGTCATCCCCTGCACCACGCTGCACCAGAAGATGACCACTCTGAAAAATGAGGGCTGCCACGCGCATGCTGAAAAGCTGCGGTCTGCGATCCAACCGGATCATGTGACGTTGGGGCGGAGAGGTCATTTATCGTCCAGATCGCCGTCGTGCCAGACAAGGTGTCTCGTGGTCCTGGGCAGGTTCTCTATTTCGTCGGCGATGAAATAGGGGGGAATATCAAGCTCCGTCAATGCCTGCCGGGTTGCCGCGACCCAGCGAAACTCAAGCTCGTTATCGCCATCCTGAACACGGTGAATAATGTCGGTGGGATGAAAGGCAAGCGTTTGCGGCAGGTCCATCAGGTAATAAAAGCCGAGTTCGTGCCAGTCCTTGCCTTCGTAATGGAAGAAATTTTCGACCGCCCACAGAAGCCGCCCGATCTTGGCTTCCACACCGAGCTCCTCGACCATTTCGCGCGCCAGCGTTTCTTCTGAGCGCTCACCCATTTCGGCACGCCCGCCTGGAAAGGTCCAGAATTTTTCATGTGTGGCCCGGTGCACCAGGACGTGGCCATCGCGGAAGGCCAGCCCCGCGACCCGCATCTGGAAAATGCGCTTCGGCTTGAACTTGATGCGGATGCGGGTGTCCTGCTTGGTATCGTGTGTCATTGGGCGGGCCTGCGGGCTGGAAACATCAAATCGGTTTCCGTCCACCCTAATGCATCCATCTCGTCTTTTCTCGCCTTTGCATCATCTCCCACAATGAATTCATCCAGTTGCGGCGGCTTGACCGGGGTCTCGGACAGCATCGCATGCGCCTGCCCGCGATGATGCGTCTGGTGCTGGAAGAGATGCGACAGAACGTCGTCGCAGCGATCCTGCTGGATACGCCTGCCGCGGTGGATACTGACAGTAGCGGCGAGGCGATCTTCATCGAGCCCGTCGACAAGGGCAATCAACACCTCGTCAAGCTCTGTCTGGGCGCCTTGCAACGCCGGCATGTTGGCAAAGGGTTCCTCTACGGCAAAGGCGGCCAGTCCCAGTGTGCCGCCCTGCAACGCATCGATATAAAAGCGGTCGACAGTGTAGATATGATTGAGCGTCGCACGCAGCGTCGGGAAGAAACTGATGCGGCGGGCAACAAACTCCTCCTGCGAAAGCTGGAGACAGGCTTGATGCAGCCGGTAATTGGCGAGCCGGTTGTTGCGCGCAAGTTTGCGGAAAACCCGCAGCGGATCATAAGGCATCGGCATCCCTCCCGTAACACCTAACGGCGTCGTTCAATCGGTGCGTTCGAGCTCTGATCTGCTTTTCAGAACCTTGTCGCCATCTTCCTGTTCGATGAGATAAGCGGGTTCGTCTTTGCTGGCCTTACGCTTTATCGTGGAACCGGAAATCGTTCTTTCGACATCTTCGGTGAAGACTTCAAGGATTTTCCCTTCACCTGTACCCGTGCCCCAGTTCCAGCGGACCTTCGTACCCTTGCGATATCCAGACATGACCATCTCCGTGCCAAAGACGATCAAAGCCGGCAAGGCGGGTTTGTTCCCCTCAATCGTCCTCAAGCGTGAGCCGGAACTGTGCCGCCTCGAGATCCTTCGGCGGCTGCATGCCCAGATGTTTCCAGGCCGTGGCGGTCAGGATACGCCCGCGCGGCGTGCGCTGGATGAAACCCTGCTGGATCATATAGGGCTCGATGATATCCTCGATCGCGTCGCGCGGCTCCGACAGTCCGGCAGCAATGGTCTCGATGCCGACCGGGCCTCCGCCAAAATTGACGGCGATCATGGTCAAATACCGCATGTCCAGCTGGTCAAGACCCATATTGTCGACCAAGAGCCGCGTCAAAGCCTCGTCGGCGATATCCCGGGTAACGGCTTCCGCCCGCGCCACCTCGGCAAAGTCGCGCACCCGGCGCAGAAGCCGTCCGGCAATGCGGGGCGTGCCACGCGCCCGCCTCGCCACTTCACGGGCACCCTCATCCGTCATGTTGAGACCCATCAGCCGCGCACCGCGACGGACGATAAGTTCCAGTTCATCAACCGTGTAAAAGGACAAACGCACGGGAATGCCGAAACGGTCGCGCAGCGGTGTCGTCAAGAGGCCGAGGCGGGTGGTGGCGGCGACAAGCGTGAATTTGGAAAGATCGATCTTCACCGAACGCGCCGCCGGGCCTTCCCCGATGATCAGATCGAGCTGGAAATCCTCCATCGCCGGATAGAGGATTTCTTCCACGGCCGGGTTGAGGCGATGAATTTCATCGATGAAGAGAACATCGCGCTCTTCAAGATTGGTCAGGAGCGCGGCGAGATCGCCCGCCTTGGCGATTACCGGCCCTGAGGTGGACTTGAAGTTCACTCCAAGCTCCTTGGCCATGATCTGCGCCAGCGTGGTCTTGCCGAGGCCGGGCGGACCGACGAACAACACGTGATCCAACGCCTCGCCACGATTCTTGGCGGCCTCGATGAAGACCTTGAGATTGGCGCGCGCCTCCGCCTGCCCGGTAAAGTCGTCCAGCGACTGCGGACGCAGGGTGGTGTCGATGTCCTCACCGCGCTTTTCCGGGGTGATCAGTCTGTCCGCATCGCTCATTCAGGGCATTCCATTATTTCTAGAATTAATGAGGTCGTCTTCGCCGCTATAACATGGCTGTCGCGCCAGGGCGCGTCACGAAATTCAACACCGCGTCCGGACGCTTGTGTAACGGGCTCACCTTACCGTGAAAGCTCCTTCAGCCCCAGCCGGATCAGCTTGGCGCTATCCGCGCCCTCACCGCCATTTTTCAGCGCCGCGGCGACCGCATTGGCGGCCTGGTCACGCGAATAGCCGAGATTGGTGAGTGCAGATACGGCGTCCGCCACCGGCGCGGAGGCTACACCCTCCCCGAGTTCCTGCTTCAGTCCGACAGCCCCGGACGCCTCGCCCGCGAAAGCCGGGGCCTTGTTGCGCAATTCGGTCACGAGGCGCACGGCCACTTTGGGCCCAACCCCCGGCGCACGCGATATTGACGCCTTGTCCTGCAGCGCTATGGCATTGGCAAGCTCGGTGGGCGACAGGGTGGAAAGCACCGCAAGAGCGACTTTCGATCCGACGCCCTGCACGCTCTGCAAAAGGTTGAACCATTCCCGCTCCAGCGCCGAAAGAAAGCCGAAAAGCTTGAGCTGGTCCTCTCGTACATAGGTTTCGATGAAGAGGATCACGGCCTCTCCGACGGAGCCTATTTTCGACAGCGTGCGCGCCGAACAATAGGCGACGTAACAGACGCCATGCACATCCACCAACACGTAATCCGTGCCGATTTCCTCGATGCTGCCCTTCAGTTTTCCGATCATGATCGCGCCCGCTGCAATGAGACTTAAAATTAACCGGCCGCCAGCAGCCGACGCACCCTGTCACCGCCGCGATTATGGGCGTGGCAGATTGCGATCGCGAGGGCGTCCGCCGCATCGTTACCCTTGAACTCGGCCTTTGGCATCAGGATTTTCAGCATCATGTGAATTTGCTGCTTTTCACCATGCCCCACGCCGATGACAGCTTTTTTCACGGCGTTCGGCGCATATTCGAACACCGGCAAACCGGCACGCGCCGGAACAAGCATGGCGATGCCGCGCGCCTGTCCGAGTTTCAGCGTGGCCACCGCGTCCTTGTTGACGAAAGTCTGCTCCACAGCCGCCTCGTCGGGCTGATGGCTGTGCACGATTTCCGCTAGGCCGTCATGAAGCTGGCAAAGCCGGGAGGCGAGATCCATGTCGCCATCTGAAGTCACCGTGCCGGAAGCGACGAAACGCAGGCTGTTTCCCAATGTGTCGATCACGCCCCAGCCGGTGCGCCGTAGTCCGGGGTCGATGCCGATGATCCGAATCGTCTTTTGCATGAGGTACCTTATCTTTCCGGCCGCGAGACTGCCAGCGATAAGTGAACAAAACGACAACATTCCCGGATACAGACGTCAAGTCAGGACCAAAGTTGTGCCAGTACCGACCTTTGGCAAAGGCCAATTTTTTTGATCCATCCTTCAATTCTACGCGACTTGTCTGGTAAATCCGTAGACGCGCCTTACATCCGCTGCAAAGACCCAGATTACGCAGGAGCGTCGGATGATCCCCTTTTCCCTTCTCGATCTTTCGCCCATCGGCGAGGGCGAGAGCGTCAGCGCGGCGCTCGAAAACTCCCGCCGGATGGCGATCAAGGCTGAAGAACAAGGTTATAACCGCATATGGCTGGCCGAACATCACGGCATGCCGGGCATCGCAAGCGCCGCGACGTCGCTCGTTATCGCCCATGTGGGTGCGGCCACGAAACATATCCGCGTCGGCTCGGGCGGTATCATGCTTCCCAACCACTCCCCGCTCGTCATTGCCGAACAGTTCGGGACGCTTGCAGCACTTCTGCCCGGCCGGGTCGATCTTGGCCTGGGCCGCGCCCCCGGAACGGATATGCGCACCGCACGGGCGCTGCGCCGTAATCTCGACGCCGGTGCGGAGAATTTCCCGCACGACATCGTCGAATTGCAAAGATATCTCGGCCCGCCCCAGCAGGATCAGGCGATCCTCGCCGTACCCGGCATGAATTCGAACGTGCCTCTCTGGCTGCTCGGTTCCAGCACCTATAGTGCGCATCTGGCCGCAGCCCTTGGCCTGCCCTATTCCTTCGCATCCCATTTTGCCCCTGACATGCTGATGGAAGCGATCCATATCTATCGCGAGCGTTTCCAGCCCTCCGAGGTGCTGGACAAGCCCTATGTGATGGTGGGCGTGATGGGTGTCGGCGCCGATACCGACGAGGAGGCGCAGCATCTCTTTACCTCGTCACAGCAGCAATTCGTCAATCTGCGGCGCAATGTGCGGACGCAGTTCCCGAAGCCCGTGCACAGCATGGAAGGCTACTGGAACGAGATGGAGCGCTTCTCCGTGGAGCACACGTTGCGTTTTGCCGCCGTTGGCGCGCCTGAAACGATCCAGCGTCATCTCGACGGTTTTCTGGCTGAAACACAGGCGGATGAACTGATTGTCTCAATGCCGATCCACGACATCGAAAAGCGGCTGCGGTCGGTCGAGATTTTCGCCGACGTGCGGACATCCATCAAAAAGGCCGCCTAAACAAAAAGCCCCGGCGCGGATCGCTGCCGGGGCTTTTTTTAGGAACGTGAAAACGTCAGGCGGAAAGCTTGGCGAGAATTTCTTCCGACACTTCGAAGTTCGAATAGACGTTCTGCACGTCGTCATCGTCTTCGAGGTTGTCGATGAGTTTCATCAGCGACTGTGCCTTTTCTTCATCTACCGGTACCGTGTTCTGCGGCTTCCAGATGGCCTTGACGCTTTCGGCTTCGCCCAGCACGCCTTCCAGCGCCTTGGACACCTCGTTCATCGCTTCGAAACCGCAGATGATGATGTGGCCGTCTTCGGAAGATTCAACATCGTCCGCACCGGCCTCGATGGCCGCTTCCATCACCTTGTCTGCATCGCCGACTTCCGCCTTGTAGGAAATCTCGCCGACACGGTCGAAGGAGAAGGAGACCGATCCGGTTTCACCCAGCGCACCACCAGCCTTGGTGAAGATGGATCGTACATTGGAGGCAGTGCGGTTACGGTTGTCGGTAAGCGCCTCGACGATGACGGCGACGCCGCCAGGGCCGTAGCCTTCGTAGCGGACCTCATCATAGTTCTCGCCTTCGGCACCCGCAGCCTTCTTGATGGCGCGCTCGATATTGTCTTTCGGCATGGACTGGGCCTTGGCGTTCTGGATGGCCAGACGCAGGCGCGGGTTCATGTTCGGGTCGGGCATGCCCGTCTTGGCCGCAACGGTGATTTCGCGCGCAAGCTTGGAAAACATTTTGGACCGCACGGAGTCCTGCTTGCCCTTGCGGTGCATGATGTTCTTGAACTGTGAATGACCAGCCATGGAAAACCTGATTTATCGTAATTTGGAGATTGCGGGCCTTATAAGTGCGATAGGCTCATCGTTCAAGCCCGCAGGCGCTTTCTCTTGCCGCAACAACAGAAGGAACTGATTTATCCGCTCTTCGTTCTGATCATGAACGCGACGGAGAAGGCCATCTTGTCCACTCCGCCGCAGCCCCAAACCGGAAGGAGAAGACATATGGTCAGCCTGACTGAAGCAAGAGAAGCCCCGGCCCGCCAGCTCTGGGACGAGATCAATTCCGTCCATGCCGGCATGCTCGGCCTTGAGGGCCTGCACAGTCACATGCAGCCTATGGCGCCCCACGCTGACCCCAAGACCAACACGATCTGGTTTTTTTCCAAAAAAGATACAGATCTGGTAAAATCGCTCAAATCCGGATCCCGTGCACATTTCTGCCTCGTGGGCAAGGATCATGATTATCACGCCTGCCTTTCGGGCGTCCTCGAAGCGCGAGATGACAAATCAAAGATCGACGAATACTGGAATTCAGTCACCGCCGCCTGGTACGAGCACGGCAAGAGCGATCCGCAACTGACCATGCTGGCGTTGCATGTCGATGATGCCGATATCTGGGCTTCGACGGACAGTACGCTGAAATTCGGCTGGGAAATCGCCAAGGCAAACATGTCGGATGACAAGACGCCCGACGTCGGCGTTCGCCAGCACCTCACCTTCGCCTGAGAACCCGCTCCCCGAGCCTTTCCCCGCCCGTCGCCATTTACATGCCTTTCGGCACCAGTATCTGCGGCTGGCGGGGAAGGTTTCTCATCGAGACCCGGATGACCGGATCGCTTGCATAGGCGATAGCGAAATTTTCGCCAAACATGGTCAGAAACTGCTCCAGCGGCGGGCCGGTGCGATGCATCGGCAGGATCAGCGCGGAGCGCAGGCGCTTGACCACCCTGCTCATGCTGTCGGCCCCCATGGTCAAACCACCATCGACAGGCACCATCAACACATCCAGGCGGCCGATCTCGGCATAATGCGTGTCCGTCAACTCATGATGCAGATGGCCGAGATGGCCGATACACAGCCCGGCAACCTCGAAGATGAAGATGGAATTGCCGTTTTCCTGAAAAGACTCATAATCTCCCCAGCGGTTGCGGATGTCGGTTGAGACATTGCGGATGTAAACGTCGCCCACGAGCACCTTGTGCTCGGCTTTTTCTCCCGGCGTATCGCTCCAGCCATGCAGCACATATTGAATGGCCGGGTCCGGATTGAGGGTGAAATGTGTTGAATGCGCCCGGTTCATGGTCACCACCGTCGGCATGACGGGAGGGCGATAGACGCCGTTATAATCCGTGGCAATCGTTACCCCGCCGGGACTTTCGATCAGGTAGGTGGAGTGGCCGATGAAGCTGATTTTCACCTCTTCCTTCGCCGTGGCCTGAGCCAGCTGAACACTGCGCGCATCGAAGCGCGCGAACATCACGCCCGGAATGGCGCTGGCGATCGCCTGGCACTGGCTGACGGGAGGACGGCTCGCCGACTGGGAGAAGGCCGCTCCCGAACAGGCGATCAGTCCTGTTATTGCAAGCATTAGCACGCGCAGCATCATGCCACTCCCCTGAACTTGCGAAGCTGAGAGGATGGGACAGGTTTTGCCGAGCGTCCAGTTACATCAGCAACTGAAGGCTGGCACTCTCGTCATTGTGAACGCTTCGGCGGGATCAAACCCAGAAGGAAGGCAGCGTTTCCGAAAGTCGCGGCCCGATGCGCAGTGGCGCAATTTTTTCCGCAAGCCCAGTCCGGTCGGAAATCTCCACCCCGACACCGCAGATCGTGGCAGGCCCGCTCGCTGCCTCAAAGCGGCCCTTCGGCATCTTGGAGATAAAGCGGTTGATCGGCTCTTCCTTGTCCATTCCGAGGGAACTGTCATAATCGCCGCACATGCCCGCATCCGACATGTAGGCGGTTCCGCCGTTCAATATCTGTGCGTCAGCTGTCGGAACATGGGTGTGGGTGCCGACGACGAAGCTTGCACGGCCATCCACGAAATGTCCGAAGCACTGTTTCTCGCTGGTCGCCTCGGCGTGAAAATCGAAGATGATGGCATCCGCCTGTTCCTTCAGCGGGCAGGCAGCAAGAATGCTTTCCGCCGACTTGAAGGGGTCGTCCAGCTCCGGATGCATGAAGACCCGCCCCATGATGTTGGCGACCAATATGCGTGCGCCGTTGCGGGCATAAAAAATGCCCGAGCCCTTGCCCGGCGTACCCTCGGGGTAATTGGCGGGCCGCAGGAACTGGTCATGGCGCTCGCAGAAGGAAACCGCCTCTTTCTGATCCCAGACGTGATTGCCGGTGGTGACAACATCGGCACCGGCATTGATGGTCTCGAGATAGATATCCTCGGTGATACCGAAACCACCAGCAGCATTCTCACCGTTGACGATGACGAAATCCAGCTTCAGATCGGAAATCAGCCCCGGCAATCGCTCCCAGACAGCCGTGCGTCCGGTCTTGCCAACCATGTCTCCGAGAAAAAGAAGCCTCATTCACCCGCCCCGATCTTGCGCATGTTTCGATATTTCGTCCCCTCTAACGGGTAATCCATCTTTTAAAAAGTGCTAAAGCGTCTTTTGCCCACTATCGGAGATCGACAACGGGGCTGAAAACCAGCGCAGACCGCTTTCCGTCAGAATGGCGTGAAGCGAGACATCGTGCGGTTCCGCGGGGATGCCTGCCACTTCCTGGCAGTCAAAGGCGACACCGATGAGAACGGGCTGTTTGCCCTTGGCGTGCAACCGCGCGATGGCGCGGTCATAATGGCCTGCGCCATAACCAACCCGTTGCCCGTGTCCATCGAAGACGGAAAGAGGTACGAGCAGTATATCGGGATCGAGAAGCTCCGCATCCTCACCCGGACCGGTCGTGCCGAAGCCGGTCTTCACCAGCGGCGTATCCCTCTCGAAAGCCCTGAAGACAATGGTTTCACGATCCAGCACAACGGGAAGGACGAGACGTCCGCCCCTCGCCCGCAACGCTTCCATCAGCGGACGGGTATCCGCCTCCGAGCGGATCGGCATGAAGCCGGAGATGACGGTCCCCGGCACAAGGGGAATATCCGCGGCACCGTGGGCGGTAATGAACCGGCTCTTCTCGTGCCGTTCCGCCAGTGTCAGAGCATCTCGCGCGGCGAGCCGTTCGCCGCGCAACCTTGCTTTTTCGGCAACGTCACCGGGCATCAGGCGGCCCGGCTCACGAGAACCTTGTCGATGCGGTGACCATCAAGGTCGATGACCTCGAAACGCCAGCCGTTGCGGGTTACATGTTCACCCAGTTCCGGCAGGCGACGGAACTCGTCCAGGACAAGTCCGGCGACGGTCTCGAACTCGGCGTCCTCATTGATCTGGAAGCCCATGCGATAAGCGAACTCATCGGCAGGCATCCAGCCGGCAACGAGGAACGAACCGTCCTCGCGCTCGACCATGGCCGGCTCTTCGTCGTCATCTTCCTGAAAGGCACCGGTAATGGCCTCTAGCACGTCGCCGGAGCTGATGATACCTTCGAAATGGCCGTACTCGTCATAAACGAGGACCATGTGCACGGTGGAGCGACGCAGCGACTGGATGACGTCAACGGCGCTCGTCAGGTCGGACACGACGGGCACCTCGCGCAGAAGCTCACGAATGTTGAGCTCCTTGCCGGAGGCCAGCGCATCGAAGGCGTCCTTGGCGAAAAGCACGCCAAGAATTTCGTCGGACGCGCCGTTGCGCACCGGCAGACGCGAACGCTGCGTCCCGCGAAGCTGCTCGCGGATTTCCTCGGCGCTGTCTTCGATATCGACCACTTCCACGTCGCGACGCGGCGTCATCAGGCCGCGCGCGTTGCGGTCAGCAAGGCGCATGACGCTGGTGATCATCGCCGATTCTTCGGTCTCGATCACGCCGGCGCTATGGGCTTCGGCCAGAACGGTGCGAATTTCATCGTCGGTAACCGACGCGTTGGATTCGCCACTATGGCCGAGAAGCGCCAGAATGGCCTTACCCGACCGGTCGAGCAGCCACACCAGCGGCGCGCCGACCTTGGACAGCAGCATCATGGTAGGCGCAACACGCGCGGCAATCTTTTCAGGATCGCGCAACGCAATCTGCTTTGGCACCAGTTCGCCGACGATCAGCGACAGATAAGTAATGGCGACGACGACCGAGCCGACGCCAATTGCATCGGCCGCACGGTCAGGAACACCCTGCTCCAGAAGCCACGCCGTAAAGCGGGCACCGAGCGTGGCGCCGGAAAATGCGCCCGAGAGGACGCCGACCAGCGTGATGCCGATCTGCACTGTAGAAAGAAAGCGTCCGGGGTTTTCGGAAAGGCTGAGCGCCTGTGTGGCGCCCTTGCTGCCTTGCGTGGCAAGCACCTTTAGCCTCGCCGGTCTGGAGGAGACAACGGCAAGCTCGGACATGGCAAGCACACCGTTCAATACGGTGAGCAGGACCACGATCATAATTTCAGTAAACAAGTTTAGCTCTTTGGGCTGTTGAACGGCACGTCGCGGTTTTGGCCGCAGCGCCCCTTTTTAAAGGGCATGACAGACATACCAATCCGGATAATAGGGAATTGTTCCGCCATTGCAATGACAGGAATATAAAAAAGCCGTGCCCGGCAGTTATGAAAAATGACTGTCGACTATCTCGAGGGTACAGGGAAGCATCGGAATTGTCCCGAAACTTCAAGCGCGTTCCACGGCGACCGATGGAGATTTACGATCCTGGGTGCCTACAAAAGTAGGTGGGCACCGTGTGTCCAGCCCCACGGGACTGGCCAGGGACAGCTCCCTTTGGATCGAGTATGGCCCCAGGGATTGTGGTTCCTGTCGAGAAGCGCAGAACGCATTCAAGATATAGGACGGATCGGGAAAAACCGCCAGAGGCGCAGAGCGAAATTTTATCGCTTCGGAATTCCGGATGATCAGTGTGCCGCCGGTTTTGGGCGGTCCAGCAATTTTTCGGTAATGCCGTTCAGCCGGTCGGCCAGATCGCCGATGGCAAGCGCCACCATCTCATCCGACTTCGCCTTGTGCTCGGCCATGCCATCGCGATTGCGGGAGAGGGATGCGACCTCACCTTCCAGCTTCTCGATCTTGCGGTTGAGCTCGGAAAGCTCGTCCATCACCATGATACCAGCCATCACCGTTAGCCTCAGGTCGCCGATTTCTCCGAACTGGCTCTTTAGATGCCCGACATACCGGTCGAAACGGGTGGCAAGGTCGGTCAGGTGGTCTTCCTGGCCTGCTTCGCACGCCATGCGATAGGCCTTTCCGTCGATCATAACAGTAACTTGCGCCATGATACCGCTCCTATCGATCCAGCACCGCGCGGATCGTCTCCATGGCCGTCACCAGCCGGCGCGAAACCTCGCGATTGACTTCTTCAAGACGGTTAGCGCGAAACTCGGCCTGGTCCAGTTCCTGCGCCAGTCTGGCGCGGTCGACATGGACGCGCTTCACCTCGTTATCGATCTCGCCGGTCTCTCTCTGCCGCTCGATACGCATATCGATGGCATTTTCGAGATTTGTGATGGCAGCATTCAGCTCCGTCAGCGCAGATTGTAAGGTCTTCTCAGCCGACATCGTTTTTTCCAACTCGCACGCCACCGGCCGAATCGTCCGGTTTCAGGCTATTTAAACGCTCACGAGGTTATTACCCGATTTACCATCCCGTCAATCAAACCAGTGCATTGTGGCGTTTTGCTCTGTGGATGAACGAAGAAACCGGGCCGGGCGGGACACGAAATCCGTTCCAGCCCCCGCTTTGCGAAACGATTTTTATCGACCGCAGAACCGCAATTGCCCGTCGATTTATTGACTTGCCTGCCTCACCTGCTATGGATCAACCCGCTTTTTGGATAGTTGCGTAAAACTATCTCCTTTCACCCGGAAACAGACGGAAAAGCCATGATTTCTCGCGACAAACACAACCGGATGGCAAATGCGATCCGCTTTCTTGCCATGGATGCAGTGGAGAAGGCCAATTCAGGCCATCCCGGTCTGCCGATGGGCGCCGCTGATGTCGCCACCGTTCTCTTCACCCGTTATCTGAAATTCGATCCCAAGGCGCCGCTCTGGCCGGATCGCGACCGTTTCGTGCTGTCGGCAGGTCATGGTTCGATGCTTCTTTACTCGCTGCTCTATCTTACGGGCTACGAGGACATGACGATCGACGAGATCAAGCGTTTCCGTCAATTCGGTTCCAAGACCGCCGGCCATCCTGAATATGGCCACGCCACCGGCATCGAAACGACCACCGGTCCGCTCGGCCAGGGCATCGCCAACGCCGTGGGCATGGCAATCGCCGAACGCAAGCTGGAAGAGGAGTTCGGCTCCGACCTGCAGAGCCACTTCACTTATGTACTGTGCGGCGACGGCTGCCTCATGGAAGGCATCAGCCACGAAGCCATCGCGCTTGCCGGCCATTTGAAGCTTAACAAGCTCGTTCTCTTCTGGGATGACAACAACATCACCATCGACGGCGAAGTTGGCCTCTCCGACAGCACCGATCAGATTGCCCGTTTCCAGGCGGTTCACTGGAACACCATCCGTGTTGACGGCCATGATCCGGATGCGATCGCCGCTGCCATCGAAGCCGCGCAGAAATCGGACCGCCCGACCTTCATCGCCTGCAAGACCGTCATCGGTTTCGGCGCGCCCAACAAGCAGGGCACCCATAAGGTTCATGGCAACCCGCTCGGCGCAGAAGAAATCGCTGCGGCCCGCAAGAGCCTGAACTGGGAAGCCGAAGCTTTCGTCATTCCGGAAGACGTGCTGGATGCATGGCGTCTTGCCGGTCTGCGCTCCACCAAGACGCGTCAGGACTGGGAAGCCCGCCTCGAAGCCGCTGAGGCCGGCAAGAAAGCCGAGTTCAAGCGCCGCTTCGCCGGCGACCTGACGGGCAATTTCGATAGCTCGATCGATGCTTTCAAGAAGAAGATCATCGAGAACAACCCGACCGTTGCGACCCGCAAGGCCTCGGAAGACTCGCTCGAAGTCATTAACGGCGTGCTGCCGGAAATGATCGGCGGTTCTGCCGACCTGACGCCGTCCAACAACACCAAGACCAGCCAGATGAAGTCCATCACGCCGACGGACTTCTCCGGCCGTTATCTGCACTACGGCATCCGCGAACACGGCATGGCTGCTGCCATGAACGGCATCGCACTGCATGGCGGTCTCATTCCTTATGCGGGCGGCTTCCTGATCTTCTCGGACTACTGCCGTCCGTCGATCCGTCTTGCTGCCCTCATGGGCATCCGTGTCGTCCACGTTCTGACGCATGATTCCATCGGCGTTGGTGAAGACGGCCCGACCCACCAGCCGGTGGAGCAGATCGCTGCCCTTCGCGCCATTCCGAACCTGCTCGTCTTCCGCCCGGCGGATGAGACCGAGACGGCGGAATGCTGGCAGCTGGCGCTGGAACAGAAGCATCGTCCGTCTGCGCTGGCCCTAACCCGCCAGAACCTTGCACCTTCGCGCAAGGAATATGAAGAGAAGAACCTGTCTGCTTACGGCGCCTACGAACTCGTCTCCGCCAGCGACGCCAAGGTTTCGATCTTCGCTTCCGGTTCGGAAGTCGAAGTGGCTCTGAAAGCGGCCGCAACGCTGAAGGACAAGGGCGTATCCGCCCGCGTCGTTTCCGTTCCCTGCTTCGAACTCTTCAAGGAACAGCCGGAAACCTATCGCAACGCCATCATCGGCAAGGCTCCGGTCAAGATCGCGGTGGAAGCCGCCATCCGCCAGGGCTGGGATTATTTCATCGGTAACGATGGCGCTTTCGTCGGCATGCACTCCTTTGGAGCGTCCGCCCCGGCGAAGGATCTCTTCAAGCACTTCGGTATCACGGCAGAAGCTGTCGTCGCCGCAGTCGAGGCAAAACTTGCGTAAGGGCTTCCCAAGCCCTCACCATTCAGCAAAGACCAAGCCCATTCTTGATCGGGAGACTGTAAATGACTGTAAAAGTTGCCATTAACGGCTTCGGCCGCATCGGCCGCAATGTTTTGCGCGCCATCGTCGAATCCGGCCGCACCGATATCGAAGTCGTCGCCATCAACGACCTCGGCCCGGTTGAAACCAACGCTCACCTGCTGCGCTACGATTCGATCCACGGCAAGTTCCCGGCCGACGTCAAGGTCGAAGGCGACACCATCATCGTTGGCGGTGGCAAGCCGATCAAGGTGACGGCCGTTCGCGACCCGGCAACGCTGCCGCACAAGGAACTGGGCGTCGATATCGCGCTTGAGTGCACCGGCATCTTCACGGCCCGCGACAAGGCTGCTGCCCATCTGACGGCCGGCGCCAAGCGCGTCATCGTTTCGGCTCCCGCTGACGGCGCCGATCTCACCGTCGTCTTCGGTGTCAACCATGACCAGCTGACGAAGGATCACCTCGTCATCTCCAACGCATCCTGCACCACCAACTGCCTCGTGCCGGTCGTGAAGGTTCTCGATGACGCCGTTGGCATCGATCATGGCTTCATGACCACGATCCACTCCTACACCGGCGACCAGCCGACGCTGGACACCATGCACAAGGATCTGTACCGCGCCCGCGCCGCAGCCCTGTCCATGATCCCGACCTCGACAGGCGCCGCAAAGGCTGTTGGCCTCGTCCTGCCACACCTCAAGGGCAAGCTTGACGGCACGTCGATCCGCGTTCCGACCCCGAACGTGTCGGTTGTCGACTTCAAGTTCGTGGCCAAGAAGAGCACGACCGTTGCCGAAATCAACGCAGCCATCAAGGCGGCTTCCGACGGCCAGCTGAAGGGCATCCTCGGCTATACCGACGAGCCGCTGGTTTCCCGCGATTTCAACCACGACAGCCACTCGTCGATCTTCGCCAATGACCAGACCAAGGTCATGGAAGGCAACTTCGTGCGCGTCCTGTCCTGGTACGACAACGAGTGGGGCTTCTCCAACCGCATGTCGGATACGGCTGTCGCCTTCGCGAAGACCATCTAACGAATACCCATCAGTCGATGCATTCCGGCGGGAGCGATCCCGCCGGATTTTTTATTCCCGGTTTTCCTCTACAGTGCCGCCATGTTTTCAATTTCCTGCCTTTGTCTGGTCCATTTTGAAACGGACAAGGGACTCAGGGATAACGGTCGTGCGCAATGCACTTCGGCCCTGCCGTATCTTTCGATACACCCCGCCTTGCGTTACCTTTCAACGCCGCCAACCGAGCGCTGACAGACCGCAACCCGTGGCGCATTGACTGCGAACGTGCAGAGCAATCATTGCGGTGGCCAGCGCGGCGTGAAAGAGGCGGTGGACGTGGAATCATTTTATCTGTTGTTGCTGGTGGCAACTGTTCTCGTCCTCGTCGCCGCCTTCTCGAGCCTCATCGCCTACCGCTTCGGCGCGCCGCTGCTGTTGCTCTTCCTTGTGATTGGACTTGCGGCGGGTGTGGACGGACTCGGTATCGAATTCACCAACAACCCTCTCGCCTATATGCTCGGTTCGCTGGTACTTGCCGTCATCCTGTTCGACTCCGGGTTTGGCACGTCGATCCAGTCTTTCCGGCTTTCCGCGGCACCGGCAATGGCGCTTGCCACGGTCGGCGTTATTCTCACATCCGTCTTTTTCGCGGGCGCAGCCGCCCTCCTGCTCGGGCTCTCCTGGCTAGAGGGCCTGCTGCTCGGTGCCATCGTCGCCTCCACCGATGCGGCAGCGGTGTTTTTCCTGCTGCGCATCGGCGGCATCCACATCCGCGATCAGGTGCGCTCCACGCTGGAGGTCGAATCCGGCACCAACGATCCAATGGCCATCTTCCTCACAGTCGCCCTGGTCGAGATCATCGCCAAAGGACAGGGCCTGGCCGGTATCGACAGCGGTTTTCTGCTGCTTTTTGTTGAGGAAATGGGCCTCGGCGTGATCGTCGGCGTGCTGGGCGGTCTCATGATCGCCGCCGTGGTCAACCGTTCTGCCGCCGATCGCGGGCTGGCGCCGATCTTTGTGCTTGCGCTGGCGCTGCTCGTGTTTTCCTTCACCGGCACGATCGGCGGCAGCGGCTTTCTGGCGGTCTATGTCGCCGGCATTGTCGCCGGCAATCGCAGGATCTTCGCCAAGGAAACGATCCGTCGCTTCCACGAAGGGCTGACGTGGCTGGCACAGATCATCATGTTCCTGATGCTCGGCCTGCTTGCCACACCGTCGCAGTTTCCTGCAATCGCCATTCCAGCCATCCTGCTGGCGCTGTTCCTGATCTTCGTCGCCCGTCCGCTCGCGGTCTGGCTCAGCCTCATGCCGTTTAACTACACTCAACAGGAAACCTCTTTCGTCGCCTGGGTGGGCCTGCGCGGCGCCGTCTCCATCCTGCTTGCCATCATGCCCATCCTCGGTGGACTTGATGATGCCCAGATCTATTTCAATGCCGCCTTCATCATCGTGCTGGTTTCGCTCCTCGTGCAGGGCTGGACCATCAAACCGGTGGCAACAAGGCTGGGGCTGATCGTGCCGCCGCGCATGGGCGAAGTGGACAAGCTGGAGGTTGACCTTCCCGGCACGGCCAATCACGAACTGATTTCCTACCGCGTGGCAAAGGGCAGCGCCATCCTGCAGGGCGAGCGCATTCCCCGCTGGGCCATGCCTTCGCTGGTGGTGCGTGACGGCAAATCGATTCGCTACCAATATGCCGGGCGGCTGCGTGAAAATGATCTTGTCTATCTCTTCATCGCCCCCGGTTATTCCCGCCTGATCGACCGGCTCTTCGCGAGCGCCCTGCCCGTCGCCGATGACGACGCCGATTTCTTCGGCACCTTCGCGATCTCTCCCGCCCGGCCGGCGAAGGAGCTTGATGCCGCCTATGGTCCCGGCCTGCTTGCGCCAGCAGAACAGGCAATGAGCATCGCAGAACTCATCGAGACACGTCTTGCCGGACGGGCCGATTATGCCGACCGCGTGCGCCTCGGCTCCATCGTTCTGATCGTGCGGACTTTGGACGAACATGAGGCGATAGCGGGTGTCGGAATTTCGCTGGAGCCGGTCGAACCGGCTACCACGCTGCCAATCTTCATCAGCTTCTCGGAAATTTTCAAACGGGTGCGCGACTATCTGGCGCAGCGGCGTCAGTCGCGTTCCACCGCTACCGCACAAGACGTGGTCGCACCTTCAAACACCGTGAGAGAAAATGAAGCCTGACCGGCTTGCGTCGGCAATCAGGCATAGTATGGTCCCTGCCGAACTCGCAACAAATCAGGATCGACCTATGCCCGCCTTCAAGACCATCGATGACCTCAACGACATTGCCGGAAAGCGCGTTCTCGTCCGCGTTGATCTCAACGTGCCGGTCGCGGATGGCAAAGTTACGGACAAGACCCGTATCGAGCGGGTCGCGCCGACCATTCTGGAACTTTCCAAGAAGGGCGCAAAGGTTATTCTGCTTGCCCATTTTGGCCGTCCGAAGGGCGAACCCGTGGCTGACATGTCGCTTTCCCAGATCGTACCAGCAGTTGAGGAGGTGCTGGACCATGCCGTCTCCTTCGCGTCCGACTGCATCGGCGCGCCGGCGGCGGAGGCCGTTGCGAAACTGAATGAAGGCGATATCCTGCTTCTGGAAAACACGCGGTTCCACAAGGGCGAAGAAAAGAACGATCCCACCTTCGTCGAGGCTCTGGAGGCCAATGGCGATATCTATGTCAACGACGCCTTCTCCGCCGCGCATCGCGCCCACGCCTCCACCGAGGGCCTCGCCCGCCACCTGCCCGCCTATGCCGGCCGCACCATGCAGGCAGAGCTTGAGGCTCTGGAAAAGGGCCTCGGCCAGCCGGTGCGTCCCGTCGTCGCCATCGTCGGCGGCGCGAAGGTTTCAAGCAAAATCGATCTTCTGATGAACCTCGTCAAGAAGGTCGATGCCCTCGTCATCGGCGGCGGCATGGCCAACACCTTCCTCGCCGCCCGTGGCGCCCAGGTTGGAAAATCGCTCTGCGAGCATGATCTGGCCGAGACCGCAAAGCAGATCATGATCGAAGCCGCGACCTCCGGCTGTGCCATCGTGCTGCCGGAAGACGGCGTCGTTGCCCGCGAATTCAAGGCCGGTGCGGCCAATGAAACGGTCGACATCAACGCCATTCCCGCTGACGCCATGGTGCTCGATGTCGGCCCGAAATCGGTTGAAAGCATCAAGGCCTGGATTTCACGCGCGGAAACGCTGGTCTGGAACGGGCCGCTCGGCGCCTTCGAAATCGAACCCTTCGATGCAGCCACCGTGGCTGCCGCAAAACATGCCGCGGAATGCACGAAGGCCGGTAAGCTCGTCTCTGTCGCAGGCGGCGGCGACACCGTGGCCGCGCTCAACCATGCCGGCGTTTCCGAGGATTTCTCCTATGTTTCGACCGCCGGCGGCGCCTTCCTTGAATGGATGGAAGGCAAGGAACTGCCGGGCGTTGCCATCCTGACCGCCGCCAAGTAAACTTACCCTACTTGCCTGACACAAGGTCGGACAAGCCATGCTTGTCCGACCTTGTCTTTTGGTAAGTGCACGCAGGAGGAAAAGTTTCAAACGATTGAAATCATTTCAATCGTTTCAATGAGTTAGCGTGCCATTTCCCTGCCCTGGAACTTCTGTTATCGGAAATTTATTGTGCCTTGGGAGAATAGCAAATGACCGAACGTCTCGAAGACATCGCAATCAAAATGGTCGCCGACGGCAAGGGCCTGCTCGCCGCCGACGAATCCACGGGAACGATCAAAAAGCGTTTCGACAGCATCAATCTGGAGTCCACCGAGACCGCCCGCCGCGACTATCGCGAAATGCTGTTCCGCTCCGACGACGCCATGAAGAAATACATCTCCGGCGTTATCCTTTACGAAGAGACCCTGTTCCAGAAGGCCGCCGACGGCACGCCTTTCGTTGATATCATCAAGGCGGCTGGCAGCCTGCCGGGCATCAAGGTGGATATCGGCGCCAAGCCGATGGCTTTCCACCCGCATGAATTCATCACCGAAGGCCTCGACGGTCTTTATGAGCGCCTGCGCAAGTACCACGAAGCCGGTGCGCGCTTCGCAAAGTGGCGCGGCGTCATCACAATCGGTGAACAGCGCCCGAGCTGGGGTTCGATCAAGGCAAACTCCCAGTCGCTCGCCCGTTATGCCGCTCTCTGCCAGCAGGCGGATATCGTGCCGATCGTTGAGCCTGAAGTCCTGATGGACGGCGAGCCGGGCACGCATGACATCGACCGCTGCGCGGAAGTCACGCAATGGGTTCTGCAGACCGTCTTCGCGGACCTGTTCGACGCCCGCGTGAACCTCGAAGGCATGATCCTCAAGCCGAACATGATCATCGACGGCAAGAAGGCCCGCAAGGCTTCCGTCGAGGAAGTGGCGGAAAAGACCGTGAAGGTCTTGAAGGCGACCGTACCTTCCGCCGTTCCGGGCATTGCCTTCCTTTCCGGCGGCCAGTCCTCCGAAGAGGCAACGGCGCATCTCTCCGCCATGAATTCCGGTTATGACCTGCCCTGGTCTCTCACCTACTCCTACGGCCGCGCGCTTCAGGATACGGCCCTCAAGACCTGGGGCGGCAAGCAGGAGAATGTCGCTGCCGGCCAGCGCGCCTTCACGCACCGCGCCGCCATGAACAGTCTAGCGGCCAAGGGCAACTGGAAGCAGGAACTCGAAAAGGCAGCCTGAGGCTTCGCTCCAGAGCTTTAGTGAATGAAAGCCGTCTCCCGGGGCGGCTTTTTCTTATGGGCGCAGAAGCAGCGTTACCGACCAGATGACAAAGGCGGCAACCGCTATCTTCCAGCAATCGCCCCGTTTCTTCAGCCCCGGCAGGCCGAGCGGCCGGATAATCTGGACGGCCATGGCCAGCAGTAAAAAAAGGCCGATCGCCTTCGTCATTTATTGAGCCTTTTCTTTATTTCTGCATCGTCACAGGCTGGACATTTTTACCGTTCACCAGAAGAGTGCAACTCATTCGGGTAACTCCCGTTGTATGACCTGTCCGACCGTCCGTCCGAACGCATGAGAGTGTTGTCATGAGCAGAAATCTTCTACCCGTATTCGCTCTTTTATCCAGCACTCTGTTTCTCTTTCTCGGCAACGGTCTTCAGGGCCTCGTTCTGCCAGTGCGTGGCTCGGCAGAAGGTTACTCCAACGAGATACTTGGTTTCCTCGGAACCTCCTGGGCTGCGGGCTTCGTTGTTGGTTGTTTTGTCGCGCCGGCCATCGTGCGCCGTGCTGGCCATGTGCGGGCTTTTGCGTCTTTCGTCGCATTGGTATGCCTGACCGTGCTCATGACCGGTCTCATCGTTGATGACGTCTGGTGGATTACGCTGCGTGCGCTTACCGGCTTCTGCACCGCCGGCACCTCAATGATCATCGAAAGCTGGCTGAACGAGCGCGCCACGAACGAAAGCCGCGGCATGATCTTTTCGCTCTATATCGCCATCACGCTTCTGGGCGTCGTGGCGGGACAGATGATCGTGCCGATGGGAGATATCAGCAATACCTCGCTGTTCATGATCTGCGGCATCATTTATTGCATCGCCATTCTGCCGGCAACGCTTTCAAAGGCGGCCAGTCCACAGCCCTTGCAGAAGGTGAAACTGGATTTGCCGGCGCTCTATCGCAACTCCCCGGTCTCCTTCGTCGGCATTCTGATGATCGGCATCGCCAACGGTGCTTACGGCACGCTCGGCGCCGTCTTCGGTGCCCGGGCAGGCCTGGATCCGACCATGATCGCCATCATGGTGTCCGTCACGATTTTCGTCGGCGCATTGGCGCAGTTCCCGGCGGGTCGCCTTTCGGACAGGATAGACCGTCGTTACGTGCTGGCCGGCCTCGCGGGGCTTGGCGCCGTCGCGGGACTTGCGGTCGCAGCCGTGCAGCCGCATCACGTCTACGTTCTGATTCCGATGATCGCCGTTTACGGTGCAGCCGCCAATGCGCTCTATCCCATAGCCGTGGCGCACGCCAACGACTTTGCGGCGTCCGAGGATTTCGTCAAGGTTTCAGGCGGGTTGCTGTTGCTTTACGGCGTCGGCACCATTATCGGACCGACGCTCGGCGGCGCTGTCATGACCTATTCCGGGCCCTATGCGCTGTTTCTGGTCACAGCCGTCGCCCATATTTTGATTACTGCCTATGCCATTATCAGAAGCCGCAGGCGCGCCGCGCTTTCAACCGACGAGAAGGACAATTTCTCGACGATGATGCCGACGACGCCTTCGCCGCTGGTGACACCGGAGAGTATTGCGCTTGACCCGCGCGCGCCGCAATATCCCGGCGAGGAGGGGGACTACGTGGAAAAAGGAGCAGGCATATGAGCCTCTTTGACGACGACCGCCCGCAAAAACCCGCTGCGCACCAGATTGGCAGCGATCTCAGCCTCCTCTCCGTGGACGAACTGGACAGCCGGATCGAGCTTCTCCACGCCGAAATCACCCGACTCGAAGAGGAAAGAAAGCGGAAATCCGCGGGAAGACAGGCGGCGGAGAATCTTTTCCGATCCTGATGCGCGGCGACCAATAAACCCGGCCCGCACGTGCCTAACGGCAGAATCGGTTCAACGTGCGTTCCAAAATAAGAGGTTTTGGGTCAGTCTTTCGTTTACCATTAACCAAAAATTAAGCTTTCTGAGAGATTACTATACATGTCCAGTTCTTCTGGATTTCAGGCATCTTCTCCATTCGGCGAATTGGTCTGATTTTTCTCCCTGTTTTACCTTGAGAGCCGCTTTCGCGGCTCTTTTTTTGCCGCCGCCGGCTTCGGTAAAACTGTGGGTATTAACCCTTCTTTAATAATTGCCTTGCGCATTTCAGGTAAAGATACCATCCTGAAAACACTAAAGGCCGGAACAAAATATCCGGATCGTCGTTGCCTGACAGTGTGGTGCGTGAGCAGGGATTTAAAGAAATGTCGGAACAGGTTTTAAATACCATAAGCTTTGCGGGGCGCGCGGCTGCTTCCAACCAGTTCAAGACCCTCTATACCGAAGGCATGACCCTGGTCGAGGAAACTGCAAGCTATCTCGACGGCGCCGGCCGCGCTGCCTCGAAAGTTTTGCCGCGCATGGCCTCAGTGCTTTATGCCGCGGAATCGATGCGCCTCACGACTCGCCTGATGCAGATGGCCTCCTGGCTGCTTCTCCAGCGCGCCGTCAACAACGGTGAAATGACCCGAGATCAGGTTTTGAGCGAGAAGAATAAGGTTCGCCTCGACAGCTTTAACGTCGACCGCAACGCGCCCGGCTGGAACGACCTGCCGGAGTCCTTCCGCGATCTTATCGAGCGCTCGCTGCGTCTCCAGAACCGCATCGCCTTGCTCGACCGCGAAATCTATCGCCCCTCCGAAGCCGCGAAGGTGCCGGACAATGAGAACAGCGTTCAGGCGCAGCTCAACCTTCTGCGCACGGCTTTCTCGATCAACTGAGAAAACACCACATTGAGTGGACAATTTGAAAGCAGGCTCGCCGGCCTGCTTTTTTTGTTTCAGCGGTCATGCGGGTAGATGCCGACGCCAAAACAGCGCAACAAAAAAGCCCGGTCAAACCGGGCTTTTTTAACAATCCGTCCGCAAGGGAATCAGAGGCCGAGGCCGCCGAAACGCTTGTTGAACTTGGAAACGCGACCACCGCGGTCCATAAGCTGCTGGTTGCCGCCCGTCCATGCCGGATGGGACTTGGGGTCGATTTCAAGGTTCATGACGGCGCCTTCCGAACCCCAGGTAGAGCGGGTTTCGTATTCGGTGCCATCGGTCATGACCACCTTGATCGTGTGATAATCGGGATGGATATCAGCCTTCATGACAATCTTCCTGGTTAAGTGACGTGCGGTCCATTTGCCGCAATTGCGTCAACTGAGCCAATTCAATAAATGAAGCCATAGTCCAGATGGGCTATGGCTTCCCAATTCGATGCGGAGCCTATACATGAAGGTCGCCGAGATAACAAGAGCCTGCTATCCCCTTGTGAAAGGAGATGGCTGCCGGGCAGGAATTTTACCGCAGACCGGAAATTCGCCCGCAAAAGGCCGAAAAATGGCGGAGAACGAGGAGCGTAGAGGACGTGGCAGACATCGAACAGCATAAAGCGGTGAAACAGAGAAGCCTGAAACCGCTCCTTGGCCTGTTTCCTTATCTCAGGCGTTATCGTGGCTTGATGGCTGCGGCTCTTTTTGCACTTGTTCTGTCTTCCGCCACGACTCTCGCCTTGCCGCTCGCCGTTCGCCGCATCA
Organism: Rhizobium sp. ZX09; assembly: GCF_017357485.1. Lineage (NCBI taxonomy): Bacteria > Pseudomonadati > Pseudomonadota > Alphaproteobacteria > Hyphomicrobiales > Rhizobiaceae > Rhizobium > Rhizobium sp. ZX09. Next base: position 734,645 of record NZ_CP031364.1, read on the forward strand.
TCGATCACGGTTTCCAAACGCCTGATGGCGGTATGATCAACAGCTACTTCGCCATGCTTTTGGCCATTGCGGTTGTTCTCGCACTCGCCAGCGCCATGCGTTATTATTATGTCATGACGATCGGCGAGAGGGTCGTCGCCGATCTGCGCCGCGATGTGTTCGCCCACCTCACCACGCTGTCACAGCAATTCTTCGATGCCAACCGCTCAGGCGAGCTCACCTCGCGACTGACGGCTGACACGGTGCAGATCCGCTCCGCATTCGGCTCATCTGCGTCGGTGGCGTTGCGCAACATCATTATGTGCTGCGGCGCCGTGGCGATGATGATCTATACCAGCCCCGGTCTTTCCGGCCTCGCGCTGCTGGCCATTCCCTTTATCGTTTTTCCCCTGATTGCCTTCGGGCGCTCGGTTCGCGCCCGCTCCCGCATGACACAAGACACTTTGGCCAATTCCGCCGCTTATGCTTCCGAGACGATTGGGGCGAGCCGCACCGTACAGTCCTTCAATGCCGAGACGCTGGCGAATGCCCGTTATGGCGCTTCGGTGGAAGCGGCCTATCAAGGCGCACGCGCCGCCATCGGCGCACGCTCCATCCTCACCGCCGTCGCCATCACGCTCGTCTTCGGCAGCGTTGTCGGCATTCTCTGGTATGGGGCGCAAAGCGTCCTGTCCGGTAGCATGACCGCGGGAACGCTCGGTCAGTTCGTGCTTTATTCGGTCATCGCGGCCAGCGGCCTTGGCCAGCTCTCGGAAGTCTGGGGAGAACTGGCGCAGGCCGGCGGCGCGGCGGAACGGCTGTCCGAACTGCTGGACGAGCGCTCGCCGGTTCTCGATCCCGCCGCGCCCGTCACTCTGCCCCAGCCACCGCGTGGCGAAGCCGCATTCGAAAATGTCGATTTTGTCTACCCGCTCGCGGCAGGACGGCCGATCGTCTCCGGCCTCTCCTTCAAAGTCAGTGCCGGCGAAACCGTCGCCATCGTCGGACCCTCCGGTGCGGGCAAGAGCACGGTCTTTTCGCTGCTGATGCGCTTTTACGATCCGCAGCAGGGCCGTATCACCATTGACGGCGCTGATATCCGCGACGTCAAGCTCGCCGATCTGCGGGCGCGTCTATCCATCGTCCCGCAGGATGTGGCTATATTCGCCTCCTCCATCCATGACAATATCGCCTTTGGACGGCCTGACGCGACACGGGAAGAAGTGCGCGCCGCCGCCATCGCCGCGCAGGCCGACAGCTTCATCGAACGCCTTACCGACAGATATGACACCCAGGTGGGAGAGCGCGGCGTAACACTTTCCGGCGGGCAGCGCCAGCGCATCGCCATTGCCCGCGCCATCCTGCGCAACGCACCTATCCTGCTTTTGGACGAGGCCACCTCGGCGCTCGATGCGGAAAGCGAGACACTGGTACAGAAGGCTCTCGATGAGCTCATGAGCAGCCGCACCACCATTGTCATCGCCCACCGCCTTGCCACCGTTCTCAAAGCCGACCGCATTCTGGTGATGGATGAAGGCCGCATCATCGAGGAAGGCACGCATCAGAGTCTCATTCGCCAGAACGGTCTCTATGCCCGGCTCGCCCGTCTGCAATTCCAGACCGGGCCCGAAGAACTGCGCGCACAGGCCTGAGTTACGTCAGCACGCTGCGCCCCGCAACGCGCCCGGAAAACAGGCATCCTCCAAGGAAAGTGCCTTCAAGCGCGTTATATCCATGCATGCCGCCACCGCCGAAACCAGCCACCTCGCCAGCGGCATAAAGCCCCGGCACCGGCTCACCGCCGGCGTCCAGCACCCTCGCCTCAAGGTCGGTGTGCAGGCCACCCAGGGTCTTGCGCGTCAGCACATGCAGACGCACGGCAATCAAAGGCCCCATGGCAGGATCGAGCAGGCGATGCGGTTTCGCCGTCCGCATCAGCCGGTCACCGAGGTAACGGCGCGCACCGTGGATTGCCGTTACCTGCGTATCCTTGCTAAAGCCGTTTTCAATCTCGCGGTCGCGCGCTTCGATCTGCCGGCGGATGTGGTTGGTGTCCAGACGATCATTTCCGGCGATGGCGTTCATCGCAGGCACCAATTCTTCCAGCGTATCACGAACGGCGAAATCCTCGCCCCGTTCCATGAAAGCCCGCACGGGTCCAGGCGGCTCCTTTCCCAACCTTTTCAGCAACAGGCGCATATTCTTGCCCGTCAGATCAGGATTCTGCTCCGAACCTGAAAGCGCGAACTCCTTCTTGATGATCGCTTTGGTCAGAATGAACCAGCTGTAACCGCTGCCACGTTCACCCAGCATCTTCAGTGTGCCAAGCGTATCAAAGCCAGGCATGGCCGGCGCATGAAGCCGGTCACCATTCGCATCGCACCAGAAGGACGAAGGACCAGGCAGAATGCGTATGCCGTGACCTGGCCAGATCGGGTCGTGGTTTTTGACACCCTCGGTGTAATGCCACATGCGGTCACGGTTGATGACCCCGCCACCCGCCGCCTCGGTGATGGCGATCATGCGGCCGTCCACATGCGCCGGCACACCGCAAACCATGTTTTGCGGCGGCTGGCCCAGTCGTTCCACGGGCCAGTTGCGCCGCACCAGCTCCTGATTACCGCCGATGCCGCCGGAACTGACAATGACCGCAGCAGCGGAAATACTGAATTCGCCCTGCTCTTCCCGGCTGCTCTCCTCTCCGCGTTGCACGGGATCGCTCGCAAGAACCGCGCCGGAAACGCCGGTCACCCCGCCATCGGCGATATCCAGCCGATCAACCCGGTGGCGGAAGCGGAAGGATAGCCGCCCATCCGCCGCGATAAGCTTTGCCTTTTTAACGAAGGGAGCAAGCACCCCGGGGCCTGTGCCCCAGGTGACATGGAAGCGTGGAACAGAATTGCCATGGCCATCGGCCAAACCGCCGCCACGCTCGGCCCAGCCGACAACGGGAAACCAGCGCATACCCATGCGGTGCAGCCATTCCCGCTTCTCACCGGCAGCAAAATCGAGATAGGCCTCCGCCCAGCGACGCGGCCAGTGATCTTCCGGGCGATCAAAACCGGCCGAACCGAACCAGTCCTGCCTCGCAAGGTCGAGACTGTCTCTCACGCGCATCCGACGTTGTTCTGGGCTATCGATGAAAAACAGGCCGCCAAGCGACCAGAAGGCCTGTCCGCCCAGGTTCCGCTCACCCTCCTGATCAACCACGCAGACGCTGAGACCTCGCGCGGCAGCCTCCGTTGCCGCAACCAGCCCGGCAAGCCCCGCCCCGACAACGATCACATCATAGCGTTCCATCAGCCCCTCCCAGATATGACGGAATTACTTTTACGCGAACGTAAGTTTACTTTCGTCGGAAGGCAACCGCCCAGATGCGGTCCGCGATTTCAGCGCTCGGTCAGCTTGAGTTCGATACGGCGGTTCTGCTGCCGTGCCTCCGGTGAGTCACCTTCTGCAATCGGCTGATATTCTCCAAAGCCGGCAGCGACCAGACGGTTTGCCGGCACGCCCTTGGAGATCAGGAACTTCACAACCGAAGTGGCACGGGCCGAGGAGAGTTCCCAATTGTCGCGGTAGCGGCCGGAGCCGGACAGCTGGACATTATCCGTATGGCCATCGACGCGCAGGACCCAGTTGATCTCCGCCGGGATTTCCTTTGCGAGATCAAGCAGCGCGGTTGCGAGCTTCGCCATTTCCGCTTGCCCTTCCGGATTGAGTTCATTGCCGCCGGAAGGGAAGAGCACTTCGGATTGGAAGACAAATCGGTCGCCGACGATGCGGATGTTTTCACGATCGGACAGAATTTCGCGCAACCGCCCGAAAAAGTCGGACCGATAGCGGTTCAGTTCCTGCACCCGCTGCGCCAGCGCGACATTGAGGCGGCGGCCGAGATCGGCGATCTTGACCTGAGAAGAGGCATCCTTGGCTTCCGAAGCCTGCAGCGCGGCTTCGACCGAGGCAATCTGCGCCCTCAGCGCCGCAATCTGCTGGTTGAGCAACTCGATCTGCGCGGAGGCGCGGGAATTGGCCTGCCGCTGCTCGTCCAGTTCACCGGTGAGACTGCCGATACGGGCGTTGGCGCTGGCATTGTTGCCGGAGCCGGCGTCGAGCAGTGCCTGCAGCCGCGACCGTTCATTCTCAGACGCGGCAAGAGTGGATTGCAGGCTCGCCAAGGCGTCCTCTACATCCTGCTTGTTGCCCTTTTCCATGGCCAGAAGTTCGGTCAATTCGGCAATCTGGCTGTTGAGACGCGTCAGCACCTCGTCCTTGCCGGTAATCTCACGCGACAGCACGAATTGCGCGAGCACGAACACCGTCAGCAGAAACATGATGGCCATCAGCAGCGTCGACAGCGCATCGACGAAGCCCGGCCAATAATCCACACCCCTGTCGCGGCGGCGGTTGCGCGCAAGCGCCATGGCTATTCGCTCCCGTTATCGTGCCGGGTGCGTCCGGAAGACTTCGTATCGCTGTCAATCCGCGCCGAAAGCCGGTCGAGCGTGCGGCGGAGCGATTTGGATTCCTCCTGTTGCGCCTCGATCCAGTCGCGCAACATCTGCTGTTCGCTGCGCATGTTCTTGACCAGACCCTGAATGCCTTCGGCAAGACTGGTCATGGCCGCCAGCGAACGCTCGGTGCTCACCACGGCCCCTGCGTCGCCCCGGGACTCCCTTGGGGCGTCCGTCGTATCCGTCACCGAGGAAAGCCAGTTTTCGAGTTGGGTGTAGAAACGGTTCTGGGCGCGGCCGGCCTGAAGATCGAGAAAACCGAGAATAAGCGAACCGGAGAGACCAAGCAGTGACGAGGAAAAGGCCGTTCCCATACCCGCCAGCGGCGCGGTGAGACCGGCCTTGAGCGAACCGAGAATATCATTGCTGTCACCGGCGCTTGGGTCGAGAGACTGGATGACGTTGCTGATGGCGCCAATGGTGCCGATAAGACCCCAGAAGGTGCCGAGCAGGCCGAGAAATACCAGCAAGCCGACGAGATAACGCGAAGTATCACGCGTCTCGTCGAGGCGCGTTGCGATGGAATCGAGGATCGTGCGTTGCGTAACGGCAGAAAGGCGGACTTCACCACGCTTGCCGATCAGCGTGCTCATCGGCGCAAGCAGTTTGGGCGCGCGACCGACCTTTTCGACGCTGCCGGCGGCACGAAAGGCGTTGAACCAGCGGACTTCCGAACGCAGGCTCATCGTCTGCGTAAACACCAGAATGATGCCGATGGCGAGCACACCGAGAATGAAGCCGTTGAGCCCCGGATTGGTCATGAAGGCGGTGTGCGCCTGCCGATAGAGAATCGCTGCCAGAAAACCGACGAGGATCAGAAACAGAACCATCGTCCAGAGAAACGGTGTGGGGCTGGACAGCTTGTGGCTGTATTCCCGTGTGGTCACCGGTTTCTCGACGCCAAGATCGAGCAGCTCCGAATCCGCCATAACGTTCGCATTCCCTTTGGTCAGCTATCCAGCGGAAGCTATTTGAAAATTGCGACGATTTGAAGCGAAAAGCCGGTCTTTCGTCACAGGCTTTTCACGAAAGAAGGCATGGAGCCGAGCGAGGGAAAACAAAAACGCCCGGCGAACATTCGCCGGGCATCGAAAACTTGCAGAAAACGGCAGGTTTTCTGCTGAAAACCAATCAGCGGCCCGGAATAGGGCGGTTGGCCACCTCAACGAGCGCCTTGTGGATATATTCGTTGCCTGCAGCAACGGAACTGCTGCCGAAGATATCCGTGCCGCCCTTGATGTCGGAGGCGAAACCACCGGCTTCCCGAATCAGCACGAGGCCGGCCGCCATGTCCCACGGCGAAAGATCGGCTTCCCAGTAACCGTCGAGACGGCCAGCGGCAACGTAGGCGAGATCGAGCGACGCCGCACCCATGCGACGGATGCCTGCAGCCTCCCCCATAACGTGACGAAGCTCGACCAGGAACTTGCCGTGGTTGCCGCGGCCGAGATGCGGCACGCCGCAGCCGATGACGCAATCCGTCAGCGCCTTGCGCGCGGCAACGCGGATGCGGCGATCGTTGAGGAATGCGCCGCCGCCGCGCTCGGCGGTGTAGAGTTCATCGGTGGCCGGATTGAAGATTACGCCGGCGACAACTTCGCCGTTACGCTCCAGTGCGATGGAAACCGCAAAATGCGGAATGCCGTGCAGGAAGTTGGTTGTGCCATCGAGCGGATCGACGATCCAGCGATGTGCACCATCGGTTCCCTTTTCCTCGCCGCCTTCTTCACCCAGGAAATCATAGGTCGGGCGCGCCTTCATCAGCTCCTCGCGCACGATCTTCTCGGCCTTCAGATCCGCCTGCGAAACGAAGTCGCTCGGTCCCTTGACCGAGACCTGCAGGTTCTGCACTTCACCGAAGTCACGCGACAAAGACTTACCCGCCTTGATGGCGGCCTGAACCATGACATTGAGAAGGGCTGAACGGGCCATCGATGTTTTTTCCTGGAAAGCTTGCGAACCGCCCGGAAGCTCACCGGGCAGGCACGTCATTATTTTCTTGAATTGAAAGTTTGCGGTTCAAGACCACAAAACGCGCGGAAATTCAAGGTAAAAAGCCCATGGGTCAACCGCGGCCAGGGAACGCAACCCTTCCATCAGGTCGGACGGAAACGATTTGCGGCCTCGATCGCCTTCTTCTGCTGCTCATCATTGATGCCGAGATAGAAGTCCTCGAGAGACGGATCCTTCAATCCGGCGCGGCGGGAAAGCACGTACCATTTGGCTGCCTCAACCGGATCAGGCCGGGTACCGAGTGCCTGAATATAGAGATGCGCAACCTTGTTCTGCGCCACGACATTACCGCGCTGTGCTGCGCCATAGAGCCAGCGGAAGCCTTCGTCGAGATTACGCTCGCCACCAAATCCGTTGACCAGCCAGATACCGAGATCGACCTGTGCAGTGTCATAGCCGGCCTTTGCGGCGCGCATCAACCAGTCGCGCGCCTTTGCCTTTTTCTCGGCCGGCACATCCTTCACGGACCAGTAAATTTGCGATACCGCATATTGCGCATCGGCAATGCCCTGTTCGGCGGATTTTTCATAGAAGGGCAAAGCCATCAGCAGACCCTTGGCGCCCGGATTTTCCGAAACCAATATCTGGCCCCAGTTGAACTGGGCAGAGGCGTTGCCGGCTTCCGCTGCACGACGCATGAAATCATCGGCCTTCGCCTTGTCGCGCGTAACGAACTTTCCTTCCATCAGGATAAGGGCAAATTTGAACATGGCGACGGGATCGCCGCCCTGTGCGGCCTGCTGATACCAGAACGCGGCTGTTTTCTCGTCACGTGCAATGCCAAGTCCGCGCGACATCATTTCCGCCACCAGCGTCTGGGCGGGTGCGTCACCGTTCTGCGCGCGGTTCAGTGCCTTATCAAGCGCCTGCACATATTCGCCGCGCTGGAAATGGCCATAGGCCTCATCCACCCGGCCCTTGAATTCCTTCTCAGGCGGCAGTGCCGGCAGATCCGCACCCATGCGCTGATAGACGTTCACGCCGGCTGAGGGCTGCAAGTCCTTCTGCTCTTCAGATTGCACCCTGCCCTGACGGGTCGGCTGAGCCTCATTTTCCAGCTGTCGGGAAAGCGCATTGTTTTCACTCTGCGGCCCGGATTGAGCAAGAGCGACACCCGCTGGCGCGGCGAAAGCAAACGCCAGCAGCGAAACAGAGAGGCAGAAATGAAGCGAGCGCATGATCATCGCCTGTATCAACCGTCAAACCGTGGCGCTTTTTCGTCAAGCAAAGCGTTGATTTCAGAAACGGCCTGGGCGGCGCCACCGACATTATCGAAAACACCGCTGCGCATAGCCACGAACTCCACGCCCGTCTCCGCCACGGCAACCACGGACGAGAGGTCCGTGCCGCCCATGACGATGGCGGGGATTTCGATCATCGACGCCCACCACTCACCGAGCACCAGGTTCTTGGGATGCGCCTCGGGCTTGATGTCGCCTTCGAGCTTCCCGAAAAACACGTAATCCGGATTGGCCTCGCCCTGCTCCAGCGCCTTGTGGCGGTCATCGGCATTTCCGCCGCCGACGATCAGTTTCGGGGTGAATTTTTCCACAGCCTCCGAAAGCGCCTCGGCGTTACCGACCACATGCAGCCCGTCCGCCTTCACCCGGCCGGCGACACGGCTGTCACCGGCAATGAGCGCTGCGGCACCCGACGCCTGGACGAGGGGTACGATCAGTTCGGCGCGTTTCTGGAAAGCGGCGTCATCCAGACCGTATTGCGGAATGATGACCGAAGCGACATCGCCTCCCCGCAGCGCGACTTCCACATCTGCCGCCTGCTTTTGCGCATCGTCCGATTGCGGGACGATCAGGACAAGGCGGCAACGGTCTTCAACAATGCTCATCGTTTCGTCCATTTCAGGCAGACGACGCTTCCGACGCGATCTGCACTCGTTTTCATATGACAAATCCGATAAACCGGACCGGCGAAAGGATCAACCATACATCCATGCTGACCGATTTTCATTTTTATCTCGTCGCCATTCCCGCAGTGGTTCTTGTCGGCCTTTCCAAAGGGGGACTGGGCGGCGCGCTGGCGCTGATGGGCGTGCCACTGATGGCGCTTGCCGTATCGCCCGTGCAGGCGGCGGCGATATTCCTGCCGATCCTGATCGTCATGGATATTGTCGCGCTCTTCGCCTGGCGGCACTACAACCATCGCCAGACGCTCCTTGTCATGCTGCCGGGGGCAATCGCCGGCATTGCGCTCGGCTGGGCAACTTCGAGCATGATCTCCGCAGATGCCATGCGTCTCGTCGTCGCCTCGGTCACGATCCTGTTCGTGTTGCGTTACTTTTATGAGAGTTTCAAAAGCCGCAACGGTCAGGAAATTCCGGCAAAACCGCAAAGGCCGGCCGCCGCCACGCTCTGGTCCAGCCTGTCCGGTTATGCGAGTTTCGTGGCCCATGCGGGTGGACCGCCCTTCCAGATCTACGTTCTGCCGCTGAAACTCGACCCGAAGACCTATACCGGCATGAGCGTGCGCTTCTTCGCCATCATGAATGCGATCAAGCTCATACCCTATTTCGCACTTGGCGCGCTCGACGCCACCAACCTCAAGACATCGGCAAGTCTGCTGCCCGTCGCGATGCTGGCGACGCTGGCCGGTGCAAGAGTGGTGAAATACCTTAAACCATCCGTGTTTTACCCGCTGATGTATGCCATGGCGTTGATTGCGGCACTGAAACTGCTGTGGGACGGACTGCCGTTCTAATACGGCAATAGAAAAGCTCTGGCAGCAGGTTTTCGCCGCCAGAGCTCGAAAGGGTCAGACCGCCGACCCCTCATTCATCGAGGGCCAGCGATCTGCCATAAATCAATGTCTTGTGGAGGCTTTGAGCCTCTGGAGTTCATCCTTCAGGCGCAGTTTACGACGTTTAAGGTCCGCGATCTCTCTATCGTCAGACGACGGGGAAGCAAGAATACTTTCGAGCTCCTCCTCCAGAGCACCGTGTTTCTTTTCGAGCGATGCAATATGAGCCTGAATGGTCATGCGGCACGTCCTTCCTTTTTGAACCTACCTCCAGCTCTCCATCGCTGGAGTTTCAGGTTTGCGACGACAATGTGACACGGATCGATCGGCTTGTCGAAGGCGAAATGAAGGCAATAAGTGGGCAATTTGGTCGCAAGGGATAACTTCCCGTTACCGCGATTTGATGATAGAGGCTCGTGAACGATCACATACGCGCCGGAGGCTATCCGGCTGGCATAAAATGGGGATGACAAGATGCCCGATCAGGACCAGGCGGACATCAGGCTCACGCTGGCGCGGCTGCGCCAGGAGCATGAGGATTATGACGCGGCGATCAATGCGATGATCCAGACCAGCTGCGACGCGCTGCGGATACAACGCATGAAAAAGAAGAAGCTGGCCGTCAAGGACAAGATGACCCAGCTGGAAGATCAGGTCATTCCCGATATCATCGCCTGAGCCCGGAGACATTACGTGACAGCAGAAACGCCCCCCGTCGCCATCATCATGGGCAGCCAGTCCGACTGGGAGACCATGAAGAACGCCGCCGACACGCTGGATGCGCTCGACATCGAATACGAAGCCCGCATCATTTCCGCCCATCGCACCCCCGACCGGCTTTACGATTTCGCCAACGGCGCGAAAGACGAAGGCTTCAAGGTCATTATTGCGGGGGCCGGCGGCGCTGCCCATCTGCCGGGCATGACAGCTGCCATGACGCCGCTTCCGGTCTTCGGCGTTCCGGTCCAATCGAAGACCATGTCCGGTCAGGACAGCCTCTATTCCATCGTGCAGATGCCCGCCGGCATCCCCGTCGGCACGCTCGCCATCGGCAAGGCCGGCGCGATCAATGCGGCCCTTCTCGCGGCCGCGGTGCTGGCGCTTGGCGATGAAGACCTTGCCGATCGTCTGGACGCCTGGCGTGCGCGCCAGTCGGCGGCTGTCGCGGAATACCCCATGGACAGCGCCCAGTGACGACACACGACATGGCAAAGACAACCAACCTCACCATCGGCATCATCGGTGGCGGGCAACTCGGCCGCATGCTGGCGATGGCCGCGGCGCGTCTCAACCACCGTACCATCGTGCTGGAGCCGCAGGCGGATTGTCCCGCGGCACAGGCCTGCAACGACCAGATCGTGGCAGCATATGATGACGAAAACGCACTTGCGCAACTCGCAACCCGCTGTGATGTCGTGACCTACGAATTCGAGAACGTGCCCGTTGCCGCGGCAGAAAAGCTCAGCGCCTCGGTTCCCGTTTACCCGCCGGCACAGGCGCTCAGCGCCTCACAGGATCGCTTGACGGAAAAACGCTTCCTCAACGATTGCGGCATTCCAACCGCCGATTTCCGCGCCGTGGATAGCCAGGAAGAGCTGGAAGCCGCGCTGGCCGCCTTTGGCGGCAAAGGTGTGCTGAAAACCCGTCGCATGGGTTATGACGGCAAGGGACAGCGCCTCTTCCGGGGAGGCGAAGACCTCGCGGGCGCGTTTGCAGCGCTTGGTGGCGTGCCGCTGATTCTTGAAAGCTTCATCGCCTTCGAACGCGAAATTTCGATCATCGCCGCCCGTTTCCGGGACGGGACCGTGACCTGTTACGATCCGGCCGAGAACGTTCATCTGAACGGCATCCTGCACACATCCACCGTGCCGGCCGCACTTTCGGATGCCGCAAGGGATATTGCCGTGAAATCGGCGGAAAAGCTGCTGGCCGCTCTGGATTACGTCGGCGTTATCGGCATTGAGTTTTTCGTCCTGCCGGATGGATCGCTGGTCGCCAATGAAATGGCGCCCCGCGTGCACAATACTGGCCACTGGACGGAGGCGGCCTGTGTAATCTCGCAATTCGAACAGCATATCCGAGCCGTATCGGGCCTTAACCCCGGCAACACTGATCGCCATTCCGACTGCATCATGACCAATCTGATCGGCGACGACATCAACGACGTACCGGCATGGCTGTCGAAAAAAGACTGTCTCGTCCACCTCTACGGCAAGACGGAAGCACGGCCGGGCCGCAAGATGGGCCACGTGACGCAGCTTCTGCACACAGGAAAAGCCTAGTCTTTTAAGGCAAAGACGCGGGCAAGTGTTGACAGGCAGGGCTCAAACAGGTATCTGCCTGCCAACCGAAAAGAGCGCGCCCCGTTGCGCGCTTTTGATTGTTTGAATAGCACGGCACAAACCGTGCAAAACTGCGGACCAGTAAAATGAAGATCAAGAATTCGCTTAAAGCGCTTAAGGCCCGTCATCGCGATAACCGCCTGGTTCGCCGCAAGGGCCGCGTCTACATCATCAACAAGCAGAACCCGCGCTTCAAGGCTCGTCAGGGCTGATTGACTGCGACTGCGTTTCGCGATCAGATCGCGGATCACTTTGTTGACAGACCAGAAGTTTGCATTTGATATTGGGCGCAGTCGGGTTAAGCTTTAACCCATGCGCCCAAATCGTTTTTGCACCGCTCTCATTATTGCTCAGGGCTTCATGGCCTCAAGCCTCGCGTTTGCGGGAACGGCTGCTGTTGCCCAAGCGGCAGACGGAAAGCCAGCTGTAGCTGTCGAATCGGCGCCATCACCCGCCAAGACAATCGACACGCTTTTCGCTTCGCTGAAAAAGGAACGGAATGCGGTCAAGGCGCGCAGCATCGCCAACCAGATCGCCTCCGAATGGAATGATTCCGGCAGCGCAACGATCAATCTCCTGATGCAATGGGCAGGCGAAGCTGCCGACGAAAAGCGCAACGCCGCCGCTTATGATTTTCTCGACCAGGTTGTTTTGCTCGATCCCGACTATGTGCAGGCGCCCTATCGCCGCGCGATGGTCCATTTCGCCGATGGCGACACCCGCAAGGCAATGGCGGATATCAACCTGACGCTGGAAAAAGAGCCGCGCTATTTCCCGGCCCTCGCAAGCCTGGCCAACATCCTCGAAGCCTCCGGCCGCGACGAGCTGGCGCTGAAAGCCTGGGAGCGTTATCTGGCGCTTTATCCTGCAGACAAGGACGCCCGCAAGGAAGCCATCGACCTTTCAGAAAAGCTGGCTGGCACGCGCGGCTGATGTCGAGGGCAGTTTAAACAAAAATCGCCGCAGAAGCGGCGATTTTTCATTAAGGCATTTTCAGCCGATCATTCCATGCCGAGCGCGGCCATATAAGTCTGAAGAATCGTTTCTTCCTCGATGCGCTCGTTGGCATCCTTCTTGCGCAGGCGGATGATGGTGCGGATTGCCTTGGTATCGTACCCACGCCCCTTCGCTTCGCCCATGACATCCTTGATATCACCCTGAATAGCAGCCTTTTCTTCTTCGAGGCGCTCGACGCGCTCGATGAACTGACGCAGTTCGGCGGCGGCGACGGTTTCGGTGGTGCTGGTTTCGTCCATCATATCATCCTTCATTGGCGGCCCGCATGTGGGCCTTGTTCATTCAAACTGGCAAGGCGTTCGCCGGTCGCTGCCAGCAGGCAGCAAAATTCAGGCCTGTGAACTGCCCACTGAAAGGCGTCCCGTCAAGTCGATTCCGTCGGTGAAGACTTATTCCTTGGGCCGGTTCTGCTCGAAAGCGGCTTTCTGGTCGCCACTCGCTTCGCCCTGGTATTTCTCTTTCCAGTCCTCATAGGGCATGCCGTAGACGATTTCCCGGGATTTTTCCTTGCTGAGCGGAACACCCGCTTCCTCGGCCGCTTCACGGTACCAGTTGGAAAGGCAGTTGCGGCAGAAGCCCGCGAGATTCATCAGGTCGATGTTCTGCACATCGTGGCGTTCACGAAGATGTTTGACGAGACGCCGGAATGCGGCCGCCTCAAACTCGATCTGCCCGTTGTCGTTCTCATTTGTCATGGCGAAACTCCAGGCTCAATAGGGGCCGGTGCGGGAAGCGAACAGCTGATATTCATGCAGAACCGGATCGTCATTCATTGCGGCAAAAATGGGAGCGAGGCGGTCTGACCATTCGGCGATCCCCTCCTCGTTGCCGATCAGATCCTGCCTGACCTCCAGAAGTGCGTGCGGTATACCCTTCGCCATACAATGACGATACATGGTATCGCCCTTGAGTGCTCCGTCATAGGGTTCGTTGTCGCCGACGAGAATGTCGCCGGTAGCGCGCAGATGCGCCAGCAGCGGATCGACCGCGCGATGATCCGTATCCCACAGAACCGCCGCATGCCATGGCCTCGGCGTTTCCTTCCAGAACGGTGTATAGGAATGCAGTGACAGGACGAGCGGCGCTTCTTCCGAGGCCTCGGCCACACGGGTCAGCACGCTGTCCACGGCATTGTGATAAGGCCGGTGAAAAGTCTCGATCCGCTTTTGCCATTCCTCGTCAGAAATCGGATGGTTTCCGGGGATGATCGCTCCGTCCGAGATTTTCATGATGAGAGTTGGATCATCCTCACCACGATTCGGATCGATCAGCAGCCGCGAGAAACGCCCGAGCACCGCCGGCACGCCAAGGCGCGCAGCCAGCGAGCGCGTTAGCCCCTCTATACCGATATCAAATGCGATGTGGCGATGAAAAGCGGTTTGCGGAAGACCAAGATTGCCGTAGTGTGCCGGCAGAAGGTTCATGGCGTGGTCTGCCAGCAGAACCATGCCTTTGTCATAATCGCCTTCTATGATTTCATAGGGTATGAAGTCGTTCATCGATGATTTTTCTGGGGCAGCATTGAGGAGAGAAACTTGATGGCATGGCTTGAGGCCGGGCGCAAGTTACGGCGGAAGAACAGCCATCTACCTTATCGCACTCACGATCCCACGAACAATATAATCGATTAAACTCGCGTTGACTTTCTTGGGCGGCCACGCCAAGAAGTGTGTTCATTATAACCATGGAATCCGGATGGAAGCCGTGACTCAGTCATCTCTCGCTCGTCCCCGCCACATCAGGCACCTCGCCCGTCTTTTTTCCATAGCGGCATTGTTTCTGACCCCTTTCATGATCGCGGCGCCCGCGTATGCGGATTTTCGCGTCTGCAATAGCACGCAGAATCTCGTGGGGGTCGCAATTGGCTATCGGGCACAGGAGGGCTGGGTCAGCGAAGGCTGGTGGCAGGTCCCCGCCTCGACCTGCGCGACGCTGATCGAAGGTGAACTGCAGTCACGTTATTATTATCTCTATGCCGAGGATGCCGCTCATGGCGGCCGCTGGACCGGTGACGTCAACATGTGCGTGGCGGAAAACGAGTTCAAGATCACCGGTGTGGATGATTGTTATGCCCGCAGCTTCCAGAGAATGGGTTTCAAGGAATATGACACGGGCAGACAGGGCAGCTGGATGGTCCAGCTTTCCGATACGCCAGGCACACAGGGAAATCAAAACTGATGAAGCGTAACCGCAAAGTCAAAATTCTTGCAACTCTCGGCCCTGCCTCCTCTGATGAGGCCATGATCGAAAAGCTGCATCTCGCCGGCGCGGATCTTTTCCGGATCAACATGAGCCATGCGAGCCACGACCTGATGCGGACGCTCATTCAGCGCATCCGTTCGGTCGAGAGCCGCAACGGCCGCCCCATCGGCATTCTGGCCGACCTGCAAGGTCCCAAGCTGCGCGTCGGAAAATTTGCGGAAGGCAAGGTCGAGCTCGTACCTGGCCAGACCTTCACCCTTGATAACAACGACGCACCTGGCGACAACACCCGCGTTTTCCTGCCGCACCCCGAAATTCTCGAGGCGGTCAAACCGGGCCATCGCCTGCTGATCGATGACGGCAAGCTGCATCTGCGCGCTGAAAAGAGCGACGGCAAGAGCATCGTCACCACGGTCATTTCCGGCACGCGCATTTCCGACCGCAAGGGTATCAGCCTGCCCGACACTCTGCTCGGCGTCGGCGTTCTTACCGACAAGGACCGCGTCGACCTCGATGCCGTGCTGGAAACCAACGAGGTAGACTGGGTCGCGCTTTCCTTCGTCCAGCGTCCTGAGGACCTAGCTGAAGTGCGCAAGATCGCACGCGGCCGCGTCGGCCTTATGTCCAAGATTGAAAAGCCGCAGGCGGTCGAGCGCATCGAAGAAATCATCGAGCTTTCTGACGCCCTGATGGTTGCCCGTGGCGACCTTGGCGTCGAAATGCCACTGGAAGCCGTTCCCGGCATTCAGAAGCAGCTGACCCGCGCCTGCCGCCGCGCAGGCAAGCCGGTCGTGGTTGCCACGCAGATGCTCGAATCGATGATAACAGCGCCTGTACCAACCCGCGCTGAAGTGTCCGACGTCGCCACCGCCGTCTTCGAAGGCGCTGACGCGATCATGCTCTCTGCCGAGTCTGCCTCTGGCGATTATCCGGTCGAAGCCGTTTCCACCATGGCCTCTATCGCAAGCACCGTGGAACAGGATCCGCATTATTCCAACATCATCTACGCGCAGCGCGCCCAGCCGGAACCGACAGGCGCCGATGCGATTTCGCTGGCCGCCCGCCAGATTGCCGAAACCCTGAAGCTTGCGGCGATCGTCACTTACACATCGTCGGGCACGACAGGTCTGCGCGCGTCGCGTGAGCGGCCGCAGGTTCCGATCATCGCCCTCTCGCCGATCATCCAGACCGCACGCCGACTGTCGGTTGTCTGGGGTCTGCACTGCGTCGTCACCGGCGACGCCAGCGATCTGGACGACATGGTGAACCGCGCTTGTCGCATCGTCGTTTCCGAAGGCTTCGGCAAACCGGGTGACCGTATCATCATCTCCGCCGGCGTTCCGCTCGGCACACCCGGCGCGACCAACATGGTGCGTATTGCCTATATCGGCTCGGACGGCCAGAGCGGCGTCTGACGGACAGATGTCAGGAACAAAAAAACCCGCCGTTACCGGCGGGTTTTTTATTGGCCTCTCGGGCCGCATTGGCAATGAAGGCTCAGTGCATCTTGACCGGCGTGCTGAAGCGGCTCGATTCGATGGCGACCGCGCCCGGCTTGAAGCTTGCCGACGTCGCGGAAGCCGACATATCGTGGCTCAGCATGCGGTTGGCGACAACCCGCGGCGCCTTGACCGAACGCCCGGTCGTGCCCTTGTTCTGATTGAGCGCCCAATCCGAAATCAGGTCCTGTGTCAGACGCCCGCCGCCGACCATGGCCTGGTGGGAAACCGCAGCATCCTGCTTGCTCGGGCGTGCGCCCTTGGTCGGCAGGCCGGCAGTGAGACCACTATTGATGGCAGGTTTCAGATCAAAAGCGTCACCGAAGCCGGGCTGTGGTTCTGCCTTGGCCGTTTCAGCAGGTGCGACCGTGACCTTGTGATTGACGGCGGCCGGGAAAGGAGCGGCTGTCGGCGTGACGGCTGACTGAACCTGCGACCGGGCAGCCTGACCGCTCTGTTCCAGAGCTGCGACCACTGTTGGTGAAAGTGTATCCTGCTGCGTCTCGGCGAGGTCGTCTTCCCCCTCCGGATCGGCATTCGCGGCCGCCAGCAGGGCTTCCGCAACAGCCGGACGGTTGGCGGGGACCGGAACAGAGGCCAGTTCGCCCGTTGCTGCGGGCGTTGCGCCGTCAGCGGAAGCGGTGAGAACAGAACCCTCGGCATCCCCCTTCATGCCACGCGGCCCGAGAAGCGTCGGCACCGGAACTGAAACCTCGGCGAGATCGGCAAATTGCTGACGCTCGGCAGGCGCGGATGTGGGCGTCGGTGTGGTCGCAGCCTGCAGCGCATCCTGGGCTGCGTTACGCGCCGGCGAATAAAGCGCGGTCGCAAGGCCGGTATTGGCAGGCGGCTGGTTGCCGAATGCGGGACGGGCCGTGGGCAACGGAGCATCGGTCACACCCGGAAGTGCCTGGGCCGAAGCAACGGCGATCGTCGGTTCGGGCTCAGGAGCCGCCTGCTGCGGAGCTGCCGGGCGAGCAACCGCCGGACGTTCGGCGGGCTCGGGCGCTGCGATGCTATCGGGATCTTCATCCTCGTCACCGCCGCCAAACAGGGCCTGCAACAGGGTCTTGCGCTTGCCGCCGCCCGAAGAGGCCGGACCGGCACCGGCACTGGAAGCAACTTGAATGGAAGAGGAACTGACGCGCTTCTTGTAATCGGCAAGCGCCTGCTCATAACCGGGAAGCGGCTTACCATCGGAAGGAAGATGCAGCGTATTGCCATTCGGGAAGATGCGGACGAGTTCCTGGCGGCTCATGCGCGGCCAGGCACGAACGCCGCCGACATCCATATGCACGAAAGGAGATCCCGATGTCGGATAGAAACCGACGCCGCCGATCTGCATCTGCATGCCGATCTCGCGAAGACGGGAAAGTTTCACGCCTGGGATATAAAAGTCCATGGCCTTGCCCAGCATGTGCTGGCTCTTTTCTGCGACACCCTTGGTGCGCGTGCGCAGAAGACCATTGGTTTCAGGCGAGCGGAAAGCCGACACGACGTTGATATAATCGGTGGCGCCGCTGCGGCGATAGACTTCCCAGACGAGATCGAAAAGGCGCGGGTCCATGCGTGTCGGCTGGTTGCGACGCCAGTCGCGTAGGAATCGGTTCAGCTCCTGCAGACCCTTCTGGTCATATTTTCCATTGCGCTTGAAGGTGATGACCGCCTTTTCGCGTGTGTGGATATAATACAGCTTGAGACTGCGCGTTTC
The DNA here is from genome assembly GCF_017357485.1 of Rhizobium sp. ZX09. NCBI lineage: Bacteria > Pseudomonadati > Pseudomonadota > Alphaproteobacteria > Hyphomicrobiales > Rhizobiaceae > Rhizobium > Rhizobium sp. ZX09. The sequence continues at coordinate 752,673 of NZ_CP031364.1, forward strand.
GGCGGCGGCTTCCGTCGCCGAAACACCAACGAAAGGCATTGCGGCGAGCATCAGGCAGGCAAAGGTGACAGCGCGTGCCGACAGCTTCGTGCATATATCCTTGATCAAGCCGCGCGCCATCTTGCCTGAAAGCGCGTTATTCCGATGCAGATATGGCAATTCGATCCCCGCCTGGAAGACAATTTCTGTCACATTGCCTCAAATGAACGTCAAATACGGTGACACGATGGCAAAATTGCCACACACATACAACCTTCCTCTATATAGTGAATCAGCCACTAACAAGAGGTTTATAGACGGTAAGCGGATATCCTTGCTCAGAAGTTAACGAATTTTGCGATCTGCCCTCGAATAAGTGCCTTGCGCGATCATGCGACGTCTCGAAGCGGATCATCGGGATCGATGCCGTAATCCTTCAGCTTGCGATAAAGTGTCGAGCGGCCGATGCCGAGCTTTCTGGCGACCTGACTCATCTGCCCGCGATAGAAACGCAGGGCGAAACGAATAAGCTCCTCTTCGATCTCCGCCAGCTTTCGGATGTTGCCTGTCTCATCCGTGCTGGAGATCAGGCTTCCTCCCCTGTAAATGGTGGTGGAAACATCTGCCGGTTCATCCGTGACGACATGGTTTTCGACGGCTGGTGCCGGTGGCGAATAGGCTGCGAGCTTCAGTGACGATCCGGATGGCGAGCGGATGACATCCTCTGCGTCATCACCTGCCGAGAATTCCGGCAGTTGCAGCGCGATCTGCGGAAAATCGGCATCCGACAGTTCCCCGCCCTGCGACAGCACGACGGCGCGGAAGACGGCATTTTCAAGCTGGCGAATATTGCCGGGCCAGTCATAAGCGGTCAGCAGCGCCAGCGCGCTGGCATCCAGGCCGACGGGATTGGGCAGCTTCTGCTCCGCGGAAAAACGTTCGGCAAACACCCGTGCGAGGTGGGGGATATCTTCCTTCCGGCGACGCAAGGCGGGAATGGTAATCGGAAAGACGTTGAGGCGATAATAAAGATCCTCGCGGAAGCGGCCTTCCTTAACCTCCTCGATGAGATTCTTGTTGGTGGCCGAGATCAGCCGCACATTTACTTTCTGCACCCGAGCGGAACCGACGGTTTCTATTTCGCCTTGCTGGACGGCGCGCAGCAGCTTGACCTGCACGTCCAGCGGCAGATCGCCGATCTCGTCCAGGAACAGCGTGCCACCATCCGCTTCCATGAATTTGCCGACGTGCTTTTCCGTCGCGCCGGTGAAGGCGCCCTTCTCGTGACCGAACAGAATGCTTTCCACCAGATTATGGGGAATAGCGCCGCAATTGACTGTAATAAAGGGCTTGTTCGCCCGGTCGCCGGCGGACTGGATGGCCCGGGCGACCATTTCCTTGCCCACGCCCGACTCACCCTCAAGCACCACGGGAATGCTGGACTGCGCGGCGCGCTGCGCCAGTTCGATCACCCTCAGCATTGCGGGGCTTGCGGAAACGATATCGGTAAAATTCACTGCATTGCTCCGTCCGCGCCTGCCCGTGCGGGCCTTTGCCTCTCTTCTGTCGAGCTTGAGCGCATTGGAGATGGCGGCGCCGATCCTTTCCGGTGAGACCGGCTTGACGACGAAATCGAAGGCGCCGGCGCGCATTGCCTGCACCACCGTGTCGATGCCGCCCTGCCCCGTCTGGACGATGACCGGAACGTCGACGCCCAGTTCACCGACGGCTTTCAGAAAACCGAGACCATCCATCTCCGGCATCATGAGATCGAGGACGACGACATTTATTTCACCGCTATATTGCTTGAGGAGCTCCAGGCCGGCCTTGCCGTTCTCGGCAAGCAGGGCCAAGTGCCCATAACGTTCCACCGCATTTTTGAGCAGGCGGCGCTGGACGGGATCGTCGTCTATCACAAGAACATGCGCGGTCATTTTTAGCTCCGGTTTCCGGTTTATGGACCTGCGTCATGCGGTCCCTTGTGCCGCACTCTGGCACGGGAGACTTGAACATCCAGTTTTGAGAATTGCTTGCATTTTATCCATTGCCGCGGGAAACAAAGGCCCCATATGCTGCGCAAAGCATAATCAGAAGGACATATCCGATGACCCTCAACCAACCCGTTCCGCAGCCTGTCTTCGCCCTCGCCGAAACAGCCGCCCCACTGCTCGGCGACCTGCCCGGCTGGAAGCTTTCGGACCTCTATCCGTCGGGAGATTCGGCCGAATACAGGGGTGACCTGGAGAAAGCGGCGTCGATGGCGGCTGCTTTCGAGCAGAAATGGAAGGGCAAGCTTGAGGCCGCCGCAAAGGCGACAGGCGAAAAGGGCATTGGCGCGGCGCTGAAGGAATATGAAGCGCTGGACGATCTTATCGGCCGCATCGGCTCTTTTGCCGGGCTCACCTATTTTTCCGACACATCCAATCCGGCAAACGGCAAACTCTACGGCGACGCCCAGGCGGAACTGACGGATATTTCCTCCCACCTCCTGTTCTTCACGCTCGAACTCAACCGCATCGACGACGCCACGATGGACGCCTGCATGGCGAATGATGCAGCTGCAGGGCATTACCGCCCCTGGCTCGTGGATTTGCGCAAGGACAAGCCGCACCAGCTCGATGATCAGCTCGAACAGCTTTTCCTTGAAAAATCGATGACCAGCGCGGCGGCGTTCAACCGCCTCTTCGACGAGACGATGGCAGATCTGCGTTTCGACATAGACGGCGCAAGCCTGCCGCTGGAAGTGACGCTCAACATGCTTCAGGAGCCGGAACCGGAAACCCGAAAGAAGGCGGCGGAAGCGCTGAGCGCCACCTTCAAGGCCAATCTGCGGGTCTTCACGCTCATCACCAACACGCTCGCCAAGGACAAGGATATTTCCGACCGCTGGCGCAAATTCGAGGATATTGCCGATAGCCGCCACCTGGCGAACCGCGTCGAGCGCGAGGTTGTCGATGCGCTGGCGGCGGCAGTCAAAAAAGCCTATCCGCGCCTTTCACATCGCTATTACGCCATGAAGGCGAAGTGGCTGGGCATGGAGCAGATGAATTATTGGGACCGTAACGCGCCCCTTCCCGATACGTCGAACACGATCATTTCGTGGGATGAGGCAAAGGATACCGTACTTTCCGCCTATGGCGACTTCGCGCCGGAAATGGCCGATATTGCCCGCCGCTTCTTCGATGAAGAATGGATCGACGCCCCTGCCCGCCCCGGCAAGGCGCCGGGTGCCTTTGCACATCCCACCGTGCCCTCGGCCCATCCCTATGTGCTGGTCAACTATCTCGGCAAACCACGCGACGTGATGACGCTTGCCCATGAGCTTGGCCATGGTGTGCATCAGGTTCTGGCCGGCGAACAGGGCGCCCTGATGTGCGCGACGCCTCTCACTCTGGCTGAAACGGCCTCGGTGTTCGGGGAAATGCTGACCTTCCGCAAACTGCTCGATGACACGAAGGATGTTCGGGAACGCAAGGCCATGCTCGCCCGCAAGGTCGAGGACATGATCAACACGGTCGTGCGCCAGATTGCTTTTTATGAATTCGAGCGCAAGCTGCACACTGCGCGCAAGCAGGGTGAACTGACCTCCGAGCAGATCGGCGACCTGTGGCTTTCCGTTCAGGCAGAGAGCCTGGGTCCGGCGATACGGATTTCCGAAGGCTATGAGACGTGGTGGACCTACATCCCCCATTTCATCCACTCGCCCTTTTATGTGTACGCCTATGCCTTTGGCGACTGCCTGGTAAACTCGCTTTATGCGGTTTACCAGAAGGCCGAGTCAGGCTTTCAGGAGAAGTATTTCGAGCTTCTGAGGGCGGGCGGCACCAAGCACCATTCGGAACTCCTGAAGCCCTTCGGCCTTGATGCGACCGATCCCTCCTTTTGGGACAAGGGGCTTTCGATGATCGAGAGGCTGATCGACGAGCTGGAAGCGCTGGATAACAGGCAGGCTTAATCTCATCCACCGGCAGAGCTATCCTGTTTCGGGCAAGCTTTGCCGGTTGATGGTGCCGGCACAGGATGCCGGTCATCAATTTAGGGCGACGAGCACAGGCCATGAAACGCAAACCCGCCGATCTGACCTTGAGGGAAACGCTGCGCTGGGAGCCACAGACCGGCTTTCAGCGCATTGACCAGCATATCCGCCGGCTGCTGCGCTCTGCCGACGCGCTCGGTTTCCGTGCCCCGGCCAATGCGGTTCAGGCGCTGGAAAAGGCGGTGGGCGGCGACAAGCCGCTCTGCGTCAGGCTGGTGATGAACTACAAGGGGGAACTGCACATCGAGACCACCGAGTTCGAGCCCCTGCGACAGGATACGGTCTGGCGGGTTCGTATCGCCCGGAACGTCACACTCGATTCCACTGATACCTTCTATCGCCACAAGTCCTCGCGCCGCGAACCCTATGACGCCGCCCGTGCTGAATTTTCAGCCGGAGAGGCCGACGAGGTGCTGCTGCTCAACGAACGCGGTGAATTGTGCGAGGGATCATCGACCAGCATTTTCGTGGAAATGCCAGATGGGCAATTGCTGACGCCACCGCTCGACAGCGGCATTCTGCCGGGCGTGCTGCGCGCCGATCTGATCCGCGAACGCAAGGCGCGTGGACAGGCGCTGAAGCCGGAAGACATTGCCGGCCGCAGGCTCTTCGTCGGCAATTCGCTGCATGGGCTGGTTGCGGCGGAACTCATCTAAACCGTTACCGCCAGAAGCCGGTCGCGGCCCTTCTCCTTAGCCGCATAAAGGGCCTGATCGGCACGCGTGAAAATATCGTCCGCGCTTTCCGCCGTCCGATAGGCCGTCATGCCGGCCGAGCAGCTGTAGGAGAAATCCGGAAAATCCGCGAGAGGTCGCGAAAGCCGAACTCGCTGCAGCAGCCGCTCGACAATGTCCCGCCCCTCGGCAAGAGACGTTCTCGGCAGGACGAGCATGAATTCTTCACCACCGATCCTTCCGAAGCAATCGACCCTGCGGATGACGGAATGGGCGACGCCGACAAAATCGCGCAGCACCGCGTCACCGCACTTATGACCGAAACGATCATTGATCTGCTTGAAAAAATCGATGTCGAGCGTGCAAAGGCAAAAAGAGGCCTCCAGCCCCTTTGAGACCTGCTCTACCTGCAACGCCAGCTTGGCGAAGACGAAGCGGCGGTTCGCCGTTCCCGTGAGTTCGTCCGTCTGGGAGGCGCGTACGGCCAGATCCCTGTCCTGCCTCAGCGTTCTGTAACCCTGGCGCAATTCGGTGACATCGCTTGCAACGCACAGCATCCAGCCATCCTGTTGCACCGTTTCCGTCATCCAGAACCAGCGACCGTCATACATGTCCATCTCAAAGGCGCGGTAAGGCAGCTTGCCGCGACGGGACTGCGCCGACAGCAGCCATCCTTCGAAATCATTGTTGCGAATGACGACACCGGTCCGCAGCCGGTGGTTCAGCCGCATGATATCCGCCCAGGTCGGAAAATCATCTTCGGCAAGCCTGAAGCTCTCCCGAAACGACGGATTGGCATGCCGCAACCGATCGTCGGAATCATAGAGGGCGATCAAAACGGGGGTGGCACTCTGAAGCGCTGTTACACGCGCGAAAAGATCACTCAACAGGCAACTCCTGTGATGGAGAAATCCCTCCCCCATCATCCCGTCAAGCCCCCCCGAGCCTTGGTCGATGGCGAAAAGAAGAGTTCAATTATAAACGCGCCCTCCAAAATGCGAAGAGGCAGAATGAAGGGAAGAGAAGCTGAACCGACCTTGCGGGCAGCACCGTCATATGTCCGTCATCTGCCTGCCCTTTATTGTGGCACGCTTTTGTGATCTAGCTTACTTATTGGCTGAAAAAGGAAAATTGACGAATGACGGACGCAAACCACCCGATTTATGGCGATATCGATGGCCTAATCATCATGATCGGCTTCGGCTCCATCGGGCGCGGCACTCTTCCGTTGATCGATCGTCATTTCAATTTCGACCGGACCCGCCTCGTGGTCATCGATCCGCGCGCAGACATCGCCCCATTTCTGGCCGAGAAGGGCATCCGTCATATCCAGACACACCTGACAAAGGAGAACTATAAGGAGGTTCTCAAGCCGCTTCTTAAAGGCGTGCGGGGTCAAGGTTTTTGCGTCAACCTTTCCGTGGACGCCGCATCCGTCGACCTCATGCGGATCTGTCGTAAACACGGCATGCTCTACATCGACACCGTCGTGGAGCCATGGCCCGGCTTTTATTTCGATGCCGATGCCGACAATGCCGCGAGAACGAATTATTCGCTGCGCGAGACCATGCTCAAGGAAAAGGCGCGCAGACCCGGCGGCACGACGGCCGTTTCGACCTGCGGCGCCAATCCGGGCATGGTCTCGTGGTTCGTGAAACAGGCACTCGTCAATCTCGCAAAGGATATCGGCGTCGACATCGAGGAGCCGCAGTCCCATGACCGGGAAGGCTGGGCGAAACTGATGGAGCGGCTTGGCGTCAAGGGTGTTCACGTGGCTGAACGCGACACCCAGCGGGCGAAAGAACCCAAGCCCTTCGGCGCTTTCTGGAACACGTGGTCCGTCGAAGGTTTTATCGCGGAAGGTTTTCAGCCGGCCGAGCTCGGCTGGGGAACGCATGAGAACTGGATGCCGAAAAACGCAAAAAAACAGAAGAAGGGCAGCAAGGCAGCGATCTATCTCGATCAGCCGGGCGCCAACACAAGAGTACGCACATGGTGCCCGGGCCTTGGGCCGCAATATGGATTTCTCGTCACGCACAATGAGGCGATTTCGATTTCGGATTATTTCACCGTCCGCAACGAAGGTGGCGACGTGACATACCGACCCACCTGTCATTATGCCTACCATCCCTGCAACGACGCGATTCTCTCCCTGCATGAACTCTTCGGCAATGGCGGCATTCCCCAGCCGGTTCAGCATGTGCTGGGCGAAGACGAGCTTGTCGATGGCGCCGACGAGCTGGGCGTCCTGCTCTATGGTCACGAAAAAAACGCCTATTGGTATGGCTCCCGGCTCAGCCTGCAAGAGGCGCGGTCGCTTGCCCCGAACCAGAACGCGACCGGACTGCAGGTCAGTTCGGCGGTGCTGGCCGGCATGGTCTGGGCGCTCGAAAATCCTCAGGTCGGCATCGTCGAAGCCGACGAGATGGACTATCGCCGCTGCCTTGAAGTGCAGCGCCCCTATCTCGGCCCGGTCGAGGGCCATTATACCGACTGGACACCGCTTGACGGTCGTCCCGGCCTGTTCCCCGAAAATCTCGACAAGTCCGATCCCTGGCAGTTCCGCAACATCCTCGTGCGCTGATGGAAGAGTCTCATATTTGCCACGCCGGGATTTTCTGAACGACCTCAGGAACCGGGGAGAGCGAACAACGTTGCCTTGAAATAAAGAACGCTTCACGGCATGGTCGAAGCAAGAAGCTTTTATCGAATCGCAGGAGAACAGGCTCATGAACTTCAAGACAAGCGCGGCTTTGCTTTCAGCCGCCATCGCGGTGTCTTCATGCGTCGCGCCGGGTCCATCGCAGCAAACCTCGATGGCGCCGTCCCTGTCCCGCGGGCCGGCTGTCGACGGCCGCTGGATCGACCGCAACGGCATCGTATCGACCTTCCAGAACGGCGCCTTCTCCACCCGGTCGACCGACACCAACACGCTGCTGGCCTCCGGCACCTATGTCACCATTTCGCCGACGCTTTACGAAATCAATATGACGTCGCTGGTGCGCAACACGCAGTCGCGCGTCAACTGCGCCCTCGTCTCCCCGTCACAATTGAACTGCACGACGGACACAAACAGCCAGTTCTCGCTCACGCGTCAGGGCTGATAATATCACCTATTCAATAAGATAACCCCTTCAGACGCACGCCCTTTGGCGTGCGTTTTTCTTTATTGCCTACCTGTCATAATTTCGCTTGCGGCGACTGCCGCTAAATGGAAACATCCGGTTTTCGAAAGACTGACATGTTTTCGGACTAAAGAATGAGCGCGGTCGGAGAATGATCAACCGGCCAGGGCTTCCGCTTTGAACAGGAGAGAGGGACCATGAAGAAAATTTTGGGACTGGGCATGCTGAGCGTTTCGGCGATAACGCTTTCCGCCGGCGCGGCTCTGGCCGATTACGAGCTCAACATTCTTCACATCAACGATTTTCACTCCCGTATCGAATCGATCAACAAATTCGACTCGACCTGCTCTGCGGAAGAGGAAGGAAAAAATGAATGCTTCGGCGGTGCCGCGCGCCTGCTGACAGCGATCAACCAGACAAGGGATGCCCTGAAGACCGGGGGGAAAAACGTCCTGCTGCTCAATGCCGGCGATAATTTCCAGGGCTCGCTGTTCTACACCACCTACAAGGGCACGGTGGAAGCGGAAATGCTGAATGCCATGAAGTTCGACGCGATGACCGTCGGCAACCATGAATTCGACGATAGCGAGGACGGGCTCGCCGGCTTCCTCGACAAGGTTCAATTCCCCGTCGTAACCGCCAACGTGGTGGCCACCGCCGCCTCTAAAATCGGCGACCGGGTAAAGCCGTCCATCGTGCTCGAGGTCGGCGGACAGAAAATCGGTATCGTCGGCGCCGTTGCCAACGATACGGCCGAACTGGCAACACCTGGTCCCAACATCACCATTGCCGAAGATGTCGCGAAAATTAGCGAACAGGTACAGAAGCTGAAGCGGGACGGCGTCGATAAGATCATCGCGCTCACCCATGTCGGCTACCCGCGCGATCTGGAATTCATCGCCAAAATTCCCGATGTCGATGTTGTGGTTGGCGGCCATTCGCATACGCTGCTGTCGAACACCGACCAGAAAGCCGAAGGCCCTTATCCGACGCTCGTTGACAATCCCGGCGGCTACAAGGTTCCTGTCGTGCAGGCCGGCCAGTACAGCAAATATCTTGGCGACCTCAAAATCGTCTTCGACGACAACGGCGTGGTGAAGGAAAGCAAGGGAGACCCGATCCTCGTCGATTCCTCCTTCAAGCCCGATGAAGCCACGCTGAAGCGTATCGATGAACTGAAGGCGCCGATCGAAGCCCTGAAAGCCAAGGTGGTCGGCACTTCTGAGGGCCCGATCGAGGGCGACCGCAAGATTTGCCGCGTGAAGGAATGCTCGATGGGCAATCTGGTGGCCGACGCAACGCTGGCCCGCGTCAAGGATCAGGGCGTCACCATCGCTTTTGCAAATAGCGGCGGCCTGCGTTCCTCCATCGATGGCGGCGATGTCTCCATGGGCGAAGTGCTGACGGTTCTGCCGTTCCAGAACACCGTCGCAACCTTCCAGCTCAAGGGCGAGGATATTCGTGCCGCCCTCGAAAACGGCGTCAGCCAGATTGATGACGGTGCGGGCCGCTTCATGCAGGTTTCCGGCATGAAATATTCCTTCGACCGCTCGAAGCCGGCCGGCAGCCGCGTCGTTTCCGTCGAAGTCAAGGAAGGCGATGCCTTCGTGCCTCTCGATCCCGCCAAGACCTATATCGTTGCGGCCAATAACTACGTGCGGACCGGGGGTGACGGCTTCAAGGTTTTTGCGACCAAAGCCATCAACGCTTATGATTTCGGCCCCAATCTCGAGGAGGCCGTTGCGGCCTATATTACCGCCAACAGCCCCTATAAGCCCTATACGGATGGCCGCATCGCCGAAGTGACGCCCGCAGGTTACGTCGCCCCGGCGAAGCCCGCAGCACCCGCGCCGGCAGTGACGACAGCCGCTCCGGCCGCCACACCGGCACCCGCGCCGGCAGCCCCTGCCACCCCCGCACCGCCCACAACGACGCCTGCTGCAGCTGCTGCAGCCGCCAGCAAATATGTGGTGGAAAAAGGCGATTCGCTCTGGAAAATTGCTGCGGAGAAATATGGCGACGGCGCGCTCTGGCAGAGAATTGCCAAGGCAAACACGCTGAAGCATCCGAACCACATCGAAATCGGCGAGGAGCTGGAACTGCCGGCTCAATAAGCGGGGCTACAGCAGACAGGGCAATATGCCGCAGACACGAAGCCGGCCCTCGGATTTCTGGGCCGGCTTCTTTTTTCTAATGAAAAACAGATACTTACGAGAATAATTTTGCCGCCTGAAGGCATGTGCCTGCCGGAATGGCGGAAATAGCCGGTGGCGGTGGTTTAATCCTGAAGAATTTCGTCTAGAACACGATGAACAAAGTAACGCCACGGGCGTATAGCTCGGGCACGTCCAGCCAAACTTCATTGCTGTTTGCGTTGGGGTCAATAAACAGACGATGGAGCGTTTCCAGCCTATATCCGAGGCGGAGCGTCCCTCGCACAACCAGTTCGAGTTTCAGGGTATCATTCATGGTGACAGAATTATCCGCACTCCCCGCGAACCATCCCCGTGTCGCATTTGGCAAGGTGGGCGTGCTGCTCGTCAATCTCGGCACGCCCGATGGTACGGATTATTGGCCGATGCGCCGTTATCTGGCGGAGTTCCTGAGCGACAAGCGCGTGATCGAATGGTCGCGCCTCTACTGGTACCCGATCCTTTACGGCATCGTCCTCAACAAGCGCCCGCAGAAGGTTGGCAAGGCCTACGAGGAAATCTGGAACCACGAGCGCAACGAAAGCTACCTGCGAACATATACGCGCAGCCAGGGCGAGTTGATGGCGCAGGCATTGAAGGATTTGCCCAACGTGGTTGTGGACTGGGCAATGCGTTACGGGCAGCCTGCCATCGCCTCGAAGATCGACGCGCTTAAAGAACAGGGCTGCGAAAAAATCCTGCTTTTTCCGCTTTATCCGCAATATGCCGCGTCCACCACGGCGACCGTGAACGACAAGGCGTTTGAACATCTGATGAAACTGCGCTGGCAGCCGGCGATCCGCACCGTGCCGCCCTATCATGACGATCCCGCCTATATCGAGGCGCTCGCCGCCTCCGTCAAAAACCATCTGGCGACGCTGGACTGGGAGCCGGAGATGCTGATCACCTCTTTCCACGGCATTCCGCAATCCTATTTCAAAAAGGGCGACCCCTATTATTGCCATTGCCAGAAAACCGCCCGTCTGCTGCGCGAGGCTCTGGGCTTGACCGAAAAGAACTTCATGATCACGTTCCAGTCCCGTTTCGGACCGGAAGAGTGGCTCCAGCCCTATACCGACAAGACCGTGGAAAAACTCGCCTCGGAAGGCATCAAACGTATAGCCGTGATGAATCCCGGCTTCGTATCGGATTGTCTTGAGACCCTGGAGGAAATTGCCGGTGAAGCCGGAGAAATCTTCCTGCATAATGGCGGCGAGAAATTCACCCACATCCCATGCCTGAATGACAGTGCCGAGGGCATGACCGTTCTCGAAAAGGTTGTGCGGCGGGAGTTGCAAGGCTGGGTGTAATCTTGCCATAACGATACGGGGGTAAAACCCTGATCATGATGTGCTGGAGGGTAAAGTGATGATCGCATTGGGCGGTTTCGACATCGTCGTCTTGGCAGCCGTGGTTCTGGTCATTCTGGTGCTGTTTGCCGGCATCAAGACCGTGCCGCAGGGATACCGCTATACGGTGGAACGTTTCGGGCGCTATACGCGCACGCTCGAGCCTGGCCTGAACCTCATCGTACCCTTCTTCGAGCGCATCGGCGCCCGCATGAACGTGATGGAGCAGGTGCTCGACATCGCCACCCAGGAAGTCATCACCCGCGACAATGCCAGCGTTTCCGCCGATGCGGTGGCGTTTTATCAGGTTCTGAATGCGGCGCAGGCTGCCTACCAGATCGCCAATCTGGAAAACGCCATCCAGAACCTTACCATGACCAATATCCGCTCGGTCATGGGTTCGATGGACCTCGATGAATTGCTATCGAACCGCGACGCCATCAACGACCGCCTTCTGCGCGTGGTGGATGAGGCCGTGGGACCTTGGGGCATCAAGGTCACCCGCATTGAAATCAAGGATATCGCGCCGCCGAAGGATCTCGTCGATTCCATGGCGCGGCAGATGAAGGCGGAGCGCGAAAAACGCGCGCAGGTGCTGGAGGCGGAAGGCGCCCGCAATGCCCAGATTTTGCGCGCGGAAGGCGCAAAACAATCCGCTATTCTGGAAGCGGAAGGCCAGCGCGAAGCAGCGTTCCGCGACGCCGAAGCGCGCGAACGTCTCGCCGAGGCCGAAGCCAACGCCACCCGTATGGTGTCGGAAGCCATTGCGGCCGGCAATGTCCATGCCATCAACTATTTCGTTGCTCAGAAATACACCGAAGCACTTGCCGAGATCGGCACAGCCAAGAACGCCAAGATCGTGCTGATGCCGATGGAGGCCTCGGCGCTGATCGGCTCTCTCGGCGGTATCGGCACGATTGCGAAAGAGGTCTTCGGCAACGGCGGAGACGCGCCCACTGCTCCCGCCGCCCCCGCATCCTCCCGCTCCGTGCCGCCGACACGGGCTTCGGCCCAGACGATTAACGTCACGGCTCCCGGCAATCCCTTCGGTTCTTCCTCGGAGAAGTGACAATGCTGCAAGGGCTTGCCACGGAACTTGGACCATGGAGCTGGTGGATCGTCGCTTTCGTGCTGCTCGCCGCCGAACTCATCGCCCCCGGCGTCTTTCTGATCTGGATCGGCCTTGCCGCACTGGTCATCGGTGCGCTCTCCTTGCTCCTTTGGCAAACAGCTTTTTGGGCGTGGGAATTGCAGTTAGTTATATTTGCCGCGCTCTCCGTCGTTTTCGCTCTGCTCGGCCGGAAATACTTCGGCAGAAACCGGGCGACAAGCGACGAGCCCTTCCTCAACCAGCGAGAGGCAAGCCTTGTCGGCCGCACGGCGACGCTTCAGGAACCGATTGTCGAAGGGCGGGGCCGTATCAGGCTGGACGATACCTGGTGGCCGGTCAACGGTGAAGACCTGCCGGCGGGAACCCGGGTGAAGATCGCTTCCGCCCGGGGACGAACGCTGACAGTCGAGCCGTTAGAGCGATAGGTTTTCAGGATCAGCCTTCTCAGGATCGGTGGGCCTCAGGCCACGCCGATTCTCAGCAGATCGTGGAAATGCACCAGCCCTATCGGCCGGTTATCGTCATCAACCACAATCAATGCGCCGATGTGGAATTTTTCGAGCGTTGCCAGCGCACCCGTTGCCAGGACCGATTTTTTGACCGTCTTGGGCGTCCGGGTCATGATATCGTCCACGGTCAATTCAGCAAGATTGCGCGACAGGTTGCGCGCCATGTCCCCCTCGGTGACGATGCCGCACAGACGCCCGTCCTCATCGAGAACGCCGACGCAGCCGAAATGCTTGCGGGAGAGAACACCCACGGCTTCCGGCATGGCCGTTCCCCTGTTGACCAGCGGCACACGATCGCCGGTATGCATTATGTCGCTGACCAGCGTGAGACTGGCGCCCAGCTTGCCGCCGGGGTGAAATACCTTGAAATCGCCCGCCGTAAAATTGCGCGCTTCCAGCAGCGCAACAGCAAGGGCATCACCAAGTGCAAGCTGCATCAATGTGGAGGTTGTGGGCGCAAGGCCAAGCGGGCAGGCTTCCTGCTCATTGGGAACCAGCAATACGATATCGGAAGCCTTCGCCAGCGATGATGTCTCGGAACAGGTGAGCGCGATCAGCGGAATGGAAAAGCGGCGCGAATAATTGATAATGCTGCGCAATTCGGCACTTTCCCCACCCTTGGAGATGGCCAGAACCACGTCGTCACCGCCGATCATGCCCAGATCGCCGTGATTGGCCTCCGCCGCATGGACAAAAAATGCCGGCGTTCCAGTGGACGCAAAGGTGGCCGCCAGCTTCGCACCTATATGCCCGCTTTTGCCCACGCCGGTTATGATGAGACGGCCGTTCGACTGGCCGATTGTTTCGATCGCCTTGCAGAAGGGGACCGAGAGACCGTCTCGCAGAGCCGTCTCGAGGGCGGCAAGGCCCGCCCGCTCCATCGAAATCGTCCGTACGGCGGATTCGATGGCATTGTCTTCGACCAAGTTGACGGCGCGCGTAATCATGGGGGACTGTTACTCTTTCAGCCGGAATAAGTCCACTCCCTGCCGGAGCCGCCTGCTTCAGTGGCGCAAATCCGGCGGAGAAATTTCCTCCATGGTTCCCAGCCGCTTAAAGGGAATGTTTTCTTCATCGACGAGATATCGGCCAGCGGTCCTCACCCAGGAAACCGAACCGTCGGTGCGGCGCACGGCATATTCCTGACTGTAGAAGCTCGCATCCTTCAGTGTGTTCAAGGCGGTCTCTATCACCCGATTCCGATGATCCAGATCCACTTTTTCGAGTATCTGGAAAATACTGATGCCCTGCATTGCCTGTCTAAGTGGAATTCCGAATAGTTCAGCGCACACTTCATCCAAATAGAAGCGGTCATTGGTAATATCCCAACAATAGAAACCGACCTGTTTGATATTCAAAACGGCTTTCATGAAACGACACTGTCACACAAAATAAAATTCAATACGATTTGCCGGGCAATGGAAGGTCAACTTTCGTTAATCATAGGGCGATTCCGTGCCAAATTGAAACGTTTTAATCTTTTCATATTAGGAATATTTGCATTTACGAACAGCCCCGCTGCCGCCAGCTCTGACCGGTGCGCGCAGGTAACGGGAGTGGACGGCACTCCAGGACGCCTCCCCGTGACATCAGGAAATTCCGGCGATCTTTATCAACTGTTAACCATAAAAAACCTATTGTTAAAGCGATGTTAAAACTTGCGTCGACTGTTCGGTCCCTGGTTTGTCAATGTCGTTTCGTCGGCCTTTCTGACTGGGGCCTGCGGCAATGTATTGGCGGACTGTCGGTCCGGCATTCGGCCCATTCGCCGGGTGAAAAGGAATGACTGTGAAGGGCACCGCCACACGTCTGCCGACGTCGCGGAAAGCAGCAACCCTGCTGCTCGCCTGCACGCTTTTTTACCCCCACGAAGATGCTTCCGCACAGACGGCGACTGCCGCCCCGGCAATGCCGGGCGTCGCTGCCACGGCCGATGGCATTGGCTCCGCCGCTCCCGCACCGACCCCCGGGACAATGGCGGGTACGGCCCAGGCCACAACGGCACCTGTCCCCACGCCCCAACTCTGGCGTCCCTCAAATAATCCCGGTGACGCGATTTCCGAGCAGCAGGACGAAGCGGGGCAGCCCTATGCCGACGCAGACAACCCCTATGAGCCGACCGTGGACGGGGGCGAAAACCCACGCGTTGTTACCGAACCCGGACAGACTCCGGGAATTCGGCTGGGCACCCTTCTGCTCCGGCCTTCGATCAGTCAGACCATTAACACGGAAAAACAGAGGAATACGGGTGGTCCCTCGCGACGAAACTATCTGACGACGGGCATACGCGGAACGCTCACCAGCGACTGGTCCCGCCATGCTTTGACCGTCACGGGAGACGGCGCGTGGGAGAAAAACTTCGGTGATAAGGACGGAGAAGAACCAAGGGCGCGGATAGAGGCCGATCTGCGTCTTGACCTCGGATCAGAAACAACCGCCAACCTCAAGGTCGGTTACGAATTCAGCCGTGAAGACACGACCGATCCCAATGCCTTGACCGGCGCCGCCGTGCAGGGTGGCGAACACCGTTTCAGCGCCGGGGCATCGATAGAGCGGGATTTCGGCAAGCTGCGAGGTCTGGCCGCGCTTGACCTGTCCCGTACGGTGTATACCGACGCGAAGGGTCTCGATGGCCGGCCGATCAGCCTCAGTGACCGTGACCAGAATGGTGCGAATCTGCGCGGACGCCTCGGCTATGAGCTGTCACCAGCGCTGATCCCCTTCCTCGAACTGAACGCCGGCACAACGAAATATGATAGCCGCCTCGACAATTCCGGTTATGCCCGTTCATCCAATGCCTATGGGGCGAAGATTGGGGCAGAGGTCGATCTCGGTGAAAAGACCCGTGGCGAAGCCGCCATCGGTTATCTGCGTAAACAATATGACGATGATCGCCTTGCGTCGATCGGCGCGTTGACGCTTGACGGCGAACTTAACTGGTCGCCCCAGCGCGGCACGAATGTCAATCTTGGCCTGCGCACGACAATAGAGGATTTCGCCGGCGGTCCGCAGGGCGGATGGGTTTCCTATCGCCTGGATGCCGGGCTGACCCACGAATTGCGCAGCAATCTGGTAGCGCGATTGACCGGGCAAATCGTGCATCGCACATTCCCCTCCTCCGACACGGAGGACGCCGTGGAATATACGGCGGGTGCCGGCCTGACCTGGGGTCTCAACCGTTATCTCGATCTGACCGCCGATGTCAGCTACCAGTGGACACCGGTTTATGACAGCAGCGAACTTCGCGTCGGTGCAGGGCTTGTCCTGAAGCGATAAGCGCCAAATAAAAATCCCGGCGCGAAGGCCGGGATTTTGTCATCTATTCTCTGGTCTCTCACTTCAGCCCGTCGATCAGGGCCTTGATCGGCTCTTCGATTGCCGGACGGATATCGCCGCGCTCGAGAGCGAAAGCGACGTTGGCCAGAATGAAGCCATCCTTGGCACCGCAATCGAAGGTCTGACCGCGGAAATGATAGCCTGCGAACTCCTGCGACTTGGCAAGCGTCAGCATGCCGTCTGTCAACTGGATTTCATTACCGGCGCCACGCTCCTGATTTTCAAGAATATCGAAAATCTCGGGCTGAAGAATATAGCGGCCGTTAATGTAGAAATTCGAAGGCGCTGTACCCTTTGCAGGCTTTTCAACCATTTCGGTGATCTTAAAGCCCTCACCCACGGTCTCGCCCACGCCGACGATGCCATATTTATGCGTCTGGTCGGGAGCGCATTCCTGCACGGCGATGACGTTGCCCTGGGTCTGGTCGTAAAGTTCGACCATGCCCTTCAGGCAGCTTTTCTGTGAATGCATGATCATGTCAGGCAAAAGCACGGCGAAGGGCTCGTCGCCGACGATATCACGGGCGCACCAGACCGCATGGCCCAGGCCGAGCGGCACCTGCTGGCGCGTGAAGCTTGCGGTACCTGCCTTGGGCAGGAGGCCGGCCAGCAGTGTCAGCTCGGCATTCTTGTTGCGCTCGCGCAGCATCTGTTCAAGTTCAAATTGAATATCAAAATAATCTTCGATCACCGCCTTGCCACGGCCGGTGACAAATACAAAATGCTCGATACCCGCTTCTGCCGCTTCATCAACGACGTACTGAATAACCGGCTTATCTACGACGGTGAGCATTTCCTTCGGAACTGCCTTGGTTGCGGGCAGAAAGCGCGTGCCGAGACCTGCGACGGGAAATACGGCCTTCCGAATTTTCTTATGTTCTACCACATATTCCTCCTGAGAGATAACACTTGATCACAATCCCCGCACGCTGTTGTTATTTCAAAAACAACAACGTTTTGTAAAGGGTGACGCTACCATCTATTAATGGTAAAGAATTTGTTGACGTTCTTTTGTTATCCATGATGACGCCCGATGCGTTTTCGCAATCGAAATGACATTCGAGAGAACGAAAGACAGACGATGACAAAGATGATCCTTTCAGATGTCCGCAAATTCGGCTGCATGGTGGCTGCTGGCCTGGTAATCTCGCTGGCGCCGGTTTCGGCCCGCGCCGATGCCGGATTCCGTCAGTGGATCAACCAGTTCTATGCAACAGCCGCGAAAGAAGGCATTAGCAAGGCGACCTATCAGAAAGCCTTTGCCGGCGTTAGCGAGCCGGATCCCGACGCGTTGCGCAAGGCCACTTTCCAACCGGAATTCACAACGCAAATCTGGGATTATCTAGACTCCCGCGTCAATCCGTACACGGTGCGGATTGGCCGCGAAATGAAGATGAAACACGCGACGACCCTCAACTGGATCGAGCGCAACTTCAACGTCGACAAGCACATCATTCTCGCCATCTGGTCGATGGAATCGAATTACGGCGCGGTTCTCGAAAAGCCGGAGCGGCTGCACAACATCCCGCAGGCGCTGGCAACGCTCGCCTATTCCGATCCCAAGCGCGCCAAATTCGCGCGTACGCAATTGATTGCCGCGCTCAAGATCCTTCAGGCGGGTGACGTTACCCCCAAACAGCTGACGGGCTCCTGGGCCGGCGCGATGGGCCATACCCAGTTCATCCCGACAAGCTACCTGCTTTACGCGGTAGATGCGGATGGCAATGGCAAACGGGACATCTGGCATTCCGTCCCGGACGCTCTCGCAACTGCCGCCAATCTTCTCGCGAAAAACGGCTGGGAGCCCGGCCGGACATGGGGTTACGAAACCGCCGTTCCGCGTGGCGGCGCGCGGTATGAAGGCCAGACGAAGACCATCGCGGAATGGGCAAAGCTTGGCTTCACCCGTCCAAACGGCAAGAATTTCACCCGTGGTTCCGACCGCGCGATGCTGAAACTGCAGGGTGGGGCAAATGGCCCGGGTTTCCTGATGATGAAGAACTTCTTCACCATCAAGAAATACAACGCCTCCGACAGCTATGCGCTCGCCGTCGGACTGCTCGCGGATGAAATCGCCGGTTACGGCGGCATGCAGCAGAAGTGGCCGCGTCCGGACGGTACGCTGGATATTCGCGAAAAATTCGAACTTCAGACCCGCATGAAGGAACTCGGCTATTATGACGGTGAAGTCGACGGCAACTTCGGCTCCGGTTCCAAGGCCGCCATCAGTGCCATCCAGTCACGCATGGGGATGGACGCGGACGGCCAGCCGTCGCAGCGGTTGCTGAGAGCCCTTCGCAACTGATAATGTGCCGGCGAGTTCGGCGGCAGTTACGAAACGCCGCCGAAATATCCGGAAGGGCCGATGTCATGAGTACGAAACCTGCGGAAAAGACTGGAAGAACCGGCTGGCGTTTCTGCGCTGTCCTTCTTTCCGCTGTTCTTGCCATGCCTCTCGCTCCCTCCGAGAGCTTGGCACAGGAACAGCGGCGTACCCTGTTTGAAATGCTGTTCGGCAGGCCGGTAGGCCGCGATGGCGGATCAGGCCGCGAATACCAGCCCCGCAACCGGCGCGATTTCCCATCCGCGCCGCGCGAAAGATCGGTTACCCGCCCGCAACCTGCAAGGAAAGCGCCTTCGGTGGTCCAGATGCGAACCGCTAAGCCGGAGCCTGCCGCCAAGCTTGAAAATGCCAGGCGCGTCCTCGTTATCGGTGATTTCCTCGCCGGCGGCATGGGGGAAGAGCTGGTCAATGCATTTGCCAGCTCGCCGGCAATTGCGGTCGATGTGCGTGCCAACGGCTCTTCCGGCCTGGTGCGCACCGATTATTACGACTGGTTCAAAAACCTGCCGCAATTCATAAGCGAGACCAACCCCGCCACCATCGTCATCATGATGGGCTCGAACGATCGCCAGCAGATGCAGATCGGCGATATCAAGGAAAAATTTGGCACGGAGGTCTGGCTCAAGGAATATGAGAGACGGATCGATGAGCTTCTCACCCTCGCCGGCCGCCCGAAAGTGCCGCTATTATGGGTGGGTCTGCCCGCCTTCCAGTCTCCCTCGCTTTCTGCGGATCTCGTTGGGTTCAACCGGCTTTACCGCAGCCATGTGGAAAAATTCGGCGGCGAGTTCGTGGATGTCTGGGACGGTTTTGTCGACGAAGCCGGCAAATTCGTCATCACCGGTTACGACATGAACGGTCAGCAGGCCCGCCTGCGTGAGGCCGACGGTATCGGCATGACGCAGGCCGGAAAGCGCAAGCTTGCCTTTTACGTCGAGAAATTCGTCCGCCGGCACCTCGACGGCGCCGGACCGGACCTTGTGAAACTGGACGGCAGCAATCTGCCGGCACTCACCTCCCTGCCGGCACTTGGCATCGATGCGGGACAGGTGCGCACCCAGCCGATCAGCCTTACCGATCCCGCTCTCGATGGCGGCGACAAACTGCTCGGGGATGTCCCTCTTTCGGCCGCGCCAACACGCGTCTCCGTCGTGGAATCCCCGCGCGAAAGGCTGACCAAGCGTGGCGAAATGGCCGATGCGCCGGCAGGCCGCATCGATGACTATCGGATGACGCCCGATACCACACAGGCAAAGCAATAGAAGCTTGCCCGCCGTCTGCCGCCCAGTCGGTCGGCGTAATGTTCAGGCAATCCCACGATGACAGGATAGCTGCAGCTTTGCAGGAATGCGGAGATCGGTCACAAACCTCCGCCGCTCCACCGATTTCGCACGGCGAATGTATTCGACGGCGACGCGTCGCTTGCCATGAGCGTCAACGGCACCGTCGTTTTTGACTCCATGTGTACGCTTCACCCTAAGCGTGCCGACAATGCCGAGACGAATTCATGCGCCTGCTGCTTGTTGAAGACGAACGTGAGATGGCAGCGGCCCTGTCTGCCGCGCTCCATCGGTTCGATATTATCGTGGATACGGTCGGAACACTGGATCTCGCCCGACACGCCATCATGGATAGTGTCCACGATCTCGTTGTGCTGGACCGGCAACTGCCCGATGGTGACGGCATCGAACTGATAGAAAATCTGCGTCTGCTGCCGGTCACCCCACCCGTCATAGTGTTGACGGCCCAGGGCGGACTCGTGGATCGGGTGAAGGGCCTGAACCTCGGTGCAGATGACTATATGGCCAAGCCTTTCGCTGTCGAGGAGCTACTTGCCCGCATTCGCGCCCTGATGCGCCGACCCGCCGGAACCGTGGCGATGACGGCGAAACTCGGCAGGCTGGAGTTTTGTTTCGAGACGCGCGAAGTGCGTATCAACGGCGCGTTTCTTCCGCTGACGAGGCGGGAGTTGCTGATTCTCGAAGCCCTGCTGCGACGACAGGGCAGAACAGTGCTGCGCTCGCTGCTCGAAGAGGCCGTCTATAACTTTGACGATGAAATCCAGTCCAATGCGCTCGATTCCCACATTTCCCGCTTGCGGCGCAAATTGCAGGCCGCGGACGCCGCCGTGGAGGTGCATGGCATTCGCGGCGTGGGATATCTTTTGAGGGCGACGGGATGAGATTGTCAAAGAGAAAGTCACTGAAGCGGCGATTGACCATTCAACTGCTCCTCTTCCAGATCGGCAGTCTGTTGATCGTCAGCGTCGCATTCTTTGCCTATCTGTTGAGCGACGGCGTCGGCAGCGCTCTTCTTAGCTCGGAGGCGGCGCAGATAACTGCAAACGCTTTGATCCGCGATACGGATGGGAAGCTTACGCTGAAAGAGACGGCCGAATATGCCAAACTCCGGGAAAAAATGCCCGATTTCTGGTTTGTTGCGCTGAGCGACAAGGATGAGCTCATCCAGGGTGGCCCTGTGCCCGAGGCCTACAGCAACATGGAGAAGGAGTTAAACGACATCAAGATTTCGAACATTCGCGAAGCCGGGATGTCCTACTCCTATTTTGCCGTTCTTTACCTTGCGGTCGTTCGCCGTGCATCCGGGCCAGCCGGAGAGTTCGTGATGGTCGGAAAAGGCGATCTTTTCAGCATGACGCTCCCTGTTCTGCTGTTTTCCAACATCATGATTTTCCCGGTCCTCGTCCTCATCTCCATTGCGACCACGATAGCAATTCCCTTGATCATCCGCAGGGAATTTCGGGCACTCTCGACGATTGCCAAAACCGCGGAAGCGATCGATATCGACAGACGCGGATATCGCTTGCCCGACAATGATATTCCACGGGAAGTGCAGCCGCTGGTGCATGCCGTCAATGGTGCACTCAAGCGCCTGGACGATGGCTATGAACGGCACAAGCGCTTCATTCTCGACGCCGCGCACGAATTGCGCACGCCGGTCGCCATTCTACAGACGCGTGTCGAAACTCTGCTGGAAGGGCCCGCACGCAGCCGGATTTTGGCGGATGCCAACCGTATCGGCGTGCTGGCCGAACAATTGCTCGATCTGCAGCGTCTCGGCGGCCAGAAGGCGCCATTGGTGCCGCTCGATCTGGTCAATCTCTGCAGATCGGTTGTTGCCGATATGGCACCGCTTGCCATCTCGCAGGGTTATGAGCTCTCATTTGAACCGGAGGAAGAACCGATCCTTGCACTTGCGGACGACCCTTCCCTCCGGCGAGCCCTGATGAATATCGTGCAAAACGCCATAGAACACGGCGGCAACCGCGGAACCATAACGATGACAGTGGCAGCCAATCGGGTGATAGAGATCGCCGACGAAGGCAACGGCATTCCTGAAAAGGAGCGGGAACTCGTCTTTGATGCCTTTCATCGCCTGCAACCCAGAGACCGGGGCACGGGCCTCGGGCTTAATCTCGTGCAGGAAATCGTGCGGTATCACGGCGGAGATATTACTATCGGCGATTCATCCAGCGGTGGGGCCTGCTTCCGGATTACGCTTCCCTATTGCTGAAAAAGAAGCGCTCGTTTTCTGACATCAAAAAAGGCCTGTTGCGGGTGCGACAGGCCTTTCCATTTTTATCCATTTGCCGGCTTAGCGCGGAAGAACGGTCGCGCCCATCAGCGCTTCGTCAATCGCACGCGCCGCCTGACGGCCTTCGCGGATCGCCCAGACCACCAGCGACTGGCCACGGCGCACATCGCCCGCCGCCCAGAGTTTGTCGACAGAGGTTCTGTAATCCGTCTCGTTGGCGACGACATTTGTGGAGCCACGGCGGTCCGTGTTGAGTGTCAGCTTGCCGTCCATTTCCTTCAGAACGCTGTCCGTGAAGGGACCGGAAAAGCCGATGGCGATGAAGGCGAGATCGGCCTTGATGATGAACTCCGTGCCGGCAATGGGCTTGCGTCGGTCATCCACCTGGCAGCACTTCACACCTGTCAGCACGCCGTCTTCGCCAACGAACTCGAGGGTCGCCACCTGGAACTCGCGGATGGCGCCTTCGGCCTGCGAAGACGACGTGCGCATTTTGGTTGCCCAGAAAGGCCAAACCGCCAGCTTGTCTTCCTTTTCCGGCGGCATCGGGCGTATGTCGAGCTGGGTGACTTTAACAGCACCCTGGCGGAAGGCCGTGCCAACGCAGTCGGATGCAGTATCGCCACCGCCCACAACGACGACATGCTTGCCGCCGGCGAGGATCGGATCGGCCGGCCAGCCAACGCTGTCAATGTTTTCACGACCGACGCGCCGGTTCTGCTGCACTAGATAGGGCATGGCATCATAAACGCCATGCAGATCCGCCCCGCCGATGCCGGCCGGGCGCGGGGTTTCCGAGCCGCCGCAATAAAGCACGGCATCGTGGTCGGCGAGAAGCGCCTCCACCGTCACATCGACGCCGACATTGACGCCACAATGGAAGGTAACACCTTCGCCCTTGATCTGCTCGACACGGCGGTCGATGAAGTTCTTCTCCATCTTGAAATCGGGGATGCCGTAACGCAGCAGGCCGCCGGGCTTGGATTCGCGCTCATAGACGTGAACCTCGTGGCCGGCGCGGCCAAGCTGTTGCGCCGCCGCCATGCCCGAGGGACCGGAACCGATGATGGCGACCTTCTTGCCGGTGTGGATCGTCGCCGGCTTCGGCACGATGAAGCCCAGCTCATAGGCCTTGTCGGCAATCGCCTGTTCGACGGTCTTGATCGCGACCGGCGCATCCTCAAGATTCAGCGTGCAGGCCTCCTCGCAAGGGGCGGGACAGACGCGACCGGTGAATTCCGGGAAGTTGTTGGTGGAATGGAGGTTGCGGATCGCCTCCTCCCAGTTGTTATTGTAGACCAGATCGTTCCAGTCGGGGATCTGGTTGTGCACGGGACAGCCTGTCGGGCCGTGGCAATAGGGAATGCCGCAATCCATGCAGCGCGCCGCCTGCTTCTGCACCTCGGCATCCGACATCGGAATGGTGAATTCGCGGAAGTGGCGGATACGATCCGATGCGGGCTGATACTTGCCCACCTGCCGGTCGATCTCCAGAAAACCTGTAACCTTGCCCACGTTTATGTCCTCACATCAAAGCGGAGCGCCTGTCGGGCCCCAGTACCAGGTGGCGAAACCCAAAGCCGCCCCCAGCACGATGAACTCAAATCCGCTCTCGCCGCCCGTCCAGGTGGTCGCCACGAATGGCGACCGCTGTTATCAGCGAGATCAGGTGGTGTAGTGTCCTCACGCGGCGGATTACTCCGCCGCCACGCCCATGCGCATGCGCTCCATTTCCTCAAGCGCACGACGGTATTCCACCGGCATGACCTTGCGGAACTTCGGACGGAACTCGCTCCAGCGATCGAGTATATCCTTGGCACGCGACGAGTTCGTGTAATGGAAGTGGTTGGAGATCAGCTGATAAAGACGCTCCTCGTCGTGGCGCGTCATGTCTTCGGAAACGTCGACACGTCCCTTGTGCATGAGGTCTCCACCGTGATGGTGCAGCTTTTCCAGCATGTCGTCTTCTTCCGGAACTGGCTCCAGCTCAACCATGGCCATGTTGCAACGCGTGGCGAAATCGCCCTTCTCGTCAAGAACATAAGCCACACCGCCGGACATGCCGGCCGCGAAGTTGCGGCCTGTCTCGCCAAGAACGACCACGATGCCGCCGGTCATATATTCGCAACCGTGGTCGCCGACACCTTCGACAACCGCAACCGCGCCGGAGTTACGCACCGCGAACCGCTCGCCAGCTACGCCACGGAAATAGCACTCGCCGGTTATGGCGCCGTACAGCACGGTATTGCCGACGATGATCGAGTTTTCCGCGACGATACGGGCGTTTTCCGGCGGGCGCACAATGATGCGGCCACCCGAAAGACCCTTGCCGACATAGTCGTTACCGTCACCCACCAGATCGAAGGTGATGCCTCGAGCGAGGAACGCACCGAAGGACTGGCCCGCCGTGCCGCGCAGCGTCACATGGATCGTGTCATCCTTCAGACCCTTATGGCCCCAGCGCTTGGCAAGCGCGCCGGAGAGCATCGCGCCGGCGGAGCGGTCGACGTTTCTGATCGGCACTTCGAAGACCACGGGTTCGCGGTTTTCCAGCGACGGCAGGGACTTTTCGATCAGCTTGCGGTCGAGAATGTCGTCGATCGGATGTTTCTGGCGTTCCGTCCAGAACGTCGCTTCCTTGGGTGCCTCAACCTTATGGAAGATGCGGCTGAAATCCAGACCCTTCGCCTTCCAATGCGCCAGCATCTCGTCCTTCTCGAGCAGTTCGGAAGCGCCGATGATCTCGTCCAGCCTGGTCACGCCAAGCGAGGCAAGGATTTCGCGCACTTCTTCGGCCACGAAGAAGAAGTAGTTGATGACGTGTTCCGGTGTACCCTTGAAACGCTTGCGCAGAACCGGGTCCTGCGTGGCAACGCCGACAGGGCAGGTGTTGAGATGGCACTTGCGCATCATGATACAGCCGGCCGCAATCAGCGGCGCGGTGGCAAAGCCGAATTCATCCGCGCCGAGCAGCGCGCCGATGATGACGTCGCGGCCGGTCTTCAGACCACCATCCACCTGCAGGGCAACGCGCGAGCGGAGTCCGTTCAGCACCAGCGTCTGCTGGGTTTCGGCAAGGCCGATTTCCCAGGGCGAACCCGCGTGCTTGAGCGACGTGAGTGGTGACGCGCCCGTGCCGCCATCGAAACCGGCGACGGTGATATGGTCGGCGCGCGCCTTGGCGACACCGGCCGCAACCGTGCCGACGCCGACTTCCGACACCAGCTTCACCGACACATCGGCTTCCGGATTGACGTTTTTCAGGTCGTAGATCAGCTGCGCCAGATCTTCGATGGAATAGATATCATGATGCGGCGGCGGCGAAATGAGGCCGACGCCCGGGGTGGAGTGACGGGTCTTTGCAACCGTCGCATCCACCTTGTGGCCGGGCAGCTGGCCGCCCTCGCCGGGCTTTGCGCCCTGCGCCACCTTGATCTGCAGCATGTCGGCATTGACCAGGTATTCCGTCGTCACACCGAAGCGACCGGATGCGATCTGCTTGATGGCGGAGCGTTCCGGGTTCGGCTGGCCGTTCAACAGCGGCATGTAACGGTCGGATTCTTCCCCGCCCTCACCCGTGTTGGACTTGCCGCCGATGCGGTTCATAGCAATCGCGAGCGTCGTATGCGCCTCGCGGCTGATCGAGCCGAAGGACATCGCCCCGGTCGAGAACCGCTTGACGATATCGGCTGCCGGTTCGACCTCATCGATGGAGACCGGCTTGCGACCGAGTGCTTCCGCCGACTTGACCTTAAACAGGCCGCGAATGGTGTTCATGCGCAGCGCCGTTTCGTTCACCATGCCGGCGAATTCGCGGTAGCGATCCTGGCTGTTGCCACGCACGGCGTGTTGCAGCGAGGCGACGGCGTCCGGCGTCCAGGCATGGCTTTCGCCGCGCATGCGATAGGCGTATTCGCCGCCGATATCGAGCGTGTTGGCAAGGATCGGGTCCTTGCCAAAAGCCGCTGTATGGCGCGCCACGGTTTCTTCGGCGATTTCGGTCAGGCCGACACCTTCGATGGAGGTGGCGGTGCCGAAGAAATATTTCTCGACGAATTCCGAAGACAGGCCGATGGCGTCGAAAATCTGCGCGCCGCAATAGGACTGGTAGGTGGAGATGCCCATCTTGGACATGACCTTGAGGATGCCCTTACCCACCGCCTTGATGTAGCGATAGACCACTTCGTCGTCGGAGACTTCCTTCGGGAAGGCGCCGTGCTTGTGCATGTCGAGCAGCGTATCGAAGGCGAGATAGGGGTTGATCGCTTCGGCACCATAACCGGCCAGCAGACAGAAATGGTGGATTTCGCGCGGCTCACCGGTTTCGACGACGAGACCGACGGAGGTGCGCAGACCCTTGCGGATCAAGTGATGGTGCACGGCGGCGGTCGCCAGAAGGGCGGGGATCGCGATGCGGTCCGGGCCAAGCTGGCGGTCGGAAAGAACGATGATGTTGTAACCGCCGCGGACGGCGGATTCGGCCCGCTCGCAGAGGCGGTCCAGCATTTCCGGCATGCCTTCGGCACCGCGCTCCACATCATAGGTGAAGTCGAGCGTCTTGGTGTCGAAACGGTCTTCCGTGTGACCGATGGAGCGAATCTTCTCCAGATCGCCATTGGTCAGGATCGGCTGACGCACTTCCAGACGCTTGGCGCGGGCGGCACCTTCATGGTCGAGAATATTCGGACGCGGGCCGATGAACGACACGAGGCTCATGACGAGCTCTTCGCGGATCGGATCGATCGGCGGGTTCGTGACCTGCGCGAAATTCTGCTTGAAATAGGTGTAGAGCAGCTTCGACTTGTCCGACATGGCCGAAATCGGCGTATCCGTGCCCATGGAGCCGATGGCTTCCTGGCCCGTCGTCGCCATCGGCGACATCAGGAGCTTGGTGTCTTCGCTGGTGTAACCGAAGGCCTGCTGGCGGTCGAGCAGCGACACGTCGCGGCGCAGCGCGCGTGGTTCGACAGGCTTCAGCTCTTCGAGGATGAGCTGCGTGCGATCAAGCCAGCTGCGATAGGGATGCTTGGCGGCAAGCTCGTGCTTCACTTCCTCGTCGGAAATGATCGCGCCCTTTTCCATGTCGATCAGCAGCATCTTGCCGGGCTGCAGACGCCACTTCTTGACGATGCGCTCTTCCGGCACCGGCAGCGTGCCGGCCTCGGAAGCCATGATGATGCGGTCGTCATCAGTGACGAGGTAACGGGCCGGGCGCAGGCCGTTGCGGTCGAGCGTCGCGCCAATCTGCTTGCCGTCGGTGAAGGCAACGGCGGCGGGACCGTCCCACGGCTCCATCAGGGCTGCGTGATATTCGTAGAATGCCTTGCGTTCGGCAGACATGGACTGGTTACCGGCCCAGGCTTCCGGGATCAGCATCATCACCGCGTGGGCCATGGAATAGCCACCGCGGACGAGGAACTCGAGCGCGTTGTCGAAGCAGGCCGTGTCCGACTGGCCTTCATAGGAAATCGGCCAGAGCTTGGAGATGTCGTCACCGAACAGCGCGGACGAAACCGATGCCTGACGCGCCGCCATCCAGTTGACATTACCGCGCAGCGTGTTGATTTCGCCGTTATGGGCGACCATGCGATAGGGGTGCGCCAGCTTCCACGACGGGAAGGTGTTGGTGGAGAAACGCTGATGCACGAGCGCGACAGCCGATTCGAAACGCGGGTCCGAAAGGTCCTTGTAATATGCGCCCACCTGATAGGCGAGGAACATGCCCTTATAGACGATGGTCGAGGAAGAAAGGGAAACGGGATAGAAATCCTGTGTTTCCTTGCCGCCGCCTTCGTCATAGATGCGGTTGGAGAGAACCTTGCGGATGAGGAACAGCTTGCGCTCGAAATCGGCATTGCTCGCGGCATCGCGGCCGGCGCCGATGAAGACCTGCACATGGTGCGGCTCGGTCGCTGCGATATCCGGCGCCTTGGAAAGCGAGGAGTTGTCGACCGGGACATCACGGAAGCCAAGGAACTGCTGGCCCTCTTCGCCGATGACGTCGACGATGACCTTCTTGTAGTGCTCGATGCGGGAAGGATCGCGCGGCATGAAGATATGACCGACGGCGTATTCGCCAGCCTTCGGCAATGTCACGCCCTGCGCGGCCATTTCCTCGCGGAAGAAGCGGTCGGGAATCTGCACGAGAATGCCCGCACCATCGCCCATCAGCGGATCTGCGCCGACGGCGCCACGATGGGTCAGGTTTTCAAGGATGAACAGGCCGTCCTTGACGATCTGGTGCGACTTGACGCCTTTCATATGGGCGACAAAGCCGACGCCGCAGGCATCATGTTCATTGGCGGGATCGTAAAGACCCTGCCTTTCCGGCAAGCCGCCCGCGAAACGCGCTTTCGCAGAAACGGGTGCAGCCGCAGCCGCGGTGGGACAGTCAGTGGTCAGGGTTGCGGCGGCGATGTCCGCCTGCGGCTTGTTCGTCATTTTTGTCCCTCCTGCAAATTACTTGCACGGTTTCATGCGAAGGTCCGGCGCGACGCAAATTTCGCCCTTTGGCAAAATCCGCATTCTAGCCGGCTGGATCAAATTTAGGACAGTAAGACTGTCTCAATTCCCGAGGATTTTGGCAGAAACCGGCGGAATTGGCAAGGGCGCGAATCCAATTAGTGAGACCGTCGTTTTATAGCGAAGTTTCGATACTGACCTATTGCGCGAAACTTTCTGTCGCAAATCCCGCCTCCCCATTGCTTTCATTGCCGGATTTGCCAATCGAGGAGTTAGGTCCTAGAACTTTGCCAGTCGTCGTTCCATGCATTCCCCAATCAGAACCCCAGCTATCGGAAAGCCTTCAGAGATGTTTTTTGCTTCAGACAATTGGGCTGGCGCCCATCCGGCCGTCAATGAACGGCTTTCGCGGGAATCCACCCGGTTTGCCTCCGCCTATGGCACCAGCGAACTCGATCTCTCCATCGAAAAGCGCTTCAACGAGATATTCGAGCGCGAGGTTGCGGTGTTTTTCGTCGCCACCGGCACGGCGGCCAATTCGCTTTCGCTGGCCAGCATCGCGCGCGCCGGCGGCCTGACCTTCTGCCATTCGGAAGCCCATGTGATCGAGGACGAATGCGGCGCGCCGGATTTCTTTTCCGGCATGCGCATGGTCGCAGTCGAAGGGCCGAACGGCAAGATGCTGCCGGAAAACCTGATCGAGCGCATTGCCCGCTATCCGCAGGATGCCGTTCACCACGGCCGTGCCGCCGCCATCACCATGACGCAGGCGACCGAAGCCGGCACCGTCTACACACTCGACGAAATTGAAGCCATCTCCAAAATCGCCAAGGAAAACGGCCTGCCTCTGCATATGGACGGCGCGCGTTTTGCCAATGCGCTGGCCGCCCTTGACACCACGCCGGCTGAAATGACCTGGAAACGCGGCGTTGACGTGCTGTCTTTCGGCGGCACGAAAAATGGCTGCTGGTGCGCGGAAGCGATCGTTTTCTTCAATCCTTCGCTCGCTCGGGATTTCTCGTTCCTGCGCAAACGCACAGCGCAACTGTTTTCGAAGTCACGTTTCATCGCAGCGCAGTTTGAAGCCTATCTGCAGGATGATCTTTGGCTCGGTCTCGCCAGCCATGCCAATGCCATGGCGAACCGGCTGCGCGCGGGCTTCGGCTCGCTGAACAGCGCGCGCCTCGCCTGGCCGACCCAGGCCAACGAAGTTTTCGCCATTTTGCCAAAGGCAGCCGCGCAAGCAGCGACGGAAAAAGGCGCAAGGTTCTATGACTGGCTGGAACCGCGCGACATGCCGGAAAAAGTCGGCAAGGAAGAAGTACTGATCCGCATGGTCACCAGCTTTGCGACGACCGAGGCCGATGTAGATGAATTCCTGTCCATCTGCGCTGCCGTGTGAGATATCGGAGGGCGTTGCCTTGCGGCGCCCTCAAACCTCCTGCAACCGGTAACCTACCCCGGTTTCTGTCAGGATGTAACGGGGCTGATCGGGGATTTTTTCGATCTTCTGGCGCAGTTGGCGCACATAGACCCGCAAATATTGCACGTCGGTCAGTTCATCCCATACGTGCTCCAGCAGGAAGCGGTGCGTCAGCACCTTGCCTGCGTGCTGAACCAGCACCCGCAGAATATCGTATTCCTTCGGGGAGAGCTTCACCTCCCGGCCCTCCACCCTGACGATACGCCGGACAAGATCGACCGAAAGATCGCCGGTCTGAAAGACAGGCCTTTCACCCTGGCTCTGGAGCCGGTGGCGCAGCGCGACACGGATGCGGGCGACGAGTTCGTTCATGCCGAAGGGCTTTGTAATGTAGTCGTCGGCTCCCAGTTCCAGTGCCTTGACGATACCTGCTTCATCGGTTCGGCTGGACAGGATGATGACCGGCAACGCCACCCCCTCGCTGCGCCATTTCGCCAGAAGATCGTGTCCCGACATATCCGGCAGGCCGAGATCGAGAATGACGAGATCGGGCTTGTCCTGCTCGACCAGCTCCATCGCCACCTTCGCATTCATCGCCTCGCTTACCGTATAATCCTGCGTCGACAGCCCCACCCGCAAAAGCTTGCGGATCGGCGGTTCATCGTCAACGATCAGAATGTTAACGGCGGAATTGGTCATTCCAGGGTCTCCTTTGGCGGCGTAGTGGGAGCGGGGTCGCCATTTCGGCTCAGGCGGCGCCCTGTTCATGATTTAGCACAGGCGCGTTGGCGGGAACGGGCAAAGTTACCGTGAATTGCGCACCTCCCCGACCCTGCCTGTTCTCCGCACGAATCGAACCCCCCATGGCCTCGATGAAACCCTTGCAGATGGATAGCCCCAGTCCGGTTCCCGCCTGCACCTGATCGGTCTTGCGCACCCGGTAGAAGCTGTCGAACACCCGCTCCGCATCTTCGGGAGGAAAGCCCGGCCCCTCATCGGCCACGGACAGGAAGACGTGCCTTCCCTGCTGCCAGCCCCGGAGTTCGATGACCGTGTGTTCGGGAGCATATTTGGCCGCGTTGTCTATGAGGTTGAACAGGACCTGTTCGAATAGCACGGGATCGACCCTAAGCATCGGCAGATCAGGCGGAATATCCAGAACAACCTCATGCCGCACAATGATTTTCGCGGCACGCGAAAGCGCTGTCCCGACCATGTCGCCAAGGAAATGCAGCCCGTAATTCGGCTCCATTGCACCCGATCCGATCCGCGTCATATCGAGAAGATTGGAGATGAAGCGGTTCAGCCGTTCGGATTCCTCAACGATCGTCGAAAGCAGATCGGCGCGCGCATCGGGCGGGATGTCCTCGGCAAAGTCCTTCAGCGTTCCGGCCGAACCCAGAATAGCCGCGAGCGGGGTTTTGAGGTCGTGGGAAATGGAGGTGAGGAGTGCTGTGCGCAGTCGGTCGGTTTCCGCGGCCAGCCTTGCCTTGTCGACATCCGAGGCAAGCTGGATACGTTCGATCGCGAGTGCAGCCTGGTCGGCCAGCGCATCAAACAGGCGCTGTTGTTCAGGTGTCAAAAGCGGCCCGCTTCGGTCATCATCCAACCCGACGACGCCGACGGCACCGCTGCCGGTGCGGAGCGGCAGATAAAGCCGCCGGGCGCCCGGCAACGTGTCTGCGCCGCGACCAGCCGCCTTGTCGTGTTCCCATGCCCATTGCGCGGCCGCGATATCGGCATCCACCAGCGTGTCATCGGGCGGATAACCGGCCTTGACGGCGATGGCGTTGTTCTCCGGCAGAAGCAGCACCACCCTCACCTTCAACATCGAAGCCATCTGGTAAGCGGTGGCCCACAACACATCATCCAGCGTGGCCGTTCCGGCAAGCTTTTTGGAAAACAGGTAGAGATCTTCCGTCGTGCGCGCCCTTACCCGCGCCGAGGCCGCCTGCCGTTGCACCGCAACCGTGAGGTTGGAGGCAACAAGCGCCACTCCGAGATAAAAAAGCAACGCCAGAACGCTGTCCGGCGCGCTGACCGTCAGCGTGTATCGTGGTTCCAGAAAGAAAAAATTGAATGCGACGGCACCAAGCAGCGAGGCATATAACGCAGGTCCAAGTCCTCCGCGAACAGCGGCCGCCAGCACGGCCATGAGAAAAACGAGCGCCAGATTCTGAACGTCGAGCGTCCGGTCAAGCACGATGCCGACAACGATGGCGAGCGCTACGAACAGCGTGCTGTTGAGATAGGAGCCTATCGACCAGCGCGAGCGGGACGGTGCGGCCTTCACGGATTGCGCCGGCTTCTCTTCATTCTTGTCGCCGGAAATGACGTGCACACTGATATCGCCGGCATGGTCGATCAGATCATGCGTCAGCGAGCGCTGAAAAATTCGCTGCCACCAGGATTTTCGCGGGCGACCGATGATGATGTGGGTGAAATTGTTTGTATTGGCGTAGGAGATGATCTCCCGCGTCAGGTCAAGCGCCGGCAGGGTTACCGTCTCGCCGCCAAGCTGCTGGGCAAGCCGCATGGTGCCGGCCAGCCGGTCCTTCTCCGCCTCCGACAATTGCTGCGACCGCGGCGTGTCGAGATGCAGTGCGGTCCATGGTGCGCGCAGCCGGTCCGCCTGCCTTCGGGCATAACGCACAAGACCGGGGCCGTTGCCGCCATGATCAAGACAGACCAGAACCCTGTCTCCGGCCGCCCAGGGGCCAGAGATGGCATGGGATTGCATGTGATTGAGCAATTGCTCATCCACCCGCTGCGCGGTGCGCCGGAGCGCCAGCTCGCGCAATGCCGTCAGGTTACCGCGCGAAAAATAATTCTCGATGGCGCGCCGTGCCGTACGGGGCAGGTAAACCTTGCCATCCTGCAGCCGCTTGATGAGGTCGTCAGGCGTAATATCGATGATTTCGACATCATCGGCCCGGTCGATGATGCTGTCGGGCACGGTTTCACGGACACGGATGCGGGTGATCTGCGCCACCACATCATTCAGGCTTTCGACATGCTGGATGTTCAGCGTTGTGTAGACGTCGATGCCCTGCGCGAGGATTTCCTGAACATCCATATAACGCTTGGGGTGGCGGCTGCCTGCAGCATTGGTGTGAGCAAGTTCATCGACCAGAACCAGGGCGGGGCGACGCGCGAGGATCGCGTCGATATCCATCTCCTCCAGCATCTGGCCGCGATAATCGATACGTTTGCGAGGGACGACCTCCAGCCCCTCGACCAATGCCTCGGTCTCCCTGCGGCCATGCGTTTCCACGACGCCGATAATGGTGTCGACGCCATCCGCAAGCTTCGCCCGGCCTGACATCAACATTTCATAGGTCTTGCCGACACCGGGTGCGGCGCCCAAAAAAATCTTCAACCGGCCCCGCGCCTCGCGCCTGGCGTTTTCCAGAAGCGCATCGGGCGACGGCCGGCCGGGCATGTTGCTGATATCGTCAGGCATTTAACCACCAGTGGTCGAGGCTATGGCTTGCGAACAAGCCATAGCCATTTCAATTCATGAGCCGGCTGCGTCAAGAGCCATGTTGAGCGCAAGAACGTTTACAACGGGCTCGCCCATGAAGCCGAGTTCCGGAGCTTCGACGTGACGCTCAACGATGGCGCGCAATGCCGCTTCATCCATGCCCCTCGCTTTGGCGACACGCGGAACCTGGAAATAGGCGGCTTCCGGCGAAACATGCGGATCGAGGCCGCTGCCCGAGGCCGTCACCAGATCGGCCGGCACCGCCGAGGCCGGATTTTCAGCTCTCGCGGCCTCGTAATCCTGTTTCACCCGGTCGATAAGCTTGGCGCTCGTCGGCCCGAGATTGGAGCCGGAGGACGAAGCCGCATTATAGCCATCGCCGGCGGCGGAAGGACGGCCATGAAAATAAGTCTCGCCAGTGAAGGCCTGCCCGATCAATTGCGATCCGACCACCGTGCCATTTTTTTCGATCAGGCTGCCATTGGCCTGCGCGGGAAAAAGCGCCTGCGCCAGGCCCGTCATGCCGAGCGGATAGGCAAGGCCGGTGATGGCCGTGGTGGCGAGGATCAGCACCAGTGCGGGACGAAGCTGTCTAAACATTGTCTTTACTCCTCAGGCGAGACCGAGCGCCGTGATGGCGAGGTCGATGGCCTTGATGCCGATAAAGGGAACGATGATGCCGCCGAAGCCATAGATGACCAGATTGCGCGATAGCAGCGCACCTGCACCGATCGGGCGATATTTGACGCCCTTCAGCGAGAGCGGGATCAGCGCGATGATGATAAGCGCGTTGAATATGATGGCCGAGAGGATGGCGCTCTGCGGCGTCGAAAGTCCCATGACATTCAGGACGCCAAGCTGCGGATAGAGCGCCAGGAACATTGCGGGAATGATGGCAAAATATTTGGCGATGTCGTTGGCAACCGAGAAGGTGGTCAGTGCACCGCGCGTCATCAGCAACTGCTTGCCGATTTCGACGATCTCGATGAGCTTGGTCGGATCGCTGTCGAGATCGACCATGTTGCCCGCCTCGCGGGCGGCCACGGTACCGGTGTTCATGGCAACGCCGACATCGGCCTGCGCCAGCGCGGGAGCATCATTGGTGCCGTCACCGCACATGGCGACGAGCTTGCCCTTCGCCTGCTCCTCGCGGATAAGCTCCAGCTTGTTTTCCGGTGTGGCCTGGGCGAGGAAATCATCGACACCCGCTTCCGCAGCAATTGCGGCGGCGGTCATCGGATTGTCGCCAGTGATCATGACAGTGCGGATGCCCATGCGGCGAAGCTCCGCAAAACGCTCGCGAATGCCGCCCTTGACGATATCCTTCAGCTGCACGACGCCGAGAAGCTTGCCATCCCGAACAACGGCGAGCGGCGTGCCCCCGGTCTTGGCAATTTCTTCGGCAATTGTCCTTATGCCGCGCATGGCATCCGTTTCGGTTTTGACGGCAAGCGCCACATTGCCCTGTTGCGAAGCGCCGCCGTCAACATAGGAAAGAACGGCGTCGACCGCCCCCTTGCGAATGGAGGAGCCTTCGAAATCGACACCGCTCATGCGGGTCTGGGCGGTGAAGGGGACGAAATTGGCATGCAGCTTCTGCATGTCACGGGCACGGATGCCATATTTCTCCTTCGCCAGAACCACAACGGAGCGACCTTCAGGTGTTTCGTCAGCAAGGGACGCAAGCTGGGCCGCATCGGCCAGTTCCTGCTCGGAAACGCCGGCGACGGGGCGGAACTCGGTCGCCTGCCGGTTCCCGAGCGTGATCGTGCCGGTCTTATCGAGCAACAGCGTGTCCACGTCGCCAGCAGCCTCGACGGCGCGGCCGGACATGGCAAGCACGTTGAAACGCACCAGCCTGTCCATGCCGGCGATGCCGATGGCCGACAGAAGCGCGCCGATGGTGGTGGGGATGAGCGTGACGAACAGCGCCACCAGCACGATGATCGGGATCGAACCGCCGGCATAGGCCGCGAAACTCGGTATGGTCGCGGTGGCCAGAACGAAAATCAGTGTCATGCCTGCGAGCAGAATGTTGAGCGCAATCTCGTTCGGCGTTTTCTGGCGTTCAGCACCTTCGACCAGGGAAATCATCCGGTCGAGGAAGGTGGAGCCGGCAGCAGCGGTGATGCGTACCCTTATCCAGTCCGACAGCACCTGCGTGCCGCCGGTCACGGCAGAGCGGTCGCCACCGGATTCGCGGATGACCGGGGCGGATTCGCCTGTTATCGCCGCCTCGTTTACCGAAGCAACACCTTCGATGACCTCACCATCGGAAGGGATGATATCGCCTGCCTCTACAAGAACGACATCGTTCACCTTCAGGCTGGTGCCCGCCACCATACTGTATTGGCTACGGTCATCGCCGGTGAGCAGTTTCGCCTGGGTTTCTGTGCGGGTCCGGCGCAGCGAATCCGCCTGCGCCTTGCCGCGCCCTTCGGCGACGGCTTCGGCGAAATTGGCGAACAGCACGGTGAACCAAAGCCAGAGATTGATCTGGAAGGAGAAGCCCAGATTGGCACCGCCCGTGATGAGATCGCGGATGAACAGCACCGTGGTCAGCACTGACACCGTCGCGACAACGAACATGACCGGATTGCGCGCAAGCGTGCGCGGGTTGAGCTTTTTGAATGCGGCGGCGATGGCCGGCACGAGAATGCGAGAATCTAGGATGCTCACTTGTTTGGACTGGCTCATGAAGAGGCTCCAGCGTTTGAACAGGGCGACCGATGAGGGTCGATCAGCCCGTGATAACTTCGAGAGCGACAACGGCGGCGAACAGAGCCGCCATCATCGCGAGAATGAGATTGGAGGCGCACCAGCCGCCGGGCGTGGCGCTGCCTCTGACGGGAGCGCCGTTGCGGGCGGGAACGATGCGGCGACGTGCGGATTTGCCTTCGTTCATGACATCACCTCAAAAAAGCTGACCTGCCGCCATGACAAGATGTTCGGCAACCGGGCCGAGCGCCAGCGCAGGCAGGAAGGTAAGGCCGCCGACGATCAGGATCGTGCCGACCAGCAGGCCAACGAAAAGCGGGCCATCCGTCGGGAAGGTGCCTGCAGAGGCCGGAACGGTCTTCTTGGTGACCAGCGAACCCGCAATGGCGAGTGCGGGAATGATGACCAGAAAGCGGCCCATCAACATGCCGAGACCAAGCGTGATGTTGTACCAGGTCGTGTTCCCGGTCAGGCCGCCGAAGGCCGAGCCGTTATTGGCGGCCGCCGAGGTGTAGGCATAGAGGATTTCGGAAAAGCCGTGCGGGCCCGCCGTCCCAATCGATGCCACAGCCGAGGGCAGGATGGTGGCCGTGGCGGTGAAGACCAGCATGGCGAGCGGCAGGCAGAGAATGGCCAGAACCGCCATCTTCATTTCCTTGGCCTCGATCTTCTTGCCGAGATATTCCGGCGTGCGCCCGACCATCAGCCCTGCCACGAAGATGGCGATGACGATGAAGAGCAGAATGCCGTAAAAGCCCGCACCGACCCCGCCGACGATCACCTCGCCCAGCTGCATGTTGATGAGCGGGATGAGACCACCCAAGGCCGTGAAGCTGCCGTGCATGGCATTGACCGCGCCGCAGGACGCAGCCGTGGTGATGACCGCGAAGAGCGACGAGAGCGCCAATCCGAAACGGACTTCCTTGCCTTCCATATTACCGCCTGCAAGCCCGAAACTGTGCATCAGCGGGTTTCCGGCTGCTTCCGCCCAGTACGTGACGGCAACGCCGGCGATGAACAGCACGCCCATGGCCGCAAGGATAGCCCAGCCCTGGCGCTGGTTGCCGACCATGCGACCGAAGACATTGGTGAAAGCTGCGCCGATGGCGAAGATCGATACCATCTGGATCATGTTGGAAATGGCATCGGGGTTTTCGAAGGGATGCGCCGAATTGGCGTTGAAGAAGCCGCCGCCATTGGTGCCCAGCATCTTGATCGCGAGCTGCGATGCGACGGGGCCGACGGCAATTGTCTGCTGCGCGCCTTCCAGCGTCTGCGCGTTCACATAGGCGCCGAGCGTCTGCGGCACGCCAAGCCAGACGTAGACGAGCGTCAGCACGATGCAGAGGGGTAATAGCACGTAGAGCGTGGAGCGGACCATATCCACCCAGAAGTTACCGATCGCCTTGCCGGAAGCGCGCGAGAATGCGCGGATCAGGCCGATGGCGATTGCCATGCCGGTTGCGGCGGAAACGAAGTTCTGCACGGTGAGACCGGCCATCTGCGTCAGATAGGAAAGCGTGCTTTCGCCGCCATAATTTTGCCAGTTGGTGTTGGTGACGAAGCTGACGGCCGTATTGAAGGACAATTCTGGTCCGACGGCCGCCATTCCCTGCGGATTATAGGGTAGCACGGCCTGAAAGCGCATCAGGGCATAGAGCAGGGCGAAACCGAGAAGATTGAAGAGAAGCATGGAGACCGCATAGGTCGTCCAGTGCTGCTCCTCACGCTCACTTGTCCCGGCAAGGGCGTAAAGTCCGCGCTCGACCGGCACAAGAACCGGCGACAGCAGCGTGCGCTCGCCATTGAAGACACGCGCCATATAGAAGCCAAGCGGCTTCACCAGCGCAAAAATGATCCCGCAGAAAAGCAGGACCTGGAACCATCCATTGAGGGTCATGGTATCAAACTTTCAACAGCCGCCGCTTCCCGATCAGAAACGTTCGGGGCGAATGAGAGCATAGGTGAGATAGGCAGCGATAAAGACCGTGACGGCGCCGCTCAGGATATAATCAAACGTCATCGCAGCCTCCGTCTAAAGCCGGTCGCAGGCGCGCGTGTAGGCAAAGCAGAGGGCGAAGAACACCGTGGCTGCGCCGATCAGAACAATATCCATCATTGATGGGACTCCTTTTTAATCGAGGAGCCGGACAGGAAGAAAAGCGCCGTCATGTGGGACGTCGCTTTTCATTCTTTCTGGCTGGGAAGAAACACCATCCCTTCCCGCACAGAAGAATGCACCCGAACCGCATAAAGGTTCGAGACGGCCACAGGGGCAATAAAATAGGAATCCTATAGGAATTTCGATGCCCGCTGACCGGACATCGCTGCCGCCAATCAAGTCAGCTGTTGTCACCGAAAGCGGAAACGATGGTTTCCGCTGGAACTTTGTCCGCCAGCAGCGCGGCCAGCAAAATGCGCGCCTGGCCCGGACGAAGTGTGGCTGAATGCACGGCGCCCGCTGCGACGAGATCATGTCCACCGCCGCCGCCGCCGTAACTCGCCACGAGCCGCCCTTCCGGCACGCGGCTGGAGACGACGACCGGAACGCCGCGTTCGGCGCAGCGCTTCACGGCTTCGGCGATACGCGGATTGGCATTCCCGGAACCAAGTCCGGCAAGAACGATGCCTTTCGCGCCCGCCTGAAGGCTTGCATCGATATGGGTGGCATCACAGCCAGGATGAATGGCAACGATATCGACGCGCTGATCGGCCACCGGGGCGGAAAGCAACAGTGTTCGGGCGGCAGCCAGTGGCCGGGTCGAGCGGAATGCGTCTGCCTCGTCCGCGCTCAGCTTGTAGAGCCCCCAGGCCGAGAGACAGCGACCGCCGAAGGAGAGAAGCACACCCTTAGCAGCATTCGCCTGATCGAGCGCTGTTTCTATGGCCCGAGCCAGATTTGCCGGTCCGTCTGCGTCCTTATGGTCTGCCGTAAACTGTGCGCCGGTGAAGACCACCGGCTTCGTGATGGCGTGCTGCAAATGCACGAGTAGCGAGGATTCCTCCATTGCATCGGTTCCGTGCAGAACCACGATACCCGCCACTTCGGGATCGTCGAGTTCGATATGAACGGCATCGCTGATGGTCTGCATGTCGGCAAGCGTCAGGCTGGACGAATCTTTCGCCATGAGGTCCACCGGCTTCAGCCGGGCGCCGATTTCCGGTACCAGCGCAAGCAGATCTTCACCGGAAAGGCTGGGCGTGCTGGCACCATCGGCACCGCGCCGACTGGCGATGGTGCCGCCGGTGGCGATGACCGCCACCAGAGGTATCGCGCCCTGCCCGCTCAATGCGATGCTCCCGCGCGTTCAGCCGCGAGGCGATAGATGCGGTCACGCAGCAGATACCAGCCGATGACGAGCGCCGGGATGATAATCAGCAGCGAAGCGATGGTCCAGGAGCCGACGGGATAGTCGAAGGCCATCAGCACCAGCACGCCGAACAGAAAAACGAGCGTGAGGATGCCGGTATAGGGCGCGCCGAACATGCGGAAATCCGGACGCACCAGTTCACCGCGCTGCGAAAGCTGCCAGAGTTTGAGCTGGCAGAGCACGATGACGGCCCAGGCGCAGATGATGCCAAGCGCTGACAGGTTGAGCGCGATTTCGAACGCGGCGGCGGGGACAACGGCGTTGAGTGCGACGCCGAACACGGTAACGACGGCAGTGACCGCGATGCCACCATAAGGCACGCCATTCTTGTTCATCTTCGCCAGCGCTGCCGGGGCCGAGCCGGAGACAGCCATGGAGTGAAGGATGCGGCCGGTGGAATAGAGCCCGGCATTGAGCGAGGACAGGACGGCGGTCAGAACAACAAGGTTCATAATGACATCGGCACCCTGCACGCCGATCGAGCCGAAGAAGGTAACGAAAGGGCTCTCGCCGGCCTTGTAGGCCGTGTAGGGCAGGAGCAGCGTGAACAACAGCACCGAGCCGACGTAAAACACGACGAGACGCAGGACGACGGCGCGGATGGCGCGCGGCATGACTTTGCGCGGGTCCTCGGTTTCGCCTGCCGCCGTACCGATCAACTCGATCGAGGCATAGGCGAATACCACGCCCTGGATGATGACGAAGGCTGGAAGAATGCCATTCGGGAAGAAGCCGCCATTGTCAGTAATGAGGCTGAAGCCGGTAACGTGGCCTTCGATGGGCGTACCGAAAATGACGAAATAAACGCCGACGACGAGGAAGATCGCGAGCGCCAGCACCTTGATCAGGCTGAACCAGAACTCCAGTTCGCCGAACACCTTCACCGACAGCATGTTCATCGCCAGCACGACCACCAGCGCCGTCATCGCGAATACCCACTGATCGATGCCCGCAAGCCACGGTACGTATTGCTTGAAGAAATTCATATAAAGCGCAACGGCGGTGACATCGGCCACCGAGGTCATGGCCCAGTTGAGCCAATACATCCAGCCGGCCGCAAAGGCCATCTTCTCACCGTAGAACTCACGGGCATAGGACACGAAGGAACCGGAACTGGGGCGATGCATGATCAACTCGCCGAGCGCACGCAGCACGAGAAACGCGAAGAAGCCGCAGAGTGCATAAACGAAAACCAGAGCCGGACCGGCCTGTGCGAGACGCCCGCCGGCACCCAGAAAGAGACCCGTGCCGATGGCGCCGCCGATGGCAATCATCTGAATCTGGCGCGGCTTCAGGGCTTTATGGTAACCGAGATCCTCTTCGGCGAAGACCTCACGTTCGGCGGGTGCCGTTTTTCCAGAATGCATGGATTTATCCTCCCGATAAAACGCTTGTAGTCGGCAATTAGCCGGAAATCAAAGTGGAACTGGCGTCGTCCCCAAGGCTGGAAATATGGCCAGCGAATGCGCTCATTCTGTAAAGCTGCATGACAGATTTTTGCCGTCATAAGTCCAGACAATGGCATTCGTCAAGAGCTGTTCGCCAATATTGACCTTCCTCCCCCGCAGGCATATGGTCATTAATCTGTAAGACAGCTTTACAGATTTTGCAACGCTTGAAGCCAGTGGAGGAAGAAGTGAGCGTGACGCGCAGTGAGCATGATTTGCTCGGGTCGAAGGAAATTCCGACGAATGTTTATTGGGGCGTGCACACCGCGCGCGCGGTGGAAAACTTCAAGATCACCGGGGTGACCATTGGCCATAACCCTTACCTGTTAAGGGGTTTGGCCTATGTGAAAGAGGCGGCCGCACGTGCAAATCACGAACTTGGCCTGCTCGACAGGGATCGGATGGAGGCGATTGCGGAAGCCTGCCGCGAAATCCGCGCCGGCGCTCTTCATGAGCAATTCGTTGTGGATGAAATCCAGGGCGGAGCCGGCACATCCACCAACATGAACGCCAATGAGGTCATCGCCAACCGCGCGCTGGAACTGCTTGGGCACGAAAAGGGCGATTATGCCCGGCTGCACCCGAACGATCACGTCAATCTCAGCCAGTCGACCAACGATGCTTATCCGACTGCGGTGAATGTGGGCCTGATCGAGGCTATTGACGACCTGGCAGCCTCGATGGGCGTTCTGAAGGACGCCTTCGACCGCAAGTCGCAGGAATTTGCCGGCTTCATCAAGATCGGGCGCACGCAAT
This sequence comes from Rhizobium sp. ZX09, assembly GCF_017357485.1. Classification (NCBI taxonomy): domain Bacteria; kingdom Pseudomonadati; phylum Pseudomonadota; class Alphaproteobacteria; order Hyphomicrobiales; family Rhizobiaceae; genus Rhizobium; species Rhizobium sp. ZX09. Next base: position 794,545 of record NZ_CP031364.1, read on the forward strand.
TGCAGGATGCGGTACCGATGACGCTCGGCCAGGAGTTCCGCACGTTCGTGGTGATGCTGGGCGAAGACCAGGCGCGCCTGATCGAATCCGCCGCTCTGCTGCATGAGATCAATCTGGGCGCCACCGCCATCGGCACCGGGCTCAACGCACCGCGCGGTTATGCCGAGCTTGCCTGCCGACATCTGGCGGAACTGACCGGCCGGCCGCTGGTGACGGCCGCGGACCTTATCGAAGCCACACAGGACCCCGGCGCCTTCGTGCACCTCTCCGGCGTGCTGAAACGCGTCGCCGTAAAGCTGTCGAAGACTTGCAACGACCTTCGCCTGCTGTCGTCAGGCCCGCGCGCCGGGATTGGCGAAATCACCCTTCCCTCCGTTCAGGCGGGCTCAAGCATCATGCCGGGCAAGATCAATCCGGTCATTCCCGAAGTGGTCAACCAGGTGGCCTATGCGGTGATCGGCAACGACATCACCATCACCATGGCCGCCGAAGCCGGGCAGCTGCAGTTGAACGCCTTCGAGCCGATCATCGTGCGTGCGCTCTCCCAGAGCATCAGCCAGCTAAGCGCCGCCTGCCGCACACTGGCAGAGCGATGCGTGGACGGCATCGTCGCCAATCCGGCCATCATGGCGCAGCGTGTGGAAGAATCGATCGGTCTCGCCACGGCGCTTAACCCGCTGATCGGTTATTATGCGGCGACGGAAGTCGCCAAGGAAGCGCTTGCCAGCGGGCGTACCGTGCCGCAGGTGGTTCTTGAACGTGGTTACATGACAGAGGCCGAACTGCAGCAAGCGCTTAGTCCACGGCACCTTGCCAATCTGCCAGCGGTCACGGCTGGCGAAGCCGATCTTCGCCAATGATCGTCGTCACTACCTGCTTCACCTGCCCGAGGTGAAGCTCCATCGCCTCACGCGCCTCAGGCGCTGAACCGCGCCGGATCGCCTCGACGATCCGGCGATGCTCGAAATTGGAAGCGACGCGGCGACCGGCCATAAGGTTCACCATCTCTGATTGCTGGGCGACGGCCTCGCGGGCGTCCGCCACCACCTTGGCAAAGAGGCGGTTGGCGGAGGCCTCCGCGATGGCGCAATGAAACTGGCCGTCCAGCAATACCCAGGGATGCGGCCTTTCCTCGGTTTCCATGCGATTACAGAGATCGAGCAAAACCTGCAGTTGGGCGTCCGTGCGACGCAAGGCGGCCCACCCTGCAGCCGGCACTTCGATGAAGGGGCGGGCCTCGATTAGGTCGCGTGCGGAATAGGCACCGTAATTCAGTTCCGATGGCGGCGTCGGGGTCATCACATACGTGCCGCTGCCTGTGCGCGTCTGCGTCAGGCCGAGCGTCTGGAGAGACCGCAGGGCCTCGCGAATAATCGGCCGGCTGACGCCGTAACGCGTTGCGAGATGTGCTTCCGAGGGGAGCCGGGTACCAACCGCAAGCTGGCCTGTCGTGATGGCGGAGCGGATATCATCGAACACCGCTTCCGCGGCATTCTTGCGATTGATCGGCTGTCCATCCGCGAGCCAATCCGACAAACCGCCCATTTTTAAATCCTCCGCACTCTCAATATGTCCGCGATATCGACGCAACCGCCCAAATACAAAAGGACGGCTGCCGCTCTCGCGGCTAAGCCGACCTTCCTAACATCATCCTGCACGCGGGAACAACGACGGTGGATATTTTTATTGGAGCGAGGAGGCAGTGCAGCCACCACCTCGCCCGGCATCCGATATCACGCCTCGATTTCTGCGCCCCCCGGCTTCTCATCCTCGCGCGGAATACGAAACCAGGCAACGTAGAGCGCCGGCAGAAAAAGCAGGGTAAGCGCCGTGCCGACCACAATGCCGCCCATCATCGCATAGGCCATCGGCCCCCAGAAGATTTCCCGGGATATGGGGATGAGGGCAAGCGTTGCCGCCGCCGCCGTCAGCATGATCGGCCGCATGCGGTGTTCGGTCGCCTCAATGACGGCACGCCAGGCCGAGACACCTTCGCTTCGCAGATGCTCGATCTGCACGACGAGGATGACCGAGTTGCGGATGAGGATGCCGATCAGCGCCAGCACGCCGAGAATGGCAACGAAGCCCATTGGCGCATTGGAGAATAGCAGTGCCACCACCACGCCAATCAGGGCCGTGGGCGCCACGGCGAAGACCAGGAACAACCGGCTGAAGCTTTGCAGCTGAACCATCAGGATCGTCGCCATTGCAAACAACATCAGCGGCACCACGGCGACGATCGGCGCTTGCGAATCCGCGCTGGATTCCACCGAACCGCCCGTCTCCACCTTGTAACCCACAGGAAGCGTTTTCTCGAAAGCCTCTACTTTCGGCTTCAGCTGCGTCACGATCGTTGCGGGCTGCGTCGCGCCGATGATGGCAGCCTTGACGGTGACCGTCGGTATCCGGTCACGACGCCAGATGGTCGGTTGCTCCAGCTCGTAGCGGAAATTGGCAATGGCCGAAAGCGGCACGGCCTTGCCGTTGGTCGCCGGCAATTGCAGATTCTGCAAGGTTTCGATGGACCCGCGCTCCGACAACTGCGCCCGCGCCACCACATTCACGAGGTAGATGTCGTCCCTGACCTGGGTGACCGTAGATCCCTCGACAATGCTGTTCATGGCGTTGGCGATATCTTCCGAGGAGACGCCGAGCTGGCGGGCCTTGTCCTGCAGCACATCCACCTTCACCACACGTGTCGGTTCGTTCCAGTCCATGACCATGTTGGACAACAGCTGGTGTTCGCCGACAATGCCCGACAATTGCTGCCCGAGCTCACGGACCTTCTGGATATCCGGGCCGCTGAGGCGATATTGCACCGGCTTACCGACCGGCGGGCCGATATCGAGCAGTTTCACGAAGGCGTCAGTGCCGACGAATGTCCGGTCCAGATATTCCTGCAATTCGGCGCGCACCTTGTCCCGCACGTCCAGCCCTTTGGTGACGATGACGGTCTGGCCGAAGGTGACATCAGGAGTCTGCACGTCGAAAGAGAGGATGAAGCGCGGCGCGCCTTCACCGACATAGGTCGTCCAGTGGTCGATATCCGGATTCTTGGCGAGCATTTCCTGCTCGAACTGCGCCATCTGCCGGTTGGTTTCGGCAATCGAGCTGTTCTGCGGCAGGCTCCAGTCAACGATGAGCTCCACACGGTCCGAGGACGGGAAGAACTGCTGCTGCACGAGGCTCATGCCACCCACGGACAGGCCGAACAGGGTTATGGTGAGGATGATCGTCACCCAGCGCCAGCGCAGCGCCCGGCCGAGAAGCCAGGAAAAGGCCGAGGCGAACCGGCCCTTCTTCTCGTGGTGAGATTTCATTGTCTTCGGCAGAATCGTCACGCCGAGCAGGGGCGTGAACAAAACCGCGACGATCCATGACACGATCAGCGAAACCGCAATCACCACGAAGAGTGTGAACGTAAACTCACCCGCTGCGCTGTTGTTGAGGCCGACAGGAATAAAGCCGGCAACGGTGACCAGCGTACCGGTCAGCATCGGGAAGGCGGTGGAGGTGTAGACATAGGTCGCCGCTTTTCTGAGATCGTCTCCAACCTCAAGCCGCGCGACCATCATTTCGACGGCGATCATCGCATCATCCACGAGAAGCCCGAGCGCGATGATGAGAGCACCGAGCGAAATGCGTTGCAGCGAAATGCCTGTATATTCCATGTAGACGAAGGTTATCGCCAGCACGAGCGGAATGGAAACCGCCACCACCATGCCGGCCCTGAGGCCAAGGCTGATGAAGCTGATGACTAGGACGATGGCGATGGCTTCGAACAGCGCCGAGGTGAAGCCCGAGACGGCCTCATCGACGACGGCAGGCTGATCGGACACCCGGTGCACATCGACGCCAACTGGCAGATCCGCCACCACGCGTTTCATCTGCGCATCCAGCGCCTCGCCGAAATGCAGCAGGTTCGCGCCGGTTTTCATGCCGATTGCAAGGCCGATGGCCGGCTGGCCGTTGAAACGGAACAGCGAGGACGGCGGATCGACATAACCGCGCCGGATCGTCGCTACCTCCGTCAACGGGAAAAAGCGGTTGTTGACGCGCAGGTTGATCGCCCGCAGACTGTCTTCAGAGGTGAACTGGCCGCTGACGCGCAGCGCCACGCGCTCAGGTCCTGCATTGACGAAGCCGGACTGGGTGACGGCATTCTGCGATTGCAACGTCTTGATGATGGACTGCTGATCAATGCCGAGCGCGGCGATCTGTCGGGTGGAAAATTCCAGATAGATCGTCTCGTCCTGTGCGCCGATGACATCGACCTTGCCGATATTGTCGACGGTCAAGACCTTGGCGCGGGCATCTTCCACCAGGTCACGCAATTGCCGCTGGCTGAGACCGTCGCTGGTGAAGGCGTAGATATTGCCATAAACGTCGCCGAAACGGTCATTGAAGAAGGGGCCGACCACGCCGGATGGAAATTCGCCCTTGATGTCGCCGATCATGTTGCGCACCCGCACCCAGGTCGGCTCGACATTGCCCGCCTTGGTTTCCGGCACCAGCTCCACAAAGATCGTCGTGCGGCCCGCCACCGTCTGGCTGCGCAGATGATCGAGATTATCGAGTTCTTCGAGCTTCTTCTCGATCCTGTCGGTCACCTGCCGCGCCACTTCCTCCGCCGAGGCGCCGGGCCACTGGGCACTGATGACCATGGTCTTGATGGTGAAGTTCGGGTCTTCCTCGCGACCGAGGTTGAGGTAGGAAAAAACGCCGGCGAGAACGAAAACCAGCATGAAATACCAGACAAGCGAACGGTGTTCGAGCGCCCAGTCTGAAAGATTGAATTTCTTCACTGACGGACCTCCTGATCGATCCTGATGGCCTGTCCATCCTTAAGCTTGTGAACGCCGGCGCTGGCAACGCGCTCGCCGGGTTTGACGCCGCCGGTGATGCGCACACTGCCGCCTTCGGCAGGTTCACCCTCTATCGTGACCGGGCGCGCGGTGACGGTAGCTGTGTCGGCATTAACGATCCAGACGGACCAGCCGCCCTCCGTTTTCAGCAGGGCCGATGCCGGCAGCATGATCCGCGGTTCGGAAGCAGCAAGCACGGAAGCCGTGACGACGGAACCGAGGCGGAATGCCGCCGGCGCATCCTGCAGACTGATCTTTGTCCGCCGTGTGCGCGTTGCCGTTTCGGCTGCCGGGGCGATTTCCCGCACCACGCCGGTGGTTCGGATTTTTGGATCGAGCTGCAGGGCGATCTCGAAGGTCGAGCCGATATCCAGACGCTGCGCCGCAAATTGCGGAACATCCACCACTACATCGCGCACTTCCGGGCGGGCGATGGTGACGACCGTCTGGCCGGCGGAAACAACCTGGCCGATTTCACCCGACGTGGCCGTGACAACACCGTCGAATTCCGCACGGAGCTGCGCGTAACCCAGCTGTTCTTCCGCCTTGTCCAGGTTTGCACGGGCCTTGGCGACGGAGGCGTTGGCGGTGCGCGTTGCCTGTTGGGCTTCCTCCAGCGCCGCCTCGGTGCCGCTGCGCGCCTCCGCCAGCACACGCTGGCGCTGTTCGGTGGTCACGGCATTGGCGAGCTGCGCTTCGGCATTGGAAAGATCCGACTGCGCGCTCTTCACCGACAGTTCAAGCGCGAGCGGATCGATCGAGGCCACCACATCCCCCTTCTTGACAAGATCGGCGACATCGACGTTCCGCGCTATGATCCGCCCGAGGACGCGAAAACCGAGATCCGTCTGAATGCGTGATTCCACCGTTCCGGTGAGCTGCAGCGCATCCGCCGACTTTTCCTCGACCACCACCGAGAGCACCGGTCGCGGCGCCTCGGCGGCGGCCTCCTGCTTTTCCTGACAGGACGAGAGCGCCATCGCGGGCAGCAGCAAAAACAAGCTTCTGTTTATCCTGAACATTATTGTGCCTGCCCCTTTTCATAGGCGACCTTTTCACCGGTCCGGAGGAATTTGGTCCCGCCCGTGACCACGAGATCGCCGGGGTTCAGCCCCGCCGAGACGACGAATTGACTGGTCTCATAATCCGCAACCTCGATCGGCCGCATGGAGACTTCGGAGGATTGCGGATCCACCACCCAGACGGCGGGTCGGCCTTTTTGCGACGTCATTGCCGACCATGGAAGCTCGATGGCATCCACCTGCCTGAAGCGGAAATGGCCGGATACCGGCGCACCAAGCGGCATGGTCAGATCGCCGTTAAGACCGACCTTCACCCTTATCGTACCATTGTCCGGATCGATCGTCGGAGAGATTTCCCGCACGGGGGCCGCCACGGCGCGGGCGGGATCCGAAAGGAGGCTGACATTGACGAGATTGTCGATGTCGCGCTCCAGGAAGAGAGATTCGTAGACATCAAACACGGCGTCGCGCGGCCCGTCATGCGCCAGCGTGAACACGAGCTGGGCAGCCTGCGCCACCTGGCCTACTTCGACATTTCGCGCCGTGATCACGCCATCCGCATCGGCCCTGAGTTCCGTATACGACAGCGCGTCGCGCGCCGTATCGAGCTGCGCCTGGGCCGATCTGACCGCGCCCTGCGTGGTAAGCAGCGTCTCCTGGGCCTTGTCGACGGCCGAGCGCGAGGTGACCTGCGTCCGGAAAAGACTTTGCTGGCGATCGAATGCCAATTGTGCCTGCGTCTGTTGTGCTTCTGCCGATTGCAGATTGGCAAGGGCAACATCGATGTCGGCCTTCTGCTCCTCCGGATCGATGCGGGCAAGCAGTTGCCCTGTCGTCACCCGCGCGCCCACATCCACCAACCTTTCGGTGATCTTGCCGCTGACGCGAAACGACAGGTCCGTCTGAACCCTCGCCCTCACTTCGCCGGTGATGATGCTGCCACGGTCGATCGGCTGCTTCTCAGCCTTCACCACATCGACAGTTCGCAGCGGCTTTTCGGCCGGCGGCTCTTCATTGCTGCAGGATGACAGGGCAAAAACGCCGCCCACCGCCCATGCGATAAGAATGGTTCTCATGCTGACCTCTTGATCTCCGCCCTCTTCCATAATATTTGACTGACTGTATAGTCAATGAAATTCTTATGCCGTCGCTCTGGGAGCTTTTCGGGGTATCGCTGCCCTAGAGAAGGATCATTGCAGACTGCCCGACGCATTCGCTGGCAAGCAAAGGCATATGTTGACATACCGAGCATCAAACCACCTGCGGAAATCGGTTCCGGTTTTTGCACTGGTGCGATAGGCAGACCACCTGTTACTTCCGCCGATCACGACGGGTAGAAGGGCACGCGCCGACAATATGTAAGGATCCGGGGTAATGGCGAAAACGAAACTCTCACGTGCAGAACAGAAGATACAACGTCCGCTGCAAATTCTCGACGCCGCATTTGAGGAATTCACCAAAAGGGGATTTACGGCAACGCGGGTCGAAGACATTGCCGACCGGGTGGGAGTGACGAAAGGCACGGTCTATGCCTATTTCGAAACCAAGGAAGCCCTTTTTGCCGCGATGATCGAGCACGTCGGCAGACCGTTCCAAGAGGCATTCGAAGCCTACGAACGCACCTCCGACGATCCCGTCGAGGAGCTTCGCCTGCTTCTCGAATTCCTGTTCGAAACGCTGGTGGATGACCGGCGTATGCGGGAACTCTTTCGTTTCGTCGTGGCAGAGGGAGCCAAGTTTCCGGATCTGATAGACCACCACCATGATATTCTGATGGCGCCGGTGCTCGCCCGCATCAATGCTATCCTGGACAAAGGTGTCGCGAAAAAGAGATTCAGGGCCAACGCGCCCGAACTTGCGCATGTCGTCATGTCACCAATGGTCGGAACATTGGTTTTCAGGCTGATTTTCGACGACCGGCGCAGCCTGGACAAGGAGGCCGTCATCAAGGTTCACCTCGACGTGCTCATGAACGGCCTGCTCCCCTGAGCAGCCAAAACATCCTGCCCGCCGCGGGCTGGATGGAGCCCCACCTGGCTGACCTACGATACCGGACCTGGATCGCTCTCCCCCGCCACGAGCACCATCGGCCATATGCAATGGGGGGCCTGGGCGGGATAAAATGGCGCATAGGCCGGCATTGTCGACAAAAGAGTCTGCGCCACCGTAACGCCGAGATCATGCAGCGACATGCGGAAGCTTGTCAGGCGCGGTTCGAGAAACTGTCCGCGCGGACCGTCACGGAATCCGATGACGGCGAGATCCCGCCCCGGTTCGAGCCCCGCTTCCGCAAGACGACGATAAAGACCGACGGCCATCAACTCATAGATCAGCACAATCGCCGTCGGCCGAGGCCGCATCTGCAGCCATTCGCTGGCGGCGTGATAACCGCCCTGCTCGCTCGATTTCGCCCGGATGACCAAAGAGGAATCATAAGCGATGCCATTATCGTCCAGCGCACGCCTGTACCCATCAAGGAACACATGCCCGAGATTGATATCGCTGTCGGGCGCGGCTACCGCGATCGAACGATGCCCGGAGGCCACGAGGCGATCGATCGCGCTTTTCGCGACGCCCTCGAAATCGAGATCCACCCAGGCATGATCCGTGCTGGAGGCGGTCCGCCCGAGCGCTACGAAAGGAAGCCGATTCTGCTTGAGAAAATCGACACGCCTGTCGATTCGCCGGGTGGCGGAAATGATCATCGCATCGACCATGCGGCGCGCCACCATACGCTTGAGATATTCGTCGGGGTCCTCTTCTCCCGGGCAAGGCAGAACGATGAGATCGAGGTTGTGACCGGAAAACACGCTTTGCAGGCCATCCGTCAAGCCGAGAAAGAAGTTGTCGGCGTTCTCCACCGTCTGCGCGTCACTGCCCGTCATCAGACCAATGACATTGGTCGTTCCCTGCCGCAGGCTGCGGCCTGACTGGTTGGCGACGTAACCCAGTTTTTCCGCAGCCTCGAGAACGCGGCGCCGTGTCTCTTCGTTCACGTCGGGCTTGCCGTTCAGCGCACGGGAAACAGTGCCGATCGATATCTCGAGGTAATCGGCAAGCTGGCGAATTCCTTTCATGCGCTCCCCTTCCAAATCCCGGCCCGCAATCTGCGCGCCACTTGATGGTCTTGACATATCTAACATCATCGGCATAGTCTCGTAAACGTTTACGACGCTCTGCGCAAAGAGGAGTTTGCGAAAGAGTCCGGGGAGATGAGATGACTTTTAATGCCGTTTTATGCGGGTGCGGAGCTATGGCCAAAGGCTGGCTGCGCGCCATCCAGTCCTCGCCGGAAATCGCCGGCGAAATCAGGATCGCGGGTCTGGTGGACCTGAACGAGGGCACGGCCCGCGCGCTTGCCGAGGAATTCGCCCTCACCGGCGCGGTCATCGGCACCGATCTTCGCGCGGTTCTCGCCGAAACGAGAGCCGACATTCTTTTTGACATCGTCATCCCACAGGCGCGTTTTGCCGTAGTCGAAGCCGGTCTCGCAGCTGGATGCCATGTGCTGAGCGAAAAGCCGCTTGCAGCCTCGATGGAGGAAGCCGCGACGCTGGTGGAACTGGCGAAAAAAGCCGGCAAAATTCACGCCGTGGTGCAAAACCGTCGGTTCGTGGCCGGCATCAGACGTCTACGCCGCGCATTGGAGGAAGGCGCCATCGGTGATCTGACCGCCATCCATTGCGATTTCTTCCTGGGGCCGCATTTCGGGGGGTTTCGCGAGGAGATGAAAAACGTCCTGCTTCTCGATATGGCAATTCACACCTTCGACGCGGCCCGTTTCGTCGCCAATCAAAAGCCGCTCTCCGTCTTCTGTGTGGAGAAGAACCCGGCGGGCTCATGGTATGCGCATGGGGCCAGCGCCAACGCGATTTTCGAGTTCTCCAACGATGTCGTCTTCACCTATCGCGGCTCGTGGTGCGCTGAAGGCGAGCGGACAAGTTGGGAAGCACGCTGGCGGCTGATCGGCTCCAAAGGCATGATTCTCTGGGATGGCGAAGACGGTTTTTCCGCCTCGGTGGCTGGCAACGAACAGGGTCTTCTGCGTGGCTTCAAGACCGTAAACGTTTCCGATGTCGTGTCAGATAAGGACACGCGCGGCCATGCCAGCGTCATTTTATCATTTCTCGAATCCATGCGTACCGGCGAGATGCCGGAAACAGCCTCCTTCGACAATATCAACAGCCTCGCAATGGTGATGGGCGCGATCGAAAGCGCGCGTCTTGGCCAGCGCGTTTCCATTGCAGCATAAGGACCGACAGACGTGAGCAATCCGGCAACATCCATCCGCATCGGCACCATGATCAGCGCCACCAAGGGTCAGGCGGCCGAACGTATCGGGCAGATCGCCGATCTCGGCTTTGAAAGCTTCGAGCCCTTCTTCTGGCAGACGACCAACGGTCAGGACCTTGCCGAACTCGGCAAGCGCTGCCTTGATGCAATTGGCGACCGCGATATCACCATCAGTACGCTCGGCATGTTCGGCAATCCGCTGGAAGAAACCGATATCGACCTTCAGACATTGCAGGGCTGGAAGGATTGCATCGACAACGCCCACCATTTCGGCGCGACCTGCGTTGCGGGGTTCACCGGCCGGCTGCGCGGCAGGCCGCTGCCGGAGAGCCTTCCCCGATACAGGCAAATCTGGAGCGAGCTTGCAAAACGTGCCGCCGACAAGGGCATAAAGATCGCTTTTGAAAACTGCGCCATGGACGGCAACTGGCAGACGGGCGACTGGAACATTGCGCATAATCCCGATGCCTGGGAACTGATCTTCAACGAAACGCCGGACGAGAATATCGGCATCGAGTGGGAACCCTGCCACCAGATGGTTTATCTGATCGATCCGCTACCGCAGATCCGCAAATGGGCGAAGAAGATTTTCCACGTGCATGGCAAGGACGCGACCATCCGCTGGGACGTCATCCGCGAGCACGGCATTTTCGGCAAGGAGAAGTTCGTCTTCATGCGCACGCCGGGTTTCGGCGACAGCAACTGGACCGATATTATTTCCGAACTGCGCCTCGCCGGCTGGTCAGGCTCGATCGATATCGAAGGCTGGCATGACCCGGTCTATCGCGATGCGCTGGAAATGACCGGACAAGTGCATGGCCTGAACTATCTGAAAAAATGCCGAGGCGGCGATTTCGTCGTCGATCCGACATAACGGAAACCTTTTGGGAGAAGGTTCCCGAGATTGCAGAGACGATAACCAAGAGGAGGAGATTATGGGTATCGCAAAATGCATGATGGCCGGCGCGTTTCTGTTGGCGGGCGTGTCCGCCGGCGCGATTGCGGCACAGGCAGAGGACGTGACTTTGACCTTGTGGTCGCTGGACCGGGATATCCAGCCGGCTCCAAATCTCATCAAGGAGTTCAACGCGCTCAATAACGGCATCAAGATCGAATACCGGCAACTGCAGTTCGATGACGTGGTGAGCGAATCCATGCGCGCCTATTCGACCGGCAATGCGCCCGACATCATCGCCATCGACAACCCCAACCACGCCATGTTCGCCGCACGCGGAGCCTTCCTCGATGTGACCGACATGATAGCCAAGTCCGATGTCATCAAGACGGAGAATTATTTCCCCGGCCCGCTGAAATCGGTGATGTGGGATGGAAAATATTTCGGCGTCCCGAAGGCGACCAACACGATCGCTCTTTATTACAACAAGGATCTGTTCAAGGCCGCCGGGCTGGATGTGGCAAAGCCGCCGCAAACCTGGGATGAGCTGGTTGACGCGGCACGCAAACTGACCAACCCTTCCAAGAACGTCTATGGCATCAGCTTCAGCGCCAAGGCGAATGAGGAGGGCACATTCCAGTTCCTGCCCTGGGCGCAGATGGCTGGCGCCACCTACAAGAACATAAACACCGAGGGAGCCGTGAAAGCGCTCGAGACGTGGAAGCTGATGCTGGACGAAAAACTGGCTTCGCCCGATACGCTGACACGCAGCCAGTGGGATTCTACCGCGACCTTCAACGCCGGCAACGCCGCCATGGTCATTTCGGGCCCATGGGAAATCGACCGCATGCTGAAGGACGCGAAGTTCGACTGGGGCGTCACGCTGCTGCCGGTTCCGGCGCCCGATGCGCCGCGCTCATCGGCCATGGGGGACTATAACTGGGCGATCTTCTCAAAGACCAAACATCCTGAAGAGGCCTTCAAGGCGATCGAGTTCTTTGTCTCGCAGGACAAGGACATGTTCAAGAATTTCGGCCAATTGCCGGCGCGCTCGGACATTCCCGTACCGCCCACCGGCAATGCGCTGAAGGATGAAGCGCTCAAGACCTTCGTCGAGCAGCTCAAATATGCACAGCCGCGTGGCCCCTCGCCCGAATGGCCGAAAATCTCGAAGGCCATTCAGGATGCCATTCAGGCCGCGCTGACGGGACAGATGTCTCCGAAGGACGCACTCGACCAGGCTGCACAGAAAATCAAGCTCGTCGATGGTTGATCAGGGAGGCGGCCGGCATGTCCGGCCCCATCCGCAGGGTTCCTCCCGGTGGGGTCGCTTGCCGTGATAAGCGGCGGCGGCCCCGAGCGGAGCTTGCGAGGATTTCTTATGAAAAAGCTGCTTTCCAGCATCAGCGATGGTCGCGGTTTCGATATCGCCCTTGTCGCCTTTCCTTTGGCTTTCCTCTTCGTGATGGCGGGGTTACCCCTGCTTTACAACATTGTCATGAGCTTTCAGGAAGTCGACATGTTCAGCCTGGGCACCTTCGTGCGCCCGTTCGTCGGTTTCAAGAACTATGTCGATCTGTTCCGGCAGCCGGAAACCTGGCCCATCCTGATGAATACGGTAACCTTTGTCGTCGCTTCCATAGCGGGGCAATTTGTCATCGGCTTCGGACTGGCTCTGTTTTTCTGGGTCAATTTCCCCGGCGCCACCTGGCTGCGGGGCCTGTTCCTCGTTTCATGGGTCATGCCCGGCCTCGTTGTCGGTGCCATCTGGAACTGGATTTTGTCCGGCGACTTCGGGGTTCTGAACTTCTTCCTGCGCGAAAGCGGACTGATATCAGGCAATATTTTCTGGCGTTCGGATGCGAATTTTTCGCTCTGGGCGGTTGTGATCGCCAATATCTGGCTCGGCACCTCCTTCAACATGATCCTCCTTTCCGTCGGCCTCGCCTCCATTCCCGGCGATCTTTACGAAGCCGCCGAGCTTGATGGCGCCAACGCCTGGCAGCGCTTCTACACCATCACGCTGCCCATGATGCGCTCCACCATCGGCGCGATCATCTCGCTCGGGCTGATCTTCACCTTGCAGCAATTCGATCTATTTGCCGCCATTACCGATGGCGGACCCAATAACAGTTCCAACGTGGCGCAATATTGGGCCTGGGACCTGTCCTTCCGGCAATATGACTTCGGCAAGGGCGCGACGATTTCAGTAATCATGATCGTTTTCGTCATGCTGGCCTCCATCGTTTATGTGCGCTCCACACGGCATGAGGTACGCGGATGAGCATCAACAACCGTAACCGCCTGATGCTGGCAATCGCCATCATTCTTGCCATCATCTACCTCTTCCCGCTCTACTGGATGTATCTGACCTCGCTCAAAAGCGGCTCGGAGATGTTCGCCAACCCGCCCTCCTTCTGGCCTGGCGAACCACAATGGCAGACCTATGCCTATGTCTGGAACAGCCGCAACATGGGCCGTTACCTGTGGAATTCGGTGCTGATCGCTTCGAGTGCGGTGTTTTTGATCACCATCCTCGGCGTCGGCTGCGCCTATGTGCTGGCCCGTTATCGCAATGTCTGGGTGGATATCGGCCTGTTCCTCATCCTGATGCTGCAAGTCCTTCCAGCTTCATTGATGATCACGCCGATCTTCGTCGGTTTCTCGCAATTCGGGCTTCTGGATTATCCACGCCTGTCGGTCATCCTCGCCATTGCGGCGAAAAGCATGCCCTTCTTCGTTGTGCTGGTGCGCGCCACCTTCATGGCCGTGCCGCAGGAACTGGAGGAGGCAGCGCTCGTAGACGGTAATTCGAGGGTCGGCGCGTTTTTCAATATCGTGCTGCCGCTTGCCAGAAACGGCATCCTCGTCAGCGCCATTCTCATCTTCATGCAGGCCTTCGGTGAGTTCGTTTACTCCAAATCGATGATCCAGGCGGCGGAACTGCAGCCCGCCAGCGTCGGTCTCAATTCCTTCATGGGGCCCAACACCAGCGAATGGAACAACATCATGGCCTATGCGACCATGTATGTGACGCCCATTCTCGCCCTCTTCATTCTCTTGCAGCGCCGCATCGTATCCGGCCTGACATCAGGAGCGCTAAAATGACCCTTCAGATCGAACTATCAGGCGTCAATAAATATTACGGCGCTTTCCATGCCCTGAAGAACATCAACCTTTTCATCAAGAAGGGCACCTTTGTCGCCCTTGTGGGACCATCCGGCTGCGGCAAGTCCACGCTTCTGCGCTCGCTTGCCGGGCTGGAGAGCATCTCGGCCGGTGACATGCGCATTGCCGGCACGCTGATGAACGGTGTGCCGCCGCGCAAGCGCGATGTGGCGATGGTATTCCAGTCCTATGCGCTCTACCCGCATATGACGGTCGAGGAAAACCTCACCTATTCGCTGCGCATGCGTGGTGTCGCCAAGGCGGAAGCCCGCAAGGCCGCGGAAGAGGTTGCCGCCACGACGGGGCTTTCCAAGCTCATGAAGCGTTATCCCCGAGAACTCTCTGGCGGGCAGCGCCAGCGTGTCGCCATGAGCCGGGCGATCATCCGTAATCCGCAGGCCTTCCTCTTCGATGAGCCGCTCTCCAACCTCGATGCGGCCCTGCGGGTTCACATGCGCAAGGAAATCCGCGCCCTCCACGACCGCCTGCATGCCACCTCGGTCTATGTCACCCATGACCAGATCGAGGCGATGACCATGGCCGATCATGTCGTCGTGATGCGTGACGGGGTAATCGAGCAGCAGGGGACACCGCTGGAGCTCTATGACCATCCCGTCAACCGCTTCGTCGCAGGCTTTATCGGCTCCCCAGCCATGAACTTCATCCCGGCGACCGTGAGTCCGGATGGCGCATCGCTCCAGCTGCGGTTCGGCGACGGTGAACCCCTGCAGTCGATCAGGAGCCCCGCCCCCCTGCAGCCGGGCAAACATCTCATCGTCGGCATCAGGCCCGAACATATCAGCCCCGCTACTGCAACGGGAGCGGCGTTGAAACTGCCCGTCTCCGCTGTGGAGACAACGGGCTCGGCAACTTTCCTGACACTCGGCACATCCACGGAACTGGTGATTGCGATACAGGGCCGCAGCCCGGTCAAGGCCGGCGAGGTTATCGGCCTCGACGTTGACCCGTCCGATATGCATCTCTTCGATGAAGAGACAGGCGCTGGCTTGTAAACCGGTGAACCGCAGCGAAGCGGGACGCCGGTCGTCTTCGGTTGACGATCCCCGATCGTCCAGCTCCAGAACTCGAAGCTCTGCCGTGTAATGTCGGAAAGGCCATGGCCCATGTCGCCGGGACGGTTCAAAAAAACGGGGCAGCCAAATGGCTACCCCGCTGGATTTCAGCTACCTCGGCCTTATGCAGGCCGCTCTTCGCCTGCGTTGGGCCTCCACGTGATCAGCCTTTTCTCTGCGACATCGAGAATGAGGTCGATGATGAGGACGAAGACCGCAAGGATGATGATGCCTGCGAAAACGCCGACCGCATCGAAATTGCCTTCCGACCGGGCAATGAGGTAGCCGAGGCCTGCAGAAGCCCCAAGATACTCTCCGATGATCGCGCCAACCACCGCAAAGCCGACGGAGGTGCGCAGCGACGACAAAATCCAGCTCGCCGCAGCGGGAAAATAGACATGACGCAGCAGATCCGTGCGCCGCGCCCCGAGGATGCGGGTATTTGACAGCACGACCGGATTTACTTCGCGCACACCCTGCATGGCGTTGAAGAAGGTGACGAAAAAGACGAGCGTAACCGCAAGGGCAACTTTCGACCACAGACCGAGGCCAAGCCAGAGAACGAATATCGGAGCCAGGACGACGCGGGGAATGGCGTTTACCGCCTTGATGAACGGATCAAGCACGCGGGCGACGAAGGGGCTGAGGCCCAGCCAGACGCCAGCGCCCACCCCGAGACCGGTGCCTATGAGATAACCGAGCACGGTTTCGCTGAGGGTAATGCCGACATGCTTGTAGAAGCCGGCATCCGCTACCCAGTCGATCACCTGCCTGACGATATCGTAGGGTGCGGGAAAGAAGAAGCGATCAATGGCGCCGGAGGACACACCGAGTTGCCATCCGCCAAGAAGCACGACCAGGAGAACGACCTGGATGATACGAACATTAACGGCTTGCATAGCTTTTCTCCACTTCGCCGCGCAGGGACGCCCAGATATCGCGATAGAGCGTCATGAATTTCGGATCGAGTTTGATTTCAGCGACGTTGCGGGGTCGTTCGAGATCGACGGGAAAGCTCTCGATGACACGGCTCTTCGGACCCGCAGCCAGAACGACGACCCGATCTCCGAGCGCAATAGCCTCCTCCAGATCATGGGTAATCATGACCACCGCCCGGCGATCCTCCTGCCACAGGCGCAGCAATTCGTTCTGCATGAGATGGCGGGTGTGGATATCGAGTGCCGAGAAGGGCTCGTCCATCAGGATGACCTTCGGCTCGGTAATCAGCGCCTGCGCCATCTGTACGCGTTTACGCTGCCCGCCGGAAAGCTGATGCGGAAAACGGTCGCCAAAACCCTTGAGGCCGACTTTTTCAAGCCATGCCGTGACCTTGGCACGCCGCTCGTCCTCGGCAACGCCCCGGAACATCAGACCAAGCTCGACGTTTTGAAATGCGGTCTTCCAGGGAAGGAGGGCGTCCTGCTGAAACAGATATCCGATATTGTTCTGCACGCCCTGGACCGCTGAACCGTCGATGGAAACCGTGCCCTGCGCGGGCTTCAGCAAGCCAGCAATGGCATTGAGGATGGTCGACTTTCCGCACCCGGTCGGTCCGACAATGGAAAGAAACTCGCCATCGCCGACCTTGAGGTTAACGTCCTGGACTGCAACAAACGCACCGAATGCCATGGTGACGTTCTCGATCGCGACCATGGGCTGTGGTTTGAAGTCCGCCACTGGCTCTAGCTTTCTGACTGGGGATGACATGGCGGCCTCTCAGTTTGCAGCCTTCGAAGCCGCGGCTTCGACGAACTTGTTGGTATAGGTGGTGTTGAGGTCGATCGACGCCTTTGCCACTGCCTCGTTGAAGGTCTTGAGAACGGCAAGCGGCGTTTCGAGATCGCCGGGCTCGAATTTGCCGTCTTCCGAGAAGATAGCCTTCGCGGCTTCGACGGCCTTGATGTAGGTTTTCTTGTCCCCGGACACGAAGTCGTCAGGAAGCTTCTCGACGATTTCTTCCGCCGAATGCTGCTTCATCCAGTGCAGCGCCCGTACCGTGGCATTGGTGACCTTCTGGATCACTTCGGGATTCGCGTCGATATACTCCTGGGTCGCGTAAAGCACGGAGGTCGGATAGATGCCGCCATAAACATCTTTTGCGCCCTGATCGCTGCGTGCATCGATGAGGATTTTGCCCAGCCCGCGTTCGACGACAATCGTGGCCGCCGGGTCATAATTGACGAGCAGATCGATCTTGCCCTGCTGCAGGGCCGCAACGGCGGCAGCACCCGAGCCGACGCCAATGATGGAGATATCGTTGTCGCTTAAATTGTGCTGCTTCATATAGTAGCGAATGAAGAAGTCCGAGGAAGAGCCCGGCGAGGTGATGCCGACCTTCTTGCCCTTGATCGTCTCAGGCTTTGCAGGATCGAAGTCAGTATCGTTCTTGCCTGCAAGAACCAGACCCGAGTTGCGGGCGAGCTGAACGAAGCCCACGACGTGCTTGTTCTGGGACTGCATCTGAATGGTGTGGTCATAAAAACCGACGGCGACGTCCGTGGAGCCGGCGACGAGCGCCTGTAGCACCTTCGAGCCTCCCTGGGCAAAGTTCTCGGTCGTCACATCAAGCCCCTCTTCCTTATAAAAGCCGAGGCTGGCCGCAACGGGGAAAGGCAGGTTGTTGAGGTTGTATGAGCCGACGCTCATTCTGACAGATTCGGCATTGGCGGTTGCCGCCAGCGCACAGAGCGCGGCCGTTGCAAGCAGGTATTTACGCATGAGGGTCTCCTCCCGTTTCGCGATATTTTAGCCACTATGGCCTTGTCTATGCTGCGTCTTCAATCGCAGCCATTGGCTTGGCGAAGGCAAAGCCTTCGAACAGCCTGCGCGCCGTCCTTACAAGTCCGGCTGTTATGTCTCCGTTTCGCATTTCCAGCTGTACATCCAGACGACCTGCGGGATGTTCGATGCGGATCTGGGTCGGCACGGAAAGCCCTCCTGCCGCACTATAGGCGACGGTGCCTTCCGTTACGGCCGCCGTCGCGATGCCGACAGCGCCGGTTGTCGCGAGGGCAGGATGGCACTCGTTCGGCATGAAATACCTGACCGAAAATGTTCCACCCCGCCGCGCCGGCGCTATGAGGACCGGCTTTGGGATGACCATATCCCGAACGTCTCCCATCCCCATCATCTTTCCAGCCTCGATGCGTATGCGGGTCATCCGTTCAATCAGGTCTCGATTGGCGGAGAGCGATTGCGGATCTTCGTAGCCGGTGACGCCGAGATCAGCTGCCCGCATGAGAACCATCGGAATGGCGCAATCTATTGCCGTTACATCCACCCCGTCGATCACATCGACGGGTTTTCCGGTCGGCAACAGCCTGCCGGTTTTCGCGCCGGCTGCATCCATGAATGTCAATGCGATGGGTGCCGCAAGACCCGGAACACCGTCGATCGATGCGTCACCAAGATAAATTACCTCGCGGCCCCGCGTCGGCACCTTCGCCTCGATCAGTTTGCCGGTATTCACGTTGTGAATCCTGACAAGCGTATCATTACCCTGCGCCGGCACGAGCCCCGCCTCAATCGCGAAGGGACCGACGGCGGCCAGCATATTTCCGCAATTGGGGGAATAATCGACATGCTGCCTGTCGGTGCGCACCTGTGCGAACAGATAATCAATATCGGCGCCGGCGACCGTGGAAGGTCCGATGATCGCCACCTTTGACGTAACCGGATTGCCCCCGCCGATACCGTCGATCTGCAGCGGATGGCCTGAGCCCATGATGGACAGCAGAGCCGCATCCCTTGCCGCCGGATCTCGGGGCAAATCGGAAGCCAGAAAGAACGGTCCGCGAGACGTTCCGCCGCGCATCAGCACACAGGGTATCTTCATCAGATCGTTCATGATTAGCCTCAATCTTGCATTTTTCGGATCAATGCGCCGCGTTGTTGCAATATGGGCAAAAGAGTCTAATCTGTTAAATGCAATGTTTTGGAGGTTTATTGCGAAATGAGCATCAATTGCGAAATACTGGATTTGCGCGCATTTCAATCCGTAGTTGAGCTTGAGAGCTTTCACAGGGCCGCGGAGGCGCTGCATATCTCCCAGCCGGCGCTCACCCGCCGCATCCAGAAGCTGGAGCAGGCCATCGGCGCACCGCTTCTGGAGAGAACGACCCGACATGTCGCTCCCACCGCCATGGGCCAGGAGGTGATGCCGCTTGTCCGGCGTATGCTGGAAGAATTCGATGGGTCGCTGTTCGCCATGAAAGATGGCGCGCAACGGCGCGGCCTCATCACGATGGCCTGCGTTCCCACCGCCGCTTTCTACTTTCTTCCCACGGTTATCAAGACCTTCAGTCAGCAATATCCAAACATCAGGCTGCGCATCAGGGATCTGACGGCAAATGAGGGGCTGCAGGCGGTTGCGAGAGGCGAGGTGGAATTCGGCATCAACCTGATGGGCAATTCCGATCCCGAACTGTCATTCGAACCGCTGATCGATGACCCGTTCGTGCTGGCGATGAGGAAAGATCACCCGCTGGCGAATTTCGAAACGATTGAATGGAATCAGCTGGAAGCCTATCCGCTCGTCGTCGTGGACCGTTCAAGCGGCAACCGGACGCTTCTAGACGGCGCGCTTGCGAGACACAATCTAAAGCTGAACTGGTTTTATGAGGTGACTCATCTCAATACGTCTCTCGGGCTGGTCGAAGCCGGACTGGGGATTTCCGTTCTGCCGCGGCTGGCCACGCCGCAGGACGAACATCCATTTCTCATCACCAGGCCGATCGTCAATCCCGTCGTCTCCCGTACGATTGGCATTGTGCAAAGGCGAAGCAGTGCCCTTTCGCCCGCCGCGGAAAAATTCGTCCGGCTGCTGCTGGAGACCTGGAAGACACAGTAATCACCTGATGGGTCGGGTTCAGAGAGGCCCCCCGACCCCGCAATCCTGATCTTCTGAAGCCTTTAAGGCTTTTCGCTGTCAGGTTTCTTCGAAGCCGACCGTGCCTCGCACAGCCCCGTCGACAGCCTTTGCCGGCACGTCCTGCTGTGGCCACCGCTGCAGGGCTTCGTGTCCGGCCTCTGTCAGACCGTAGACTCCCCGGTCGAGTCGTTCGAACCAGCCATAAACATTCGAAAGCAGTATCTTCCCGGCATCGGGTATATTGGACCTGACCTCACGCACGCGCATCGGACCCGACGCCAGCGCCACGGCGCAGCCAAGCGCCTGCTGGCGATACGCTGTCATTATTGGCATGCGCGTGCTCCCACCCGCCGTGGGATCGCCCCGCCGCCTCTGGTGTTCCCGCATGAGCCGCGACCGCCGTTTCGGATTGGTTCGCGGCATAGGCGAAACGGCGCCGACGATGATGCTGACGTCACCGGCATCGGAGATTCCCAGCATACCGATCCCGAGCCTGCGGCAAAGATCGCGGTAACGCCTGTCAGCCTCGCGGCCCTTACCCCTGGCAGAGACCCGGGCGGCGATCCACACCTCATCTGCGATAGCCGCGCGATCGACGGCCTGCAAAATGAGCTCCAGATTGAAGCTCAGCTTTAGCTCGCAGATGACGACGACCGGCGGATCGTTATCGCTCAAGCCAACAAGATCACAGCCGCCGACTTCGCCCTTGACGGTATAACCCGCCTCTTCGAGGAAATCTTTCACGGGCAGATAAAGCGAAGTTTCCATATGCCTGAAGGTTCACGTGATTATACACCCCCAGATATATCGATCCGCCTGCACAGGACAACCTCTTGGTCGGCACGTGGAGCGTCAGACCTGATCCAGTGAAAGGGTCAGGTCGGCGATAAGATCGTCGGGGTGTTCTATGCCGATTGACAGCCGGATCGTGGAATCAAGCACACCGATACGCTGACGGACATCGGCAGGAACGCCCGAATGCGTCATCGTTGCGGGATGAGAAGCAAGGGACTCTGTGCCGCCAAGGCTTACCGCAAGTTTGAATATGTTGAGCGCATTGAGAAATTTGAAAGATGCGGCCTGCCCGCCGACAATGTCGAACGAGAAGGTGGATCCCGCCCCGGAACATTGGGCGGCAAACACCTTGCCAACCGCGGATGCCGGATCGCTGAATGGCAGGTAGTGGATTTTTTTGACCTTGGGATGGGCATTCAGGAATTCAGCCACAAGCCTGGCGTTGCTGTCCGCCCGCTCCATCCTGATTTGCAGCGTCTCCAGAGAACGTCCGAGCATCCAGCACGAGTGCGGATCAAGCTGCGTGCCGATCGCCCCGCGCAGGGCCTTCACCTGCTTCATCACATCCTTGCGCCCCAGCGCCGCCCCGGCGATAAGATCGGAATGCCCGCCAACATATTTTGTCAGCGAATAGAGCGAAATATCGGCGCCATGTTCTATGGGCCGCTGGAATACAGGACCAAGAAGCGTGTTATCGCAGGCGATGATCGGCCTGTGCCCCTGCCTTTTGCTAATCACCTCGGCGACCCGGCCTATCATGGCGATGTCGACAATGCTGTTCGTCGGATTGGCGGGGGTCTCGATCAGGATAACGGACACCCTGCCTTTCGCCATCGCCTCCTCTGCCGCCGCCATGACCGAGGTTTCGCTGACACCATCGGCGAAACCCACTGCCGACACGCCGAAATTATGAAAAGTCTTCGCGAGAAGCGTTTCCGTGCCGCCGTAAAGGGGCTGGGAATGGAGCACCGTATCGCCGGGCCGCACGAAGGCGAAAAGCGTCGTCGAAATCGCGGACATGCCCGAGGAGAAGAGCGCACAGCTCTCCGTCCGTTCATAAACTGCAAGACGATCCTCGACGATCTCGCTGTTTGGATGGTTGAAACGCGAATAAACGAGACCGGCGCCTCTGCCCTCCGGCGGCTCCTTGCGCGCGGAGACATAATCGAAGAAGTCGCGACCATCTTCTGCCGACTTGAAAACGAAGGTGGATGTCAAGAACACCGGAGGCTTCACGGCTCCCTCCGACAACTCCGGATCATACCCGTAATTGAGCATCTGGGTTTCGGGATGAAGAGCATGGTTGCCGATATGGGTTTTGGACGGATGCGGCGCGGTCATTTCCGATGATCCCTCAGCTGGCGTTGAACTTCCTGCAGGTTACACGCAATGAAGTCGAAATGCCTTGCATTTTGGAGCGTTTATATGCCCCATGAAGCAATATATTGCGGAGAATTGTAATTTATGTCGCAGAAAATTGCAGACCCGATCGACCGGCGGATACTTCGGGAATTGTCCGCCGATGCACGGATCACGAATAACGAACTCGCCGAGCGCGTGGGGCTGTCGGCATCCGCATGTCTACGCCGGCTTCGACGCCTGGAAGAAATGGGTGCCATCAAGGGATATTCCGCCATCATCGACCCGGCAATCGAGGGATGGACCATGACAGCTCTCGCATCCATTCGCCTCAGCCGCCAGCATGATGATGAAATCCGGATGTTCGAAGCGGCGGTTCTTGAGTGGGACGAGGTTCTCGAATGTCATCTTGTCACGGGCACGAAGGATTACATGCTGAAGGTCATGTGCGGCGGACTGGAGGATTACGAGCGTTTCATCAAGGACAAGATCGCGAAGCTGAAATGCGTGGACACCATCGAGACCAGCTTCGTCATGAACACGATCAAGACGCGGCGCATCTGGTCGTCGTAACGCGCGGACAATGTCGCGCTGGCTGCATGCTGTCCGCACCTTCCGGGGGAAATTTTGATCCGAATTAGGGTCGTGGCGGGTTGAGATGATGTACGGCAAAGGGTATCAGGTGCCCCATTCTCGGGCGGCTCTTCCGCAAGCAACAAGGCACATCCTGACATGAACCCGGACTTCCTCGTCACCCATTCCGGCGGCTTCCATGCCGATGAACTTCTGTCGAGCGTTGTGCTGACACGGCTTTTCCCGCAGGCCCGCCTCATCCGCAGCAGGGCACCGGAATGGCTCGCTGCCGGTGCGGACCGCATCATCTACGACGTGGGCGGCGCCTACGACGCAGCAAGAGGAATGTTCGACCACCACCAGCGCGGCGCGCCGTTACGCGATGACGGACAGCCCTACAGTTCGTTCGGGCTGATCTGGAAGCATTTCGGCCGCGATTATCTTGCTGCCTTCGGCGTTCCAGAAGACCACATCGAAACCATTCACGCTGCTTTCGATGCCGGTTTTGTGTTGCCTGTTGACCTGGTTGACAATGGGGCGCTCAGCCCCTCGACGGCCGGACCGCTCGCCGGGCTGACCCTGCCCGTCCTGCTCGAAACTCTGAAACCCGTTTTTGATGACACCGATCCCGAAGCGGACAATCGCAATTTCCACGCGGCGCTGGGCATTGCCCGCAGCTTCGTTGAGGCAAAAATAACCAACAGTGCCGCAAAGTTGCGCGCCGAAGCGCTTGTGAAGCAGGCTATCGTGGATGCTGGCGAAGGGCATATTCTCGAGTTGCCGATGGGAATGCCGTTCCGGCCCGCCATCGTGAAGGCAGGCGCCGATCATCTGCTCTTCGTCGTTCATCCGCGTAACAACGACTGGTGCCTGACCGGTATCCGGCGCGCCGACGAGGGCTTCGCGTTGCGGGCGGATCTGCCGGCGGCCTGGGCAGGCCTGACTGACAAGGATCTGGAAGCGGTTTGTGGCGTGGAAGGCGCGACCTTCTGCCATAACGGCCGGTTTGTCGCAGCTGCAAAGACCCGCGACGCCGCGTTGGCCATGGCAGAACTGGCGGTGAAAGAGGCTCTCTCCTTCAGCAACAATGCACCGACGACAGAGCCGTCAAATGGCGGGATCTGAACGCCTGGCTGCTGATGCGGTTCGGGCGGGGCAAATCGGCGATCCTGTCTGCATTTTTTAAAACGCGGTTCTACGCGTAGCGTCTGGACGCAAATTTCTGCGGAACAATCTGTAGATGTTGAAGTTACCCTTCGTGAGGAGGAGGACCATCTATGACCAGCAGAGCCATTTTTGCGGGGGCAGCAACTGCCCTGTCGATGCTTTTTTCCACCGCCGCACTGGCCCAGACCGACCTGACGATGTGGTATCACGGCGCAGGCAATGTTGAAGAACGCAAGATTCTGGCCGGCATCATCGAGGACTTCAACTCGTCCCAGTCGGACTGGCGGGTCTCGCTTCAGGAATTCCCCCAGAATGCATATAATGAATCCGTCACCGCTGCTGCACTTTCCAACAAGCTGCCAGACATTTTGGATGTCGACGGTCCGAACATGCCCAACTGGGCGTGGTCCGGATATTTGCAACCACTGAAGATCGACGAGGCAAAGCTTGCGAATTTCCTGCCCGGCGCCGTGGGCCGGTGGGGAGACAAGCTATATTCGGTCGGTCTGTGGGACGCTGCCGTGGCGGTTTTCGCCCGCAAATCGGTGCTCGATGAAAACGGTGTCCGCATTCCAACTCTTGAACAGCCGTGGACCGGCGAGGAATTCAACGCAGCCCTTGAGAAGCTCGCTGCCAGCGGCAAGTTCGAATATGCCATCGACCTCGGCATGGCCGATAAAACCGAATGGTACAGCTATGCCTTTAGTCCCTTTCTGGAAAGTTTCGGCGGCAGCCTGATCGACAAGGAGAATTATCGAACCGCCGAGGACTTCCTCAATGGAGACAATGCCGTCAAGTTCGGGGAGTGGTGGCAATCCCTGTTCGCCAAGAAGCTTGCCCCCGGGACATCGCAATCACCCGCCGACCACGAAACCGGATTTCTAGAAGGTCGCCACGCCTTGCAATGGATGGGCAACTGGGTTGCGGTGAAGGCTCTGGAAAAATATGGAGACGATCTGCTTTTCCTGCCTGCGCCTGATTTCGGGCAGGGTCCGAAAATCGGCGCGGGGTCATGGCAGTTTGGTGTTTCGGCCACCAGCAAGCATCCCGAAGGCGCTTCCGCCTTCATCGAATTCGCCATCCAGGACAAATATCTCGCGCAGTTCTCGGATGCGATCGGTCTTATCCCGGCCACGCCCTCGGCAGCCCAGATGACGAAGAATTACAAGAAGGGCGGCCCGCTCGAAGTTTTCTTCGAACTATCCAGACGCCAGGGTACGTTGCGTCCTGTCACTCCGGCCTACGCCTTCATCTCGCCGGTCTTCTCCAAGGCTCTTTCCGACATTGCCAACGGTGCGGATGTGGCCGATACCCTCGATAATGCAACGGACGAGATAAACAACAATCTGGAACGCAATTCCGGTTACCAACCCAAATAGGGGCGTGATCGATGGCGCTCTTTTCTTCACAGGGAAAACCGGCCCGGGACAGCTTCACGGGCTGGTTCATGGCCGCACCGGCGGTGGTGCTGATCGGGCTCTTCCTGATCACACCATTTCTGCTGGGGCTGGGTTTTTCCTTCACCAACCAGCGGCTCACATCTCCCAACCCGACGGAGTTCGTCGGCTTTGAAAACTACAGCCGGCTGCTGGGCGTCGGTGTGCTGACGCTCAAGCCGGAAAGGCAGGCCGATGGAAGCATCAGCCGGGATGCGGATGGCTCCATCTCCTATCCGAGAATTCGTAATTTCACCCGTAACAACCCCGACTATCCTCATCTGGACGGAATGCGGGAATATAAGAACTTCAGCTGGGGCGAGAACCGGATCGTCATTCTCGCACGCGACGTCGTATTCCTGACCGCCGTCGTAAACACCCTTTCCTTCGTGGTCGTGGTCGCGCCGGTTCAGGCGGCGCTGGCGCTGTTTCTTGCCCTGTTGGTGAACCAGAAAATCCCCGGCGTCACGATTTTTCGTGCGATCTATTTCATGCCTGTGGTCTTGTCGGTGGTGGTGGTGGCGCTTCTCTGGCGGTTTATTTATGCCGCCGATAATGGGCTCTTGAACAGCCTTCTGAGCTATATGAGTTTTGGGCTCTTCCAGCCCGTCGACTGGCTGGGCAGAACCGATACCGCCTTATGGGCCATTCTGGTGATGTCAGTCTGGCAGGGCGTCGGTTTCCATATGGTCATCTGGCTTTCCGGCCTGCAGACTATCTCGCCCGATCTCTACGAGGCAGCGGACATTGAAGGCGCGAGCCGCTGGCAGAAGTTCTGCATGATAACCTGGCCGCTGCTGCGCAACACGGCGGTGCTCGTTATCATCGTCATCACCATGCAGGCTTTTGCGCTTTTTGCGCAGATCGATGTGATGACCAAAGGCGGGCCTCGCGACTCTACGCAGAGCATCGTCTATCAGGCGGTTGAGCGAGGATACCGCCAGCAGGACATAGCCGCGGGCTCCGCAATTTCTGTCGTCCTTTTCCTGCTTGTCCTGTGCATTTCGCTGACCCAGCGCTACCTGACAAGGGAGAAGCAATGATGCAGGCCGGACGCCGCAAAAGTCCCGTTTTTCTCATCGGTAATTACGCGCTCATGCTCGCCTTCGCGGCGATCTTCATCCTGCCCCTGTTGTTCATGGGGTTCTCATCGCTAAAACCGAACGACCAGCTGTTGAGCGATGCGACTTCGATACGAGCCTTCCTGCCGGTGGGAGATCTTTCGCTCGAAAACTATACTGCGGCTTTCGCCCGGGCGCCGATTGCGACCTTCATATTCAATTCCGTTGTGGTAACTGGCGTCACCGTATTTCTCGCCCTGCTGCTCGGCTCGCTTGCCGCCTTCGCTTTTACGTTTTTGAACTGGCGCGGCAAGGACCTTCTCTTCTCGATCATTCTCGCCACGCTCATTATTCCGTTTGAGACGATTGCCGTACCGCTGCTGCTGGAGGTTAACAATCTGCCATGGATCGGCAGCGGCGGGTTTACCTGGGGTTGGCTCAATTCCTGGCATGTGCAGATCATTCCATGGATCGCGGACGGATTGACGATTTTTCTCTTCGTCCAATATTTCAAGGATCTGCCGAAGGAATTACTGGAGGCGGCACGCATCGACGGAGCCAGCTGGCTGCGTATCTACGCACAGGTGGTAATGCCGCTCAGCGGGCCGGTGATCGCAACAGCTGCGATCTTGAAGTTTCTCGTCATGTACAGCCAGCAGTATCTATGGCCGCTTCTGGTCACGCAGTCCGAGGCTTACCGGCCGGTGATGGTGGGGCTGCAGTATTTCTTCCAGCTCAACACGCCCTGGGGTGAAGTCATGGCCTATCTCACCATTATTACCCTGCCCGTGCTGATATTTTACCTGTGTCTGCAGAGGCTTTTCATCTCCAGCATCGCAGCAAGCGGGATAAAGGGATAGCGTTTTGAAGGCTGCCCGGCATCTTAAACCACCAGGCCCGCCGCCATCCGGTCTGGTTGCGATCTCACGACAATAACATCCTCCTTACCCCCTGCCGGGACGGGTATAATTCCGACAGGGACGTGTGCAACTGCTTTCTCTCAAAAACGGGTTCCAGTCTTTCGCCGCCAGGATTGCCCAGGCAGTAGCGCCGACATGCGGCAGTCTGAAATATTTGAAATCGGCAGAGGTCGAGGCAGGCCCGATCATCAGCCCCGTCGTCAACTCCGGCCCGACAGTGGCGTAGACCAGGCCATCGGGCGATACCTCAGCATCGATACTGGCAAGCAGGGCTTCGGCCCGCCCGGCGTGGCCTGCATGCTGAAACGCAAGCGCTGCCTGCGCCGTGCCTTCCAGCCAGATGCCGTCCCGGTCATCGTTGAAATCGAAGCCTTCCCCGACCGCATAGTGCCGGTCGACCCATTCCAGCACGCGCTCGGCGCGGCCGCGGAATTCCGGAACGGCGAGGATCGGCCAGAGTTCGGAATCTATTCCCGACTGGGTTAAATTGGGCTGATCGCTGCCGGGCAGGCTACCAACATAAAAACGACCCTGCTGCTCATTCCACATGGCGTCGAGGAACTTGCCTGCCCTGTCCTCCATCGCCCGCCAGGTTTTATCGTCCCCACTCTCAGTGAGCCAGCTGGCAACGGCGTAAACGTCAAGATTGTGCTCCGTCGATTTCCAATCGAGTTTCATCGGAGACGGTTCATGGCCGAACGTGCCGCCCGTGTACCCGATGTCACTGTCACCCTTGGTATATGCATCGATCCAGCGCATGATTTTTTCCGCGGCCTGCAAATAGGCTGGATTGTCGGAGCGTTCAGAGGCGGTAAGCAGGGCAAGGGCCGCCCAGGCGAGATTGCCTGTCGCACTGCCGACCTGATAGCCGTCTTCGACCCAGGCAGTGCTGGCGGCATTCCAGAAACCGGGCAGGAGCATAACCTCCGTTTTGCTGACGACCGGGCCGGAGCGATAGGCGTTGCGCAGGCGGCCATCACTGTAACGGCGGTCACGGTTCACGGCCAGCAGCAGCGCATCGGCAACCCTTGTTGCTTCGGCGTCTTTCCCACATGCAAAAAGAGCGATGGATGCCAGCGCATTGTCATAGGTAAAACCCGTATTCGAAAGCGCCGGATCGAGCGCCTTGCCATCGGGCACGGGCTCGAAACTGCGGAACACGAAGGGCGCGGGAGAACCATCCATCTTCCCGGCAAGACCCGCGCATAAGCGCGAAGCGAGCATATCGCGGACGGATCCGGATGCAGCGCGCCCGTCACCTCCAGCCAACACTGTCATGACACAGGACATCAGGATCGCAGGGATGATCGATCTGAGAGGCATGAGCGGAATTCCCGTATGATCGAAACCTTTCAAGGCGGCAGCCGGCCATCGGGACCGTGTTGTGTCCAGCAAAGTCCTGTTCAATCGCCCCCTGATTAGCTGAAGGCCCTTGCGAGCAACATCTGCATGGATTTTATCAGGTCGCCCTGTTCCGCCACATTTTCCGGTGCAGTGCGGAAAAGCAGCCGCAGGATAGCCCGATGCTGCTCGGCGGTTGCAGCAAGGCAGAATTTTCCGGGTATTAACTGGTCTTTTGTTGCATCGATCTGCAACCAGCCCACCTCCGGCACGAATATGGCCTGCGCTTCTGTAGAAGAAGTGAAACCCGCAAGCGTCACGGTTTCAGTCGACAGTGCCACGATCTTCACCCCTGTCACCGCATTGCCCTGCCGTAATTGTCCGCCGAGGTTTACGCTGATCGGCTCCTCCCTGTCGAAGCGCGGCAATTCGATGCAGCAGATAAGGCTGATGAAGGCAATGACCATGGCGACGGCCGACCAGATAAGGTTGAGACAATCGCGCGCCGAAAATTCCACGGGTGCGTCCCATCCATAAACGGCAATCAGCACGGAGATGGCCGAAGTGAGGGTTACAAGGGCAAAGAATAGCGCCGTCGGGCCGTGAACGCGCACCTGTGACCTGTCTCCGCCCTTTTCCGTGACCTTGAAGGGGCGTCCGAAAGGTTTTCGCATGGCCTGAAAAAGCGTGATCGTGATCGGAACGGCGGTCAGTGCGTGTGTCACCTCGGTGAAAAGCGGCAGTGTGCGCTTTCCCGATATCCAGGTGGAATAGGCCCAGAACAGCGCCAGCGATGACAGACCGAGTTGCATGAACATCAACTCATCGGCCTGGAGCGCGGAAACGCCGGTCAGCCAATAGATGGAAGGCGCGAGCAGCAGGCAAAGGATGAAGGGTTTCGAAAGCCAGCAGAACAGGCCGTGCAGATAATGCAGCCGCTGCGTCAGGGTGAAATTGCCGCGCCACAGCGGCCCGGTGCGCAAAAGTCCAATCTGGATGGTGCCGAGACACCAGCGCGTGCGCTGCGTGATATACTCCGGCAGGCCTTCTGCCGATAATCCGACGCTGAGCTTTTCATTGAGCCAGCGTGTCACATACCCCCGTTCCATCAACCGGTAGGTCAGCAGCATGTCTTCCGAAAGTGCATCATGCGGGAAACCTCCGAGTTCGTTCACCGCTGCCCGCCGCAGAACGAAACTCGTTCCGACGCAGAACGCACAACCGACCGCGTCCTTTGCAGGCTGGAATACGTCGAAGAATACCCGTTGATCATCCACGAAGGAATTGCGGATACCGAGATTATGCTGGATGGGGTCGCTGTTGAAATAAAATTGCGGTGTCTGCACCACGGCCACTTTGGGATCGGCAAAAAGTCCGGTCACGCGTGACAGGAAATTGGCCTGCGGCGCAAAATCAGCGTCGAGAACCATGATGAAATCTGAAACTTCCGACAGCGCATTGGTGTGGACAAGCGCATTGTTCAGGTTCCCCGCCTTTGCGTGCTTATTGTCCGGCCGCGTCACGTAATTGACGCCGACTGTTTCGCAATAGTCCCGAACCTCGGACCTGCGCGTATCGTCGCAGACGAAAACGCGCAACCGCGGATATTGCATTGCCTGAGCCGCGACAATCGATTTTTCAAGCACGTTCAAAGGTTCATTGTAGGTGCAGATGAACACATCGACCAGCGGCGCATTGGGATCGCCCGTAATCCCGGCTTCGGCTTCGTCTGCAATGGAAGACCAGTCCGTTCGTCTTGTCAGGATCAGGATCGATCCCATCGCATAAAGCACGGAGATCAGTTCGAAAGTGAAATAGATGTAATTCCAGGCGGTTTCCAGCGAAAGCTCGAAGGGAGGCAGCGTATCGGTGGCGCGCCACAAAATATAGACGCTGAGCGAAAGCAGCATGATGGTGCTGAACGCCAGCCGGTCCAGCGTTCGCCGCGGGTCGGCAAGCATGGTGAACAGGATCGCGCAGAGGGCGATGATGAGATTGACATAAAGGACGGACTGAACATCGCCCTCTGAAGTGAAATACATCGCTTGTCCTCATGGTTGACCGGATACGTCCCAAAAGCCGCGCCCGATAGCGTGCGCGAATGAGGCTGCTTCGACTGTGTGAAACAGGTGGGTCGCCCTGCGGGCGTCGTGGACGCGCCCGCAGGGGCTTGCCCAATCCATGCGGGTGTCAGGATTGGGTGCGCGGTGCTTTCGCGGTGGCATCTGCACCGCTGATCGCATGCTGCGTGATGATATCCGGCTTTGTAGTGGGCGCCGCTATTCCCGGCGGCTGTTGCGGCTGCTCGCCCATGCCCATCTGCTCGAATATTTTCTCTCGTGATGTCTCGATGAGCGTCCAGGCGGCCTGCCTCACGTCGGGCATTTCGCTGGCGGATGCCTGCGCAAACTGGAAAAGGCTTGCCGATGCCTCATGAACATATTCCCGGGTCTTGCCGAGCCATTCGCGCGGCAGACTTACACTCACCCAGGTACCGACCGAACAGACGCCGTTTTTCACAAACTGGCTCTCGGATGTCCCGGCCATGCGGATATAAGCGTAAAGCTCCCGCCGCTCCGTGGGGGGAAACGGTACGGCATAATCGAGGTCGACGCGTTCGGTGGTTCGGGGCACCAGGCGCTCTACCACCCCGTCCGCTTCCTGCGCCCAGGCATCGGCATTTACCTTTACCCTTGAACCCACGGAAAGGGCCTGCGCCTGACGTTCGGAAAAAATTGCGACGACGAAAGCGTTGCGACAGTCGAGCGCCTCCGCCAAGGTGTCGCCGGCCACCACTTCACGTCCCGTCACGGCAACCGGCTTATAAAGCGTCGTGCCCGGCGGAATGGCGAGATCGGCGCGGGTCAGCCTGTCGATACGCGCGGCCTCCGCGGAGGCAAGCGCTTCGAGTTCGCTTTTCCGCGTCTGCATGGTCGTCATCTGCATCTGGATTTGCAGCAGATCGGCGGACCTCGTGCGGATTTCCTGCTGAAGATTTTGCAGGGATTGCAGGTCGGAACCGATATAGATGCCCTGGCGCGCGAAGCTCATTTCCTTGTTCAGCTTGTCGACGGCAACTTTCGCGGCCTGCAGTTTTGTATCTTCAAGTTGTATCGTATCGGCGATGTCGTCGCCAATTCCGAAATAAACGCCCTTGGCAACCAGCTTCTGTTTGCGCACCGCTTCTGCTTTCGCGATGCGGGTCGAATAGGTCACCATCTGCAAAGCAGCCTTTGCCGCTTCAAGGTCGGATTCTGTTCTCTGCAGTAAAGCCGCTTGCTGGCTGAGAAGATCATTGTTCAGATTGTCGACCCGGCTAGCATAATCGCCGATAATCGCATTTTTCTGGCGAAGTTCATTGTCGAGTGCCGCCAGTTGCACTTTCAGGCCGATCAGAGTGGTGTTGTCGACCTTGTCGTTTTCAACAGCCGCCCTGCCGTTACCGGATATTTTCACCACGCCACTGATGGGGGTCGTCAGCGGAATGACGGGAGCATTGATCAAGGCGCGGTTTGTCTGCGAAGTGAAGACAGGTGGAAACACGGAGGAGGAAAACACTGTGGCGACAACACCGAGAACAGTATATGAGGCCAGCCTGACCGAGGCGCCTTGAGGTTTTTCTTTATCTCTATTGCGGAACAGCATGGCACGAACTCCTGTTTTGTTGAACAGCATTTCCTCCCGCAGTATTAAAATAGTCCATCAAGTTTTTTTGCAGCGCAACATCGTTAAGATTGCATTAAGACATTTTCCGAAATTGCCGAAATACTATGCATCTGCCGGCTTTATGGACGCAAAATTTCACCCATGAAAACTTCCTGGGTCAAATTTCAGTCGTTCCATATTAGCTGTGCCTTTATAGCGGCAGCCGGCACCCGCCTTGTGCACTTTGCTCGACCGGGGCGCACAACCTGAGAATGTACCGCGTTTCCACTATGGCAGAGAGAAAAATTTTAAAGAATCGCTTTGGCGGCAGGTCGCTCTGCTCTGAGCGCCGAAAGCGGCTTCACTCTTCCGTGCTTCGGGCAAAATATTTTGACCATTCGTTCGCGCTGAAGGCTATGGGGACGGCCAGGAGGTCCAATCGCTCTCCGCTAGACAGCCGTTATATCGAGATATAATCGCAAGGCACGGCGGCCATGCCGTCACCGTTCATTCCATATCATCGAGAAACGGGTGCCTTTTTTGAGTTCCGGGTGCGTGTGCGTCTGCTCGACCCGGGCGCCAATATTCTGCGCCATCGCCATGATCAGCTTGGTGCCGAGACCGGTGCCGCGAGGGGCTGAATCCGGTTTCACACCGACGCCGTCATCCTCCACAACAAGAATGAACCGGCCGTCCTGGGCGGACAGGTTAATGCGCACTGTGCCTTCTTGATCCGGATAGGCATATTTGAGCGCGTTTGTCAGAAGCTCAGTGACGATGACACCGAGCGCAACGGCATGGTCGGCGTTCAGATCAACCTCACAGAGCGACGTTTCGACCGTGATGGAGGAAGAGCCCGGAACAGCTTGGAACAGGTCGCTTATGATCGAGGTGAGATAGGAATTCAGGGATACGAGCCCCACATTCGCTGTATTGTAGAGACTGCGATGAACGCCGGCGATCGCAGAAATCCGGCTCTGCGTTTCCAGCAACGCCGTTTCTGCTTCCTGGGACTTCAGCGTATTGATCTGCAGCCGGATCATGGCGGAAACCAGTGAGAGACTATTCGCGATGCGATGGTTCATCTCTTTCACCATCATTTCCGCATGCTCTTTGGCCTTTATCAGCAGACGGTCAGCTTCCTCTTTTGTTTGCCGCAGGCGATGGTTTTCAAGCGCCTGGTTGATGGCTGCCAGCAACAGCGGAAAAAAGTCGTCTCCAACATTCTTGATGACGTAATCGGCGGCACCTGCCTTGAGCGCGTCTATGGCGATCTGGGCCTCGTTGGACCCCGTTACGTAAAGAACGGGAACCCGGGCCGGCACCGTCTCGATAGCCGCCAGAAACTCCATTCCCGTCGCCGTCTGAAAATAGTGATCGAGAACGACGACATCGAACTGCCCGTTTTGGAAAAGCTCAAGCCCGGAAGCAACGGACGCGGCATGGACCACCTCCATTCCGTGGCGACCAAGGACGCGGCTCGCAAGCCGCGCCAGAGCCGGGTCGTCATCGACATACAAAACGCGCAGAGCCATCATGCCTTCAGGGTATCTGTATTACGGAAAAGAAAAGGCCAAGATTTTTGATGGCATTCGCGAAGCCCTCATAGTCGACCGGCTTTGTTATATAAACATTCGCACCGAGATCATAGCATTTCTGAATTTCGGTTTCGTCATCAGTGGTCGTCAAAACCACGACAGGCAGACGGCGGGTGTATTCATTGCTTTTGATCTGCTCGAGAATGCTGATGCCGGACATATCGGGGAGATTGAGGTCGAGCAAAACGAGCAGATAGCGATCCTTGCTGACGAGCCCGTCCCTGCTTTGGCCCAGGATGTAATCCAGCGCCTTTGCACCGAGTGTGAACGGCACGATCTCGTTGTTGACACCTGCTCTGCGCACATTTTTCTCGATCAGACGGGCATGTCCCTCGTCGTCTTCGATCATCACGATCGTTACTTCCTGACCGGTCGCTTTCATTTGTCGCCTTCCTTCGTTACTCTTCTGAGGTCACTCGGAAGCAGCAAGATAAATGTGCTGCCTTCCCCGAGTCGCGACTCCACCCTAATGTCACCTCCTAAATTTCTGATTAGCGAACGGACATGTGCGAGACCTATTCCTTCACCGGGCTGGTCCTGTTCGCCCGCCCGACGAAACAGTTCGAAGACACGCTCAAGATCCTGCTCACCGATACCGCGCCCGTTGTCGCCAATTTCAATGGCGATCGCGCCGCGCCCGGCCGGATAGGCGCGTGCCGTTAATCTCAGAGGGCGCCCAGGCATCTGATATTTCACCGCGTTATCGAGAAGATTACCTAGAATCTGGTCGAGAGATATGCGGTCCGTCACGACTGTCAGCTTGGGCGTGTCGACATGAATCTCGCCTCCATTGGCCGTGATCTGGTGGCGCACGGTCTCTGAAAGCGAGGAGAGCAAAGTTTCGATATCGACTTTCTCCGGCTGAAGCTTGCGCTGGCCGTCACGGGATATCTTCAGAATGGCGTTGATCAGCTGGTCCATCTTGCGGGTCGACGAACGGATAAACCCGATGGCTTCGGGTATGTCTTCCTCAACCGCCAGCCGCGCCTCTCGGATCACGTCCTGCGTCAGCGTTTTTCCATCTGCCAGGACATAGTTGGTGACCGGCTTCAGCGACGTATCGAATTCAGAAAGGAAGCCCATGATGTTGACAAGCGGCGCCCTCAGATCATGAGTAACGATATAAGCGAAGCGCTGAATTTCCTGGTTGGCCCGGCGAAGATCGCGTGTTCTTTCCTCGACACGCTCCTCAAGATGGCGATTGAGTTCGTCCACATCCTCCCGCGACCTGTTTAGCGCGCGAATATAAGTAAAGACGAGCAGTATCGACCCGCCGACCACGATGAGAATTGCAACGGCACCGCCAATCGTTACCCAACGAAGTGTATTGGCGGCGCCCAGTTGATCCGCAACGATGACGCGCAGGCGATCGTCGGTATCCGACTGAAGGTCCGACAGAACACTCCTGATCTCATTCATGAAGCGTTTGCCGTCGTTATTTCGAACGACCTCGGCCGCCTCGGTAATGCGACCCGCGCGCTGCAAATCGATGGTTTCGCGTGTCTCGGAGAGCTTTGCGTCGATCGCCTGCTTCAAGCCAGCGAGAGGTTGCTTATATCGCTCTTCCCCTTTCAGAAGATCGAGAAGTCGCGCCTGGCGTTCGGGCAAGCCCTGAAGGGCCTCTTCGTAAGGCCCCAGATATTCGCGATTGTTGGTAAGCAGATATCCCCGCTGGCCGGTTTCGACGTCCTGCATCGTCGTCAGCACATCCAGAATTGCGGCACGGACACGGCGCAGTTCCGCCGTTTCCTGGGAATAGAGATTATTCACCTGCACCAGCCACAAAGATGTGGAGACCATGCCAATCAAAATTGCAACGCCAACAGCAAGCATCAAAAGGCTTCGCTGGGCAAACGGTGAAAAACCAGTCACAGCAGTAACATTCCCGGTAGGCAGTTAGTTCGCGGCACAAACTAGAGTACGCAAGCGACGGATGCGAATGATTTCTTTTTACACAAGGGTGGAACCACCTCGATCTTCAGGCGTTCAGCGCTGTTGGTAAAATGTCCGGGCGCGCCTGCGACCATGTGAATGCGGTAAGCTATGCAATATGATTTTCAGGGAAAGCATATCCTCGTTCTGGAAGACGACGCCCTTCTGGCGATGGATATGGAGGACTTTCTGTCCGACCTCGGTGTCGACGTCATCGGGCCGGTTTCCGATATAGCCGCAGCGCTGGAGAAAATAAGCGCAACCGATCTGGATGGAGCGGTCATCGACCTCAATCTCAAGGGCGAATTATCCTTTCCCGTGATCGAACGACTGAGGGCCGAGAGCATACCTTTCGTCATCTGCAGCGGATATGCCGAGATACCCGGTATTCGCACGCAATTGACAGGGCTGACGATCATTTCCAAGCCGTGCGATTTTGATAATCTCCCGAATGTTCTGGCGACCGAATTCGCGCACACCGGCTAGCGGGAAAATACCCGCAACGTCCGGTAACGCTGATATGCGACACTTCAGTCCAGAGGGAAAATCACCCGATATTTCAGGCCGTTGCGATCATAGCGGATTTCACTGTCGCCCTGCAGCTCGTACTGGGCTCCCCGCGTAACAAGGGTCGTTCCGAAACCGGTCTCCAGCGGAACAGAAATGGGCGGGCCACCGCTTTCATGCCAGCGCAGCTCGATAAGGTCCCGGCCTTCATCGTTACGAAGCCTTTTCCAGAAGACCTGCACCTTCCCGGTCGCTTCTGAAAGCGAGCCGTACTTCTGCGCATTCGTCACCAGTTCATGTAAAATCATGCCAAGCGCCAATGCGGATTTAGGCGATACGCTAACCCCGTCCGGACCGTCGAGCTCGACGCGGCTGGCAAAAGTGTTATGGGGTTCAATTGCCCGCTTCACGACATCCTTGAGATCGGTTTGTCCCCAGTTGCTCTGGAAAAGCAGGGCATGACTTTCGGCGAGCGCACTCACGCGGGCCACGAGCCTCTCTTGATAATCCTCTACGGATGAACTGCCTTTTGCAGTGCGACGAATGATGGAAATGACCATCGCCATTGTGTTCTTGACACGATGGCTGAGTTCGCGGACGAGCAGCTCCTTGTGCATTTCCGCCCGTCTCCGCTCCTCCTTTTCCCGTGCTTCCGCGAGAGCGCGACCCACTGCGGAGGGCAGCCTCGCCAGTCGCTGCTTCAGGACATAATCAGTTGCGCCGCGCCTGAAGGCATCGATCGCCGCGTCTTCGCCGAGAACACCGGAAACGAAAATGAAGGGCGTGTCTGGTCTCGTTTGCATGACGACATCAAGCGCAGCCATGCCGTCAAAGTCCGGCAGGGAAAAATCTGCGAGAATGATATCGAACTGCTGATTTTCCAGCGCCTCGATGAAGGAATTTTTACCCACCGCCCTGGTTACGACAGGGGGCGGAGAGATCCGTGAGAGCTGATCCTCGATCAGTTCGGCATCGACCGAGCTGTCTTCGAGAAGAAGAAGCTTGCTTTGCTCCATCTGCGGCATCGCCTCACGCACCATTGCGGCGCGCGCCCGGCGGCGGTTCGTTCAGCAGGGCCCAGAACACGCCAAGATCCTGTATCGCCTTAAAAAACTGATTGAACTCCACTGGCTTCACCACAAAGGCGTTCACGCCGAGTTCGTAGCTCTTTACGAGATCCTGTTCTTCACGGGAGGAGGTCAGCATGACGACCGGAATATGCTTGAGGTGATCGCTGCCCTTAACGGTTTGGAGGACCTCGAGCCCGTCAACTTTCGGCAGCTTGAGATCAAGAAGAACCACGGTCGGATCGCCGGCAGGCCGGTTTTGGAAGCTACCCGAGGCATTGAGATAATCAAGCGCTTCGGCACCATCACGCGCAATGACGACCTCGTTCGCCAGTTGACATTTTTCCAGCGCAGTTAGCGTCAATTCCAGATCGCGTGGATTATCCTCCACGAGAAGAATAGGTCTGAGTTCAGGCAATTTTTTCCTCTTCAACTTTCGTAACCGGCAATGTGAAGGAGAACGTGGCTCCCTCTCCGACAGTTCCCTTAGCGCTGACCGAACCGTAGTGGCGTTCAACAATTCGTCTTACCAGCGCAAGTCCAATTCCCGTTCCCTCAAAATCCTCTACCCGCTGCAATCTCTGGAACACACCAAAAAGCTTGCTGTAATAGGCCATGTCAAAGCCAACACCGTTATCCTCGACCGAGTAGGTCACGCCACCTTCGGTTTCTGCCGCGGAAATGGTGATAATCGAAACGGGTTTCTGGCGGGAATATTTGATCGCGTTGTCAACGAGATTGTACCACACCTGCCGAAGCAGGGTCGGATCTCCGAGCGATACGGGCAGATTGCCGATATGCCATTCGATCTGCCGATCCGCGATGGAATGAGCGAGGGACCGGCGAACCTCGTTCACGACTTTCTCCATGTCTACCGGCACCATTGTGATTTGCGTGCGGCCGAGTTGCGAGAAATTCAGAAGATCATCCACGAGCCTGCCTGCGCCGAGTGCCGCTTCGGAGATCATCTGCAGATAGTGGAGCGATTTTTCATCCAGGGCGTTGCTGCGTTCGCGCAAGAGCTGGGCGAAACCGACAATATGACGGAAGGGCGCGCGGAGATCATGCGAAACCGAGTAGGAAAATGCCTCCAGCTCCTTGTTGGTCCTCTGCAATTCTTTCGTCAGATCCGCCATTTCCTCCGCCTTGCGCAGGACGATGCCGATGATCGCGCCACGCAACTCCCGCGCCGCTGCAAGCTCGGGGGCTGACCACGGTGAGGCTGTGTTGCGCACCTGCTCTTTCCAGGTTTCGAACGATTTGCGCGGATGAATGCGCCCGCTCTCATGCACTGTCTTGTGCGGATCCCCGCCCCAGCGCACCGTCTTTACGACTTCCGGCCGAAACCAGATCAGCCAGCTTCCGTGCAATTCCGAAACCCGCATCGCGATGATCCCGCTCGCCACGGACGCAAATGCCGCAGCAGCGGGATAATCGCCGGCAAGATTGTCTGTGGCAAACAGGTCTGCAACCTCGCGTTCGCCGAGCCAGCGGATCAATCCTTCGACCTGCTCCTGCGAGGGAGTCTTGCCCACGAGATGGTACTCATCGCCAAAAAGGAGTGCCGCTCCCTCAGCCCCCACCTGCTCCAGCAGATCGTCCTTTTCGCTCTCCCCGCCCAGAAGGCCGTCTACCCATCTTTGTGCCGCCGCCATCCGCTTGAGCAGGCGAGCCTGGACATGACCAAGTTCCAGCCGGCGCGAAGCATCCTGAGAACTTTGCTCCATTGCGATCCGCATCGAAAGGAGCTGGGCGGCGAAATCGCAGGCTTCCCGCACGGCGAGCGAGACGGAGTGGGGGGCGGCGTGATGGCATGCGATCAGGCCCCACAACTTGCCATTGACGATGATTGACACCGACATCGAGGCCGCCGTTGCCATGTTACGCATGTATTCCAGATGAACGGGCGAAACGCTGCGAAGCTGTGAAAGGCTCATATCGAGCACTGCGCCCGTTTCCGAGTTGACCTGCGGCATGACAGGCACGGGCCTGTAATCGACGTCCGGGATCATACGCAGACGGTTGACCGTATAAAGCTTGCGCGCCTGCGGCGGGATGTCGCCAGCCGGGAAGCGAAGCCCGATATATGAAGGCAACGCCCCGCTGCCGGCTTCCGCCACGACATGACCGCTCCAGTCGGGACCGAAGTCATAAATGAGGGTCCGGTCATAACCGCTGATCGAGGAAACAAGCTGTGCAACTCGAGACAGTGCGTCGCTCAGCGACGGCGTGCTGTTGAGATATTGGGCGAGGCCTGTTAACTCGCTCATCAGCGCTTCGGCGGAGTCGCCCGGGCCTGTTCTCTCAAGCTCGACGATGATCACGCTTCCCGACCGATGCGCCGAGACATCGAGTTTTTTTTCGGTCCAGACATATCTGAAGCTGCTGTCGTCACCGGAATACCAAGCCGGTAACGCCTCGATAAAAGGCAATGTTCCCCGGTCTGGAATCACCCCGATCGATAGAGGCGCATCTAGAAAATCCTGCAGGTTATCGCTCGCCTGCACGACGGCCATCTGACGCGCGGACAGCACGAAAAGTGCGCCATGTTGCTGGATAGCGCCGGGAATGTGGATGGGCTCGGCGCCGCAACTATCCAGCTTCGGCGTGACTGAACTCATGACTTTCTCCAGCCGCTCTGTGATCGACGGCCTGCTCAAAACGCGGCCAGCCTAGCCATTATTCTACGGATGTAAACGTTTGCTTACGCGAAATTGTTTCGCCGTCGGCCACGTCCCTCTCAGGTTTCGGCAACAACAGCGGGCTTCATGAGATAATGACCCACACCCCAGACGTTACCGTCCTCGTGACCAAACAGCCCGGCCGTTGCGAGAAAAAACAGACGCCAGCGGCGTTCCCATAACCGCGCGTCAGCGCCATAAACACGCTGCAGGATCGGCCTTATGTGGCCGATTTCCCGATCGAAATTCTCAAGCCAGGCGAGAGCCGTGCGGCGGTAATGCGATCCCGGCCAGTTCCATTCCCTTTCGACGGTGAGAACCCTGCTGAAGCGATGGGGAAGATCAAAAGCGGGCATGATGCCGCCGGTGAAAAAATGCCGGGCAATCCAGTCGGCGGGGTTGTTGTGGTCGAAACGATAGGATCGGCTGCGGTGGTTGAAGACATGGAGGAAAAACTTGCCATCTGGTTTCAGCCAGGCACGAACGCGTTCGAAGAGCACCTGCCAATTCGACATATGTTCGAACATTTCGACCGATACGACACGATCAAAGTGATCGCCGGTCGCAAAATCGTTCATGTCCGCGGTCACCACGGAAAGATTGGACAGACCGCGCTCACGCGCGCGGCCAACGATGGATTCCCGTTGCGACGCGGAATTGGAGACAGACGTGATCCGCGCATTGGGAAAACGCGCTGCCATATAAAGCGACAGCGAACCCCAGCCGCAGCCGAGTTCGAGAATGTCCATGCCGTCCTCCAACTCGGCATGGTCTACCGTCTCGGCGAGAGCAGCTGTCTCCGCTTCATCAAGGCTTGTCTGGTTATCGGGATAATAGCAGCAGGAATATTTCCGCTGGGCTCCGAGAACCAGTGCGAAAAATTCAGCGGGGACTTCATAGTGTTGCCTGTTCGCCTCGTCGGTATGGCTGGCGACGGGGAATTTCGCCATATCCGCCGCAAAAGCCGCCTCGGCATCCGGCGGTATTTTTGCGAGCCGCCGTTTCGTTCTTGCGCAGAGCATATCTATTCCGGCGAGTGTAACGCTGTCGTTGAGCGCCGCGCGTTCTGCGGCATTGATGGCAAAGGCGAGCATATTCATGGCGTTTCCTCGTTTTTGCGCGGCCCCGGAAAGAAGGCGTTGACGCGGCGTTGCAGGGCACGGAATTTTTCTCCGCGCGATTTCAGCATGTGCTCTTCAAGCGGCGGAATGCCGGAGACATGGACGAGCAGCCAGTACATCATGACGGGCGCGGCAAGCGACGCCCAGGACAAGCCGTGCGCCTGAAGGGCCAGCAGCGGCAAGCTGCACCAGAAAAGCCATTCGAAGAAATAATTGGGATGGCGTGAATAACGCCAGAGACCGGTTTCACATATACCGGTTTTCGCTTCGGGGGTTTTCCTGAATTTCGACAGCTGGGCGTCCGAGAGCGCTTCACCCGCCAGTGCAACAAGCGCAACCATGGTGGCGAGAAGATCTATGGTACGCGGGAAAATCCGGTCGTTGCTGGCGGCTAGATAAACAGCCAAAACAAGCACGAAGGCGGCAACCGCCTGTATTTGCAGGAAGAAGAAAAGCCGCCGGGGACCGGTTTCGCCCCATTGCTCCATGAGTTTTGCATAACGCGGATCTTCCCCGCCACCCCGCGTGCGCAGGCCTATGTGTCCAGCAAGCCGCAGGGACCATACGACAACGAGACAGAATACGATACTGCGCCGCCCGCCATCGCCCTCCGCCAGCAACACAGCCAAGATGCCGCCGAGCCCGACGCTTGCCGACCAGACGGTGTCGATCCAGCCGCTCGAGCCGGTCGATCTTTGTAATGCCCAGGCTCCTGCCATCAGCAGCGACATCAGAATGGCAAGCGTCAGGATCACGGAAAACATCACTACTTCTCTCACCACTTTTAATCAATCGAGGCCGGGTTTCGTGATGGCAAATACGGCTTAACCAGCAAAAGAGTTTCAGGGTTCGAAAAAAATTCGAAAAACCGCCTGCCGCTGAAACTTATCAGACGGCTGCTTCGTATCTGCGATGTCCAAAGACAATTTCTACAATGCGATAGCGAGGATCGATGACCGACACCGAAACAATGCGACGAGACAACCGGCGCCGCATCGCGATAGTGGGAACGGGAATTTCCGGTCTGTCAGCAGCCTGGCTCTTGTCGCAAAGGCACGATGTCACGGTCTTCGAGGCGGCAGACCGCGTCGGAGGCCACAGCAACACGGTGACAGTCGATACGAAGAATGGCCCGATCCATGTCGATACGGGTTTTATTGTCTATAACGACTGGACATACCCCAATCTGACCGCGCTTTTTCGAAAGCTGAACGTGCCGACCGCAGCCTCGAACATGTCGTTCGCTGTTTCCCTTGATAATGGCGGCTTTGAATATTCCGGCGGAAACGGATTTGGCCTGCTCGCACAGAAGAGAAATGCTCTAAAACCCCGCTTCTGGTCGATGCTTGCGGACCTCCTGCGATTTTATCGCAACGCCCCGCGTGACCTGCACTCGATGGCTGACATGTCCCTCGACGATTATCTGACGCGTAATCGCTATGGCGCTGCGTTCCGCGACGATCATCTCTACCCGATGGCTGCAGCCATATGGTCCACACCGGCCATGGAAGTAGGCCGTTATCCGGCGGCGCATTTCATCAAGTTCTGCCGCAATCACGGTTTGCTGTTGCTGCGCAACCGGCCGGTCTGGCGCACCGTCGTTGGTGGCTCGCGCGAATATGTAAAACGCCTCACGGCACCGTTTGCAGACAGAATTCGCCTGTCAACGCCAGTGATGCGTATTCGCCGCCTCCCGCACGGTGTCGAAATTACAACTGCGCAGGGCGAAATTGCCCGCTTCGATGACGTGGTCATCGCGACGCATGCGGATCAGGCGCTGGACTTGCTGGCCGATGCGACACGTGTCGAAAAACGCATTCTCGGTGCCTTTGGTTATACTCGAAACCGGGCCGTGCTTCACACTGACAACACCTTCATGCCGCGCCGCCGCGCGGCTTGGTCAAGCTGGAATTATGTGGCCGACACGCGCACCGAAGCGGGCCAGCCCAGCATCACATACTGGATGAACCGGCTCCAGCCGCTCGGCGAAGCCGAGGATATTTTCGTGACCTTGAACCCGGCGCGGGAACCGCATCAAGGAAAGATCATCGCCGAAGAGACCTATCACCACCCCGTCTTTGACGCCGGAACCGAACAGATGCGCCAGGAACTATGGGCCTTGCAGGGCTTGCGAAACACCTGGTTCTGCGGCGCCTATTTCGGTTCCGGTTTTCATGAAGACGGCCTCCAGGCTGGGCTTGCCGTCGCTGAAGATCTCGGTGGCCTGTCCCGCCCATGGAAGGTGGCGGACGACAGCGGCCGGATCATCCGCCTCGATTTGGAGACGATCGCCACGGACACGCGATCCATGGAGGCGACGGCATGAAGCCTCCCCTCGTCTCTGCGCTTTTCCCTGGCCATGTTACCCACGCCCGGTTCAAGCCGAAAACCCACAAACTGGACTATCGGATCTATTCGCTGTTTCTCGATCTCGATGAGTTGGATACGCTGGACCGGAAATTGCGGTTTTTCTCGGTGGACCGGTTCAACCTGTTTTCATTTCATCGCAAGGACCGAGGCAACGGCAGCGGGCTCGGGCTGCGCCAGCAGATAGAT
This sequence comes from Rhizobium sp. ZX09, assembly GCF_017357485.1. Taxonomy (NCBI): domain Bacteria; kingdom Pseudomonadati; phylum Pseudomonadota; class Alphaproteobacteria; order Hyphomicrobiales; family Rhizobiaceae; genus Rhizobium; species Rhizobium sp. ZX09. The sequence continues at coordinate 838,490 of NZ_CP031364.1, forward strand.
GCGGCAATGACGGCGGCAGGCATGACAGCGGATGGAGGGCCGGTGCGCCTGCTTACCATGCCGCGTTTGCTTGGCTGGGCCTTTAATCCGCTCAGCGTGTTCTTCTGCCATGGCCGCGACATGGAACTCAAAGCCATCCTCTGGGAAGTGGACAACACTTTCGGCCAACGGCATTCCTATCTGATCCCCGTAGAGGCCGGCATGGGCGCGGAGATCGTACAGCGCTGTGACAAGGCTTTCTATGTCTCGCCCTTCATGGACATGAACCTTCACTATGTTTTCCGCGTCATCCCGCCTGGGGAGAGGCTGAAGATCGTCATTGAAACATTCGACGATGATGGCGCCGTCCTGACCGCCCGGCATCTTGCCCGAAGGGTCGAACTGACCGATCGAGCCTTGCTGAGAGCCTTTGTCACCATTCCTTTCCTGACCCTGAAAGTCGTTCTCGGCATTCACTGGGAAGCGCTGAAAATCTGGCTGAAGGGGGTGGCGCTGAGAAAGCGCCCGCCGCCACCCGCACAGCCAATATCCTTCGTTCACCCTTCATCGTCGCAAATCGAGGCCAGAATTCATGACCCCGTTTGACAATCTCTCGGAATTACCGGTGCAGAACACCCGCGTCAGCGGCCGTATGGGCCTCGGCACTTGGCTCATCACCCGGCTGCTGAACAATATTCACCGCGGCCGGCTTCGCATCACCCTCCCCGGCGGCGGAACCATCGAAAAATCGGGGACATCGGAAGGCATCGACGCCATTCTCGTTCTGCATAACTGGCGGGCAATCCGCCGTCTGTTCGTCAATGGTGATATTGGCTTTGCGGAAGGCTTCATTGAGAACGACTGGTCCACACCGGACCTGACCGCGCTTATCCGTTTCGCCGCGCAAAATCGCGATGCTTTCACGAAATCAATGCGCGGCAGCCTGCCCATGCGCCTCATCAACCGGCTTGCGCACGGGCTGAACGCCAATACCAGACGTGGCAGCCGACGCAACATCGAGGCGCATTACGATCTCGGCAACGAGTTTTACCGGCAATGGCTCGATCCCTCGATGCTTTACTCCTCGGCGATTTTCGACCTGATGACACCAACCCTTGAGGCAGCGCAGCAGAGGAAACTCGAGCGTATTGCGGAAAAGTTGCAGTTGACCGGCAACAAGGATGTGCTGGAAATCGGCTGCGGCTGGGGCGCGCTCGCCATTCACCTCGCCACGCAGCACAATGCCAACGTGACCGGCATCACCCTGTCGCCCTCCCAGTTGCGCTGGGCGGAAAATGCTGCGGAAAAAGCAGAAAAGGCTGACCGGATCAAACTGAAGCTGCAGGACTACCGCGACGTCAAAGGTCAATTCGACAACATCGTCTCCGTGGAAATGTTTGAAGCCGTCGGCGAAGCCTATTGGCCAAGCTATTTCGGGACGCTGAAGCGCTGCCTGAAACCCGGCGGTCGGGCGGTGCTGCAAATCATATCCATTGAAGAAAACCGCTTCGATACGTATCGGCGCAAGGCCGATTTCATTCAGAAATACGTGTTTCCTGGCGGCTTCCTGCCCTCCGATTCAGCTCTGGAAAAAGCCGTGGGGCAAGCCGGCCTCAAACTCACGGAAAAGGAGCTTTTCGGCCAGTCCTATGCGCTCACACTGGCGGAATGGCGCCAGCGTTTCCATGCCCGGTGGCAGACTATTTCCCTACTCGGCTTCGACGAGCGCTTTCGGCGGATGTGGGACTATTACCTCTGCTATTGCGAAGCAGGTTTTGCCGAGGGAACCATTGATGTCGGCCTGTACACAATAGAACACGGATGAGGCGGGACTAAAAAACGGAGAACCACGATGAAGATCCTTGGATTGGCAATTGCATCCGCCCTGTCTCCGTTGCTGGCAGGGACCAGTGCGACCGCGGCCGATATCAACGGCAACTGGGCGCGGGGCGACGGCAAGGCGAAAGTGCTGATCGCTCCCTGCGGCGAGAAAATATGTGCGACAAACACATGGATCAAACCCGGCACCCAGAAAGAAAAGACCGGCGACCGCCTGATCATGGACATAAGGCCGGGCGAGACGGGCAATTACACCGGCACGGCCTTCGACCCGCAGCGGGATAAATCCTACAAGATAACGGTGACGGTGGCAGGCAACAACATGACTACGAAAGGCTGCATCATCGCCGGTCTGCTGTGCAAGGGCATAAGCTGGACCAGGATCGACTAGCCACGTCCCAGATCCTCCCTCTCTCGTCAACCAGACCAAAAAGTCGCCTGATCAATGGCAAAGGAAAAAATCGATGAAGACGTATCTTGCCGCCTATTTCTTCACCCTGGTTGCCTTTCTGGTGATCGATTTCATCTGGTTGAGCACCATGGCGTCACGACTTTATCGACCGGCCATCGGCGATCTTCTGGCGGAAAATTTCCGTCTCGCTCCGGCGATCATCTTTTATCTCATCTACGCCGCCGGCCTTACTTTTCTCGCCGTGCGTCCGGCACTTATTTCGGGACAATGGAGCACGGCGCTGCTTTACGGCGCTGCCGTGGGCTTCATGGCTTATGCCACATATGATCTGACCAATCAGGCGACGCTGAAAAGCTGGTCGACGACCCTGACCGTTGCCGATCTTCTGTGGGGCACCTTCGTCTCCGCGGCAGCGGCCGTCATCGGCTTTCTTGTCACGGTACGCATCATTGGCCCGTTGGAAAACTCGGCAGGCTGGCCATGATGACCGTCGCCTCCTCCAGCCTGCGCCCGATGATCACAGGGCGTGTCCGGAACGAACTTCCCAAGCATCTCTTGTCTTCCTTCGAAAGACGATCCTATAAAGGAAGAATAGCAAGGAAGGTTCGAATGCAGGGCACAGAGATCGCAAGCCTTATCCACCGCGTCGGCATGGGTGATCGTTCAGCATTCGTCTCGCTTTACCAGGCAACAAGCCCGAAGCTTTTTGCGATCTGCCTGAAAATCCTGCGGGACAGAACGGACGCCGAGGAGGCGCTGCAGGAAATTTATATCAAGGTGTGGCAGCGCGCCCGCACATTTGCCGCCAGTGCCGGCAAACCGGCGACATGGCTCGCCACCATCGCGCGCAACCACGCCATAGACACGATTCGCGCCCGCAGACCTGCTGGCGATGACATTGACGAGGTATATGACCTCGTCGACGAAAGCGTTCGCGATCCTGAACAGCATGTTGTTCTGGCGGATGAAGGCCGCAGGATCGACGACTGCATGCGCGAACTTGAGACTGTGCACGCACAGGCAATACGCCGGGCCTATGTCGAGGGTCTGAGCTATCTCGAACTCGCCGACGAATTACGGGTGCCACTGAATACGGTTAGAACCTGGCTGCGGCGCAGTCTTATCAAACTCAGAGAGTGCATGCAGCGATGACGACGGGCGACCACAGCGGCGGAATGCACTCGCGCGATGAAATACTCGCAGGCGAATATGTGCTTGGTGTCCTGCCGCTTGAAAAGCGCCGCGAAGTGGAACAGCGTATCCAGGAGGACAGGGTCTTCGCGCAACTGGTGCAGCGCTGGGAGACCGAGTTTTCAGACTTTAACGCCGATTACCAGGAAGAGACGCCCAGCGCCGCTATTCTTGCCCGTATTCAAGAGCGTCTGTTCGGCAGCAGAGCGGTCAACACGAATGGCACCTTGTGGAACTCCGCATCTTTCTGGCGCTGGATATCTGTGGCCACCAGCGCAACCGCCGTGGCTGCCGTCGTTTATGCCGCGTTCCCGGAACAACGGGACGGCACAAGCCCGCTTGTGGCCGAGCTTGCGACAACCGACAGCCAGGTCAATCTCCTCGCGTCCTACGACGCGGAATCGGGCCGAATGCGTATCGTTCCCGTGGCGACCGGAAAGACGGACGAAAAGTCACTGGAACTGTGGCTCGTCATGGACGGCGGCAAGACACGCTCGCTCGGCGTTTTCCAGCCCGGCACGAATGGCGACCTCGTCATTCCCGCCGACATGCGTGGCAATATAAAGGAAGGTACGACTTTCGCGATCAGTGTCGAACCATTCGGTGGTTCACCGACCGGTCAGGCAACCGGTCCGGTCATTGCTGTCGGCACCGCCCGGTGGGGTTGATGCCCCGCTGGGCCGTCTGCAGCCGTGGTATTGTCATGCTGCCGCCGGAAAAGAACGACGCAATTCCATGTCCAGCATGGCGCAAAATCCAGGACTGGCAAGGGTGATCCGCCGGATCTGAAGCGAAACGCCGCGCTGCTGCGGTCGTTCTCAATTTTACCGCCACCGCCATCCGTCTTTTCGCAACGTGCTGCAGCCCAACACGTAACCCACACCCGCGGCCAGGCAAAGTGAAGCCCAAGGACTTCTACCGATAGCGCTACGTGCGGCGCGGCGATTGATCCGGGCAACCGCATTTACAGACACCAAAGCCCGTGAAGCGGTTTCGCCAGCACGGACTTTCAAACTGTCGATCTCGGCGCGCAGTGCGTTTATCTCGTCGCTCAATTGCGCTGCAAGGCTGTCATTGCGCTCCGCTACCTCTGCAAGCGCCGCGTCAACGAGGGGAGCGTCGGAGATTTGCGGCTGGACACCCGCGGGGCTCGGCTGTCCGTTGCCCTCTGATGCCGCGGGAACAGAACTGCCATGTTGTTGAAAGGTATTTTGGATCATCGAAGCCTCCTTGATCAGCATCTAACCCGCGCCTCTCTCGGATGTTCCAGCAAGAATGATTGCTTTGCGTCGCGGAAAGCCTTGGCCGGTGGGTCTTGCGAACACTTGCCTCAGCTATCGCACAGCACCGGGACGGCGCCTCGTCAGACGCCGCCGTCAATGGGTCTAACTGTCGAAGGTTCTTTAGAGGCCGGCGACGCGAGATAAGACACATCGCAGACAGGGAATCGGTCTTGAATCCGGATTTGCAAGCGATGGCGATCGGGGGTGAAACTTTTTTGAGCGCGACGAGTTTGGTTCACGAGCAATGAAGCTCGCATTTCCCACAGCATGCAGTCATCCGCCATGCGGAGAATCTGCCCCCTTTCGGAGGAGATACCGTGAACTCTATCATTTACCTAGTCGGGCTGGTCGTGGTCGTCCTGTTCATTCTCTCACTGTTGGGGTTACGCTAATGGTTGATCCAATCGTTACTGACGCCAATCGGAGCTATGTCGACTGGCCTGCCATTTTTGCCGGAGCGTTTATTGCCTCCGGGGCAATGGCGGTTCTCACCGCGTTTGCCAGCGGATTGGGACTGAGTTCAATCTCGGCGGACAATGGCGGTGAGATCAGTTCAGTCTGGCTGATCATAACCGGCCTCTTCGTGGTCGTTTCCATGGTCGGCTCTTACATGCTGGGCGGTTACATCACCGGCCGGATGCGCAGACCCGCAGGGCAGGCGGACCGAAACGAATTGACCGTTCGTGACGGCCTGAATGGGCTGGTGGTTTGGGGGATTGGAACGGTCGTCTCGGCATTCCTGGCCCTGGGCGTTCTTTCAGGTGGTGCAAGAGCTGTTGGAAGCGCCGCCCAGACAGCAATTGAGGCAACCGGGACGGCGGTTGGTGGAGCGGCGCAAGGCGTCGGACAGGTCGCCGGGGGAATCGTTTCAGGAGCCGGGAGTGCCGCTGGCGGTATCGCGCAAGGGGCCGGGCAGGCAGCAGCGCCCAGCATCGAGCAGATGCTTCCGCAGGGCCTCAGGGCCAATCCGCTCGATTATTTTACTGATACGCTGTTGCGAACGGATGGACAGGCAGCGTCGCCGCAGGCCGATCAAACCGTCGGTGACTACCAGCGGCAAATAAGCGGCATCCTGGGAAATCTGCTGTCGACAGGCGAAATTTCCGACGCTGACAGAAACTGGCTCACGACACAGATTGCTACGCGTACCGGCATCAGCCAGACCGATGCCCAGAACAGGGTCAATCAGACGGTGGAGCGGGTGCAGGCCGTACGGACGGAAGCGCAGCAAAAAGTCGATGAGGCCCAAAAGCGCGTCGACGAAATGAAGGCGCAGGCAGAGAAAGCGCTGGAGGATGCCAAGAGGCAGGCGGCTGACATTGCGGAGAAAGCACGAATCACCGGCATTCTGACCGCGTTTTTATTGGCGGCTTCAGCAATCGTGTCCTCTGCAGCAGCTTACATCGGCGCTGTTCACGGTGGTCGACATAGGGATGAAGGAAGAATCTGGGGCGGCCTCGCCTACAGGAGATAGCCCTTCATATCTGCAAAGGAGTCCCGCCCGTCTCGGGCGGGGCCCCGAGCATAAGCCAATCCGCGCTCTTCGGCCTCATTACGCCGCGCCATCATCATTCTTCGACATTTCCGCCTCAATGACGCAGATCACGCCGCTCTTCGCGTAGACGAATTTCGTCTCGCCCTTCAATTCGGCGGACAGAAGCCGCTCGATGAGGGTCGAACCGAAACCCCTGCGCCGGGGCGGAGCAACCTCCGGCCCCCCTCGTTCCTCCCACACAATCCGCAGGCGGTTGTCTGCAAGAGGCTCGAATTGCCACGAGATGGATACCTGGCCGCCAGGCGCGGACAGTGCACCGTATTTTGCCGCGTTGGTCGCCAGTTCGTGGAGAGCAAGGGAAAGTGACACGACCGCTCTCGGGGGCAAGGGAACGCTAGGCCCGCCAATCTGAAAGGCGTCGACGGGATAAGGTGACAAGGCCTGCTGCATGACGGCCTTGAGATCTGCGTGCTGCCAATCGGCGTGCACCAGCAGGTCCTGCGCTCTGCTCAGCGACGCCAATCTGCTGGTGAAGGCTTCCACCTCCTCGTGGTTTGCCTTGTCGCGACCAAGCGTTTGTCTCGCAATTGCCGTCACAGTCGCAAGGACGTTCTTGACGCGATGATGGAGTTCATTGACGAGAATGGATTTCAGCCGCTCTGCATCCTTGCGGGCGGTGATGTCGTGCGCCGTCTTGGAGGCGCCTATAACACGTGCGTTGGCGTCGCGGATCGGCGACACGCTGAGAAGCACCTCGACAAGCCGCCCGTCCTTTCGACGACGCTGCGTCTCGTAGGGTTCAACGAAACGGCCTGCCCTGACCTCCGTGAGGATCCTCGGCTCCTCTTCCTGCCTCCCATCCGGCACCAACATCAGCACCGACCGGCCGACGACTTCATCCTGCGAATAACCATAGAGCTTTTCCGCAGCTGCGTTCCAGCTGGTGATCTTCATATCGAGATCGATGCCCATAATCGCGTCGTTGGAAGAGGCGATCATCGACGCGAGGTGTTTCTCGATCTCCTGAGCGTGTCGTCTCTCGCCGATATCGACCGAAATGGCGACAGCTTGCGACATGTTTCCCCCGTCATCGCGGATTGCGGAGACCGAGTTCGCGACCCACACCAGACTTCCGTCACCACGGACGTAGCGCTTTTCTATCTCGAAGCTTTCACCGGTCTGAACCATGTGCTGGAACAGGCGCTGGTTTTCGGGAAGATCGTCGGCAAACGTAATCTCCTGCATGCGGCTGCCGATCAGCTCGTCCCTCGGCCGACCGACGATCCGACAGAAATGATCGTTCACGCTGAGGAGTTTTCCGGTCAGATCGCCGAGGGCTATGCCAGCGGCTGACTGCGCGAAGATGGCCCTTAGACGCTCCTCGCTCTCTCGCAAGGCCGCATCCGCCTTCACCCGCTCGGTCGTTTCGTTGACGATGCAGAACACACCACGCACGGTGCCATCCTGATCCGCGACCGGAGAATACGAAATGTCGAAGTACACCGTTTCGGGGTAACCGTGTCTTTCGATATAAAATGGCCTGTCTTTTGCGGCGACCGTTTCTCCCTTCGCGAGGACGCGCTGCAGCAGCGGCTCGAGGTCATCCCAGAGTTCGTTCCAGTATTCTCGGGCGGGTCTGCCGAATGCGTGTGGGTGCTTATTGCCTATGGTTGGCGCGTAGGCGTCGTTGTAGAATGCGACAAACTCCGGTCCCCAGAACATCACGATCTGCGCCTGTGAGGGAAGCATGATGCCGATGGCGGCATGCAGACAGGCAGGCCATTCCGATTTCGGACCAAGTGGGCCTGATGCCCAGTCCACTGTGTCGAGGAGGCTGGATACGGGAACTGCGAGCGTGTTAACCTTGTCCAGGACGACGATCTCCACCTGAGGATTTATAGAAGTTAGCCTATAGAACTTTCGGGTGCGAGCAAAGTGTCTGTCACGGTTGCGGCATGTTTCCTGTGTCTGACCGTCGATATCAGCCGAAAGTCATCATGGCCGATCGTATCTCAATCAAAGCCCCATATATCTCAATCCGAGCGGCCCACCCCCGATCACCTCCGCCTGACTCTTGCAATCCAGAGTCCTTTTCGGTGTGTCACTGGACCGTCTCCCTGCCCTGCATGAATACACGCATAAAGGAACGAGATGAAACTGCTTGCAAGCTATTTGGCCCGGCTTAAGAACGATACGCATCACGTCAGCGATAACCGCGCTGCCTTTTAAATAAACCTCCGTGCGGCACCGGCGTGCTGCCAAACCGTATTAGGATTGGCTACTTCGCCCCGAACCGCGAACGATACCTGCCGGGCCCCGTCACGAAATACAAAAACAGGGCCCCAACGATCGCCAGATTCTTGAAGAATTGCCCCTGCTGGGCAGAGCGCGCTCTTCCACGCCCTTTGCGGCAAAAGAAGCCGCAAAGCCGGAAATTTCGAAGAGCTTGCCGACACCGGCCTGCAGGAAGAGCGCGCTGATCGAAAGGCGCCCAAGAAGAATTATCGCATCATTTATCTTTGCAGTCATTGGAAGTTGCTGTTGAATCTTGCTTCGGCACTCTCGGCAGATTTATCATCGCGCCGCGCCTGTAGGCGCTACGAAGCGGCATCATCCATGCCGCCTTCCCTTCACGGCGCGGGCTGCTGCCATCCGTGCGCGCGCTTCTGGACTTTCTGGCGGATGAATATGCAAGACTTTCGGCTTTCGAGAGACAGCAAATTTTACCGTGAACCCCGCACAGGTGACCGTTGAACGTGCACGCTGGTTTCTGCGCACGTTGCGCAGTCAACGGTCAAACGGCCCCAATCCAGTATCAGTTTCTCCCGATCCTCACCTTTGGACTGCTGCCTGGATGCCGCTTGCAGCTATCGATCAGGTTCCGCCGACCGAATGGAATGGCGTTGTTGTCGCCCGCGCCAACCATACGCAAGATAAGGAATCGTGCGCCGAACCGGCAGCCACGTGCCGCTACGTATCAGGCCCTTGCGATTTGCCATACAGCGATCGCAGCTATTGCAGCCGGTATTGTGACAACAATCACGAAGATGGGCAGTTCCTGCATCACCGTGTAACCCGCTTTGGTCACGCCCACCCACATATTAACCAGCGCCATCGCAAGCCAGAGGGGAATGAAAGCTTTCGCGGCGACAGCCACACTTGCCGAATCCTCGCCCCACAGCCAACCGAACAGGCAGAATACACCGAACAGGGCAATGCCGCCCAGAATCACCAACATCATATGCATGATGCCAACCTTTCATGCCTCGCAGGCGAGAACGGGCGCTAAAGCCCGTTCCCCCGGTCGTTACTTGGTCGTATAGCCGCCGTTGACGAGAATGGTTTGGCCCGTCATCCACCAACCATCCGAGACCATAAAACGGATGTAGGGGACGATGTCCTCGATGTCGGTAAGTCCCGTCTTGGAGAAACCGGAGAGCGCCGCCGCGGTCTTGTGGTAGGCGACGGCATCCGCTCCCTCGGCGGGATAGAAAAACGGGGTGTCCATCGGGCCGGGCCCGATCGCCGTGACCGAGATGCCGCGCTGACCGAACTCCTTCGAGGCTGCGCGGGTGAAATGCTCGACCGGCGCCTTGGTGCCGGCGTAGCTCGCATAGAAAGGTGTGAACGCGCCGAGCAATGAGGTCACCAGCGTTACCAGCTTGCCGTTGTCATTAAGGTGCCTGCCGGCTTCCTTGATGAAGAAGAATGCGGTTTTCGCGTTGACGGCACTCATTTCATCATATTCGGCTTCAGATATCTCCAGAATTGGCTTTTTGAGGACCTTACCCACCGTGTTGATTGCAATGTCAGGCCGGCCGATGGCAGCCACAGCCTCGGCGTACAGCTTTTCGACGGCGCCCGCCGTTGTCAGGTCGGCTTGCAATGCCACTGCCTCGGCACCGGCCGCCTTGACTGCGGCTACTGTTGCATCCGCCTCCCCTTTGGTGGCAGCGCTGTTATAATGGATCGCGATTGCTTTTGCGCCGTGTGAGGCGAGATCGCGCGCTATCAGCCCGCCCAAATTCTTGGCGCCCCCGGCGATGATGACGGTTTTACCCTTGATGCTGTGATCGGTCATGGATGGCCTCCTTTTGCAGATGGGCAGCCGCATCTGCGCCCGCCGTCGCCAGCCAGAGTATCGTCTGGATTTTCGTGATAAAGTCATCCATTCTGGTTTCACTTGTTTGAAACCCCGCACAATCTGAGGCTCTTGTGGATCGCATCGACCTCTTTCGTGTGTTCGCCCGCGTTGTGGAGTGCTCAAGCTTTACACGTGCGGCAGACACACTCGGCCTGCCACGGTCTACGGTTTCGGCTGCCGTTCTGGAACTCGAGGCGCGGGTCGGCGCCCGCCTGCTTCACCAGACCACCCGCAAGGTTTCAGCGACGCAGGATGGGTTGGCTTTTTACGAGAGGTGCCAGCGCATTGTCTCGGATGTCGAGGACACCGAGAACATCTTCCGACAAACCATCTCACGGCCATCGGGCAGGCTGAGGATCGACGTTCCGGGCCGGATCGGCCGGTTGATAATCGCGCCCGCCTTGCCGGATTTCCTTCATCGATTCCCTTTGATCGATATCGAGCTGGGGGTTACCGACCGCGCAGTCAATCTCATTGAAGAGAGTGTGGATTGCGTTTTGCGGGTCGGTGCATTGACCGACTCCGGTTTGATCGCGCGACAGATAGGCAGGCTGCCACTCATCAACGTCGGCAGCCCAGCCTATTTTGCCGCGCATGGCACACCTTTCGCCCCGGACGATCTGTCGCAACATTGGGCAATTAACTACGCATCTCCTTCCACGGGGAGAATTGAAAGCTGGGAATGGCTGGAAAACGACACCGTTCGCTCGATGTCTATGCGTGCCCGCGTGACGGTCAACAGTGCAGAGGCCTATATTGCATGTTGTCTGGCAGGAATGGGTCTTATTCAGATACCTGCCTACGACGTCCGAGATCACTTGCAAAACGGCGCCCTGATCGAGGTGATGCCGGATTACAGGGCCCAATCCCTGCCCATGGCGCTGCTCTATCCACACAGGCAGCACCTCTCCCATCGTTTGCAGGTCTTCATAGACTGGTTGGAGGCACTGCTTAAGCGGGAGCTCCTGAGCGACGCCATTCTTCTTGAGGATTGACCTGGGGCCGAGACCAGAATGAGATTGTCCGGCAGCGGACCGATCACGCAAGACAACTGACACTCAGGCAAATCACCACCGCGATAATGCTGGCGGCGAAGGCTCCATGACGCGCCCTCAACGCATGTGTCACCTTCCGGCATGATGGACACGGGCCGAAACAGTCATCATAGTGCAGCAATAGAGCGACGCTACGGTCCGTCACTGAATGGCGTCACGGGCAGAGGCCGGCTCTTCCGAGAGCGAAGAGAAAGTTCGGGCAACCATCCCTGCCTCGGCCATTATGGGATTCACTGGCCTGCCGGCTCAGCTGGATGCTCTTCTCATGTTAACGCGGTGCGCCGCGCTGGAGGACAAGGCGAATGAAAACGAGATTTCTCGGTGGGACTGTCCTCGCTTTGGTGCTCTCCACCGCAATTGCCTCCGCTCAGCAGGCCTCTGACACTGTCGCGCCCGAAAATGCGACGGGAGCTGCAACTGCCAGACGTGTCGAGTCAAAGAGCTTCATGGTCGCCGCGGCCAATCCGCTCGCGGCTGAGGCGGGACGCGAGGTGATCGCAACGGGCGGAAACGCCATAGATGCGATGGTGGCGGTGCAGACCGTGCTGGGCCTTGTCGAACCGCAGAGTTCCGGTCTCGGCGGCGGTGCCTTCCTGGTTTATTACCATGCAAAAACCGGCAAGTTGACGACGTTGGACGGCCGCGAGACGGCGCCCCGGGAAGCTACGCCTAAGCTCTTCCTGGATGATAAAGGTCAGCCGCTTAAATTCCTGGACGCAGTCATTGGCGGCCGTTCCGTTGGCACGCCGGGAACGGTGCGACTTCTGGAGGAAGCCCATAAACGGTATGGAAAAGCGGAATGGGCGAGCCTTCTGAAGCCCGCCGAAAAGCTGGCGACCGAGGGGTTCAAAGTATCACCGCGTCTTGCCTCCCTCATCGCTTCGGAGGGCGACCGGCTGAAGAAATATACAGAAGCCCGGTCATATTTCTTCGACGCCTCAGGGGCCGCCCTGCAAACCGGTGCCGTGTTGAAGAACCCGGCCTATGCCGAAACGCTTGCCGTGCTTGCCAAAGGCGGCGCCGACGCTTTTTACAAGGGGACAATCGCCGAGGCGATCGTCAAGACCGTGCGCGAAGCCGCCGACAATCCGGGCGTCTTGTCGCTGACCGACCTGTCCAACTATCGTGTGATCGAGCGCGCACCGGTCTGCTTCAATTATCGCGCTCTTGATGTGTGCGGGATGGGACCGCCGTCTTCGGGTGCCGTCGCCATCGGTCAAATACTCGGCCTGTCGGAGAATTTCGACCTGAAGAGCCTAGGGCCGAAGAATGTCGAAAGCTGGCGCATTATCGGCGATGCGCAACGCCTCGCCTTTGCCGACCGCGAGCGTTATGTCGCTGACGCCGATTTCGTCCCCCTGCCGATCAAGGGCCTGCTGGACAAGAGCTACCTAAGCGAAAGGGCAAAGCTGCTCGATGGCGACAAGGCGTTGGCCAAGGATGCCGTCAAGGCCGGCGAGCCTGAATGGGACCACGCGCTCCTTTGGGGCCGGGATGCGGCGCTCGAGTTGCCCTCCACGAGCCATTTTGTCATTGCCGACAAGGACGGCAATGTGGTCTCTATGACGACGACAATCGAAAACGGCTTCGGCTCGCGTCTGATGACGAATGGTTTCCTGCTCAATAACGAGTTGACAGACTTCTCGTTCAAGACTCACGACGGCGGCCTGCCGGTCGCCAACCGCGTTGAGCCCGGTAAACGGCCGCGCTCGTCGATGGCCCCGACTATCGTGATGAAGGATGGTAGACCCCTGCTCGCCATTGGTTCACCCGGCGGCAGCCAGATCATCGGCTATGTGGCACAGGCGCTGATCGCCTACATTGACTGGGGCATGCCCGTTGAGGCGATCGTCGCCCAGCCACATCTCATCAACCGGTTTGGCACATACGATATCGAGGCCGGCACCAGCGCAGAAGATCTGGTGGGATCGCTCAAGGCGCTGGGTTACGAGGTAAAACCGGGTGAAATGAATTCCGGTTTGCATGCCATTGAGATGACCGCAAACGGGTTGGCCGGCAGCGCCGATCCCCGGCGCGAGGGAGCCGTTGTCGGAGAGTGAATGCGTCACGGCCACGAGCACCAGAACAGCGTGGAGGGTGTCTATCCGCCAAGATTGCAGGCACGAGGCGACAGTTCCCATATGATCTGGATACCTGACTAACGCCGCAGCCCATCCATGACCAGCCGGACGATCCTGTGCGCGCGGTCACGCCAATCCGGCCCTTCCGGTATGGAATAGATGCCGAAGAGCGCGTTCAGGACATCCGCACCTGCGATGTCTCCCTTTACGGCGTCAGCCTTGACGGCGTTGTCGAGTAGCTCCTCGAACGCCGTATGCAAGAGCTTCGAGCCCTCCGCAAAAAGGGCGGAGTTGGAGGTGAACAGGAGTTTCAGACTGTTGGCCATGCCCCTTTTTGCCGCCATGTAGCTAACAAACCGGTTCATCCATTCTTCAACGGCTTTCGCGGGCTCTTCTTCCCGGATCAGGTCGCGCGCGGCCGTCGCAAGAATTTCCAGCTCGCGCCGATAGACGCCCTCCACCAGATGTTCGCGCGTCGGGAAGTGCCGGTACAGCGTCCCTATGCCAACGCCTGCACGCCTGGCAATATCTTCCAGCGAAGCCGCCGCGCCCTGCTCTGAAAATGCCAGCGCCGCGACTTCAATCAGCTTTTCCCGATTTCGCCGGGCGTCTGCACGCAAAGGGGCCGGTTCAACCGGAGGCGTCTGCTCCTTGGGCACGTGAAAGGCCGCTCCATTAAAAAATAGCTTGACGGACGACTGCAAGCCACTAAGTTAAACGGAGGCGCCTCCGTTTATGGGTGCGCCATTCGCTTCTTTAAATCAGATATGAGGCGGATGTCATGCCGAAATCAACGATTGGCGCTGATGAGCTCCCGACAACTCCAGAGTTCCTGAGGAACTTAACCTTCTGTCGCTCATTCTGATGTCACAATGCAGGAGGCACTTATGACACGATCGGCCGATAGCATCAGACATAACGATAATCCCGCAGATTGGTTGCGTCGCAGTGCCGATGCCTCAATCTTGGCAACACCTCAGCAAGCTTTTTCCACTGACAGGGCCTACGACGTCCTGAACTTTGCCATCGAGACCATGAAGGCAGGGCTTGAGGTGGCGCTGTGCACCTTGGTGGAAATACGCGGAGGCTCGTCCCGGCCGCTTGGCGCGCATATGGCGGTCGCGGAGGATGGCAGGTACTGCGGATATGTTTCTGGCGGATGCACGGAAGCGGCTATCGCCGCCGAAGCCTTGCAAGCCATGAAGAGCGGCCATGATCGCTTCGTCATGCTGGGCGAAGGCTCGCCGTTCTTCGATATCGTGCTGCCCTGCGGAGGCGGCATTACGGTTGCGATTCATCTTGTCAGGAACGTTGAACCGCTCTGTTCCACCAACATGCAGGTCGATCACCGGCAATGCGCATCTCTTTGTTATGCACCGGGTCTCGAGCAACTTTCGCCCGGCCTCCAGAGCAAGCCGACCGGCTGGGATGGCGATGTCTTCGTCACCCACTATCGGCCAAAAGTACGGACGGTTTTTTCCGGGCGCTCGCTCGAAGTGGAAAACGCCGTCAGCGTCGCGAGAGCTGCAGGATACGACGTTGTTCTCCTTGAGGATTCGCCGGGAACCAACATCGATGCATCGTTGATTGATCCCGACACGGCCGTTGCAGTTCTCCAGCATGACCTGGATCGGGAAATCCCGTTACTTGAGGCCGCTCTGCGCGCATCGCCTTTTTACATTGGCGCACTCGGCAGTTCCCGCACCCATGAGAAACGCGTCGAGCGATTGCGCCAGAGGGGTCATTCGGATGAGTCAATCGCCCGGATCAAGGCTCCGATCGGCGTTTTCGGGCGGGCAAGAGACGCTCAGTCACTGGCGCTGTCGGTCATCGCCGACATCGCAGCGTCGCGACAGCTCAACGTAACAAACAGCTAGAGCAGAAGGTCGTCGAATCAACAAGCCGACGGCTGGTCACAGGCAAACCATTACCGTGAGTTCCATGGGTGCCGCGACAGATCCTCCAGCGCGGGCCTTCAGACGAGGGAGATGTCCAATGCGATTTAACATCAACGGAACGGCAGTGGAGGTCGAGGCAGACATCCGCACTTCGCTGCTTGATCTCATGCGCAACTATCTGGGATTTACCGGCACCAAGAAAGGGTGTGATCAAGGCGCATGCGGCGCGTGCACCGTTCTGGTGGATGGCGAGCGCATCAATTCCTGTCTCGCGCTCGCGGTCCAGTATCAGGGGCGTAACATCACGACTGTCGAGGGCCTCGCCGCAAACGGCAACCTTCATCCCCTGCAAAAAGCCTTCATAGAGCATGACGGCTTTCAATGCGGCTATTGCACACCCGGCCAACTCTGTTCCGCCGTCGGCATGGCGGGAGAAATTGAACGAAACATTCCGAGCGTCGTCACCGCCGATCTTTCGAGCGACAGCATCGCCGTCGACGACACCGAGATTCGCGAACGCATGAGCGGCAATCTCTGTCGCTGCGGAGCCTATAACGGCATCGTTGAAGCCATATCTGAAGCGCTGGTGCAGCAGACGGCGGTCCAAACCGATGAGAGGGCACGGGCATGAATATCTTCTCCTATCACCAGGCATCTGATGCTGGGTCGGCGATCGCGCTCAAACAGGCCGGGCCGGCGGCGAAATATCTGGGCGGCGGCACCAATCTTGTCGATCTCATGCGCGAGACGGTCGAAAGACCGGAAACGCTGATCGATGTCACGCGGCTATCGAGCAACATCGAACAGCGCACCGATGGCAGCCTGCTGATCGGAGCGGGGGTGAAGAACACGGCGCTCGCGGCCCATGGCGCGGTGCGGACCCAATTCCCGGTTATCTCCCGGGCCATCCTGGCAGGAGCAAGCGCGCAGATTCGAAACGTCGCGACGGTCGGAGGCAATATCCTCCAACGCACCCGGTGTCGGTATTTCTATGACAATGCCGCCCATTGCAACAAGCGTGAACCGAGTTCGGGCTGCGACGCGCTGGAAGGTTTCAACCGCTACCACGCAATCCTTGGGGCATCTCAAAGCTGCATCGCGACCCATCCTTCCGACATGTGCGTTGCGCTCGTCGCACTGGATGCAATGGTGCACCTTGAGGGGCCATCCGGCACGCGCAGCCTGCCGCTGCGCGATCTTCACCGTCTGCCGGGCGACACACCCCAGATAGAAACGGCACTTCATCCGGACGAGCTCATCACGGCCGTCGAAATCCCAGCGCTGCCTTTTGCAAAAAGATCCGCTTACCGAAAGGTCAGGGACCGTGCGAGTTACGCCTTCGCTCTCGTTTCCGTCGCCGCGGCGCTTGATGTCGATAGCGCAGGTAACGTGAACGACGTGAGGCTGGCGCTCGGCGGCGTCGCGCACAAGCCGTGGCGCGCTCTCACGGCTGAATCGCATCTTAAAGGGCAGCCGGCAAACGCGAAGAGTTTCCGCGCTGCGGCGGAGGCCGAACTCGCGGACGCTGTCGGTTTACGAGACAATGCTTTCAAGATCGAACTGGCAAAACGCACTATTGTCGCCGTTCTGGAAGAACTGAAGGGAGAAAACGCATGAGCGCTGATACCCACACGCTGCCGGAAGCGGGCAGACAAGGTCGCTGGCAACCTGCCGTTACGAAAGATCCGCTGCTGCGCAAACATGGCGCCCTCGGGCAATCCATATCGCGCATCGAAGGTCCCATGAAGGTTCAGGGCAGGACGCGATTTGCGGCGGAATTTCCCTATGACAACATCAGCTATGCGGCGCTCGCTTTCAGCACCGTTGCCCGCGGACGCATCTCCGAGCTGAATGTGAGTGCAGCGGAGGCCGCGCCCGGCGTCATTCTCGTCATGACCTACAGAAACGCACCGAGGATGAAGGCGCCGTCGCTGATGATGTCGTCTCCGACAGCTGCCGGGGCGAGCAATCTTCCCGTCATGCAAAACGACGAAATCCACTGGAACGGTCAGCCGATCGCTCTGGTTCTGGCCGAAACGCAGGAACAGGCGGATTACGCTGCATCGTTGGTCACGGCAAAGTATGAACTGCTGCCGGCGGTCACGTCCTTCGATGAAGCCAAGAAATCGCCCAGGCAGCTCGAAAACCTGCTTGGTCAGCCTCCATTTGTTGAAATCGGCGACGCGGAAGCCGCGCTCGCAAATTCGGAGGTGAAGGTCGATCTCATCTACAGAACACCACGACACAATCACAATGCCATAGAACTGCATGCAGCAACGATCGTCTGGAACGATGATGAGCTGCGCGTTCATGATGCGAGCCAGCTGCTGGACCTTACCACAGGCCAGCTCGCGGATATATTCGGGCTCGATATCAGCAAGGTCCATGTAACCTCGCCCTATGTCGGCGGTGGCTTCGGTGGGAAATGTTTCTGGGATCATCAGATCCTGGCTTGCGCGGCAGCCAAACTTGCGGGGCGCCCCGTGCGCATCATGCTGTCGCGGGAAGGTGTCTTCAGGATCATCGGCGGTCGCACCGTAACCGAACAGCGCGTGGCCTTGGGTGCCAGGACCGATGGAACACTTAATGCGTTGATCCACACCGGAACCGCGGCGATGACGACGCACAATTCCTGTCCGGAACAATTCACCTTTCCGGCCCGCCATCTCTATGGCGCCAGAACGTTCCGCATCGGTCAGGATGTCGCCGATCTGGACATGCTGGCAAATACTTTCATGCGTGCGCCGGGCGAGTCCGTCGGAACTTTCGCACTTGAATGTGCACTGGATGAACTCGCGGAGAAATTGGAACTGGATCCCATCGAGTTGCGCCGGCGGATCGAGCCGGAAAAGGACCCGACGACCGGCAAGCCGTTCTCGTCGCGCTATCTCATCGAAGCTTACGACAAGGGCGCAGAGCAATTCGGCTGGGATAAAAGGAGCCGGACACCACGTCAAAGACGTGAAGGCGAGTGGCTTATCGGCATGGGATGCGCCACCGCGACCTATCCTTACCACCGCTTTCCCGGCGCCGCGGCCCGGATCAAGCTGACAGCAGACGGCCATGTTACCGTGTCGACGGCCGTCCATGACATGGGTATGGGCACCGCCACGGCTCAGGTGCAGCACCTGGCGGCACGACTGGGCCTGCCGCTTGAGCATGTCACGTTCGAGTATGGCGACAGCAGACTGCCGAGAGGCGTGATCGCCGGAGGCTCCACTCAGACCGCCTCCATAGGCGGGGCGATCATTGCCGCAACCGAGGTCTTCATGGAAGAGTTGATCAAGCTTGCCGGGAATGACTCGCCCCTTGCGGGGCTGTCGCTTCCTGAAGTCGAGGCAAGAGATGGTGGGCTATCGCATGTGAACGATAGCAGCCGGTTTGAGAGCTACCAATCGATCCTCCAGAGGGCGGGTCGAGAAGAGTTCGTCTGCGAGGCAGAGGCACCAGCCCCAGCCGAAATGGAAGCTTTTTCAATGCATTCCTATGGTGCGCAGTTCTGCGAGGTGCGCGTCAGCGCACTCACCGGCGAGACGCGCGTCTCCCGCTTCCTGGGTTCCTTCGACGCCGGGCAAATCCTCAATCCCAAAATGGCGACCAGCCAGTTCAAAGGCGGCATCATAATGGGCATCGGGCTTGCCCTGACCGAAGAAACCTATTTCGATGAGCGGACTGGACGCATCGTGAACGCCTCCCTGGCGGATTATCATGTGCCGGTGCAAATGGACGTACCGCCTATTGAAATCCTCTACACCAACAAGCCCGACCCGCAGGCGCCGATGGGCGCACGTGGCATCGGTGAAATCGGTATAACAGGGGTTGGCGCAGCCGTTGCAAACGCAGTCCATAACGCAACGGGTATTCGTGTTCGCGATCTGCCCGTCACCCTGGACAAGCTGATGGCCGGTCTCGACTGACGCGTTCGACAACATCAACGCCCTCAGCACTGCCACCCAGGTCCAAACCGCTCGCCGCCGACACGGAGCGCTAGAATTCGAGGTCCAGCTTGGACCTCGACCCCGCCTGCAAGCGACAGCAATATCGGTAAACGGTCCACAAAATCTGTCTGCCTGGATGGGCAGTAAGCCCTGCCCATCGGCAAAGAGCGCAGAGACCACCGGCATTACCCTTCGCCTATGGTTTTTGCGGTTTGCATACGGTCGAGTTGGCCGCTCTGGCGGCCTCCTTAGCGCTCCGGGCATGACCTACGGCATTCGTTTGTTCCTGGGCGGATCACGCGGCAGTCATAGCGAGAGGTTAGCCGTTGTTGGCTGCGCTGAGGACGGCCTTGACCGAAGCCGTGGCGATGTCATCGTCGATGCCGATCCCGAAAACCGTGACGCCATCACGAGTGCGGCATTCCAGGTAGGCGACCGCTTGGGAATTCGCGCCGCGTTTCAGAGAATGTTCGTGATAGTCGAGGACTTCCAACGTCACCCCACAGCCCTCCTCCAGCGCCGAGACCGCACTGGAGATCAGGCCATTCCCACGACCTGTGATCGCAATCACACGACCTCTGTGACGGATGCGCCCGACAAAAACGCGTTCCTTCCCGGCGCTCCGACGGCTTTCATCCTGATAATCAACCAGTTCAAACGGCTGCGGCCCGGTTAGATGGTAAGCATCTTCGAAGATCGACCAGATCATAGCGGCCGTGATTTCCCTGCCGGTGCTCTCAGCGAACTCCTGCACACGGCGGCTGAGATCGATCTGAAGCGAGCGCGGCAGTTTCAAACCCTTGTCCTGTTCAATCACCCAGGCAATACCTCCTTTGCCGGACTGGCTGTTGACGCGGATGACTGCCTCGTATGTCTCGCCTATGTCCGCCGGATCAACTGGCAGATAGGGCATTTCCCAGATACCGTCATTGCGCTTTCTGTGGGCCGTGAACCCTTTCCGGATCGCGTCCTGGTGCGAGCCCGAGAAGGCCGTGTGCACCAGTTCGCCGGCATAGGGATGGCGCGGGTGCACCGGCAGTCCGTTGCAATGCTCAACGGTATTCACAACATCGCGGATCGCGGGAAAATAGAGTTTTGGATCGATCCCTTGGGTGTAGAAATTCATTGCCAGCGTCACCAGGTCCACATTGCCGGTCCGCTCGCCATTCCCGAACAGGCATCCCTCAACACGGTCGGCCCCGGCAAGTAACGCCTGCTCGGCCGCCGCCACGGCCGTTCCCCTATCATTGTGAGGATGCACGCTGATAACCACCGCATCACGGCGCGAGATGTTGCGGCCGAACCACTCGATCTGGTCGGCATAAACGTTGGGTGTCGCGACTTCGACCGTTGCCGGCAGGTTGAGGATCGCTGGACGTTCGGAGGTCGGCTGCCAAACGTCCAACACCCGTTCACAAATCTCAAGCGCAAAATCAGGCTCGGTGAAGCAGAAGGTTTCGGGCGAATACTGAAAGGTCCAGTGGGTGTCGGGTCGCTTCAGGCTTTCCTCCTGCATCGCTGTGACGCCGGTGACGGCCAGATCGATGATCTGATGCCGCTCCATCCCGAAGACCACGCGGCGGAACAGCGGAGCCGTTGCGTTATAGAGGTGAACGATCGCCCGGCGCGTGCCCTCGAGCGCTTCGAAGGTGCGGACAATAAGATCTTTACGGGATTGGGTAAGCACCTGAATCGTTACGTCGTCGGGAATCCGATCTTCTTCGATCAGCGCACGGACAAAGTCGAATTCGGTCTGTGACGCCGATGGAAAGGCGATCTCAATTTCCTTGAAGCCTACGGCGAGCAGCATGTCGTAAAAGCGTAGCTTGCGTTCCACATCCATCGGATCGGCAAGCGCTTGATTGCCGTCGCGCAGGTCGGTGGACAACCAGCGGGGCGCTTTCGTGAGCCGGTTGGACGGCCACCTGCGGTCTTGCAGCTCGATGGGAGAGACGAAAGGGCGGTATTTGATTTCAGGATTGGTCAACATGGCGCGATCCGTTGCGATGCGTTTTGTGAAGGATTCGACACGGCCATTACGATCGCCGGGAAGCCGTCAGGCCCGGCGATCGCCGGTAAGTCGCAGCACAACGCAAACCATCAAACAGGCAAGCGCTGGGGCCGCGTGTCCAACGGCCACGCCGAGCGCCGCAGGATACGGCTCTTCGATGCAGTCAATAAGGCGGTTGCGGTCGGTCACCTGGCGAAAACTCTCTGCTGTTAGATGGCCTACCGTAGTGAGCGCGAAGCTGATATTCTAACGCCGGGTGATCATCGATCGTCGCAAAAGGATCAGTTTTGAAAAGCGGCATAAACATTACCAACGAGATCGCCGTCATCACCCACGACGAAAACCGCTTTTCGGGGCCGAGGCACAGTCACGAAGAGGCTCAGCTTCTATATGCCGTCAGCGGGGTTGTATCGATTAGGACGGACCGGGGCACTTGGGTCGTTCCGCCAAGCCGGGCGGTCTGGCTACCGCCCAAGCTGGCGCACGAAACGTCGAGCCATGCAGGCGTGCAGTTCCGGTCACTTCTGATTGACACAAGCGAAATAGGGGGGCTTCCCGACGAATGCCTTGTGGTGACGATCACCCCTCTTTTGCGGGAATTGATTCTGAAACTTGCCGAGCTTGCTGAGAAGCCACAAAGTCGGGAGCAAGCGGACGCCATCGTCAGGCTGCTTCTGATGGAACTTTCCTTTCAGCCAGCGCAGCCGCTCAACCTGCCGATACCGAAGCATTCCGGCTTGGCGCAAATGTGCGAGCAGTTCCGTACCAATTTGGCGGAAAATCTCTCCATCGAAGATGCCGCGACCAGGCTTCACATGAGCAGAGCCACCTTTATGCGGACATTCAGGCGTGAAACCGGCATGAGTTTCGGGCAATGGCGTCAACAGGCCCGGATGCTTGATGCCTTGACGATGCTGGCAGAAGGCAGAAGCGTCCTCGATGTCGCCCTTGAGTGTGGCTACAATAGCCCAAGCGCCTTTTCTGCCGTGTTTCGCCGATCACTCGGGTGCCCGCCCAGCACTTATTTTTAAGCCAGCCCGGATTCTGGTCATCACCTCGTTTAGCGCATCGACTGCGCGTTTGCATGCCAGACGATCAAGCCTCCGCAATTCAGTTGCAGTCAATCCCGCATGAGGCTGAATTCGGCTTGTCGCGCTGATCCGTCCACCCCTGTGCAATCCGCATCGCCACCGCCGGTCAACAACTTGAACGCCGTAACGGGGCCGCCAAACCCGCGAGGTTAAACCGACAGACCGAACGGTTGCTGAGCGACGAGATGCACGACTTCCGCTCCCCGCGGAATCCAGCCATTGATCACGTCCATAGGATATTGCAGGTTCCAGCAGCGCCTCGTCACAGAGGCTCATGGAAAGCCCACAAACCATGGGAGGAAGACTGTGTCCAACAGAGACGACAATGATCGGCCGCCCAAAGAACGCCCCGTCGGGCCCCGTGTTTTCGTTATCCTGCTTGCCGCAGGGCGTTCCAGTCGCATGGGAGAGACAGGTGCATCCAAGTTGCTTGCGGAATTTGGCGGCGTTGCTCTCGTACGACGTTCTGCGCAGGTCGCGCTCGGGTCGACTGCCGACAGTGTGGTCGTTGTAACGGGGCACCGCCGGCTTGAAATCGAAGCTGCGCTTGATGGCCTGGGAGTCGAGTGTCTCGAAAACCCGCTATACGGCCGCGGCATGGCGACCTCGATTGCGGCGGGGGTCTCATACTGCCATGCTCGGGGAGCGGATGCAGTTCTGGTCCAGCTTGCCGACATGCCGGGCTTGGCAAGCGGCGATCTCGATCGGCTCATTGCGGCTTTTCGAACGACCGATGGTGAAGCGGTTGTACGTGCGACGGGAAACGGGAAGCCGGGGAATCCCGTAATACTTCCTAAATCGCTGTTTGAGGCCGTCACCCACCTCGAAGGCGATGTTGGGGCTCGTCGGATCATAGAAACATCCGGCCTACCCATCATTTATGTGGAGATCGGAGAAGGTGCGTTGCTCGACTTAGACACGCCCGATGCGATACACGCCGCGGGCGGAACGCTGAAAGGTTAGTCCTAGCGCCATCGTCGGTCAGCGTAGCAAGACCCGTCGCTCGTTGTTCATCAGTGCAATGTCAGGGACCCTTAGATTGAAGATCTCGCCTTCTCCCATTTATAGTTCTTCATATAGTCGAGGAACGCACGCATGGCCGCGCTCGGAAGGCGGCGGCTGGGATAATACAGGAACCAGTGCGGCAGGGTCGGGCTCCAGTCGGGGAGTAACTCCACCAGTCGACCATCCTGAAGGTAGGGCCTGGCGTAATCATCAAAGACATGGGCGATACCTCTTCCCGCAAGTGCTGCCTGTAGTTCATTGTGCGCCGAACTGACCGTCAGGCGGCCGGTTGGGGTGACTTCAATTTCCTCGTCGCCCTCGGCAAATCGCCAGGTGACCAGCGTGCCGCCGGGAAAGCGGCGTTTGACACAGTCATGACTGACAAGTTCGTGCGGCGTCTGTGGTTGCCCGCACCTCTCGATGTAATCAGGAGAAGCAACGATTGCATAACGAAGTGCAGGACCAAGCGGCAGAGCGATCATATCCTGCGCCAGTTGCTTGCCGAACCTGACACCGGCATCGAAACCCTGTTCCACGATGTCTATGACGGCCGCGTCGCTGATAATTTCGATCTTCACCTCGCGGTATACCTCCATAAAATCGAAGACCAGTGGGCAGAGGAAGTGATCGACTGCAGGCGCAGGCGCGTTGATCCTGAGGGTCCCCGACGGGCTATCGCGTAATTCATCGACCTCTGCGATGGCGAGCCTGATGTCGCTCAATGCAGGCGCGAGACGCTCGAGAAGACGCTGCCCTGCCTCGGTCGGAGAAACGCTCCTCGTTGTTCGATTAAGAAGCCGGATGCCCAGAGCTTCCTCCAGAGCATTCATCGTTTGGCTCAAGGCCGATGAAGAAACCCCCCGTTCAAATGCCGCGGCGCGGAAGCCGCCGCAGCGCACGATGGCGACAAACACGTCGAAGCTGTCTAGCCGAACAGGGTCCATTGCTAAGTTTTTCTAATCAAGTTGATAAAGTTAATGCAGGTTATCAGATCAATGACGTCATGTCATGGTTCCCTGAGTTAAGGCCTGCGCTCTGGTGCACCTCTGCCCGATTGAGGGGCGAACCGAGGCAGTGCGCTCAATGAAAGAGGAAAGAAAGATGAACGCCTTCACTCTGAACAGACGTGCCATCATGCTGTCCGCGGTCGCAGGCGCGTCAAGCATGATCCTCCCAAGCTTGGGCGGCCCGGGCAATGCCCATGCCCAGACGGCTTCAGCAACGGCCGGCAATGCCGGTTTTTATCGCTTTCGGGTAGGAGAGATCAGCGCGACCGTCTTGAGCGATGGGGTGATTGGTGGTCCGCCACGCATTTACGCCAGTGATGCCCCGGAGGCCGAGCTTCAGGATGTGCTGCGACAGGCATTTCTGCCGACCGACCACATGACGCTCAATCTCAACACGCTGCTGATCGAAACCGGTGGCCGGCGGATTCTGATCGAAGCCGGCGCTGGCAAGACCATGGGTCCGAACGGTGGCCGCATCTTCGATAACCTCGCGGCAATCGGTCTCGATGCCGCTGACATTGATGTGATCGTCATCTCGCATACCCACCCCGACCATGTCGGCAACTTAAGAACTGCAGACGGTGGCAAGGCCTTCCCTCGTGCCACAGTCTTTGTCCCGAGGGCGGATTGGGACTTCTTTGTCCGCACCGATCCGGACCTATCCTACATGCCTGTCCCGGAGGATTTCCGGACACGATTTGCGGCAAACATCAAGAACAGCCTCGAACCCTTCAGGAACGATGTTGAACTATATGAGGCCGGCACCGAGATTGCGCCGGGTCTGGCGACGATCGTCGCGTCTGGCCACACACCCGGCATGGCGACCTTCCTCGTTCATTCCGGAAATGACCAGCTGCTGCTGACGGCAGACCTTGCCTATCACCCTGTCGTCAACGTCGACAGGCCTTGGGTGCCAGGCCCCGACCGCGATAAGGAAACAGCCCTTTCCTCCCGTCGTCGCATATTTGACAGGGCGGCCGCCGAGCGTATGCCGGTTCTTGGCTTTCATTATCCTTTCCCCGGTCTTGGCCGGATGCTGAAGACCGATGGCGGCTATGCCTGGGTCCCCGCCAACTGGCAGTTTTGACGTCAACAACAATCGAGCAGGAAATCTCCCATGGATCAGTCAAAGATCAATCGTCGCGGCTTTCTCGGCACGGTGGGTGCGGCGGCAACCGGACTTGCACTCGCCAGCAGCACTACCGCGCAGGCTCAAGGCACGAACGTGTCGTCGGCCGCATCTGCCTCGAACCCGGAGGTGCTGACCCGGACCTTGCCTCGCACCGGGGAACGGGTCACAGCCCTCGGTCTCGGCACCTTTCTGACATTTGATCTAAAGCCCGGGGATCGCCGCGATGCCCTGCGACAGGTCTTTGAGCGATACGTCGCTGCAGGCGGTCGCGTGGTCGACACATCGCCTCTCTACGGCTCGGCGGAGGTCAGCGTCGGTCAGTTCATGGGCGAATTTGAGGGATCGGATGAGATGTTCCTCGCCAACAAGGTCTGGTCGACAGGAGAATATCTCGGAGACGAAAGCCATGCCGTTGAAAGCTTTCGGCAATCACGCATGCGGACATGGCGTGACACGATCAACCTGATGCAATGCCACAGCATCACCAATGCGCCGGTCGTTATTCCGCTGATGAAGGCATGGAAGAAGGAAGGTCTTATACGGCATGTCGGCGTGACCCATCACGAGTCGGCGGCACAGGACCAGCTGCTGGCGATTGTTCAACGCGACGATGTCGATTTCATTCAGACGAACTACTCGATCTTCAATCGCGATGCGGAGCGACGCCTCCTTCCAGCCGCCGCCGACAAGGGCGTTGGCGTCCTCATTAATCTACCGCTGGAAAAGGCACGTTTGATGAAGGTCGTCGAGGGGCAACCGCTTCCCGGATTCGCAACCGAGTTTGGAGCGACCAGCTGGGCGCAGTTCTTTCTGAAATGGGTCATGGCACACCCCGCCGTTACGAGCGTGCTCTGCGGTACGTCAAACCCTGACCATATGAGTGACAATGTCCAGGCGATGACAGGCCCGCTTCCGGACGAGCGCATGCGTGCCCGGATGGTCGCGCATATGGAAACAATTTCCGGGTTCGGCTCCATCGGCACGATGCCATGGTACCCAGGCAAGGAGAATATGTATTCCGGCCTCATCCGCGAGGCGCAGGCCAATGCGGCGCAGCGCCTGCGGTAAAATACGCGGCCAGCTCGCCTTAGAGCATTTCGCCTCACCCTGTATTCTCGAGATAGTTTTTGGCATTCGGTGGGCCGGATGGTTTCGACCAGCCTGCCGATATATCGCTTGCGCTTGAGTTAGGATGCCCCAAAAGACCGTAAAAGAGTCACCTAACGGCTGCTACGACGGGCACAACGCGAGCTGCTGGCTCTGCCATGGTGCGGGCGGTTTGTCTAAGCGCTGCAGAAGTAACGGAGCCGGCCGCCTCCAGGTGGAACTGCGAGACGAGCTCCCGCAGCTTTCTCGCCTCGGTCGCGAGAGCAGCGGATGCCGCCGTTGACTGCTCGACCATCGCCGCGTTCTGCTGCGTCGTCTGGTCCATCGTATTGACCGCCCCATTGACTTCGGAAAGACCGGTCGACTGTTCCCGGGCCGCCGTCGCGATGGCTTCCATATGCCGGTTGATGCCGGAGATGCGCTCGCCGATTTCCTTGAGTGCCACACCAGTTTCGCGCACAAGCTTCACGCCGCCGTCGACCTCGGCGGTGGAGGTATTGATCAATGTCTTGATCTCCTTTGCCGCCGTCGCGGAACGTTGCGCCAGCTCGCGCACCTCCTGTGCAACGACCGCAAAACCCTTGCCGGCGTCGCCGGCCCGGGCAGCTTCCACGCCGGCATTCAAAGCCAGAAGATTGGTCTGGAAGGCGATCTCATCGATCACACCGATAATATTGGAAATCTGCTGCGCGGAATTCTCGATCCGCTGCATGGCTTCCTCAGCCTGGCTGACCACTGCAGCCGAGCGGGAAGCGCTCTGATCGGCCTCCGTCGCCGCACCGCGTGCCTCCTCTGTCCGTCTGCTGGCATTGGTCACATTGGCGGTGATCTCATCAAGGGCAGCAGCAGTTTCCTCCAGCGAGGCAGCCTGCTGCTCCGTTCGACGCGAGAGGTCGTTGGCACCGGATGCGATCTCCCGCGTGCCGTTGTCGATGACCGTAATGCTCTCGGAAATCGCGCTCAGCGTCCTACCCAGTTGCTTCAGTGACGTGTTGAAGTCATGCCTGAGGGCTTCGAAATCCGGAGCGAAAGGCTCATCGAGCTGGAAGGAAAGGTCACCGGAGGACAGTCTTTTGAGACCATTGGCAAGACCGGATACCGCCACCTGCAGCCGTTCTGCGGCATCGGCCTCAGCCTGCTGCTGCGCCTCGAGCCTGTCAGCTTCGGCTTGCCCGCGTGCACGCTCCGCATCCTCCTCCAGCTGCCTGTTGACGATTGCCGCCTTGCGGAAGACCTCGACAGCCGCCGCCATCGTCCCGATCTCGTCTTTCCGTCCGGTGCCCGCGCAGGTGATGTTGGTCTCACCGTCAGCCAGCCTTGTCATGTCGGCAGAGAGCGCGAGGATGGGTTTGCTCACGGTGCGGCGGAACAGGACAAAGAGCAAGATCGAAAACAATCCTGCCAGGCCGAGAAGAGCTTGCAGCACATCCTGCATGGCAGCGGCTGTCTGGGCGCTTTCGGCGGAGATAGATTCCGACACTTGCTCTATCTGGTCGCCCGTCTCCTCCATGGCGGTTTCCAAGGCTGAGAACTGCTTCATAAAATCGGGCAATGCCGCCAGGGCGACGATCGGATCCTTTTCTGCCGTACCGACGATCTTGTTCGCACTATCAATGTAGGCGAGCAAGGGTTTCTCGACCCCGGCCAGTACCGTCTGGGTGGCCGCATCCGTTGCAAGCGCTTTGTTGGCGGCAATCATTTTGAGAAATGACTCAACGTGTTCTGAAAGATCGGCCTTGACGCTGTCGAATGCGACGCCGGCCGCTGGATTGGAAGCAAGGAGAGACGCAAACACATCTGCGCGCAGGGCGTCATGCATCATGTCCGCCTGCATATGGTTGCGGAGGATCTGAGCCGATCGGGTTACGTTTTCAGAGTTGTGCGTCAGCGTCGATGCCGACCATATCCCCACCCCGGCGGTGCCCCCGGCTATTGCAAATATTGCCACGCCCGCAAAGATGATCTTCTGCTGAATGGATGCCATGACACTGTTCCCAAGGTTCGGCCTTGGAAAATAATACCCCGTTATTCTTAATTATCTGTCACAACAATTATCTACGGTGTCTCCGAGAAATCTGATGTCTCGGATGGAACAATAACATTCGCGCTGTCCTATCTTTAATTAGAGCTGTCGGCGCAAATATTCTATGGACTGCGCGTGATACAAACCTTCACTCAAAA
The DNA here is from genome assembly GCF_017357485.1 of Rhizobium sp. ZX09. Classification (NCBI taxonomy): domain Bacteria; kingdom Pseudomonadati; phylum Pseudomonadota; class Alphaproteobacteria; order Hyphomicrobiales; family Rhizobiaceae; genus Rhizobium; species Rhizobium sp. ZX09. The sequence goes on from NZ_CP031364.1 coordinate 867,339, forward strand.
TTCCACCGGCAATGTGAAAGCCGGCCGCCTTTAAACTTTGATCGTGGAAAAGAAGAGCGCTTTCAAAGCCGCGATTTTGGCCAATGGGCCAGTTGCGTGGTTCCGACGGGGTGCCCACTTGTCTCGGCTACTTTCAAGGGCCTTGGTTTCTTCCTTCCGCATCTCGAAATGAACTGCCGCTCTAAGAGGCTCACGCCATTTCAGGTCAGTCTTTTCGCTCGCCATCAGTCGATGATGTTGTTTAATCGCTTCGCGAAACGAACAGGCCATGGAACTTTTGGTTGCTAAAATACTTTCTGATACGTTTTCCTGTGTCTCGATAGCTGCATTTGGTAGCACAGACCGCTTAGCCGTCATGTTTTGGTAACCACGATCTTCCTGAAGGGGATTTTTGCAGGGCATTCCCTAGACAATTTGCTCGTCATGCGCGTAGCTCTAGCCCGGCCGGTTTGTACGCTTGATTACACATCTTGAGAGGATGTCGAATGTCGTTCGTTGCCGAAATTTTCCGCCAATCCCCTGAAATCGCGCTCTTTTTATCTCTGGCTTTTGGCTATTGGATCGGAAAGGTCCAGTTCGGCAGGTTTCAGCTCGGAGGCGTCGCGGGCTCCCTTCTCGTAGCGGTCGTGATAAGCCAGGTGGGAGTTCAAATCGACAATGGGATCAAATCCGTTCTCTTTGCCCTCTTCATATACGCGGTCGGTTTTGAAAGCGGGCCGCAGTTTTTCCGCTCCTTGGGAAAACAATCTATACGAGAGATCATCTTGGCTGCGGTTCTTGCGATCAGCGGTCTTGCCACCGTGGTCGTGCTCGCAAAATTGACAGGCCTTGACAAGGGCATCGCCGCGGGGATTGCTGCCGGGGGACTGACACAATCGGCCATTATCGGAACGGCGAGCTCCGCTATTGAAAAACTTGGCCTTGCCGCCGATGAGACGCAGAGGCTCCAGGCGAACGTCGCGATCGGTTACGCGGTCACCTACATATTTGGTTCTTTTGGAGCGATCATCGTCTGCGTGAATATTCTTCCCTGGTTCATGAAACGGGGGATACGGGATGACGCCGTGAAAGCGGAAGCAGAGATGCTCAAGGGCGCCCGAGTATATGGCGTCGGTGAAGCACCTGCCCTTCCGGACCTCGTCGGACGGATATTCAGGGTCGAGGGTGCGGCTGGGAAAAGCATTGCCGAATTGGAAGCACTGTCGACAAAAGGGCCCATCACGATCGAACGCGTGAAACGCGGCAGCGCTCTGGTTGGCGTTGAACCCGAGCTTCGTCTGCAGAACGGTGATCTTGTGCTGATAGTCGGACGTCGTGCGGGCGTCGTCGGTATTGAAAACCTGATCGGCAGGGAGGTGGCCGCGGCGGAAGGCCTGGAACTCGTGGTCACAACGCGCGACATCGTCGTAAAAGACAGGGACTTCGCCGACCAAACCGTCGCTCGGATATTGGAGCGAAGCAAAGACCTGCGCCATGGGATCTACGTGATCCAGGTAACTCGGGCCGGTGTGAAACTGGAATTGACCAACGATACCGTTATACGTGCCGGCGACATAGTGACCGTGCACGGAGTACAGGAGGATTTACAGCGCCTCTCGAACAAAGTTGGCAACGTCATAACTCCCAGTGACAAGACAGACTTCGTATACCACGGGTTTGGTGTGGCCATCGGCCTGCTGGTTGGTCTTCTCGTGTTGAGGATCGGTTCGGTCCCACTGACGCTTGGCGCGGGCGGCGGGGCTTTGCTCGCCGGTCTCGTATTTGGCTGGTATCGCAGCCGCAATATGACGCTTGGCAACATGCCAACACCCGCATCAACTCTCCTGAGAGATCTCGGTTTGGCAGGGTTCGTGGCCGTGGTCGGCCTACAGTCAGGTCAACAAGCGGTACACACCGTCGCCGAAAGTGGTCTTTCGATATTTGCGATAGGCGTCGTTGTCACGGTGCTCCCGCTGTTGATAACAATGCTCGTCGGTCGCTACCTTCTAAAGTACGACAACGTCGCGGTTTTCGCTGGTGCTCTGAGTGGATCTCGAAGCGCCAATCCCGCCTTCGGAGAAATCCTCGATAAAGCGGGAAACTCCATTCCCACGACCCCTTTTGCCATAACGTATGCACTTGCCAACGTTTTCCTGACGTTGCTGGGCCCACTCGTGGTGGCACTCGTTTAACAGACAGGAGAGAGAAGTATGAACGATTACAGTCAGTTCGCAAAACTCAGCCCCTTCGAACTCAAAGACGAGCTCATCAAACTGGCGTCCACGAAAAAAGAAAAACAAATGCTGAACGCGGGACGCGGCAACCCGAATTTTCTGGCAACCCTGCCCCGGCGAGGCTTTTTCAGGCTCGGCCTATTCGCTGTTGCGGAATCAGAGCTTTCATACTCCTACATGGAGCAGCACCTAGGTGGCTTACCGCGCATAGAAGGCATCGAAGCGCGATTCGAACGCTTCGTCTCAGACAATCGAGACCAGGAAGGCGTCGTGTTTCTTGGTCGCGCCATAAGTTACGTGCGTGACCAGCTCGGACTTTCCGCTTCCGATTTCCTCCACGAGATGGTGGAAGGCATATTGGGCTGCAACTATCCTGTTCCGCCGCGCATGCTGCGTGTCAGTGAACAGATTGTCCGTCAGTATTTGGCGAAAGAGATGATCGGCGGACAAATATCGCCCCAGGATATAGACGTTTTTGCCACTGAGGGCGGAACGGCAGCAATGACGTATGTTTTTGACACGCTGCAGAAAAACCGTCTGATCAAAAAATCGGACAAGGTGGCTATCGGTATGCCTGTGTTCACGCCGTATATCGAGATTCCACAACTGGACGCATACGGGCTTGAAGAGGTTTCGATCAGTGCGGACCCAGAGGCTGGCTGGCAGTATCCGGACTCCGAACTCGAAAAGCTTAAAGACCCCTCGATCAAGATCTTTTTCTGCATCAACCCAAGCAACCCTCCATCGGTAAAGCTCGATCAACGGAGCCTGGAAAAGATCGCCGACATCGTCGACAATCATCGGCCAGACTTGATGATACTAACCGACGACGTCTACGGGACTTTCGCGGACGACTTCAAATCGCTGTTCTCCGTCTGCCCAAAAAACACGATCCTGGTCTACTCTTACTCGAAATACTTCGGCGCTACGGGTTGGCGGCTGGGAACCATCGCATTAAGACGGGACAACGTGATCGATCAAGCGATCAGGAACTTGCCGGAGGAAGACAAAGCGTCGCTCGACAGGCGGTATTCATCGATTGTCACAGACGTTTCCGCATTGAGGTTTATCGACCGCTTGGTTGCTGACAGCCGTACCGTGGCGCTCAATCACACCGCAGGGCTCTCAACGCCTCAGCAGGTCCAAACGGTGCTGTTTTCGTTATTCGCGCTTATGGACGAAAACGACAACTACAAGAAAACACTGAAGCGACTTATCCGGCGTAGACAGGCAGCCCTCTACGCTGAGCTCGGCCTGGACACTCCCGACGACGAAAATTCGGTCGATTATTATACCTTGCTGGATCTTGAGAAGATTTCCCGCCGGCTTTTTGGCGACGAGTTTGCAGCATGGGTCAGACACGAATTTTCGCCGAACGAGTTGCTGTTCAGAATTGCCGATGAGACCGGAATCGTTTTGCTGCCGGGACGCGGCTTTGGAACCCAGCACCCTTCTGGTCGGGCGTCGCTTGCCAATCTCAACGAGTACGAGTACGCGGCGATTGGCCGATCGCTCCGTAAGATGGCTGACGAGTACTACGCGAAATTCCAGCAAACGCATCGATAACGCGCTTCCTGCCATCGTCCAGATGGCGGGACGCCTCTGTCGCCGATCACCCTGATGATCAAAAGAGTGTAAGAGTGCTCTCGCGGATCCTCATGGTGGACAACGGCTATGTCGTGCCAATCGTGATCATGAACAGGTTCATCGGCACGCCGCCAAACTGAATCTTAACCTCACAGCATGGACACGCCATAAGGAGAGTGAATTGCACGGCACACGATCCTCGCAAATTTGTCCGCGCCTCCTGGGATGCCGCCCTGACCGATTTCGGCAATGTATGGGTTCTGAAACCCGTCGTAACCAGACGACGTCGCTTCCGTTCCGGCAACACCATTATGAGCCGAACTGCGAATGGTGACTTGGATGTCACGTCGCAAGCTGTTATGTTCTTGTTTCGTTTCTCCCAGCCAACTTGGTTGCAATGGACCTCACCACCGCCTCAGCCGTCAGAAAAATCATCCATGTCGACATGGATGCCTTCTACGCTTCGGTTGAGCAGCGCGACAATCCTGAACTGCGTGGCAAACCCCTCGCTGTTGGCGGAGCGGCTGCCCGTGGCGTCGTTGCAGCAGCAAGTTACGAGGCACGGGAATTTGGGGTGCGCTCGGCAATGCCGTCGGTCACGGCGGCTCGAAAATGCCCTGATTTGATCTTCGTGAAACCACGATTTGAAGTCTACCGCGCCGTCTCCCAGCAGATACGCGAGATTTTTGCGGAATATACGCCGCTCATCGAACCTCTGTCGCTCGACGAGGCCTATCTCGACGTCACCGAAAATCTCAAGGATATGCCAATTGCCACTGAAATCGCTCTGGAAATCCGCGCCCGGATCAAGGCGGTGACCGGGCTGAACGCTTCGGCCGGCATCTCCTATAACAAGTTCCTGGCCAAAATGGCGTCCGATCTGAACAAGCCGAACGGTCAGGCGGTGATTACGCCGAAGAACGGTCCGGCCTTTGTCGAACAGCTCGCAGTCAAGAAATTCCATGGCGTCGGCCCGGCTACGGCGGAAAAGATGCACCGGCTTGGTATCGAGACCGGAGCGGATCTGAAAGCAAAATCCCTGCCGTTTCTGGTTGAGCATTTCGGAAAGTCAGGTCCGTACTTCTATGGCATCGCCCGTGGCATCGATGAGCGGCAGGTCAGGCCGGACCGGGTGCGTAAGTCGGTCGGCGCGGAAGATACATTTACCGCGGACATCGATGACCTCAAGCTCGCAACCAGGGAACTCCGGCCACTTGCCGAAAAGGTTTGGTCCTATTGCGAGGCCAAGGGTTTCAGCGGCAAGACGGTGACCGTGAAAATCAAATATTCCGACTTCACCCAGGCGACGCGGAGCAGGACAACTGCCATCCCCTATTCGAACGCCGAAGACATTCTAGACGCGGCCAATACCCTGCTGGCCGGTGTCTATCCATTCAAACGGCCGGTCCGGCTCCTTGGGGTAACGCTGTCGTCGCTCACCAATGACAAAGAGGCTGAAGACGAGGACCAATCGCAGCTGGGCCTGGGTTTTTGATCAGAAGAATGTGCTTCGGGGCCTGAGTTGATTTAGGCGACGTGCGCGTCAGCTGGGTTGGCTTGATCGCGTCGCTGCCTCCGCAGGCAAAGCGAGGAAAGAGCAGTATCCGAGAGTCCTCGGAGCGGCGACCTTGATCGATCGCCCCCGGAGCGCCGAGGCGGCCGCTGATGGCGACCGGACGCCGGGCGGTCGTCACCACGCCACTGATGTTCATCAGCCTTCCGATGATGTCGCGAACGTCGCGACGAGCAGCCGCTTTGAACATCCAAAAACATCAATGGGTTTGGATTAAATGTTGCAATTCCAACATTAATATTGTTGGATTTGCCAATCATGATCAAAACGGGCGCGATAAATGTTGTATCATACAGATTTTCTTTCCAGGTTGGGACAAGGCCTCAAGGACCTCTCACCAGTATGGGGCGTCTCGCCGGATGCAACCCTGACGCTCCTGACGATTTCCGAGAACGCGACCTTCCGTATCGCTGATGAGACCACTGGAAGCGATCTGATCGTGCGTGTGCATCGCCCTGACTACCATACCCAAGCAGAGATACTGTCCGAGCTCGCATGGATTGATGCGCTACGGCAAGATGGGGTGGTTGTTACGCCGCGGCCAGTCACGGCAAACGACGGCAGCCTCCTTCAAGTCTTCTCGGACGGCGAAAGCCTGCGCCATGCCGTCGCCTTCGAATATATGGCGGGCAAGGAGCCAGATGCTGAGTCCGACCTTGTCCACTGGTACAGGACACTCGGTGAAATCAATGCGAAACTGCACGCCCACAGCCGCAGATGGACGCGACCGGAGAACTTCGTCCGCAAGACATGGAGCTTCAACCGAATTCTGGGGGACGGTGCCTATTGGGGTGACTGGCGTGACGCCCTCGGACTGACGCTCGGCGGCAAGTCCGTTTTAGAGAGAACGCACAAGCTGCTCGAAGCCCAGACCTCCGCCTACGGCTATGGTGAGGACCGCTTCGGCCTCGTTCATTGCGACATGCGCGCCGCCAACCTTCTGGTCGATAATGGCAGACTGGGAGTGATCGATTTCGATGATTGCGGTCTGTCCTGGTACGCCTACGATTTTGCAGCCTCGATCAGCTTCATGGAACATGAGCCTTTCATCCCCGATCTCAAAGCCGCCTGGCTCGAAGGTTATCGGCGCGTCACCGCTCTTGATGAGCAACATGAGGCGGCCCTGCCGATGTTCATCATGCTTCGCCGCATGCAACTCACCGCGTGGATCGCTTCCCATGCTGAAACGCCGACGGCCCAATCCATGGGCACAGGCTATACCGATGGCACCGTGGCGCTCGCGGAGCGCTATCTGGCCGAACACCGTTGAGGAGAGCCGATGAGCGTCGCCACCAAGGAAATTCTAGATCTCAACCGTTTTGATGCAAGCCGTGCCGAGGGCTTCCCGGCTGAACTTGCGCAGCGCGTCGCCAAGCGCCAGGCAACGTTTGGAGCGTCATCCGTGCTCTTTTACGAGCAGCCGATCGAGATGGTGCGTGCACAGGGCGCCTACCTGTATGACGCCGGCGGACGCAGATATCTCGACGTCTACAACAATGTACCGTCGGTCGGCCACTGCCATCCGCGGGTGGTCGAGGCCGTTGCGCGCCAGATTGGCGAACTCAACATCCACACGCGCTACCTCAGCCGCGTCGTCGAGTCCTATAGCGAAGAGCTTCTGTCAAAATTCCCGGCGGCGCTCAGCAATGTGGTTCTGACCTGCACCGGCAGCGAAAGCAATGATCTTGCCATGCGCATCGCCCGCATCGGAACTGGCGCCGAAGGTTTCGTCGTCACCGAAGCAGCCTATCACGGAAATACTGCGCTGGTGACCGAGATTTCCCCCTCGTCCTTACGCAAGCGCAAGCCCGCACCCTTTGTGGCGGTCATTCCGGCGCCGGCGCCCCGTGACGGCATGAGCGTTGCTGCAAGCTTTGCCGCATCTGTGGAACAGGCGATTAACGAACTCAAATCGCGCGGCATCAAGTTCGCCGCCTTGATCGTTGATACGATCTTCTCAAGCGACGGTATCTACGCCGATCCTGCCGGCTTTCTCAGGGAGGCGACAGATGTGGTGCACCGTGCTGGCGGCCTGTTGATCGCCGATGAGGTCCAGCCGGGTTTTGGCCGGACGGGAGGCAGTCTTTGGGGCTTCGAGCGCCACGGCGTGACGCCCGATATCGTCACGATGGGCAAGCCAATGGGGAACGGTTTCCCGATGGGTGGCGTCGTAACGCGTCCTGACTTACTCCAGAGATTTTGCGAGGAAACCGGATACTTCAATACTTTCGGCGGCAATCCCGTGGCGGCCGCCGCTGGCCATGCCGTGCTCAGGGTGATCGAGGAAGAAAATCTGATCGAACGTTCGGCCGCTGTCGGTGGTCATTTCCAGCAATCGCTCCAGGCCTTACAAACCCGACATCCGGTCATCGGCGGCGTGCGGGGGGCCGGCCTTTTTATCGGCCTCGATTTTGTCGACCCCGCCACGGGGGAGCCGGACACGGCGTTCGCAACGACAGTGATCAATAAATTGAAACAAAACGGTATCCTGATCGGGGCAGCAGGCAAGTATGGCGCAACGCTGAAGATCCGCCCGCCACTGTGTTTTTCGAATGAGGATGCCGATCTTTTTTCGGCTACGCTGGACAGCATCCTGAACGCGCGTTGAGCCGCCTGAAATCTTTCAGGTACACCGGGCGACGATGTCGCCCGGACTTCTTCCGGTTTCAGCCCATCGCGTCGAGCGCTCCGAGCGATTCCGGAAGGGTTTGGCCGCCATCGACAACAATTGACTGACCGGTGATGTAGGCAGCCTCTTCAGATGCGAAGAACAGAGCGGCGTTCGCAATATCCGCCGGCGCGCCAAGACGACGCAACGGAACAGAGGCCGCCATCGCGGCGATATAGTCTGGGCCGTTGTCCTCAAGCCCCTCGGTCATGATATTGCCCGGCATGACCGCATTGATCGTGATGTTCTTTGGCGCCAGTTCGATCGCAGCCGTGCGCATGAAACCGAGCTGACCCGCCTTGCTCGCCCCATAATGTGACCAGCCGGGATATCCAGTGATCGGGCCGGTAATTGATGAGGTTATGATGATACGGCCTGAGCCAGCCTTCGTCATTGCTGGCAAAACGGCGGAAACACTGAGAAAGGTGCTTTTAAGATTGGTCGAAATCACCTGGTCGAAGTCGGCTGCCGTCATTTCGCCCAGCTTAGCCGCCGGAAAGATGCCGGCATTGGCGCAGAGGATCGCGACGCCGCCATAGCGGGTTATGGCTGCATCGACCATCGCCCTGCAGCCCTCCTCTGTACTCACATCCGCGGCAAATCCCGAGCCATTGGCTCCGATTTCGGATGCCACTCTGTCGGCATCGACCTGGCTGCGCGAGACAACGAGGACGTTCAGGCCGGCCTCCCCGAAACGCAATGCTATGCCCTTGCCAATCCCCCGGCTTGCGCCGGTGACAATGACCGTTTTCCCTTGCAGTGACTTCAACATGTTCCACTCACTTTTTTGTTGCAATTTCCACAAATTCACGTGCTGCTATTGCTTTAATTTGAGGCGTCAGATTAAAACATCGGCACACGGCCGGCGCTGCCTGCACAAAACAAATGCACAGTAATATTATGAGTTTAGCACTGCGTTTTTGCAAAAGTCACGTTCGCCTCCGGGTGCTACCGCTCCAATCACGCTCCGCACCATGAAGCAGAAAATAGATGTTGTAAATCACACATTTTTACGACAAGGTTCCAACATAAGCGATCCACGAGCCACGGAAGCGGCCAAGAAAAAGGGGAACAATTATGATGAAAATCTCCAGACGCAACATGATGCAGATGATGGGTGCGGCCGCTTTTACCGGCCCAATGGCAAGCGCGACCCGCGCTTTTGCGGGTCGCGAAAAAGAGCTCAATATCCTGTGCTGGGAAGGCTACAATTCCGCACAGGTCCTGGATCCCTTCCGATCCAGCCAGTCAGCGACCGTCAAGGCCGAAAGCCTGACCAACGACCCGACCATGATCAACCGCCTGCGCGCGGGCGAGACCAAAATCTGGGACTTGATCAACGTCAACAATCCCTGGGCCCGAAAGGTGATGGGGCCGGCCGGGCTGATAAAGCCGCTGCCGCGCGCCGAGTTCGAGCCCTATTTCGAGACCATGCTCCCCAACTTCAAGGCGCCTTATCGCTGGGCAATGAGCGACGACGGCAAGGACCTGCTCGGCATGGCGCAGCGCTTCGGGCCCTACAGCTTTGTTGTCAACACCGACAAGGTCAGCAAAGCAACGGCGGAGGAACAGGGCTGGGACCTGTTCAACGACGCCTCGATCGCCGGCAAGTACGGCATACAGGAATCCGACGACTGGAACGTCTTCAACATCTTCCTCATCGCCGGAATTGACCCCTTCAGGGAGCATACGGAGGAGGAGTTCAAGGCCTTTGCCGAAACCGCAGAAAAAGTTTTCAAGGGCGCCAAGATGGTCGGGGACATGGCGTCACTCAATCAGGCTCTCGTGTCGGGCGAGATCGACCTTTATATGACCGGTGGCACTTATTCCGTCTCTCCGGCGCGTGCCGACGGCTATGCGAACTTGCGCGCCATTACGCCACTCAAGGGCCCGATGGATGGCAAGGGCGGTATTTCCTGGATCGAGATCACCTCGACGGTTAACAATCCCGAACTTTCGCCACTCGCCCTGGAATTTCTGAAATACGTCCAGGATCCGCACGTCGCCCACACCGTCGCCTTTGCTGAAGGCACATTCAACCCGGTCAGCCAGATGGGCAACCCGAAGTGCTACGAACTCTTCACCAAGGACGAGATGGAAGCCATCCAATGGGACAGCCTCGAGGAGGATATGGCGCGTTCGGCGCAATACGACATCGTGCCTGACTATGACAAGGCACTGGAACTGATGACCGCCGCCAGGCGCCTGCGCGGCTGAGCAAAGCCTGTCCCGACGGAGAACAGAACATGAGCCTTGCGATGATCTCGCCCACCCTATCCGACGTCTTGCCGAAAATCGAGGATCCGATCCATCCAACGCCGAAACCGGTGCTGCAACTTGTCGACGTTCGAAAGATTTTCGGCGATTTTGCCGCGGTAGATGGCATAAGTGTCGATATCAGAGAAGGCGAATTCGTCACCATTGTCGGACCCTCCGGGTCCGGCAAGACCACACTTCTGCGCATGCTGGCCGGCATGGAGTCACCATCAGAAGGCTATATCACGCTGCGCGGCGAAACGATCAATAACGTGCCGTCCAACAGGCGTCCGACATGTCTCGTCTTCCAGTCGCTTGCGCTTTTCCCGCACAAGAGCGTCGGCGAGAACATCGAGTTCCCGCTAAAAGTTCGCAAAATGCCGGCCGCCGAACGCAAAGCGCGCGCTCTCGAACTCATGCGCATGGTGCGCCTGCCTGAGAGTTACTATTCCAAGAACGTGATGCGCTGCTCGGGTGGTGAAAAACAGCGCGTGGCGCTCGCCCGCGCGTTTGCTTATGACCCCGACGTCTTGTTTTTCGACGAACCGCTATCGGCGCTCGATTACAAACTGAAGAAAGTTCTGGAAAAGGAGCTCAAGGACCTGCACCGCGAAAGCGGGAAGACCTTTGTCTACATTACCCATTCGCTCGAGGAAGCCATGGTCATGTCTGATCGCGTCGGGGTAATGAGCCGTGGCCGCCTCGTTCAGATTGGCACACCAGAGGAAATCTACACCAAGCCGGCAACGCGCTTCGTCGCGGAATTTTTTGGTGAGGTGAACAGTTTTGAGGTCAGGCGCGGCCACCAAGGCGTGTGGACGCTCGCCGACGGCAGGCCGATCACTGTAGCCCCGGTAGCACAAACGATTGGCGAGACGGCAACTGTCATCGTTCGGCCCGAAACCATGCGCTTCGTCACCGGCTCCTCGAGCGCTGACAATCTGATCTCCGGCACGATCTACAACGAATATTCTCTCGGCTCGCGCATGCAGTATCAGATTCATTCCGGCGACCGGATCTATCTGGTCGAGGCCGCACGCGCCGCCGCGACCGGCATCACGTCGGGCGACACGGTCACTATCGGCTGGGACGCCCGCGACGCGATCGTGGTGGGAGACTGATATGGTAACCATGACCCATGCTGAAGCGGCCGGTGAACAAAGGCATTTTCCGTCTATCCCTGCAGGACTGCGCGCGGCCGCTCCTGTCACGATCCTGCTGCTGCTTGGCTTTCTGGCACCGCTTCTTACGGTAGCTGCCTATGCCTTCGCCACGCCCAAGAGCTTCGACGTGTTTCGCTCTTTTACCCTCGCCAACTTCACGGTGATCCTTGATCCTTCCAATACCGTTTGGATGTCGTTTGCCTGGTCGATCGCCTATGCGTTTGCGACAGTCATATTGCTTGCGATGATCGCCTATCCCATCGCCTACGGTCTCAATCGCATGTTCGGCAAATGGTCTGGCCTGGTCGGCGTGCTGTTCGTCTTCCCACTGTTCGTCTCGGAAAACGTACGCCTCTACGGTTGGGTGCTGTTCTTTATCAAGAACGGGGTGCTCGATGGCGGCCTGAAGTGGCTCGGCTTCTCGGGCGGACCCGAGATACTTTACACACCCGGCGCCATCCTCTTCGGCATGACATATGTCTATCTGCCTTTCATGCTGTTCCCGATGTCGCTTGGCATTGCCATGATCCCCCGGGACCTTGTCGATGCGGCCCGCGACCTCGGGGCTAACAGGCTGATGATCTGGCGCGAGATCGAGTTGCCACTCGCCATGCCGGGTATCCTGATCGGGATGTTGCTCACCTTCGTGCTCGGCGCCGGCGCGATCGCCGAATCCAAGATTCTCGGCGGCCAGTCGGTCATTACCATCGCGCAGGATATCGAGGTTGCTTTCACGTATGCACAGAACTGGCCGCTTGGCTCGGCGCTCGCCCTCCTGCTCGTCGTCATCGTCAGCGGGCTTGCCCTCTACGTTCTGTCCAAGCTCGATCTCGACCGCATTCTGGGAAAGAAGTGAGACATGGAAACCCGCTCGCAAATCCGCGCCCGAGCCTTCGTCAAGGTCTGGACATCCTTTGTCGTCCTTGCCGTTTACCTTCCTATCCTCTGCGGAGCGATGGCCGGCCTGTCCAGGGGACGCTATTTCGGCTTCCCGATTAACGCTTTTTCGACCGAATGGTGGGGCAAGACCCTTGGCTCGCTCGAGATTCAGGCTCTCGTGCAGAACTCCCTCCTGATCGCTTTCATCGTCACGCTTGTCTCCGTGATATTCGCCTTCTTCGGCGCGCTCGCCTTCGCCCGCTACGACTGGAAGGGGCGCAAGCTTTTCCAGAAGGCGATCCTTCTGCCAGTCTTCTTTCCGCAGCCAGTGCTGGGGCTCGCTCTCCTCCTGTGGTTCAACGCGCTTGGCATCAACCCGAGCTGGCAGACGGCCGTTATTGCGCATCTCGTCTGGATCGTTCCGGTGGTGACGCTCGTCATTGCCATCCAGGTCTATTCCTTTGATCCAACACTGGAAGAGGCTGCGCGTGACCTCGGAGCGGGCCGCTGGTTCATTCTGCGCGAGGTGACCCTGCCTATTCTGTGGCCGGGCATCTGGTCCGGCGCGCTCTTCGCGTTCCTGCTTTCCTGGGGCAATTTTCCGTTGTCGCTTTATACAGCCGGCGTCGACTCTACGATCCCGAAATGGCTCTATTCGAAGATGGTCGCCGGGTATTCGCCAATGGTGCCGGCGCTCGGCACGATGAGCACTGTATCGGCTGCCATATTGTTGCTGGCTGGCGGTCTCGCCATCATGCTGGTCCGCCGTCGTCAGGCGGATACATGAGGACGCCTCGATGAACTGGAAAACCGACCGCCGTTCCTTCTACTATCAGGGCGCTCCGGAACCCGACGATCCGACGCTTGAAAAGGGCAAGGTGGCGCTTCTCGTCATCGACATGCAGAACACGTATCTCGATCGCCCAGCTCCCGACACGCTATCTGGTGATGATCTTGTCCGCTATCACGCCTGGACGCCGTTTCACGAGCGCATGCATGACACCGTCATCCCCAATACCCGGCGTCTCATGGAACGGTTTCGCGCACTCGGCCTCGACGTGTTTTTCGCGCGAATTGCTTGTCTGCGCACCGATGGCCGGGATCGTTCGCTCAGTCAGAAGAAGCCGGGATGGAACAATCTTTTGCTTCCGAAGGATGAGCAAGCTTCGCAGATCCTGTCGAAAATTGCCCCGCAGGACGGCGAGATCGTTGTCACCAAGACCACAGACAGTGCGCTGACGGGCACGAATCTCAGGCTTTTGCTGACCAATATGGGCATCACCCACGTTGTTTGCGCCGGGATTTTTACCGACCAGTGTGTATCTTCCACCGTCCGCAGCCTCGCTGACGAGAGCTTCGACGTCATCGTCGTCGATGACGCGTGTGCAGCAGGCTCCATGGAACTCCACGTCAGTGAACTGACCAGACTGCACATGATCTATGCCAACGTGATGACCACGGAAGAGTTGATCGGCTATCTGCCGCAGCCAAAGCATGAAACAATCGGGGACGAAAGTCGCCCCGGGCTTGTTCGCCCAGAGTGTTCCTGACACAACTTGGTCGATGAAAGCACTCGAAGCCCTTTATGCCGACAAGAATTCCTCCGTCTCTGCTGCAGTTGAACACGGCGCAATGAGCTGTTCCTCACGCGGCCAAGTTTTGCGCTGGAAAGCCATTGGGAGTGAGGCGCGATGAAAAAACCGAAAAGCGTGCGCCAGTCGCGCATCCTGACTGAACTTAACCAGGCACCGAGCCTGCGCGTTGCTGAACTTGCCCGGCGCCTAGACGTCTCGACAGAGACAATCCGGCGCGATCTGGACGAGATGACCGAACAGGGTCTGCTCAACCGCACCTATGGCGGCGCCGTGCGTTCGCTTTCCACCGAGCCTTCGGTGACCGAGCGCCATGCGCTCTTTGTCGGCGAGCGCGAAAGGATCGCCAAGGCGGCCGTCCAGATACTTAAGGGCGCTCAGGTGCTTATGATCGGCTCGGGCTCGACGACAGTGCACACCGCGAGGCGCGTAGCAGTCGAGATGAAGAACATCACTGTACTCACTCATTCCTTTGGTGTGGCGACCGTGCTTGCCATCAACCCGACAATCAAGGTGGTCATGCTCCCCGGCGACTACCACGCCACCGAGGGCGCGACGGTCGGTGCCTATGCCGTGTCATTCCTCAATTCCTTCTACGCCGATTTCGCCATTCTTGGCGCAAGCGGTCTGGGTCCAGACGGCCCTTCGGACGCCCTCCTGGAGTGTGGCGCGGTCTACAGCGCGATGGTTTCGCGCGCAGCGCGCACCGTCGTGGTCGCCGATCATTCCAAGCACGACCGCCTCTTCCCCGCGCGCTATGCCGCTTGGCGGGACATCACGCACGTCGTTACCGATAAGGCGCTGGGCGAAGATTTGACAGAAAGCCTGGACAACAACGACGTGAAACTGACCATTTGTTGAACGCTGCCTGAAAATCGGAGGGACCAATGATCAGCGAGACGACCTCAGCAGGCAAAAAACGCGCGCGTGACTTCGGTATTGCCTTCGACGGCACGCCCGGCCCGCTCAACGCCATCACCGACATCGCCGGTATCCATGTCGGCTTTTCGACGATCCGTGAAGAGACACCCCGCCCCGGTCGCAAGTTGCCGGTGCGTACCGGCGTGACGGCGATACTGCCGCACGCCGCAGCAGGCGAACCAGTACCGGTATTCGCTGGCATTCATCGTTTCAATGGCAATGGTGAGATGACGGGATCTCACTGGATCGAGGACGGCGGCTACTTTGTCGGGCCTGTCCTGATCACCAACACGCACAGCGTAGGTATCGCCCATCAAAGCGCCGTGCGATGGATGATTGACCGATTTGCATCGACCTACGAGGGAGACGACCACTTGTGGATCATGCCCGTGGTGGCAGAAACATATGACGGCATGCTCAACGACATCAACGGCCAACACGTCGCGGTCGAGCACGTCCTGGAGGCGTTGAACGCTGCCAGAAGCGGTCCGGTCGCTGAGGGTAATGTCGGCGGCGGCACGGGCATGATTGCTTACGGTTTCAAGGGCGGCACCGGTACGGCGTCGCGCCTGATCGCCATTAACGACAAGGAGTTCACCGTCGCGGCGTTGGTGCAGGCCAATCACGGCCAGCGGGACTGGCTGACAATTGGCGGTCTACCCGTTGGCAAACTGCTGCAACAAGAAAACCCGGGGCTGTCCGAACGAGGCTCGATCATCGTTGTGATTGCCACGGACCTGCCACTTGCGCCGCACCAGCTGCGGAAGCTGGCGCGGCGCGGCGCGATAGGCATCGGCCGCAATGGCACAGTCGGCGGCAATAGTTCCGGCGACATTTTTCTCGCTTTTTCGACGGCCAATCCACACCCGATGCGCCATAAGGCCGGACCGCTGTTGAGCATCGACATGGTCAATGACGATGTGCTTGATCCGGTCTATCAGGCCGTGGTGCAGAGCGTGGAAGAGGCGGTGATCAATGCGATGGTCGCCGCGGAAACAACAGGTGGCACACCGCACGATCGATACCGCATCGAGGCAATAGACGCCGATGCGGTTGCCAGACTTCTGGCTGAGGGTTCACCCCGCTGACCCCATCGGCGCCGCTTCCGTCCCGCCCGCGGGAAGCGCAGATGCAGCTTTGAACATGCGGCGACGGATGTTATCGCCTTAACACAGGCTAAGCCAAAACACGCCGGGAAAAACCAAAGCGGTGGAAGCAAACGCCGCGAGCGCTGCCGCATGAGAGATTACCGAAAGGATATCGCTCCCCAACTTTTGATTGCTCCGCAATTTCCTCGTCCACAGCACAAGCAGGAAAAGCGATAAGCCGAACAGAGCAAGCAGTACGGATCGAAGGATCGAAACGCCGGCCCAGGAGCGGGTATCCCACCCCCAGGCACAGCCGACGAATTGCACAGCATATAATGTGAGAAAGCACAGGGCCCAGGTGATGAAGGGCCCAGCAAGACTGAAGGCTGTTCGGTAGCGCATCTCAGCCTCCCTCCGTTAATGACCGTAGTGTCTGCAGGAAAAGAAACGATATGCCTGTCGCGAAAAGCAAGTGAACATGCCAGAGGGTGCCTATGCGAAGGTCGTTTCGGCGACGGTCCGAGACGTAGCCATTCGACAGACGCCAACACCCGAATGCCACAAGGATCAGGCCGACAAATCCGTGCAAAAGGAGATAAACGTTGACCGCAGCCGAAACGCCGTGGATTGCATGGCTTACCGCCGTATATTCCTCCCGCAGCACCATTGCACCACAGACGATCGCCGCCACGTAGGCAATCGTGCTGATGATCGCCATCGTCACAGCCGCTCTCAGATGTCTCGCCAGTGCGCCAAAGATGGCGGCTACAGCGGCGCTCAACAGGAAAACCGTCTGCAGTGATATCGACTGCGGCCAGACGATCTTTTCGCCACCAGCGGAAATCCAGAGGAAAAGCCCGCCGAAAAGCAATGAGGAAAAAAGCGTCGTATCCGCAATCAGGGCAAGTTTCACCGCCATGACGGACGGAGCATCGGCGCATTCGTAATGAAGCGGAAAACGTTCTTCTCCACGCGCGACGACGGGTCCGCGTTCCTGTCTGGCATCATCGTTCGGCGTCCACGCCAGGAAGAGCAAAGCAATAATGACGAGAGCGAAAACCGCCACCGGATAGGCCTTGAGAAGCAATGCGATGAAAAAGGCGGCCGTGGACATGGCAGTCAGCAAGGGAAGAAAGCTTGGTCCTGGCAACACGACGATCTGCAGCGGCGCACCGGTTACGGCATCCGTCCCCATGGTCTCCATTTTCCTGGATCTCACAAAGCCGAGGTACCCTTTACCCGCGGCGAGCGTCGCCGCGATCCGGTTGATCGGAAGGCTGTCCGCTCTAGCAGTCACTTCCGGCTGTGACGCAAAGGCATAGGCCGCTGGCGGGGTCGGCATCGCCCATTCAAGGGTACCGGCATCCCACGGATTGCGCCTGAAGGCGCGCCCGTAGCGAAACAGCAGCGCGAAGTCCAGCACCACCAGCATGAAGCCCGCGGCCATTATGAAGCTACCAATTGAGGAGAGAAGATTGAGCCACTCCCAGGGGGAAGCCTCTGGATAGGAAAAAACACGCCTCGGCATGCCGAGCAGCCCGGTCAGGTGCATCATGAAGAATGTGAGATTGAAGCCGATGAAGATCATCCAGAACGCGGCCCTGGAAAGGTGCTGTACGGGCTGGCGCCCGCTGATATGCGGCACCCAGTAATAAAGCCCGGCGAGCATGGGAAAGAGAAATCCCCCGACCAGGACATAATGAAGATGCGCCACCACAAAATGTGTATCATGCGCCTGCTGATCGAAGGGTACCATGGCCAGCATGACGCCGGTCAGGCCGCCGATGACGAACACGCAGAAAAACCCGAGGATGTGGAGCATGGGAACGCTCATCGTCGGCTTGCCGCTTGCGATGGTTCCAAGCCAGGCGAATATCTGGATCGCTGTCGGGATGGTGACAAGCGCGCTCGCGGCAGAAAAAAACGACAGCGCCACATGGGGGATGCCCACCGTGTACATGTGGTGCACCCACAGTCCGAAGGACAGGAAAGCCATGGCGATCAACGCCGCAACGATGATGTTGTAACCAATCAGGCGCGTTCCTGCCAGAACGGGGATAATTGTCGACAGGGCTCCGGCCGCCGGCAGAAAGATGATGTAGACCTCGGGGTGGCCGAACAGCCAAAAGAGGTGTTGCCACAGAAGCGGGCTACCGCCGCGTTGCGGGTCAAAAAACGGGATATCGAAGGCCCGTTCAGCCTCCAGCAATATCGAACCGAGGATCAGCGGCGGAAAACCGATCAGCATCATCGCGGCGACAACGAGCATGTACCAGGCGAAGACCGGCATCCTGTCGAGGGACATGCCGGGTGCACGCAACCTCAGGATCGTCACGATGATTTCGATCGCCGCGCTGATAGCGGAAATCTCCACGAAGGTAATGCCAAGAAGCCAGATGTCGGCATTGATCCCGGGACTGTATTGCGATGACGACAGCGGCGTGTACATGAACCAGCCCCCCGCAGGCGCAGCCCCGCCAATAAGGGCGAAAATCAGCATTCCGCCGCCGAAGAGGTAACACCAGTAGCCATAGGCGGACAGGCGGGGAAAAGCGAGGTCCCTGGCGCCGATGAGCTTCGGCAGGACGTAAATCGAAAGTCCCTCAAAAAAAGGAATTGCGAACAGAAACATCATGATCGTGCCGTGCATCGTGAAGACCTGCGCATATTGCTCGGCATCCATGAAGGCGTTTGATGACGTGGCCAGTTGTGTCCGGATGAGCATGCCCAGGAACCCGCCTATGGCAAAGAAAACAAGCGCGGTCACCATGAAGCGTTTGCCTATGACGGTGTGGTTGACCGCTGCGAGACGCCGAAATCCGGTGCCCGAACTCCAGACCTCATTGAGTTCGCGGTGAAGCCTTAATGACGAGTGTTTCTTCGGTGTGCGCACATCATTCATCAGCGTTGTCCCAAACCCCCGATCACCTTTGAAAACTCGCTCTCCGTGTGAGCAACAACGCGGAAACTCATGCCGGCATGGCCGGTACCGCAATATTCCGCGCAGATGCCGCCGAAGGTGCCGGTCTGATCCGCCCTGAGGGCAATCTTGTTGGAAAGTCCGGGGATGGCGTCGATCTTTCCGCCAAGCCTTGGAACCCAGAAGCTGTGAATGACATCGTCACTGGTGACCTCTACAATGACATCACGGCCCACCGGCATATGCATCACGTCGGAAATGCGGACTTCTCCGGTCGGTGTTTCGTAAGCAAACTCCCATTTCCACATGCGCGAAACCGCATATATGCGAAGCGGATCGCTCCCGGACTGTGGCAGCAGGGATTCTCCTTGCATGAATGAAAAAGCCACCAGGGCCGTCAGGATCGGTATGGGGAACCCGATGCCGCCGCCGATCAGCCAATGGTGCGTTTTCACCCGAGCAAGGGAGGCCGGGCTGAAAAAGACCAACGCCAACAGAACGGCAATCAGCATGAAGATTGCGCAGGCGCCGCCCAACATTACCCACCACAGCAGCGCGACCTTGCGACTGGCCGGGCCTGCCGGCGCCAGTGTCGAGAGGTCACCGGAGCAAGCGGAAACCAGCAAAAGCAGAGGAATGAGCGCTATCAAACGGAACCCCGCGCTTCTCCCGCGGGTTAGCGGTCGAAAAGGAAACTTCAGATGGAAAAAAGCGACGCACCCAACCCGGTCATCTCCAAGGTGGAGGAGAAGACGACGGACTCCGCAATCGCCGTTGCCGGCCATCCACTGCACGCAATGACCGTTCATTTCCCTATTGCCCTTGTCATCACGACATTGGCTTGCGACCTCCTTTATTGGTGGTCCGCAGACGAGTTCTGGGTTCGCGCCGGAGTCTGGGCATCTGGAGGCGCTTTTTTCAGCGGCGTCGCAGCCGGCATCATCGGCACGGCGGAACTGCTTCTTGTCGCGGGAATTCGCGCCCGGGTTGCCAGCTGGGCGCATGGTGTGGCCGCAATAGCGCTGATCTCCGTGGCAGGCGCCAATTGGGGAGGGAGGACATTCGGCATGATCGAGATTTTGCCGCATGGGCTCGGCCTGTCCCTCCTTGCTTCGGTCCTTACCGCGCTCGCGGGCTGGCACGGCGGAAAGCTGATATTCGATCACGGCATCGGCCTCATGGTGTCTCCCAAGGAATGAGGGGGGCGATGTTACGCTTTAGTGCCCCAGGCTCATGGAACCAGTCAGGCAGCAGTGCGGGTATCTCCGGTTTCGCGAGCGCCAGATAGACGATGCCAAGGGCTATGATGCTGGTGAACGCCGTGACGACAATGAAACGCCACACAGGATAGATCTCGCCGTCGTTAAAGAGACGGAGAATGACCAAGCCCGTAAGCACGTGTAGAAACACAAGAATAGCCACAAGGGCGAGCTTTGCGCTGAACCATGATAAGTACGTGGATTGCAGGAAAATAAGCGTGGTTCCGGACGCGACTGCGAAAAAAGCGGCTGGCGACAACACCTTTACATAGGAAAACCGCACGATCTTTTGCAGGCGGAAACGATCGTCATCGTTTTGGACATGCGCACGTTGCACGTAGAGACCGGGAAGACTGACAAGGCCTGCGATCCAGACAGAGATCGCTAAAAAATGGACAAATTTGAAGAGCGCGATCATTCCACCCCCCGCCATGCAGTCATGTGCAGCATGGTCCGGACGGAGGAAAGCGCAACGACGAGATAGGGGACAAGACCGAATGTCCACATGATGAGGCCCGAAAGCTGCTGATCTTCGAGCGCTGTCATCCCATAAGACTCGGTCGTGAGCAGATGCTCTGCAAAAAGCGGATAAGGAGCAAATGTCAGGATGGCTGCGAGGAAGCCCATCTGCGCCATCGTTGCAAGTGCGAGCGCAATTCTCCTTCCCGGTCCGGCAGAGACGAGCATCGTCCTCCATAGCCAGACAGCGGTTACAATCAAGGCGAGCTGCATGCCCCAGTAAGCAAGGGAGTTTGAAAGCGCGAATGAATAACCCGGCGGCAGATGCCAGGCCCAATAGACGATGGTATGCGCGAGAAACGGAATTTCCGTCAGGGCTGGGAGCCGCCAGGGTAAGCGCGGCAGGCGTCCTTCAAGGTTTAGCGCAAGCAATGGCGCAAGGACGGCAATCAATATGAAATGATGGAAAACCCGTGCGGAGAAAAGTGCCGTCGTCAGCGCACAAAGCGGCGATACGAACGCAACGACAAGAATGCAGATTATGGCGGCGCACTGCAAGAAAGACCCCTGTTGGGTCGCTGTCCCAAACAGCAGAACGGTTGCGAGCGCTATCATCGCGATGAGAACCGGATCGAGGTTCCATGCATATGCAAGGTCGGTGAAATCAGGTGCTGGTCCGCAGTACGGAACAGTTGTTTCGCTCAAAGTCTCGAGCCCCCATGTCAATTCTACCCCTCACCCAACTCCGCTTGCGGAGATGCGTTCCCCTCTTTGCTCACGATCGGGACAACAACCCGTGATCACTGTGAAGGAACGATGAGGCACGCCCGTGGTTCACCATCAGGCCGGGACGCGAGGAAGGAGGAAACAATGCCAATCGTTACGGGACTTTTTGAAGACGAAGAAGGCGCCAAGCGCGCCGTCCAATATCTGGAGAACATCGGCGTGGATCGCCGCATCATTAAGGTCAAAACCTACGATCAGGGATCGGAGGAAAACGCCGGCCATACCCCTGCAAATGTTGACAAAGGCGGAATTGAGCAGGGTTTGATTGTCCGCGCCGACGTTTCACATAAGGATCTGGTGAGGGCGTCGGAAGCCTTCCTCAATCTGGCAAGGAAGAAACAGCCGTGATGGGGAACTCATTTTGTCCCATCTTTACCGGAACGTCGCCGCCGCAAGTTTCGGAAGCATGAACCGGAAGGCGATGCTGCGGGCGCCCTGAAACAAGAGAAGCGAAATCCATAGGCCATCGTTGCCGTAAAGGGGCTGCAGGATCGCCCAGGCGGCGAAATAGATGATCAGGGATGCCACCATGAGGTTGCGCATTTGCCGAGACCAGGTGGACCCGATATAGACGCCGTCCATCTGAAACGCGATGATGCCGACAACCGGCAAGACCACCACGTAAATCAGGTAGGTATCGGCCAGTCTCGCAACGGCGTCGGAGGGCGCTGTCAGCGCAATCACCCAATCCCCGGCGGCCAGGAAGGCCAGGGAAACCAGCGCTGCAAAAATCAGGCCCCAGAATGTCGTCAGCTTGATCGTGCGGTCAAAGGCCGGCCGATAACGTGCACCGACAGCGCGGCCGGCAAGCTGTTCCGCTGCCGTAGCGACACCGTCAAGGAAGGCGACCCCGAAGAAATAAAAACGCAGCAGAATGGTGTTGGCGGCAAGCACGTCGATCCCGAGGAAGCCGCTCTGGCGGGTGAAGAAGGACAGGCCGATCAGCAATGCGAACGAGCGGATCATCATGTCGCCGTTGACCGCAAAGGATCGTCTGATCGCCGGTATATCAGGAAGCCGCCAGGAGGAGCGATCGGTCTTGGCCAGGATCAAAGCTGCGCCTGCCACGGCGGTCACGGCTTCTGCAACCAAAGTGGCGATAGCAACACCTTCCACTCCCCAGCCGAGCCCTATGACCCAATGAACGCTGAGGGCGGCATTCAGGCCATTCAGCAGCGTCTGGAGGATCATGCTCCACATGGCCTCACCGCGGCCAATGAGCCAGCCGAAGGCGACAAAATTGAAGAGAACGAAGGGGGCCGACCAGATTCGCCAGTGGAAATAGGTCGAGGCGGCTTCAGCGACAATCCCTTCTGCGCCCATGACGCTCATGCCAAGCGCACCGATCGGGCCCTGGAGCAGCAGCAACAACAGACCGGCCACCAGTGCGATGATAAGGCCGCTCAGCAACATGCGCTGTTCACCTACCCGGTCGCCGGCACCCATTGCCTGTGCCGTAAAGCCGGTGGTGGCACCGCGCAGAAAATTGAATGTCACGAAGATGACATCGAAGATAACCGAGGCCAGCGCCACCCCGCCCACCAGCGCCTCGTTTCGCATATGCGCGATGACGCCCGTCGCCACAAGACCCACAAGCGGGGTCGACAGATAGGCGATCATCATTGGTATCGCGATTTTGAGGACATCGCGATGCGCGACGCCGAACGGGCGGACAGCTGCCTCGGTCCCAGTGATTGCCGTTGCCTTCACTTATTCTTTCCGACGTGGTTCACCCAACGTATGCATCAGCCGGTTCGCCCAGCCGAAGATGGCGATGGAATGGATGAGATCGAGAATTTCAAGATCATCCAGACCGATTTCCCGCAAGTGATAAAATTGGTAGACCCCCACATTGTCTGGATGGGCGGTCAGATCGACACCGAAATTGAACAGCGCCTGCTCGAAATCAGGAAGGTCCGCATCCAGCCCGTTCTTGTATATTTCGTCCACGACCTCGGGCCGTTTCTCCAGCTGGATATAACGGTTGGCGTGAACAGCGGCGCAGTAAATGCAGTGATTGACGAAGGATGCCGCCAGCGCGCCGATCTCGCGCCCACCGCGTGACAATCCGCCTTCACTATACATGATATCGTTGAAGAGCGGGGTGCGCTCGTTCAGCGCCTCCGCCTCGTTGGCGAGTACGAGGACATAGGCCGATACCTTGGTATTGGAAGGGGTGACCTTCAGGGCCGACAATTGCTCGGGGGTCGCGTTTGCAAGGTCCACAGGCTGGACGTAAGGATGCCAGTCAAGTGCATCGAGGGTGAATTCATGGACGGGCTGTGACATATTAATTGTCCCTCAACATCTTGAGGCCGGCGACGACCAGCACCTGATAATTCACATAGGCAATCAGGCCGGCGAGCGTGACGATATCGCGGTCGTCGAGACCAACGGCATAGAGTTTCTCAATGTTTTCCCGGGTCGCGTTCTTCGGCGTAAGGGTCACGAGATCGACGTGGTTCAGGATGGCTTGCAGGCGGGAATCCGCGTGCTGAAGGACCGATGACGGATCAGCGACTGATGCGTGGTCGGAGCCTCCCTCCTCCTCGGCAAGCCGCTCGATGTAGTGCGCATGGAGTTCTTTCGCCTTCCACAAAGCGGACATACGCGCGGCAAGTGCCGCCCGCAGGGCGTAGGAAAAGTTGCGTGGCTCTGCTGGCCTCAAAGCCGCAAGATAGCTGGTCTGCGTCAGGTGTTTGAGCTTAGAGCGCCGCTCGCGGAGTTTCAGCAGATCGGAGCTTTCATCAAGGCCGAGGACGCGGTCGATCACGTCTTCTGGAGGTGTAGCTGTCATTGTTTTTTCAATCCTCGGAAAGAGCGTCATCCAGGAAGGTCAGGCGGTCCTGCCCCCAGTAGAGCGTGTCGCGGTAAATCCAGGTGGGGGTTCCAAAGACACCACGCGCCTGTGCTTCGGCGTGGCTGTCATGCCAGGCTGCCATGATCTCGGGCGTGTCTTCGAGCGCACGCAGCGCACGACCATCAAGACCCAGGCCGTTTGCCACGGCGATGCGAACGTCCGGATCGGTCACGTCCTGCTCCTCCGCCCACAGTGCCCGCAGAAGCGCATGACTGAGTTCCAGTGCAGGCAAACCCTGCCTGTCGGCCGCAATCACCATGCGCGCGGAAAACTCGTTGTTGGTGGGATAATATCTGGGCTTCAGCACCAACGGCATACCAAGACGCTTGCGCCAGCGCTCCAGTTCGACGGCGTGGTAGTCCTGCCGCGGCTGAGGTCTGGAACGAAGCGGAACACCACCGTTTTCGGTGACGATGCGGGTAGGGCGGACGACGACATCGAGATCGTGCTTTTCAATCAGCGCCTTGAACTGTGGCCAGCCCAGATAGGCCCAGGGCGAACTGAGCGCATGGTAATAATAAACGGTTTTTCTGCTCATCGCCTTAACCTCAGGCTGTCTTCTGCATGGTGGGGTCGGCATCCGCATCGGTCCATTCGGACCCATCGAGTTCAGGCTTTTCGTAAGCCTTAAGCGCCTCCCAGTGATGATCGATGTCGGCGATGAACAGCGAAGCGGCGATACCTCGCGCAAGCCAGAGCGCACCTTCGCTGATGGCCGGAATATCGCCGCTGACTTTGCCCAGACTGACCGATGAACCGTAATTGAAACAATGGATCTGCTGCAACCAGGGGGCGGTACCCGGCTCTTTCTCGGTGAAAGAGAAGTCGTCTTGCAGCCAGGGGAATCGCCCGAGCCCAGGGTTTTCCTCACCTGGTGGCGGTGTGTAGCGGTCGTCCCAGCAGGCGATCTGCCCGTTGAACATTTCGAGTTCGGGACGACTGACGGGGTCGATTGAGAATCCCGTTCCCAAAATCACGAAATCGGTCCGAAAAACGCGGCCGTTGATTGTGGTGATGACGACTTCGCCGGCCTCTTCCTTCATCGATTGGATACCGCAGTCGAAATGGAAATAGGCGTTGGGATGTCGGCTCACTCTCAGCGTTGAATTGTGTGGCGCGGGGGTCTGCTGCTTGACGGAATAATCCATGAGACGCCAGCGCCACTCAGGGTCGATTTTCGCGAAGCCGGCGGTGACACCGTATGATCCTATGCCCATCAACTTGTTGATCGTCGGCATTGTCTTGCGCCTGGCAAGAAGACGCACCTCACCGGCCCCCTGCTCGAGCGCTTCCGCTGCATTGTCCACAGCGGACGCCCCTACCCCGATGACAACGACGCGTTTTCCCTTCAGACGCTGAAAATCAATCATGTCGGCGGAATGCGCCCAGCTGACGTGACGTTGCATGCCCTTCACAAAATCCGGGATGGTCGGTTCTCCCAGGCCATCACGGCCTGTTGCCATCACCAGTTTCCGGGTGATGATCGGGTCAGCCTTCCCGCGGTCGATCTCCAGCTCCAGAAGCCCATCGGGCCGTGGTATGACGCGGGTGACGTGGACGTTGTTTTCAACCGGGATCTCCATCACCTGCCGGTACCAGCTCAGATATTCCATCCACATCGGTCGCGGGATGCGGAAGAGTTCTTCCCAGGCCTCTTCGCCAAAGCGGGCGGTGTACCAAGCCCTGAAGGTGAGCGATGCCATACCGAGCGCTGGCCCGAGCAGGTTCTTGGGCGAGCGCAGGGTTTCCATGCGCGCGTAAGTCACCCAGGGCCCCTCTTCACCTTTTGCGGCGCGGTCCACAATCCGGATATTGGCGATCCCTGCCCTTGTCAGGGCATGCCAGGCGACGAGGCCGCACATGCCGCCGCCGATGATCACGACATCGCTGGCAAGCTGACCGTCTGAGGTGGAGACCGGTTTCGACCAGTTTGCTGCGGGATAGTTGAGGTAGGACAAATCCTGCCTCACCCGGGCGTTGAGCGCAGCTAGTCTCTGCTGCTCGGTCCGGTCTTGCTGTTCTAAAGTCATCAGGTGATCTCCTGAAATTCACTGTTGCCCATCGGCACCGACGGGCATGAGGATTAATCGGCGAGCACCACGGCGTCGCGATCGCGCCAACCCACCCAGACCGTCTCGCCATCAAGACGCGAGAGCGCCACCGGATCGAGCTGGGCCGACAGGAGTGCGCCGTTATCGAGGCGGATCGTCAACGTCGTGTGCGCGCCCTTGAACACGCGCCGCTCGATCTGGCCCTTGAGGGCAAAACGATCACTCGGCTGCTCGGGCAGACAGAACAGGGCTTCCGGACGCAGCGCGATCGTGACGTGGCTGCCAACCGCGTGATGGTGGCCGTTAAGATCGGCCCGGATCAGACTGCCCTGCCATTCAATTGTTGCAACATCGCCCTCGGCAGACACCAACCGGCCTTCGAGAAAGTTGCTCTGACCGATGAAGTCGGCGACGAAGCGGCTACGGGGGCGGGCATAGAGATCATCAGGCGCTCCCATCTGCTCGATCCGCCCCTTGTTCATCACCACCACGACGTCAGACATGGTCAGGGCCTCTTCCTGATCATGGGTGACGAAGATGAAGGTCTTGCCGGTCGTCTGCTGGATTGACTTCAACTCGATCTGCATCTCATGGCGCAGCTTGGCGTCGAGTGCCGATAGCGGCTCGTCGAGCAACAAGACGTTCGGGTCCGGCGCCAGCGCCCGCATGAGGGCCACGCGCTGGCGCTGACCGCCCGACAGTTGCTCAGGCATCCGCCCGGCAAAATCCTGCAGCTTGACGAGACCGAGGAGTTCCATGACCCGGCGGTGGATGGACGCCGAATCCAGCCCCTTCAGTTCAAGTCCGAAGGCAATGTTGCGCTGAACTGACAGGTGCGGAAACAGGGCATAATCCTGAAAGACAATATTGACGTTGCGCCTGTTGGGCGGCAGATGCGAGATCGGCTGCCCGTCGAGGTAGATTTCGCCGGAAGATGGCGTTTCGAACCCTCCGAGCATTCTCAGCGTCGTGGATTTGCCGCAACCGGAGGGGCCAAGCAGGGTAACGAATTGGCCCGGCGCGACCGCCAGGTCCAGATCATCGACAGCAAGAGAAGCGCCGTAAGACTTGTTGACGTTTTTAAAATGAACAACCGGCTGCATAACTCAGCTCCTCGAACGGCGGGTGAAGTGCTCGGCATAAAGGCCGATGGCGGCGGTGACGATGAGGACGATGGTCGCCATCGCATTGATCTCTGGCGACATGCCGCCCTGGACTTTGGCGAAGATGAGCATCGGTAGCGTCGGCTTGTATCCACCCAGGAAGAAGGTGCGCACGAAATCGTCGATGCTGGTCAAAACACAGAAAATCATGCCGCCGATCAGGGCCGGCAGGATGTAGGGGACCGTAACGCGCATGAAGGCGATAAATGCGTCAGCCCCGAGGTCTCTTGCCGCATCCACGAGATTGGCGGGCATGGAACGCAGGCGTGTCAGCACCATGATCACGACAAACGGCACCGCATGGACGGTATGGGAGAGGATAATCGCGAAGGTGCCCGTGGGGATATCGACCATCCGGATGAATATCCGCATTGAGATGGCGTTGATGAGACCGGGAACAACGGCAGGCAGGCAGGCGAGCGCAAAGAGAATGGCCCTGCCGCGGATGCCCTCGGTCGAAATCAGCAGGGCAATCCACACACCGATGACGGTCGCTCCGATCGTGGTGGCAAACGCTATTCCGACCGAATAAAGCGAGGCTTCGATGAACTGCTTGTCCTGAAGTACCTTGCCATACCAATCCAGGGTCCAGTTACTGATCGGAAAGGCGATGAAGTTTGCATCCTTGAAGCTCATCGCCATCATCAGGGCCAGCGGCAAAAGCAGATAGATAACGAAAATGGCATAACAGGCGCCAAGTGCCGTCTTCGGAAGGTCGTTTAAGGGGGACCGCATCATCACCTCCTACATCAGCCGGACAGAGCGACCGCCAACGACGCGCATGAAGAGACCAACCGTCGTCAGCGACACGGCGAGCATCAGCATGGCGAAGGCAGCGCCTTCAGGCCATTTGTCGTTGGAAGAGTGGAAAAGCGTCGCGATCACCTCCGGGAAGATGACGGCGTTCGGCCCGCCGAGCAGCAGCGGGGCGGCGAAGACTCCGACGGCGGTGAGGTAAACCAGGCTGCAGCCGGACACGATACCGTCTTTCGACAGCGGCAGGATAACGCGGCGGAAGCGTTGGAAAGGGCTCGCGCCAAGATCGGCAGCGGCATGCACCAGCTGTACCGGGATCTTTTCTATGGCTGAATAAAGTGGGAGCAGCATGTAGAGCGCCAGGAGGTAGATAACGCCGAAGCTCAGCGAGAAGGACGTGTAGAGCATCGGGATGGGCCGATCGATGACGCCGATCTCGCGCAACAGGACGTTGACGGCTCCCCGATTGGCCAGAAGCATGATGACCGAGAAGGTACGGATCAGTTCTCCGGCCCAGAATGGGATGAGCAGGAGCAGCAGCGCCCGCATACGCTGCTTCGGCTGAAGCACCTTCGCCACGTAATAGGCAACCGGATAAACGATCACCAGGGTAGACACGGTAACGACGGCGGCAAATACGAGGCTGCGTATGAAGGGCAGCACGTAAATCGAATCCGAGAAGAACAGGGCATAGTTGGCGAGCGTATAGCGCGTGGCCTCGTTCGGTTGAGGCGGATAGTTGTCCGTGAAGCTGATATTGGCCATTTGCAGGATCGGCCCGACATGCAGGACGAAAAGCCATATCACGGGTATCCCGGCAAGGAGTGCGAGGCGCGCATGGCGACTGTCTGCCAGCCGGCCTATGGTGGTTCGGTAAAGGGCTGAGCCTGTCACCTTGCCAATCCATCCGGAATAATGCGCCGGGGCTGGCGCGCTTTCCTCTCGGAGTTCAGTCATTGTCGTGTTCACCATGATCGTTCCCAGCTCTGGACAAGCTTTTTATTGGGGTCCTGCGAACCCGGCCGAGGTCGGGTTCGCATCGCAGCCGTAACTCAGGCAGCCTTGATTTCGGCAGCTGCCTTGTCGATCATCGCGTTCTTCATGGCCCGGTTGACCGAGCTGAAGAACTTGATGCGCTCCATCTGGTCCTGTGGAAGCGCCATGGCGGCCCGTTCGCGGTCGTTGAGCAGCTTGTCGACGCCATCAAAGGCCGAGGCGAAGCCCGACTGCCGAACCATGGCAGCCCCGATTTCCGGCGAGGCGAGGATAGCGTCCAGGAAGGTATAGGCAGCGTCCGCATTCGGACCGTTCTTCACCACGTTGAAGGAGTAGAGGAACCCGTAGGTGCCTTCCTTCGGAACGGACAGCTCGATGGGGTGACCGTCCATGATCAGCTTGGACGTCGGACCGGACCAGGCCTGCGCAACGTAGATGTCTTCATTCAGGAACATCTGCTGAACCTCGGAGCCCGCATCGTAGTATTTGCGAACCTTGTCCTTTTGGCTGATCAGGAAGTCGCGCGCCTTGTTGGTGGCTTCCTGGGCAACGGCTTCCTTGCCTTCATAGGTGACATAATCGCCGTCATTGCCCTGATAGAGCATGGTCAGCGAAAGGAAGTCCGAAATGATGTAGGATGTCAGGCCCTTGTATTCATCGTCGAACATCATGCCCCAGCTATCGGAAGGCTTGGTGTACTCCGTGTTACGGGCCAGACCTTCAAAGCCCGCCAAAAGCGGAACGCCGTAGGTAGAGCCGTTGATGGTGAGCTGCGGTGCGCCTTTGTAAGCTGCTGCCAGCTTGTCCCAATTCTTCAGTCGGCTGGTATCAAGCGGCGAAAGGAGGTTGGAACCGATGAACTGGGAGAGCCGGTGGCCGGTCACCGTCACGATATCGGTCGATGGTGTGGCGCCTTCGGCCGTCAGAATGTTATATTGCTTGCCCTGATCGTCCGTCAGACGGATGCGGATCTCGATCCCCGTGTCCTTCTGAAACTGGTCGATGAAAGACTGCGGCACGAACTTGTCATATGTCGTGATATTGACGACCTTGCCCTGCGCGTGGGCGGAGCGCATCAGGCTGGGCGCCGCCAGGATGCCAGAGCCGGCAGCGAGCAGCTTGAGGGTGGAACGACGGGTCGCTTTAAACTCTTTCATGGCAATCTCCTTGTTTTTGTTTGACCGGTTTGATGGGCAGAGCACTTGCATTTTTAGGGAACGTCTCCTTCGACGGTTCCCCCATAGGTGACATCCGCAACACGTCCTGATGCGCCAGGATCGTGAGCGGTGAAATCGGGCATGCGTGCGGAAGCAACACGGATGATCAACTGGATCAGCTCCTGGGCAGTGGCCGACAGCGGGCGCGCTGTTGCCGAGAAGATTCCCCAGAGGAACGGGATGTCGACGTCGAGCGGTCGCACAGTCACGCCCGCGGTCAGGGGACCGTAAGCGGTTGCCGGTTCGACAATCGCAATCCCCATCCCGGTCGACGCGATCTGCACCGCACTCATCGCCGCGCTCGTCGCTATGATCCGTTGTGCGCGAACATTTGCCTCCTGCAGAGCCTTGTCCACCCGGCGACGCAGACGGAACGGATTAGCAAGCGTAATGACTGTCTGGCCGGCCAGGTCGGCCACGGAAATGACATCCTTGACGGCCAGCGGATCGTGAACGGACAGAACGGCTGCACAGCGACCCTGAAAATATCCGTGCGCTTCGAGGCCCGGCTGTTCGGCCGGGAGCGACGTCACGCAGAAATCGGCGGTACGCCCCAGCACCGCCTGAACGGCGGCTTCGGCAGGCATGCTTCTTAAAAAGACCGTATGCGGAAGAAGGGCTTCCGGTAGTTCGGCGAGAGCAAGCGGCACCATACCCGTGGCAAAAGCAGGCGTAGCGGCGATCTCGACCGGTTCGGGCTCCTTGAGACTGATCCTTTGCGCTCGATTGCGCAGATGCTCGATGCCGCTGATGAAGCGTTCCGCTTCAGAATGAAAAGCGATCCCCTTGTCACTCGGCGTTATGCGCGGGCCATTGCGATCAAACAGCGGAAATCCAAGCGACGTTTCAAGGTCCTGGATAAGACGTGTGACCTGGGATTGCGAACGGTCAAGCAGGCGCGCAGCACCGGTGATGCTGCCTGCGGACATAACCGCAAGAAATGCCTCCAGTTCGCGTATCTCCATCGCTATCATGCATCCTTTGCATTATGACAAATTTAATGTGCATTAAACGCATGATGTCTGCTAGTGACAAAAGAGAATTTTTCGTTTGGGACGCGGAAGATGAAAAAGATGGCTTGCTGACTTCGAACTGTGCAGAAAATTAAGCCTCGGGGTGTGGCTTTTGCTCGTGCAGCACATGCATTTACTGGAAGGAGCCAGAATTTGCTGAGGGCGTAGGCAGGCGCGCGGATAAATGAGGCAGGGGAACCGAAAACACAGCCTCTGGCGCGCCAAAAAAAATGATGCATTTGCGCAACGATCGGCGGGCAATGTACAGAACCGGTTTGTGTTCTACGCGAAAGATAGAGACCAGAGGGTGGCGCCATGTCCACTCCTACAACCGAAAGGACAGATGACATGCGGATAGCCATTCTCGGTGCGGGTTCGATTGCTTATGGCATGGCGGCTTTCCTCGCCAATGCGGGGCATCATCCGTGCCTATGGTCGCCCTCCGGCCGCAGTGCCAAGCCGTTGTCGGAAGGCGAACCGCTCGTCGCTACCGGCGCGTTGGACTTCGTCGGTCCGGTCGAGGTCGCGGCAACCTGCGAGACCGCCATTGCGGATGCAGATGCGGTCATCATTGCAATGCCCGCAAACGGTCATCGTGCCGCCATCGACGCGGCGCTGCCGCATTTGCGGTCGGGACTGCCCGTCATCATCAGCTCCCATAGCTCCTTTGGAGCGCTCTATCTGTCGAAGCGGCTTTCCGAACGACAGCTCCGTCTGCCGATCGTTGCTTGGGGGACCACGCTTCTGACGGCCCGCCGCCAAACCGACGGGCGCAGCGTCGTCGTCAACACCATCCGCCAGAAGGTGGACTTTGCCACCCTGCCGAAGTCGGCAGCCGCTGAAGGTCGGAGCCTGTGCACTGAACTCTTCGGTGATCGCTTCGTCGAACGTGACGGTTTGCTTGCCATCGCGCTCTCAAACCTCAATCCTCAAAATCATCTCGGGATCGCATTGCTCAACCTGACAAGGATGGAAAAGGCGGAGGGCTGGGGACAGGGCGAACATGTCACACCGGCGGTCGGTCAGTTGATTGAGGCGCTCGACGCCGAGCGACTGTCAATTGCCGAGAGCTTCGGGCTGGAGGTTAAAACAGTTCGCGAACACTTTTCTCTCTCCTTCCACGTGCCCCTCGCCTCTGTTTCCGAAATGAACCAGCAGATGCATCGTGAAGGACGAGGCGGAATGGGCCCTTCCTCCATCGAAAGCCGCTACATTTTCGAAGATGTGCCGTTCGGTCTACTGCCAACCGTGCTTCTCGGCCGCATAGTCAACCGGCCTGCGGTTCTGCATGAGGCAGGCGTTCGCATTTTTACCGCATCGGTCGCACACAATCTGGAAGCAGACAATGACCTGCTGCCGGAGCTTTCACTTGATCATCTCGGTCCGAGCGAGCTGCGGGAGCTTTGCGAGAGCGGATTTTAACGGAGCAGAGGAGCCTCCCGTGATCCCGACCGGCAGGAGCCGAGGGCCTTTCAGCGGGCCTTTGGCAATCCACAGATCCTGAGAGAGATCGGCTTCCTACAACGGCGGGCTGGCGCGCGAACCGCAGTCCTGGATCGATTACATGAGCAGCTGGGCAGGCTCAGTCATCGTTACGGCATAGCTAAGTGAGCGCTTTCCGTCATGGCCGTAATTGGCCCGACGCGGATGTTGCCGGTTATTCACGAGGCCACAACTCTATTGCGTCCTTGTGCCTTGGCGAGCAGAAGGGCCGCATCCGCCCGCGCCAGCAGCGTGTCCAGCGGCCCGGCCTCCGGCGAGGTTGCCACACCCACGGAAATTGTTACGGTTCCAAGAAGTTTCCCGGCATGGGAAATCGCTGTAGCACTTACTGCCGTTCTCACTTTTTCGGCCAAACCGGCAGCGTCGCCCTTGAGCATCCCCGGCAAGAGCGCGGTAAATTCCTCTCCCCCATAACGGTAAGCCTCACCGTGATCGCCCAGCGTGTCATGAAGCGTTCGGCCCACATACTGCATGACCTTGTCGCCGGCATCATGACCATATTCGTCATTAAAGCGCTTGAAGTGGTCGATATCGATCATTAGGCAGGCAAGTGGTGTCTTTAATTCGTCGCTCGCGAAACGTTGCACCCTTTCATCCAGATGCCGGCGATTGAACAACCCGGTCAAAGGGTCTTCGATAGCCATCAGCGTCAACTTCTCACGCAGCTGCAGATTGGCGATAGCAAGCCCGACATTTTCGGCAATCAGTTCGAGATAAAGCCGTGACGCATCGAGGTGCAGCGCCTGCCCTTCTTTTTCTTCCAGGTAAAAAAGCCCGATCATGTCGCCTTGCGCGGTCAACGGGACGCAAAGAGCGATAGCATCCGGATCATCCAGATGCTGACACGGCACATCGGTGTCGGAGAACCCGTTGGCGTGCGCCCGCCCGCGGCGCATCCCCCAGCACGCAGACGCAGGAAAACTGTCTCCGGCATTGTCAGGCGCTAGCCAGTCCGAACTGCGGTTGAGGATATTCTTGCTTTCGTTCAGGATATAAAGGCCGCCGGCAATGCCGGGAAAGATTTGCGGCGCAAAGCGCGCGACGATGCTGGCGAGCTCGCCCTGGTTCTGGCAGGCCTGCAGGCGGTGCATCATCTGCAGGATGAGGTCCTTGGTCTGTTGGTCTGCCCGTCGTTCCGCGTCGAGCCGATCGCGCTCGATGCCGCTCGCCCGGAAGATTTCAATCGCGGTGTTCATCTCGCCGATCTCGTCCCGGCGACTGTCGGGCAGCACCTCGACAGAATAATCCTGCTTTGCAAGCCGGTCGATGATCCCGCTCATTCGCACCAATGGCATGGCGATCCGGCGTCTCAGGATGAAATAGAGCACTGCCAGGAACAGCCCCCCCGTCAACCCCAGCATGATCTTGGCGATGACGCTCCACCAGTCGCTACGCGCTCGCGCCGCGGCCAACTGCGATCCGGTCCTTGCGGCCGTCAAATCGCGAAAATGCGCGACAGTCGCCAGAAGATCCTCTTGCAGTCTTTCATGCTCGGGGCCGAACAACGTGGACTGGGCAGCGCTCTTCTCACCGCGCTGAAATGCTTCGACCGCCGCGATCTCGAACTTGTCGAGTGCGTCCGCATCCGTTTCGATCTTTCGCAGCGCATCGACCTCGGCCTTCGGCAGCGCCTTCGACAAGAGCTGGTCAACTGCGGCTTCCCGGCTTCGCTCGCTTCCATCTTCGGCCCGGAACGCGTTGAGATGACGTTCTTCGCCACGCATGACAAACAGCCTGGCCTCGTCGGACCGGACCTCTGCGCCAAGTGCGAGGTCTTCCGCCAGACTATCCAGCGTCAGATGCTCTTCCACCGCGACACGCTCTTCGACGGCGCTGCGAGACGACATGATGAAGGCCGCGCCAGACAAAGCCGTCAAGACGACTGTCACTCCGTAAGCCCAGTTGGTGATCGCGCTTATTCTCATTCTCTAATACTACACACCGCTGCTTGCGGGAGGATTAAGACGCCGGTTGTGATTGCATGGTGCGTGCTCGACATTGCCGGCGCCGGCAGGCCCAGAGTTCAGCAAGCTGGCCGAAGTTGACTGGACAGTCAACGAGAGCGCCACGGAAATCATTCATTCCGTCCCGCGCGGAGATCGAGGTTCCAAATGATGTCCGGCATTCGCCGAAGCATTGGTCACACTGAACAATTGCGGCTATGTTATTGTGGCAGATCACGGGAGGCGGCCTTCGAGGGCCGGTGATTGATGGGTTTTACGGACCACGTCAAGGAAATCGAGCGGGTCGGACAGGGAACCAACACGGGCCGCGACGCCGTTGTCCTGGAGTCATGGCGGCGCTGTCTGGACGCCTACCAGCTCGATCCGGCGCAGGCGCGCGAGGCAGTGATCGTTTCGGAAACACGGCTGCGGGAACACCGTCAGCAGGTGGAAGATCTGGTACACATCGCCCGCTCCGGCCTGGAGCGGCTCTACCGGCAGGTTGCCGAACAGAATTACGTGTTGCTGTTATCGGATCGGCTTGGTGTCACCGTTGAATTCCTGGGTGACCCCTCCTTCAACAACAATCTGCGCAAAGCGGGGCTCTATCTCGGTTCCGAGTGGTCCGAGCCCCGGGCCGGCACCTGCGCGGTGGGCGCCTGCATTGCCACGGGCGAGGCCCTGACGATCCACCAGACCGACCATTTTGACATCACCCACACACCCCTGTCCTGCACGGCAGCCCCAATCTATGATACGCAAGGATCATTGGCGGCCGTTCTCGACATTTCACTCCTCAGTTCGCCAATCCTGAAAGCCAGCCAGAACATGGCGCGTCATCTCGTCTCGTCGACGGTGCGGCGGATCGAGCTTGCCAATCTCATGGCAAACAGCCGTCACGATCTGGTCCTGCGCTTTGCGGGAGCGCCGGAGTTTCTTGACGTCGATCCGGAAGCGGCGATATCCGTAGACGGTGCGGGGCGCATCACCGGCATGACCCACGGCGGCGCCCGGCTTCTTGCCGCGTCGCGCGGTCTCGACTGGCGCACGCCCGAGCTTCTGATCGGCCAGCCCGTTACGGACTTCTTCCATGCGGGGCTCGACGAGTTAGCCTCGCTGACCCGGGCCAGCCTGCCCCAGGAACGGCGGATCGCCGTTCGCGACGGCTCGCTGCTCTTTGCCCATGCCATAGAACCGCAGCAACGCACAGGCAACGTGCCCTCTGCCCGCACTTCCGGCCGATCGCCGGCGATCAACAGGCTCGGCGGCAATGTGCCGGCGATCGACGACCTCAGGCGCAAGGTAGTCAAACTTGCACCCAGCAGACTGCCGATATTGCTGCAGGGAGAGACCGGGACGGGCAAGGAATATCTCGCCCGCATCATTCATGAGATGAGCGGGCTTTCTGGCCGCTTCGTGGCAGTCAATTGCGCCGCCATTCCGGAGCAGCTGATCGAGAGTGAACTTTTCGGTTACGTCCCGGGGGCTTTTACCGGGGCGCTGGCCAAGGGGAAAAAGGGGTTGATCGAGGAGGCCGAGGGCGGAACGCTGTTCCTCGACGAGATCGGCGACATGTCCTATGCCGCCCAGAGCCGGTTGCTCAGGGTTCTCGCCGAGGGCGAGGTACTTCCCGTCGGCGGCTCGGTCGCGCGCAAGGTGGGTTTCCGTGTCGTCTCCGCTTCGCATCGATCGCTGGCCAACATGGTCGCGGCAGGCGGGTTCCGCGAAGACCTCTATTATCGGCTCAACGCCGCCGTCCTGTCGCTACAGCCGCTCCATGAACGCGAGGATCTGCCGTGGCTCCTCGAGCAACTGCTCGATAAACACAATACGAAGGACAGCCGCCTGACGTTATCGGGCGCAGCGAGGCTGCTGCTTCTCAACCATCGCTGGCCAGGCAATATCCGCGAACTCGACAATGCCATCGCCTTTGCCGCAGCACTGTGCGACGATGGTGTGATCGAGATCACGGACCTGCCGGATCATTTGTCGCAGCCTGCCAGCATGCGCGTCGGCGACAGCCTCGAAGCAGACCTGCGTGCCGTTCTCACGAGTTGCAAGGGCAACGTCTCCGAAGCCGCCCGCCGTCTTGGTATCGATCGCACAACGCTCCATCGCCGGATGAGACGGTTCGGTATAGAGCGTCCGCACTAAGCCATTCATTGCGGCATCCACCACACCTGTCGCGCCACAGCTGTGGCGCAATCGTCGTCACATTCCCTGAAAACGCTGTGATTTCCAGCCCTCTCGACGGTCGGGTCGGCTGGCACGGCGGTTGCTCCTCCTGATGGCATGAAAAGCAGCCTTAAGGAGGAAACATGCGCGCCCTCAGATTTCACGCCGCAAAGGACTTGCGGCTCGAGGACATTCCCGAGCCGAAACAGGCGGGACCGGGTCAGGTCATCGTCCGCAACCGCTTCGTCGGAATTTGCGGAACAGATCTTCACGAATACAGCTATGGCCCGATCTTCATCCCGACCGAGCCGCATCCGTTTACCGGCGCCCACGGCCCTCAGGTCCTCGGCCACGAGTTCGGCGGCGTTGTCGAAGCCATCGGTGAAGGCGTGACCTCGGTCGCCATCGGCGACCGCGTCTCGATCCAGCCTCTCGTCATGCCGCGCTCCGGCGACTACTTCGCCGACCGCGGCCTTTTCCATCTCAGCCCGCAACTCGCACTCGTGGGTCTCAGCTGGAATAGCGGAGGCATGGCTGAAGCCGCGCTCGTTCACGAATATAATGTCCAGAAGATCCCAGACGAGATGACCGATGAAGAGGCCGCGCTCGTCGAGCCGACGGCAGTTGCCGTCTACGCCTGCGACCGTGGCGGCGTCACCGCCGGTAACAGCGTTCTCGTTACGGGTGCCGGCCCGATCGGCATGCTGACGCTGCTGGCGGCCCGAGCGGCCGGCGCCACCAAGCTGTTCGTCTCGGACCTGAACGATGCCCGCCTCGAGCTTGCCAAGAAAGTCCTGCCCGACCTTGTCGCCATCAATCCGAAGCGCGAGAAGGTTGGCGATGTCGTCCGCGCACAGACCGAGGGCCAGGTGGGATGTGACGTCGCGATCGAATGCGTCGGCAACGAACACGCCCTGAAGGCATGCGTGGATGCTGTGCGCAAGCAGGGCGTCGTCGTTCAGACAGGCCTGCATCCGCATGAGAATCCGATCGACTGGTTCCAGGTCACGTTCCGCGATCTCGAGGTCAAAGGCTCGTGGGCCTATCCGACCCATTACTGGCCGCGTGTCATCAGCCTGATCTCATCCGGCCTCCTGCCGGCGACGAAGATTGTCACCAAGCGCGTCACGCTTGAAACGGCCGTGAAAGAGGGCTTCGACGCCCTCCTCGATCCGGCTGGCACCCACCTGAAGATCCTGATCGATCTCGCGAAATAAGCATCTCGGCCAAGGCCTGAAGGGAGAGGAGCCCTGAAGGCGGCGGTTTGGAGGCTCTGACGGAACGCCCGGCAGCGGCGTTCCGTGACCATCACCAAGCAATCATGGAGGAGAATAAATGCTTGATATCAGCCCCGGAACCAAGATCGACACGGCCCTTGCGAAGCTCGAAGGAGCGCTGGCGAAAGGCGACGTGGACGCCGCCGCCAACCTGTTTCAGGCGGATTGTTACTGGCGAGATCTGGTGACCTTTACCTGGAACCTGAAGACCCTCGAAGGCCGCGAGCAGGTCCGCGACATGCTTTCCAGCCAGCTTGCCGCAACCAAACCGTCCAACTTTGTGCAGGACACCAGGGAGGCCGCTTCCGAAGCGGGCGGCGTTACCGAAGGCTGGTTCGAATTCGAAACGGGGGTTGCCCGCGGCTATGGCCATATCCGTTTGAAGGATGGCCTGATCTGGACCCTCTTGACCACCATGACCGAACTGAAGGGCCATGAGGAGCCGAAGGGCTTCCGCCGCCCGATGGGGGCGGAGCACGGCCATGACAGAAACCGCACGACCTGGAAGGAAAAGCGCGAAAGCGAGGCGGCGGAACTCGGTTACACGTCCCAGCCCTATGTCGTCATCATCGGTGGCGGCCAAGGCGGCATCGCGCTCGGCGCACGCCTTCGCCAGCTCGGCGTTCCGACGATCATCATAGAGAAGAACGAGCGGCCCGGTGACAGCTGGCGCAAGCGCTACAAGTCACTCTGCCTGCACGACCCTGTCTGGTACGATCACCTTCCTTACATTCCCTTCCCGGAAAACTGGCCGATATTCACCCCAAAAGACAAGGTGGGCGACTGGCTGGAAATGTACACCAAGGTGATGGAACTGAATTACTGGGGCTCCACGACCTGCAAATCCGCCGAATACGACGAGAAGACCGGCGAATGGACCGTCGTCGTCGATCGCGACGGCAGAGAGGTCGTCCTCAAGCCGAAGCAGCTCGTACTGGCAACCGGCATGTCGGGCAAGGCCAATGTGCCGAAATTCCCCGGTCAGGACATCTTCAAGGGCGAGCAGCAGCATTCTTCCCAGCATCCGGGTCCGGATGCCTATGCCGGCAGGAAGGTGGTCGTCATTGGCTCCAACAACTCGGCCCACGATATCTGCGCAGCGCTCTGGGAAGCCGGCGCCGATGTCACCATGCTGCAGCGCTCGTCGACCCATATCGTCAAGTCGGACTCGCTGATGGAGATCGGCCTTGGCGATCTTTATTCCGAGCGGGCAGTTCAGGGCGGCATGACGACGCGCAAGGCCGACCTGATCTTTGCGTCCCTGCCCTACCGGATCATGCATGAGTTCCAGATCCCGATCTACAACAGGATTCGGGAAAGGGATGCCGAGTTCTACCAAGCGCTCGAAAAGGCCGGCTTCATGCTCGACTTTGGCGACGACGATTCGGGCCTGTTCATGAAATACCTGCGGAGGGGATCGGGATATTACATCGACGTGGGGGCCTGCGATCTGGTCATCGACGGTTCGATCAAACTGAAGTCTGGCGTCGACGTCTCGCATCTGACAGAGAACGCGGTCATCCTGAAGGATGGGACGGAGCTGCCGGCTGACCTCGTGGTCTACGCCACCGGCTACGGTTCAATGAACGGCTGGGCCGCCGATCTCATCTCGCGCGACGTGGCGGACAAGGTCGGAAAATGCTGGGGCCTCGGCTCCAACACCACCAAGGATCCAGGCCCCTGGGAAGGCGAGCAGCGCAACATGTGGAAACCGACACAGCAGGAAGCCCTGTGGTTTCACGGCGGCAACCTGCATCAGTCACGCCATTACTCCCAATATCTGTCGCTGCAGTTGAAAGCCCGCCAGGTGGGCATCGAGACGCCCATCTACGGAATGACCAAGCCGCATCACCTGGCCTAAGCACAAAGAGAGCGTCGGCTTTACCGGCGCTCTTTTTGTAAGCATCCTGCGTTGTTGAGTTAAATGGCCGATCCCATCCTCACGCTTGAAGAAATTGCGCGCCATGCGAACGTATCGAAGGCGAAAACCTATTCGCGCGTTGCAAACAAGGAAGAACTCATCGAAGCGGTAATCTAGCGAGGATCCGACCTCACGATCACCGGCCGGCAGTTTCGAGCGTCCGGGTCTCTGTTCTGGTAATCGGTCGAAAGGCCCAGCCGGATAGTAAGATCGTCACCCTCGTCCAGCGAAACGGCGGCGCCATAGACGTCAGAAGGCCGACGTTGAACCAACGAAACGAGCGACAGTCGCCTCATCGATCCGGAAAAGCCTTTGCGCTCCTCGCCGGGCCGGCTGGATGTCAGGTTTCCCTGAGGTCGCCAATCAGTGTAGGCACCAGCTCTCCGACCGTTGGATGGATTGGCACCGCCCAGCGCAGTTCTTCAGTTGTGGCCCCCAGGTTGATGGCGTCGAGCACGCCATAGACCGCCTCGTCACCTCCGACCCCCAGGAAAGCGGCACCGAGTATCCGGTCGGTTTCGGCGTCGGCGACGAGTTTCATGAGGCCAAGCGTTTCACCTTTCTCAACGGCCCGGCCGACGCGGCTCATCGGTCGGGTCGAGACCTTGATCCGGTGACCGGCCTCCTTCGCCTGACGCTCCGTCATGCCAACGCGTCCGAGCGGCGGATCAATGTAGAGGCCGTAACCGAGGGTGCGGTCTGACACTTTTCGGTTGCCGCCATCAAGGAGGTTTGCCGCGACGATCTCGAAATCATTGTAGGACGTATGCGTGAATGCGCCTCGCCCGTTGCAGTCACCAAGGGCCCAAATGCCTTCTGCGGTGGTCTGCAAGCGCTCATCCACCGTGATGAAGCCGCGTTGATCAGTCTCGATGCCAGCAAGATCGA
This sequence comes from Rhizobium sp. ZX09, assembly GCF_017357485.1. NCBI lineage: Bacteria > Pseudomonadati > Pseudomonadota > Alphaproteobacteria > Hyphomicrobiales > Rhizobiaceae > Rhizobium > Rhizobium sp. ZX09. The sequence goes on from NZ_CP031364.1 coordinate 908,466, forward strand.
GACCGAGATCATCGGTGTTCGGCCGCCGTCCGAGGGCGACCAGGACATGGCTCCCACGGACTTCACCCTGATCGGTCCGCACGACGACGCCCACATCTTCCTTGGTGAAGGACAGGAGTCTGCGGTTCAAAAGAACCTCGATGCCATCCCCACTCAGAATCTCCGCAATGGCTTGCGAGATATCGGTGTCCTCCCTGGGCGCCAGTTGCTGCCCACGCTCAATGACCGTCACCTCGGCGCCGAAGCGCCGATACATCTGGGCGAATTCCAGTCCGATATAACTGCCACCAAGAACAATCAGATGTTTCGGCAATTTCTCGAGCGCGATCACCGACGTGCTCGTGAGGTATGGCACGTCCTCAAGGCCAGGAATGTCTGGGATGTGTGGCCGCGCGCCGACATTTATAAAAATCTGCGGCGCGGTATAGTCTGTCCCGTCCACGGACACGGCCTTCGCACCGACGAATTTGGCCTGGCCGTGGATCACATCCATCGTCTCGAGACTGTCAAACCAGGATGCCAAACCGTTTCTCGCATCAAGGGTCACCTTCCTGGCGCGGGCCGCTACGGCCGGCATGTTCACTATCGGCTCACCGCTGATGGTGACGCCGAATTCGGATGCGCGCCGCGCAACCTCCGCGGTCTTGGCGCTGGCGACCAATGCCTTGGTCGGCATGCACCCGGCGTTGACACAGGTGCCGCCAAGATATTTGCGTTCGATCAGGACCACCTTGCGCCCCATCGCCGCCATGCGGGCGGCAAGGAATGGTCCGGCCTGACCGGCCCCGATGAAGATCGCGTCATACTCCCTCATGACACGGACACCACGACGATCAGTGCGAGCAGGATGGCGACCGCATCCTCGATCAGGGCGGCGGGAAGGTCGCGGCCGAAATGCCTGGCGAGATAAGCGCGGCCGGATGCACCGCCGAAGGTTCCGACGACAGCGCCGATGACCCCCGCGAGAAGCCCGGGAACCACCATTCCTGCAGTTGCGGCGACCGTCGCACCGCTGAGAGCGCCCATTATAACCCGTGCTCCGAACTGAACGGGTACCTTGCGTGAGGGCGTGCCGGGAAGCTGGTCGGCAATCAGTTCCACGATGGCAAGCACAGTCAAAATCGCCGCAGCCCAGAGCGAGCCCATGAAGGAGAGAACGCTTGGAGAAATATCGAACCACCCGAGATAAGCGCCCCAGGAGACTGCGGCCGGGGCAGTCATGGTGCGCAGACCGGCGACAAGCCCTATCAGCATTGCGAGAAGAATGAGCATTCAGATCCCCCTAAGCTAAGTCGGCATGCCGCGGCGCCCGGCTGATGCGCAGTTGACAGTTCCCTTGCCCGTCTGGGCCGTCCTCGGTCGACACGTCCGAAGGAAAGCCGGAAGATCGGCCGCGACGGCGTCCCGGATTGATCCTCAACTTGCCGTTACCTACCGGACAGATCGCAACCGTACCATGGCGCGCCAGTTTGGTCGACAGGGCCGCTGCGTGGTGCCGTGAGCCAGCGCCCCGTCGTTTCCGTTGTTTGAGGTCCTGCAAATTTGCTGAAAGGGGGCACGCTATCTGCTTTCGGCAGGCCCTTAATTTTTTCCCGAAGAACAGTGCCGCCCCGGGCACGGGCACGTCTTGCAGTAACCCAGTCCGTCGATCAGATATCGGATACAACAGACGCGGCGGAGCCGCTCCGGCTGGCCATCGCTTCCAGGGTAAAGGATAGGTCTGAAAAGCGGGTTACGTGAGCCATCTGCCATCTGAGGCAGCTCAAGCAATGCCAGTGCATCCGCGACGCCTGCACCAGGGCAATCATTATCCCCGGCGTAACCGCGGGCGATACCTTCGAACAGGTTGCCGGCATTTGACCAAAGGACGTTGCGAGACAGCCCGCTCACCTCGGACACAGCTCGGATAACTGCTTCGATATTGCCCCTGATCAGAAAATCGAAACGGTCCTCTGCGGACTTCGCTCGGACCGGGTGGCCGAAATCAGTCAGGCCGAGCGAAACGACCTCCCCTTCACCGCTTATTTCGATGCTCAAGTCCGCCGGCGTCAGAGTTACCCGCCAATCCAGTAAGATGGCTGCGGTGGCAATCGGTCTCATCACCCTTGCGAAGTACCGCTTTGACCACTCCCCGGCAACGGCGGCAATGGGCGCGTTCGCCCCGTGGCGGCGACCGTAACTGTTAAGGACAGCCAAAAGACAATCGGGCTCCAGCAATTCAGTGAAAGCCAGATCGGCGGGCCGCCTGCGCCGGAAGCAGTCCCGCCACTGCGAATGTGCCGACTGCCGCAGCAATTCGCCAAGAACCTCCGACCTTCGCATACGCTCCCGCAGCCTAAACGAGCCGGGTGACAATCTGGCGAGCCAGATGCTGCAGTGAGGCCGTGGAGCCGAATGGCCAGGATGGCATGCCGGTCAAACGGACATTTCCTTGCGCTACGACCGGCAACATGGGCCAGAGCGAAGCATTGAGAAGATCAGCCGGAACGGTCTCGCCGAGGATGAACAAGGTGCTGTCGCTCCCAAGGGAGGCAAGTCCTTCAAGATCGATTGTCGTAAAACCGAAAGGTTGCGGTGACATTTCAATGCCATCGGCAAAGCCGATCTTCCTGAGAAGGCCGGAAATTGCGGCGTTGGGCGCAAAGACGCGCAACCGCGGAACGCCCGGCAACGGTTGCGCCACGACCAGCTTGCGGCCTGCCACCTGCCCGGCATGGCGCGACTTCAGGTTTTCGATCTCATCATCAAAACGTCCGAGGAGCCTTGCGACGTCATCCGATCGCGAAAGCGCTGCGCCCGCCTGACGGGCGCTCTGACAGACGCTCGCCAGCATGTCACCGCCATTTTCCTGATCATCGATCAGATGAACCGGAGCGATCTCACCGAGCGCATGAGCGATGGACGCGTGCCGATACCGCGACGTCAAGATGAGGTCAGGCAGCAGTTTGCGGACCGCCTCAAGGCTGGGCTGCTGTCGTCGCCCCACCTCGACGGCATCGGAAAGGCCTTCATTTGCGACATCGACCCATGTTCTGTACCCGGAGATTTCCGCGCATCCAGCCGGCGATATTCCAAGGGAAAGCGCAATCTCGGTAGCAGTCCAATCGAGCGTGACCAGGCGTGAGGGTCCTGAGGCGGCAAGCGACCCTGGCGCCGCAATCAAAGCCACCGCGCCACTCAAGAACGATCGTCTGCCTATACCCGCTACCACTTCACGCTCACTGTTCCGACAACGGTCAAACCCTGCCCGTAATAGCACTGCGTGGTGGTGTTGCAACCGGCGACGTAGGTCTTGTCTCCGAGATTGTAGCCGTTGAGCTGGAACGAATAGCGATCATGTTCGTAACGGGCAAAGGCATCGACCAGCGTATAACCGGGAACGAAGAATGAGTTCGCGGTATCCCCGGCAGTCTTGCCGATGCGTCGGACACCACCACCGACTGTCAGCTTGCCGTTCCAGCTGTCCGGCATCGGCAGATCATAACTCACGAACAGCGACTGCTGCTGCTTTGGAACGGTATACGGCATTTTCCCGATCTGGGTGGGCGTCTGGCTCTCGGTTACCACAGGATCCTGCCAGCTCGCCGCCGCAGTAACATTGAGACTGTCCCAAAGGGTGGCGTTGGCCTCCAGTTCGATCCCGCGGACGCGCACCTCGTCAGTCTGGTAATAAACGCCTGCAACACGGTTGACGACATTCTGCTGCGTCGCCTCGAAGCCGGAAAGAGTAAGGCTGAAGTCCTCGCCCTGTGGCGCAAATTTCACGCCGATTTCCTTCAGCTCGCCCTTGGTTGGCTTCAGCGGCGTTGGCGCCAATGTCAGCACCGGGGAGAAGGACGTGGAATAAAGCGCGTAGGGCACAAGACCGTTATCAAGGACATAAGCGGCACCGACCCTGCCGGTGAAGGCTCTATCGTCCTGCCGGTATCGGGTGGTAAGACCGCTGGCAAGCGTGGTGCTGTCGGAATCGTTGCTGACATGGTCCTGGCGGCCGCCAACCGTCAGTCGAAGCCCGCCGAGTTCCATTTGATCCTGTAGATAGAAACCGACCTGACGCTGCGTCTGATCAAGACGTGTCGTCAGTGCTGCCGGCTGTACGCCAATGCCGTAGACCGGATTGAACAGGTCGAGTGTGGGGCCACTGCGTGATCCTGTCCTGTTCACAAGGTTTTGCCACTGCACGTCGATACCGCCGAGAAGCGTATGGCTGATTGGCCCACTGTCGAACTTGTACTCAAGATTGGTATCCAGCGCCACGGCGTTGAGCGTTGGCTGCGCATTGTAAACGAGGCGTGAAAGCGTGCGCTGGTTGGCGGAAAGGCCGTTGCCGAAAAGGTTTTGATAATTGACGTCCAGATATGAGTACCGGAAATTCTGGCGTAGAACGAGATCGTCGTTAATTGCGTGTTCGAGCCGATATCCAATATAGGCCGTTTCCTTGTCGTAAATCGCCAACGAGGGATCGCCGTCCGAAAAGCTGCGCGGTATCGTCAAACCGAGACTATTGGAATAGATGCTCCCGAGTGCTGGAATAAGCGAAGGCACCTGGCCGGCGTCATCCTTCATATAGGCGCCATAAACCGTGAGACTGGTATCTTCATCCGGCGACCACCTGACTGTCGGGCTGATGGCGAAACGGTCGTTCTTGCCGAAATCGTTCATTGTTTCGCTATCGCGGATAATGCCTTCCAGGCGATAGGTAAGATTTGAATCCGCACCGACAGGGCCCGTGACGTCAAACCCTGCTTCCTTCTGATTATAACTTCCGAAGCGCGCGTAGACTTCTCCGCCAGCAGTCTCTGACGGATCCTTGCTGACCATGTTGACGACGCCGCCGACATTCGTTTGTCCAAAAAGCGCCGAACTTGGTCCGCGCAGCACTTCCACGCGATTAAGGAAGTAGGGTTCCACTCGAAAGCCGGCATAGCCACCGGTCTGGTTTGCAATCTGCGGCACGCGCAAGCCGTCGAGATAGAGATCGGCGCTAAAGCCGCGGATGCTGAAGTAATCCGAACGGGGGTCGTTACCGTAGCGTTGGCCGTTGACGTTCGCGCTATAGAGCAGGCTGTCCGCCACCGTCTGCACGGCTCGATCCGTCATCGCGCCACGGGTAATCACGGAGACGGATTGCGGCGTCTCGGCAATCGCCGTCGTAGTCTTGGTGGCCGAGGCCGATTGCGTCGCAACGTAGCCACGCTGTTCGACACGCGCCCCTTTGGCCGCCGTCTTTCCCTGTACGACGATCGGCTCGAGCACGGTGGACCCATTTGCCTCTTGCGCCTCAACCCTTCCCGGTTGGAGGACAAGTGCTCCCAACGCAACGCCTGACACCAGAAACAGGAGCTGCTGTCTGGTGACGTGGCAGGTTGATGTGCGAAGGCGAAGGTGGGTGTTCTGCATTCGAGGACCTGTGATAGGAATACTGCGTAAGGGCTACTCCGGACTGTCCGCAGTGATTTTCTTTTCCCGCACGCTTGGCCGCTTAACTAGACTTTTTTTATCAGCATTGTCAGGTCAAAATCGAGCTCTCGCGGGCCATTTTGTGGCCCGATCCTGTTAGATGATATTATTCTGCTCTATCAGGCCAATTTTTCCTTTTGAAATACAGACGCGACGCGACTATGGCTCTTCCCGTTGGATGCGGCGGCAAGGCCCCCGTGAGGAATCCCATTGCCTGGAAACACGATGAAACAGCCGCAAAGGGCAGCCGATCTTCAAAATGTGCCGCGGCCTGTCGCTGCCATGGCGCGGACCTACGAGCAAAGCGTCGATTTTGGCTGGCACAGCCATCGCCGAGGGCAATTGCTCCAGATCATCGACGGCTTCATGACCGCCCGCACCCCCGACACCTCGTTCATCATCCCCTGTGGTTACGGTTTGCTGATAACGCCCGAGATACCACATGCCGTCCATTCGCACGGGCGGGTTTCCATGCAGTCGGTCTATATCGAGCCGGACCCGGGGATCGCCATGCCCTGGGAGCCGCCACGTGTCATCTCGACCTCGACGCTCCTTTCGGCCACGGTTGGAGCGTTCCTGAAGGAACCAACTCTTTATGACGAAAATGGGCGCGGCGGACATCTGGCAGCTCTGATACTCGAAGAAATTGCCAATGCGGAGGAAGGCCCGTTTGCGCTTCCAATGCCAAGTGATAAGCGATTGCAGCGGCTGTGTCGGGATCTTTCCGAAACCCCATCGCTCGATCTTGATATAGACCGCTGGGCAGACAATCTCGGCATGAGCCGGCGCACCATGACCCGGAAATTCCGAATCCAGACGGGCATGAGTTTCGCCGAATGGCGGCGTCGCTTGCGCATGGCGCATGTCATGCGCCGGCAGGCGGAGGGAGCGCGCCTGGAAGAGGCGGCCGCAGACGTCGGTTATCGCAGCCTGTCCTCTCTGCGCAAAGCCATGCGCGAGGCTGCCGGATGACGGGGCTCGCAAGCAAACAGAAGACGGAGACAATCGCCGCTCAGGCGATTGGTCTCAGCGTCATCTATGATCAGGCTCAAGCGCTTCGGCAGGTCGATTCAATCGCATTCGAAGGCCGTATTACCGTCATATGCGGCGCGAACGGTTCCGGGAAAAGCACGCTGCTCAAATGCCTCGCCGGGCTCGAACAACCGACGGAGGGTGAGGTCCACCTGGCCGGGCGGCAACTCAACGCTTTGTCACGGCGCACCGTCGCCCGTCAGGTTGCCGTCATGAGCCAGACGCCGGAGGTTCCGATCGGTCTGAGCGTCGAGGAACTCGTTGAACAAGGCCGTTATCCTCATCGCCCCTGGCTGGGACGCCTGTCGGCACAGGACCGCAGAATTATCGAAAGCGCCATCTTTCGCGTCGGCCTCCAGGACTTACGTGCACGTCAACTCACGACCCTCTCCGGCGGTGAAAGGCAGCGCGCCTGGCTGGCCATGGCTCTGGCGCAGGAACCGCGTGTCCTCTTTCTTGATGAACCCACGAGCTTTCTCGACATCAGACATCAGGCCGAGCTGCTGACACTCCTGCGCAAACTCAACTCGGAGAAAGGGCTCACGATCATCGCGGTGCTTCACGATCTCAATCAGGTTATGGATGTCGCCGATGACGTCGTCCTGATGCAGAAGGGTCAGGTTCTCGCGGCTGGGCCGACACACCAGGTGCTTCGGGCTGACCTGCTGCGGCAGGCCTTTGAGTGCCACGTCGATCTCGTCCCACATCCCGACGGAAGCGGGCGAACCTATTGCATGGTCGACTGGGTCGGCACCGGCAATCAGCAAAACCGCCCGGCTTTGGCTCAACCATGACTGTGTCTCGCCTCACCCTTCATCGATTGGCTCCATCCCTTGTCTGGCCCGTTGGCGTGATCCTTTTGCTGCTCCTGGCGGCGCTGGAACTCAGAGTGGGGAGCAGTCTGGTCGGCTGGAGGGACGTGTTTCTTTTTCCGACAGCCCCGGAAACACTCGCGCAGGCAATTCTGGAAACGACCCGGGCGCCGCGTATGGTCGCAGCAATATCAACTGGCGCCGCCCTCGCGCTGGCAGGTTCGGTTCTCCAGACCGTCTTGCGAAACCCTTTGGCGGCTCCGGATATACTGTCCGTTACCAGCGGCGCGCAGCTTTTCCTCGTTGTATCGACCTTGTTGCTGCCCTTGGCTCTACCACCCATCATCGCAACAAGCGCAGGCGGCCTCGCCGGCGCAGCTGCATGTCTCGCGCTGGCAGGCGGCTTTCAAGCCGCGCCCGGCCGGCTGGCTCTTTCGGGTATCGCCGTATCACTTTGTTTTTCCGCCATATCATCGGCCATCGTGCTTCTCGCCGACGAACGGGCGTCCGGTCTGTTGCTCTGGTCCTCCGGTATCCTGGACCAGACCGGATGGGCCAGGGTCACCACGGCGATCCCCTTGGTGTTACTTTCTTTCCTGATGCTGATGGTGATGGCGCGCGCCCTGGACTTGCTGGGACTGGGAGATCAGGCCTCGGCCAGTCTCGGGGTGACGCGGGCCGTCACACTTTTCGGTCTGCTCGTCGGCGTTCTTCTCTGCGGCGCCGCCGTTACCCTCGCAGGGCCGATTGGCTTCATCGGCCTTGCAGTCCCGAATGTTTTGCGCGCATTGGGTATAATTCGGCATCATCGCCATCTGCCGCTTTCGATGGTTTGGGGAGCAAACACCCTGCTCCTCGCAGATGTCGTCACGCAGTCCCTCGCGCACAATGGCACGAGCATACCCACAGGCGTTACGGTTGCCTGCCTTGGTGCACCGGCCATGCTGCTCCTGCTCCGGAAGGCGAAGATCGGGGGAGAGCGCCGAATCGGCTTGCCCGTAGGGATAGCGCCCCCGCCCCTGCCCCTTGCCGCGGCAGCGCTTGCCGCCTTGGGCCTGATAGTCATCGCGGCAAGTCTCGCGACAGGCGACGGGCTGTCACTGACGATTGCCGAGGTGACGGGAAACCTCGACCTGCGCGCGCCTCGCCTTCTTGTGGCACTTGGCTGTGGTGCATTGCTGGCTACTGCCGGCACCGTCCTTCAGGCGGTGACGCGCAATCCGCTGTGCGGGCCGGAGACGCTGGGCCTTACACAGGGAGCAGCGCTGTTTAGCCTCGTCGCGCTCCTGTTGGGATTTGCGCCCGCAACGCCAACTTTCCAGGCGGTCGCTCTGGCCGGGGCCATTACCGTGCTCTTGCTGCTCCGGTTGCTGGCGCCAAAATATTCTCCCGAGAAATTCGTCCTGGCCGGTGTCGCAATCGCAGCAAGCCTGGGCGCGGCCGCAACGATCATCGTCGTGGAGGCTCGCCTGCAAACGGCGCAGGCACTTTCATGGCTCATCGGCTCCACGCACGCCCGTGGCTACGCCGACGCAGTCGTATTGATGCCATGGGTCCTCGCCCTGTCGGCCACCGGCCTGTTGTTCAGCCGTCATCTTGATGCGTTTTTGCTTGGGGACGAAAAAGCCCGCTCACTGGGCCTCGCGACGGGAAATGCGAGCAAATACGCGATGCTCTATGCCGCCGTCGCGGTGGCAATCGCCGTTTCTTCCATCGGAGCCGTCAGTTTCGTTGGCTTGCTCGCGCCCCACGCGGCTCGGCTCCTTGCCGGAGCGCGCCATGCAAAAAGCCTTCCTGTCGCGATGGCGCTCGGCGCTGTGATGCTCGCTTTCGCCGACACGATCGGTCGCAGCATTATCGCGCCACTTGAACTTCCGGCGGGCATCATCACCGCAATTATCGGTGCGCCCGCCTTTATGCTGCTGCTCCGTTCCGGATTGAGGTCGCGGTCCTGATCGAATGGAAGAGGGCAACTCTATGGTCTCGGGTATTCGACTGCGGGGCGGTAAAATCCGGCGACAATGCCCATCGCCTACACAGCAAGGGGCGGACGAAATCGATAGCCTTATGCGGTGAAAAACGAGATGAGCTCATGCGCCAGTTCCGCTGGAGCCTCTTCTGCCATGTGATGTCCGCCGTCTATTCCCAGACCCGAAACGGGAAGGGTTGACCAGGGCTGCCATACCGACAGGACATCTCCGTACAACATTTCCAGATCGTCCTGCAGCGACCAAAGGACATGAAGTGGGCATGTCAGCTTTCTTCCGCAATTTCGATCATCAAGATCGTGGAGATGGTCTATGTGGATACCCGCGCGATAATCACCAAGCATGCCCTGAACAGTCCTGGGGTCTTCGACGGACGAGCGGAAGTCCGCAAAGTTTTCTTTTCCCATCGAAGCCTCGCTCCCGCCATACCATGCCAAGGGATCGGCAAGGATGGCCCGCTCGGGTTTGTCGTGTTGAGCAAAAAAGAACCAGTGCCACCATTGCTGTGCAAAGCGAAGATTACATCGCTCCAGCGCTTCGAGGATCGGAACACCGTCGAGGATCGCGAGCTTCTCAACTCTTGCCGGGTGGTCCATCGCGGTGCGAAATGCCGTGTAACTTCCACGGTCGTGGCCGGCCAGAAAGAACCGGTCGAAACCGAGATGTTCCATGAGCGCAACACAGTCACGAGCCTTGGCCCGCTTTGACGACGCTTCATGATCATAGGGGTCAGACGGCTTGCCAGACTTGCCAAAACCTCGCAGATCGGGGCAAACAACCGTGAACTTGTCGGCCAGAATGGGAGCCACCTTGTACCAGGTTGTGTGTGTTCTCGGATGTCCGTGAAGCAGAAGAAGCGGCGGGCCCTTGCCGCCATGGCGAACCCGTAGTGTCGTTTCCGGGACATTGATCATTTCCAGCCTGAAATTTTCAAACATCGCGCTCCCCCTGGATCATGGAACGAACGGTCTCTGCCACCAGCGGTTCCATCTCGGCCTGCCGTGGCTTGGAACCGCGGCCCCCCTCAAAACTCTGCTTCGGTAGCGATCAGGGTGTCATCGCGGAGGGTAACGGATGACGAAGTGCCGCCTGGTTACTCCTCTGCTCGATCGAAACGGTTGCGGTTCTTCCCGCAACGAGCCGAACCGTCTTTGGGGCGTCATCGATCTCAATCCGCACGGGGATTCTCTGGGCAAGTCGGACCCATGAGAATGTCGGAGCGACGCTTGCCAGAGAACCCGCATTATCGCTTCGCTCCCGATCTTCAATGCCCGCGGCAATGCCTGCGACACGTCCGGTGACCGACTGAGCTTCGCCCATGATACTGATCGTTACCGGATCGCCAATGTGGATCCGGGGGAGCTTCGTTTCTTCAAAATATCCTGCGACATAGACGGATTCTTCTTCCACCAGGGCTCCCACGGCGTTGCCGGAAACGACATAGTTACCCCTGCGCAGGGAAAAGTTGGTGATTGCACCGGATGCCGGTGCCCTGACCGTCGTGCGCTCAAGGTTGAGCCTTGCCAGATCGCGGGCAACCAGCGCAGACTGATAGGCGGCCTCTGCCTGATACATCCGGCTTTCGGCGTATTGACGCTCCTTGAGGCTTGCCGCCTCCTTTGACGCAAGCAGTTGATACCGTTCGAAATCGGTTTTCGCCAGCTCCGCCGCCGCCCTTGTCGCTGTTACCTGCGCTTCTGCCTCGCGCAACGCGAGCTCGAAGCGATCTGTTTCGATGCGAAACAGCGGCGTTCCCTTCTCCACCTGTGCATTGTCCGACACCAGAACCTCGGCGACAGGCCCGGAAACATCTGGTGCCAATCGGATGATATCCGCCCGGACATGGGCATCACGCGTCCATGGTGCCTCCATGTAGAAAGACCATAGGTGCCAGCCCAGCACCGCAGCGCATCCCGTCATGGAGAAGGTGAGAAGCACTCGACCCGCGGTAAACGTCAGATTTTTCATGATCATGGAAACCAGTCGATAGCGGCAGAAAATCCGCCGACAAGGGTAATGTAAAGCGCAAGGTTGAACAGGGAGCGGTGCCAGACCATCCGGTAAAACCCCATCTTTTCGAGAAGTGATGTGAGAAGACGAAATCCTGCATACGCAAACAATGCGAGCGCTGCGAACGAGGGCAGAAAAATGCCATAGAGATCGACCTGTTCCTTCAAGCGGCTTTCCTCCAAGACCCGGGTATCTGGGGAACGGGCGCGTCAGCGTCCGGAGCAATGCACAGGCGAAGAGCAGCGGCGCGCAGCAGAAGTTCGTCATCCATCACGGTGATGGCCGCAGGAGAAAGGATCAGATCATCCAGCGCCCGGACGGCGCTTTCCAGGATTTCTCCACCTTTACCGGCACGGCCGCGGTATAGGATTGTGACCGCCTGAAAGACCGGTTGCGCAGCAAGGTGAATACCGTTCGAAACCTTGGGTAAAAGCTCCTGCATTGCAATCAGATGCAGCCCTGCCCGGATATCCCTTAACGGGTCATAGCCGCCGACCTCCGACGCCGGAGGCAGTTTCGCCAGTCTTGAGGCGAACAGGCCGGCAACGTCAATCATGCGATAATGGGCGGCGAGAACGTCGGTTTGTTTACCAACGGCGATGTTCGCGACATGTTTCCGGACAACAGAAAGAAGCCTTCTCACATTTGTCTCAACTCGCACGGATCGAAAGAGACCGCAAACCGTGATCGTCCAGACCATTGCGAGTATGGTCGCCCCCGCGGCATTCACGAATGTGCCGAAGTCTGTCGCGGGATATGCCTGAAGGGTGAGAAGAAGGGGAAAGTTTATGCAAAGCCCCATGCCGACAATGGCGAGTGAAGGCACTGCAAGACATATGCCCGCCGGTATCAGAAACAACCCCAAAGCAGCAGAGAGCGGTGCAAACCCGTCGATTGCCGGAAGGACTGCAAAGCCGTAGACGAATGCCGCAATGGCTGCACCGATCGTCACATTAACAAACTTGCGCATGGCAGGAACCGGGTCGTCCATGGTGGCAAGGAGGCAGCAAAGGACACCGGATATCTGGGCGAAGGTAACTCCGTCGGACCAGCCGGTGGCGATCCAGAAGAAGAGCGATGTTACGAGGCATACTGCAACCGTTACCGACGACAGCCACGCCATTCCGATATCGCGATGCGGTGCGGGCGCTCTGTCGGGCGCGCGGGCGCCTCTTGCTCCGTTTTCATCTTCAATGGATTTTCGAAGAGTAAGGCACTCGTCAGAGAGCCGGGAAAAAGTCCGCAAGTCTCGGGCGAAATTGACAAGGAGGAGTTTTTCCCATGTCGGCAGCGAGCCGGGGAAGGCCAGCGCACCGATCGTGGAGAAGGAGCCTCCCGGACGCGAATCCGCCTCCGCGACTATCGCCAATGCCTTTTCCCGGCCGGCAGGGTCCAACCTCCCCAGCGATCGTCGCAAATCCTCCAGTTCGCTCAGTAGGGGCAGGAAGGAAACCATCCGGTGCTGCAGCGACTTCACCAGAGCCACTCTGCTTCGGTATCTGGATCCGTCATACTGAAGATGCACCGCGAACGACCGCAGATCGGCCGCCTCCCCCGCCAGGGCGTGGCGTTCCATCCGATTTTGGGTTTCGTCCATTTTGCCGGTTGCTGTGACTTCGAAAAGCTTCTGCGCCCTGGCCATCCATCCATCGATCCGGTTGAGAAGCGCTGTCCCCACGTGAACCGGAAAAACAACGTGACTGACAATCGACGCGCATATGATCGCGAGCCCGATCTCTTCGGTGCGGGAAACGACAATATCGAAGGTGTTTGCCGGGGCGTTGACGAGCGGCAGTCCTGCGAGAAGAACGGTATAGCCGGCTAACAGAAAAACATAACTGCGTGGTGTGCGATCGAGAAGACTGACAAAGGTGCACCCGGAGACCCATACGATGATCGCGCCGGAAAGCAATATCGGTTCGTTCACCAGGTTCGGGACCATGAGGATCGTCGCACCGCCGCCGATGACCGTGCCCAGAAGCCGATATACCGATTTCGACGATATCGCACCGGAGAGGGGATGAGCGACAATATAGACGGTTGCAACTGCCCAGGACGGTCGGTTCAAATCGAAGCTGATGGCAACAAAATATGCCAGCATGGCCGCAAGGAATGATTTCAGCGAAAAGACGACGTTCCCGCTGGTGACAACTGGCCGGCTGCTCACACCGCATCCTCCGGCGCGGGGGCGCTACGCTCGATGCCTTGTTTATTGCTGGTGATCTCGTCTGCGAGGCCATAAGTCGCTGGCGACACATAACAAAAGAAGGGTACGGCGAGGCAGGCGTGCAGATAGGCTTCGGCCGGGTCGGCGGACTCACCGGTCGACATGGCCGGTGGGTGGCGGGCAACGAGCGCTCGGGCTTTCGAAACGAGCCCGTCTGTCATCTTTTTCAGCACCGTAGCCCGGGCCAACCTTGCTCCCGGTCGTAACGGGAGAAGGGCGCAGAACCCGCGAGGTCCTTTCAGGGGAAGACGAATTTCAGTCCGGATAATATCCGACCACCAGCGGTCGTCGTATTTTTGAAGTGCCATAATCTTCTTCTCCAGCATCTTTCCGGATGACCCTATCGACAAAACCGGAAGAAGAATTTAGATATTCTCTCTAATGATAACTAAATACCACCAGACGCCGATATCCCTGTCCGGCGCCCTCGCCGACCATGATCTCGAAAGCTCCTCGTCGCGCGTTCGCGCTGTGAGGATCGACGTGTCGCAGAACGAACGCGAGGCTCCGGAACACCAGCACCGCAAGGGCCAGCTTGTCATGCCTCTGCGGGGAGGCGTGACATGCCGCGTCCCAAGCGGCATGTGGATGGTTCCGCCTCATTGTGGCGTCTGGGTTCCAGGAGGCATGCGTCACAGCAACGTGGCGACCGCCAACGCGCGTCTGTTCTTCCTGTTCATCGAGCCGGGAGCCGCCGATCTGCCGAACCGGTGCTGCACGCTTTCCCTGTCCCCGCTCGTCAGGGAGTTGATCATCGAGATGGCCGACCAGTCTGCTGTGGCGACTGCTGACTCGGAAGTCATGGCAACCCTGCTTCTGTCGGCCTTGTCGCGGATGCCGGTTGAGCATCTTCATCTGCCGCTGACGGATGAGCCCCGGCTTGCACGCATTGCATCGGAACTGGCGGAAGATCCATCCGACCGTAGTACGATGGCACAATGGGCAAAACGAATGGCGATGAGCGAGAATTCGCTTGCCCGCCTCGTCCAAAACGAGACGGGCCTGACCTTCGGCCGCTGGCGACAGCAATTGCAGGTGATTGTCGCGATCCGAAGCCTTGCCGCGGGGGCAACGGTGCAGCAGGTTTCGGGCGATCTTGGATATCAATCCGTGTCTGCGTTCATAACCATGTTCAAGAAAGCGCTTGGCACATCACCTGCCCGATATCTGGGAAATTTCGACCGCTGAACGTCAGAAAAGACCGCCACACCTGAGAGGAGATAAAACATGTTCACCCACGTCATGATCGGCAGCAACGACCTGGAGCGGGCCAGGAAATTCTACGATGCCGTCTTTGTTGCACTGGGCGGCAAGCCCGGCGAAATGGATGCAAGAGGCCGACTGATTTACGCCCATGAGGGTGGGCGGCTCATGATCACGAAACCGATCGATGGCAAGCCGGCGACTGCCGCCAACGGCGGAACGATCGGTATTGCGGCGGCGACCCCCGATCATGTTTTAGCCTGGCATGCCGCCGGCGTCGCGCATGGCGGCACGGCAATCGAGAGCCCGCCGACGGCGCGGCCGAACGGGGCTTTCGTCGCATATCTTCGCGATCCGGATGGAAATAAACTGACCGCGCGAACGCCTCCGACGACATGAGGCAGGCGACCTTGCGCTCGGTTGGCTGCAGAAATGAAGCAAATCGGCCGTGGGTCCGGAGCGGACCTCATTGAGCCATCCGCTCGCGCAGGCGGGGTGTGAGCCAGTCGAGAAAGCACCGCACTTTCATCGACAAGGGCTCGGCCGGCCCATGAATGACATTAACAGGCAAAGGTTCAGGTGCGAACTCGGTCAAAATTTCCTGTAAGGCGCCGGAACGCAGTTGATCGGCGACCTGGTAGGAGAGCACCCGGATGATGCCAATACCGGACATGGCTGCCTGAATTGCGGCCTCTGTCGTGTTGACCGCAAGCCTGGGGCGGGGTTCGACAGTGAAGGCCGTCCCGTCGCGGCGGTAACGAACTTCGGGCGCGGTTGCGAAGCCCTGGAAGCTTATACCGTCGTGCTGGGCGAGGTCATCGGGATCAAGCGGAACGCCTCGCCGGGCGATATAGTCAGGACTGGCGCAGACGACTCGACGGACCGAACCGACACGGGTTGCGATCAGCGCGCTGTCGGCCAGATGGCCGATACGCAGCGCCACGTCAACGGGTTCATCCGCCAGACTTATCTGGCGGTCCGTCAGCGTCAGCCGCATGTCGATTTCGGTTTGTTCCCTCAGGAATTCGAGCACTATGGGCAGAACGTGGCGCTCCCCGAACGCGATCGGAGCGGTCATATGCAGCCCTCCGCGCAGCGCGCCGTAATCGCCGCTCGCCTGCCGCTCAGCCGCGTCCAGTTCCCCCAGAATACGCCGGGAAGCGGCGACGTAATTTCGCCCTTCCTCCGTCAAGGTCAGGCCGCGGCGGGTACGCAGCACCAGACGGGCACCAAGATGCTTTTCGAGGTCGGCGACCTTGCGGCTGACCGTGGCGAGCGGCGCCTGCAATCGCCGTGCGCCGGCCGAGAGGCTGCCGGCATCGACCACCGCGAGCAGCACTGACATCGCTTCAAACCGATCCATTCCATCCTTCCATAAATTGAGAGGTAATCTCCTGAAATCGCAGGATACCCTATCGGTTTTGGATATCCTAGCTTTCATGATGTCGGGGATCTTCCCCATTGCCACAATAAGGAGAAAGACATCATGCCCGATCTTTCGCGTCGTGCCTTTGCAAGCGCCCTTCCTTTTGGCCTCCTCGCGGGAGGACTGGTCCATAGTGCGCAGGCCATCGCCGCAACGCCGGAACCGGTCGCGACGTTGGCCAGCGTAACCCCGCTGGCACAGATCCGCATCGGCCGCTTTACGGTGACGGCGCTGACGGATGGTTATGCGGATATGCCCTACAACTTCTTCCCGGGGCGGGATCCGGCCCAGGTGGAACAGGCGGCTGCCGCCCAGTTCACCGCCAGGCCAAGCGGAGTGCGGTTTCTGTTCAATCAGTATCTCGTCGATGACGGCCAACGCCGCATCCTGATTGATGCCGGCGCAGCGGGCTCCATCGGGCAAACCGGCAACCTGCCGCAGGCGCTTGCCAGGCTCGGTCTGCGGCTTGATCAGATTGACGCGGTGATCGTGACGCACATGCATCAGGACCACATGGGCGGCCTGATCGCCGGCGGCAGGAACAACTATCCGAACGCGGAAGTCTATATCGATCTGTCCGCCATCAACGCCTATGAGACAGAACTGGTTTAATTGAGAAGAGAGGATTTTCGGCTCATCGTAGCTCATTCAAAGGAAGCGAAGATGAGACAGAAAACCGGGCCGCAGACATCGTCGGCCGAGAAGACGATCAAGGATATTCGCCGCGCGACGCGCAAGCTGCATTCGTCGGAGGAGAAAATTCGCATTGTGCTGGAAGGTCTGCGCGGTGAAGACAGTATTGCCGCGATCTGCCGCCGCGAAGGGATCGCCGAGAGCCTGTATTATAGCTGGTCGAAGGAATTCCTCGAAGCTGGCAAGAAGCGGCTTGCTGGTGACACCGCCCGTTCGGCCACCAGTGACGAGGTCAAGGCGCTGCGCCGTGAAAGCCGCGACCTGAAAGAGGCGCTGGCCGACCTCACCCTGGAAAACCGCCTGCTTAAAAAAAGCATGATCGCGGATGGGGGCGACGAAGAATGAGATATCCCGCCACCGAAAAGCTCGAGATCATCCGGCTTGTCGAGGGGTCTCATCTGCCAGCCAGGCAAACCCTCGACAAGCTCGGCATTCCAAGACCAACCTTCTATCGCTGGTATGATCGCTTCCAGACCCACGGTGTTGAGGGGTTGGAAGACCGGACATCCGCGCCGTCACGGGTGTGGAACCGTATCCCCGACGATATCAGGGATCGCATCATCACACTCGCGCTCGATCATGCCGATCTGTCGCCACGCGAGCTGGCGGTGAAGTTCACCGACATGGAAAGCTATTTCGTCTCAGAGGCTTCGGTCTACCGCCTACTCAAGGCCCATGACCTGGTCACCTCGCCAGCCTATATCGTCATCAAGGCCAACAACGAGTTCAAGGACAAGACCACGCGGCCGAACGAGATGTGGCAAACCGACTTCACCTACCTGAAGGTCATCGGCTGGGGCTGGTTTTACCTGTCGACCATCCTCGACGATTATTCCCGCTACATCATTGCGTGGAAGCTGTGCACCAGCATGAAAGTCGATGATGTCACCGACACGCTCGACCTGGCACTGGCCGCCTCAGGCTGCGACAAGGTCAAGGTCGAACATAGGCCGCGCCTGCTGTCCGACAACGGTCCGTGTTACGTCGCTTCCGATCTCGGTGAATGGCTTGAGAAATACAAGATTGACCAGGTCCATGGCGCTCCCGGCCATCCGCAAACACAGGGCAAGATCGAACGCTGGCATCAGACGCTGAAGAACCGCATCCTATTGGAAAACTACTTCTTCCGGGAAGACCTCGAAGCTGAGATCGCGGCTTTCGTCGAGCATTACAACCATCGCCGATACCACGAGAGCCTCGACAATCTCACGCCCGCCGACGTCTACTTCGGACGCGGCCAAACAATCCTGCTCGAACGTGAAAGGATCAAACGAGAAACCATCAGACAGCGCCGCTTGAACCACCAGGCCAAAGCGGCTTAAATTAACCAGCTAACCGAGCCCGAAACTCCATTCTTCCAAAGCCCAAAAAGTCTCAAATCATTCGACGACGGACACACCGCCAACCTGCAGGCGAGAGGTTTGAGGAGCTCGAAATCCGGACTCATTGGCCTACTGGTCCCGATTTATGACAACCGGTTCTTTTCCTCGATGGCACAAACATTCGAGGGACAGGCACGCAAGCGCGGCCTTTCGCCGATGGTTGTATCGGGGCGGCGCGATCCTGAAGAAGAACGCCGCACGGTGGAGACACTGATCGCCTATTCGATCGATGCACTCTTCATTGCGGGCGCGACCGATCCCGACGGCGTGCACCAGGTCTGCGCCCGCGCAGCACTGCCGCATGTCAATATTGACCTTCCCGGCAAATTTGTACCCTCGGTCATTTCCGACAACAGACATGGTGCGGACCACGCCAGCCGCGCTCGTATAGATGGCTTCCACGCCACCAAGGCCGCCTATTTCGGGGTCGATAACGGAGAGGATATCGAAATCACCGGCTATTCACCACGCATGACGGAACTCGCTTTCGAACGTTTCTTTGAACGCAAAGGCCGCCTGCCCCGCTGCTTCTTCGTCAATTCATCGATCAATTTCGAAGGATTGCTGCGTTTCATGGGGCGCCATGACGGCGAGGCGTTTGGCGATATCGTTGTCGGCTGTTTTGACTACGACCCCTTCGCATCGTTCCTTCCGTTCCCGGTCTACATGATCAAGCCCGATATAGCGCAAATGCTCAACAAGGGGTTCGAACTTCTGGCAGAGAACCGGACCGAACCCGAAGTCACCATTATCGAACCGACGCTCATTTCGCCGCGAACCGCTCTCGAAGGTCCACTCGACGACATATGGGACCCCCTGGCATTGCGCCGCATGGCGCGATGAACATGCGTAATGCCACGTGACCTCAACGGTCGGCGCGTCGCGATAGATTTCAATCGGCTGGAGCACTGGAGCGCCATGGCTGACGAATGCACCCTCGGCGACCGCTGGTGATCGGCGCAAGATGAACGTGGAGGCTGTTTTCATCCACGAGTATCTCCTTTCGCCCCGCAGATCAGTCGGCAACCTGTCGTAAACTCGACAAGATGACCGCCGCTTTCGCATACGGAATCCGACCTGCCGAAAGCCCGACGAAACCGCAGTTCGCTTCAGCTGTTACTCAAATCGCTGATTGCCATTTTGATCGTCTCGATGCCTCGCTGCGCCTGGTGCGAGCGGACCTGCGACAAGAGCATAATATCGCGAGACGGCAGCCGCGGAAGGCCGAAAGTATCGCCAAGGTCGAGCAAACCGTTTTCTGTCACATTGATCGATAGCGCGCCGACGCCAAATCCCGCCAGGATCGCCGCGCGGAGGTTAGTGGCTGACGTAGCGATGAAGGCTTCGCGCCATTGCACGTTCGCATCGCCCAACGAGTTAATGACCATATTTCGCATACTGCATCCTTCGGGATAGATGACGATCGGAATTTCTTCGCACGTCCCGCTCTCGAAATCCGGCGCCCCGAACCAGCCAAAACGGGCAACGCCGATCTTCTCTCCATGCCGTCTCCCTGAGGCGTGCTTCATCAAAATAATTGCGTCCATTTCGCCCTGCTCATAGCGGGCGAGAAGGGCCTGCGATCCGTCCACAGTGAGATTGACAATCAGGCCGGGATTCTCGCGAGCGATAGATGCTAAAACCTGTGAGACGTCGAGGCCCACCAAATGGTGGCTTATTCCTATGCTCAATTGTGGTCGATGCGTTTCGAACATTCCCATCGCCCGGTCATGCGCGCTCAGAAAGTCTCGCGCCGGCTGTATAAAAGCCTGCCCTGGCGAGGAAAGTTTCAGGCTCCGTGTCGATCGCTCGACAAGCAGGACCCCCAATTGTTCTTCCAACCGACGCAAACGCATGCTGACGGCCGATTGAGTGGTGTTAAGCGCGTGCGCCGCCTTGGTAAAACTCTTGTGTTCGCTCACCAAAATGAAGGTCAGCACCGCCTCGGGATCCAACATTAGTAAAGCCATTTATTCCAGATCGTGATCACTGAAATCTATTCCAACCTGCTTCTAAAGGCCATCCCAGACTGCAAAAACGGCGTATCCAATTCATAAAACAACAGGGCTGGACGCCTCTCGCGTTAAGGTCCAGCGGAGCTTGAAAAGTGGCTGAAATTGCCGAACCTGAAATCGGGGCCTCCCGTGGCCGATTGACATATGATTTTAATCTAATCAGCATCCGTATCGTGACGGCAGTCACGCTCTTTGCCGTTTTGGGCGAAGCTAATATCTGGCTCGATGCTACCACGAATACCGTGCTGGCCCTCGGCTATCGCTTTGGCCTCGTTTTGCTGCCAGTGACAATTCATCTGTTTGGTGGCCGGTCCTTGCTGGTCTCACTTGCCGCCATGGCGGCAGGCGCCGGCTTGCTGTCTCTCAATGGAAGCCTGATACAATCGCTTTCTGCGGCATGCCTCTTTTCTTATGGCGCGGCAAACAGCGGCTATCTGATCAAGAACGTCGCTGCGCAATCCAAACGCGGCTCGGCCAATAACCGCATCGCCATGAATGTCGGTGCGTTCACGGCGGGACTTGTGATCATGCTGCCATTTCTTAGACAGGACGTGTTTTTCTGGGGCGCCGCCGCGCTGATCGCGGGTTGCGCGCTTGTCGCAATGCCTCGACGCTTCGATACAACCCTCATTCACGTCAAAATATTCCAGGGGCAATCAGCCGGTGCCATCGTCGCGTGGATATCTGTCGGCACAGCAATGGGAATGATGCTTTTTGGTGTTTTTTCGGTGCTACCACAGACAATTTTGAAATCGGGGCAGTCGCTTCCTGCTTGGTATGGTCTGATGATCATCCTCAACAGTGCGGTGGTGGTCCTTGGCCAGATACCGACGTTAAAATTCATCGAGATGACCGGCCGCTTCCGACTGTTGGTGATCTTTGCCTTTATCTTCTCCGGCTTTCTTCTTCTGGCTTTTCCGGGTGCATTCCACGTGCATACATTCACCGGCGCTGTGGTCTGGGTGTTCCTGATGTCGCTGGCAGAATGTACCTTTGGTCATATCGACTACTATTCTGTCCGGCAGAAAACCATGTTCATCAAGGAGATCTGCATAGGCATCGGTGCGGCGTTGACTGTCGGGCTCATGCGCTGGGTATCGTTTTCGTTCAGCGCCATACTCGTCGCTGGGATCGGTATTCTCTTGACCCTGACATGGTGGCTCCTGATGCGGCGCGAGTTGCGAGCGTTCGACTAGAGGGATGCATATGCATCTGAACCGCAGAAGGAACGTCGAATGAGATTGGCTACATAATGATCTATGTCGCGGACGTGCCGGCCACGATCGAATATTATGGAGACGCTTCCAACAATCCGTCTGGCAATTCGATATCGGTTTCCAGTCGCGCTTTCCGATTGATGGATTGATCGATAGAGGCCCGCCAACGCTATGTCTCCATTCTCAATCATCTCCATCTTTCCCTGCCGAACACTCAAGCGACCCTTGGAAATGGCGGAGATCGCTTCAGACGCTTTTCTGATCTGATCTTTGCCTCTGGCATACATGCCTGCCTTGACAACCAACGTGGCATCGTCCGTGTAAAATTGATCAAGCCGTCAAAGTCTTTGCCGACATGGACCGGCCAGCGGCTCGATAAGCGTTTGCAGGGATGGTCGGTCATTCTGGACCCCAAAAAATGGCCGCGAGCGGAAAAGAGAAAACCGGCTCGTGGCGGGTTGCTTCCACTGGACCCCAAAGGCGGAATATCCTACCTGACGTCAACGTCGGCAGCCGCGCTGGGATACTGGGAACTGATTTCGCGGTGAGGGTCGCGAAATACACCGAAGGCCTTGTCGTCGAATGTGGATCAGTCGCTGACAAATGGTACTCTATTTGGGGCGGGTAAGCCGTGAAAGTGTGCTTCCAGGTTGGCCAATACCATGTCCTCCTGAGCGTTTCGCGCGTCAATGGTTGCATAAGCCAAATGCGGGGAAAGTACGAGATTGGGCGCTTTCAATAGCCTTTCCGGCAGATTGGGCTCGTTTTCAAACACATCCAATGCGGCGCCAGCCAGCGTCTTTTTCTCAAGGGCTTCGACAAGCGCCATTTGATCGACCAAAGAGCCGCGCGCGATATTGATAATATGTCCTGAGGTACCAACGCGTCTCATAATGTCTTGGTTGATGATATGCCGATTATTACCATCAGCCCGTGCAGCAATGACCAGCACGTCAGCCCAATCTGCCAACGCCTCCAGCGTCGGAAGGAATAGGTAGGGAACGCCGTCTTTAGGAGACCGGCCGTGGTAACCGACCTCCATATCAAAAGCCACCGCCCTACTCGCCACCTTCTTACCGACGGCCCCGAGCCCGAAGATGCCAAGCTTAGCGCCCCTCAAGCCCGGAACTGCAGGCATATTGACCACTCCGCTATCAACCCAGTGTCCTTCGCGAACGAAGCGGTCAGCTGCAAGTATCTGACGTGTGGACGCGAGGATCAAACCAATCGCGAAGTCAGCGACGCTCGAAGCATTTGCGCCTGGGCTATGTGTCACGATGAGATTTCGCTCCAGTGCACGCGCCAAATCAATGCCTTCGTAACCCGTGCCAAAACAGGCCACCAGCTCAAGGCTTGGGCAGACATCGATGATCTCTTGATTGCTTGCGAGGCCTGCTTTGGTGATGAGGGCCCTTGCATCGACTGAAGCAGACAGGAGCTCATCAATGCGCGAGACTTCAAAGGGGCCTGCAATCGTATAATGCATGGAAAGAAGGCGGTTGAACCGGTCGGAAAAATTACAGCCCAGGAGGAGCTTGGGTTTAAGCATGTATATGCCCTTGTAGGGAATTGAAC
The DNA here is from genome assembly GCF_017357485.1 of Rhizobium sp. ZX09. Lineage (NCBI taxonomy): Bacteria > Pseudomonadati > Pseudomonadota > Alphaproteobacteria > Hyphomicrobiales > Rhizobiaceae > Rhizobium > Rhizobium sp. ZX09. The sequence goes on from NZ_CP031364.1 coordinate 931,506, forward strand.
GGTTGCCGCAGTCTCGAACGATAACATTGGCGCTGGTACAAGACACAAATCGTGTGGCGAGTTCGTGTAATAGCTAGTCCGATGGAACGCTCGCCGGGCGGCGCATGGCCATTAATATTGCGAATGACCGGACTGCGTCGAACGGTATTTTCTTGCCGCGCTCATTAGTGGTACTAATAGTGATGCCTATCAAACACCTTCCACCCCTAACCGCTCTGCGGGCATTCGAAGCATCCGCAAGATTGGGTAGCTTTACTGCCGCCGCCCAGGAATTGAATGTCACGCAGTCTGCTGTAAGCCAGTCCGTTCGCCAGCTCGAGAAACACCTGGGGCGCGATCTCTTCAATAGGATACCGGCCGGTGTGGAACTGACGTCAGCGGCCGCACAATTCGGAACCAGGTTAAGCTTGATACTCGACGATCTGCTTGAGGCCACGAATGCGGTCGCGGCTCAGGAGACACCTGTCACAATTTCATGTGCGAGATCGGTCTTGAACCATTGGCTGCTCCCCAGACTAGCTTTGTTTCAGAGACTACATCCCAATGTGCCGCTACAAGTTGTTGGGACCAACCCCGGGGTTGTCGATACTGCAGCCGACATCAGCGTGGTCACCGCATCGATCGCTTCGCCACCTCAGGACAGCGAATTACTTTGGGTCGATCACCTGGTTTTGGTCGCTGCGCCGCGATTAGCAAAGCTGTATCGGGAGTGTGGAGATACGCTTGAAGGCATACCCAGAATTGACACCTTCGGGACAGATTGGTCTAGGTGGTTCGGGGAGGGGCCGGTTCCAAAGAGCCCGACACTCTTGGCACTTCGCCTGCGGGAAGCGACAGCCATACTCAGAGCTGCGATCGAGGGGCTAGGTGCAGCGCTGTTAAGCGAACACTTGGCTATTGACGATGTTCTTGCCGGGCGCTTAGTCATGCTTAGTGATAGGCGGTATCAATGCGATCGAGGAGTTTGGTTGCAGATGCGCTGGCGAAGCCCGCGCACGGGCGCAGGTTTGTTTTCAGCGTGGTTGAGAGAAGAATGCGCTTCCCTTAACGCCCATAACCGTTCTCGTGGACACGGTTGCTAGGCCTCCCTAACCTCCCGACTGGGGGGATAGCCGTGTTTGCGGCTAAATGATCGACAAAGGGCCTCAGCGCTACCAAACCCAACGAATGCGGCGACGGCCTTGACGCTCCTGCCGGAAAGCAGGTGCGTCCGGCCCAGTGCAAGACCGATCCGTGAGATATGCTGCTGGCGCCTGACCGACTGTCTTGGTGAAAGTGTCGACAAACGACCGCGCTTCATGCCGGCGATATCGGTCCCATCGCCGATACCATCGATGAGTTCGCCCAGGACGAGATCACATTGATCGATGACAGCCCCGAGCTAATCTTGCCTGCTCTTCAGCCGCATTGACGGTCACGTTCCCAAGCTCTGATTCGCAGGCGACCGCGCGCGGCGGGCAGAATTTGATGTTTCAAGTGGCTTTTTCGAATACATCTGCCTCACTCTGGGTCGTGAAGGTGAACGTGACCAGTTCGCTGTCATCGTCCTGCCGGAGACCCATGGCAGTTACAATCAAACGCGCGATCTCGTCCTGTGCTTCACTTCCCGAGCGGTACGACCCCACCGCCTTCTCGATGGCGGGGCCGAATACCTCGCTGATTACACCGAGGCGCATATTGTATTTCATGATGATATCGCGGTCCTCGATGATCGCTGCCTGTTCGGCCTTTGGGATGCCGGCGTTCTCCATGGCGGTTATCGTTGCGTTCGTCGCGAGCTTGATCGGACCTTCTTCCAGCCAGCGATCAACCATCTGATGGAACTGGCGCATCCGCTCGGCAGGAATTGTTCTCTGTACAGTGATCGACATCCGGATTCCTTTGTCAGCTCTCATGCGAATACACTCTTTGCTTCGCTCCAGCTGCGACGCGAGGCGCTACCCTGATAGTCAAAACACACCGGGAATTCCAGATGAAGTCCACGCAGAACCGGTTCGTCAGACGGTCGCATCGGGTAAAGCAATCCAGGAGCGTGAGGCTGCCTCGCTCTACAAGGAAAACTTCAGGCCTTTCTTCCTACCGCACTCCCACGAGGAAGCTCCGCGAGCTGTTCCTAAACTCAAGACCTGCGTTGATCGTCCTTGAATGCGCCATGGTCTTCGAAGACCCCAATGGCTCCACGCTGTTGCAAGACGTACTGACTTTCAGCAAGTATTTCGCGATACCTCTGGACCTTTGCGGCGCCCATCCTGCGCAAATCGACCCTTGATGGAGGTGCTGACTGGACTGGAAAAACGGCTTCGTTTTCCAGAAGATCCAGCAGAAGATTACGCATGACCGCATTTTCCTCTCGCAGCTTCGCCAGTTCGATAACCTTTCCGCTCGATTCAAACCGCCTTGCGATGGCTTTGTCGATTTCGCGTTGGACAAGGAGAGCCTTGGCGGCGAAATACCGACAGGCAAAGAATGTTACCGCGAGCGCGCACAACGCGAAAATAACGTAGATCATTTCGACCTCCAGGTTACCCCTGAAATCGATACTCTGCCGCCGGTTTTCAATACGGATTCGGGCCACTCGACTGAAAAATCACATGCTCCTGAAATCCGCAACTTGTGAATTACGAAGACGGCCCTCACTCCGAGGTTGCAACCCTCAGGCGCTCCGCCGTCAGACGTTTCGTGATCTCGTCACCATGAAAGGTAGGTCGCTTTTCTCACAGGATATGCGAAAGGCTCACCATTCTCAAAAACGAAACCCTTGCGATACATGCAACTGCGCACCTGGGCGGAGCCATAGGCACCTGCATAGAAACCCACGTCGCCATATGATGGGTAACGTTCGATACTGCATCTGTCGAGGGCTGCCTGATAGGCCATCTCCAGTACATGGCTACCCGTCACCGGAACGGTGCCGTAAAGATGTAATTGGGTCCGCACTTCCGCCGCTGCCGCCGTAAAGGTAACGCTTAGAACCACGCTTAAAGCCAGCTTGAGTCTCATGACGCGCCTCCAAAGAAATTATTGTGACGAGCAACGGGGATTTTGCCCTGTTTGTTCCCTCAATCAGAAGTTTATCCCACATTGTGGTGGGGCGGCTTCCATTATGTCCCGGCCGGAAGTCTATGCCACCTTCCATTCCGCGAAGGTCGACCCAGGCCCGCGCCGCGATTGATGCTGCGTGATAACAACAGAACGTTCCGTAACGCTGGAGGCACCACGTTTGGCCCGATTGCCTACCGAAGGAACCCATCCCGATCGAACTCTCCCCATCCACGAAGGTCGGTCGCACCTTCGTCGACCTTTTGACCCGTCTTGTCTCCCGGCGTCATCTTCTTTTTGAGCGATCGAGCCAGCCGCCTCTGATAGGCCGCTTTCTGTCGTTTCTCTGCCTTCGCCTCGGCGTCCTCCACCCGCCACTCTTCCACGACCCCGCGATCGAGAAGGTCCTCGACCACCTTCGGATCGAAGACATGGAAGGTGATCCGCCGGGCACGGCCGTTCAGCCGCACGGTTCTCGTCCCGGCGCTCTTGAGACGCCCATCCGCAAGCCAGCGATGTCGCTCGCTCGTCTTGATGGCGAGGATGTCCTGTATCTCGCGCGGGATCACCGGAAGAGTTTCGGCTTCAATCATCACGCCGGCCACGGTCCTCGCAGCGGCGTCGAAGGCGTTTTTGTCGCGGGCTGGCATCGCGAGCGTGATCTCGTTGCCCTCCAGGCTGATCGCTTTCTTCAAAGCCGCAGGCAGTCGGGCCTGCATTTCCTGCAGAATGCCTTTCGCTCGCACGGACGATCCCAGCGTCATCGCAGGCGACAACATCCACGTCCTGATCAGTTCGATATCGCTCTTCTCGAGTTTCCGCATCTCTCCTAGATAATGCCGATCTCCTTTCGTTCAACGAGGTGAACTGTTCGGCGACCGCAGATCCGAACCATTCTAAGATTAGCGGAAACGCCCTGCTTAGCGGGTATGGCTCTCCGGTTTAAAACGACGAACCTTCCGGCCAGCAGGTGCTCAAGCGGCCATCGGGATATCAGCGATGATTTGCCCTGTTGTCATAAAGCAGCGCAGCGGCCTCGACCTTATCGCCATTAGCTACTGCCCATGAGCACAGGGCCTCAAACGGTTGCCGCAGAGAATGGCCCAGCGGGGTGATCGCGTATTCTACACCCACCGGCTGGGTCGGCAGGACGGTCCTCGTCACAAGACCGTTCCGCTCAAGCCTCTTTAGAGCATCGGCCAAGGCCTTGTGGGTGATACCGTCGAGACGGCGCTTGATCTCGTTGAAGCGCGAGGGCCTGGGACAAATCACCGTCAGGATCAGGATTGTCCATTTGTCCGCGATCTTGTCGAGCACGGGGCGAACCTGCGCCATGTCTCTAAGGGCGCACTGAGAAAGTGCTTCAAGGTCAGTATACTCGTCCATATCTAGGCTACTTAAGGTGCGTAATTGATACCAGATATCTAATGTATATCATGCAGCGACCATCAATTGAAAGGACTTACGATGGCTCGGATGAGTAACAAGGTTGCCCTGATTGTCGGGGGCGCCAAGGGTATCGGCTTGGCAATTGCAGAGCGGCTTTCGGCCGAAGGAGCGATGGTCTTCATCACCAGTCGCCGAAGCGAAGATGCCGAAAGGGCGGCAAGTGCCATCGGTCATGGTGCGGTCGGCATTGTCGCCGATGCGGCGCTCCCCGAAGATATGCGGGAGGCGGTCGAAAAAGTGAGAAGGGAACACAGCCGTATCGACGCGCTGGTCTTGAACGCCGGTCTTTCCGAGCCCGCCCAGATCACGGAGATAACGCCTGAACACTTTGACCGCCACTTCGACATCAACGTTCGAGGAATGGTCTTCGGCTTCCAGGCGGCTCTGACGGCGATGAGGGAAGGCGGCTCGGTCGTCCTCGTCGGGTCAATTGCCGATAGCGGCGGCTATGCTTCCTATGGCACATATGCTGCGACCAAGGCAGCCGTGCGTTCCTATGCACGAACCTGGACTGCAGAACTGGCATCCAAAGGTATACGCGTTAACGTCGTCGCACCGGGCCCAACCGATACGGAAATGATGGCTGCGGTTCAGCCAGACATGCGTGCGGCCATTGTCGCTCCGATCCCGATGGGACGGATGGCGCGACCCGCCGAAGTGGCTGCAGCTGCCTTGTTCCTGTTGAGCGATGAGGCGAGTTACATCGCCGGTGCCGAACTGTGCGTCGATGGCGGCTTGCGGCAGGTCTGAGCCAGAATTCGAAGCGCTGTACCCGATCTGGAATGACCGGGTACAGCAAACGCTCGACAGAGAAGCGACGGATCGCAATTTCGCTGATTACAGGCCCGCCTCAGCCATCCATAGCGCTGCGTCTGCACCTGCCGGTATGCGCAGTGGCGCAGACGGATCGGTGGCAGCCTTCCAGATCGCTTCCGCGACATCGCGCGCGTGGGTCACAGGGCCCTTGTCGTCCTGAACATTCCTGACGAACTGCTGCAAAAGAGGCGCATAGTCCGCATCGTCCATGCCGCGCAGGTGTGGGCGGGCACTGGCGCCGAAACTCGTTTCCGGCGAACGTCCGGGCAAAACGATGTGGACGCGAACGCCGAAGGGCTCCATTTCAATCGCAAGGGACTCGCTGAGCGCATTCACTGCGGCCTTGCTGGCGCGATAAACCCCGATGACCGGCAGCGGTTTCAGTGTGACCGAGGACGTAACGTTGATAATGACGCCGGCCCGGCGACGACGCATTTGCGGGCCGACGGCCTGGATCATCGCCAGAGTGCCTATCGTGTTCGTCTGAAAGAGTGCCTGTGCGGTCTGGGATGCAATCAGTTCGACAGGAGATGGTGCTCCGAACCCGGCGTTATTGACGAGCACATCGATTTGACCCGTTGCCTTCACAAGCTGTGAGATGCTGTCCGGGACGGTGACATCGAGTGCTAGAACACGCAGACGCCCGGACGCAGGGAGTAAGCTCTCGTCGGGCGTTCTCATCGTGGCGATCACGTCCCAACCTTTTTCGAGGAACAGTTTTGCAGTTTCCAGGCCAAAGCCCGAGGAACAACCGGTTATCAGAATTGCGGGCATTATTTTCTCCATAGGTGGCTGTGTCATTATGGTAGCGACCCGAAGGGAGACTTTATATGTTCCAGGCTCCTCATTTCTTTAGTAATAGTCCTGGATATGACAACAGACCCACTCACCGAGATCGTTGCACTCCTGCAACCCGCCGCCCGGGCGTCGAAACTGGTGGAGTGCGCCGGTGCATGGCGCATACGTCGTGAGGGCACAGGCGATCCGTTTTATTGTGCCATCCTGGAAGGGCAATGCCGGGTCACTTTCGGTGGCCGACAAACGTTTATCCTGCAGGCCGGAGACTTCATTCTCGCGCCTGCCATGCGCGATCTCGTCAATGAAAGCTCCGACGCCACAGCCGACTTGCCGGCAACGGTTCCGACAAAGATCAATGAGGGACATTTTCGTGTGGGACCACATGACGGCCCACCCGCACTACGAATGCGTATCGGACATTGCAGCTTCGGCACACCGGATGCGGCCCTGCTCGTTTCTTTGTTGCCGGACGTGATTCTGGTTCGCGAGAAACCCCGGCTTGCGACGTTGATGCAGTTGATCGACGAGGAGACGCAGGAACGGCGCGCAGCGCGCGAACCGGTTCTGGAACGACTTATCGAGGTGCTGTTGATCGAGGCATTACGGTCCTCAACCGACACCAATTCTGCACAGGGCCTCGGCAGAGGGCTTGGTGATGAGCGCCTTTCGGCGGCACTTCGGGCTATGCATGACCGTCCCGGCCATCCCTGGACCGTCGTTGATCTGGCGAAAGAGGCGGCGCTCTCCCGTTCGGCATTTTTTGCGCGCTTCAACCGAATAGTCGGGGTTGCGCCGATGGAATACCTGCTGACATGGCGTATGGCGTTGGCGAGGCAGCTCTTGCGGAGTGGTGATCTCGCAATCGACGATGTAGCCGAGCGGGTGGGATATGGATCAGCAAGTACGTTCAGCGTGGCTTTTGCCCGACGCACCGGCATCCCTCCTGCTCGATACGCCCGTATGGCCGCACAGAACGGCGAGGCAGGAGACAACCGATTGCTACGGCCACTGACAGAATTATAACAATGCAGTTGGCCTATCGACAATACGCCCGACCAGCGCCTTCAAACTGGCGCAGCGATTCCAACGATCATCGACTAAACTCTGGACTCGGGTGGCTGACATCCGCCTAGTTCTTCGCTCAGACAATCAACCCGCGACGTGACGTGATGAGGTGCTGCGAAGCCAGAATGGATCCGCACCTCAACCCGCCGTTACCGTCCAGAATACAGCAACCCAAACCGCTGGAGCGAACTCAAAACTGGACAAAGTCTGGGGACAGGGTCAAAGGTCATGGAGGTTGAGAGATCGACACGCAACAGAAACACAAAAAGCTCCTCGACGCTGACGCGGAGGAGCTTTGTTAAGTCGAGAATTTTGCCTGTTTGATCGTGGCTGTTTAGCGCGCTGGCTCGTAGTTTTTTGGCTATTGTGGAATACTGTAGCGTAGGGGTTTGGTTGCGGGGGCAGGATTTGAACCTGCGGCCTTCAGGTTATGAGCCTGACGAGCTACCGGGCTGCTCCACCCCGCGTCCAGCGCATTCGGCAAGGCCGAATGTCGCGGTTACGTCGTTGCTTTAGCGACGACGGATCTTTGCCGGAGTAAATTGCGGAGCAATTTATCTCCTGTAAGGGACGCACTTGGCGTTTTCCTTAAGTTTTGTCTTAAACTGCAAAAGGCCGCTTTTGGCGGCCCTTTTTTTCGGCTGGGCCGAGGGATGTGATGAGAAGATTTTTGATGCGTTTTGCAGACCTGGCAGCGACCTACTCTCCCGCGTCTTGAGACGAAGTACCATTGGCGCTGGGGCGTTTCACGGCCGTGTTCGGAATGGGAACGGGTGCAGCCGCCCCGCGATAACCACCAGGTCGGCAAAACGCAACATTGTTCATGTTTTCACATGAACGTTGTTTTCGAGAAGCTGGGAAGCTTGCGCTTCGTTTTTAATTTACACGTCGTTTCTGTGACTTATCCGTATGTTGCCTTGCTCGAGGTCGAGCGTGGCGCCCATACAGGACGCTAGTCCGTCGCCAATCGTTTGGCGCGCCGTCTGCAGCGTAGTGGCCGAAGGCCACGTCAGCGTGAAGACAGAACAGATCATCAAGCTTCGCTTGATGAGCATGAACAATGGGAACGAAGAAGTCGATCGAGCTATTAGTAACGGTAAGCTTCACACATTGCTGTGCTTCCACACCCGTCCTATCAACGTGGTCGTCTTCCACGGCTCTGATAGGGAACACTCGTTTTCAGGTTGGTTTCCCGCTTAGATGCCTTCAGCGGTTATCCATTCCGTATATAGCTACTCTGCTATGCCCTTGGCAGGACAACAGATCCACCAGAGATACGTCCATCCCGGTCCTCTCGTACTAGGGACAGATCCTGTCAATATTCCTACACCCACGGCAGATAGGGACCGAACTGTCTCACGACGTTCTGAACCCAACTCACGTACCGCTTTAAATGGCGAACAGCCATACCCTTGGGACCTGCTCCAGCCCCAGGATGCGATGAGTCGACATCGAGGTGCCAAACAACCCCGTCGATATGGACTCTTGGGGGTCATCAGCCTGTTATCCCCGGCGTACCTTTTATCCGTTGAGCGATGGCCCTTCCACACGGGACCACCGGATCACTATGACCGACTTTCGTCTCTGCTCGACTTGTCAGTCTCGCAGTCAGGCTAGCTTATGCCATTGCACTCGACGACCGATTTCCGACCGGTCTGAGCTAACCATCGCGCGCCTCCGTTACTCTTTCGGAGGCGACCGCCCCAGTCAAACTACCCACCATACACTGTCCCGGATCCGGATAACGGACCGCGGTTAGACATCCACGAAGATAAGGGTGGTATTTCAAGGATGGCTCCACAGAAACTGGCGTCCCTGCTTCAAAGCCTACCACCTATCCTACACATGCCTTGGCGAATGCCAGTGTAAAGCTATAGTAAAGGTGCACGGGGTCTTTCCGTCTGACCGCAGGAACCCCGCATCTTCACGGGGAATTCAATTTCACTGAGTCTATGTTGGAGACAGCGGGGAAGTCGTTACGCCATTCGTGCAGGTCGGAACTTACCCGACAAGGAATTTCGCTACCTTAGGACCGTTATAGTTACGGCCGCCGTTTACTGGGGCTTCAGTTCAGAGCTTGCACCCCTCCCTTTAACCTTCCAGCACCGGGCAGGCGTCAGACCCTATACGTCGTATTGCTACTTCGCAGAGCCCTGTGTTTTTGATAAACAGTCGCTACCCCCTGGTCTGTGCCACCCCATCATACTTGCGTACAAAAGGGTCACGCTTCTTCCGAAGTTACGCGTGCAATTTGCCGAGTTCCTTCAACATAGTTCTCTCAAGCGCCTTGGTATACTCTACCTGACCACCTGTGTCGGTTTCGGGTACGGTCTATACGGTGGAGCTATTTCCTGGAACCTCTTCGCCGCCCAACCAATCCAATAAGGTTGAACAACACACGAGATCCGTCACTACCACCAGGCCCACGAATATTAACGTGGTTCCCATCGACTACGCGTGTCCGCCTCGTCTTAGGGGCCGGCTAACCCTGCTCAGATTAACTTTAAGCAGGAACCCTTGGTCTTTCGGCGAGGGAGTCTCTCACTCCCTTTATCGTTACTCATGTCAACATTCGCACTTCCGATATCTCCAGCAGCCCTCACGGGTCCGCCTTCACAGACTTACGGAACGCTCCGCTACCACTTGCACAAAGTGCAAATCCTCAGCTTCGGTGCATGGCTTTAGCCCCGTTACATTTTCGGCGCAAAGACCCTTATTTAGACCAGTGAGCTGTTACGCTTTCTTTAAATGATGGCTGCTTCTAAGCCAACATCCTGGTTGTTTTGGGATCCTCACATCCTTTCCCACTTAGCCATGACTTGGGGACCTTAGCTGGAGGTCAGGGTTGTTGCCCTTTTCACGACGGACGTTAGCACCCGCCGTGTGTCTGCCGACTAGTACTCCTCGGTATTCGGAGTTTGGTTAGGATCAGTAAGACGGTGAGTCCCCATAGCCCATCCAGTGCTCTACCCCCGAGGGTATTCGGTCGACGCTCTACCTAAATAGATTTCGCGGAGAACCAGCTATTTCCGAGTTTGATTGGCCTTTCACCCCTAGCCACAAGTCATCCCGAACTATTGCAACAGTTATGGGTTCGGCCCTCCAGTTGGTGTTACCCAACCTTCAGCCTGCTCATGGCTAGATCACTCGGTTTCGGGTCTAATGCAACTAACTCAATCGCCCTATTCAGACTCGCTTTCGCTGCGCCTACACCTACCGGCTTAAGCTTGCTAGTTACACTAAGTCGTTGACCCATTATACAAAAGGTACGCCGTCACCCTTGCGGGCTCCGACTGTTTGTAGGCATCCGGTTTCAGGTTCTATTTCACTCCCCTCGTCGGGGTGCTTTTCACCTTTCCCTCACGGTACTTGTTCGCTATCGGTCATGCACGAGTACTTAGGCTTGGAGAGTGGTCTCCCCATGTTCAGACAGGATTTCACGTGTCCCGCCCTACTCAAGGACAATGACTGTTCTACGCGTAAGGGGCTATCACCCTCTATGGCCGACCTTTCCAGATCGTTCCGCTTTATTCATCATTGCCACTGGCCTGGTCCGCGTTCGCTCGCCACTACTTGCGGAGTCTCGGTTGATGTCCTTTCCTGCAGGTACTTAGATGTTTCAGTTCCCTGCGTTCGCTTCTTACCCCTATGTATTCGAAAGTAAGATACCTTATCACAATGCTTGGAAACCCAGGCCGTTCGTTAAAACAGACTGGATTTTCCAAGCATTTAAGGTGGGTTGCCCCATTCGGAGATCCATGGATCAAAGCTTATTCGCAGCTCCCCACGGCTTTTCGCAGCGTATCACGTCCTTCTTCGCCTGTGCAT
>NZ_CP031364.1:947500-1322500 GCF_017357485.1 Rhizobium sp. ZX09
CGTGCGCCAGCTCCAGAAACTGTCGTCGGCAGGCCCGCGGATTTCGGCAAGTCCAGCCATGGCCCTCTGGAAGGCGTGGCTGTGAAGATTGGGCATGGCCGAAACGATGACGGCATGGCGTTCATCCTGCCGCTCGGGAGAAACACCGGTTTCGACCGATGAAACAACCCCGCCATCACAGACGATACGGACATCCTGCGCCCACCCACCGCCGAGAAGTGCCGCACCCGCGTGAATTGCCGTCATACCACCCTCTCCTCTTGTTACGACATCGGGCAAGGCCATTTCGAACAGAAAATGCGGCTTGCCAAGCCGGTTATTATGTATATACATTTACGCCATAAAGGAAAGGCGAAAAGCAATGCCCGGGAACAAATCTGCAAAGGGAGCGGCGATGGGAAACGCAACGGTCTTGTGGCGTAATGCCCGGCTGGCCACCTTCGATCCATTGAGGGAAGGCATCGGCGCAATCGAAAAAGGCGTGATCGCCGTCAGCAGCGGTCGCATCGCATTTGCTGGCCCGGAGAGCGATCTGCCCGCCGATCTCGCCGCCGCCGAGCAAATCACCGATTGCGACGGGCGCTGGATCACTCCCGCTCTGATAGATTGCCACACCCATCTGGTCTTTGGCGGCAACCGCGCCATGGAATTCGAAATGCGGTTGAATGGCGCGACTTATGAAGAGATCGCCAAGGCGGGTGGCGGCATCGTGTCCTCCGTGCGCGACACACGCGCGGTTTCGGAGGATGTCTTGATAGCGCAAGCGCTCCCCCGTCTCGATACGCTTCTTTCCGAGGGCGTCTCGACGATCGAAATCAAATCCGGTTACGGCCTCGATATAGATACCGAACTGAAAATGCTGCGTGTTGCCCGCAGGCTGGAGACGCTGCGGCCGGTGCGGATCGTCACCAGCTATCTGGCCGCCCATGCAACACCCGCTGAATATAAGGGTAGGAACGGTGACTATATCACCGATGTCGTTTTGCCCGGGCTGGAAAAGGCACAGGCCGAAGGGCTGGTCGATGCGGTGGACGGCTTCTGCGAAGGCATCGCATTCTCCGTCGAAGAAATAGCACGCGTTTTTGAAAAGGCGCGGCAGCTTGGTCTGCCTGTCAAGCTGCATGCCGAGCAGCTCTCCAACCTGGGTGGCGCAGCGCTTGCCGCCTCCTGCGGCGGGCTTTCCGCCGATCATCTGGAATATCTGGATGAATCAGGCGCCAGGGCACTGGCCAAGGCGGGAACCGTGGCCGTACTCTTGCCCGGCGCCTTTTATGCGCTTCGTGAAAAACAGGCTCCGCCGATGCAGGCATTGCGCGATGCAGGCGCGACAATCGCCCTCGCCACCGATTGCAATCCAGGCACCTCACCGCTCACTTCCCTGCTTTTGACCATGAACATGGGTGCAACGCTTTTCCGTATGACCGTGGAGGAATGCCTGGCAGCGACAACGCGCAATGCCGCCAAGGCGCTTGGCCTGCTTGCGGAAACCGGCACGCTGGAGGCCGGGAAATCCGCTGATCTTGCAATCTGGGATATCGAACGCCCGGCCGAGCTTGTCTATCGCATCGGTTTCAACCCGCTCCATGCCCGCATATTCAAGGGACAGAAGGTTTCTCCATGACCATGACGACCATTACGCTTCACCCCGGCAACGTGGCCCTGGCCGACCTGGCCGGCATCTACTGGAACAACGGCTCCGCGAAGCTGGACCGCTCGTTCGACGCCGGCATCGAAAAGGCGGCTGCCCGCATTGCCGAGATTGCCGCGGGTAATGCCCCCGTCTATGGCATCAATACCGGTTTCGGAAAACTTGCCTCCATCAAGATCGATGCAGCCGACGTGGCAACGCTGCAGCGCAATCTCATCCTGTCGCATTGCTGCGGGGTAGGCGCGCCGCTTCCTGAAAATGTGGTTCGGCTGATCATGGCGCTGAAGCTGATTTCGCTTGGCCGCGGCGCTTCCGGCGTGCGGCTGGAACTGGTGCGGCTGATCGAGGCCATGCTGGAACAGGGCGTTATTCCCGTCATTCCCGAAAAGGGTTCCGTGGGCGCTTCCGGCGATCTCGCGCCGCTTGCCCATATGGCGGCGGTGATGATGGGCGAGGGTGAGGCTTTTTATCAGGGCGCTCTGCTGCCCGCCGGCCAGGCGCTGGCGAAAGCCGGGCTGACGCCGGTGGTTCTCGCCGCCAAGGAAGGGCTTGCCCTGATCAATGGCACGCAAACCTCCACCGCACTGGCGCTTGCCGGGCTTTTTCGCGCCCATCGCGCCGCACAGGCTGCGCTGATTACCGGCGCACTTTCCACGGACGCCGCCATGGGGTCTTCCGCTCCATTTCACCCGGATATTCACAGCCTGCGGGGCCACAAGGGGCAGATCGACGCGGGATCTGCGCTTCGCAGGCTGCTCGACGGCTCCGAAATCCGCATCAGCCACATTGAAGGCGATGAGCGGGTGCAGGATCCCTATTGCATCCGCTGCCAGCCCCAGGTGGATGGCGCCTGCCTTGACCTCCTGCGGCAGGTGGCCCGCACACTGGAAATCGAAGCCAATGCGGTAACCGACAATCCTCTGGTGCTTTCTGACAATTCCGTCGTGTCCGGCGGCAATTTCCATGCCGAACCGGTGGCCTTCGCCGCCGACCAGACGGCGCTCGCGATTTGCGAGATCGGGGCCATCGCCCAACGCCGTGTCGCGCTACTGGTCGATCCGGCGCTTTCTTATGGCCTGCCCGCTTTCCTTTCCAAGAAGCCGGGGCTGAATTCCGGGCTCATGATCGCCGAAGTCACGTCCGCAGCGCTGATGAGCGAGAACAAGCAGATGGCACATCCAGCCTCGGTGGATTCGACGCCAACCTCGGCCAACCAGGAAGACCATGTCTCCATGGCCTGCCACGGAGCGCGGCGACTTTTGCCGATGACCGACAATCTATTCGCCATCCTCGGGATCGAGGCGCTTTCAGCCGTTCAGGGCGTGGAACTGCGCGGGCCGCTGAAAACCAGCCCGGAACTGCAAAAGGCCATTGCCGTGCTACGGGCCGCAATCCCTTCGCTGGAGGAAGACCGTTATATGGCGCCGGATCTCAAGGCGGCGGCGGAGTTGATCGCCTCCGGTGCGTTGGTCGCCACGATTTCGGACGGCATCCTGCCGAAGCTGGAGGCTTGAGATGAGGCACGTTTTAACCTTCGCCAACTCTGTTCTTGCAGGGGCTAAACCCACGGAAAAGAGAGGCAATCGATGAAGACTCCCTTTGCCCTTCACCAAGGCACTTCGCCGATCATACTCGGTCTGCCTCACACCGGCACGGATGTTCCGGCGGAGATTTGGAGCCGCCTCAACGACAACGGCAAAATTCTGGCCGATACGGACTGGCACATCCATGAGCTTTATGCCGGGCTTCTGGAAAACGCGACAACCGTGAGGGCGACGTTCCATCGTTATGTCATCGACGCCAACCGCGACCCGGCCGGGGTGAGCCTTTATCCGGGCCAGAACACGACCGGGCTGGTTCCGGACACCGATTTCGACGGCAAGCCTATCTGGAATGAAGGGCAGGAACCCACGCCGGATGACATTGCGGACCGTCTGGAAACCTTCCACGCGCCCTATCATGCAGCTCTTGCGGCCGAGATCGAGCGGATCAAGGGCATCCATGGGATCGCCATTCTCTATGATTGCCATTCGATCCGTTCGCACATCCCCTTCCTCTTTGAAGGCAAGCTGCCGGATTTCAACATCGGCACGGATATGGGCAGAACCTGTGATCCCGCCATCGAACACATCGCCGTTGAGGCCACCGCCGCCGCGCAAGGTTACGACAGCGTTCTGAACGGCCGCTTCAAGGGTGGCTGGACGACGCGCCATTATGGCAGGCCGCAGAAAGGTGTGCACGCAATCCAGATGGAGCTGGCACAATCCACGCATCTGCAAAACGAGGTGCCGCCTTTTGCCTATGACGCGGGCAAAGCCGAACGCCTTCGCCAGCATCTCAAGACGATTCTCACGCGCATGGAAGAATTTGCGCTCGACACGAAACGATAAGGGGAAATCTTATGAACAATCCGCGCCATAATATTCGCGACGTTCGCGCACCGCAGGGCACCGAGCTCAATGCCAAAAGCTGGATGACGGAAGCGCCGCTGCGCATGCTGATGAACAATCTCGACCCTGATGTCGCCGAGCGACCGCATGAGCTGGTGGTTTATGGCGGCATCGGCCGCGCCGCCCGCACATGGGACGATTTCGACCGCATCGTCGCGACGCTGAAGGATTTGAACGAGGACGAGACCCTGATCGTGCAGTCCGGCAAGCCGGTCGGCGTCTTCCGCACCCACAAGGATGCGCCGCGCGTGCTGATCGCCAATTCGAATCTGGTGCCGCATTGGGCCACCTGGGATCATTTCAACGAGCTGGATAAGAAGGGCCTGGCCATGTACGGCCAGATGACCGCGGGTTCCTGGATTTACATCGGCACCCAGGGCATCGTGCAGGGAACGTACGAAACCTTCGTGGAGGCTGGCCGCCAGCATTATGGCGGCAATCTCAGGGGCAAATGGATCCTGACCGGCGGTCTCGGTGGTATGGGCGGCGCGCAGCCGCTCGCCGCCGTCATGGCCGGCGCCTGCTGCCTTGCCGTCGAATGCGATGAAACCCGCGTCGATTTCCGTCTGCGCACCCGTTATGTTGATGCGAAGGCGCATACACTCGATGAGGCGCTGGCGCTGATCGATCAATGGACCAAGGCCGGCGAGGCCAAGTCCGTCGGCCTGATCGGCAACGCGGCGGAGATATTCCCCGAACTTTTCCGTCGCGGCATCCGGCCCGATATCGTGACCGACCAGACCTCGGCGCACGATCCGATCCATGGTTATCTGCCTGCCGGCTGGAGCGTGGCCGAATGGCGCGCCAAACAGGAGAGTGATCCACAGGCCGTTGCCGCTGCCGCTCGCGCCTCCATGAAAGTTCACGTCCAGGCCATGGTCGATTTCTGGAACGCCGGCGTTCCGACGCTCGATTACGGCAATAATATCCGCCAGGTCGCGAAGGACGAAGGGCTGGAAAACGCCTTCGCTTTCCCCGGCTTCGTGCCGGCCTATATTCGCCCGCTGTTTTGCCGAGGCATCGGGCCGTTCCGCTGGGCGGCACTTTCCGGTGACCCGGAGGACATCTACAAGACCGACGCCAAGGTGAAGGAACTACTGCCCGACAACAAACATCTGCACAACTGGCTGGATATGGCGCGCGAACGCATCGCGTTTCAGGGCCTGCCTGCCCGCATTTGCTGGGTGGGGCTCGGCGACCGCCATCGTCTCGGGCTTGCCTTTAATGAAATGGTCAGGAACGGTGAACTGAAGGCGCCTATCGTGATCGGCCGCGACCATCTCGATTCTGGCTCCGTCGCCTCGCCCAACCGCGAGACCGAATCCATGAAGGACGGTTCCGATGCCGTATCGGACTGGCCGCTGCTTAACGCACTGCTTAACACTGCATCCGGTGCAACCTGGGTATCGCTGCATCACGGCGGCGGTGTTGGTATGGGCTTTTCCCAGCATTCCGGCATGGTCATCTGCTGCGATGGCACCGACGACGCCGCGCGTCGGATCGAGCGTGTTCTGTGGAACGACCCGGCAACGGGCGTCATGCGCCATGCCGATGCAGGTTACGAGATTGCCGTGGAATGCGCCAAGGAGCAGGGACTGCGTCTCCCCGGTATTCTCGGCAATTGATGAGCGTGCCGCGCGGTCCATCGCCGCGCGGCACTCCGACCTTGCGTCGGCAAAGCCTAAGGGCATTACCCAACGCTCCTTTGACTGAAACTTCCGGTTCGATTTTCTCGTTGTTAGCTGTTGGTCGGTCATAGCCGATCATTTTTAGCGTCTATAACGGCGCGGCAAGCTTTTAATGGAGTGCGGACGACAGCATGGCACCACGGCGTATTTCACTTGCCTTCAGCTTTTTGGTTGGTGCAATTTTTCCGGCTTTTTCTTTGACCGTTCCTGCATCCTCCCAGGCCCAAGAGCCTGTGCCGGTAAGAATCGATGTTGGCGGATATAAGCTCAACAGCCTGTTGCTGGAGCCGCAAGAGCAGGCGGAGCTGCCACCGATCGTCTTCCTGCATGGCGCGAGCGCAAGTCTCTACGACCCGCTGTTGTCCTTTGCGGACAAATTCCGCGGCCGCGCAAAACTTCTGTTCGTCGACAGGCCGGGTCATGGCAGTTCCGACATCGGCGGCAAAGATAATATCCTGCCCGACGGACAGGCGGACGCCGTGGCTCAACTGATGAAAAAGCGCGGCATCCGCAAGGCCATCATCGTCGGCCACTCCTTTGGCGGAGCCATTACCGCGGCATTCGCGCTTCGCCACCCGGAAATGGTGTCGGGCCTGGTGTTTCTTTCTCCGGCGGTTTACCCCTGGCCTGGAGGCATCGCCTGGTACTACACGGCGGCAAGCGCCCGGGTGACAGGCCCGCTTTTTTCAATCTTCGTCACACCGCCCGTGGGTTTCCTTGCGCTCGACCGGGCGACGCGCGGGGTTTTCGCCCCCAATCATCGTCCTCCTGGCTATGTGGAGGCAACGCGCGCATGGGGGGCTTTGAGACCGCAGGCTTTTCGCCATAACGCGCAGGAAGTCGCCGCGCTGAACACATGGGCGCGGAGCGCCTCACCGAACTACTCCAAAATCAAGGCGCCGACCGTCATTATAACCGGCGACACCGACAATGTTGTTTCACCGGAAATTCATTCCCGCCAGCTTGCACGCGCTATTGATGGGTCGAGCTTGATCGTTGTGAGGAATCTCGGACACAAGTCGGACTACGTTGCGCGTGATCTTGTGGTCGCGGCAATCGAAAAACTCGCCGGAAAAAGTGTTGATCTACGCGCCGCGCAAAAAAAGCTTGAACAACGTATCGCTGGCGACCGCGATAAATAGTGCCATCGTCCAGACAAACGACCAGGGAATGCAGAAGATGAGACACCTAGAAAACACCGCCTATACATCAATGCCCTGGAAAAACGGCGGCGGTGTAACGACGGAGATCATCGTTCATCCCGCAAAAGCCTCGATGGCGGATTTCGACTGGCGCATCAGCATGGCCAACGTTGCGCAAGACGGGCCATTTTCCATATTTCCCGGAGTTGATCGCACCCTCTGCATCCTCGAAGGGAAAGGCATGAGCCTCAGCATCGACGCACGCGAGCCGGTGGCGTTGACGATGGCAAGCGATCCCCTGCCCTTCGCCGCGGATGTTCCGGTGGACGCCGTTTTGGCAGACGGTCCCATCGTCGATCTCAATGTCATGTCCCGTCGCGAGCAATATTCGCATCGCGTCGAAAGACACCGCACCACACTCACTGTCCAGTCGACAGGCTCAACGGCGACAATAATTTTTGCCGTTGATCCCGTCAGCGTCTCATCGGCCGGCCAAACGGTGCATTTACAGCGACGCGACAGCCTCTTGCTGGAGCGCGGCGCCGGATTTGCAGTGAAGGGCATGGAAGAGGATGGTCGTTTCTTCGTCGTGACGTTTGATCAGGTCTAAGCTGCTTCCCTCAATCGAGACCGAGCGGGTCGGCAACCCGTGGCCATAGGCCAAGGCCTGCCTTGCGGTAAGGTGTTTTTGCCGGGTCGGTGGGATAGGAGGTCGGGGCCGCGATATAGACGATCTCTGAAGCGATCGGCGCAAAACCCGCGTGAAAATGGTTGGTCGACTTGACGAGCAACAGGTCTTTTTTCGCGAAATCGATTCCGAGATTGGAAAAGATATCCGGCTCATAAGTTTGCGTTCGACTGGTGATGAGAATGATGTCGATTTCGGTGCCGAGCGGCCGGACAACGGCGGCGCGGCCGAGCGTAACGCGACTATTACGGAAACTCTGCCAGCCCGTCTCGACGGTGCGCATGACCTTTACTCGGAAATCCAGCGGATCGCCGCCCTGCGGACTGGATTTTCCACCGATGCGAAGATCGAGCTCTGCGCCCTCCCCCGCTGCATGGCAAAAAGACACTGCGATGGGATCCCAGATCGTCGCGACGCCGATCCTGTCCATGCCGCGCTCTACCATGCGGCGCAGAATGTGGGTCGCATCACCCGCAACACCGCCGCCGGGATTATCCCATATATCCGAGATCACCACCGGCCTTTGCGAATTTTCGCTGCGAATGGCAACGGCCTGGTCGAGACCGGCTTCCGTATCCAGCATCGGCATGGCGGTCAGCCTGCGCATGGCATAAAGTTCACGGCCCAGCTTCTCGGCCAGCGCGTCCCCTTTGGTCCTGTCGTCATCCGTAACAACGACGATGCGTGTGCCCATGTCCGGTACATCACCCGCCATGAATCCATGAATAACGGAGATGGAGAGAATACCGTCTTTGCCCTCCATCGCCTTCAACCGGTCCACATACGAACGCATCGGCTCACGGCTGGTCGGATAAATGGTGATCATTCGGCAATCGAAAGTCGAGATGACGGGCCTGATTTCGCCGCGCAGAGTACGCAACGCCATTTCGACGACATGTTCGCCGCGTTCCTCAAAATCGGTATGGGGAAATTCCAGGAACGTCGCCATGATATCCAGGCTTTCAACCCTTAATGCCGTGAGATGGCTATGGGGATCGAACTCCGCCGCAATCAAGACGTCCGGGCCCACCATTGCCCGCATCCGCGACAGGAAATCCCCTTCAGGATCGTCATAGCCCTGCGCCACCATGGCGCCATGCAGGCCAAGAACCACAGCATCGACCGGCAGGGCTGCCCGGAGCTCCGAAAGAATGGTGTCTCGCAGTGTTTCATACGTCTGGCGCTGGATGAGGCCGGCAGGCTCCGCCCAGCAGGACGTGCCCTCGATGACCGTGAACCCTTCCGCCTTGCCGCGGCGCCGCAGAATAGGGACCGGCGAGGAGCATAGCGTCGGCGTGTCCGGATGTTCACCCGGCCCGGCATAAAAAGCCGCACGAAAGGCATCCATATCCGTGGGAACAGGTGAAAACGTGTTGGTTTCGGTGGCGAGCGACGCCGTGAATATGCGCATTTATGGGGTCTCGTTGCCGGAGCTGCCTGCGGGCTGAGCTCGTTTCCTCAAGTTAATTAGCCGGATAACATTACCAGACCGTGCCGCGTGCAGCGACCTCTTCGACGCGGGTAACAACGCCGTTTCGATGGAACACCATCCTGTCGAAAAGGTTGCTGACGACGCATGTATGGTTCGGTACGACCCTGACGACATCGCCGATCCGGGGACCGCCGGACGCGCAGCCGGAAAGATCGACAACCGCGTGTTCTTCAGAGAGCGAGATGATTTTTGCGCCTTCATGGCCTTCGATCAGCCCATAATCGTTGAAGCCGAGGAGATCGGAGGTCAAAGCCTTGGAGCCGCAATCAAGCACGGCGCGGTCCGCTGCAGGCCGCGAGACAACGGTAGCGAGAACATGCATTGCCAGATCATCGGCCGTGCAATGGCCGGCACGCAACATCGCCCGGTCATTATAGACATAGGTGCCTGCCCGGTGTTCGGTTGCAGAGGGGACGAGATGCGCTGCATAGAAGTCCGGCGAGCCGCCGCTGGAACGAACCGGGCAGTCCACGCCTTTTGCCGCAAGCAGCGCCATGGTGTCGCGCAGGAAGCTTTCCACCTTTTCAGCTCCGCCCGGTGCCGGATAGGTCAAGATACCCTTGAATATAAGTCCCGGCGCGGCGACGATTTTCTCAGCAAGTGCCGCTGCCGCCTCCGGTGTCTGCACACCGCAACGCTTTCCGCCGGTATCACATTCAACGAGCACGCCGAGCGGCCGCCCCTCACCAAATGTGGCAGCGAGGCCGGCAACCGTCACGTCGCTATCAGCAACGACGCTCAGCTGAGCTATACGGGAATTCAGCGCTTTCAACCGTGACAGTTTCGCGGCACCAAGAATATTGTAGGTAATCAGGATATCGTCAAAACCGGCGTCTGCGAAAACCTCCGCTTCGCTGACTTTCTGGCAATTGATGCCTATGGCGCCGGCCTGAAGCTGCTGTCGGGCGATGGCCGGTATCTTGTGTGTCTTGATATGCGGCCGGAAGGCCTTGCCATGACTGTCGAGATAGGCCTGCGCTTTCTTTATATTTGCGGCAAGCCGGTCTTCGTCGATCACGGGCATTGGCGTCGAAATGGCATCAAGCTTTGCGCCCTCGTCAGGCCATGGATAGGTCATCATATGCTCTCTAAGCGAAATAAATCAGATACTTAAGCCAAAGGCTTATAAGCGATAACGTCCATTTCCACCTTGGCGTCAACCATCAGCGGGGATTGTACGGTTGAGCGTGCAGGCGGATGATCGATGAAATGTTTCTGGAACACGGCGTTAAAACTGGAGAAATCCCTGGCGTCATCCAGCCATACATTCACCTTCACCACATCGGCAAGCGTACAATCAGCCAGCGCCAGGACATCCTTGAGATTGGCCACCACCTGTTCGGTCTGGGCGACGATACCGCCAGTCACCACTTCGCCATCAATGGTGGGCACCTGTCCGGACACATAGACGAAATCACCGGCCCGGACGGCCTTGGCGAAGGGCCGACGCTGCCCACCAGCCTGGCTATCCGCGGTCTCGAACCGCACCGACTTATTTTTCACCATTCAAGCCTCGCAAATTATTTTCATGATGTTCAATTTTTCTTGCATTTATAGCCGGTTTAACGACGATACTCCATAACCCATGTAAATTATTTAGCAAATGATGAGATTCGTTCGCTTTTCGCGACATTTTTTGAATGTTGCGGATACTTACTTAACGGCCGGCGATTTTTCGCCACGCGTCGAATATGACCTATTGCATCCAGGCCAAAGAGCGTCATCCACGCGGTGACCGTGACTCAACCGACGAGTTTGCCGCGGCAAACTACGCAGTATAAATGAGGAGGCCGGAGAGTCCGGCACCATTGTTGGGTCCGCAACAGGCATCAGCCTTGCGCGGATATGAGGCGCTTACCAATCACTCTGTCAGTGATGAAATGCGCTATATCACGAGCCTGGATCCGTATATCCGGAACGGCGGTAATTTCCCAGAACCGGCCTGCCGTCAGCGCGCCGACGGCGAAGAGACTTGGCCATACCTGGCCATCCGTGCGAAGCAGCCGGGAATCGCCGTCGACCTCGACACCAAGGCCAAAGGAATCGAGCCGAAGCACCCCGTCAGATCGCATGCTTTCCAGAAGGCGAGAGTGGCCGATACCCGCGCGTTCCATGCCGGTGCAATTGATGACCCAATCGACCTGCAGTTCCTTAATCATCTGTGTATGCCGAACGCGATAACGAATGGAGATGCTCTCCTCCTGTTCATCGATCGCCTGGAGATAACCCGCGTGGATAGTGAGAACGCCGTCTGACAACAGCCTGTCAAAGGCGTCATGCACCTCAGGCGCGATGCGATGTCTATGGATATTCCACCAAGGCAGCGCATGCCGCAAAAACCTTGCGCGTTGCTGTGAGCTGAGGCTCTGCCATAGCGATTGTGTTTTTGGCCGTAAACCGTCCATAACCGAGCGCCATGGCGCCCCGTTGGTCACCTGTTGACGGAGAGATCGTAATAGCTCGCTTATCTCAGTAGAACTTTCAGGCAGACGCGGAGCGCTCGGCGGCACAGGCGGACTAACATGCGGATGCGGAATGAGCCCGCGGCGGGACAGGACATGGATCGGGCCCCGGTGACCTTTTCCGCGCAGCGTCAACACCTGATCGATCATCGTGAGGCCGGAACCAAGGATACAGATACGATCCCCGCTCTTCACCCGGGACAACCATCCCGGCTGCCAGCAGTGGCTCACCACGCGCTGCACGCCCTCTTCACGTTTTGCGACAGTTTGCACCGGCAAACTTGCAGCACCAACGCCGAGACACAGAACGACATTGCGTGCCTGCAATGTCTCGCCGTTTTCCAGGGTGAAGGTAAAGCCGCCTTGTGATTCGGGCCGGCAAGCGGATGCCTTCGCCCGAATAAAATCCACACGCGCCCGCTGTTCCCGGCTTCTGAGAAGACTGGCGAGCCGGTCCCGCAAATAGAGCCCATAATCGCCCCTCGACGCGAATAGAAGGGGATCGTTTCCCAGCCCGTTCTGCGCCAACCATTCGACAAAATCGTCTGGGCGGTCCGGGAAGACGCTCATACGCCCCGCGGGCACATTCAGCCGATGATAGGGTAGTTCCGTGCGATAGGCGGTTCCGCGGCCAAAATCCGACTCGTCACCAACGATGGCAATCGACGCCTCCGCTGGCAGTGATGACAGGAGATGGGCTGCTGTACAAATGGCCGAGAAACCCGAACCGACTAGAGCGACGTCATAGGACATTCAATCCTCCAACCAACGACAATGGAATTGCCCGGCAACCGGCGCGAGGCGTCCCATACTCTAGTCATGCAGTAGAGATTAACCAGCTGCGAATGTCTACCCTTGAATTTCCCAACTGCCCCGCCCTAGCGAGATAGCGAAAGTTAGCCGCGGCAAACTTCCGGCCCACCTGCTGTCATAACTCAAGCCGAGGGAGCGAGGGAGCGAGGGAGCGAGGGAGCGAGGGAAAAACGAGGCCAAGTTAGCCGCGGCAAACCAGAAAACGCCAAGAAGGGAAAAGTGATTCTTCCACAATGCTTTAGCGGCGTCTCTGTACATGAGAAAAAAGCCTATTGCGCCAAAAAGAGAATCGGCGCTTATATCTCAGTTGCGGAAAAAACCGCCTTTTTCGAAAAAAACCGCTACTGCAATTTCGAGCGAAAGAAGACCGATGACACAGAGTGCCGATTTAAGACGTGCCGCAGGAGCACCTGACCTGACGAGTCTTATACAACAGCATTCGGCTGCGTTGTCAGCCCAGTTGCAGGCGCATAACGCAAATACATTTTCCCCCCATACCGAAAAGAGCATGCGGCATTTCTCTCCGGCGGAGACCGCAAAGCTCATCGGCATTGGCGAAGCCTATCTGCGCCAGATCGCTTCCGAGTTGCCTGAGCTTGATGCCGCGCAGGTATCCGGGCGTCGCTCCTATTCCGTAGAAGACATGCGCGATATCAGGGGTTTTCTGGACCAGGGCGCGCGCGGCACACGCCGCTACCTGCCCCACCGTCGGGAGGGTGAAGAGTTACAGGTCATCGCCGTCATGAATTTCAAGGGCGGTTCGGGAAAGACAACCACCTCTGCCCATCTGGCGCAATATCTGGCACTACGTGGCTATCGGGTTCTTGCCATCGATCTCGACCCCCAGGCCAGCCTTTCCGCGCTTTTTGGTCACCAGCCCGAGATTGATGTCGGGCCGAACGAGACGCTTTATGGCGCGATCCGTTATGACGATGAACGCCGCCCGATCGCCGAGATTGTCCGCGGCACCTATATTCCCGATCTCCACATTGTTCCCGGCAATCTGGAACTTATGGAGTTCGAACACGATACTCCGCGTGCACTGATGCGCCGTGCACCGGGTGATACGCTGTTTTTCGCCCGTATCGGCCAGGCGATCGCCCAAGCGCAAAATTTCTACGACGTTGTCGTCATCGATTGCCCACCGCAACTCGGTTATCTGACGCTTTCGGCTCTGACAGCGGCGACATCGGTGCTCGTCACCGTCCATCCGCAGATGCTTGACGTGATGTCGATGAACCAGTTCCTCGCCATGACCGGCGACCTTCTGGCGGAAATTGGCCGGGCCGGTGCTCGGTCGGATTATAACTGGATGCGTTACCTGATCACCCGCTTCGAACCGAGCGACGGGCCGCAGAACCAGATGGTCGCCTTCCTGCGATCGATCTTTGGTGAAAACGTCCTCAATCATCCGATGCTGAAAAGCACGGCGGTCTCGGACGCCGGGTTGACCAACCAGACGCTCTTCGAAGTGGAGAGGACGCAATTCACCCGGTCGACCTATGATCGCGCGCTGGAAGCCATGAACAATGTGAACGCTGAAATCGAAGGACTGATTAAAAAAGCGTGGGGTAGGGCAGCATGAGCAGAAAACAAATCTTCGCAAATCTTGGCACACCGGGTACCGACAACAACGATACCACGCCGGAGCGTTCGCGACCCCGTATCAGGCCTATCCTCGGCTCCCCTGAGCTGGTGACGGATGTTTTGAACTCCCCCGTCGGTATGATCGGTCAATCGCTGAATGAAGTCTCGGAGCGCGCCAAACGGGCTGAAGCCATTGAAAAGCAGCTGGCCGAAGGACTGACGATTGTCTCTCTCGACCCCGCGGATATCGATCCCTCCTTCATACCGGATCGTATGCCCGCTTCCGAAGAGACCGATGCCGGTCTGGTGGAGGCAATTCGTGAGCAGGGGCAGCAGGTGCCGATTCTCGTGCGCCCGCATCCCGATTTCCCGGGCCGTTATCAGGTCGCCTTCGGTCATCGCCGCCTTCGCGCCGTTTCAAGTCTTGGCATTCCGGTCAAGGCCGTTGTGCGGGATCTCAGCGACGAGCAACTGGTGGTGGCCCAGGGCCAGGAAAATAACGAACGCCGCGATCTGACCTATATCGAGAAAGCGCGCTTTGCGCAGAAACTGCAGATGCGGTTCCCTCGCGACACGATCATGGCGGCAATGTCGCTTCATAAAGGCGATCTGTCCAACATGCTTTCGGTCGTTGGACGCATTCCAGAGGATCTGGTCGATCTCATAGGCCCCGCGCCCACTGTCGGCCGCCGCAACTGGATGGATCTTGCCGACCAGCTTTCCTCCTCACAGGTCAAGGAGGCGGCCCGCGCATATGTCAGCGAACCGGCGGTTGCCTCGCTTCCTTCCGAAGAACGCTTCAAGGCGCTTCTGGACTTTTTGAAGCCAAAGGCACAGGCCAAGAAAACCGGCGTATGGTCCTCGGACACAGGCCGTCGCCTGGCGAAAGTGGTCGAGAGCGACCGGAAGCTGGATATATCGATCGACAAGAACGAAGCACCGGAATTTGCCGAATTCGTTCTGGAACATCTTCAGACGCTGTTTGCCGAGTACCGGTCCAAGCAGTGATTTCTAACTCGAACGACTAACAGGAGACGCATCACAAAAGAAAAAAGCCCCCGAACGTTGCCGCGCGGAAGCCTTTCTTTGATTTAAGCACCCGAAGAATCTCATTTCCGCGAATCATAGTCAAGAGTCTTGGCATCGAATTTTTCGGTGAGCGATTTTCTTTTGCCTTGTGAAAGGTGAAAGACATGGACAGCACATGTGTAACGACGCCCTTTGGGCGGCGAGCGATGTCGTTTGGCGTGCTCGCAACCCAGTTTGCCGCGCAGAAAAACAGAAAATGCGAAGCAGTCGACAAATGGAAACTCTATCGGTCCGTCTGTGAAGCAAGACCGCTGCTCGGTGTAACCGATCGCTCGCTTGCCGTTCTGAACGCGCTCCTGAGCTTTTATCCCAAAAATGAGCTTTCCAGCGAAGCGGGATTGGTGGTGTTTCCATCCAATACGCAGTTGTCGCTCAGGGCTCATGGCATGGCGGAACAGACATTGCGTCGGCATCTTTCGGCTCTTGTCGAAGCCGGCCTCATCATCCGCAAGGACAGCCCGAATGGGAAACGTTACGCACGGAAGCACAGGGGTGGCGAGATCAGCGAAGCCTACGGATTCTCACTCGCACCGCTTCTTGCTCGTAAAACGGAAATAGAGGAACTGGCCGAACGCATCATTCGCGAACGGCTCGATCTTCAACGGCTTCGCGAGACGATCAGCCTCTGCCGGCGGGACATCCAGAAA
The DNA here is from genome assembly GCF_017357485.1 of Rhizobium sp. ZX09. Taxonomy (NCBI): domain Bacteria; kingdom Pseudomonadati; phylum Pseudomonadota; class Alphaproteobacteria; order Hyphomicrobiales; family Rhizobiaceae; genus Rhizobium; species Rhizobium sp. ZX09. The sequence goes on from NZ_CP031364.1 coordinate 963,207, forward strand.
CTCTGCGAAATGATTGCTGCCAGCGGCAAGATCGAGATATTTGACGGGTTTCAGGCCCGTTACAACGACATCGCGCGGGCTCTCGGGCGCAATTCGAAGACAGCAGAACTCAAGGAAATCGCCGGTTTTCTGGCTTCACTGCGCGCAGAAGTGACCAACTATCTGGAAAATCTTGAAAAATCGGAAAATTTGAGCGGCAATGACTGCCAAAATGAGCGCCTCATAAAGAATTCAAAATCCGAATCCATATCTGAACCGCAGGAATTGGAGAATGCCGCGCCGGTTCGAACTGCTGCAACAGTCGCGTCCACATCCGAAGATGCCGCGGTCACTAGCGTGACACCTCCAAAGCCAACACACAGGAACGATTTTCATAAGCAATTTTTTGTTCCTGATATTGTTTTGGTTTTGAAAGCGTGCCCGGATATTTCCCTCTATGCACCCGGAGGTGCGGTGACTGGCTGGAGAGATATGGAGGTTGCGACTTCCGTCATCAGAACCATGTTCAGCATCAGCCAGTCGGCCTATCAGGATGCTTTAGCCACCTTCGGACGGCAGGGAACAGCGGCCATCCTCGCTTGCCTTTTGCAGAAGGCTGATCAAATCAGTTCGCTTGGCGGATATCTGCGCAATCTCACACGCAAGGCCCAGGAAGGCAGTTTCGATCTCCAGGCCATGCTCATGGCGCAACTGCGTGGCCGGACAGACAAGTAGGAGGCGGGAACGAGATCATGACGGCATGATGAGCGGAGCGGCGGCAGCTTGCGAAAAACCGGCTATGCGGTTAGATTCTTGCTGTTCCCGCAAAAACCAAGATTCGTTGGAACGACGCTGCTAGAAACACTTTGTGCCCGATCGGGGCTTCCCATGGTTAATGCAAAGTAACGAAAGTTAAGTCCAATTTAGCTTTCGTTTGCGCGTTTCCATGATTGGTTTCAATTGCTTGAGTCTGGAGCATTTTGAATGCCAAGTAGCCGTCTCACCGCATTCCAGCGTCAGTTAGATGGCGACGGGGCCGGGATGAAAATCGTACGGTGAACATCAGCCTGTGCAGTTCGGGCAGAAGTTCCTCCCTCGAAAAAATTCCGCGATATGTCGCCAATCCGCGCTACCTTGGCGCCGCCGAATTGAACTTTCGCTGGCACTGCGCGTTCCAGTCCATGGTTTAACGGAACGCCACGCTCATGACATTTCCGGATGATATAGAACTGGCCGTCGCTCTTTACATGGCGGATAAAGCTCTGCCCCGACATATTGCGATTGCAGAGCTCGTGAAATCGGTCCTCGAAGACACCGGCTATCTCGCGGGGGGCGAGGGGCGGCCGCCTGAAGTTGTCGATGGGCAATCGAGCGGTGACTACGTGCAATACCGCACTTACCTCGACGGCGATACCTGAAGCTGCGCGGAACAAATGCAGGTGATGGCTGTTATTGGCGCAGATAAAAGCGTCAGGGAATTTCGATGTTACCCAAGCCCCTCTTTCTCGCCGCCGGCCTCGTCTGCGTAATGGTCGTGCCGGTATTTTCCCAGTCCCTCGAAATCAGCCGGCTGGAAGATAAAAAAGCCGGTAACGCAGCGGTTTCATCGGCGCCTTCCGCCCCCAGTTATATTACTGATGTCTCCGGGAAAACGGTGCGGCTGGTGGGACCGCAGTTCCTTCCCGACAGCGCGCGTGGGCTGGAATTCCCCGACCGCGGGTCAGATCATAACAATACCGGGGCTGAAACCCACGTCTTGCGACAGTGAGGGATTGCGATGATCTATGCTCCGCAAACGGAAGCAGAATGAGAACAAGAACCCAGATTTCCCGACGGGCGCCGAGTGCAGAAAGCTGGATCCGGCATGACGGCCAGGAGACGGGAAAGGCGACATTTCCTGAGCTGTTCTTTGATCTGGTTTTCGTTTTCGCTCTTATTCAGTTATCCCATTCTCTGGCGAAGGACTTTGGGCCAACGGCGGTGCTGGAAGCCGGCATCCTGATATTGTCCCTGTGGTGGCTGTGGATACACACCACCTGGATCACCAATCTGCTGAATACTGAGAAAGAACCGGTCAGGATTTTGCTCTTCGTGCTGATGTTTGGCGGTGTACTGCTGGCCATCGCCTTGCCGGAAGCCTTTGCCGAACAGGGCCTGGTCTTCGCGCTGATTTACAGCGTCATGCAGATCGGTCGAAGCCTGTTTGCTCTCTATGCCTTCAGGGATGAAGACCGGCAGTCGTTTCTGGTGTTCGTGAGGGTGACGATCTGGCTGGCCATCTCGAGCCTGTTCTGGCTGGCAGGCGGGTTTTGCGATCTGGGGGAACGCATTCTCCTGTGGGGCATGGCGCTCGCAATCGAGTATGCCGGTCCGGCCTGCCGCTATGTTGTCCCCGGCTTGCGTTCTCGCGACGACGACAGTCTGCATCTTTCCGGAGAGCATCTGGCGGAACGTTGCGCCCTGTTTGTCATCATCTGTCTGGGGGAAACAATTCTGACCACCGGCCGGACGGCAACCGAATATATGAACTCCGGGCTGACATTTGTCGTTTTCTGCTCCGCCTTCATAAGCACCGTCGCGATGTGGTGGATTTACTTCCATCACGGACAGGCGGAAGCCTCCAGAAAAGCCGAACACGCCGACGAAAAGGCGAAGATCGCCCATAATCTCTTCAACTACGGACATTTGCCAATCGTCGCGGGCATCATTCTGACGGCGGTGGGAGAGGATTTCAGCCTGTCCCATGCTCAGGAGGCCGCAACGATAAGGGAGGCCATCGCAATCGTCGGTGGTCCCGTCCTCTTTCTGGCAGGCAATATCGGTGTCAAGATCGCCGCGACCTATCAGCGCCCCGTCTCGCATTTTGCGGGCGTGGCAGCGCTCTGCCTGTTGTTGCCGGTGCCGGGCATTCCGCTATTCATCCTGCAGCTGGCCAGCACGGGTATTCTGCTGCTTGTTGCTCTGTGGGAATATCTGGCTCTGAAAAAGTCAGTCGCCACGGCGTGATCTCGAATGCTCAGACGCTGACTAGATTGCGCGTCCTCTCGTTCCAGAGCTTGAGGCTTTTCGCGTAAGCTTCGTCAAAGGAAAGCCCCATGTCATTGACGAGCATCAACGCGGCGGCGGCGGTGGATATGATGATGGTTTCCGCCCTTTCGTCTTTCGCGGCTCCCGTCCAGACAGCACGCCAATATTCGAAGGTGGTGAACATGGTCGGCATTTCGGCAGGCGGTGCTTCGCGGGCGGGGACCAGGACGTCCACGTCCCTTCCGCTTGAAAGACCGAAAATCCGTGTGCTGCGGAATGGCGTGAACTGTGCGAAATCCCGCGTGTTACCGAGTATGGCGAGATTCTCCACGGCGAGCAGGCGGGCGGTATCGCGATGCAGCTCCTGATAGGCCGGACGGGCGAGCCCTATAATGGTGCTCCTTGCGCGCAGTGGATTGAGAAGGTGGACGACAGTGTGCACCGGCAGGCGCATTTCCAGAATGCCATGGAGACTGAGCAGGCTCTGGAATTGCAGAGACAGGCCGCCCAGGGGGAGATAGGCGATCCGTTCGGATGACGTGGCCTCGGCCGCCTGCGAAAGCGAACGGCAAAGGGGAATACCGCAGGCTTGTGCGGCGCGTTCAAGCTTGCCGCCATTTTCGCCCTGACCAACATGGCCGTGCAACAGCACCCTGTACCCCGCCATGGAAACGAGGCGGGCGGAATGCACGAACCATGGCGCATCGCGGTGTTTGGGGGACATATAAGCCGGCCAGTCGAGATCGACGGTGACAGGCCGGTGCCGGTCTCGCCCGACATGTCGCCACGTGGCCTGGATGAAGCCGGCCAGTTCGGCCGCCGTCACGCCGCGATAATGCATGGTGGCGAGCAGTGCCCCGATCTGTATCGGATCGGCATCCCCTTCCAGAATGATCGACAGTGCATCCGTCGCCTCCGATTGGCTGAGCGGACGGCTGTTGCCTATTCCCATCGCAGACGTTGCAATATACTTGGCGAGCCGTTCCTGTGGGGCAGAATTGTGGCCGATGCGGGCGAGACGCTCGGCAATGTTTTCCGGCGTCGGCTGACCTTCAAGAAGAATGCTGGGGCGAAGGGAAAGTGGCGGTGCTTTCATCAATGCCGGCTGCTCCCAGCCGTTCTTATTGATGGTGGCCGGCGCGTCGGGTTCTTCCTGCGAATAATCGATCAGATTTTCGGCCTCTGCCGCCAGGGAGCGGATGCGCAGGCGCATGGCTTCGGCAAAGGGGGTGGGGCGCAGGCCTTGGCCGGTGCGGAGAAAGAGCTGGTCCCCGTATTTTTCCCGTAGCTGCTGCAAGATCCGGCTCATCGATGATGTTGGAAGTCCCATGCCCGCCGCGGCGCGGCTGACACTACCTTCCCGCAACAACGCATCAAAAGCGACAAGCAGTTTCAGCTGCCCAAGCCTGTCGGGTTTTGCCGTGGAAGCCGGTCCGTCTTTTCTCTTGCTGGTTGTCATCTGGCGAATTTTTACTCCACTCATCTTAAGAGGGAGCCCTTTTTGCAATTTCTAGAATTTAGAACTGTTCGAAAACAAACCTGTTGCACCCGCACCCCCCTCGTAAATAAGTGGGGTGAAATTCTCAAGTTAAATGCGGGGGCATAACATGGAATTGAAGTACCGGGGCTGCAAAAAGGCTTCGATGACAATAAAGACTACTTTTTCGGCAGCAATGGCGGGAACCGCGTTAAATATTGCTCTGCCCGCTTTTGCGCAGCAGGCATCCGAAAATACCACTGTTCTTGAGCAGATCGTCGTCACCGCGTCCGGTTTCGAGCAGAATGTAAAAGACGCTCCGGCCAGCATCACCGTCGTCAGACGGGAGGATCTGGAAAAGGGCGCGTATCGCGACCTGACTGACGCCCTGCGCGAAGTGCAGGGCGTGTCCGTCACCGGGATCGCCAACGAAAAGGATGTTTTCATCCGCGGCTTGCCGGGCGCCTATACGTTGATCCTCGTTGACGGCAAGCGGCAGAGCACGCGCGATGCCCGCACGAATGGCAACTCCGGCTTCGAACAGAGCTTCGTGCCGCCGGTTTCGGCGATCGAACGTATCGAAGTGGTGCGCGGTCCCATGTCCTCGCTTTATGGCTCGGATGCCATGGGCGGCGTGATCAACATCATCACCCGCAAGGTCGGCGACGTCTGGTCGGGCTCCGTCACCACCGAGGGCACGGTTCAACAACATTCGAAATTCGGCAACAGCGGCCAGGTCTCCTGGTATGCGAACGGTCCGATCCTCAAGGATCAGCTTGGTCTGCAGCTCTGGGGCAGGGGCTTCACGCGCGGCGAAGACCGCATTTTGAGCGGGACCACCGGCGCCAGGGAATATGATTTCAACGGCCGCCTGACGTTTACGCCGAACGAAGATCACGACATCTATCTCGAGGGTGGCAAGACAAGGCTACGCCGGAGCGCCGAGCCTGGCGAATCGCTCGCGGCCAATAGCGACGGCACCTACAACATCAACACGCGTGACCACTGGTCACTCTCGCACACCGGCCGCTGGGGACCGACCACATCCGAATTCTCGTTGCAGCAGGAATGGGCGGAACGCACCAATTTCACCAGAAACATCCGAACCGGCCGCGTGACTGAAAATGCACGCTCGCCGGAGGTGCGCAATACCGTGCTCGATGGCAAGTTCACCACGCCTTTCGAGCTCTTCGGCAACCACACACTGGTCACGGGCGGCCAATATTTCGAGGCACGGCTGACGGACCAGAACCCGGGCCGCCGTACCGGCCGGGACGAGACGTTTTCGGCCACGCAATGGGCTCTATTCCTTGAGGATGAGTGGCGCATCGTCGACAATTTCGCGCTGACGGGCGGGCTTCGCCTCGATAACCATGAAAAATACGGCAATCATTTCAGCCCGCGTCTTTATGGCGTCTGGAGCGCCACGGAAGAGCTGACCATCAAGGGCGGCGTTTCCACCGGTTTCCGCGCACCGGAAATCCGTCAGATCGCGCCGGGTTATGCCTATACGACAGGTGGGGGCGGTTGCACCTATGGTCCGAGCGGCACCTGCGGTGTGATCATCGGCGATCCCAACCTCGAAGCGGAAAAAAGCACGAGTTACGAAGTGGCGGCACTTTGGGAGAATGGTGACGTCGCTCTGGGGGCCACCTATTTCTACACCGATTTCAAGGACAAGATTTCCAACGCGCTGGTGCTCAATCCCGATGGAACGCCTGTCCGCTGGAGCGAAGACCGCAACTACCGCCTCTGGTATAATTACAATATCGACGATGCGGTCATTCAGGGTGTGGAATTGACGGCGACCTGGTACGCGACGCCGGAACTGACGCTGCGCGGCAACTATACCTATACGCATTCCGAACAGAAGACCGGTGATTACCAAGGTTTTCCATTGGCGCGGACACCGGAGCATATGGCCAATCTGCGCGGCGACTGGGTGACACCGATCGATGGTCTTGAAGCCTGGGCCTCGCTGAATTACCACGGATCGGAAATCAATGCCGGCCCGCGCATCGGCACGAACGGCACGCCGGTGACGATCAACGGCAAGGCCGGTCGAAAATATGACGCCTACACCACGCTTGATATCGGCGCGAAATATGCGGTCGCCGAAAATGTCGATCTCAATGCCGCCGTCTACAACGTCTTCGACAAGGATGTCGGCACCGACGATTTCAACACCGTCATGGAAGGCCGTCGTTTCTGGATCAGCATGACAGCGAAGTTCTGATCCAGTCATAGCCGCGAAATTCGGAGGCGCCATCGGGCGCCTCTTTTTTTGACCGTTGGTCTATTGACCTCAACTATGGTTGAGGAATTATACCGGCTGCTCTTCGTTGTGTTTCCGCGTTTCCGAGCGGAAATCGGTCCGGAAGCAGGAGCCAGAATGGAAAATACCATACTCAAACACAGCCTGACGGTGGGAGAGGTTGCCCGCCGCAGCGGCATCGCCGTCTCCACCATCCATTTTTACGAGGCGAAGGGATTGATCGAGGGCTGGCGCACCGCCGGCAATCAACGCCGTTATCATCGCGCGGTTCTGAGGCGCATCGCCATCATCCGCATTGCACAGCGGGCGGGTATACAGCTGAGCATCATCAGGGACGCGATGGCCGACCTGCCGCAGGATCGGGTGGCGACAACAGCCGACTGGCGCAGGTTCTCCCAATCCTGGCGGGAAATGCTCCAGCTCCGCATCAACAACCTGATCATGCTGCGCGACCAGCTTACCGGCTGTATCGGTTGCGGGTGCCTTTCGCTGGATGATTGTCCGTTGCGCAATCCGAACGATGTTCTCGCCGATAACGGCGCAGGTCCCCGCCGCCTCGTTTCGGCAGAGTGAGCATAATTTTCGGACCGTTAGCCTTGTTGCTCACCCGGATTCGGCTGGCACCCAAACGCTGACACTGCCGCCATTGGTGAGGAAGACGCCCTTGCCGCTCTCATCGAGGGTGATCTCCTCTTGACGGTGCCCGAGGAAGTCGCGCCAGACCGCCCTTGCATGATCCGGACCGAGATCGACATGCTTTTCCGCCGGTTCGCCATTCGACATCACCACGACACAGCCCGGCGCATCGGCGGTGCCATGGCGAATGAAGGCGATGCAGTTCGGGTCATCGAAAATGTCCGTCTGTACGCCATTGGCGAAACGGCTGCGCGCCTCTATGAGCTTCGGCAGGCATTCGATGGCCGGCATATCGATTTTGTACTCATTGCCGTCATTACCCGTGTCGGTATAGCTCGTGCCGAACAGATCGGGATAAAAAACGCAAGGCACGCCGTTTTCACGCAGCAATATGATCGCATAGGCGAGGGGCTTGAACCAGGGCTCCACCGGAGCCTCCAGCGATTGCAATGGCTGGGTGTCGTGGTTATCGACGAGCGTGACGGCGTGATCGGGAACGGCGGAAACAAGCGCACCATCGAAAATGCTGCGCATGTCAAAATCACCCCCCTGTTTCGACGCGTCGTGGAAGCTGTGGTGAAGGGCGACATCGAAAAGCATCAGCTGCTTGTCGACGAGTTCGAGATAGCTCTTCAAGGCCTCAAGATCGGGGTGCCAATATTCCGCTACGACGAAAAGATCGGGGTCAATAGTCTCGCGCATATGGCCGACCCAGTCGCGGAAGAACCATGCCGGAATATGTTTCGCAGCATCCAGACGGAAGCCGTCCACCTGGACCTGCTCGGAAAGCCAGCGGCCCCAATATTTGAGCTCTTCATAGACGGCCCGATTGCGAAACTCGACATCCGCGCCCATCAGATAGTCGAAATTGCCGTTCTCCTGGTCGACTTCCTCGTTCCACTCACCGTCGCCATACTCGTTGACGAGCCGGAAAATGCCGTCTTCGGTCGGCTCTTCGATGTGATCGACGCCGCTGAAACATTTCTGGTCCCAGATGAATTTGGAATGCGCGCCGCCTCGGCCGGGAAAGGTGAAACGTGTGTAAGCGAGTGCGGAAAAATCCTCGTCGTCGATATCCGTGCGATCGTCGGGATTGACGCGGCGAACCCGTACCTTTTCCTTCTCGTCGGCACCCATCTTGTGATTGAGAACGACGTCGTGAATGACACGGATGCCATTCTCTTTCAGCGTCTTGCCCGCATGCTCTAGGGCACCACGATCACCGTATTTGGTGGCGACGGTGCCCTTCTGGTCAAATTCGCCGAGGTCGAAGAGATCGTAGGTGTCATATCCAACCGAATAACCGCCGGCGGCGCCCTTGTAGGCGGGCGGCAGCCAGACGTCGGTAATGCCCATTTTGGCAAGGCTTTCGGCCTTCTCGGCCACCTCGCTCCATAATTTCCCTCCGTCCGGATAATACCAATGGAAGAATTGAAGCAAGGTGCGTCCGGCCATATGTCCCTCACGATGGTTAGCAGGTCGCGCCATAAACGGCCCGGTGACGAAAGGGTTCCGCCACCGGGGATGCGCGATCTGCGATTATGAGGTCGTTGCGGCGCTTCAATATTAGCCGGCTATTTCGAGCACCCTATCGCCGGCCTGAAGATAGTCGCCTTCCTTGCCGATCAGGCGGACCCTGCCGGCCCTGGTGGCGACAATCTGCGTCTCCATCTTCATTGCTTCCATGATTGCCAGGAGATCACCTTCCGAGACCGTGTCGCCATCTTTTACCTTGAAGGACTGCAAGGTGCCGGAAACGGGAGCAGTGATTTCACCCTCGTTCTTGTCGACCGCAGTGCCGGAAACGGACGCCTGGCCGCCGTTGACGCTGCCGAGGCTGGAAAGGAGAATGCTGGGCAGGCCGACCGAAACACGCTTTCCGTCAATCTCGAGATAGGTTCGTGTCATGGAAGGATCGTCGGCCGGTGCCGGGCGCTCCATGGCGTCGGGCATGGCGGCAAAATCGGTTTCGATCCAGCGGGTGTGAACCTTGAACCCATCCGTGCCGATGAAGTCGTCCGTCTCGATCGCGGCGCGATGGAACGGAAGAACGGTCGCGATACCCTCGATGCGGAATTCCTTCAGCGCGCGGCGGGCACGGCGCAGGACCTGATCTCGGTCGACACCTGTCACGATGAGCTTCGCCATCAGCGAGTCGAAGACACCAGGCACGACGGAGCCGCTGACGACACCGCTATCCATGCGAATGCCGGGACCGGACGGCGCGTCGAAAACCGAGATCGAGCCGGGCGTCGGCAGGAAGCCGCGGCCAGGGTCTTCGGCATTGATGCGGAACTCCATGGAGTGCCCGCGCGGTTCGGGCGTTTCGAGGACACGCAGCTTCTGACCTTCGGCAATACGGAACTGTTCGATGACGAGATCGATGCCGGTGGTTTCCTCGGTGACAGGATGTTCCACCTGCAGGCGCGTATTGACCTCGAGGAAAGAAATGGTGCCGTCAACGCCGAGCAGGAATTCGACGGTGCCGGCGCCGGAATAACCGGCTGCGGCGCAGATCGCCTTGGCGGCGTCATGGATTTTCTGGCGCTGCTCATCGGACAGGAAGGGGGCTGGAGCCTCTTCGATCAGTTTCTGGTTCCGGCGTTGCAGCGAGCAGTCGCGGGTGCCGAGAACAAGCACATTGCCGTGTTTATCGGCCAGAACCTGCGCTTCTATATGGCGCGGCCGGTCAAGGAAGCGCTCGAGAAAGCATTCGCCACGACCGAAGGCGGCGGTTGCTTCGCGCACGGCGGATTCGTAGAGGTCGGCGATCTCCTCCATTTTCCATGCAACCTTCAGACCTCGGCCGCCCCCGCCATGGGCGGCTTTGATGGCGACGGGCAGGCCGTGTTGTTCGGCAAAAGCGATGACTTCTGTGGCAGAAGAAACCGGACCGTCGCTGCCGGCCACCAGCGGTGCGCCGACGCCGGTGGCGATGCGCCGTGCTTCGACCTTGTCGCCCAGCGCCTCGATGACATGAGGATCCGGCCCAATCCAGATCAAGCCGGCATCGATGACGGCCTTTGCGAATTCCGCGCGTTCAGAAAGGAAGCCGTAACCCGGATGGACGGCATCTGCGCTGGCGCGTTTAGCAATCGAGATCAGCTTGTTGATATCGAGATACGTCTCGGCGGGCCGCACGCCTTCCAGCGCATAGGCTTCATCCGCCAGCCGGACGAAAAGCGCGTCCTGATCGGGATCGGCATAAACGGCGACCGATTTCAGGCCGTAATCGCGACAGGCGCGGATGATGCGCACCGCGATCTCGCCGCGATTGGCAATCAGCACTTTTTTCATCGCTTTTCTCCTCGGAATTCTATGTTTTTGGCCGCGATTTCGGCAAAGGGGCCGATCGGGCGGAATTTGATTTTGGCGTTGACCGGGACCTGCCCGGCAAGATCGAGATGATATTCCGCTACTGCGCCGATGACGGGATAACCACCGGTTAGCGGGTGATCGGCAAGGAAAAGAACCGGCTGGCCGCTATGGGGAATCTGGATCGCGCCCGTTGCCGTGCCTTCGCTCGGCAACTCGGCGCTGTCCTTGCGTTCCACCGGCACGTCGCCTGAGAGGCGAATGCCGACCCGGTTCGATTGTGGGGTGACCTGCCAGAGCTGGCCAGTCAGCGTCTCGATACCACTCTGCGTGAACCAGTCCGTTCGGGGCCCGAGAACGACATCCAGTGTCACGACCTCACCCGTTGCCGGCGGCTCGAAAGCCGGAACCTCGTCGATCGATACGCTGGAAAGGCCGGACGTCTCACCCTTGAGCGGCAGGATGGCGCCTGCACCGACCGGCTCCGGGCCGACAACGGCAAGTGTATCCGTCGCGAAACTGCCGAGCACCGGCTCGACATCGAAGCCACCGCGCACCGCGAGATAACAACGCATACCTTTCGATGGCTGGCCGAAAGTGACCACATCACCGGCCTCAAGGGAAACCGGTGAATGCGCCTTTGCCACGAAACTGCGATCTGCCGCCGTTATGGTGATGGGGCAGGGGGCGCCGGCTGTGCCAATGACTGCTCGGCTCGTGCTCCTGAAAGAAAAACCGCCGAGCGTCAGTTCGAGGCACGGCGTATTGACCGGATTGCCGACGATACGGTTTGCGGCGTTGAACGCGCCGCGATCCAGCGCGCCGGAGGCCGATACGCCCTGTCCGGTCTGGCCAAAACGGCCGAGATCCTGGAAGATTGCCGGCATCGGAGCGGCGAGCACCTCGAAATGCGGGCCGTCCTTTGTTTGCCCTTTTTCGCGCTGTGTCGGGGCCGGAATGTCGACCGATCTGCCGGCCTTGTCCATGTCGAAGAAACGGACCCGGTAACCCGGCTGGAAAAGCGCGCCGGGCTCACGGTCGATGTCCCACATCTTCACCGGCGTGGTGCCGATGATCTGCCAGCCGCCGGGGCTGTTTTGCGGGTAGACGCCGCTGAAAGCACCGGCCAATGCTACGGAGCCGGCCGGAATACGGGTGCGCGGGCTTTGCCGGCGCGGGACATGCAGCGCGGGATCGCCTCCGATCAGATAACCAAAACCGGGAGCGAAGCCGCAGAAGGCAACGGTGAATTCGCTTTCGGTGTGCCGGCGGATAACCTCTTCGATGCTCAGGCCGGTTAGTTCGGCAACATCTGCAAGGTCTTCGCCATTATAACGGACGGGGATTTCGACAAGATTGTCCGACGGCGCGATCTTTGCCGAGAGATCGCGGCTCGCAAGCCGCACAGCCAGCGCTTCGGAGCCGATCTTCTCGGGCCGGAACCGGATCATCAGCGTGCGGGCAGCCGGCACCGTCTCTTCTATACCTTCGATGGGATCGTTCTGCAGCGAGGCGAAAAGCGCCAGCGTTTCATCGAGATCGGCGAGTTCGACAAGAATGGTGGTGAGGCTGACGGGAAGAAAACGCATCATATCCTCACGCGTGATAGGCGGTGTCGGGAATGTCGGTGATGAACATGTGTCCCGGCGCATGGGTAATGGCAAAGGGAACACCGGATGCCATCACGGCGGCCTGTGGGGTGACGCCGCAGGCCCAGAAGACCGGAACCTCGCCGGGTTCGATCCGCACCGCGTCGCCGAAATCGGGCTTTGCGAGATCGGTAATGCCGATCTCCTCGGGCGCACCCACATGCACGGGCGAACCATGCACCGCTGGAAAACGTCCCGAAATGGTTGCCGCATCAGCGACGCGCGACGCCGGGATCGGCCGCATGGAAACGACCATATTGCCCTTCAGCCGACCGGCCGGACGGCAGGGGCGGTTGGTGAGATACATGGGCACATTGCTCTTGTCCGTCATATGGCGGATTTCGATACCCGCCTCCACCATCGGTGTTTCGAAGGTGAAGCTGCAGCCAATGAGGAAGGCGACGAGATCGTCGCGCTCAGCCCATGCGGCGGTGGCATCAGCGGTTTCCTCAACAAGCTTGCCGTCACGCCAGATGCGATAAAGCGGCAGATCAGTCCTGAGATCGGCGCCAGGCGCCAGAAGAGTGGTCGGCGATCCGGGATCGGAGACGTCGAGTACCGGGCAGGGCTTGGGATTGCGTTGCGCATAAAGCAGGAAATCGAAAGCCCAGTCGCGCGGCAGCACGATCATGTTCGCCTGCGTGAAGCCGGGCGCGATGCCGGAGGTAGGGGCGACAAGACCAGCGCGATAGGTGGCGCGGGCCTTGCGGGCGGCGTCCGCGTCCGTGTGATTGAGATAGGATGTGGGTATCGTCATCGGCTATCCTTTCAGCGATTGGATGCAAAAGAGCGGATGTCGATGCCAGCAGCCTCGAAGCGCCGGCGGATTTCCTGGGCGATGGCGACCGCACCGGGGCTGTCGCCATGTACACAGATGGATTGCGCCTCGATTTTTATAATACTGCCATCGATCGCCTCCAGCGTGCCTTCGCGCGCAAGCTGCACCATGCGGTCGGCAATTTTTGCCGCGTCATGTAATACGGCACCGGCTTCCCGGCGGGAAACGAGCTGGCCCTGAGGCGTATAGGCGCGGTCGGCAAAAGCTTCGGCAACGACGGCAAGACCGGACTTGCGGGCGAGATCGAGGATGGGCGCGTTCGCAAGGCCCATCAACACCAGTGAAGAATCTATGGCCTTGATGCCGTCGATCACGGCCTGCCCCTGTTTCGCATCATTGGCGATGCGGTTGTAAAGTGCGCCATGCGGCTTCACGTAACGCACCGTGGTGCCCGCAGCGGCGGCAACACCCTTCAGCGCGCCTATCTGGTAGATGACATCGGCAATCAGTTCTTCCGAGGTGGCGTCCAGATCGCGGCGGCCGAAGCCGACGCGGTCAGGATAGGAGACATGGGCGCCAACGACCACGCCCTTTTCGGCAGCGGCCTTGACGGTGCGGTAGATGCCGGCCGGGTCGCCTGCGTGAAATCCGCAGGCGATGTTGGCGCTGGAAACGATGGCGAGCATCGCCTCGTCATCACCCATACGCCACGCGCCGTAACTTTCGCCAAGATCGCTGTTGAGATCGATAGCGGCCATGTTTGCCTCCCTTGGTTTTTGCTTACAGGCCGAGCAGGCCGAAGATGGTGCCGGCTGACTTGTAGCCCATGTACCATGTCAATGCGCAAGTCAGAACGCCGAGTACCAGCAGAACACGCGAGTAGCGGTGGCCACCCATCAGGTCTTCACGTTTCCATGCGGCAAACAGGAAGATGCTGAGGCCGATGGGCAGAATGAGGCCGTTCAGGCCGCCGACAAAGACCAGCATGGCGGCGGGCGGCGTCGTGATCAGCAGGTAGCAGACGAGCGAGACCGCGATGAAAACGACCGTCGCCATGTTGCGGGCACGTTCGGTCATGTCCTGCTTGAAAACGGGCAGGAATGAAACGGAGGTATAGGCTGCGCCGATGACGCTGGTAATAGCCGCTGCCCAGAAGATGACGCCGAAGAGGCGGAAGCCGAGATCGCCTGCGGCCGAACGAAAGGCCTGCGCAGCCGGGTTGGCGGCCTGGCTGGAGGTGTCGATGACGACGCCGCTGGCGACGACGCCGAGAATGGCGAGGAACAGCACATAACGCATGACGCCGGTGACGGCGATGCCGGTCAGCGCGGCGCGGTTGACGGCCGGCAGGTTTTCGATGCCAACCATGCCGCGATCCAACAGCCGATGCGCGCCGGAATAGGTGATATACCCGCCAACAGTGCCGCCGACGATGGTGGTGATGGTCGCAAAATTGATCGTGTCCGGCAGAAAGGTCTGGCGGAAAGCGTCGCCCACTGGTGGTGCGGAAACGAAGGCCACATAGAGCGTGAGCACGATCATCAGGATGCCGGCGAAAATGATGAACCGGTCGACCGCAAGGCCCGCCCGCTTGGAAACGAAGATGGCGATGGAGAAGACAGCGCTGATGGCGCCACCGATTTTCGGATCAAGTCCGAAAATGGCGTTGAGACCAAGGCCGGTGCCGCCAATATTGCCGATGTTGAAGAAAAGACCGCCAACAATGACGAGGATGGCCAGAAGATAACCGGAACCGGGAATGGCAGCGTTCGCGATATCGGATGCGCGCATGCGCGTCAGCGTGACGATACGCCAGATGTTGAGCTGAACGACGAAGTCGATGAGAATGGAGGCGAGGATGCCGAAGGCAAAGGCGGCGCCCAGCTGCGTGGTGAATGTCGCCGTTTGGGTAATGAATCCCGGACCGATGGCGGATGTGGCCATCAGGAAGATCGCTCCCAGAAGCGATGCGCGTTTTGAAATTTTTAGATCGGCAGTCGGGGTGAGCTTATTCTGCTCCATGGATTTTCTCCGCTCCATTTGCAATCCGCCCCTCGCGGATGCTTTATGAGAGCGAGTTTGTCCTGTTCCGCGAAATTGTCAATATTGTTCAACAATAAATAATAATCGTTCTCTTATTTTGTCTATTTGTTGGACGTTATGCGCATGAATTCAGCATGTTTTTTTCGTGCTTTGCTAATGCTTTGTGCTATGGGCAGAACATGCCGTGTCCGAACATGCCTGTCACGGAATTCCCGATGCTGCATTGCTCTTAGGAAAGGAGCGCCATGACGGAAACGATAGAGGGTCTGCCGCTTGCGGATCGATTGGCCAAGGGTATTCGTACCCTGCTGATATCAGGTGAGCTGGCGCCGGGTCAGCGCCTGTCAGAGGCAGCCTTCAGTGAACGTTTCGATGTCTCCCGCAATTCGCTGCGCGAGGCATTCCGGCTTTTGACCAAGGATGGGCTTCTGCGTCATGAGGCCAATCGCGGTGTGTTCGTCGCAGTTCCCACCATGTCCTCGGTCATCGATATCTACCGGGTGCGGCGCATGGTGGAATGCGGCGCGCTGCGGCAGGCCTGGCACAAGCACCCCGCGATCAAAACGATGCGGGCGGCGGTTGAGGATGCGAAGGTGAAGCGTGAGGCTGCTGATTGGCTGGGCGTGGGCAGCGCCAACATGAAATTTCATGCCGCTGTTGTTGATCTCCTCGACAGTGCCCGGATCAGCGATTTTTACGAGCGTATCGCCGCTGAACTCAGGCTGTGTTTCGGTCTCTTGAAAGATCCCGAACAGCTTCATTCTCCATTTGTCGACATGAACAGCAAGATTCTGTCACTGATGGAGGAAGGCAAGGCGCAGGAAGCGGGCGACGAGATGGACACCTATCTCAATCTTTCAGAGCGTACGGTCCTGAAAGCGCTCGAACGTGCCGTGGAACACGCCTCCTGACATAGCGGGCGGCGGCGGCGAAAGTCTCGTGCCGTACTGTTTCACTTTTGCCGATCAGGGCGATTGCCAAGTTTGATGCGCTGCGTCATCAATGCTGGCATGACGCTTCGCGACCTGACAATTCTCGTTATCGACGAAAACGCGATCCGCGCTTCCATCATAGAGGAGGGCCTGCGCGAGGCGGGCTATCAGCGCGTTACCGTCATCCACGAGGTGAACGGGGTGGCGCGCACCATCGAGACGCTGCAGCCTGATGTCATTTTCATCGATCTTGAAAATCCAAATCGTGACATGATGGAGCATCTGTTTCAGCTCACCCGCACGGTTGGCCGGCCTATCGCCATGTTTGTCGATCGTTCCGACACCGCCTCCATCGAGGCAGCCGTCGAGGCCGGTGTCTCCGCCTATGTGGTGGACGGGTTGAAGAAAGAGCGTGTGAAACCGATTCTCGATATGGCGGTCAGCCGCTTCAATGCTTTCAGCCGCCTGCAGCGGGAACTGGCCGATGCGAAATCGGCGCTTGAGGAGCGCAAGGGCATCGAACGCGCCAAAGGCATATTGATGAAGATGCGCGGCCTTTCCGAAGAAGAGGCCTTTGCACTTCTGCGGCAAACGGCAATGAACGAGAAAAAGAAGATATCCGAGATCGCGCAAAGCGTGGTCACCGCGGCCGGTCTGTTGATGTGACGAAGACCAGCCGGACAGCGTGGAGTGAATAACATGGCGGCACCGGAACAAACGGCAGGACCAGACAGCGGAGCGACGAGAGCCCCGGGCGCACCGGCAAGGGTCGGCAGTGACCGGCAGAAAATCCTGCGTGCTGGCTTTATACCCCTTGTTGACGCATCGGTTCTTATCGCAGCGGCCGAATTCGGCTTTGCAGAACGCGAGGGCATTGCGCTCGATCTCGTGAAAGACGTTTCCTGGGCAAATGTGCGTGACCGGCTGGCGTTCCGGCAATTCGACATTGCCCATATGCTATCGCCAATGCCAGTCGCCTCCATGCTCGGGCTCGGTTCTAACCCGTCGCCGACGATTACGCCTTTTTCACTCGGACGCGGCGGCAATGCGATCACGCTTTCGACCCGCCTGTTTGACCGCATGAAGGCCGTGACCGGACTTTCCGAAACGGCGGGAGCGCTCGAAAATGCTGAGGCGCTGAAGCGTGTGCTTGATGATATGCGTGCCCGCGGCGAGCCGCCACCGACGCTTGGCATGACCTACCCGTTTTCCTCGCATAATTACGAATTTCGCTACTGGCTTGCCGCTGGCGGCATTCACCCCGACAACGATGTCAAGCTTGTGGTCGTGCCGCCGCCGTTGACATCGGATGCGCTCGCTGCGGGAGCGATTGACGGTTTCTGCGTTGGAGCGCCGTGGAATATCGTCGCCGCCGAACGCGGTGTCGGCCGGATCGTTGCCGCCAAGCAGGATTTGTGGCCTTCCGCACCCGAAAAGGTCATCGGCATGCGGCCCGAATGGGCGGCAAACCAACAAGAAGCGGTCGGACGGCTGCTGACGGCGCTTGATGCGGCCGCGCGCTGGTGCGACCTTGCAGAAAATCACGATGAACTAAGCCGGGCCCTTGCCGATCCGCGTTACATCGGAGCGCCTGAGGCGATTATCCGTCGTGTGCTTGCCGGTGAATTCAGCATTGATAGCCGCGGGAATAGGCGCGTGATCGACAAATATTTCACCTTTCATGGCGGCCATGCGAATTATCCCCGGCAAAGTCAGGCTTTGTGGATTTACAGCCAGATGATCCGCTGGGGGCAGGCGGAATTTTCTCGCAAAGGCGTGGCGACCGCCTTGTCTTCCTACCGGCCGGATATTTACCGGGCGGTGCTGGGCGACGCCAATGCACCTGATGATGCCGATATCCGTGTCGAAGGGCAGGAAGAAGGTGATCGTTTCGTAGATGGCCTTATATTCGATCCCGCCGACATAGAAGGCTATGTGAAGAAATTTTCAGTACGTACATCTACGGCTGTTTCTCACGCTTCCGGTGAGGCATAAACGGTCCCCAAGCTGGTCAAGCTGCGTAAAATTCAAGCGCGGGATTTCTCGATTTGCCCAAATGCAAGTCAAGAAGATCCCTGATTAAAATTTAATCGTATGGCTCATCTCCTGAGATACGCCTTTCTTTTCAGGGTCATAATCTAATTTTGATAAACTGGCACGCCTTTTGCTTTTTGTTTTTCGCACCGGTCAACGGCGATCGGAGCGAGCAGGGCGCGGCATAGGCGCTTTCAAAGACACAGACGTCGCAAGGTTTTGCAGTCCGGACTTCTCCCGTCCGCAGACGCAAACACCGAGCGGCGTTTTTTTATTTTCCGGTTTTTTCGCAAGCGAAAACGTCACCCACGGGTGGCCCAATAAGGGGAACATGCGAATGAAAAAGATATTCTCCGGCGCTGTCAGCCGCCGCGCGATTTTGAAGACCACGGCCACCGCAGCCCTTGTCAGTGCGGTACGCGGCGCGTTTCCCTCCGGGGCTTTCGCAGCCACCGCCGAGCCTGAGGTCAAAGGCGCAAAACTCGGCTTCATCGCACTCACCGACGCCGCACCGCTCGTTATCGCCGCGGAAAAGGGCCTCTTCGCCAAGCATGGCATGCCTGACGTCGAGGTTCTGAAGCAGGCGTCATGGGGCGCAACGCGCGACAATCTGGTGCTCGGCGGCGCCTCGAACGGTATTGACGGCGCGCATATTCTGACACCGATGCCGTATCTGATGCATACGGGCAAGGTAACCCAGAACAATGTGCCAGTGCCGATGACAATCCTCGCCCGCCTGAACCTCGACAGCCAGGGCATCTCCGTCGCCAGGGAATATGCAGATACCGGCGTTCAACTCGATGCCTCCAAACTGAAGGCGGCGTTCGAGAAAAAGAAGGCGGAAGGCAAGGAAATCAAGGCCGCGATGACGTTCCCGGGCGGCACGCATGATCTCTGGATCCGCTATTGGCTTGCCGCCGGCGGTATCGATCCCGACAAGGACGTTTCCACCATCGTCGTTCCGCCGCCGCAGATGGTCGCCAACATGAAGGTTGGCAACATGGACGTCTTCTGTGTGGGCGAGCCCTGGAACGAGCAGCTGGTCAATCAGGGCATCGGCTTTACTGCCTGTACGACAGGCGAACTCTGGAAGGGCCATCCGGAAAAGGCGCTCGGCATGCGCGCCGACTGGGTGGAAAAGAACCCCAACGCCACCAGGGCGCTGCTGATGGCGGTCATGGAAGCGCAGCAATGGTGCGACGAGATGGCGAACAAGGAAGAAATGTCCACCATCCTCGGCAAACGCCAGTGGTTCAACGTGCCGCCAAAGGATGTGCTTGGCCGTCTGAAGGGCAATATCAATTACGGCAACGGCCGCGTGCTCGAAAACACCGGTCTGCAGATGAAGTTCTGGCAGGACCATGCCTCCTATCCCTTCCGCAGCCACGACAGCTGGTTCATCGCGGAAAACATCCGCTGGGGCAAATTCGCGCCCGACACCGATGTGAAGGCGCTGGTTGCGAAGGTGAACCGAGAGGATATCTGGCGCGCGGCCGCCAAGGATCTCGGCGTAACCGATCTGCCCGCTTCCACCTCACGCGGCAAGGAAACCTTCTTCGACGGCAAGGTCTTCGACTCGGAAAACCCGTCGGCCTATCTCGAAAGCCTGTCCATCAAGGCGGCCTCCTGAGGAGGAGAACCGGACGTCGCCCTTCATCCGCCGGCCGTGCTTCCCAACCGGTGAGGCTGAAGACCGGGTGAGGGGCGAGCCCAGACCGTAACCGACATCAAGAGGAAATGCCCATGTCCGCATTGGCCCGAAAATTCAACGAAGAGCCGCAGCAGCAGGCAGCGAAGAAGGCAAATGTCGTGGCGCTTGCGCCGAAACAGTCGCCGCGGATTGATCTGCGCAAATGGGCTGTGGTAGCGGCCCGCAACATCATCCCGCCGTTTGCCGTTCTCGCCATTCTGCTTGCTGTCTGGCAGCTGCTCTGTTCCGCCCCTGGCGCCTCCCTGCCGCCGCCGAGCCAGGTTTTCGAGGAGAGCTACGATCTCATCGTATCGCCGTTCTTCCATAACGGCTCGCAGGATATAGGTCTCGGCCTGCGCGTGCTGGTCTCGCTGGAGCGGGTGGCCTACGGTTTCGGCCTTGCCGCCATCGCCGGCATCATTCTCGGGGCTGTCATCGGCCAGTCGGTCTGGGCGATGCGCGGGCTCGATCCGATCTTTCAGGTGCTGCGCACCGTGCCGCCGCTCGCCTGGCTGCCGCTTTCACTGGCCGCCTTTCAGGACAGCAATCCGTCGGCCATTTTCGTGATCTTCATCACCTCCATCTGGCCGGTCATCATCAATACCGCAGTCGGCGTGCGCAACATTCCGCAGGATTACCGCAACGTGGCGCAGGTGCTGCGGCTGAACCAGCTCGAATTCTTCTTCAAGATCATGCTGCCATCAGCAGCACCCTACATCTTCACCGGCCTGCGCATCGGCATCGGCCTGTCATGGCTCGCCATCGTGGCGGCGGAAATGCTGACCGGCGGCGTCGGCATCGGCTTCTTCATCTGGGACGCTTGGAATTCCTCGCGCCTGCCCGACATCATCGTGGCACTCGCCTACATCGGCGTCGTCGGCTTCATGCTCGACAAGCTGGTGGCGGCGCTCGGCAAGGTCATCACCCGCGGCGCTGCGGCCAACTGAAAGGGCGATAACTATGAACGCATATCTCAAGCTCGATCACATCGACAAATATTTCGACAAGGGCGGCTCGCGCGCCGATGTGCTGAAAGGCATCAACCTCACTATCGAAAAGGGTGAATTCGTCTCGGTCATCGGCCACTCCGGTTGCGGCAAATCCACCATGCTGAACCTCATCGCCGGGTTGACGAAAGTCTCCGCCGGTGCCGTGCTCCTCGAAAACCGGGAGGTCAACGAACCCGGACCTGAACGCGCCGTCGTGTTTCAGAACCACAGCCTGCTGCCGTGGCTTTCGGTTTATGAAAACGTCAATCTCGCTGTCGAGAAGGTCTTTCGCAACACCAAGACCCGCCCCGAGCGGCATGACTGGGTCATGCGCAATCTCGATCTCGTTCAGATGGGGCACGCGAAAGACAAAAAGCCTTCGGAAATTTCCGGCGGCATGAAACAGCGTGTCGGCATTGCCCGGGCGCTCGCCATGGAGCCGAAAATCCTGCTGCTGGACGAGCCTTTCGGGGCGCTGGATGCGCTGACCCGCGCTCATCTTCAGGATGCGGTGATGGAAATCCACGCCCGGCTCGGCAACACCATGGTCATGATCACCCATGATGTGGACGAGGCGGTGCTCTTGTCCGACCGTATCGTGATGATGACCAACGGTCCCGCCGCCCATATCGGCGAAGTGCTTGAGGTGCCGCTGGCACGTCCGCGCCACCGCATCGAGCTTGCATCCGACAAGACCTACCTCAAATGCCGCGAGGCTGTGCTGAAGTTCCTTTACGAACGTCACCGCTTCGTCGAAGCCGCGGAGTAACGACCATGACGCAGAAACTCGTCATCATCGGTAATGGCATGGCGCCGGGGCGCATGCTGGAAAACCTGTTCGAAACCGCGCCCGGCCTCTACGATGTCACCATTTTCAACGCCGAGCCGCGTGTTAATTACGATCGCATCATGCTCTCGCCGGTGCTTTCAGGCGAAAAGAGCTACGAGGACATCGTCATCCACAATGACGACTGGTATGCGGCCAATAATGTGACGCTGCACAAGGGTGCGAAGGTCACCGGTATCGATCGGGACAAAAAGACCGTCACCAGCGAAAACGGTATTACGGCTTCCTATGACAAGCTGGTGATCGCCACCGGTTCTCTGCCCTTCATCATTCCCGTCCCCGGCCATCAATTGCCCGGCGTACTCGCCTATCGCGATCTCGATGATGTGACGAAGATGCTGGAGATCGCAGAAGGAAAGGGCCGCGCCATTGTCATCGGCGCCGGGCTTCTCGGGCTGGAAGCCGCCTATGGTCTCAAGCGTCAGGGAATGGACGTCACCGTCATCCACCTGATGCCGACGATCATGGAGCGTCAGCTTGATCCGGCAGCGGCCTATCTTCTGGAGAAGGCGCTCACCGAGCGCGGCATCGACATCATCACCAAGGCCAATACCAAATGCATTCTTGGCAAGGAGAAGGTCGAGGGCATAGAGCTGGAAGACGGCAGGATCATCAAAGGCGACATGGTGGTGATGGCGGTCGGTATCCGTCCCGCTTCCGGTCTTGCCAGGGAAGCCGGTCTTGCCGTCAATCGCGGTATCGTCGTTGACGATGGCATGATGACGTCGGACGCCTCGATCTATGCGCTCGGCGAATGCGCGGAACATCGCGGCATGTGCTACGGGCTGGTTGCCCCGCTTTATGAATCGGCCCGGGTGTTAGCCGACCGCCTTTGCGGCGGTTCGGCCGAATATCACGGCTCCGTCACTAACACGAAGCTCAAGGTCACCGGCATCAACCTGTTTTCCGCCGGCGATTTCGCAGAAGGCGACGACCGCGAGGAAATCGTGCTGCGTGATGCCACGGCCGGCGTCTATAAGCGCCTCATCCTCAAGGAAAACCGCATCATCGGTGCGGTGCTTTACGGCGAGACGGCGGATGGGTCGTGGTTCTTCGATCTGATGAAGAAGTCCACCGATATTTCCGCCATGCGCGAAACCCTGATTTTCGGCCAGGCCTATCAGGGAGGGTCGCCGCTGGACCCTATGGCGGCCGTTGCAGCCTTGCCGGATGATGCGGAAATCTGCGGCTGCAACGGCGTTTGCAAGGGTAAGATCACCTCGTCCATTACCTCCAAGGGATTGACGTCTCTGGATGATGTGCGCGCCCACACCAAGGCTTCCGCCTCCTGCGGCAATTGCACCGGTCTTGTCGAACAGCTGATGACGCTGACGCTCGGCGACAGTTATAACCCCGCTGCCGTGCAGCCCATGTGCAAATGCACCGATCTCGGCCACGACGATGTACGCCGTCTCATCAAGGCCAAGGGTCTTAAGACCATTCCAGCCGTGATGCAGGAGCTTGAGTGGAAAACCTCCTGCGGCTGTGCGAAATGCCGGCCGGCGCTCAATTATTACCTCGTCTGCGACTGGCCGGATGAGTATGCCGATGATTACCAGTCGCGTTACATCAATGAGCGTGTTCACGCCAATATCCAGAAGGATGGGACCTATTCCGTCGTGCCGCGCATGTGGGGCGGTGTGACATCCTCTTCCGAACTTCGGGCGATTGCCGATGTGGTCGACAAGTTCGAAATCCCGATGGTTAAGGTGACGGGCGGCCAGCGCATCGACCTTCTCGGCATCGAGAAGGAGGATTTGCCCGCGGTCTGGGCCGATCTCGGCAAGGCCGGGTTCATTTCCGGCCAGGCCTATGCCAAGGGCTTGCGCACCGTGAAGACCTGTGTCGGCCAGCAATGGTGCCGCTTCGGCACGCAGGATTCCACCGGGCTTGGCATCCGCATTGAAAAATTCATGTGGGGCTCGTGGACACCCGCCAAGCTGAAGCTTGCCGTTTCCGGCTGTCCGCGCAACTGCGCCGAGGCCACCTGCAAGGATATCGGCGTCATCTGCGTCGATTCCGGGTTCGAAATCCATTTCGCCGGTGCCGCCGGCCTCGATATCAAGGGCACGGAAGTTCTGGGTCTTGTCAGAACCGAGGATGAAGCGCTGGAGCATATCGTGGCGCTCACCCAGATGTACCGCGAGCAGGCGCGCTACCTTGAGCGCATCTACAAATGGGCCAAGCGCATCGGCTACGACGAGGTTCGTCGCCAGATCATGAATGATGCGGAGAAGCGTCGGGCCTATTTCGAACGCTTCGTCTTCAGCCAGAAATTCGCGCAGGTCGATCCCTGGTCCGAGCGTGTGTCCGGCCACGACAAGCACGAATTCAGGCCCATGGCGGCAATCGGTTTCAGCGAGGCAGCGGAGTGAGAACGATGGAAGGCAACTGGGTCGATATTGGTGACATCTCCGACATCCCACTGCGCGGCGCACGGTGCGTAAAAACGCCGGTGGGCAAGATCGCCGTGTTCCGCACAGCGGAAAATCATGTCTTCGCCATCGAGGATCATTGCCCGCACAGGGGCGGGCCGCTGAGCCAGGGCATCGTGCATGGCGCTTCGGTGACGTGTCCCTTGCATAATTGGGTCATTTCGCTGGAAACCGGCAAGGCCTTGGGGGCGGATGAGGGCGAGGTGAGGACCATTCCGGTGCGTAATCTGGATGGAAGGCTTTCGATAGCGCTCGAAACCCTGATGATTGCGGCGGAGTGAATTGCGATGGCGGTGGCTTTACCCCCCTTTGCCCTGCCGGGCATCTCCCCCTCAAGGGGGAAGATCGACAAGCGGAGGGCTCCTCGTTCCCTCTCCACCGGCGACGACGCCAGTTGTGAATGGAAGTTTGTGCCGCGATTGATCTCCCCCCTTGAGGGGGAGATGCCCGGCAGGGCAGAGGGGGGTAAGCGCTACACGTTGAGGCGGCGGAACCGCCACACGCTGAGAGGGCAAACCCATGCCCGTTGAAACCAAAACCACCTGTCCCTATTGCGGCGTCGGCTGCGGCGTCATCGCCACCG
Source organism: Rhizobium sp. ZX09 (assembly GCF_017357485.1). Lineage (NCBI taxonomy): Bacteria > Pseudomonadati > Pseudomonadota > Alphaproteobacteria > Hyphomicrobiales > Rhizobiaceae > Rhizobium > Rhizobium sp. ZX09. The sequence continues at coordinate 987,896 of NZ_CP031364.1, forward strand.
TCAACGACGATGGCATCGTTTCCATCAGAGGCGATCAGGACCACCCCGCCAATTTCGGCCGGCTGTGCTCCAAGGGCTCGGCCCTCGCCGAAACCATCGACCTTGAAGGACGCATTCTTCACCCTGAGATCAATGGCAAACGGGCGACATGGGACGAAGCGCTTGATCTCGTCGCTTCCCGCTTCTCCGACACCATTGCCGAACGTGGCCCGGATTCGGTTGCCTTTTACGTCTCCGGCCAATTGCTGACCGAGGATTATTACCTCGCCAACAAGCTGATGAAGGGTTTCATCGGTTCGGCCAATATCGATACCAACTCAAGGCTCTGCATGTCGTCCTCGGTCGCCGGCCATCGCCGCGCTTTCGGTGCCGATACGGTGCCGGGCACCTATGAGGATATGGAGCTTGCCGATCTGGTGATCCTCACCGGTTCCAATCTCGCCTGGTGCCATCCCGTTCTCTACCAGAGGCTAGCGGCGGCAAAGGCGGCACGGCCGGAAATGAAAGTCGTTGTCATCGATCCGCGTCGCACGATGAGCGCCGATATTGCCGATATGCACCTCGCCATCCGCCCGGATGGAGACGTGGCCTTGTTTACCGGCCTGCTGGCGCATCTTTCCGGTAGTCCTGCAGTCGATCACGCCTTTGTGGAAGATCACACGGTCGGTTTTGATGCCGCGATGCAGGCAGCAACCGAATATAGCCTGCCTGATATCGCTGAGGCCACCGGGCTGACGATTGCCGAACTGATTTCCTTTTACGAATTGTTCGAACGCACCGAAAAAACCGTCACCTGTTACAGCCAGGGCGTCAACCAATCGCAAAGCGGCACCGACAAAGTCAACGCTATCATCAATTGCCACCTTGCGACCGGTCGCATCGGCAGGCCCGGCATGGGACCGTTTTCGCTGACCGGTCAGCCGAACGCCATGGGCGGGCGCGAGGTCGGCGGGCTGGCCAACATGCTGGCCGCCCATATGGCCATCGAAAGTGCCGGGGATCGTGATCGCGTGCAGCGCTTCTGGGCCTCGCCTGCCATTGCGGAAAAACCCGGCCTCAAAGCCGTTGATATGTTTCGGGCCGTGGCCGATGGCCGCATCAAGGCGCTGTGGATCATGGCAACCAATCCAGTGGTGTCCATGCCTGACGCCGGTGCTGTCGAAGCGGCCATCAAGGCCTGTCCATTCGTCGTGGTGTCCGATGTCATGGACAAGACCGATACGGCGCGCCATGCCCATGTGCTTCTGCCATCGCTTGGCTGGGGGGAAAAAGACGGCACGGTCACCAATTCCGAGCGGCGCATTTCCCGCCAGCGCGGTTTTCTCGATGCACCCGGTGAAGCGAAAGCGGACTGGTGGCAGATGGCGGAAGTGGGCCGGCGCATGGGTTTCGGCGCAGCCTTTGCCTTCCGGCACGCGTCGGAGATTTTCTCCGAACATGCGGCTCTGTCTGGCTTCGAAAATCTGGGCAGTCGCGATTTCGACATCAGTGGCGTCGACCCGAAAGTCTATGACGGGATGGCGCCCTTCCAATGGCCAAGACCGCAGGCAGGTGACGCCGGCACGGCGCGTTTCTTCGCAGATTGCCGGTTTTATCACGCCGATGGCAAGGCGCGGTTCATCGTCACAGCCTTGCCGGAGGTGGACAGAACGTCGGCGGACTATCCGCTGACGCTGAATACCGGGCGCATTCGCGACCAGTGGCATACCATGACCCGCACCGGCAAAAGCGCACGCCTTACCGCCCATATCGCCGAGCCATTCGCCGAGCTTCACCCGCGCGATGCACAGGCGCTGGGCATCGAAAGCGCCGATCTGGTAGAGCTGGAAAGTCCACATGGTAAGGTTCTGCTGCGGGCGTTGATCAGCGAAAGGCAGGCGCGCGGGTCGGTGTTCGCGCCGATGCACTGGAACGACCAGTTCGCCTCGCTGGCGCGGATCGATATGGTTGTGGCCCCGGTCACGGACCCTTATTCCGGCCAGCCCGCCTCGAAAAACACGGGCGTGAGGGCAAGACGTTTCGAAGCGAAGGCTTACGGTTTCGCCATTTCCCGCACCCGGCCCGATGCGCCGGACTGCGCCTATTGGGCGATTGCAAAGGCGGATGGCGGCTATCGCATGGAGCTTGCCTTTGCGGAAGAGCCGCAGGACTGGACGCTCTGGGCACGACAGGTCTTCGGCATCGACGCCGGGATCGAGCCGCTGGGTTACAGCGACCGGCAGACTGGCGATCTCCGCCTTGCCTTTTTCGATGGCGATATACTGCTGGCGGCGCTGTTCATCGCAAGGCGGCCGGTGGCTGTTGCCCGCAACTGGGTGATCTCGCAACTGACCGAGCGCCATGAGGATCTGCGAATGCGGTTTGCGCTGATCGCCGGTCGCCCCGGAGCCGGCCGTCCCGATCCGGGGGCCACGGTCTGCTCTTGCTTCAATGTCGGCGTCAACCAGATCACGGCCGCAGTCCGGGATGGCTGCCATAGCGTCGAAGCCATCGGCAAGGTGTTGAATGCCGGCACCAATTGCGGCTCGTGCCGCGCCGAAATCAAGGAGGTCATCAATGGATGCCTTAAAACCGCAGCGGAATGAACCGGCCCGCATGGAGAAACTCGCCAAGCTGCCGGTTTTCTGGGGGCTTGAGGGCAAGCGCGTGGTGCTGGCGGGCGGATCGGATGGGGCCGCCTGGAAGGCGGAGCTGTTGCTGGCCTGCGGCGCGGAATTGCATGTCTTTTGTGAGAGGGGTGACCTGTCCGAGACATTTGCAGGGCTCGTTGCCAGAGGCACACGCCTGCATTTCCATGCCATGCGCTGGCATAGTGGCATATTCGCCGATGCGGAACTGGCGCTGGCGGATTGCGAAACGGATACGGAGGCGGCAGCCTTTCATGCCGCTGCGCGGGCGGCGGGTGTTCCCGTCAACGTCATCGATAAGCCGGAATTCTGCCAGTTCCAGTTCGGCTCCATCGTCAATCGCTCGCCAGTGGTCGTCTCGATTTCCACCGATGGCGCAGCACCTATTCTGGCTCAGGCCATCCGTCGGCGCATTGAGACATTGCTGCCGCCCTCGCTCAGGGATTGGGGCGCGCTTGCCCAGACCATCCGTGAGCGGGTCAACCTGCGGCTGACGCCAGGTCCGTCCCGGCGGCTGTTCTGGGAGAAATTCGTCGATCGGGCCTTTACCGAAAGGCTGGACGACGACAGCGAAGAACGGTTGCTGACGGCTACCGGAATGCAGGCTTGCGAGGTTGGGGGGCGGGTGACGCTTGTGGGCGCCGGCCCTGGAGACGCCGAACTCCTGACGCTGAAAGCGGTCCGCGCCCTGCAGGCGGCAGATGTCATCCTGTTTGACGATCTTGTCTCAGCCGAGGTGCTGGAGCTGGCGCGGCGGGAGGCCAAGCGCATGCTGGTTGGCAAGCGCGGCGGCCGCGAAAGCTGCAGGCAGGAAGATATCAACGACATGATGATCCGGCTTGCAAAGGCGGGAAAAAGGGTGGTGCGCCTGAAATCCGGCGATCCGATGATTTTCGGGCGCGCCGGTGAGGAGATCGCCGCGCTGGCGGCTGAAAACATTCCCGTCGATGTCGTGCCCGGCATCACCGCGGCAAGCGCCATGGCCTCCCGCCTCGGCATTTCCCTGACCCATCGCGACCACGCCCAGTCGGTGCGCTTCATCACCGGCCATTCCCGTCAGGGAAAGCTGCCGGAGAATATTGACTGGACATCGCTTGCCGACCCCGCCGTAACCACGGTTTTTTACATGGGCGGGCGAACCGTGGCGGCAATCCGGTCCTCCTTGCTCGCCCACGGCATGGACGCCTCGACGCCCGTTGCCGTCGTGGTTTCCGTCACCCGGGCGAATGAGCAGCGCTGGTGCGGCACACTCACGCAACTGTCTGCGGCAATCGAGTGGCTGGGGGTCAACGAGCCCGTTCTGATCGGCATTGGCGATGTGTTCCGCGCCGCTTCCCCGGCGCTGTCCGTGATGGACGCAAAGGAGATCCTTCCGCCCGTTCTGATAGCTCGCTGACGGACCACGCGCCGCCCCGGCGCAAATTTTTGACACACGACGTCGACGCGGCCACCCATGGTCGGCCTAAACCGTCCCTTGACATTGGTTTTTCGTTCGCTCTTCAATAAAACGAAAAAATTGAAAGAGGAGGGCGGGCGAATGTTGCTCACACCGCGTCAGGATGAAATCGTCGCGCTGGCGAAAGCGAACGGGCGAGTGCTGGTCGACGAGCTGGCATCGCGGTTTTCCGTCACCCCTCAGACGATCCGCAAGGACCTGAACGACCTCTGCGATACCCGTGTTCTGACCCGCATCCACGGCGGCGCGCTTTTTCCAAGCGGCAATGAAAATGTCAAATACGAGGCTCGGCGGGCGATTGCTTCCGTGGAGAAACAGGCGATCGGAGCCGCTGCCGCCGCTCTCATTCCCAACAATTCGTCGCTTTTCATCAACATCGGCACGACCACGGAGGCGGTGGGCGAAGCGCTGGCGGATCATCACGAACTGATGGTAATCACGAATAATATAAATGTTGCCAACAGGTTACGTGTTTTCCCGGGTATTGAGGTGGTGATTGCCGGTGGTGTCGTGCGCGGCTCCGATGGCGGCATTGTCGGCGAAGCGGCCGTGGATTTCATTCGCCAGTTCAAAGTGGATTTCGCCGTCATCGGCGTGTCCGCCATCGATGAGGACGGCGCCCTGCTGGATTTCGATTTCCGCGAGGTCAAGGTTGCGCAGGCAATCATCTCCAACGCGCGCCATGTGATTCTGGTATCGGATTCGCTCAAATTCGAACGGACGGCCCCTGTCCGCATCGGCCATCTTTCGCAGGTTCATACCTTCATCACCGATCATTGTCCGATTGATTCCATCCGCGGCATCTGCGCCGATCACGATGTCCGGCTGATCGAGACGGAGGCCCGCGGCACCTGATCCACGGGCTGTCGGAATTTCGTTTGACATTCGTTTTGTCTTCGAATTAGATGGTCGTGCTTTCAATATATCGATGAGGAGAGCGTCGATGAAAGCGCGGGAGGGTGCATGTCTGACGAGGCAATTCACGATATTTTCGTGATCGGCGGCGGTATCAATGGCTGCGGCATTGCGCGCGACGCCGTCGGCAGGGGCTATTCCGTCGCACTTGCGGAAATGAACGATTTCGCCTCCGGTACGTCGTCTGCTGCAACCAAGCTCGTTCATGGCGGCCTGCGTTATCTCGAACATTACGAGTTTCGTCTGGTGCGCGAAGCACTGATGGAACGCGAGGTTCTGTGGGCCATGGCGCCTCATATCATCTGGCCCATGCGTTTCGTGCTGCCCTTCCAGAAGGGCGGTGTGCGGCCGGCCTGGCTCGTGCGTCTCGGGCTCTTCCTTTACGATCATCTTGGCGGCCGCAAGCTTCTGCCCGCCACCCGCTCGCTCGATCTGCGCCGTGATCCGGCCGGAAAGCCTTTGAAACCGATTTTCGCCCGGGCTTTCGAATATTCCGACGGATGGGTCGATGACGCCCGCCTGGTCGTGCTGAACGCCCGTGATGCCGCTGACCGTGGCGCGTTGATCCTCAATCGGACGCAGGTGGTTTCCGCGCGGCGCGACGGCGCGTTCTGGCGGGTCGAGACGAGAAATGCCGCCGGAGAAACGCAGGTCCACCGGGCGCGGATGTTGGTGAATGCCGCCGGTCCATGGGTCGACAGGGTTCTGTCGGCGACCTTCGGCAAAAACAACGTTCACAATGTTCGCCTCGTCCAGGGCAGCCATATCATCGTGCGCAAGAAGTTCTCCGATCCGCGCGCCTACTTCTTTCAGAATCCGGATGGCCGCATCATTTTCGCCATCCCTTACGAACAGGATTTCACACTGATCGGCACGACGGATCGCGACTATACCGGTGACCCCCGGGCTGTTAAGATCAGCGACGAGGAAATCAGCTATCTCTGCAGCGCGGCGAGTGAATATTTTGCCGAACCGGTGAAGCCGGCCGATATTGTCTGGACCTATTCCGGGGTGCGGCCGCTTTTTGATGACGGTGCGTCAAAAGCGCAGGAGGCGACGCGTGATTATGTCTTGAAGACCGAGGGGACCGACGGCGAGGCACCACTTCTCAATATTTTCGGCGGCAAGCTCACCACTTATCGGCGACTTGCCGAACATGCTCTTGAAAAGATCGGCGATGCGCTGGGAACAAAGGGAGCCCCATGGACAGCGGGTTCTCATCTGCCGGGCGGAAATTTCAATGTAGAAGCTTATGCTGCGGAGGTTTCTGCGCTGCTATCGCGTTATCCCTTCATGGAAAAGCGTCATGCGGAGCGGCTTGTACGCTGCTACGGCACCGATGTGGCGGCGATGATAGGCAATGCGACAGACGCGTCGGCGCTTGGGCGGCATTTCGGCGGCACGCTCTACGAAGCCGAAGTTCGCTGGCTGATGGCGCGGGAATGGGCGCTGACGGCGGAGGATATTCTGTGGCGCCGTACCAAGCAGGGGCTTTTTTTGACCCCCGACGAGGTGCGCGGGTTGGAGGACTACATCGATGACATTGCAGGTGGACGATTGAAGGCAATCTGACGATCCGGACAAAAGCGGAGGAGGCTTTGGATCACCATGCTTGAATTGCGAAATGTCTCGAAGATGGTGGGCGGTGACTATCATATTCATCCCACGGATCTGACGTTGCAGCGCGGAAGCCTGAACGTTCTGCTTGGACCGACGCTTTCGGGCAAGACGTCGCTCATGCGGCTTATGGCGGGGCTGGACAAGCCAAGCAGCGGCTCGATCCTGGTCAACGGCGAGGATGTGACCGGCTGGCCGGTCCAGAAGCGCAATGTCGCCATGGTGTACCAACAGTTCATCAACTATCCGGCGCTCAGCGTTTACGAAAACATTGCCTCGCCGATGCGGGTTGCGGGCAAGGATCAGGCAACCATCGACCGGGAAGTGAGAAAAGCCGCGGAGCTTCTGAGGCTGACGCCCTATCTCGACCGTACGCCGCTCAATCTTTCCGGCGGCCAGCAGCAGCGCACGGCACTTGCCCGCGCCATCGTCAAGAACGCCACTCTGGTGCTGCTCGATGAGCCATTGGCCAATCTCGATTACAAGCTGCGCGAAGAATTGCGCGAGGAGCTGCCGCGCATTTTCGCGGAGTCGGGCGCGATCTTCGTTTATGCCACCACAGAGCCGTCAGAGGCGCTGCTGTTGGGCGGCAATACGGCAACACTCAACGAGGGCAGGGTAACCCAGTTCAGTCGCACCATCGAGGTTTACCGGCGCCCGGTGGATATTGTGACGGCGGAAATTTTCGCCGACCCGCCGCTCAACACCATCGAGGTCATCAAGACGGGTGGAGCCTTTACCCGTGCTGATCGCGCCGTTGTCGCGGTGCCGGCGCACCTTGCCACCGTGCCGGATGGACCTTTGACCATCGCTTTCCAGCCGCATCATCTTTTCCCGCAGGCGAAGGGTGAAGCACGGCAATCCATACGGGCGCGGACGCTGATCTCTGAAATCGCCGGGTCGGAAAGCTTCGTGCATGTGGAATTTTCGGGCCGACGCTGGGTCATGCTGGCGCATGGCATCCACGACATCGAACCGGACAGGGATATCGAGCTGTTTCTCGATACAAGCCACCTGATGGCATTCGACGCAAATGGCCGCGCCATCGGCGAAGCGGCGTAAGGGGGATCGGTCATGGCACGTATCACGCTCGATCATATCCGCCACGCCTATAACGCCAAGGCGCAGGCTGCCGGCGATTATGCCCTGAAGGAGGTTCATCACGAATGGGAGGATGGCGGGGCCTATGCACTTCTCGGTCCCTCCGGTTGTGGTAAGACCACGCTGCTCAACATCATTTCTGGCCTGCTGCGCCCCTCCGACGGCCGTATCGCGTTCGACGGAACAGACGTCACGGATTTTGCGACTGAAGATCGCAATATCGCCCAGGTGTTCCAGTTCCCGGTCGTTTACGACACGATGACAGTTTACGACAATCTTGCTTTTCCGCTGCGCAACCGGCATGTGCCGGAGGCCGAGGTCGACCGCCGCGTGCGGGAAATCCTTGAGATGACCGACCTTTCCGGTATGGCCAAACGCAGGGCCCGCGGGTTGACGGCGGACCAGAAGCAGAAGATCTCGCTGGCGCGCGGCCTCGTACGCTCCGACGTCAACGCCATTCTCTTTGATGAGCCGCTGACGGTCATCGATCCGCATATGAAATGGGTGCTGCGCTCGCAGCTGAAGCGCCTGCATCGCCAGTCCGGTTTTACCATGGTCTACGTCACCCATGACCAGACCGAAGCGCTGACCTTCGCCGACAAGGTGGTGGTGATGTACGACGGCCAGATTGTCCAGATCGGCACGCCGGCTGAGCTTTTCGAGCGGCCGGGGCATACATTTGTCGGTTATTTTATCGGCTCGCCGGGCATGAATGTTCTGCCCGCCAATATCGAGGGGACGACGGCTGTAGTCGGCGGCCTTGGTGTGCCGCTGGCAGGTGCGCCGACGATCGCATCGGGGCAGCGCATCGAAATCGGCATCCGCCCGGAATTCGTCCGGCTGGAGCGCGGCGGCATGCCCATCACTGTCGATAAGGTCGAGGACATCGGCCGGCAGAAGATCGTGCGCGCCCGGTTCGCCGGCCAGAAACTGGCAATTGTCGTGGCCGAAGACGAGGAAATCCCGGCGGAAGCGGGGGTGCGCTTCGACCCGGCCGCCATCGGTGTTTTCGCCGATTCCTGGCGTGTAAAGATGGGGGCCTGACCATGGAAAAAAGCTGGAACAACAAGGCATGGTTCATGGTGCTGCCGGTGCTGGTGCTGGTCGCCTTCTCCGCCGTCATTCCGCTGATGACCGTCGTGAATTATTCGGTGCAGGACACCTTCGGCAACAACCAGTTCTTCTGGGCGGGAACGCAATGGTTCGAGGAAATTCTGGCCTCAGACCGGTTCTGGGATGCACTGGGGCGCAACCTCCTGTTCTCCGGCATCATCCTCGCGATTGAAATTCCGCTCGGCATCTTCATCGCGCTCAAAATGCCGAAATCCGGGATCGGCGTGCCTGTTTGCCTCGTCACCATGGCACTGCCGCTGCTTGTGCCGTGGAATGTGGTCGGTACCATCTGGCAGGTCTTCGGGCGCAGCGATATCGGGCTGCTCGGTTATTACGCCAATCAACTGGGGCTCGATTACAACTATGTCAACGATCCCGTCGATGCCTGGATCACCGTCGTCATCATGGATGTGTGGCACTGGACGAGCCTTGTCGTACTTCTGTGTTATGCCAGCCTCGTTTCCATTCCGGATGCCTATTATCAGGCAGCAAGGATCGATGGCGCGTCGCGTTTCGCAGTGTTCCGGTTCATCCAGCTGCCCAAGATGAAACGGGTGCTGCTGATCGCCTTCCTGCTGCGCTTCATGGACAGTTTCATGATCTACACCGAACCCTTCGTCGTCACCGGCGGCGGCCCGGGCAATTCCACAACCTTCCTGTCCATCGATCTCGTGAAGATGGCACTTGGCCAGTTTGACCTCGGACCGGCAGCGGCCATGTCGCTGATCTACTTCCTCATCATCCTGCTGTTGTCGTGGGTGTTCTACACCGTGATGACCAGCCACGACGCGGAGACCTGAGCCATGAGCGCCTCCAATGTCACGACCGGCGTGGAACGTAACGGCTTGGTCTCCGGCTCATCGGGCGTTGCCACGTCGACAAGACCCAGCTTTGCCGCAACGGCGCGCCCACGCCGCCATCACGGGCCATCCCGGTTTTCCTGGCTGGTGCCGACGATCTACATCCTGCTTCTGCTCGTGCCGATCTACTGGCTTATCAATATGAGCTTCAAGACGAATGCGGAAATCGTCTCTTCCATGACGCTCTATCCGCATCAACCGACGCTGCAGAACTACCGGACGATCTTCACCGATTCATCCTGGTATTCTGGCTATATCAATTCGATCATTTATGTCGTCATGAACATGGTGATCTCGGTGGCTGTCGCGCTGCCAGCGGCCTATGCCTTTTCGCGTTACCGTTTTCTCGGTGACAAGCACCTGTTCTTCTGGCTTTTGACCAACCGCATGGCGCCCCCCGCCGTCTTTGCATTGCCCTTCTTCCAGCTTTATTCCGCTTTCGGGCTGATCGACACGCATATTGCGGTCGCGCTGGCGCATTGCCTGTTCAACGTGCCGCTGGCGGTGTGGATTCTCGAAGGCTTCATGTCCGGCGTGCCGAAGGAAATCGACGAGACCGCTTATATTGACGGCTATTCCTTCCCGAAATTCTTCGTGAAGATCTTCATGCCGCTCATCGCTTCCGGCATCGGCGTCGCGTGCTTCTTCAGCTTCATGTTCTCGTGGGTCGAGCTTCTGATCGCCCGCACGCTGACCACCACGGACGCAAAACCGATCGCCGCGACGATGACGCGCACCGTTTCTGCCGCCGGCATGGACTGGGGCCTGCTTGCCGCTGCCGGCGTGCTGACTGTGATACCCGGCGCTCTGGTGATCTGGTTCGTGCGCAATTACATCGCCAAAGGCTTTGCGCTGGGAAGGGTTTGACCATGACGAAGATGCCCGATTTTACCTGGATGGCGTGGACGTGGCAGACGGCGGCCTTTTTCGGCACCATCGCGGTTTTGCTGGTCGGCATGTGGTTCTGGGAACGTCTCTCGCCCGGCGGCAATCCCCGCTTCGGCCTGTTGCGCTTCGAAACGACGCGTGGTGACAGGCTGTTCATCTCGCTGCTTGGCAGCGCCTTCATTCATCTCGCATGGCTCGGGCTGGTCGGCCCGAACCTGTGGTGGGCTCTCGCTCTATCCGTGGTCTACGCCGTTGGCGTTTTCCGTTTTGTCTAGAGCAGGAAAAAGATGCGGCGGAGGAAAACCGCATCTCGCAGACTTCATGCAATCGCAACCCTTGGGAGGACTGATATGCGACGGCATCTGATGACGACGACGGCAGCCATGCTGCTGGCAATGACAGGTTCGGCTTTTGCCGGAATGGAGGAAGCAAAGCAGTTTCTGGACAAGGAAATCGGCGACATGTCGGCGCTTTCCCGTGCAGAGCAGGAAAAGGAAGTGCAATGGTTCATTGATGCCGCGAAGCCTTTCGCGGGCATGGAGATCAAGGTCGTATCCGAATCCCTGACGACGCATGAATATGAATCAAAGGTTCTGGCGCCTGCATTTACCGCCATTACCGGCATCAAGGTGACGCACGACCTTATCCAGGAAGGTGACGTTGTCGAAAAGATCCAGACCCAGATGCAGACCGGCCAGAACCTTTACGATGGCTGGGTCAACGACAGCGACCTCATCGGCACCCATTGGCGTTACCAGCAGGTGCGCAACCTGACGGACTTCATGGCCAATGAAGGCAAGGATGTCACCAATCCCGGTCTCGACCTCAAGGACTTCATCGGCAGCGCGTTCACGACGGCACCGGACAAGAAGCTCTACCAGCTTCCCGACCAGCAGTTCGCGAACCTCTACTGGTTCCGTTACGACTGGTTCAACGACGACAAGAACAAAGCGGACTTCAAGGCCAAGTACGGCTACGACCTCGGCGTTCCCGTCAACTGGTCGGCCTATGAGGACATCGCCGAATTCTTCACCGGCCGCGACGTCGGCGGCAAGAAGGTCTTCGGCCATATGGACTACGGCAAGAAGGACCCCTCGCTCGGCTGGCGCTTCACCGATGCATGGCTCTCCATGGCCGGCAATGGCGACAAGGGTCTGCCAAACGGCCTGCCGGTCGATGAATGGGGCATCAAGGTCAATGACAAGTCGCAGCCGGTCGGCTCCTGCGTGGCCCGCGGTGGTGATACCAATGGTCCCGCTTCGGTCTATTCCATCGAGAAATATCTCGAATGGCTGAAGAAATATGCGCCGCCGGAAGCGCAGGGCATGACCTTCTCCGAGTCAGGACCGGTGCCGGCACAGGGCAACATCGCCCAGCAGATCTTCTGGTACACGGCCTTTACTGCCGACATGGCCAAGCCCGGCCTGCCTGTGGTGAACGAGGACGGTTCGCCGAAATGGCGCGTCGCACCCTCGCCGCACGGCGTCTACTGGAAGGACGGCATGAAGCTCGGTTATCAGGATGTGGGTTCCTGGACGTTGATGAAATCCACGCCAGACGACCGCGCCAAGGCCGCATGGCTCTATGCGCAGTTCGTGACCTCAAAGACCGTGGATGTGAAGAAGAGCCATGTCGGTCTCACCTTCATTCGTGACAGTACCATACATCACAAGAGCTTCACGGACCGGGCCTCCAAGCTCGGTGGTCTTGTCGAGTTCTATCGCTCGCCGGCCCGCGTTCAGTGGTCGCCGACTGGCACCAACGTTCCTGATTATCCAAAGCTGGCGCAGCTCTGGTGGCAGGCAATCGGCGATGCGTCGTCGGGTGCCAAGACCGCACAGGCTGCCATGGACTCGCTCTGCGCTGAACAGGAAAAGGTCATGAGCCGCCTGGAACGTGCTGGCGTGCAGGGCGATATCGGCCCGAAGCTGGCGGAAGAGCATGATATCGAATACTGGAACAAGGACGCCGTTTCGAAGGGCAATCTCGCGCCGCAGCTAAAGATCGCCAACGAAAAGGAAAAGCCGGTCACCGTCAATTACGACGAACTGGTGAAAAGCTGGCAGAAGTGATGTCTGCATAAAATCTTAAATCGGGGCGGCTCTGCCGCCCCGTCATTGCGTTTGAAAGGGAGTGACATAATGGGCGGTTATATTCTGGCGATCGATCAGGGCACGACATCGACGAGGTCGATGGTCTTTGATCGCGACATGCGGGTCATCGGTGTCGGGCAGCGAGAATTTCCGCAGCATTTTCCTGCCTCCGGCTGGGTCGAGCACGATGCCGAAGACATCTGGAAAAGTGTGCTTGAAACCATCCGACTTGCACTTGCCGATGCCGGCATCGCCGCAACCGATATAGAGGCGATAGGCATCACCAATCAGCGGGAAACTACGGTGCTGTGGGACCGCAACACCGGCGAAGCGGTGCACCGCGCCGTGGTCTGGCAGGATCGCCGTGCCGCCCCGGTCTGCGAGGATTTGAAAAGAAGGGGGCTGGAACCGCTCTTCTCTAAAAAGACCGGACTGCTGCTCGATCCATATTTTTCCGGCACGAAGCTGAAATGGCTCTTGGACAGCGTCAGCGGTCTTCGCGAAAGGGCGGGCAAGGGAGAAATCTGCTTCGGTACCGTCGACAGTTTCCTGATCTACCGTCTCACCGGCGGCCGCCGGCACGTGACCGACGCCACCAACGCCTCGCGAACGCTGATCTACAATATCGAAGACAATGTCTGGGATGATGAACTCCTGTCCATCCTCGACATCCCCCGCGCGATGCTGCCGGAGGTTCTGGATTGCGCCGCCGATTTCGGCGTAACGGACAAGTCGCTTCTGGGCGCGGAAACTCCGATCCTCGGCGTTGCGGGCGACCAGCAGGCGGCGGTGATCGGCAATGCCTGCTTCGAGCCGGGCATGATGAAATCGACCTACGGCACCGGCTGCTTCGCGCTTCTCAATACGGGCACAGACCGGGTTGCCTCCACAAACCGGCTGCTGACGACGATTGCTTATCGCCTCGACGGCGTGACGACCTATGCGCTGGAAGGCTCTATCTTCATCGCCGGGGCGGCGGTGCAGTGGCTGCGTGACGAGCTTGGTTTCATCTCGGTTGCATCAGAAGTCAGCGCGCTTGCCGAAAAGGCCGATCCGAAGCAGCGCGTTTATCTCGTGCCTGCCTTTACCGGTCTTGGCGCGCCTTATTGGGATGCCGAAGCGCGGGGTGCGATCTTCGGCCTCACACGCGGGACGGGCCCGGCGGAATTTGCCCGCGCGGCGCTCGAAAGCGTTGCCTATCAGACGTTCGATCTGCTGGATGCGATGCGCAAGGACTGGGCGGGTGACAATGGCAAGACGGTGCTGAGGGTCGACGGCGGCATGGTCGCCTCCGATTGGACGATGCAGCGGCTGGCGGATATTCTCGCCGCGCCCGTCGATAGACCGGTGTTTCTCGAGACGACAATCCTTGGTGCCGCCTGGCTTGCGGCCTCACGTGCCGGCATCTGGCCGGACCGCAAGGCCTTTGCCGACCATTGGCGGCGCGACCGCCGCTTCAGCCCCGAGATGGAAGAGAGCGAGCGGAAGAACGCCATCGCAGGCTGGCGCGACAGCGTCGGCCGTTGCCTCTCGAAACGGGACAATTAAGGCCGGTTACACGAAACTGCCGGGTGCGATGCTCTTGCTGGAAACGAGATCGGAAAGGGCGCGCACCAGCTCCGCCTCCGCGCCCTTGCTCGGTTGAAGCACGAATTCAACGTCTTCCAGCAGCGGCAGCACGCCTGCGGCAATCTCCTTCAGACCAGCCGGCGCCATGCTGCGCGGCTGCACCAGAATGCCCATGCCCGCCCTTGCTGCGGCGGTTAGTCCACTGAGACTGCCGCAGGTGCAGACGATCCGCCAGGCGAGACCGGCCCGGTCCAGTGCCTCCTGCGCCGCCTTCCGGGTGATGCTCGGTGGCGGAAAGGCAATCAGCGGGAGCGCATCCGGCTGGTTCAGCATCCGCTCAGGATCGCGCGCCAGCCAGACGAGCGGTTCGCGATAAAGGAAATGACCAAGCTTGTCGCCGAGACGACGCTTGGCCAACACCACGTCAAGTTCACCGTTATCCTGCATCTGGTAAAGCACACCGCTCAGCGAGACCGTTAGTTCAAGGTCAACCAGCGGGTAAAGCCGAATGAATTCCTCCAGAATGGTCGTAAGGCGACTGGCGACAAAATCTTCCGACACACCAAGCCGCAGCCGACCGCGCAGGCGGCTTTCGCTGAAGAGCGAAGAGACCTTGCTATCGATTTCAAGCATGTTGCGAGCGTAACCAAGTAATGCCTCACCCTCGCCGGTCAGTTTTACCTGATGGGTGTTGCGTGCGATCAACCGGCGGCCAAGGGAGGCTTCAAGCCTCTGAATATGCTGGCTGACAGTGGATTGGCCAATGCCGAGCCGTTCGGCAGCAAGGGTAAAACTGCCGGTTTGCTGGAGCATGACGAAGCTGGCAAGATGTTGAAGGTTCAGCATTATCTCAAATCATGATAACTGTTAATCTTTGCATCCGAAATCATGATGAGCGATAGTGGCGCGCGTTTCAAGCAAAACCGCTGCCGGAAAGACCTCCCATGACCCGCTTCCTGCCCGACCGTTTCACCATGATGCTGGTGGCCACCGTAATTCTGGCTTCCATCCTGCCGATCAGCGGCGAGCCGGCAGAATATTTCGGGCTTGCGACAAAACTCGCGATCGCTCTGCTGTTCTTCCTGCACGGCGCGCGGCTTTCGCGGGATGTGGTGATTGCGGGCATCCTGCACTGGCGTCTGCATCTGGCGATCCTGCTCGTCACCTTCGGCCTTTTCCCGCTTCTCGGTGTGGCGATAGGCTTCATTCCCGAAAGCATCCTGCCGGCACCGCTCTATATGGGCGTGCTGTTTCTCTGTGTGCTGCCATCCACCGTGCAGTCATCCATCGCCTTCACGTCAATGGCGGGCGGAAACGTGCCGGCGGCGATTTGTTCAGCCTCGGCTTCGAATATTTTCGGCATGTTCCTGACGCCGTTGCTGGTTGGCCTGCTGTTCACGGTCGGCGGCCATGGCGGCGGATTTTCGCTGGATGCTTTCCTGCAAATCTTCCTGCAGCTGCTTCTGCCTTTCATCGTCGGTCAGGTCCTGCAGCCCTGGATTGGTGACTGGATCAGGGCGCGCAAGAAATTGCTTTCTCCGGTCGATCGCGGCTCCATTCTTATGGTCGTTTATCTAGCCTTTTCCGATGCGGTCATCGAGGGCATATGGCACACGTTTTCGCTCCGGGATATCGGTGTGGTCATCGTCATCAATATCCTGCTGCTGGCGCTTGTCCTATGTGTGACGATGTTCGGCAGCCGGCTATTGGGTTTCGACAAGGCCGATGAGATCACCATCACCTTCTGCGGCTCGAAAAAGAGCCTCGCCAGCGGCGTGCCCATGGCCGGCGCGATCTTCGCCGGCCAGAGCATCGGTGCCATCGTTTTACCGATCATGCTCTTTCATCAGATCCAGTTGATGGTCTGCGCTGTCCTTGCCCAGCGTTATGCCCGCAAGGCCCATGAAAAGGCAGCGATAGCCGAAGCGGCTGCGGCAGAAGGCGCCGCCGCCTCCGCTCGATAAAACGCGCTCCCGCCAACAAAAACGGCCCCTCAAGGGGGCCGTCTGTCTTGCATGTGGAATACTTAGTTGACCTGAGCCGGGGTAACCTGGGCTTCGATGGTCTTCGGCGCATCGGCGCTGTCGGAAGAGATCGCAATGCGGCGCGGCTTCATGGCTTCCGGAATATTGCGAACAAGATCGATGTGAAGCAGGCCATTCTTCAGGGAAGCGGTCTGCACTTCTACGTGGTCGGCAAGCTGGAAGCGGCGTTCGAAGGCGCGCGTGGCGATGCCGCGATACAGAAATTCGCCTTCCGTCGTCTTCTCATCCGTGGCTTTCTCGGCTTTCACGGTCAGCGCATTGGCGCGGGATTCGATGCTGAGTTCATTTTCATCGAAACCGGCAACCGCCATGGTGATGCGATAGGTATTCTCACCGGTCCGCTCGATATTGTAGGGCGGATAGGACTGGGCCTGCTCAGGCTGGCCGAGGCCGTCAAGCATCGAAAAAAGACGGTCGAAGCCCACGGTGGAACGATAGAGAGGGGAAAAATCAACGTGACGCATGGTGTCCTCCTTAAGAAGCGACTGTTTGCGGTTAAGTCCGCCATCCCATTCTGGCGACGGTCGGACATTTGGCGCGGCCCCGCTTTGGCGACCGCATGAAGGAGATGGGAATGGCGTCGCGCGGCGTCAAGGGGTGGATGCAACATGAACCATGTCTGAACATCCGGTTCCGGCATCGTTCAGTTTGAGAGCCATAAAACTCCCGTCATCGGAGACATTCTCCGTGGACAGAAGCAATAACGTCCCTTCTTCTTCTGTCTTACTCGCCGGAACCGCGACTGCTTTAACCGACGGTTCCGGCAATTTTTTCTTTGACCTTCCCGCGCCGCCGACCTATCCGAAAAGAGTTGAAAAGCCGGAAAAAGACCGATGATCGAAGCCACATTGCGCGCCAGTGAAGACAATCCGGTTCCCGACAGCCATGTGGTTGGATATTTTTCTGGCCATGGCGGCAAACAGCTCCGCTATGCGATCTTTCGGACCCATCGTCATGTTGCCCGCGGAACGGTGGTTCTGCTGCATGGCAGAAACGAATGTATCGAAAAATATTTTGAAACAGTGGCCGATCTGACGGCCATGGGCTTCTGGGTCGCGACGTTCGATACGCGCGGGCAGGGCGGTTCCGAACGGCTGCTGAAAAGGCCGGGTGCCGGGCACGTGCGGCGCTTTTCCGATTATCAGCACGACATCAGCCTTTTTCTGGAACAGGTGGTGCTTCCGGATACGAGGCTACCGTTCTTCATGATTGCACATTCTACCGGCGCGCTTGCCGCGCTTGCCGCATCGCCCGGGCTCGCGAACAGGATTGATCGGCTGGCGCTTTGTTCGCCCTTCATAGAACTCGACAGTCAGCAATCCGTCCCGTCATCCGTTATCCGGCTGGTCGCCACGGCTTTGAGCCTTGCCGGCCTGGGAAAAGTTCAGCTTGGCAGGGACCAGCGCGAACGGGATTTTGACGGCAATCCGCTAACCTCGGACGCAAAACGTTTCGCAAGGAATCTCTCGCTGCACAGGCAGTTTCCGGAACTGTTCATTGGCGCGCCAACGGCCCGCTGGGTCTATGAGGCGTTGAAGACCATGGGCCGCGTGACCCGTCAGGATCATCTGACGAACATAACCATTCCTACCCTCATTCTGGCGCCCATGCTGGATACGATAACGCCCTATAAGGCGCAGGAAGAGCTGTCGCGCAATTTCCGGGCAGCGCAGCTTCTTCCCATCACCGGCGCGCGTCATGAACTGCTGCATGAGCGGGATGTTTTCCGCAAGCAGGCACTGGCTGCCATCGACGCGTTTTTCGCGCCGGAGTGATGGCCGCCTTGAAGGGCAGGTCTATAGTCTGGCGAGAATGGCAAGCGCCTGTTCGTGTACGGATCTGGAGCCGGCGGCCAGAATGCGGCCGCCATTTTCAGGACGGCCGCCATCCCATGTGGTGATGATGCCGCCGGCCTGCTCGATGACCGGAATAAGTGCGCCCACATCGTAGGGCTTCAGGCCGGATTCAATGACGAGATCGACATGACCCGCAGCCAGCAGGCAATAGGCGTAACAATCCACGCCGTAGCGGAAAAGGCGAACCTGATCCTGCACCTTTTCGTAGAAGGGCTTTTCCTCGGCGGTGAAAATATGGGGTGTTGTGGTAAAAAGTATTGCGTCCGATAGCGAAGCGCAGTCACGCGTGCGGATGGTTCGTTCGCCCTCGGGTCCGAAATACCAGGCGGAGGTGCCGTCGGCAAAGTAACGCTCCCTGGTGAAGGGCTGGTCCATCATGCCCATCGTGGCGCGGCCGGCAGACTGGAAGCCGATCAGAGTTCCCCATACGGGAACGCCGGAAATGAAGGCGCGTGTGCCGTCGATGGGGTCGATGACCCAGACATGCTCGCGGTCGAGACCGACATTGCCATGTTCTTCCCCGAGGATGCCGTGCTGGGGAAAACGAGCCTCGATGAGCGCACGAATGGCGCTTTCGGCCGCTTGATCGCCTTCCGTCACCGGATCATAGCCGCCATCCTGCTTGTTGGTAACGGCAACGCCCGTGCGAAAGCGGGGAAGCGTTTCGGCGCTGGCCGCATCAGCAAGTTCGAAGAAGAAATTCCGGTCGGGCAGCATGCGAAACCTCATTGCGTGAATTGATGGCCTCAATTGTGTGGCGAAATGCATAGACCGGAATCACCTCCGCCGTCCACTCGTATGGCGACGAAGCCGCGGTTTCCATATTTTCGGCAAAAGCACAAAAAACATGCAAAAAATAAAATGATTGACAATTGTGCAATTACTGCGTAGCGTGATGCTACAGTCTTTGACTGTAAATACCCTCCTTGGGTGTTTCCTCCCTAGACTTGACCGCGCCAAGGCGCGGTTTTTTTTGCCCGGCGCACAGCCAGGCAAGGGGGCGAAGGATTTAATTGAGAAGCTTGGCTGTGCTATTCGGCGGCGAGCGAAGTTTCGATCGCATATTCCGACACGAAAGCGCCGAGCTGGCGCATGAATATTTCCAGCGAAGCCTGAATGGCGGGGAAATCGCCTTTCTTCAAAAGCGTTTTTTCATCGACATAAAGCGACCGGTTGACCTCTATCTGCAGCGCGTGAAGCGAGCGTATGGGACGGCCGTAATGTTCGGTAATGAAGCCGCCGGCATAGGGCTTGTTGCAGACGGCGACGAAGCCAAGTTCTTCGAGGAAATGCAGGGCCGCACGCGAGACTTCCTGGGAGGCGCTGGTGCCGTAGCGGTCGCCGATAATAATATCAGGTCTGAGGTTTGACCCGGTGACCCGGATATTACCGGGCATCGAATGGCAATCGATCAGCACCGCCATGCCAAAATGTGCGTGCGTGCGGGACAGCAGGCGACGCAGACAGGCGTGGTAGGGTTTGTATATGGTCTCGATACGGGAGAGGGCTTCATCCACCGGCAGGCGATGGGCATAAATATCCATGTTTTCCGCAACGATACGCGGCACGGTGCCAAGGCCGCCTGCAACCCGCATGGAGCCGATATTGGCGTAGGGCGGCAAGGTGCCCTCGAACATGCGGGGATCGAGCTCGTAGGGCTCTCGATTGACGTCGAGATAGGCGCGCGGAAAATTCGCTTTCAACAGCGGCGCGCCAATCTCTGGGGCGGCGCCGAAAAGCTCGTCGACGAAGTGGTCCTCGGAGCGACGTATGTCATGCGAATCGAGCCGCGCCGATTCTAGGAAGGAGATGGGATAGCAGCGGCCGCTATGGGGGGAATTATAGACGAATGGCAGGGTTTGAACGGCAGGTTCCGTTACTTCGAACAGCTCATATTCACCTGTTACCCAGTCCATTCAGGCCATTTACCATGTCGCAAACTATCAGGAGGTTCATGTTGCCAGTTACGGTGCGGCAAGTCCATACTGTCGCCCAAGTAGCGCTATACCGATTCACGTGTTCACAGGATATTTACCGTGAAAATCCTATAATCGGGCTAGGGTATTCCAAACATTAAGCAGTTACGGTCACTTAACCATGAATCAGAAAATTCTTCTCGCTGAAGACGATAACGATATGCGGCGCTTCCTCGTCAAGGCGCTGGAAAAAGCCGGTTACAAGGTTTCTTCCTTCGACAATGGCGCAAGCGCTTACGACCGGCTGCGCGAGGAGCCCTTTTCCCTTCTGCTCACCGATATCGTCATGCCCGAAATGGACGGTATCGAGCTTGCACGACGCGCGACCGAACTCGACCCGGACCTGAAAGTCATGTTCATCACCGGCTTTGCAGCGGTTGCGCTGAATGCCGATTCGAAGGCTCCGAAGGACGCCAAGGTGCTTTCCAAGCCGTTCCATCTGCGCGATCTGGTGGATGAGGTCAACAAACTCCTTGTGGCGTAAGGCCTCTCAAAAAACCTTCACAAAACCGAAAAAAAGCAGTTGACGCATGAACCGGTTTTGTGGTCTATCCGCCGCCACGGAGGGCGTGTAGCTCAGCGGGAGAGCACTACGTTGACATCGTAGGGGTCACAGGTTCAATCCCTGTCACGCCCACCATCCGAATTCATAAAGGGGTTTCTGAGCAGTCGGAAACCCTTTTTTCGTTTCTCCTTCAGCCCAGCCCTTTTTCCTCGGAAGCGATTTCTGTCGCTGCTGGCTTTCGCCTGCGCACGAGCTTCAAGTCACTGCGGTGGCGGGGTATGTTTGCAATAAATTTCGCATTGAAAAATAAAATTCAATGCCGTTGACGTATCCGATTTTTCCAGCTATCCCATCAGCATGCAATAAATTACAGAGACTAAAATTTATTGCGCGACAAGTCATTATCCTTGGGAGGGGAATATGTTGGCTTTTCTGAAATCGACCGTCGCTGCGGGTGTATTGGCCGTGGCGCTTGCGGCTGGCGCCGGTTCGCCGGCCGCCGCCGCAGGCAAGTTTGCCTGTGAACCCGGCGAAACCTATGTGATGAATGTCATGGTTTCCAGCCATCCCTATTGGGTGCCGGTATTTGAAGGGTTCAAGCAGGCCGCCAAGGCGCTCGGCTGCGAAGCTGTTTTCACCGGCACGCCGGAATATGACATCACAAAGCAGATCGCGTCCTTCGAGCAGGAGCTGGTGAAGAAGCCTAAAGGCGTTCTCCTGCACCCGATGCAGGCCGATCCTTTCATCGAGCCGATCAACAAGGCGATCGCCTCAGGTGTATCCGTCACCACCTTCGCCGCCGATTCTCCGAAGTCGAAGCGCACCGCCTATATTACCTCGGACAATGTCGCAGAGGCGAAGTTTGCGGCTGACGAAATCGTCAAGAAGCTTGGCGAAAAAGGCGAATATGCCGTTCTGGAAAATCCGGGCCAAAGCAACCATGATCTGCGCGTTACCGCCCTCATAGACTATATGGGGCGGACTTATCCGCAGATGAAGCTCGTTGGCCGGCAAGCGACCAACCAGGATGCAAACGTCGCTTATCAGGCAACCGCCGCACTACTGCAGGCCAATCCCAATCTCGGTGCATTGTGGATCCCTGAGGCCGGTTCGGCTGAAGGTGCGACGACCGCCGTTCTCGAGGCAAAAAAGAAGGTCCTGATCCTGCATGCGGATATCACGCCGGCAACGCTGGAACACATCAAGCAGGGTAATATCTATATGGCCATCAATCCCAATCAGGGGGTTCAGGGCTTCATGGGTTTCATGAACACGTTTCTCGGTGCTCATTCGGACCTGATCGACCCGTTCAACGACTACAAGGTCTCCGGCTTCAACCCGATGCAGGTGCCTTCGATGGACAATGGTTTTGCAGTCATCACCAAGGCCAATGCCGCCTCCTTCGATCTCAACGAATATATGAAGGGGCGCTGAGGCGTCGATCTGGACCCGGCGAGGTTTACGCCTCGCCGGCCATGTGGGAAAGCCGGTTCGGGAGGGCGTTATGGGTGAGGCCATCCTCAGCATGACGAATATTCATAAGGCATTCGGGCCCGTGAAGGCGTTGCGGAGTGCTGCACTTGACCTGCGGCGCGGCGAAATCCACGCGCTGGCCGGGGAAAACGGTGCCGGAAAGTCGACGCTGATGCATATCATTGACGGCATTCTGCAGCCCGATGGAGGGGAGATCCTGCTGGATGGCAAGCCGGTCAAGATATCCTCGCCTAATGTGGCGAACCGGCTCGGCATCGGTTTCGTGCATCAGGAGATCGCTCTTTGCCCTGATATTTCGGTTGCCGAAAACATGTTTATGTCAGAGACCGGTCGAAGCCGTTCCTGGTTCATGAATTACCGCGACCTGGAAAAGCGGGCGGCAGCGGTGCTGCGGGAGATCGGCGATATCGATCCCGCAAGCCGCGCGGGCGGCCTCTCAATTTCGCAGCAGCAGATCGTTGAGATTGCCAAGGCGTTGACGCTGGATTGCCGCATCCTGATCCTCGATGAGCCAACGGCAGCGCTGACAGAGACCGAAGCCCAGACACTTTTCCGGATCATGCACCGGCTGGCCGAGCGCGGCATTGCCATCATCTATATTTCGCATCGCATGGCGGAGATTTTCGAACATTGCGACCGCATCACCGTCATGCGCGACGGTTGCCATATCAGGACGGAGAATATTGCTGATATCTCCCCTGAGGAAGTCGTTAACAGCATGGTGGGACGGGTACTCGACAAGCTCTACCCGCCGAAGCTCTCGGATGATGAGAAGTCTGACGACGTCATTCTCTCTGTTCGGGGTCTGAATGAAGGAAAGCGCGTTTTCGATGTCGGTTTCGATCTGCGTCGGGGTGAAATCCTGGGGTTGGCTGGACTGATCGGTGCGGGAAGAAGCGAGATCGCGCGGGCGGTCTGCCGGCTGGAGGGCAAGCCGACAGGCGAGGTTATGTTACGTGGCCGACGGCTTGGCCTGAAAGACTATCGTGACAGCATCCGGGAAGGGATCGTTTATCTTTCCGAGGACCGCAAGGGGGACGGGCTGTTCCTGAACATGTCCATCGCCGCCAATGTCTCCGCGCTCGACATAGGAAGGATATCGAATGGCATGGGTTTCATCGAACGGCGCAAAGAGATGAAGCGCGCAGATGAGCTGGGGCGCCGGCTGAAACTGCGGGCGAACAGCGTCGGTGATTCCGTCTCGACCCTGAGCGGCGGCAACCAGCAGAAGGTGGCGCTGGCGAAGATGCTGTCGGTGGAACCGAAGGTCATCTTTCTGGATGAGCCGACACGGGGGGTGGATGTGGGTGCCAAGGCGGAAATCCACCGCCAGATCCGGGAACTGGCGCGTGAGGGGGTTGGCGTGGTCGTCATCTCCTCCGAACTGCCGGAACTCATCGGCGTCAGCGATCGTGTGCTTGTCGTGCGCGAGGGGCGCATCACCGGCGAGGTCGAGGGGGACGACATGACGGAGGAGAAGATCATGCAGCTCGCGTCGATCACTATTATGCAGAATGCGGCGGAAGCCTGAGGGAGCGGGAAAATGGCAACATCGGAAACACCTTCAAGCCTTGCCGGGACGGCGGTTCGCCGGACAGCGTGGTGGGAGCCGGCGCTCAAGGCGCGGGAAACCGGGCTGATCGTAATCATTCTCGCGCTTTTTGCCGTGATGTCCTTCATCTCGCCGTACTTCCTGACCGTGGACAATCTGCGGGCCATGGCCATGGTCTTCGCTATCGAAAGCATCGTCGTGGTGGGCATGACGATTCTTCTGATCTCTGGTGGCATCGATCTTTCGGTGGGATCCGTTACGGCGCTCGCGATGGTGGCAGCCGGCTGGCTTTTCCTCAACGGCGTCGACCCCTGGGTGGCGGCGGGGTTGGCAATCTGCCTGACGACATTGGTCGGCATGGTCATGGGATTTCTGACCACGGTCATCGGTCTGCATCATTTCATCGTGTCGCTGGGCGTCATGGTCATTGCGCGCGGTGTTTGCCTGCTGGCGACCGGCGGGCGGCCGCTCGGGCTCTACTCCCTGCCGCCGGAATTCAAGTTCATCGGTCAGGGTGTGATTGGCGGCATACCGCTGGTGCTGATCATATTTATGGTGGTGGTCGTTTCTTTCGATCTGCTGCTGCGGCGCACGACTGCCTTCCGCAAGGTTTTTTACACCGGCAGCAATCCCAAGGCCGCGGCCTATTCCGGCATCCGTGTCGGCCGCGTGGTCTTCGCCACCACAACGCTTTGTTCGATGCTTTGCGGTGTTGCAGGTGTTATCTACATGGCGCGCTTCGGTTCTGCCCAGCCAAGCTTCGGCATCGGCATGGAACTCAACGTCATTGCGGCCGCGGTCATCGGCGGCGCCAGCCTTTCGGGCGGTTCGGGTACGATTCTTGGCGCGATCCTGGGAGCCATCCTTCTCTCCGTGGTTTCCAGTTCGCTTGCCTTGCTCAATGTGTCTGTCTACTGGCAGGACATCATCAGGGGCAGCATCTTGCTGGCTGCGGTACTGTTCGACCACTATCTGGTCAGGCGCCGCCGTTGAGCGCCGTTCGCTCGCCCGAAGGTAACTGGAGAAAGACGATCATGCTGGATATCAAGGACGATTTCGATCAACAGAGGCAGATGTATTCCGTCTTGGTGCTGCATTTCATCGAAGGGGTGAAACAGTCCGAAATCGCCGAGCGGCTCAACCTTTCCCACACCAAGGTGAACCGCATGATTGCGGCCGGCCGCAAGGCGGGCATGGTGAAGATCAGCATCTCCAGTCCTTATCAGCGGCTTGTGGACCTTGAAAACGAGATCACCCGCCGGTTTGGCCTTAGACAATCCGTCGTTACGCCAACGGTATCGGATAATCCGGAAACAGCCTTGCAAATGGTCGGGCGGGTGGCCGCAAACCATTTGCTGGAAACGATCCGCGACGGCGATGTGATCGCGATTACGGGCGGCAAGGCGGTGAGTGCGGTTGTCGACAATCTGCAGGCGGAGCGCCGTTTCGATGTGCGGGTAGTGCCGCTCACCGGCGGGGTGCAGGGCAAGCATTACACCGATGTCAATCATCTCGCCACGCAACTGGCGGAAAAGCTTGGCGGCAGCGCCTCGCTGCTGCACGCACCGTTATTCGCCGAAGACGAGGAACAGCGCGATCTCCTCATGAATGTTGCGTCGATCCGTGAGGTTTTCGATCTTGCGCGTCAGGCGCAGGTGGCGCTGGTCGGCATTGGTTCGGTGGAGGCGCCAGGCTCTGGCTATTACGATCTTCTGCCGGATGCCGCCCGTGGCGGACAGGCGCTGGTGGATGCCGGCATTGCCGGCGAGTTTCTCGCCCACCTCACCATGGCGGACGGGCAGCTTGCCCGGATCGATCTCAACTCGCGCGTCGTGGCGCTGGACCCCGGGCAGCTTGCCCGGTGCCCAAACATCATCGGTGTCGCAGCAGGCGCCATCAAGGCCGGCCCGGTGGCGGCCACGCTTGCCGGCCACTATCTGACCTCGCTGGTCGTGGATGAAGCGATAGCCGGCTACTTATTGGATCATGAAGGAGGGGAGACCTCGTGACGGACAACGCAATATTGACCCGGACGATAGGCAAAAGCGGTATCAACGCATCTGCCGTGGGGCTTGGAACCTGGGCCATCGGTGGCTGGATGTGGGGCGGCACCGACGAACGGCAGTCCATAGCAGCCATCCAGGCCTCCATCGATGCGGGGATTTCCCTCATCGATACTGCGCCAGCCTATGGCATGGGGCTTGCCGAAACCATCGTTGGCAAGGCAATTGCCGGCAGACGCGACAAGGTGGTGCTGGTCAGCAAATGCGGGCTTGTGTGGCATGTGAATGAGGGCGCTTATTTCTTCCATCAGGATGGCAAGCCGGTTCATCGTTATCTCGGCGCCGCATCCATCCGGTACGAGGTCGAAGAGAGCCTGAAACGGCTTGGGACAGATTATATCGACCACTACGTCACCCATTGGCAGGATGCCACGACGCCGATTGCCGAGACAGTCGGGGCTTTGGTGCGGCTGAAGGAAGAGGGGAAGATCCGTTCGATCGGGGCAAGCAACGTCTCGCAGGCCGATCTGGAAGCCTATATCGCCACCGGGGCGCTGGATGCCATTCAGGAAGAATATTCCATGGTAAAGCGCGATATCGAGACGACGCTCCTACCCGTTTGCCGGGGGAATGCCGTCTCGGTTCTCAGCTATTCGTCGCTGGCGCTCGGTCTCCTCTCGGGCAAGGTCGGGCCGGAGCGGGTTTTTGCGGAAGATGACCAGCGCCACGGCAATCCGCGCTTCAGCCAGGCCAACCGTGAAAAGATCGCGCGTTTGATCGGCGTGCTGAAACCGGTGGCGGCCGCCCATTCCGCCTCAGTGGCACAGGTGGTGATTGCCTGGACGATTGCCCAGCCGGGTATAACATTCTCGCTGTGTGGCGCACGCGATCCGGCTCAGGCGGTTGAAAACGCCGCCGCCGCGCGTCTTCGCCTCACGGAGAGTGAGTTGGCGCTCATCAGCACTGGTATCGCGGAGCATCTCGTGGGTCTCGATACCTGATTATGTAGCTGGAACGGGGTTTCAGGCGCACATCGCATAATTTCGTTCCCTTTCTCACGTCGCTTAACGTTCAACAACATTGGGACGCTGGTCATCGCCAGCGAACGGTATTCCTATGCCCAGTTTTCGCGAGGACGCTCTCCATCGCATCCGGCAAGACGGTGATTTCGACGCCGTGGTCATCGGCGGCGGTATCAATGGCATCGCCGCCTATCGTGATCTTGCCCTGCAGGGGCTGAGAGTTCTTCTGGTCGAGCGCAGCGATTTTTCCTCGGGCTGCAGCGCTGCTCCCTCGCGGATGATCCATGGCGGCCTGCGTTATCTAGAAAACGGCGAATTCGGCCTGGTGGCCGAATCCCTGCGGGAGCGCGATGCACTTCTGAGGCTCGCACCGCATATGGTTCGGCCGCTGCCGACCACGATCCCGATTTTTTCGACTTTCAGCGGCCTGTTCAATGCGGCAGCAACCTTTGCCGGCTCCGGTGGGAAACCCGCAAGCCGGGGTGCTCTCGCCATCAAGGCGGGTCTGATGCTCTATGATTTCGTCACTCGCAAAAACCGCCTGCTGCCCCGTCACGTCTTTCGCGGCGCGGCCGATACTTTGCAGCATTGGCCGGATCTGACACCGGAGATCAGATATTCCGCCACCTATTACGATGCTTGGATAAGCCAGCCCGAACGGCTTTCTCTGGAGCTTCTGATCGACAGCCAGTCGGATGCGCCGCAAAGCGTTGCACTGAACTATGCCGAACTCGTCCGTGTGGGCGATGAATATGGTCTGCGGACGGAGGAAGCGGACGAAATCCTGCCGATAGGGCCCCGGATCATCATCAATGCAACGGGAGCCTGGATCGACGAGACGATCGGCGTATTGGCCGATGGCCCGGCGTCGGACAGGGCAAAACCCACCGTTTCAGGCACCAAGGGATCGCATCTGATCCTTGCCAATGAGGAACTTCTCAAGGCGCTGAACGGCCACATGATTTTCTTTGAAAACACGGACAACCGGGTCTGCATCCTCTTCCCTTATCTCGACCGGGTTCTTGCGGGATCGACCGATATCAAGGTGGATCGGCCCGAGCGGGTGCGCTGCGAGCCCGAGGAACGGGACTACATTCTGGACGCGATCCGGCAGGTCTTTCCGCAGATTGCCATCGATCGCTCCGACATCGTCTTCAGTTTCAGCGGTATACGCCCATTGCCGCGAAGCGATGCCGCCTTCACCGGGAAAATATCCCGCAGCCATTTCATCCACCGCGTTGCGGGTGATCCGCCGCAGCTCTGCATGATCGGCGGCAAGTGGACCACTTTCAGAGCTTTTGGCGAACAGGTGACCGACGAGGTTCTGGCCTTTCTTGGACGAAAGCGGCTGACCGGCACCATGGACCGCGCAATCGGCGGCGGCAGGAATTTTCCGGCCGGTGCAGGCGGCCTGCCTGCCTTGTTGTCGGAGGAGTTTTCTATTGCCGAAGACCGGGCGGAGCATCTGGCCCTGGCTTACGGCTCCCGCGCGTTTGAGCTGATGGGTTTTTGCCGGGATCGTTCGGATGACGTGCAGCTTTCAGAAAAATCGCCGATCACGGCAGCGGAAGTGGTCTGGCTTATCCGTTGCGAACAGGTGCGGCACCTGACCGATCTCGTCCTGCGTCGCACGACGCTCGCCATCACCGGCGTCATCGATGCCGATCTGATCGACGCGATGCTCGCCGTTGCAGCGCGCGAGTTGGGCTGGCTACCAAATCAGGCGTCAGCGGAACGTCAGCGGCTCATTCACGAGCTGGAGACCTTTTACGGGGTCACGCCGGCAATGCTTCAACACAGATGCAAGGAGAATGCATGATGATGCGGATTTCGAAGAAGGCGCGCATGAACAGGCTGTTCCGCAATGGCGGCTGTCTGGATGTGGCCATCGATCACGGGGTTTGTAACGAGCCGAGCTTCCTCGTCGGGCTGGAGGACATGTCGCAGACCGTGGACCGGCTGGTAGACGCTCGCCCCGACGCCATCCAGATGGCCTACGGCCAGGCAGACCTGCTGCAGCAGCGACCGGAGCGCGACAAGCCGGCGCTCGTCATGCGCATCGACATGGGCAACCCCTATAACTCAACACGCCACAGGACCATGTGGTCGCAGCTTCAGAATTATCATGACCCGATCATCGGCGCGCTGGAAATGGATGCCGCCTGCGTCGTCGTGAACCTGTTCATGCTGCCGGACGAACCCGAGCTCTTTCGTCAATGTGTTGAAAACATCAGCCGCGTGCGCGCCGATTGCCATCGTTTCGGCATGCCGCTGATGATCGAACCTTTGGTCATGCTGCCGAATGATGTGCGCGGCGGTTATCAGGTGGATGGCGATGCCGAAAAGATCGTTACGCTGGTTCGTCTTGCCTCGGAAATGGGAGCCGATATCATCAAGGCCGATCCGACCAGTAACCCGCAGGACTTTCACAGGGTGATCGAGGCGGCGCGGTGCCCGGTGCTGGTGCGGGGCGGGGGGCGTGAGGACTTGCGCAATGTATTGGCGAAATCGGCGGCTCTGGTGGCCGAAGGTGCAAACGGCATGGTTTACGGGCGCAATATTTACCAGCACGACAATCCCAAGGCCGTTGTTGCGGCGTTGATGGCCATCATCCATCAGGGTGCGGGTGGTGAGGAAGCATGGGATATCTATAATCGTGGCTGACAAAAATCACATATTGGGTCTGGATGTCGGCAACACGGTCATCAAGGCCGTGCTGTTCGACACGGCGGGCCGACAGGTTGCGCAACACGCGATCGACGGACAGTCGACATTCCCGCAGCCCGGCTATGTCGAGCGCGATCTCAAGGAATTGTGGCGCAACGGCTGCGAGGCGATCCGTCAGCTTCTGGTAAAAGCGGCTGTCGATCCTCGCAGCATCCTCGCGGTAGGCTGCGCCGGCCATGGCAATGGTCTTTATCTTCTAGACAAGAAACAACAGCCCCTGATCGGCATCCAGTCGCTCGACAGCCGCGCCGCCGATGTGGCGGCCGAGCTTGACGGGAAAAGCGGAGCGCAATTGCAGGCCCGCTGCCTGCAGCGGCCATGGCCTGCGCAAACCCCGAGCCTTTTGGCCTGGGTGAAGCGACATGCACCCGATCTTTACGCCCGGACCGGCACGGTGTTGTTCTGCAAGGATTTCGTCAATTTCCGCCTGACGGGCTGCCTTGCCAATGATATTTCCGATCTCAGCGGCGCGGGACTTTTGGCTTTGCCGGAAGCGCGGCTCGACCGCGAGCTTCTGTCTCTTTACGATATCGAGGACGCGTCCGCGTTTTTCCCCCATCGCGTGGAATCGGCCGACATCGTCGGCCAGGTAACGGGCGAGGCTGCGGCTATGACGGGGCTATCCGAAGGCACACCCGTCATCGGCGGTTTCTTCGATGTGGTCTCCAGCGCCATGGGGTCGGGCGTCATCAATGCCGGGGAAGCTTCGATCATCGCCGGCACCTGGAGCATCAACCAGGTTTTCGCAGACAGGCCGGTCATCAGTCCCGATGTCTTCATGGTTACGACCTTTGGCCGCAACCGCTATGTCAATATCGAATCCAGCGCCACCTCCGCCGCCAATCTCGAATGGTACGTGCATCGTGTTCGCGGTGACCACGGCGCCCACGCCTTCGAGCGCTGCAACGAATTGGTCGGCTCCGTTACCCCGCGCGTCGACGATCCGTTCTTCCATCCGTTCATTTTCGGCTCACGGCTGGGTGCGGAATTTCGCGGCGGCTTTTACGGCCTTGCGGGATGGCATGGTGAAGGCCACATGTTGCGCGCCCTGTTCGAGGGGGTGTGTTTTGAGCATCGACGCCACATCGGCGTCTTGCGCGAAGCGGGCTTGCCGGTGGAAAGCGCCGTGATGTCCGGCGGCGGTTCCCGCAGCCAGCATTGGCCGCAGATCATGGCTGATGTCCTGGAAATTCCGCTGCGTGTCGCGGAGGCCCGCGAGACAGGTGCGCTCGGTGCTGCCATTGGCGCGGCCGTGGCGATTGGACTTTATCCCGATTATGAGGAGGCGGTTTCGGCGATGACACGGGTTGCGAATGCCTACCAGCCGGATGCTGCGCAAGTCTCGCATTATGCGCGGCGTTATGGTCTCTATGCGGAGTTGACCGCGCAGTTGCGTGGCTTCTGGAGCGCCTTGCGGCTGGCGCGAACCTGAGAGTGCACCACGTCCAGACGATCAACCGGGCCGTCGCCGGACAAAGCGTTGCTCCAAGACCTCGCTTCCCCATTGGCTGCCCGGATATTCCTCGACGCATGTAAAACCATGGGTCTCGTAAAGGTGGCGTGCGGTCGAGAGACCGTTGAATGTCCAGAGATGGGTTGCGGCGAAGCCATTTTTGTCGACAAAGGCCAGTGCTGTTTCGAGCAGTCTGCGTCCGACACCGCTGCCGCGCACACCGTCGTCGACAATAAACCAGCGCAGATGCGCAATATCCGCTCCGAGATCTTCGCCGTCGATCGCGATGGAGCCGATGATTTGCTGGCTGCGCATTGCAACCCAGATCGCGTTCTTCGGGCTGTCCAGCCGGTTGCAAAAAGCCGCGAGGCCCTCTGCTACAACGGATTCGAAACGCTGGCCGAAGCCGGATGTCCGGGCGTAATAAAGCGCATGCATCTGCGTGATGCGAGCGATGAGCCCTGGCCTGTAGCCTTCGATGACCTCGACGGCCGGAGCCGTGACATCGCCCCTGTCTCCCAGCGCATCGGCATAAAGGCGTAGCCCTTCCAGAACCGTGAGAGCTTGCGCCGGGCCGATCCGTGTTAAGGCACTCGATACCTGCCGATTTGCGAAGGCGTGAATGGTTCCCACCCTATTGTGCCCGGGTTTGGTCAGGCGGAGCCGTTTGATTCGGCTATCGTCGATATCCGTCTCCTCCAGGAGGTCTCCTGAAAGGACGAGTTTGCGAAGCATTCGGCTGACGCTCGATTTCTCCAGCCTGAGCAACTTCGCCAGATCCCGAGCTGTGATGCCGGGGCACGCCTCGATCTCGATCAGCGCGTGCACGGCGGAGGGCGGCAGATCAGTGCCGGCAAAATCTCCTCCCATAAAGCCGAGTTCGCGAACAAGCCGCC
This sequence comes from Rhizobium sp. ZX09, assembly GCF_017357485.1. Taxonomy (NCBI): domain Bacteria; kingdom Pseudomonadati; phylum Pseudomonadota; class Alphaproteobacteria; order Hyphomicrobiales; family Rhizobiaceae; genus Rhizobium; species Rhizobium sp. ZX09. Next base: position 1,019,664 of record NZ_CP031364.1, read on the forward strand.
GCGAGATGGAGCGGATATCGTGTATGGGAAAGGGCTGTTCAGGCATGGTTAATCCAATATGGTTGCATGATGCAACTATATACACATGCGGAACGGTCTGCCAAGGCCATCTCGGCATAAGGACTGGCTTTCTTGGCAAATATTGGCGATCCTCCTTCCATGCACCGATAAAGCGCCTCTCTGCCGCACCAGGGAGGTCAATAATCCGGTCAGGGAGCAGATATGCCCGATACGCCCCGCTTTTTCCGTTATGCCGTTTTGGTTGCGATGTTCCCCGTCGCCGCCCTCGGGCTTGTGGGAACGCCAAATGAATATCGCGCCGTCGGTATCGAGGCTATCGATTGCGACGGCCCCCTATCGGTTCTTGTCGCTGCTGTGCCGGCGTTTTTGGCCTATGCCGTCATCGGCTGGCTGTTTTTGTCTGGCGCCAGGCGCCATCGTTCGCTGATTTCCGGTGGCATTGGCGTGCTGGTATCCCTGGCGCTCACTTGGAACATCGGTCTGGCGCTTCAGGAACATCAACGAAACGCGGCTGAAATGGTCTGCGGTGGCAGTGGCAGGCTTTGACCTGCCCTGAGATCGTGGAACGCTTCCCTAGTCCCGGAACCGGAGGTTGCGGCGGGTCAACTGCTCGACAGTTGTGCAGCCCATCAGCTTCATGCCGCGCTCGATTTCGATACGCATTGTTTCCAAGGCCCTCTCGACCCCGGCCTGGCCTGCAGCGGCAAGCGGGAAAAGATAATAGCGGCCAAGCCCCACGGCTTTTGCCCCCAGAGACAGGGCTTTTAGTACATGGGTGCCACGCTGAATGCCGCCATCCATCATCACGTCAATCCGGTCACCGACCGCATCGACGATCTCGGCCAGCTGGTCGAAAGCGCTGCGGGAACCATCAAGCTGGCGGCCGCCATGATTGGAGAGCACGATGCCGCTGCAGCCGATCTCGACGGCACGCCGTGCGTCGTCCACCGACATGATGCCTTTCAGGCAAAAAGGTCCGCCCCATTCGCGCACCATCTGCTCCACGTCCTCCCAATTCATGGAAGGATCGAGCATTTCGGTGAAATAGCGGCTGATGGAGAGCGCTCCACCGTCCATCTTGATGTGATCGTCGAGTTGCGGCAGGCTGAAGCGCTCATGGGTCAGATAATTGATGCCCCATGCCGGCTTCATGGCAAATTGCGCAATGCCGGAAAGATTGAGCTTGAAGGGAATGGCAAATCCCGTGCGCTTGTCGCGCTCGCGGTTTCCGCCGGTGATGCTGTCCACCGTCAGCATCATGGTTTCCACACCGGCGCTTTTTGCGCGTGCCATCATATCGCGGTTGAGGCCACGGTCCTTGTGGAAATAAAACTGATAGACCTGCGGCCCGCCGCTGATGCGGCGCGCTTCCTCCAGACTTGTGGTGCCGAGAGAGGACACGCCGAACATCGTGCCGAATTTGCCGGCCGCCGCAGCAACCGCCCGTTCTCCCTGATGGTGAAAGAGGCGCTGAAGTGCCGTTGGGGAACAATAGACCGGCATTGACAGCTTCTGCCCCATGACGGTGACCGACATATCCACATCGGCAACGCCGCGCAGCACGTCCGGAACCAGATCGCATTTTTCGAAGGCGGCCGTGTTTCGTCGATACGTCACCTCGTCATCGGCAGCGCCGTCGATGTAGTTGAAGATCGGTCCGGGAAGACGCTGTTTGGCCATGCGGCGAAAATCGTGGAAATTATAGCAGTCTTTGAGTTGCATCTGTTGCCCGACCGGTCAGGTTTGAAAGCTCGAAAAAGATCGAGTGAACCTATACCGGGTCTCAGGGGCGGGCAATTGCGTCCGGGGCGAATTTTGCAGTTCTCAGGTGGTTAGCGATCCCGGCGACCTAGGCTCTCGAGACGGCATGCAGCGCCTTGCCGGTATCAAGAAAGCTCGTAATGTTGGCGATTGTCGTGTCCGCAATGTTTGTGAGTGCTTCCTGTGTGAAGAAACCCTGGTGACCGGTCACCAGAACATTGGGAAAGGTCAACAACCGCGCGAAAACGTCATCGCGCAACACATCATTGGACAGATCCTCGAAAAAGAGATCGGCTTCCTCCTCGTAGACGTCAATGCCGAGGGAACCGATGGTGCCGTCTTTCAATCCGGCAATCGCGGCCTGCGTGTCGATGATGGCGCCGCGGCTGGTATTGATGAGCATTACGCCCTTTTTCAGCAGCGGCAGCGTTTCGCTACGAATGAGATGGCGGGTCTCCGGTGTCAGCGGGCACATCAGTGTGAGTACGTCCGACGCGCGGAACAGCTCCTCCTGCGTGACATAGGTCATGCCCAGCGCCACGCAATCCGGATTCTGCCGGATATCGTGGCCGAGCAGACGGCAGCCGAAGCCGGCCGCGATATGCGTGAAGATCGCTCCGATCTTTCCCGTGCCTACAACACCAACCGTCTTCCCGTGGAGATCGAAGCCAAGCAGCCCGTCGAGTGCGAAATTTCCCTCGCGAACGCGATTATAGGCGCGGTGAATCTTGCGGTTGAGCGACAGGATGAGCGCCATGGTGTGTTCCGCCACCGCATAGGGCGAATAGGCCGGCACGCGCGCAATGGTGAGGCCGAGCTTTTCGGCGGCCTGAAGGTCCACCTGATTGAACCCGGCGCATCGCAGGGCGACAAGTCGCACACCCATTGCCGCAAGTTTCTCGAGCACCGGTCCGGACAGGTCGTCATTAACGAAGGCACAGATCGCCATCGCTCCCTCCGCCAACGCTACCGTTTCGGCAGACAGGCGCGCTTCGCAATATTGCATCTTCATGCCAGGGTGGGCGGCAACGTCAAGGAACTGCCGGTCATAGGGCTTGGCGCTGTAAACCACGATCCGCATCTGCTTCTCCAGTCTCCAAAAGAAAGCTGCCGTCACAGGGCGGTGCGTTCGGCAGATGGCTCAGCTGTGAAGGCCCGGGGCTTCCTGTCCGGTGCTTTCGACATATTCGGTGTACCCACCACCATATTGATGGATGCCATCGGGCGTCAGTTCCAGAACCCGGTTCGAAAGGGCGGCCAGGAAATGACGGTCATGCGAAACGAACAGCATCGTGCCTTCATAATCCGAGAGGGCCTTGATCAGCATTTCCTTGGTGTCGAGATCGAGATGGTTGGTCGGCTCGTCCAGCACGAGGAAATTCGGCGGATCGAACAGCATGGCAGCCATGACGAGACGGGCCTTTTCCCCGCCGGAAAGAACGCGGCAACGTTTTTCCACGTCGTCGCCGGAAAAACCGAAACAGCCTGCAAGGGCGCGCAACGGCGCCTGCCCCGCCTTTGGAAAGCGCTCTTCCAGCCATTCCAGGATGGTGCTGTCACCGTCAAGAACATCCATGGCGTGCTGGGCGAAGTAACCGAGCTTGACGCTGGCGCCGAGGGTAACCTTGCCGGAATCCGGTTCCGCCGTGCCGGTCACGAGCTTCAACAGCGTTGATTTTCCTGCACCATTGACGCCCATGATGCACCAGCGTTCCTTGCGCCGCACCATGAAGTCGAGATCGCCATAAATGGTGCGGCTGCCATAGGCCTTGTTCACCTTCTTCAGCGCCACGACATCCTCACCCGAGCGGGGCGCCGGCGCGAATTCGAAAGCAACAGTCTGGCGCCGGCGTGGCGGCTCGACGCGATCAATCTTGTCGAGTTTCTTCACGCGGCTCTGCACCTGCGCGGCATGCGAGGCGCGCGCCTTGAAACGTTCGATGAACTTGATTTCCTTGGCGAGCATGGCCTGCTGGCGTTCAAACTGTGCCTGCTGCTGCTTTTCATTCTGCGCGCGCTGCTGTTCGTAAAAGCCGTAGTCGCCGGAATAGGTGGTGAGACTGCCGCCGTCGATTTCGATGATCTTGGTCACGATGCGGTTCATGAATTCCCGGTCGTGCGAGGTCATCAGCAGCGCGCCGTCATAATTCTTCAGGAAATCCTCAAGCCAGATCAGGCTTTCAAGATCGAGATGGTTGGAGGGTTCGTCGAGCAGCATCACGTCCGGCCGCATCAAAAGGATGCGGGCAAGCGCGACGCGCATCTTCCAGCCGCCGGAAAGCTTGGAAACATCGCCGTCCATCATCTCCTGGCTGAAGCTCAACCCGTCCAGCACCTCACGCGCACGGCCTTCCAGCGCGTAACCATCAAGCTCTTCGTACCGCGCCTGCACTTCGCCGTAACGTTCGATGATGGCGTCCATCTCGTCCATCCGGTCGGGATCGGACATGGCGGCTTCCAGTTCCCGAAGCTCCGCCGCGACCTCGCTGACCGGGCCTGCACCCTCCATAACCTCGGCCACGGCAGAGCGGCCGGACATTTCACCGACATCCTGATCGAAATAGCCGACCGTCATGCCCTTTTCGACGACGACCTGACCCTCGTCCGGCTGCTCCTCGCCGGTGATCATCCGGAAAAGCGTGGTCTTGCCGGCACCGTTCGGACCGACAAGGCCGATCTTCTCACCGCGATTGAGCGCGGCGGAGGCCTCGATATAGAGAATGCGGTGACTGTTCGACTTGCTGATGTTTTCGATACGGATCATGACAGGGCCTGTGAATGGGAGCGGCCCTCCTATGCCACGGGCCGCCGCCGCTGTCACCTGCCGCACATGTTCTGTCAGCCATGCGGCGGAGAAGGCGCTCCGGCGCGGCGGCGCCGGAAGCGGATCAGTTGGTGAGCGTGGCTATGCTGCCTGCAGCCTTGCGGGCGATTTCGCCAAAGGCTGTTACGATCTGCTCCATGTTTTCAGGGGCGTAATAATTGTCAGCGCTCGATGCGCAATATTGCAGCAGCGCCTTGCCCTTGTCTGGCGCCATGAAGGCGACGCTGAAAATCTTTATTCCATCTTTCTTGGCAGTCTCGCAGGTGGTGCGCACCGACTGGTCGATGCTGGAATTCCACGAGGCGCTGTTTCCCGTCATTTCGCCATCGGTCATCAGAACAATATAGCGCTCGAAGGATTCGTTCCCCAGCGTTTTATGTGCCTTCGCCTCGTCGGGATTGGCTTTCTTGAGTGCGTTATAGGCGGCGTTCAGGCTGCTGCGGGCATCCGTGCCGCCGGTGGGAAATTCCGGAATCTGTTTGTCCACATAGCTGACAACACTGCTCGTGCCCCAGCTGAGGGGCTGGGCGGCATAGGTCTCGTGCGTATAGACCGAGGCACCTGTCCGCACCAGTTGCGAACTGCCGTTGGCAGTGTAAGTCGGGTCGGCCTTGTTCAATGTGGCGACGAGAAATCCGACCGCGGTTTTGAGCGACGTGGCCTTGTTGACATAGCAGGGGCTGGACGTAACCTGCGCTTCGCTCTTGCCCCAGTTGCTGGCGGTATAATTCGGGCACGACTTTTTTGCGGCATTGACGGTATCCGTCTTGAACGACATCGAGCCGGAACGATCAAGCGCCAGATACATGGAGATCGGAGCACCCTTGTTGACGGTGCTCTTTGCGGTGCCGGTTACCGAAAGATCGAGTGTTTTTGCGCCAATGAACCCGAGGAGCGGATTGAGCTGAACCTTGTGGTTGATCGTGGTTTCGATCGTGTAGGTCTTGCCTCGGGCATTTTCCGTCGTCGTAATGCTGGTTGGAGAATTCTCCTCCAGTTTCTTCTTTTCTTCTTCGGTCAGGCTTTTTTCCATCTGCGCGGCAATGAAGCTCTTGGCGATTTCCTTGATCTGCTCATCCGTCAGATCGCCCTTTTTCAGCCGCGCCTCGGTTGCCGCCGCAAGGGCGGCTGAATCCGCAGTGTTCTGCATGTCCGCTTTGACCTGCATCACATTCGCCAACTCCATGCCGGCACCGGCAAAACCGAGCAAGACAGGCAGCAGGATTGCCGTCATGATGCCGAAATTGCCGCTCTTATCGGTCAGGAAACGGCGCTTCAATTTGTCAGGTGCGGAGGCGGTCATAGGGGGGCTCACCGATTAGAATATTCGACTGAGCGCAGGAAACCCGCAAACGATGTAAAATCCGCTAAGGTGATCGGTTCAATTTTACGCAGTGGTCAAATTGACGCAGCTTTCAAAGTATTTTCAAGAATTGTCGTCGCGAAGGTCTGGAATAATACACGTTGTGTCATTGCTGGATGGGGATCACGTCGACCGCCTGTTTTATCTGCTGATTGCCGTAGCTCTTCAATACCCCGATAACGGGGGCGACATCGGAATAATCCCTGCCATAACCGACGACGATATGGTCGCTCCCCGCCACGATGTCGTTGGTGGGATCGAGCTCCAGATAACCGGCAGCCTCGCCGCACCAGATGCGCACCCAGGCGTGCATTGCATCGGCGCCTTCAAGCCGTTCCTTGCCGGGCGGAGGAATGGTACGCAGGAAACCGCTGACATAACCGGCGGGAATGCCGAGGCTGCGCAAGGCCATGATCATGATATGCGAAAAATCCTGGCACACGCCGCGCTTTAGTTTGAAGGCTTCCGCGGGTGTCGTATCAACGGTCGTCGCCTCGCCGTCATAGGTGAAGTCCTTATGGATCCGTTTGCACAGAGAGAGCGCAATTTCGCGAATGGTCATTTCGGGCTTCAGCACTTCCCGGGCATAGGCGGATATCGCCGTGTCCATTCCAATCCTTGGACTAGCGCCGATAAAGTGGTGCGGTGACTGGAAATCGAGCGACCACACACCGGCGAGGTCCTGCGGCAGGCGGGAAAGCTCGGGCGAGAAATCCGCCGTCAATGCCGGGGCTTCCACCATCACCCGCGCCTGCATGCGAATATCGAGCTTTTCATGCGGTGCGCGCAGATGCACCGATGTTGCCGAGAGATGAAAGAAATCCTCGAAGACGGCCCGTTCTTCCGGCGTCGGCGAAACGTCGATGGAGCCGGCGACGAGCCGCTGTCGACCCGGGATGGAGAGCGGCAGGACGCGGATGATGTGGCGTGCGCCATGTGCCGGCGTGTCGTAGGTGTAACCCATATGCAGGGAAAGATCATAGAGCATAGGATTATCCGAGATAGGTCCGGGCCAGAACATCGGAAAGATGCTCCATGTCGGTTTCGAGCTGGCGGTAGATCGCGCCATTCATGTTTTCCGGCGTCATGACCGCCAACCCGGAATGCAGACGCATCGCCTCGCGGTAGAAGGGCGACATCTGGCCATTGACGAAGGCGTTTGGAAGCTGCTCCACCTCGGTGCGGATCTCGTTCAGCTGAAACAGGATCGAGCGGGGATTGAGCGGGTCGAGTGCCAGAAGATCGGTCACGGTCAGACCTGCCGTATTGACGTTATACCGCCGGCGATGGGTCATGACGCTGTCGCCGATTTCAAGCAGCATGTCATAGGATCCATCTGGCGCGTCCGGGCCGGTCATATGGCCGAGAAGACGCGTCATATGCAGTCCACGTTCGAGATAACGACCGATCGACAGGAAACGCCAGCCGGTAAAGCGATACATGTTTTCGTGCACCAGGCCGGCAAAGCCCGCAAGCTTGCGCAAGAGGACCGTCATGGCATGGGTCGCGTCGTCGCCGGGAGCCACTTTCGCGTGGAAACGGCGGGCTGTCTTGGCAAGATCGTTCAGCGCCAGCCATCCGTCCGGTGAAAAGCGGTCACGAATGTTGCTGGCGGAATAAAGCGCGCTGTTGATGTTGGTAAGCAGGCTTTCCGGCACGGCATCGTTCATCTCCACATCAAGCGCTTCGAGATACCGCGTGACATGCGCGAGCAGCGGCTGGCGCGGATCAGCGGATTCGGCATAACGCCCATGCCAGGCGCGAAGGATGCGCAAGGCGCCTTCAGAGCGCTCGATGTAACGACCCAGCCAGAAGAGATTGTCGGCCGCGCGGCTTGGCAGGCTGCCCGGCATGTTGCGGGTGAAGCTCTCTTCCGCCGGCAGAAGCGTGGTGCGCTCCACCGGTCTGTCGCTGACGATCCAGACATCAGCCGCGCTTCCGCCCGATTGCATGGCGATGGCGGACACGTCGTCACCGCTGCCGATCCGGGCAAAGCCACCCGGCATGATCTGCCAGCCATCCTGGGTACGGGCGGCAAATACACGAAGGCTCATCGGGCGCGGCACGAGCTTGTTGTCGATATAGGCCGGGGTGGTTGAAAGCTTCACCACTTCCTGGCCCACCAGCCTGTGGCCATCGGAGGCAAGCCAGTCGCTGATCGATTCCTTTGCAGTTTCTCTCAGGGAAGAGCCGAGCACGGACTGGCCGTTATCGTCGAAGAACGGAAGCCGGGAATAGGCCGGGCCAATGACCATGCCTTCGATATTGCCGGCGACGTGACGGCGTTCAGCCTCCTGTCCGCACCACCAGGTGGCGATGGACGGCAATTTCAGTTCTTCGCCGAGAATGTGGCGGCAGATGCGCGGCATGAAGGCAAGCAGCGCCCGCGTTTCCAGAATTCCGCTGCCGAGCGCGTTGACGATGGTGAGCGCTTCATTGCGCAATGCCTGTACCATGCCCGGCGTGCCGATATGGGATTGCTGGTTGAGCTCCAGCGGATCGGAATAGGATGCGTCGAGACGCCGCCAGAGGACGCCGATCGGCTTCAACCCGGCAACCGTTCTGACCATGACGCGGCAATTGACAACGGTCAGGTCTTCGCCCTCCAGCAGCATGAAGCCAAGATAACGGGCGATATAGGCGTGTTCGAAATAGGTCTCGTTGGCCGGGCCGGGTGTTAACACGGCGATCCGGTCGTCAGGGTGTTTTCTTTGCGCCTGCAGCGTGTCGCGGAAAGCACCAAAAAACGAGGCCAGACGGTGAACATGGGTTTCGGCATAGATGTCGGAGAGCGCACGCGTGGTCGCTACCCGGTTTTCGAGCGCGAAACCCGCACCGGAGGGCGCCTGTGTCCTGTCGGCCAGCACCCACCAGTTGCCATCTGGCCCACGCCCGATCTCGAAGGAACAGAAATGCAGGTAATGACCGCTTGCCGGCTTTACGCCGACCATGGGGCGCAGATATTCGGGATTGGAGGCAATCAGCGCCGGCGGCACATAACCTTCCTTCACCAGTCGGTTTTCGCCGTAAAAATCGGCGACCATGGCTTCCAAAAGATTGGCGCGCTGCTTCAACCCCTCGGCAAGAACCGTCCATTCCCGGTCGTCGATCAGCACCGGAATATGGGAGATCGGCCAGTTTCTTTCGCTGCTGCCCTTGCCGTAATCGCGGTAGAACACGCCGGCATCGCGCAGATAGCGGTCAGTGCGGGCAAAACGCTCATGCAGCTCCCGCTCAGACATGCGCGAGAGGGCCTCGAGCAGGGTCTTCCAGACCGGTCTCACCGTGCCGTTATTATCGAGCATTTCGTCGGCAACGCCAGGCAAAGGGGAATATTCAAGCCCGCTTGGTCGCGCGCTCGCTTCCGTCTTGCGTTCCGTTGCCGGGGCTTTGGACAATTTATACTCCGTAAGGCCGGCGCAGATCGAGCGTCAGCGGAAATTCTGGCGACACGGTTTCCGCCCGAAGCGGATATTGCCCTGCCGTATGCCCCCATGGTTCGAAACGGGCGAGGCGGCGTGCCTCCGCCTCATTGCCGTTGACGGGAAATGTCTCGTAATTGCGCCCGCCCGGATGAGCAACATGATAGATGCATCCGCCGATCGATCGCCTCGACCATGTATCATAAATGTCAAAGGTCAAGGGTGAATTGACGGGCAGCAAGGGATGTAGGCCGGAAGCGGGCTGCCATGCCTTGAAGCGGACGCCGGCAACCGCGACGCTGCGGTTTTCCGTCGGAGTCAGCGGAACGGCGCGGCCGTTGCAGGCCACCGCGTAGCGGGCGGGATTGGATGTTTCGAGCCGCACCTGCAGGCGCTCGATGGAGCTGTCGACATAACGCACGGTGCCGCCGATGGCGCCCTGTTCGCCCATCACATGCCAGGGTTCCAGCGCCTGGCGCAATTCCAGCTTTGATCCTTCATATTCCACCTCCCCGAAGAAGGGGAAACGGAACTCCTGCTGGGCGGTGAACCATTCGGGCTTCAGGTCGAAACCGTTTTCCCTGAGGTCTGCAAGCACATCCAGGAAATCCGCCCAGATATAATGCGGTAGCATGAAACGATCGGCGAGTGCCGTGCCCCAGCGCACGAATTTGCCGACGGCCGGGTTTTTCCAGAAACGCGCAATGAGAGCACGCACCAGCAACTGCTGGGCAAGCGACATGCGCGCATTCGGCGGCATTTCGAAACCGCGAAATTCCACCAGCCCGAGGCGGCCAGTCGGTCCATCAGGCGAAAACAGCTTGTCGATGCAGATTTCGGCGCGGTGGGTATTGCCCGTTACATCCGTCAGAAGATTGCGGAACAGGCGGTCAACCAGCCATGGCAAGGGCGGAACGCCTTCACCGGGCAGCGGCACCTGCGCGAGCGCGATCTCCAGTTCGTACAGACTGTCGTGGCGGGCTTCGTCGATACGTGGCGCCTGGCTCGTCGGGCCGATGAAGAGCCCTGAGAAGAGATAGGAAAGCGAGGGGTGCCGCTGCCAGTGCAGCACGAGACTTTTCAGAAGATCGGGTCGGCGCAGGAATGGGCTGTCATTGGGATTGGCGCCGCCCACCACCACATGGTTGCCGCCGCCGGTGCCGGTATGACGGCCATCGATCATGAATTTGTCGGCACCGAGACGTGACTGGCGCGCCTCTTCGTAGACTGCGGTGGTAATGTCGACACAGTCCTTCCAGCTTGAAGCGGGGTGGATGTTGACCTCTATTACACCGGGGTCGGGCGCGACGCGGATTACATTGATACGCTCATCATGCGGCGGCGCATAACCCTCTATGTGGACTGGCAATCCAAGCTCGGCGGCTGCCGCCTCCGCTGCTGCAATCAGCTCGAGATAGTCCTCGATGCGTTCCACTGGCGGCATGAAGACGCAGAGCCTGCCGTCACGCGGTTCCACCGACATGGCGGTGCGCACCGCGCCGCCGATTTCGCCGAGAGTCTGCTCTACGCGTTCCTGCCCCGCGGCCTCGCTGGCATGGAAAGAAGCTTCGGGCATGGCCCGGCCCGATGGCGTGAAGACGTCGGGAAGCGGACCGCGAGGGATCGAGGGGTCTGCCTCGTGAATATAGGGATAGGCGGATGGCGGCACATAGGGCAGGGTGCCGAGTGGCAGGCGGTAACCCACCGGGCTGTCACCCGGAACGAGGAATATTTTACCGCGCCGCGTCTTCCATTTTTCGCTGATCCAGCGCTTGCCGGCGGCGCGCGCATTCCACGCCTGAACGGGAAGAATATAGCCGGTCGGTGTCGTGAGTCCCCGCTCGAAGACGCGGGCTATGCGGTTTCGCTCCTCCGGGTCCTTCAGCTTGGAATTTGACGGGTCAACATTGTCGGGAAGGCTTCCTTCCTTGATGATCCATTCCGCCGGATCCTCATAGGCCGGCAGCACCAGCTCCCGTTCGATGCCGAGATGGGAGGCGATGCCGCCCAGCAGTTTCTGCGCGTCTTCCGCCTTTGCGCCGGTATTCGCGCCCTCCTCGGCGATAAGCGCCGGGTTCTGCCAGATTGGCAGGCCATCCTTGCGCCAATAAAGCGAGAACGTCCAGCGCGGCAGGCTTTCGCCCGGATACCATTTTCCCTGGCCGTAATGCAAAAACCCACCCGGTGCGAAACGCTCGCGCAGGCGGCGGATCAGCAGGTCGGCCTTTTCGCGCTTTGTCGGCCCCACCGCACCGGTGTTCCACTCATCGGATTCGAAATCGTCGATGGAAACGAAGGTCGGTTCGCCGCCCATGGTCAACCTGACATCATGGGTATTCAGAACCTCATCGACCTCCTGGCCGAGCGCATTGAGTTCGTCCCAGCTTTCGTCCGAAAAAGGCTTGGTGATGCGCGGCGTCTCGGCAACCCGCCGGACCTGCATGTCGAAGGCGAATTCCGTGTTGGCATGGCCGTAATAGCCGCCGGAAATAGGCGCGGCGTTGCGGTAATGCGGTGTTGCCGCCAAGGGAATATGGCTCTCGCCGGTCAACAGACCGGAAGTGGGGTCGAGGCCGATCCAGCCCGCACCCGGCATATAAACCTCGGCCCATGCGTGCAGATCGGTGAAGTCCACTTCGGTGCCGGATGGGCCGTCCAGCGCCTTGAGGTCCGGTGTCAACTGGATGAGATATCCCGACACGAAACGGGCAGCGAGGCCAAGATGCCTCAGGACCTGCACGAGCAGCCAGCTGGTATCGCGGCAGGACCCCTTGCCGGAAGCAAGCGTCTCCTCAGGTGTCTGGACGCCGGGTTCCATGCGGATGACGTAACCGATCTCCTGCTGCAGGCGGGCGTTGAGGCCGACGACCATGTCCACCGTCTGCTGACCTGGAGTGCGGTCGACAGTGGCCATGAAGGCGGCGAGCAGAGGGCCGGTCGGTTCCGGCTTCATGTAGATGGAGAGATCGTCGCGCAGTTCCTGCGGATAGTCGAAGGGCCACTTTGTCGCCTCTTCCTCCACAAAGAAATCGAACGGATTATAAACCGTCATATCGGCGACAAGATCGACCTCGATCTTGAATTCACTCACCGGTTCCGGAAAAACGAAGCGGGCAAGGTAATTACCGTAGGGATCCTGCTGAAGGTTCACGAAGTGATTGGAGGGTGAAACCTTGAGAGAGTGGCTGATGACGCTGGTTCTGGAATGTGAGGCGGGCTTCAGTCTGATGATCTGTGGTCCAAGGCGAACCGGATTGTCGTATTTATAATGCGTCAGATGATAGATGCTCGCTTTGATCGCCATTAATCTGCCTTGCCCGGTTTTCCGGCTTATGCGGTTTGTCCGCCCCTCTGAAATTACTCGGATTTTGTGCAATGCAGGAAAAGAAAGCAAGGATCATTTCCTGGGGCAATCGCATTGTTGGTCGAAGCCGCTTCATTTGCCTGCACGAAGAATTGCGCGGGCTTTCAGGTTGTCGCCGCGGAGATTTCGCCGGCATTGTGGACATGGTCGAACGGCGTGTTATTGCTTGGCATCGAAAGGCGCAGAATCGCGACCGGCTTTCTTTGCCCACTGACGTTTCGGAATGGATGAATGGCAACATCGGTAAGCGACGATCAGCGCAAGGGCGCGGCTAACCTTTCGGGCTTCGATCTCGATTTTCCGGCTCAGCTGCGCGTGATGGGGCGCGCCTTCTGGACATCGCCGGTGCGCAACCGTCTGATCTTGCTGTCGATGGCCCTTCTCACGGTGATATTGCTGACGGCCTACGGGCAGATCAGGCTCAATGAATGGAATGCGCCGTTTTATAACGCGCTGGAACGGCGCGATCTCGACGCCTTCCTTCATCAGCTCGAGGTTTTCGCGGTCATCGCCGGGCTGTTGCTGCTCCTCAACGTCATTCAGACCTGGCTCAACCAGATGACGGCGCTTAACATGCGCGAGGGTCTTGCCAAGGATATGGTGGACCAGTGGCTGAAGCCGGGTCGAGCCGCCCGCCTCGCCAGTTTCGGTACGATAGCCATCAATCCGGACCAGCGGCTCCATGACGATGTCCGCAACCTCGCCGAAAGCAGTACGGCGCTTTCGATCGGTCTCGTGAACGCGACGATCCTGCTTGTCAGCTTTATCGGCGTTCTCTGGTCGCTCTCGGCGGGCTTTGCCATTACCATCAGCGGCGATACCTATGCTATCCCCGGCTATATGGTCTGGGCGGCAATCCTTTATGCCGGTTCCGCTTCCCTGCTCAGCAACCTCGTCGGTTATCGGCTGGTGGGGCTAAACGCGGAGCGTTATTCCAAAGAGGCTGAGCTTCGCTTTTCGTTAATGCGGGCCAGCGAAAATCTTGCCGCCATTGCCCTTGCGCGTGGCGAAAAAAATGAGAGGCGGCGGATTGGCGTCGATATCGATGCCGTCCTCGGTGTCATCCGGGGACTCGCCATGGCGCTGACACATCTGACCTGGGTCTCGGCGGGATATGGCTGGCTGGCGGTGGTGGCGCCGATCCTGATCGCGGCTCCGGTCTATTTTTCCGGCAATCTCACTTTCGGCGGGCTGATGATGGCGGTCGGCGCCTTCAATCAGGTGAATACGGCGCTACGCTGGTATATCGACAATTTCGGGCCGATCGCCAGCTGGAAGGCGACGTTGCAGCGTGTCTCCGTTTTCCGGAACGCTTTGATCCAGATGGACAGCGTGGAACAGCACGGCCTGACGATCGATCTGCAACGCAGCGCAGAGAATGACAGAATCCGTCTTCAGTCGGTTACGATCTGCCGCGATGCGGGCGGGCAGGACATTGAACGCGGGTTCATGCTGCATGAGGCGGATGTCGAGGTCGGGCCGGGCGAACGGCTGATGATCAATGGTGAGCAGGGTGTGAACCGGCGGCTTTTGTTCGCAGCTATGGCGGGGCTGTGGCCCTGGGGCCAAGGCAGGATAGAGATGCCGGATCAAACCGACACGCTTTTCATTGCTCAGCACGGTTATCTACCGGCAGGAACGCTGCGCGAAATCATGGCTTATCCGCGTGCACCCCAGCGCTTTGCGGATGAGGATTATGTTTCGGCGCTCGCCGCAGCGGGTCTCGGCGAGATGGCCTCTCGTCTTGATGAAAACATCCGTTGGGACAAAAAACTGGATTCGGACGAACAGGCCAGCATCCGGGTTGCCAATGCGCTGTTGCTGAAACCGAAATTCATCGTCATTGACGATCTGCTGGAAGGCTTGGAAAAACAGACGCAGGACACGCTGGCCGGGGTTTTGAACGGGATCGAGGGCGCGGCGATTGTTTATATCGGCCGGTCCGAGACTTTTCTGTCGATTCTTTCTCCGGCGGTCGCCCATCTAGACCACGTCTCCCAGAAGGACGGGACCGACAGGCGCGATGGTGGCGCCCCGCAATAGCTCAATGGTCGTGCTGCCGGGTGTGCCGATCGAGGCGTATCAGAGCCGCAAATGCCATTTTTCAGAGTTGAGCCGCTGTTGTTTGGCGATACTTATGGTGTGGTTCGGCTCCACCTGTGAGCGGAAAGCCAGTGTACCTGTTGCCAGGCTGATGGCGACAACGCTAGCGACCGCCAGAACTATACGATCGTAACGCTGCTGTATCGTGTTGTTTCCACTCCAGTCATAGGCCATTTGTACGCCCCCGCGCTTTTTTGGAATCGTGCCCCATCATGGTTAACCGAAGCTTACGATGCCCCTGTGATTCCTTGCGGTTTTGGAAGGGCTGCCGCGACAAATCGGCTATTGGCGGACGGGGTGCGGTTGTTTAAGTCCGGCAGCGGGAGGTTTGTGAAAGGAATTTGACAGATGGATCAGCAGCCGCCCGCCGATATGGAACTGACGCTCAGAACGCTTGCCATGCCTGCCGATGCCAATCCGGCCGGCGATATTTTCGGCGGCTGGGTCATGTCGCAGATGGACCTTGCCGCCTTCGTCCGCGCCAATGATGTGGCCGGCGGCCGAACCGTCACGGTCGCAGTCAACGAGATCGTCTTCAAGAAGCCGGTCAAGATCGGTGATACATTGTGCGTCTATACCCGCATCGAAAAGATTGGCCGCACCTCCGTCACGCTCAAGATCGAAGCCTGGACGCGCCGGCACTATCGGGATTCGCGTGAAAAGGTGACAGAGGCCGTCTTCATCATGGTCGCCGTCGATGAGAACGGTGAGCCGCGCCCGGTTCGGAAAGACGTATGAGGCGTTGATTTTCCTTCCGGATGCTGTCCGGAACGCATCGTGGAGAGACCGGCAGCGCAAGCGCCTTGGCCTTTCCGCGACCCCCATATTTCGGAAATATCGAATTTATTTATCAATTTTTGCGATCAAGATATGGAGTAGGACGGGGATCAGGCTTTGACCATTCCAGGTGTTGTTATTGTCGGCGGCGCTCATGGCACGCTCGCCCTCGCGCGCAGCCTCGGGGCCCTGAATGTGCCTGTTTATTACCTTACCCATGACTCACCCCTGCCTAGCTGGTCGCGTTTCGTGCGGGAGACAATACGCTGGGCCGGTCCGCACGACGCAGGGGCAATGTCTTTCCTGCGGCAGATGGCCGACAGGCATCATCTCAAGGGTTGGCTGCTGGTCCCATCCGGCGATGGTGAGGTTCAGCTCGTTTCGCAGCAACACGATGAACTTTCGGCTCTCTACAAGATCGTTCTGCCAGACTGGGCGGCGCTGCAATGGCTGTGTGAAAAACCGCTGCTATACAGGCGTGCGGCGGAACTCGGCGTCAGCATTCCCAGGACCTATGCGCTGGCATCAGCCGCTGATATCGATGCGCTTGACGTGCTGTTTCCCGTCATTCTCAAGCCAAATATGGGCGGCGGCGATACTGCGATTGCCCGCGCCAAGGTCGTCCGCGCCGAAGATCGGCAGGCCCTGAAAGCCGCCTTTGCCGAGGCCAGCGAAGAGATCGGCGCCGGCAATGTGGTGGTGCAGGAACTCATTCCAGGTGGCGG
Source organism: Rhizobium sp. ZX09 (assembly GCF_017357485.1). Lineage (NCBI taxonomy): Bacteria > Pseudomonadati > Pseudomonadota > Alphaproteobacteria > Hyphomicrobiales > Rhizobiaceae > Rhizobium > Rhizobium sp. ZX09. Next base: position 1,036,024 of record NZ_CP031364.1, read on the forward strand.
ACGAAACCAGTTCTCCTATGCTGCCCTGTGGCTGAACGGAGAACCAGTGGCGGAATTCACCGCCCGGCGCATCCGTCAGTATCCGGTCGATTTCGGTTACACCAGCACTCGGGTCGAGATTGTCGACAACCCGTCGGCGATCGATGCCGCCCGGACAATATTGAGGTCCGCCGGTCATAGCGGACTGGTCGAGGTGGAATTCAAGTTCGATGACCGGGACGGGACGCTGAAACTTCTCGATGTGAATCCGCGTCCTTGGTCGTGGTTCGGCCTCTGTTCTGCTGCCGGCATTGATCTTGGCGCATTGTTATGGCGTGCCGCCAACGAAGAGCCGACCGGCGAGCCGGTCAAGGCCCGCAACGGCACGTCGTGGTCCTATCTTGTCCGTGATCTTGTTGCCGCATTTACCCTGGGGCGGAGAGGGGAGGTGCGGGCTGCCGACTATCTTGCGTCCCTCGCCAAAGTCCGCAGTTGGGCTGCATTTGCGCTGAATGACCCGCTGCCGGGCCTGATCGACCTGCCGCTCACAGCCTTCAGGGTGTTGAAAAAGCGGATATTACCCGGCCTGTCGTCGCGACAACCGGCGGGACTTTTTCTGCAGCCGGTAAAACGCCTTGTGAAATACACCGTCATAAGGGCCGGGCTGGAGGTGAGTTCCCTTCCGGCTGTCCGCTCGGCATTCCCTTCGCTTGCCGGGCGAGGTGTCATCTTCACGCTTCACCACGTGCGTCCGGGCGGCGCTGTTTCGGCTTTCGCGCCCAATGTACAATTGTCCGTCACGCCGGAGTTCCTCGAAGAGGCCATACAGGCGGCGCTCGAATCGGGTCTCGTTCCCGTGCACCTGCATGATCTTCCGGCACTGCTTGCCGGCAGCGGAGAAGACCGGTCGTTTTGTGCCTTCACGCTTGATGATGGCTATCGCAACAACGCAGACTACGCCGCGCCGATCTTTCGCAAATATGGCGTTCCCTACACGATCTTCATCACGCCCGGTTTTGTCGAGCGTAAACGCGGCCTGTGGTGGGAGACCGCCGCCGCCTTGACGCAGAAGGCGGCGTCGTTCGATTTCGATTTCGGGGCAGGGCCGGAGCACGTGACATGCGGAACGCCCCTGCAAAAAGCGGATGCATTCGCGCGGCTGGAAAATTTTGTCCAAAGTGCCGCCGAAGATGAAGCGGTGGAGAGGATCGATCGCGCCGCTCGACAGTGTGGAATCGATCCGGTTGACATCGTGGACGAGCTTATCATGGATGCGGCAGAACTCAGGGCGCTGTCGGAGGATCCTCTGGTGCATCTCGGCGCCCATACCATGACCCATGTGAATATGCGCAAGATCGACGCTGAGCGCCTGGCTCACGAGATTGCGGAATCGAAGCGCCGGGTAGAGGAATATGCGGGCCATACACCGCGCTCCTTTTCTTATCCCTATGGTTGGACGAAGGCGGTGGGCGAGCGCGAGGCGAAGGCGGTATCGGACGCAGGGTTTTCCGCGGCAGTCACCACACAGGCGGGGGTTCTCGGCCTCGGCAGTCTCGAAAAGCCCGCACTCTTGCCGCGTGTTTCACTGAACGGCCGCTTTCAGAAAAAGCGCTTCGTCAAAGCCCTTATCTCCGGTCTGCCTTTCCGCTTCGTTTAGCGACGCGAGGGTTCGTCATCCTTGCTGGCACCCCGCTACCGGTGGGCATGGCTGATCTTGCTTTCCATTTCTCTCCGACGACTTGAAAGGTTCGTGCGATCAATTTTGTTATTCACATCTCTTTATCTATTGAATATAAATAAATTTATCGATGTAAAACCTTACAACTTTTCGAAGGCGATGCCGTGCTGTTGATTTTTGCCGATGATCTGACCGGCGCGCTCGACGCGGCCGCCCCCTTTGCCGGGCGCGGAATGGTGACAGAGGTGGCAACGGGGCTGGAAGGCGTGCATGCGGCGCTGGCCGCTGCCCCTGCCGTTCTCAGCGTCAATCTTGGATGCCGCGATGGGAAGGCGGACGAGGCCCGACGTCGCACACAGGAACTACTGGCACTGGTTCCAGCCGACACGATCCTGTTCAAAAAGATCGATTCCCGCCTGAAGGGACATATTGCGGCTGAAATGGATGCAATTTCTTTCCGGCGCGCTCTTGTCGTGCCGGCGATTCCGGATTTCGGACGTATCGTCAGCGGCGGCGCCGTCTCGGGCTTTGGGGTTGAAACCGCCATCGCGATTGATGAAAAACTGGGAAGACATGCCCTGCGTTGTTCGATACCCGATGCGCGAACGACTGAGGATATCAGGCAGGCCCTTTCTGCCGCGCAGGCTGAAGGGGTTGATCTTTTCATTGGCGCGCGTGGTCTTGCAGAGACTCTGGCGGCGGTGATGTCGGCACGCGTCCTGCCCGATGTTGCAACCGTTCCACCTGGCAAGGGGATCTTTGTCATCGGTTCCCGCGATCCGATTACATTGGAGCAGATTGACGTCCTCAAGAGCGCGGATCTGGTGTCGATCATTGAAGCGCCCAACGGTGCCGTTCCTCGGGACGCGGACGAAGCCGTCGACCTTTCCCTCATTCAGGCAACCCAGGGGAATGAGTATCTTTCTTCGCTTGAAGTTTCAGACCGGCTGGCGGAAGGGGTCGTTCCGCACTTCACGGCCGGCGCGGGCAGGCTGCTTCTGTCGGGTGGGGCAACGGCCGAGGCGGTGCTGCGCGCGATGGGCATTTTGCGGCTGCGTCTTGCCGGCGAGTGCCTGCCGGGCCTCGGTGTCGGCTGGGCGGGAAACCAATGCATCATTGCGAAATCGGGCGGTTTTGGGCAAGCTGACACATTGAAACGTATCGCGAAAATGATGCTTGGCGCGACAGATGCTGGAGAGAGCTGACCAGATGGGGCTGATGAAAGAAACGGCGCGCAAGGCACTTCCGGACATTATTTTCGAAAGGATGCACCGGGCGATAAAATCCGGCGCTTACAAGCCGGATGAAAGATTGCCGACCGAACATGAACTCGCCATGGAATTCGAAGTGTCCCGGCCGGTCGTTCGCGAGGCACTACGGCGATTACGCGAGCAGGGTTTCATTTACTCCCGCAGAGGTTCCGGCAGCTATGTCCGGGCCTTCGGTTTGCGTGAACCGCTTGGCTTCGGACAGCTGGAAAACGTTGCGGACCTTCTGAATTGCTACGAATTCAGGCTGACGCTCGAGCCCGCGGCGGCCGCTGCCGCGGCATTACGGCATGACGCCGAGAGACTTGCGGCCATCAGGAAGGCGCTTGAGCTGATGCGGGATGCGACCAACCGCCAGTCCCACCGCGAGGATGCCGACTATCAGTTCCACCTTGCCATCGCGCGGGCGGCGCGGAACAGCTATTTCTCCACCGCGATGGAGGCTCTCAAGGATCATATCGCGGTCGGGATGAAATTCCACGGCATGTCCGTAAAGCGCGAGGCCTCAGGCCTGACCCGCGTTTTTGCCGAGCACGAGGCCATCGCAAAGGCGATCGCGGATGGAGATGCCGATTCAGCCCGCCAATTGATGCTGCAGCACCTGACAGGATCGCGCGACCGGCTTTTCGAGTCGTCGCACGGAGATTAGGCGACTCAAGTAAACGGCCCGAGAACCGATGCGCGTGACCGCGCATCGGTTCTGCTTCAGTAGGCGTGACGGTAAATTCCCAGCACGTCCTGCAGGGTCATGTCGACGGGGTTGTTGTCCATCAACCTGCGGATGGCATGGGCATCCTCGGCATAGCGGGTCAGATCGGCCTCGGCTGCTCCGTGTTTGGCAAGCGACATTTCGATGCCGAGCGCCGCGCAGAAATCCGTTGCTGCCTTGCGCAGATCACCGGGCGAGAGATTGTCACGAAGCCCCAACGCTCCAGCCACTTCCGCCGTCTTCGCGGAAACCGCAGGCTGATTGAAGGCCAGCACATGTGGAAAGACGATGGCGTTGGCCAGCCCGTGCGGCAGGCTGAGACGCGTGCCGAGCGGATAGGCGATGGCGTGGCCGGCCGCCGTGTTGACCGGGCCGAGGCAAATGCCGCCATAATAGGAGGCGAGCATCATGCCTTCCCGCGCTTCCGTATCCGAACCGTCGCGAACGGCGCGGGCGAGATATTTCCCGACCAGCGTGAAGCCCATGCGGGCAAAGCCGTCAATCATTGGATGGGCCTTGCGGTTGGTAAAGGCTTCGACGCAATGGGCCATGGCGTCGATGCCTGTTGCCGCAGTTACGGCCGATGGTACGGAGTAGGTGAGTTCCGGATCGAGAATAGCGAAATCCGCGATCAGATATGGGCTTTCGACGGCGATCTTGGTGCCCCTGAGGGGATCGGTGATCAGTGAGCGGATGCCTGCTTCCGAGCCGGTGCCGGCCGTGGTGGCTATCTGCACGAGGCGCGTATCGCGACGGGCGACCTTGTTAGGTCCGGCGACGTCCTCGAGCGTCTGATCTGAATTCCACAATGCGGCGACAAGCTTTGCCACATCCATCACCGAACCGCCGCCGAGGCCGATGATGAGATCGGGCCTGGCAGTGCGCGCCGCGTTGAGAGCGGCGTCCAGTGTCGCCGTATCCGGCTCACCCGGAATGGCGTCGAAGACGGCAAAGGGCCCTTGCAGTTGCAGACGTTCGGCGAATTTTGCCGTCAGCGGCGTTGCGATTACCAGTGTTGAGGCGGTTTTGCCGGCCCAGTCACCAACCTGCGTGACGGTGCCTGCGCCAACCGCGAGCCTGCGCGGCTGGTGGATAAGGATGGGAGCCGTCGACATGGTGCTCATCCCTTTCCACCCTTGCCTGCCACGAGCTTGCGCGCATAGGCGATGGCCGCATTCATGTTGGCGTGATTGGCGATGCCCTTGCCGGCTATGTCGAAGGCGGTGCCGTGATCGACGGAGGTACGGTCTATCGGCAGATCGACGGAGACATTGACGGCGGTGTCAAAGGCGACGAGTTTGATGGGGATATGCCCCTGGTCATGATATTGCGCGACGACAAGATCGAAAGCGCCTGAATAGGCGCGATGGAATACGGTATCGGCGGAAACAGGCCCCTGTACCTCGATGCCTTCGGCGCGTGCGGCCGCAACCGCCGGCGCGATCTGATCGTCGTCCTCGGTGCCGAAAAGACCGTTTTCGCCGCAATGCGGATTGATGCCCGCCACCGCGATGCGGGGTCGTTCGTAGCCGATGCGCTTCAAGTGGGCGTTGCCGGCACGAATGGTGGCCAGCACCCGCTCCGTCGTCGCCCGGCGTATGGCCTCCTGCAGCGAGACGTGGGTCGAAACATGAATGACCTTCAGCCGCTCGGACGCGAGCAGCATATAAGCGGCCGAGGCACCTGTCAGGCTGCGCAGCATGCCGGTGTGGCCGTCATAATGATGACCCGCAAGGTTCAACGCTTCCTTATTGATCGGCGCGGTGACGATGCAGCCGATCCGCCCGGCCTCGGCGTCCCGCACAGCCGTTTCGATGAAGCGGAATGCGGCGTCGCCGGCCACCGGTGAAAGCGTGCCCCAGGGCAAAGGTGCACCCTCAACGGGCAAGTCTGCCACGTGGGGGGCAAGATCGATACCGAGACCGAGAGCCTGCCGTGCTGCCTCCAGCGTGGCGAGGTTTCCGTAAATCCGCGTTGCGGCCTGGTCGGGAGCGGACATTTCAGCAAATGCCCGGACAGTGATCTCGGGACCAACCCCGCAAGGATCGCCCATCGTGATGCCGATAATATTGCTCATCTTTTTCTCCCGTCCGCAGTTTCGGCCCAGCCGGGCTCCAGCCGCACATATTTGATGGCGCGACGATGATAGGTGTAGCTTGCGTGCAGCGCGCCGTCAGGTGTCTCCAGAAGCCATGGATAGGACATTTCCAGGTTTCGGCCATCCGTCGAATCGTTCGACAGACATGTGCCCGGCCCGTTCTCGATCAGGATACGGGTCGGAAAGCTGCGCCCGTCGTCATCGGAAAGGCAGATTGTGACGGGTGCGCGCGGCACCCCCCAGACGGGCACGCATCCGCCGCTTGGATCAGCATCCGGCCTGCCATCGTCCTCTCCGAGTTCGTCATAAAGCGAGGCGCGGCGGTCGCTCGACTGGGCGGCGTTGACGGGATTGCAAATCATCGCCAGCCGGCCGCTACCGAGCCTTGTCACGGCGATGGAAGAATTGTTGTTCGGCACATCGGTCGGATGCGGCCTTGACCATGAGCGACCGCCATCCTTGCTTTCGGTGCGGTAGACAAAATCGGCCTGGCGGCGGCGGAAAAAAGCGGAGTGTTGCCCGTCCGTTCCCGCCACCGGGCTCATATGCACGCAGCCGATCGAGTCCGGCAATTCCTGCAATGTCCATGTCTCGCCATCGTCCGTGGAAATGCCGAGCGCTGCCGTATCGTGGCTGCCGTTCCATTTCTGTCCGGGTCGCTGAACGCAACGGAAGATCGGCAACAGCCACGCTCCATCATCGCGGATGCGCAGCGGCGCGCGGATGAAACAGCCCTTGGGAAGATCGAGAAATCGTCCGTCCTCTGAAATGAGCTTCTCCGGTTCCGACCGATTACGATGGATTTTCGCCATGCGGATGCGGCACTCATCTTGATTGCCGGAGGGCTGGGCGGTGTGAAACAGCCAGAGCGCGCCATCCGGCGAAGTGAAAAAAACAGGATTCTGTTCGGAGTGGGCCGTATCATTACTGAGGCGCTGCGGCGCTCCCCAGCGTCCGGCTCCGGGCGTCAGCACGGATGCGAAGATGGAAATATCCGACTTTCCCTCGAGCGTTCCCCCGAACCATGCGCAGAGCAGCGCGCCATCGTCCAGAAGATGCAGGAAGCTCGCATGGTTCTGGATCATGGGCGATGGCAGAAAGGCTTCACGCCGTTTTTCTGACGTGACGTGGATATCTCCGGTCATGGCCTGAGCGATGTCATCAGGGGTCATCTTGATCTCCTCTTGGGCAGATGAAAATGGCATATTCGAAAAGTTGTCAAGTTTATTATGTAAAAAATATCGTGATATTCATTCGGAGTTTTATATCTAATATGTTGATTTACAACAATAAAAATTATAAACCGAGACTGATCTGAAATCGGTAAGGAAAAATAAATTGACAAAAAATGCGATAGCGTCGATGCTTTGATGACGGGTGGAGGAGACGATCATCCGCACGCCATGCTCCCCGATGCGGGAGACGGGGCCTTCAACTGCCTCTTGCGGTCCACCGCCATGTTGCTGAATTTCTGATCTGGGAGGAGAACGGAATGAAGAAGTCATTGATTGCGGGCGCCCTTGTTTTGGGTTCCCTCAGCGCCGCCGGCTCGCCGGCGTTTGCAGCTTCGGGGCCGATCAAGATCGTGCTGGCGGAAGAAGCGGACCTGCTTGAGCCCTGCATGGCCACGCGCTCCAACATTGGCCGTATCATTATGGAAAATGTCAGTGAGACCCTGACCGAGCTTGATGTGCGCGGCAAGAACGGCGTTCAGCCGCGCCTTGCTGAAAAATGGGAGCAGAACTCGGATGGCAGCTGGCGCTTCCACCTGCGTCAGGGCGTGAAATTTTCCGACGGTACGGATTTTGACGCCAAGGATGTGAAGCACAGCTTCGAGCGCATCATGAGCGACAAGAACGCCTGCGAGTCCCGTCGCTATTTCGGCGGCATGACGGTGACGCCGACGGTTGTCGACGACCATACGATCGATTTCAAGACGGATCCGGCCCAGCCGATCCTGCCGCTGCTGATGTCGCTCGTGACCATCGTTCCCGAAGAAACCAAGATGGAATTCATCCGCGAGCCTGTCGGCACCGGGCCCTACAAGCTGACCAACTGGACTCCCGGCCAGCAGATCGTACTGACGTCGCGTGATGATTATTGGGGCAAGAAGCCGCAGGTCACGGAAGCGACCTATCTCTTTCGCGCCGATCCCTCGGTGCGGGCCGCCATGGTGCAGACTGGCGAGGTCGATCTCTCCCCCTCCATTTCACAGCTAGACGCGACAAATCCGAAGACCGATTTTTCCTATCTCGACAGTGAAACGGTCTATATGCGCCTCGACCATAATATCGCGCCGCTGAACGATGTCAGGGTGCGCCGCGCGCTTAACCTTGCCATCGACAGGCAGGCATTTCTCGGCACGCTGGTTCCCGAAGGAGCGGTCCTGGCGACGGCGCTGGTTCCGCCGACCACGCTCGGCTGGAATCCCGACGTCAAGGTCTTCCCCTATGACCCTGAGGGTGCAAAAAAGCTGCTCGAAGAGGCAAAGGCCGCCGGCGTAAAAGTGGATACACCGATCACCATCATCGCGCGCACGGCGAATTTCCCGAACGTTACCGAGATCATGGAAGCGATCCAGCAGCAATTGCAGGAAGTCGGCTTCAAGATCGACCTGAAATTCGTGGAAGTGGCCGAGCACGAAAGCTATTATTCGAAGCCATTCAAGGAAGGCCGTGGACCGCAGATCGTCGCCGCCATGCATGACAATTCCAAGGGCGACCCGTCCTTCACGATGTTCTTCAAATATGCCACAAAGGGTACCCAGTCCGGCTTTTCTGACAAGAAGGTGGATGATCTGATCGAACGCGCCTCCGCAGCCGTGGGTGACGAGCGCGCCAAGCTCTGGTCCGAACTCATCGCTTATCTGCATGATGACGTGGTAGCGGATGTGTTGCTGTTCCACATGGTCGGTTTCTCCCGTGTCTCCGAGCGGTTGGACTTCAAGCCGACCATTGCCACCAACTCGATGCTGCAGCTTTCGGAAATCGGCATCAAATAAGGTCCCGTGTCCTGTCAATGAAGAAGCGGCGGCGCGGCGGAAGCTTCGCCGCCGCATTGAAAAACCGGAGGCAACAATGCTGAGCTTCATCCGAAAACGTTCCTTTGCGAGCCTGATCTCCCTGATCGGCCTCATCGTGATGGTTTTCTTCCTGTCCCGTCTGACGGGGGACCCTGCGGCGCTGTTTCTGCCGGTGGAAGCGTCCGAGGAATTGAAGCAGCAGTTTCGCGCCTTGCACGGTTTGAACGACCCGCTGATGGTGCAGTTTCTGCGCTATGCCGGCGATGTGATGACGGGTGATCTGGGTGAATCCCTCCGAAAGGCGCGCCCGGCGCTTGATGTGGTGCTGGAGGCTTTCGTCTGGACGCTTTGGCTTGCCGTTATCACCATGTCGCTGGTCACCACGGCGGCCATCATTATCGGCTCGCTCGCGGCGTTCCGTTCCGGCGGCTTTTTTGACCGCGTCGCTTCGAGTATCTCACTCATCGGGGCATCCGTGCCGGATTTCTGGCTGGCGATCGTCGCGATCGTGGTTTTTTCCGTCAACCTGGCCTGGCTTCCCACGTCGGGCACAGGGTCCGTGCTGCACTGGATATTACCTATCGCGGTTCTGTTTGTGCGCCCCTTCGGCATTATCGTGCAGGTGGTGCGCGGCGCGATGATCGGCGCTCTGTCCTCGGCCTATGTCAAAACGGCGCGCGCCAAGGGTGTGAAATCGGGTCCGATCATCTTCATCCACGCCTTGCGCAACGCCATGTTGCCCGTGATCACCGTTATCGGCGATCAGGCGGCGAGCCTTCTCAACGGCGCCGTCGTGGTTGAAACCATCTTTGGTTTCCCCGGCGTCGGCAAGCTGATGATCGATTCCATCCTTCAGCGGGATTTCAATGTGGTGCTGGCCGCCATCCTCGTCACGGCGTTGGCCATCTTCCTGATGAACCTTCTGATCGATATCGCCTATGCCCTGCTCGATCCGCGCATCCGGCACTGAGGAGGTCGTCCAGCCATGAGCCTTATGAACGCCGATACTGAGATCATCGATGAACCGTCTTTCGCGACCCGCATGCTGCGCATGTTGTGGGCGGACAAGTTTGCGCTCTGCGCGGCCATCTTTCTCATCATTGTCGTCATTCTCGCTTTTGTCGGCCCGGCCTGGCTCGGCGATCTCGCGACAAAACAGAACCTGCGCGGGCGCAACCTGGCACCGTTCGACTGGCAGCGCGAGTGGTATTTCTGGCTGGGGGCGGATGCACTCGGCCGCCCGCTTCTCGCGCGCATCGTCGCCGCCACACAAAACACGATGATGATCGCCGCCGGCGCGGTTTTTCTCTCCGCCGTCACCGGAACTGTACTCGGCCTCATCGCCGGTTTTTCCTCCAGCCGCACCGGCCAGATCATCATGCGGCTTGCGGATGTGATCATGTCCTTTCCATCGCTGCTGATTGCGGTCATCGTGCTTTATCTGCTGGGCTCCTCCATCCTCAACCTGATGCTGGTACTCGCCATCACACGGATTCCCGTTTATATCCGCACCACCCGGGCGGAGGTGCTGGAGGTGCGCGAACGGATGTTCGTGCAGGCGGCAAGGGTCATGGGCGCTTCGGGAAAACGCGTCCTCTTCCGCCACATCCTGCCCGTGGTGCTGCCGACGCTGACGACCTTGGCAACGCTTGATTTCGCTTATGTCATGCTCGCGGAAAGCGCGCTGTCCTTCCTCGGCATCGGCATTCAGCCTCCGGAAATCACCTGGGGCCTGATGATTTCGCAGGGGCGGCAATATCTCACCAATGCCTGGTGGCTGTCCTTCTGGCCGGGGCTCGCCATCATTCTCACCACCCTGTCGCTCAACCTGCTGTCCAACTGGCTGCGCATCGCGCTCGACCCGGTGCAGCGCTGGCGACTGGAAATGAAGGGCCGTAAAAATGGCTGATCATCTTCTCGAGGTGCGCAATCTTTCCGTGGAATTCCACACCGTGAGCGGTGTCGTGCATGCGGTGAAGGATGTCTCCTACCATATCGACCGAGGTGAGACGCTGGCGATCCTTGGCGAAAGCGGTTCCGGCAAGTCGGTATCCTCGTCGGCCATCATGAACCTCATCGACATGCCGCCCGGCCGCATCGGCGGTGGAGAAATATTGCTCGACGGCAAGGACCTGCTGACCATGCCGACCGAGGCGCGCCGCGAGATCAACGGCCGGCGCATCGCCATGATCTTTCAGGATCCGCTCAGCCATCTCAACCCGGTTTATACTGTTGGCTGGCAGATCCGCGAGGCAATGACCACCCATGGCATGAGCAAGGCCGCGGCAGAAGCGGAAGCGAGGCGGCTTATGGCGCGTGTGGGCATTCCCGATCCTGACAGGGCGCTGACGAAATATCCGCATGAATTTTCCGGCGGCCAGCGCCAGCGCGTGATGATCGCCATGGCGCTGGCGTTGCGCCCCGATCTTCTGATCGCCGACGAACCCACCACCGCGCTCGACGTGACGGTGCAGGCGGAAGTTCTTTCGCTGCTCAGGGAACTGCAGCGGGAAACGGGCATGGCGGTGCTCATCATTACCCATGATCTCGGCGTAGTGGCCGAAATTGCCGACCGGGTCGTGGTGATGGAGAAGGGCGTTCTGGTAGAGGCCGGGACCGTTCGCGAGGTTTACAGCAATCCGCAGCACCCCTACACCCGCAAGCTGATCAACGCCGCCCCCGGCCGGGGCGAGATGCATGAGCCGAAAGCAACGGGTGAGCCATTGCTCAGCGTACGCAATGTGCGCAAGCGTTACGGCGCCTTCGAGGCGTTGAAAGGTGTCTCTTTCGACCTGATGGCCGGAGAAACCATCGCCGTCGTCGGCGAAAGCGGTTCCGGCAAGTCGACGCTCGCCCGCATCCTGCTGCGGCTCGATGAGCCGGATGCCGGCAGCGCCGTCTGGAAGGGGCGTGACCTGTTCAGGCTGTCGCCAGCGGAGCTTTATGCGCTTCGGCGCGATCTGCAGATGGTTTTTCAGGACCCTACCCAGTCGCTCAATCCCCGCATGACGGTGTTCCAGCTGATTTCCGAAGCCTGGGTCATCCATCCGGACATAGTGCCGAGGGCGAAATGGCGTGAACGGGTTGGCGAATTGCTGCAGCAGGTCGGTCTTTCACCGGATCATATGCGCCGGTATCCGCATCAGTTTTCCGGCGGCCAGCGGCAGCGCATCGCCATTGCCCGGGCGCTGGCGCTGGAGCCGAAGCTGATCATCTGCGACGAAGCGGTTTCTGCACTCGACGTTTCGGTTCAGGCGCAGGTCATTGCGCTGCTGGACAAGCTGCGCCGCGAAATGGGCCTCTCTTTCATCTTCATCGCTCACGACCTGCCGGTGGTGCGGGATTTTGCCGATCACGTCATGGTCATGCAGCGCGGGGAGGTGGTGGAATTCGGCACCGTCCGCCAGATTTTCGAAGCGCCGGGCGAGGCTTACACGCGCGCGCTTCTTTCAGCCAGTCTCGACCCCGACCCTGGCAGGGAGGCCGGGCATAATGCTGCGTCGCCTGTCCAGGCCACGGGAAATTCAAGCGGAGTTCTTTCATGAGCAAACAAGCCTTCGTTGCGCTCGTCACCTGTTTTAATGAAGACGAAACCATCAATTATGAGGCGACGCGTGCGCAGGTGCGCCGCCAGGTGGCCGCCGGCAACAACATCATGTGCGCCGGTACCAACGGCGATTTTACCGCGCTGACGCATGATGAAAAGATCCGGCTGACGGAGGAGGTGGTGGATGAGGTGGCCGGCCGCGCCAGGGTCATCGTGAATGCTGGCATGCCGGCCACCTTCGAAACCCTGCAGCTCGCGAGATCCTTCGACCGTATCGGTGTCGACGGCATCGCCGTCATCACGCCCTTCTTCATCGCCTGTACGCAGGATGGCCTGATCCGCCATTTCTCGACGGTGGCCGACGCTGTCGACACGCCGGTCTATCTCTATGACATTCCCGCCCGCACCCAGAACCATATAGAACCGGAAACCGCCCGCAAACTCGCCACTCACGGCAATATCGCCGGCATCAAGGATTCCGGCGGTGCACAGCAGACGCTCGAAGCCTATCTTCGGGTGGCGAAGGATGTGCCCGGCTTCGAGGTCTATTCCGGCCCGGACAATCTTGTTCTGTGGTCGCTGCAGAACGGTGCGGCAGGCTGCATTTCCGGTCTCGGCAACGCACTTCCGGACGTCCTCGCCGGCATTCTCGATGCTTTCAACGCCGGCGACATCGCCGAAGCCGAACGCCAGCAGGCCATTTATGCGGCATTCCGCACCGATCTCTATGCGCTCGGTTTCGCGCCGGCCATGGTGAAACGTTCGCTTTATCTCCAGGACCCTTCCGTCGGCGCCAGCCGACAGCCGGCGCTCCTGCCGGATCCTGATCAGGATGACCGGATCATTGACATCCTCCGGCGCTATCAGCGCCTGTAGACCCGATCGATCAATCACACGCGCCTGGCAAAATCCGAAGCGTGTCATCAGTAAATATCGGCAAAAACAATCAAACTCCAACCCCATTCCGTGAGCTCGTTCAAGACGAATAATTTGTGACACAAACGCGAAATTCCGCTTGTCAGCCCGGCCATTGATGTTTAAGAGGAGCGCGCAACGCAAGCGTTCGCGCATGCGGAGAGGTGGCAGAGTGGTCGAATGCACCGCACTCGAAATGCGGCATACCTGCAAGGGTATCGTGGGTTCGAATCCCACCCTCTCCGCCATTGATGCAAAAAAGCGTAATTTATCAATGTGTTGTAATTAATTTGCGCCTTCGCCCCACAAAATGACCCACATAATTGTTGTGTGAGGATCATCATCGTTGGCTTGGCTGTTAGATAAGTGTCGCGAACGTCGCACCGTGGGTAAAGTCTTCGTGCCTAGGCCCCGAAAAAGTTCGCTTTGCGCTCTTGGTTGACCAAAGAGTGCAGTGGCGTGTCCGCCATCAACGCCTATGAGACAGAACTGGTTTAATTGAGAAGAGAGGATTTTCGGCTCATCGTAGCTCATTCAAAGGAAGCGAAGATGAGACAGAAAACCGGGCCGCAGACATCGTCGGCCGAGAAGACGATCAAGGATATTCGCCGCGCGACGCGCAAGCTGCATTCGTCGGAGGAGAAAATTCGCATTGTGCTGGAAGGTCTGCGCGGTGAAGACAGTATTGCCGCGATCTGCCGCCGCGAAGGGATCGCCGAGAGCCTGTATTATAGCTGGTCGAAGGAATTCCTCGAAGCTGGCAAGAAGCGGCTTGCTGGTGACACCGCCCGTTCGGCCACCAGTGACGAGGTCAAGGCGCTGCGCCGTGAAAGCCGCGACCTGAAAGAGGCGCTGGCCGACCTCACCCTGGAAAACCGCCTGCTTAAAAAAAGCATGATCGCGGATGGGGGCGACGAAGAATGAGATATCCCGCCACCGAAAAGCTCGAGATCATCCGGCTTGTCGAGGGGTCTCATCTGCCAGCCAGGCAAACCCTCGACAAGCTCGGCATTCCAAGACCAACCTTCTATCGCTGGTATGATCGCTTCCAGACCCACGGTGTTGAGGGGTTGGAAGACCGGACATCCGCGCCGTCACGGGTGTGGAACCGTATCCCCGACGATATCAGGGATCGCATCATCACACTCGCGCTCGATCATGCCGATCTGTCGCCACGCGAGCTGGCGGTGAAGTTCACCGACATGGAAAGCTATTTCGTCTCAGAGGCTTCGGTCTACCGCCTACTCAAGGCCCATGACCTGGTCACCTCGCCAGCCTATATCGTCATCAAGGCCAACAACGAGTTCAAGGACAAGACCACGCGGCCGAACGAGATGTGGCAAACCGACTTCACCTACCTGAAGGTCATCGGCTGGGGCTGGTTTTACCTGTCGACCATCCTCGACGATTATTCCCGCTACATCATTGCGTGGAAGCTGTGCACCAGCATGAAAGTCGATGATGTCACCGACACGCTCGACCTGGCACTGGCCGCCTCAGGCTGCGACAAGGTCAAGGTCGAACATAGGCCGCGCCTGCTGTCCGACAACGGTCCGTGTTACGTCGCTTCCGATCTCGGTGAATGGCTTGAGAAATACAAGATTGACCAGGTCCATGGCGCTCCCGGCCATCCGCAAACACAGGGCAAGATCGAACGCTGGCATCAGACGCTGAAGAACCGCATCCTATTGGAAAACTACTTCTTCCGGGAAGACCTCGAAGCTGAGATCGCGGCTTTCGTCGAGCATTACAACCATCGCCGATACCACGAGAGCCTCGACAATCTCACGCCCGCCGACGTCTACTTCGGACGCGGCCAAACAATCCTGCTCGAACGTGAAAGGATCAAACGAGAAACCATCAGACAGCGCCGCTTGAACCACCAGGCCAAAGCGGCTTAAATTAACCAGCTAACCGAGCCCGAAACTCCATTCTTCCAAAGCCCAAAAAGTCTCAAATCATTCGACGACGGACAGCTTCTCCGCGCCTTCGTAGCTCAAGTATATGCCACCGATCATCAGGAGCGGTGTGGTGAGCCAGGGAGCGAAATATCCGAGGACGAGAGCGATGGGCAGGAGGAAGATCAGCTTGTTTTTAAGCGATCCAAGCGCAATTTTGCCAATGATCGGCAGTTCACGCGCGGGAGCCAGACCGACGACGTAGGCCGGCGTGACGGCGGTGTCGTCGATCACGACACCTGCCGCCTTCACACTGGCTTTGGCAGTCTGGGTTGCGACGTCGTCGAGGGACGCGGAGGCAGCCTTAGCTATCGCTGCCACGTCGTCAAACAATGCGATCAATCCGGTAGCCAATTTAACTCCTGAACAGGTTCAGCGTTGTCCGTGATTTGGGGCCGTTGCACAGAATGGAGAGTAAAGGTTGCTCGATATATCACAGCCATCCTGTCTTCTTGAACCGGTAATAAAGTATCGCGCAAAGGGTGATGATTACGGCGATCACGACATAATAGCCGTATTCCGATTTCAGTTCCGGCATGTGCTCGAAGTTCATTCCATAAATGCCGGCGATCGCCGTCGGGACAGCCAGGATCGCGGCCCAGGCTGCAAGCTGGCGGGTGATCATACCCTGGCGTTGCTGTTCGAGAAGGTTGGAGGCCTCGAACACGGAAGTGATAACTTCCCGCAAGCCTGACATCATGAATTCGACGCGCCGTACATGGTCAAGCACGTCCCGAAAATAGGCTTTGGCGTTCTCGTCAATACAGGGCAGCTCCAGATTGGCGAGCTTGCCAGCGACCTCCTCCATCGGGCCCAGAATGCGCTGAAAGCGGATCACCTGCCGTCGCATGCGGAAAAGCCGTCTGATCTGCTCCCGTTCGAGAAATGCAATCAGCATGTGCTTTTCCATCTCAAGCACCTTGTCCTCCAGCGTCTCGACCATCGGCAGATAGCCGTCGACGACGAAATCGATGATACCGTGCAGGACATAGTCCGGGCCATGTTCGAGGAGTTGCGGAGACTGTTCGAGATGCTCCCTCAATTCCTTGTGGGAGCGTGCCGAACCATGCCGGACCGAAATCACATGGTGCCGTCCGACGAAAATACAGGTTTCGCCATAGGCAATCTTGTCGCCCTCAAGATGAGCGGTCTTGATGATGACGAAGAGCTGATTGCCGTACACCTCAACTTTCGGCACCTGCCTCCCGTTCAGTGCGTCTTCGACGGCAAGCGGATGCAGGTCAAACATCGACTTCAGGCTCGCCATTTCCTCGACGGTCGGGTCGGTGATACCGATCCAGGCAAACTCGCCGTCCCTCTCGGGGAACGGTCGGCCAGTCAAGGGGAGTTCTTCGGCACGCTTGCCAAGGCGGTAGATGTAGGAAGCTATAACTGTCATGAAAACCGCAGTGAGTTAACCGTCATGATTTGGTATTCTGATATCATAGTGACAAGATGGAACGGGCGATATCCTATCCGTAGCGAATCTGCACACCAGCGTCATTGGCAGAATCGCAGCGTCACGGCGCGTCCATCGAATGTAAGTTTGCCGTCACTGGAACAGTCCGCGCTGCACACCGTTATAAACCGGCGCTGCAAAGGGTGGCGTTGGAGATGGTTTGCATGAACAGTCGCATTTGCATTATCGGTTCGGGGCCTACCGGAATCTTTTCCCTTCAGCGACTTATTCATTCTCCTTCCCCAATGAGTATTACTGTTTTCGAAGCGGAAATGTTGGCAGGGAAGGGAACGCCCTATCTTCCCGGCTCAAATGATCCTGTCATGCTTTCCAACATTCCGAGCATCGAGATACCGCCGTTGCCGCTGTCACTGGTGGAATGGCTATCTCGCCAGGAAGACGATTACCTTAACCGTTTTGCCATTGTGCGCGATGCCATCAGCGAGCGTGCGTTTTACCCGAGGTTGGTTCTCGGTGATTATTTTCAAGAGCAGTTCAGTGCGCTTGTGGATTATGGAGTCGAGAAAGGTCACCAGATCGATATCCGCCCCGGGCACCGCGTCAGTGATATATCGCTCGACGTCGACCATATCCGAATTTGCGTCGAAAGCCCTGACGGAAAGTTCGACGCGATCTATGACCACGTCGTGATGGCAACGGGCCATAATTGGCCTGAGAAGACCGAAGTGCAGCCAGGCTACTTTGCGTCTCCGTGGCCCGCTTCCGCGCTCAAAAGTTCCTGCTATGGAAGGCTTGGGATACTTGGGACGTCACTCAGCAGTATCGACGCGCTTTTGACCGTCGCGGTATCCTGCGGCTCGTTTGTTTATGACGACACGGGAGCAATGAGGTTTCACGCATCCACCGGGCACGAAAACTTCACAGCCGTGATGATGTCCCGCAAGGGACTGTTACCGGAGGCGGATTTCTATTGCCCGCTTCCCTACCGGACACCGAGTGTTTGCACGCAGGAAGCTGTCAATGGAGAAATCGAGATTGGCTCTGCCGGTTTGCTCGACAGGGTTTTCGAGCTCTTCAAGCGGGAAATCGCGACCGCCGATCCTGACTACGCAGCCGAAATAGGGCTAAATTGCCTGACGGCAGACACCTTTGCTGACGCATATTACTCTCGCCGGTCGGGAGTGGATCCGTTTGTCTGGGCAGCAGCAAACCTAGCCGAAGTCGAACGCAACGCAGAGCTGCGGTTCACTGTGCCTTGGCGCTACGCCATACTCATCACACATGAAATCATCGCCAGAGCAATCCCGCACCTGGACACGCGTGACCTAGCGCGGTTCAACCGATCGTTTAAAAGTATATTCATCGATGAATATGCGACCGTACCCCACCTTTCGATCAAGCGTTTGCTTGCGCTTCGAAACGCTGGCAGGTTGGAAATTATCGCGCTGGGAGAAGATTACGCAATAGACACGTGTGGCCTTGCGCGGGGCGCCAGAGTGACCACGGCCGGCTCGGAAGAAGTCTTCGAGAGTTTCATCGATGCGACCGGCCAAACGGCGTTATCGGCACGGGACCTCCCGTTTCCTTCGCTCGTGAAGCAGGCAGCCGTCAAACCGGCTGTCACGCGCGTGGCTTCGACTGGATTTATAGCCGATACGACAGGCCTCAACTTCAAGAGGACAGGCGGTATCGAGGTCGACGAATGCTATCGTCCACGCGATACCGGCTTGTTATCCAACCGGCTTTATTGCGTGGCAATACCATTCCTGTTGCATAAGAACCCCTTTGTACAGGGTATCACCAGCGCCGCTGAGTTAGGGCAGGCGGCCGCGGAGGCTATCCTCGACGATATTCGGGCGACGACAGCCGACTTGCTGCTCACAGCCTGACATAGCGGACAGAATAGATATGACGGTCACTTTTCGCTCAAAACACGTTATTGGGAAAGTCGCTGAGATCTGGCGTTTCCCGGTAAGCTCGCTTGGTGGAGAACGATGCAAATGCGCCGAAATAGAGCCAGGGGGCATCGTCGGCGACAGGCGTTTTGCGCTGTTCGACAGTGCATCCGGCATCGCCGCAGCGCCGGAAAAAGACGTTCGATGGCGGCCGGCACTTTTCCTCCGCAGCGCCATTGATGATGGCGGTGTGCGGATCACCTTTCCAACTGGGTGTAATTTCCATATTGAAGATCCTCAATTGCGACTGGAACTTTCGAAGTATTTCGGGTTCGACGTCGGTATCGGAAGTTACATCGATGCTGACCCGCTTGCCCCTTCTCTTCCCACTGTTGAGAACCGATACTCGAGATCGGCACTTCACTTGGTCACCACTTCGTCACTGGCTGAGCTTCAACAAATGTCATTGGACAGTACGGTTGACCGTTTGCGCTTTCGGCCAAATATTCTACTCGAAACCAGTAATGTGACAGGTTTTGCTGAGTTTCAATGGATCGGTAAGGTCATCAGTTTCGGGCTGGCGGAGGTCGAGGTGACAGACCTCACAAAACGATGCGGAATGATCCTTGCCGCACAGCCTGATCTGCCGGAACAGCCGGAGATTCTCAGAACGGTATTGAGAAAAGCAGGTCGCGCATTCGGAGTTTACTGCGAACCTGTCAAAATAGGAAATATCGAATCCGGCCAGCGCGCAGAGTTGATTTCCGACTAGTCATTCCAAGGGTCGATTTCCAGGGATTAAAAGCAGGCCGAAAACCCTATAAATTATGCGGTATTTTACGCCATTTCTTCTCTTCAGTAGCGCGACATTGGCTTTTGGTCATTCCGCCATCGATGGCGTCTTGAACTGGTCGCCCGGCGCAGATGGTAAGCCGAGGTTGTTCCGGAGCTTGATGACAAGACTGTCGGGGTTGAGACTTCTCCGAACGCGCGTCCTGTAGTAGAAGAAAAGGCAGCGGTTCGAGAAGGCGAAGTCTCGCAGGCGGAGCCTCCGGCAAGGCAGTTGAACCGCCTTGATGAACTGAGGCAGGAGCGCGAAGACAAGCGCGATCGAGACGACCAGGAACGGTAAGATGAACGGAAAAAGCTTGCTTCACATGTACCACGAGCAGAAATTGGCGGACGAGTTTGCGCGTGATCGCAATCCTGAGGTGCCAGCGATTTTTGTTGCGGTCGCACTGTTCGTTGTAGTGTTCGTGGTGGGTGCAGCGCTCGACACCGCTTGGGTCTACCTACAGCAATGGTATCACGTCGCCACCAGCTACTGGCCGTCCCGATGAGTAATGAAAGCCGGGTTAGCCCGGCTTTCTGATTTTGAACGCACGAGAGCCCTCGATTGCAGACGGACGACCCTCCTTCGTACAGCTTTACCGCGCAAGTCGTGATGCCTCGCGTGGGATCCACAATGATCACAACCGCTTACGTCATCGACGCCAAAGGCCTTTTGGTGACGCAAGCAGGATCCGTCCGTCTCATCCCGTGGACCTCTATTCGGTTCATACACGTTCACGTAACGAGTGGGGTCGGCTCCACCGGTTTTCCCGTCTACAGCGCCCGTTTGCGGATGCTCTTCGCGTCGAGGGAGATATCCTCGCTGCATTGGCAGGGAGAGGCACGTACCGATCAATCAGCGGGCTACGTTCGCTTCATGGAAGAACTTATTCCATTTGCAATCGCCCGTAACCCGCGGATTCGCCTCCGACACGGTGGCGACCCTATGCTCGAGGCAGCGATCCCGACGGTGCTCTTTCTCGTCTCCATGCCATTCTTGTTGATACCGTTCTTGATCGTTAAACCGCTTGGTGCTCTTGTTTCCGGCTTCAAATTTTCCGGGTTGAACAAATTCGGAACCAGGCCCGTAGTTGCTGCGATCATCGCGGGGCTTGGTGTGGCGCTCAACATGCTTCCCTGGTCGACCGGCAAGCAGTTCAAGGTCGACGATCTGCCAACCGCAGAACTTCCGCCGAAATATCGGAAAGCTCGCGTCTCATCTCATGTGGGATGAAAGCGCGGGTAGTTCCATAATAGAGCTTAGCCCGAGGGAGTCTGGAAACGTTCATGCTGACAGTTGCAGTCGGGAGCAATGGACGGTCGGTCGAAAACTGGTTCGCCGATTATCGGTGCTCATCATTATGGCTTCGGCTCGATGTCACTGCTCAAGCTGTGAAACCAGCGCCTGCATGTTCACACGCAGTCCGTCAGGACCGTAATTGATCCCGACGCCCCCCTTCCCGGGAGGCCCATGCGGATCAGAACATCGGGTGAGGCAGGTCTTATCCGCCACGGGCGTGGGACACCAGCAGGGGCACGACTTCGCGCTCAAGCCGCTCGACAGACCAGCTGTGCACAGGAGCGGATACGACGATGGCTCCCGCCGGACGACCCTCTGGCCCTGGTACCGCAGCGGCAACATTTACCTCGTCGCGGATCGACTGGCGATCCGTGAAAGCCACGCCTCGAACGCTTGCCTCCAGAATCTCTGTGCGGATTTGGTCCTTGTTCGTAACGGTAAAGGGAGTACCGGGCTGGACGGGGCTTTCCGAAAGAATTCTGTCAATCTCTCCAGGTGGCAGCCACGACAGGATCGCCCGACCACCGGAAGATGAAACGGCCGGAAGTCGCCTGCCCGGATAGGCGGTTCTGAAAGCCGGTTGTGGTCGGCTTTGAACATGCAGCAGGTGGATGATTTCCGTGCCATCCAGGATGCAGAAGGAACAACGCAGCCCGCATTCTTCCCGCAGCCTTATAAGCCGAGGCCATACCGACCGGAGCAACGCGTTTCCCATCTGGAAACGATAAAGAAGATCAAGCGCCCGCTCCGAGACATGGAAAGCGCGTTTGGGCTGGTCTTTCTTCAGATAGCCCAGTCCCGCCAGCGTATCTGTAATGCGCTGGACAGTCGGCACCGGAAAACCGGTCTGCTGTGAAAGTTGCGTCAGGGTGAGCAGCGGCGTTTGTGGGTGGAAAAACTGCAATAAATGCAGGCTTTTGGAAACTGCGGTCACCGCGAGCGGATCATTCTCGTCGTCGACCAGCGGCCACAGCGTGCGTGGATTTGGCTCGAGGTTGGCCGGGCGTACCGCCCGTGTCACCATCAACTCCCCCATGCGTGAGACGGTTTCGCAAAGTTGCCCGGTCACCGTGCCTGCTGCCTCTGTGTCTACAGGACCGGAAAGCGAAATCGCAGCAAGGGGCTGGCCGGCTGCATCGCGAAAAGCGGTCGCAATGACTTGGCGGGATCCGCCTTCGACAGTACCGTCAAAGGAAAATCCCATGCTGCGCTCAGAGGCTATCCGCTCGCGCAGCAAACCCGCGTCGCCTGTCCATGTTGCCAGAAATGTATCGAGTGTTGTCGCATCCATAAGAGACAACAGCGCCCGGCCTGGCGCGGTCTCGGCAAGTGCGACGCGGCTGCCAACCGGGGCAAGTGCCAGGGATGCGGCGGGTGACGGGACCCGGGCCAGCGTAACAGCGGTCTTGCCGTCGAGGAGCCAGAGGTCGGTGCTGAGGCCGGTGCGTGCATTCAGTTCGACGACCAGCGGCATCACGAGATCGATCAACTCGTTGCTGTAAAGATAGACATGTGCGGGATAACACGCCCGGTGCCCGAGAGAAAGGACACCGCTCAGTGCGTCGCGTTCAAGCCAATGAGATTTGACAAGTGTATGGACCAGACGCTGGGCGCTGGACCGGTTCATCCCTCCTCGCCTCGCAACATCGGCAATTCTCAGTTCAGGCGTTTCCGGCCCGAACATCTCAAGCACGGCAAATGCCTTTTCCAGCGCGGCAATGCGGGCCCGGTGATCGGATCCTTCTGAGGGTTTGGTAAAATTCATTTTGCGACGCAGCAAGATCGTTGACAAGGCTTTCAACGAACCTATAATCGATAGTCGAGAATAGCAATCGCATCGCGGTAAAATAATCCTAAGGGGAACGCCTTGCACTCTATGCCAATCGGAATGACGTCATAGTCAGCTATGCCCACATGCTCGCCATGTGACAGTAAGCTGAACCTTGCAAGCCTCTCGCGTTGCGGTCTCACAGCCGCAGTTGCGCAAGGTATTGCAGTCGTATGTTTCGCCGCACCTTTGCGGCGGTACAAGTGCTCTTCGCTGCGCAAACTTTGAGGGATCGCAGCGACATTATCGAAAACGGTCCGGATCGGAAGGGTGCCGTGCGCTTGCGTGCGGGCCAATGCCCGCGCGTTTCGGTCGCTACCTGCCAAACAAAAAAGGGAACAGCGAAATCATGCACGCTCAGTTGACCAGAAAAGCAAGCCGGGCAAGAAGCCGGCTCGTTGCGGCGATCATCGCCCTTTCAGCCTGTGTTGCGGGCTTTGGAACGGATGCCTCGGCCACAACAATGATGGCCGTACCGCATTCTGGCCTGCGTATTCTCGATCCGATCATCACGACCGCTCATATCGTACGCAATCACGGCTACATGATCTATGACACGCTGCTGGCGCTTGATGCCGATTTCAAACCGCAGCCCCAGATGGCTGACTACACTGTTTCGGATGACAAGCTGACCTATACATTCACGCTGCGCGACGGTCTGAAATGGCACGACGGCACACCTGTGACAGCAGAAGACTGCATTGCCTCGCTTCAGCGCTGGGGCAAGCGGGATACTTCCGGTCAGATCCTCTTCGACAAGACAGAAAGCCTGACGGCTACGGACGACAGGACCTTTGTTTTCAAGCTGAAGGAACCCTTCGGCTTCTTGCCCGACGTTCTGGCCAAGCCGTCTTCGGTCGTGCCGTTCATGATGCCGAAACGTATTGCCGCAACCCCGGCCGATACCGCCATTACCGAATTTGTCGGTTCCGGCCCCTTCAGGTTCGTCACGGCCGAGTACCAGCCGGGCGTCAAGGCGGTCTATGAAAAATTCACCGATTACGTACCGCGCAACGAGCCTGCGAGCTGGCTGGCCGGCGGAAAGGTGGTCAAGGTCGACCGTGTGGAATGGTTGAGCATGCCCGATGCCCAGACCGCAATCAACGCTATCCAGTCCGGGGAGATCGACTATATCGAAGCTCCGCCGGTTGATCTTCTACCACTTGTCGAGAGCAATGACGAACTGACCGTCAAGACGCTAAACACGCTTGGCTCGCAGACCATGGGCCGCATGAATTTCCTCTACCCGCCATTCGATAACAAGAAGATCCGCCAGGCTGCTCTCAAAGCGATGAACCAGAAGGATGTTCTCGACGCGCTGATCGGCAATCCGGACTACTACACCATCTGCGGCTCCGTCTTCGGCTGCGGTACGCCGCTTGAAGCACTGGCCGGTTCGGAAAGCCTGACCGGCGCGGGCGATATGGAAAGCGCAAAGGCACTCCTCAAGGAGGCCGGTTACGACGGAACTCCCGTTGTCATCCTTCAGCCAACCGACGTCGTGACCGTCAAGGCCCAGCCCGTCGTGGCGGCGGCTGCGCTGAGGAGTGCGGGCTTCAACGTAGAACTTCAGCCCATGGACTGGCAGACGCTCGTCACTCGCCGCGCCTCGCAGAAGCCGGTGGCTGAGGGTGGCTGGAACATGTTCTTCACCAACTGGATTGTGCCGGAAATCATGACGCCGCTTAACAATCCGATGTTGAACGGTCGCGGCGCCAAGGGATTTTTTGGCTGGCAGACAGACGAGAAGCTGGAAGCGTTGCGCGCCAAATACATCGCCGCGGCGACAGCTGAAGAGCAGAAGGCTGCGGCCGCCGAGCTTCAGGCCCATGCCATGGACGAGGTCAGCTACGTTCCGCTTGGCCAGTACAAGAACCCCTCCGTGTGGCGCAACCAGCTTTCCGGCTTCCTGGAATCGCCGGTTCCCGTGTTCTGGAACATCGAGAAAACAGAAGACTGAGCCTCGTGGAAGAACATGGCGGCATCCTGTGGATGCCGCTGCCCTGCCTGCCCAACCGACGTGAGGATGCTTATGCTCGCCTATACGTTCCGCCGAATTCTGGCCTCCGTTCCGGTAATGATCACGGTAGCCGTCTTCGTTTTTCTCCTGCTGCGCATAACGCCCGGCGATCCGGCCGCCATCATCGCCGGCGACATGGCCACGCCAGAGCAGCTTGAGAAAATCCGCGCTGCCCTCGGCCTCGACAAACCAATCGTCGTGCAGTTCGTCTCGTGGTTCTGGTTGCTTCTCCAGGGCGACCTTGGCGTGTCGCTGATTTCCAATACGCCAGTCACTGCGATGATCGGCAAGCACATCGAACCGACCGTGAGCCTTGCGCTCGTCACGATCGTCCTGTCGGTGCTGATTGCCGTTCCACTTGGGGTCATCGCTGCGTGGCGCCACGGCACGTGGATCGACTATGCCGTCATGACGGTGTCGGTCGTCGGCTTCTCCGTGCCGGTTTTCGTGATCGGCTATATCCTCATCCAGGTCTTCGCCATCGACCTCAAATGGTTTCCGGTGCAGGGCTTCCGGAGCATCACCAAGGGCGTCGGTCCTTTCGCGGAACGCGCCATTTTGCCGGCCCTCACACTTGCTTCCATTTATATCGCGCTGATCGCCCGCATGACACGCGCCTCCGTGCTCGAAGTGCTGGGCGAGGATTATGTGCGAACCGCCCGCGCAAAAGGGCTGAAGGAAAATACCGTCCTGTTCCGCCACGCGCTGCGCAATGCCGCGGTTCCTGTGCTCACCATTATCGGCACCGGCTTTGCGCTGCTTATTTCCGGCGTCGTGGTAACGGAGAGCGTATTCAACATACCCGGCATTGGAAGGCTCACGGTCGATGCCATTCTTGCCCGCGATTACCCTGTCATTCAGGGCATGATCCTGCTGACAAGCGGTATCTATGTGATGGTCAATCTCCTCATCGACCTCTCCTACTCCTTCTTCGACCCGAGGATACGGTACTGATGGCCAATTCCACGCTTTTTGGTGCCGCCATGCGGCTGCCCGTTTTCGCCGGCAGAAAAAAACGCGGACAAGCTGTCCTCGTCCCTGCCATCGCGCTTGCAATTCTTATCCTGATCATTCTCATGGCTGTTCTCGCGCCATGGCTTGCTCCGCATGATCCCGTGGCCATGACGCCCTCTGCCCGCCTCAAGCCCGCCAGCGATATCTACCCGCTCGGTTCCGATGCCTACGGACGGGACCTGCTGTCGCGTGTGCTCTACGGGGCTCGCATCTCCCTTTTTATTGGTATCGGAGCGACTGTCATCTCGGTGGCTGTCGGACTGGGGATTGGCCTGGTCTCGGGCTTCTTTCGGTTCCTCGACGCCGTGGTCATGCGGATCATGGACGCACTGATGGCAATTCCAAGCCTGCTGCTCGCTATCGCCGTGGTTTCGCTCACCGGGGCAAATATCTGGACCGTCATGTTCGCCATTACTGTCCCGGAAATTCCTCGTGTGGTGCGTCTTGTTCGCTCGGTGGTGCTGACTGCACGCGAAGAGCCCTACGTCGAGGCCGCGATCGCTGCCGGTTCGGGCCTTCCGAAAATCCTCTGGCGGCATCTGATGCCGAATACCCTGGCGCCGCTCATCGTGCAGGCCACCTATGTCTGCGCCTCGGCGATCCTTACAGAAGCGATCCTGTCTTTCCTCGGGGCTGGTGTATCCACGGAAATACCGACATGGGGAAATATCATGGCCGAGGGACGCGCCTATTTCCAGATCAATCCGCAACTGATCTTCTGGCCAGGTCTGGTGCTCTCGCTCTGCATTCTCTCCATCAACCTTCTCGGTGATACGGCGCGCGATCTGCTCGATCCGCGCATGAAGAAAAGGGAGGCCGCGAAATGACGGCTGTTGCATTCGATCCCGCCACCGCGTCCGAGGTATTGCGCGTCGAGAATCTCGTCATCCGCCTGACCGGAGACGATGACAGCGTGCCGGTCCTCAACGGCATTTCGATCACCATCCGAGCCGGAGAAACTGTGTGCCTTGTGGGCGAGAGCGGTTCTGGCAAATCGGTGACCTCGCTCGCTACGATGGGGCTCCTGCCGCGAAATTCTCTTGAACCTGCAGGGGGTACAATCCTCTTTGAAGGTGAAGACCTCCTCAAGGCCGACGCCGGTCGCATGCGGGCACTGCGCTCGAAAAATATTGCCATGATTTTCCAGGAGCCGATGACAGCACTCAACCCGGTGCTGACGGTTGGCAGGCAGATTTGCGAGGTGCTTCAGGAGCACACGACGCTTTCAGCAAGAGAGCAGAAGATCGCCGTTCTTGAGATGATGCGGGAAGTGCATCTGCCCGATGTCGAGCGGATATTCGCAGCCTATCCCCATCAGCTCTCGGGTGGACAGCGCCAGCGTATCATGATCGCCATGGCCTTGATCCTCAAACCCAGACTGCTGATCGCCGACGAACCGACCACAGCCCTTGATGTGACGACCCAGAAGCAGATTCTCAAGCTCATCAATGAACTTCAGGAAAAGCAGGGTACCGCCGTTCTCTTTATAACCCACGACATGGGCGTAGTGGCCGAGATTGCAGACGCCGTCTACGTGATGAACCGTGGCAATCTCGTCGAGAGTGGTCCGGTCGACAGGATTTTAAGCGCGCCGGAAATGGACTATACCCGCACGCTTCTTTCTTCCGTGCCAAGCCTTCAACCGCGCGAGCCGCGCCCCGCGCTCTCGGACGAGGTCGTGCTCTCGGCCTCGGAGCTTGAGAAGGTGTATGGCAAAAAAGGCTTTTTCGGAAAAACCGCGGCCGGAACAAAAGCCGCGACGGATGTGTCCTTCACACTGAAGAAGGGTCGTACTCTCGGTATCGTCGGTGAAAGCGGCTCTGGCAAGTCGACCGTCGCTCGCTGTATTATGCGGCTGATCGATCCCACCTCCGGCTCGATCCGCATTTCCGGACAGGAAATCGCCGATTTCTCCCGCCGGACCCTGCAGCCATATCGCCAGCATATCCAGATGGTGTTTCAGGATCCCTATCGCTCGCTCAACCCGCGTATCACGGTGGGGGAAAGCATCATTGAAGGGCCAGTAAATTACGGTACGCCGAGGCGGGACGCCCTGAAGCGAGCGCGCGAACTTCTCGCAATCGTCGGCCTGCCCCCGGATGCAGTGGGCCGCTATCCTCACCAGTTCTCAGGCGGCCAGCGCCAGCGCATCGCGATCGCCCGTGCCGTTGCCATGAACCCGAAGGTTCTCGTGGCCGACGAGGCAGTGTCGGCACTCGACGTATCGGTTCAGGCACAGGTACTCGACCTTCTTGCGGACTTGCAGGAAAAGCTCGGTATTTCCATCCTGTTCATCACGCATGATCTTCGCGTTGCCGCCCAGATATGTGACGACGTGATCGTTATGCAGAAAGGTCGCATTGTGGAATATGCCAGCGGCTACGAAGTGCTCACCAGTCCGGTTCATGCATACACCCGCCAGCTTATCGATGCCGCCCCGGGGCGGCATTGGGATTTCGCCAATTTCCGGCCGCTTGCCCCCGAAGCTGCATAATTTCCAGGAGAATGACCGATGACGTCCCGGCGTGTCGCCTTTGCCGGTTTCATTCATGAGACCAATACATTTGCTCCCACCAAAGCCACTTATGACGCCTTTCTGAAGGGATCGGGCCATCTGCCGCTCTGCCGCGGCGAGGAGATGATCGCTCTCGTCCGGGGCGCCAATACCGGTATCGAGGGCGCGCTCGATTACGCCCGGCAAGCAAACTGGGAAGTTGTTCCTATACTGCGGGCAAGCGCCGTTCCTTCTGCTCAAGTTACCGAGGATGCTTTCGAGCGCATTGCCGGTGAGATCGTTGCCGGCATCGTGGCAGCGCTGCCCGTCGACGGAATCTACCTCGATCTTCATGGAGCCATGGTCTGTGAACATTTGGACGATGGCGAGGGCGAACTTCTCGCACGCATCAAAAGCGCAGTCGGCCACGACATCCCCGTCGCTGTCAGTCTCGACCTGCACGGCAACATAACCAGGCGGTCGGTCGACGACGCCGATGTCATGATCGGCTACCGCACCTATCCGCATGTGGACATGGCCCTGACTGGCAAACGTGCCGCGGGTTTGCTTGACCGCCTGATGGATGGTGAGCGTTTTGCGAAGTCCTATCGTCAGATCGACTATCTGATCCCCATATCGTGGCAATGTACTGAGATGGAGCCGGCGCAATCCATCTACGCCCGCCTCGCAGGACTGGAGGAAGAGAAAACAATTGTCTCGCTCTCCTTCTTTCCCGGCTTCCCGGCTGCCGATTTCAACGATTGCGGTGCGACTGTTCTCTCCTATGGAACGACGCAGGAAGCAGCTGATCTTGCCGCCGACGAGCTGAAGGCCCTGATCGACGGCAGCGAGCCCGCCTTTGCCGGGCGCGTCTACAGCGCTGATGAGGGCGTAAAGGAGGCAATACGTCTTGCCGCAAACGCCGCAAAGCCTGTCGTGCTTGCGGATACTCAGGACAATCCCGGGGCCGGTGGCGATTCCGATACGACCGGAATGCTGCGGGCTCTCATCGACAACGGTGCACAGAACGCAGCACTTGGCCTGCTCTATGACCCTGAGGCTGCGCTGGCAGCACAGGCAGCAGGCGTCGGCGCAACGATCCGCATCGCGCTCGGTGGAAAATCCGGCATTCCCGGTGACGAGCCGCTTGAGGCCGAGTTCATCGTCGAAGCATTGTCCGACGGGTTGACACGCGTCACCGGTCCCTACTACGGCGACACCCTGATGCGGCTTGGACCTTCAGCGTGCCTCAGGATCGGTGGCGTTCGCGTAGCCGTAGCCTCTCACAAGGTGCAGATGGCCGACCGCGGCCTGTTCCGTTATCTCGGCATCGAGCCGAAAACGTCGAGCATTCTCGTCAACAAGAGCTCGGTGCACTTCCGCGCAGATTTCGAACCGTTTGCCGAGACAATTCTCGTTTGTGCCGCACCCGGTCCAATGGCCGTTGACCCGGCTGCCCTTCCATGGAGGAGGCTTCGCCCGGGCGTCCGCCTCTCCCCTCTCTCTGTCGCTCTCTCCTGATCCGTCACTTTTTTGATTTCAAGGATACAGCAATGCCCGTTATCGAGAAAATTGCCGCCTGGCACGATGAAATGACTGCCCTTCGCCGTGACATTCACGCTCATCCGGAAATCGGTTTTGAGGAGATACGAACTTCCGCCATCGTTGCCGACAAGCTGGCGAGCTACGGCATCGAGGTGCATCGCGGCATCGGCAAGACCGGCGTTGTCGGCGTTTTGAAAGGGGCTAAGGGGAGCGGGCGTACCATCGGCCTGCGCGCCGACATGGACGCGCTGCCGATGGAGGAGCGTACCAACCTGCCTTACTCGTCGAAAATCGCGAACCGCTTCCACGGCTGCGGCCATGACGGTCACACGACCATGTTACTTGGTGCCGCGCGATACCTCGCCGAAACCCGCAATTTCGCCGGCACGGCCGTATTCATCTTTCAGCCCGGCGAGGAAGGCTGCGGAGGGGCTCGCGCCATGCTTGCAGACGGCCTGTTTGAACGTTTCCCCTGTGACGAGCTCTACGGGTTGCACAATATGCCGAACGAGGAGCCGAACAAGATCGGCATCAAGCCGGGCACCGCAATGGCCGGCGCTGATTTCTTCGATTTTCACATCAAGGGACGCGGCAGCCACGGTGCGCGTCCCGAAGGGTCGAAGGATCCCGTCATTGTCGCAACTCACCTGGTCTCGGCTCTGCAATCGATCGTGTCGCGCAACATTTCTCCACTTCGGTCAGCCGTGGTGTCGGTCACGCAGATTCATGCCGGCTCCGCCTATAATGTCGTTCCGGAAGAGGCGACAGTCTCCGGCACCGTGCGTTATCTCGATCGCGAGGTGAACGAACAGATCCGTGAGCGTATGCGCACCATCGCAGCCGGCCTTGCCGCGTCTTTCGAAGTCGAAATTGTAACAGACATTCGCAATGTTTTCGACGTCCTCATCAATACGGAAGAACTTGTAGAGGGCTTCGCTGATGCCGCCCGCGACATCGTGGGTGCAGACCTTGTCTATACGAAGGACGAGCCTGTCATGGGCAGCGAGGACTTTGCCGATATGCTCTACAAGGTGCCCGGCGTCTACTGCACCGTTGGCCATGCCGGATCGGTACAGCTGCACAATCCGGGCTTTGTTCTGGATGACAATATTCTGCCGGTTGGTGCGAGCCTTCTGGCGCGTGTCGTCGAAAAACGTTTGGCCGCCTGACGCCCATGCCCTGCCACAAGATCGGGATTGCCCCCTCCCTTGAGCGCGGGCGTCCCGTCACGATGAAACGAGCCCCAATTATGGATTTCACCAAACTTCCCCTTGATATAGACGCCATGCTGAAGCGTCTGAGGCCCTGGATAGAATGCGAAAGCCCGACATTCGATGCTGCAGCCGTGGATCGCATGATGGATCTTGCTGCCACCGATTTCGCAACAATCGGTGCCACAATAGAACGAATCCCCGGCCGTAGGGGACTTGGCGGCAGCCTTCGTGCACGTTTTGGCGACACCCGCGACACGCCCGGAATTCTCGTCTCCGGTCATCTCGATACGGTTCATCCGGTTGGCACGCTGAAAGAACTCCCGTTTCGTATCGAGGATACACGTGCCTACGGCCCGGGCATACTCGACATGAAGGGTGGCAACTTTCTGGTCTTCGAGGCAATGAGGCAGCTTCTGAACACGGGTATCGGCACCCGCCTGCCGGTCACCGTCTTGCTGACCCCCGACGAAGAGATCGGCACACCATCGACGCGGGACCTGATCGAGGCCGAGGCCCGGCGCAACAAATACGTGTTGGTTCCCGAACCAGCTCGGGAAGAGAACGGGGTGGTCACCGGTCGCTATGCCATCGCCCGCTACAACCTGGTGGCCCGTGGCACACCCTGGCATGCCGGCGTATCGCCGAAATCCGGCCGGTCTGCAATTCGCGAAATGGCCCGCAGGGTAATTGAGATAGATGAAATGAGCGACGACGACTGCACTTTTTCCGTTGGCGTCATGCATGGCGGGCAATGGGTCAATTGTGTCTCTTCGCTGTGCACGGCCGAGGCGCTGTCCATGGCGAAAACCGATGACGATCTCGCGTCCGGTGTCGCCCGAATGCTCAATTTGTCAGGGGTGGAAAACGAGGTGGAGTTCTCGGTCACCTGCGGCGTCACCAGACCCGTCTGGCCACCGGACCGTCCGGAAACCATGGCGCTTTACGAAAAGGCTCGTTTGCTTGCCGACAGTCTTGGGGTTTGCCTTCCCCACGGCAGTTCAGGCGGCGGTTCCGACGGCAATTTTACGGGCGCGCTCGGCATTGCCACGCTCTGTGGCTTGGGGCTGCGTGGCGCAGGTTATCACACCCTCGAAGAGCACATCGAAATTGACAGCCTGATTGATCGCGGCAGGCTGATGGCCGGTCTTCTGGCGACGCTGGATTGAGGACAGAGTAATGACAGGCGACATCACCCGGCTCTCCGCAGCCGCGCTTTCCAGGGCAATCCACCTGCGGCAGGTTTCCTGCCTCTCGGTGATGGAAGCCTATCTCGATCGCATCGACAGTCTCAATCCGGCCGTGAATGCGATCGTCTTTCGTCGACCAAGCACAGAGTTGCTGGAGGAGGCGCGCGCCTGTGACCGGGAACTTGAGGGGGGTCGCTCGCGCGGATGGATGCACGGGTTCCCCCAGGCGGTAAAAGATCTCTCCGAAGTTCGGGGCCTGCCGTGCTCCTGGGGGTCGCCGCTCTTTGACAATTTTGTTTCCACCGCCGACAGTCTCCATGTGGAACGTGTTCGCGCCGCCGGCGCGATTTTCATTGGCAAGACCAACACGCCCGAATTTGGCCTTGGGTCCCATACGACCAACCCTGTCCATGGTCCAACCCGAAACCCCTATGACAGGACCAGAAGCGCCGGCGGTTCTTCCGGTGGCGCGGCGGCGGCGCTCGCCTGCCGGATGCTGCCGGTCGCAGATGGCTCTGATATGATGGGCTCACTGCGCAATCCTGCCGCCTTCAACAACGTTGTCGGCTTCCGGCCGAGTTTTGGGAGGGTCCCAGGCACAAAAGGGAACGAGCTTTTCCTTGGCCAGCTTGCCACTTCAGGCCCCATGGGCAAGACGGTGGAGGACGCCGCTTTGCTTCTCGCAACGCAGGCAGGTTATGACCGGCGCGACCCGCTATCCCTGGCGGACGAAAGTCTCGCAATCCGAGGTCCTGCAACGACACAGGGAATGAAAGTCGCCTGGTTTGGTGATTTCGGTGGATATCTTCCCTTTGAGCCCGGGGTTCTGGATGTTGATTGCAAGGCTCTCGCCGTCCTGGCGAACATGGGCTGCGATATCGATGAACTCGTGCCGGATTTCGAACTGCCGAAACTCTGGGAAGCGTGGATGACATTGCGTAGCTTCAGCGTGACCCACGGCCTGCGCGCCTTTTATGACCAGCCGGAAACACGGTCGCTTCTCAATCGGCAACAGATGTTTGAATTCGACATCGCGCTTTCGTGCAGTGCCGCCGATATCTTTAATGCGTCCGTCGTCCGGACAGCCTGGTACCAGTATCTCTGCAGATTGTTTGAACGGTACGATTTTATTTTGATGCCGAGTGCACAGGTATTCCCTTTCGATATCGATCTCTCGTGGCCGACCGAAATCGACGGAAAAGCCATGGACACCTATCATCGCTGGATGGAGGTCGTGATCGGTCCCACGCTGGCTGGACTTCCCGTGGCGGCCGTTCCCGCGGGATTCGGGGTTAACGGGTTGCCGACTGGTATACAGCTGGTGGGACCACCACGCAGTGACCGGGCAACCCTTGAATTTGCACTGGCGTATGAGCAGTCAGCTGACATCCAGACGGGTGATGCGGTCATGTAAACCCCTTTGGCGCTCCGGGGCTTTCTTTGAAGCGCGAGCCGGTCTGAGACGGATAGCTTATGCGGCTTGTAGCAAGTAATATCGTCTCGTTGGACCGGGTCCTGCGTTCAATTGCAGAGCCATGAGTATGGTTTCTGTTGCATCCCGGGCTTCCGTCTGTTCGCAACAACAAATCTCTGCCATTGCCTGTAGCGGCTGAGGCGCTATCATGGGAGTGCTGTGGGGCGCAAAGCTTTGGGAGGAGCGATACGTGAGACGGATGTGGCCAGATGAATTTGCCTTTCTGCTGGACGATGCGGAAGAGGTCGAATTGCATATTCCACCGGTGGCACATGAGGATGGATCGCCGGGAAAAACCATTTCCAGGAAAGCCTTGAAAGTTCGTATCAGCCAGCAGGACTTCGAGAAAATTTGGCCGCTTGCCGAGGCTCGCTATCGGTTGAACGGCAGGTTTGCGGGCAAGGCCATTACGCTGATCGCCAATAATCCCCGTTACCAGAAGTGGCATCCCTCCGATGGCGGCAGTGTCGAAAGCGTGTCGGATAGCGGTCAAAAATACACCACGCCTTATGTGATCGTGCACTTTCTGCTGGATGATGTCCGCGAGCCTGTCGAGGTTTAGTTCGCAGAGCCGGCTCTGTCGTTCAGGTAGCCCCGGCCTTTCATGGCGTCGCGATATTGGACGTTGCGGGAATAGTCTCTCGCTTCAAAAGCTCTCGCATATGATCGAACGATCATTGAAGATTGAGGCAGCCATTGTATGGAAACGGGAGACGCGGCCGCTGGCCGCGCCCTTCGGGTTCAGAAGCCGCTTTTTGCAAGAAATTCCCTGCTGGCTGCCAGATCATCGAGAATGCTGCCAGTATTACGCGGATCGCGTTCCTGTTCGATGGTGATATAGCCGCCATAACCAAGTTCGGTCAGGAGGCTGCGGATGGCTGGATAGTCAATCGAGCCGCGGCCGATCGGACACATCACGCCCTTGGCGCAGGCCTCGAAGAAGCGGATGCGCTCCGCCATCACTTCCTGAAAGACCGCGGCGTCGATATCCTTGAAATGAATGTAGTCGACGCGATCCCAATAGCGGCGCAACGTGGCGACGGGGTCCATGCCGGAATAGGCCATATGGCCGGTATCGAGGCAGAGACCCGCAAGATCTGCGGGAATGTCCTCAACGATCTGCTGCAACTCATCGGCAAACTCGATGTAGCCGCCGGCATGGGGATGTAAGGTGGCGCGCACGCCATATTTGTCCCGGGCGAGCGTTGCGATGGCCCGGATGTTCTCGACCATGCCCCGCCAGGCGGTTTTATCGAGACGTGGCGCGCGGTCAGAATGTCCGGCGGCATAATCACGCTCGTCATGGCCCCAGTCCATCACCGTCAGATAGGGGGCGGAAAAACGTTGGCCCGCATGGGTTTCCGGCTTTGGCAGGCGCGTTATCAGCGCGCAGATCTCCTCAGTTTGGCGTAGCAGATTGTCGCGATTTCCGGGTGAGACCAGATCGTCGAAGATGGTGCCGGCGACGATCTTGAGGCCTCGTTCATCCAGCGCCTGCGAAACGCGCCTGAGGTCGAGCGGCAGATAACCGTAGGGGCCGAGTTCCAGACCGCCGAAACCGGCTGCTTTCGCTTCGTCCAGCACCCTTTCCCAATGGGGAAGATGCGGGTTCTTGACGTCGTCGACGCCCCAGCAGCAGGGAGCGGTGGTGATGGTGATCGGGTTGGTCATTTGATCCTCATGGCGGCAGCGGCATCGGCCTGTTCTCTAGCCGGGTGCAACGTCTCATCGGTTGATGGCGGCTTGCAGGGCAACGATGGAGGGCCGGCTGTCCGCTTGGTGAATATGATGAAATCCTCACTTGAAGGCTGACCCAGCCGGAGGAGGATTGATCCGGAATGCCCGTAAATCCATTATGCGAAATCGACCCAGGTGGCACCGGCATCGGCCGAACGAACGCAGTTTTCCAGCCAGCGAACGCCTTCTGTGCCGGCTGTGATGCCGGGATAGTGATGGGTCTTGAGAAAGGCCCTGTCACCGCGATTGGCCGCATCGATTGCCTGGGCGATCCAGAGGTAAATGTTCGACCAGCTATCACCGAGACCTTCGGTGTGCAGCGCGCCCATACGATCGATAGCAAGGCTCTCCTCTTCCAGATACGGCATGCCGTGATGCAGGATACGCTCCGGCTCGCCCTGAACCTGATAGATCAGCTGATCGGGACGCGAATCGGACCATTCAAGCGACGCCCTGGAACCGATGAAGCGGTAACGCTGCGACCCCATATTGCCGGCATTGACGGAAGAAACCCACAGACGCCCGCGTGCGCCATTATCATAATGCATGAGAACCGTCGCATGGTCCTCCAGCGGCGCCCGCGTCGGGATGAAGGCCTTCCGGTCGCAAAGCAGTCGTTCCACCTTCATGTGCGGCAGCACGATTTCCGAGAGATAATAGAGATGCGTACCGATATCGCCGAGCACGAAGGTCGGGCCAGCGGTACGGGGATTGGTGCGCCATTTGACGGCCTCGCCTGCGCCCACATCGTCGCCGGCATTGAAGCCGTGGGTATATTGCAGATCGACGATGCGGATATCGCCCAGCATCCCCTTTTTGACCATGGCCGCCATCTGGTGCACCAGCGGATGGCCGGTATAGCCATAGGTGACGCCGACGATCAGTCCCTTCTGTTCGGCCAGCCGCGCCACCTCGTCACATTCTGCAACGGTGAAGAATAACGGTTTTTCGCAGATGACGTGCAGCCCGGCTTCAAGGCAGGCCTTGGTGATCTCGTAATGGGTAAAGTTGGGGGTGGCGATGGAGACGACGTCGATACCGTCTTTGCGCGCGGTTTCGCCAGCTATCAGAGCCCTGTAATCCGGGTAGCAGCGTTCCGCCGCCACGCCGAGATTGACGCCGAAATCGCGGCCCATTTCGGCATCCAGGTCGAAGGCGCCGGCGACGAGCTGGTAATTGCCATCGCGCAGAGCGCCGGTGCGGTGCTTGTATCCTACCTGTCCCGTCCGGCCGCCGCCCACCATGGCCCAGCGCAGCGGTCGCGAAATCAGTCTTTCTCCATTGATCATGTCGATCGTCTTTCCGTCGGATGTTTCGAATGGCGTAGCCAGAAGCAGGTTCTGCCTGGGCACCGGCACCGGTTTTTCGCGTTATTTCTTGAAATAGAGGTCGATATAGTCCTGCATCTTGGTGCGCATGAACCGGCTCGATTCATCCGCCCTGTCTTCCCAGGCGAAGACGCAGGAGGTCATGATGCCGTCGAAACCGATTTCAGCGAGCGTGCCGAAGAAGTCGTCCCATGGCACTTCGCCCTGACCGATATTCAGGTGCTGGTGCACCCTTGCCTGTGTACCGGGCGGGTTGAGAATGTAGCGGAGCCCAGAACTTGCCCTGTGGTTGAAGGTGTCGCCCACATGCACATGGGCCAGCACGTCCTTGGCTTCCCGAAGCATCGCCTTGGTGTCGTCGCCGAAATAGAAGGTGTGTGGCGCGCAATAGAGGAATTTGACGTTCCTGGAGTTGACCGTGCGGATGATATCAAGCGCCGGCTGCAGCGTTTCGCACCAGTCTTCCGGATGCGGCTCGACATGCAGGCTGATGTTCTCGCGCTCGAAGATCGGTACCAGCTCTTCCATCGAGCGCCACCATGCATCCTCGCAGGCCTCGATCATCGAACCCGTATGGCAGCAATAACATGAGCCCTTGTCGGGATGCGGTCCACGGCCGAACTCCGAGTTCATCGTGTCGACCTCAAGTTCGATTGCGATCTCGATAGCGCGTTTCCAGTGTTTGACCGCTGCCTGCCGCTCGGTTTCATCATTGGAGGCCCAGCGATACATTGGCAGCAGCGCGGCGATGCCGACATCGGCCTCTTTCAAAGCCTTCTTGAAGGACCTGATACGTTCGGGAAACACGCGCGGCGCCTTGAACCATTCGAGGAAATCGGCGCGCGGGCTGAGTTCGATCCAGTCGTAACCGAGCTCCTTAACTTTGGCGGGCAGCTCATCGAGGTTGGTGAAACGGTGCATGTGGGGGTCGATGGCGATTTTCATCGATCTTGATCCTTCTTATGTCTCGACTGGATGGCGAGGGGGGATGGCCGCAAAGGCAATGGACGCCATCACAAGCGACGCGGTTCGTATCGCGAAAGATTTCCTGAAAAATGCCATTGCTTCCTCCCCGCCCTTCCTCCCGATGGGCCTGAATGACAGGCCGATTTATATCTTTCATTTTCGCGGAAATGGAATTTATATTTCATTTGGCGTTGCATTTCGTATCATTTCATGTCATTCATCAATGATACGATTGAGGGCGCCATGAATCGACCCACCATTGCCGATCTTGCGAGAGCCGCGGGCGTCAGCATCTCCACTGTCAACCGGCTGCTGCACGGTTCGAGCGCCGTACGTCAGGATACGATCAACCAAATTCTCAAGGCGGCGCAGGAGATCGGGTTTTATGGTCTGGGCACCATCAAGGACCGAAGGCGCGAGGCCTTGCCACATTACAGGCTGGGCTTCCTGCTGCAGCAATCCCACCGGCCGCTTTACCGCCTTTGGGGAGAAGGGATCGTCGCTGCCGCACATCAGAGGCTGGAAAGCGTCATCGAGCCGGACGTGGTTTTTGAGGACGATCTTTCACCGGAGGCCGTTTCCGCCAATCTCCTGAAGATGGGGCAGTGCTGCAACGCAATTGCGGTTGTGACTGCCGATCACCCGCTGGTGAGCCAGGCCATTGATGAGTTGCGGAGCAAAGGTGTTCCCGTGGTGACCTATGTGTCCGATCTGTCAGCGGCGAGCCGGGCGGGTTTTGTCGGAACCGACAGCTGGAAACGCGGCCGGACGGCCGCCTGGTTCCTCAGTCAGACCGTGAAAGGCGAGGGGGTGGTCGTGCCCCTGATCGGCAGCAACCGTTATCAGTGCCAGGATGTTTCAGATGCCAGTTTTCGCTCCTACATGCGCGAGAACACGCCGGAACTGCAGGTAGCGGAAACACTGCTGACCCATGAAGAGCCGGAAAATGCCTATGCCGTCATTCGGGACATCATTGCTGCCGAACCAGGGCTCAGGGGGGTATATGTCAATGGCGGCGGCATATCGGGCGTCTTGCGGGCGCTCAGGGAGCTGCCTGCGGAGAAACAGCGCGGCATAAAGATCGTCTGCAACGATATCGGCCCGGAAACGCGCAAGGGCTTGAATGAGGGGCTGATTACCGCTTCGCTGCCACTGCCCCTCGACAGGATGCCGCAACAATTGATCGACGTGATGTTGCGACGCATCGAGAACGCGGATTCGTCTTCCGTTGAACAGCGGATCGTGCCTTTTGAAATCCTGACGCCCGAAAGCATCTGGACATGATCGCAGGGTAACGGGAATTCAAAATTCTCTAACTGCGTGAAATTACCGATTGGGAAAAGCCAATCCACACCAAGGCTGGTGGTGCGCGCGCCTGTTACGATACGTGGTGAAGAATGGCAGCGGTCGGTGGCACGGTGCGAGAACGCGGACGCTTTTCGTAGTCGGCTTTTTATGGGCAACCATGCTTACCGCAGAACCGAAGAGAGAAACTCGCGGGTCCGCTCTTCTTTCGGCTCTCCAAAAATTTCCTCCGGCTTTCCCTGTTCGTAGATGCGCCCCTTGTCGAAGAAGCAGACCCTGTCCGATACCTCACGGGCAAAGCGCATTTCGTGGGTGACAAGCAGCATCGTCAGATCGTGCTCATGCGCGAGATCGCGGATGACGGAGAGCACTTCGCCCACCAGCTGCGGGTCCAGCGCCGAGGTCGGCTCATCGAAAAGCAATACACGCGGGCGCATGGCGAGCGAGCGGGCGATGGCGACACGCTGCTGTTGTCCGCCGGAAAGCTGAACCGGATAATGATCTTTCTTGTCCGCAAGCCCCACCATTTTCAATAGTTCGATCGCACGCGCCTCAGCCTCTCCACGGGCGATACCCAGAACACGCACCGGCGCCTCCACGATGTTGCGCAGCACGGTCATATGCGGAAAGAGATTGAAGCTCTGGAAAACCATGCCGACGTGGTTGCGGATCTGGCGCAGGTGTTTTTCCGAGGCCATGAAGGGGCCCTTGCCTCCCGGCTCATGATAGGACATGTCAGCCAGCGTCAGTTTTCCCTCCTGGAAGGGTTCGAGTGTCATGAGAATGCGCAGGACCGTCGACTTGCCGGAGCCGGAAGGGCCGATGAGGGTGACTTTTTCACCCTTCGCCACGCTGAAATTGAACTGGTCGAGCACCGTCAGAATGCCGAAGCGTTTCGTGACATCCGAAAATTCGATCAGTGGCTGATTGGTGGTGTTGGTCATCGCAAGGGTATTCCTGCTTTTGGGAGCGCCCTTTGCAGGCGGCTGAGGCCTGCCGAGCAGATTATGGTCAGAAGGAGGAAGATCAGGCCGACAAGCGTCAGCGGCACCAGATATTCGAAGGTGCGTTCGCCGATCATGTTGGCAAGCCCCATCATCTCAAGAACCGTGACGACCGATAGCACCGGCGTTTCCTTGATCATGGCAACGAGATAGTTGCCCATGGCTGGAACGATGCGCGGAATGGCCTGGGGAATGATGATATCGCGATAGGTTTGCATGCGCGTCAGGTTAAGCGCGGTCGCCGCTTCCCATTGGCCATGGTGTATCGCCTCTATGCCGCCGCGATAGACCTCGGAAGTATAGGCCGCATATTGTAGGCCGAGCGCCAGCGCGCCGGTCAGAAAAGCGGGCAAGACGATGCCGAAATCCGGAAGCACATAATAAAGAAAGAACAGCTGCACCAGAAGCGGCGTATCGCGCAGGAATTCGACCACCAGCGCAGTCGGCCAGGAAATCATCTTTACCTGGCTGCGGCGCAGCAGCGCAAAGACAAGTCCCAGAACCAGTGCGATGGCAAAACCGGCGGCGGCTGCCTTCAGCGTCACGGTCAGACCGATCAGGATGATGGGCAGGATGGAGGTCGTGTAGGTAAGCCAGGTGGTCGTGTCCCATTCGTAACCATACATCATGAGAAGACATCCTTACGAATGGCGCGTGCGCGGGAAGACATTGCCGCGCCGCACGAAGCGTTCGATCACCCGGATGACGACCATCAGGATCAGCGACATCGCGAAATAACAAAGCAGCGTGACCGAATAGATGCTGGCGCTGTCCAGCGTCAGGTTGCGGATCGACTGCGCAGCGAAGGTGAGATCGGCAATCGAGATCAACGAGACAAGCGAGGAAAGCTTCAGCGTCTCGATGGCCAGATTCCCGAAAGCCGGCATCATTTCGACGATCGCCTGTGGCAAGGAAATGCGAAAAAGCGTCTGCATGCGTGTGAAGTTCAGCGCGCGTGCGGCTTCCAGCTGTTGCACCGAGACGGAGGACAGCGCGCCGCGAACGATTTCCGCGCCGTAGCCGCCAGCATGGGCGGCAAGCACCAGCACCCCCGTCGTGATCGGATCGAAGCTCAACCCGACCAGCGGCAGCGCATAATAGAACCAGAATAGCTGCACCAGCAGCGAGGTGCCGCGAAACACTTCCGTATAACAGAGCGCGATTGCCGACAGGATCGGTCCGCCCTCGACGCGCAGAATGCCGAAGAAAAAAGCGAGTACCGTACCGACAACAAGCGCTGCGAGCGTAATTGTCATCGTGACGACGGCGCCTTGCCACAACATCGGCAGATAGGCAGTCATGTCCATCTGGAGATTTCCCGAATTCCCGAGGAACGGCGCCCGGTTATGCCCGGGCGCCGGCTGGCATTATTTGCCGGCGCAGAGATCGGCGACCTTCTTTTCGGCCGCTGCCGCGATACTCTGTTCGGAGAGACCGTATTTGGCGAGGATTTTCTTGTAGTCGTCCGTCTTGCGGAATTCGACGAGCGCGGCGTTGAAGGCGTCACGCAGCTCCTTGTCTTCCGGGCGGAAAGCGAAACCGCCGTAGTTGCGCACCGGCGCATCCTTCACGACCGGATCGGTGAAAGGCTTTACCTGCTCGACGTTCGCCTGACCCTTGGCGAGTTCCGAAACCGTCAACTCCGTGGCCGCATAGGCGTCGGCGCGGCTCTGCACGGTTGGGATGGCATCGGCATTGGCTGGGATGAAGACGATCTGT
This sequence comes from Rhizobium sp. ZX09, assembly GCF_017357485.1. Classification (NCBI taxonomy): domain Bacteria; kingdom Pseudomonadati; phylum Pseudomonadota; class Alphaproteobacteria; order Hyphomicrobiales; family Rhizobiaceae; genus Rhizobium; species Rhizobium sp. ZX09. The sequence goes on from NZ_CP031364.1 coordinate 1,077,479, forward strand.
TCTTCCTTCACGCCAACGGCGCGCAGGAAGTCGACATTGTTCGCGCCCGACACGACGGCCACCTTCAACGAAGGGTCCTTGGCGATATCGGCGTAGGTGGTCAGCTTTTTCGGATTACCTTTCTTCACCAGCAGGCCTTCGCCATAGGATGAGTTCGGCTCGGTGAAGGCCACCTGTTTGCAGCGCTCGGGCGAGATATTCTGTTCTGCGGCCGCAAAATCGAAGCGACGGGCCTTGAGGCCGGGGATCAGCGTGCCAAAGGGCGTCACCGTCCAGTTGACCTCTTCGATGCCCATCGACTTCAGAACCGCATTGGCCACATCCGGGCCGATGCCAGCGGAGGTGCCATCCGGCTGCATGTAGGAATAGGGCACTTCATTAGCCGTGGCGGCGCGAATGTAGCCCTGGCTTTTGACTTCTTCGACGGTGAGCGCGCTGGCTGACGTCACGCCGATGGTAAGGGCGAGGGCGGAAAGGCCGGCGAATTTGGTGATCTTCATGTTCTAACTCCTCTGGTTGGGTTGCGTGGTCCGTTTTCGGATCTCACGGTGTTCTAGTGGCTAGGTATTCTCCGTGACCGTGGCGATGACGGAAAGGCAGTCTCCAGCCTTGATGAGGCCGGGTACGTGGCGCGCGGCAAGCAGCCCTGACATGGAGGCGCGGTAATCGACCGGTGCGAGGCCGGTTTTCCCGATGGGATAAACCCGTGCGATTGTCTCACCAACCGTGACCGCGTCTCCCAGATCGCGGACAAAGGCGACGAGACCGTCGTCTTCGGCAAAGGTGAAGCAGTCGCTGGAGGGCATATCCAGCCAACGGCTTGGCGCGGCAACGGGCGAACCGGCCAGTATGCCTGCATGTCGCAGCAGATTGATGGTGCCCCTGCGGGCGATATCGATCGATTTCGCGCTCGCCGTGCCGGCGCCGCCGAGTTCGGTGGTGACAAAGACCTTGCCCATTTCCTCGACGGTCGTGTCCAGCATGCCGACGGCGTCGATTTCCAGCATCTTCATCGAATAGGGGGCAGCAAAAGCGGCCACGGCATCAAAGCAACGGCTTTCCTGAGTTTTGTCGGGCAATTCGTGCGCCGCTGCATAGGGCAGGAAATCAAGCGTCCTGCCGCCGGAATGAAAATCGAGAACGATATCCGCGAGCGGTATCAGATGACGGGTGACGTAGTCGGCAATCTTCTCCGTCACGGTACCATCAGGGCGACCGGGAAAGCTGCGGTTGAGGTTTCCCCGGTCGATGGGTGAGGTGCGTGTACCTGCGCGAAAGGCCGGGTAGTTGAGCGCTGGGACAATGATGATGCGGCCTTTCACTTCGGCCGGCTCGAGCGTCTGGGCGAGTTCGAAAAGCGCCGCCGGCCCCTCATACTCATCGCCGTGATTGGCGCCGGTCAAAAGGGCGGTCGGCCCCTCACCATTGGCGATAACGCAGATCGGGATCATCACCGAGCCCCAGGCACTGTCATCGCGGCTGTAGGGCAACCGCAGATGACCGTGTTGCACGCCCCTGGCGTCAAAATCGACGGAGGGCGTGATCGGGGAGGGGCGAAGCGCGGTCTTCAACATCGTCTCAGCCCTTCACGAAGAGTTGCCGCGGTACATTGGAAAGGCATTCAACACCGGTGTCGGTAATCGCGATGCTCTCGGTGATTTCGAGCCCCATGTCTTCCAGCCACAGGCCGGTCATGAAATGGAACGTCATGCCGGGTTTCAGCTCCGTGCGGTCGCCGGGGCGAAGGCTCATGGTGCGCTCGCCCCAATCAGGCGGATAAGAAAGTCCGATCGGATAGCCGGTGCGGTTGTCCTTGATGATCCCGTATTTTTTCAGCACGGCAAAAAAGGCATTGGCGATGTCTTCGCAGGTATTGCCGGGCTTGGCTGCGGAAAGACCGGCCTCCATGCCCTCGAGCGTTGCTTTCTCTGCGTCAAGGAATGCCTGTGTCGGTTTGCCGAGAAAGACCGTGCGTGACAGCGGGCAATGATAACGACGGTACGCGCCGGCGATTTCGAAGAAGGTACCTTCGTCTGAGCGCATCGGCTTGTCGTCCCATGTCAGGTGCGGGGCGGAAGCGTCGGCACCGGAAGGAAGGAGCGGCACGATGGCGGGGTAATCGCCGCCGAATTCTGCGGTGCCCCGAATGCCGGCATCGTATATCTCTGCCACGAGATCGCACTTGCGCATGCCCGGTTCAACGACGTCGACGATACGCTTGTGCATCAGTTCGACGATCTTGCCCGCCTTGCGCATATAGTCGAGTTCGGTCGGGCTTTTGACAGCGCGCTGCCAGTTCACGAGGCCGGCGGCATCCTTGAAACGTGCGTTTGGCAGATGTTTGTTCAGTGATGCGAAAGCTGCTGCCGAGAAGTAATAATTGTCCATTTCGACACCGACCGTCAGGCCTGACCAGCCCCGTTCCTCGATGATCTGCGACAACAGGTCCATCGGGTGCCGCTCGGTCGATTGAACATAGTGATCGGGATAGCCGATGATGTTGTCGTGGGCGAGGTATGCCGTGCGCTTGGCGCCATTCGCATCCTGTTTGCGACCGTACCAGATCGGCTCACCATCAGGCGGCACGAGCACACATTGGTGGACGTAGAAGGACCAGCCGTCATAACCCGTCAGCCAATGCATGTTGGACGGGTCGGTGACGACAAGCAGGTCGATACCGGCACTTTCCATGGCTTTCCGGGTTTTAGCCAGGCGCGCGGCATATTCCTCGCGCGTAAAGTTCAGCGTTACACTCACGCTGCGTCTCCCATTTTTACGCTGTTTTCGATGATTTGGCCGCTGCCCGCTTCTTTTGCTCGGGCAAAGGCGAGATTGGCGATGGCTGTGTCCTGCACGCCGGTGCCGGTCAGATCGGCAAAGGTGATGTCTTCGTTCGAGAGGCGGCCCTGTGACTTGCCGGCAATCACCTCTCCAAGCTCGGCGAATGGCTGATCCCGCTCGACGTAACCCGCGGCAATCGCGTGATGCAATTCGCCGAGAATGCGGGTCTGCGTAAGCCTGTCCGCGACATAGCGCACTCTGGCGAATACGGCCGGATCGATCTCGTTCTTGTGTTCGGCGTCCGATCCCATCGCGGTCAGATGCTGGCCTTGTTCCAGCCAGTCGGCGCGCAGGATTGGCTTTTCGGCCGGTGTCGTGGTGACGATGATGTCAGCGTTTCGCACCGCTGCCTGTGGATCCGCCACGGCGGACACTTCGATGCCGTGCTCCCTGGCAAAATCGCTAGCGAGCTTTTCAGCCTTGTCATGGTTTCGTGCCCAGATCCGCGCAGTTTTAATCGACCGCACCAGCGTCAAAGCCTCGAGCTGCAGACGCGCCTGCATGCCCGCCCCGAAAATCGTTGCGACGGACGCGTCCTTTCGTGCCATGTGCCGCGCCGCAACTGCACCGGCCGCAGCGGTGCGCACATCGGTAAGATAACCGTTGTCGAGAAGCAGGGCCTCCACCAGCCCGGTCCTCGCGCTGAAGAGGATCATGAGACCGTTGAGGCTCGGCAGGCCAAGCTTCGGATTGTCGAAGAAGCCGGGGCTGACCTTGATGGCAAAGCCGTCGAAACCCGGCACATAGGCAGTCTTAACATCCACTTCGCCGCGAAATTCGGGAATATCGAGCCGGAGGATCGGCGGCATGGCGACAGCTTTGGTGGCAAGGGCGGCAAAGGCCTGCTCCACGCAGTCGACCGCGGAAAGGTCGAGCTTAACGACGGCGCGCAGTTCTTTTTCGGTCAGGATGGTGATGCTGCTCATGCGGCTCCCCCGTCGATGATGGTCTTGTGGAGCGCCGGATCGATGTTTCCGCCCGATACGATGATCGCGGTCGGGCCGCTGATGGTGACCTTGCCCGCCAGCACGGCAGCGAAGCCAACGGCGCCTGCGCCTTCCACTGTCAGGCCTTCCTCGTGGGCCGCATGGCGGATGCCTGCTGCGATCTCGTCTTCGGAAACCAGCACGATGTCATCAAGTAATGCCTGGCAAAGCGCAAAGGTCACACGGTTCGCCAGTCCGATCCCGCCGCCAAGCGAATCCGCCAGCGTCTCTTCCTCACGGACCGAGACGGGCCGGCCCGCTTTGACCGACGCATGCATGGCCGCACCCCGCTCCATGGAAATGCCGATGACCCGCGCCTCTGGCTTCAGCGCCTTAACCGCGACGGCGATGCCGCCCGCGAGACCTCCGCCCGAGAGAGGAATGAGAATTGTCTCTAGGTCTGGCATGTCTTCAATGACTTCGAGGCCAATCGTGCCCTGGCCAGCCACGACGTCGGCATGATCGAACGGCGGGATAGCGGTGAGCCCGCCGCTTTTGGTCAGCCGCTCCACTTCCTCCTGCGCGTCATCCTGCGACCTGCCCACGATCCGTATCTCCGCGCCCAGCGCCCGGATCGCTTCCACCTTGTTTGCCGGCACCAGCGACGACATGCAGATCGTGGCGCGAATACCCAGTTTCTCTGCCGCATAGGCCACCGCCCGGCCATGATTGCCGGTGGAGGCGGTGACGAGGCCCCGCTGGCGCTTCTCATCGCCGAGAGAGAGAATGGCGTTCATAGCGCCTCGCAGCTTGAAGGCGCCGATAGGCTGAAGGGTTTCAAGCTTCAGATGAACGGGATAACCAACGCGTTTCGAAAGATTGTCCGAGCGAACCAACGGTGTTCGCTCAACCCTTCCCTCAAGCCGCGCCGCAGCCTGCTCTATCGCTTCCAGTGAGACCGGCAGCGGGTTCTTGTACGTCGATATGGACAGGTTTTCGCTCTTCATGATTGTCATGTTGTGAGCGAAGTAAAATCATGTCAATTATTATATTGTAATGATTCAATGATTTTCGGGTGGCAGCCTCAGCCGATCGAACCGATATCGTAGACCGGCGGCAGTTGCTCGAAGGTCTGTCGCACCGTGGTCAAAGCCTTGATAAGGCTCGCATGGTTGAGGCGACCGCCAAGGCAAATGCGGATGCCGCCGCCATGGCCGGGACCGGCAATGAATGGCTCTGATGGAGTAACCGCGACATTCTGGTTCGTCAGCGCGCGTACAAGGCCGTCCTCCGTCCAGCGCGGCGGAACCTTCAGCCAGGCGCAGAAGGAAAGGGGATGGGTCGAGGCGATATGCTGGCCTAGGATATCCACTGCAATTTTCTGCCGCGCCCGCGCTTCGGCGCGCTGCACATCCAGCAGCCGCAAGGCAGTGCCGTTTTCGACCCAGCGCGTCGCTATTTCTGCGGTGAGATAGGTTCCGCTCCAGCTCGACACCCGCAGGATGGACGCGGCGCGGATGGAGTAGGCCGGCGGCACGACAAGATAGCCGACGCGCAGCCCCGTCAGGACCGCTTTCGTGAAGCTGGTGACGAAAAAGCCGAGATCAGGCAGCATTTCAGTGATGGATGGCAGATCATCCTCGATGATCGGGCGATAAACTTCGTCTTCGATGACAAAGACGCCGTAGCGTTCGGCAATTGTCGCAATCTCCCGTCTGCGCTCCGCGCCCGATACATGCCCCGTGGGATTGTTGAGGGTGGGAATAAGCACCAGCGCCCTGACGCCGCCTGATGCACACGCGGCCTCCAGCGCGTCCGGTAAAACGCCCTCTTCATCGGTCGGCAGGCCCTTGAGGCTGAAACCGAGGATGTTCGACAGGCCGATAATGCCGTGGTCCGTGAGGTTCTCGCAGAGAACCACGTCGTTCGATCGAATGATGCAGCTCAGGGCAAGGAAAATGCCGTGGGCTGCGCCGTTAGTGACGAGGATACGTTCCGCACCGGCGGTCACGCCCATCATGGTGAGCCAGGTTCGGGCGGTTTCCCGGTGGCTGTCGAGGCCGGCCACCGGCCGGCAGGGGCGCATGAAACCCGAATTGTCACCATCGGCCAATTCACGAAGGATGGCGCGTGAGGCGTTTTCATGCTCGTCGAGATAGACGCCGCGAATAATGGAGAGATCGAGGACCTCAGTCGGGCTGTGGTCGAGCATCATGCGGCCCGCCCGGTCCGTCACCCGTGTCTTCACGAAGGTGCCACGGCCGATCTCGCCACTGAGATAACCCAGCCGTTCAGCCTCCTTGTAGGACAGGCTGACGGTCTGGACAGACAGTCCGAGTTCGCGGGCCAGATCGCGGTGGGTCGGCATGCGGTCCATCGGCTTCAGAACGCCGGCGTCGATATCGGCGATGATGCGTTCGGTCAGTGCCGAATGTTTCGTTTCGCCCTTCTGCTTGGCGAGAACTGGCCGCCATGCCACCGGTCTCGTTGCGGGAACCGGATCGAGGCTGAGCGGATTGGCTTGACGGCGCATGAAATTGTCTCGTTTTAGACGAAGATGATTTCATGACATTATGCACGGTTCGGCGAAAAGATGAAGCCTTATGCAGCGTAGATGACAATTGCATCCAAAACAGGCGCAATCGTCATCTCCCTGCTGTCCGGACGTGCAGTTACTGGTCCGGTAAACGCCTGGCTGGTGATCAGATTTTTTCGCCAGCCTGGACCAGATCATCCATGACGCTGCGGACGGCGGCTTCGGCGATGGCGATGATCTCGTCCACCTCCGCCTTCGTCGTGACGAGCGGCGGTGCAAAGCCCAGAATATCGCCATGCGGCATGGCCCGCGCAATAAGGCCGCCATTGCGTGCCGCCTTCGAAACTCGCGCACCAACCGCAAGACCCGGTGCAAAACGTGTCTTCTTTTCCCGGTCCGCCACGAATTCGATGGCGCCCATCAGGCCCACGCCACGCACCTCGCCGACGATTGGAAGCTGTGCGAACCTTGCCTTCAACTGCTCCTGAAAATAGTTGCCGACGGCCCGTGCATTGCCCGGCAGGTCTTCCTTTTCCACGATATCAAGCACGGCGTTTGCCGCAGCCGCACCGATGGGATGTCCGGAATAGGTGTAGCCGTGCGAGAAGGCGCCGACGCGATCAGCGCCCTCCTCCATCACCTTGTAGACTTTCTCTCCTACGATCGCGCCGGAGAGCGGGAAATAGGCTGATGTCAGACCCTTGGCGACGGTGATCAGATCCGGCTCGATGCCGTAATGTTGCGAGCCGAACATGGAGCCTGTACGCCCGAAGCCGGTAATCACCTCATCGGCAATCAACAGGACATCGTATTTTCTGAGAACATCCTGTATCGCCGGCCAGTAGCCTTCCGGCGGCGGCGTGATGCCCCCCGTGCCAAGCACCGGTTCGGCAATAAAGGCGCCGATTGTGTCGGGGCCTTCGCGCAGAATGAGCCCTTCCAGTTCGTCAGCGCGCCGTTTTGAGAATTCCAGTTCTGTTTCACCGGCTTCAGCGCCCCAATAATGGTGGGGGACGCCGGTGTGCAGCACGCCAGCGCGCGGCAGGTCCATGTGGTCGTGATAAAAGCTCATGCCGGTCATGGAACCGGAAACGACGCTGCAGCCGTGATATCCCCGCTCGCGGGAAATGATCTTCTTCTTCTCCGGCTTGCCGCGCAGATTGTTGTAATACCAGACGAGCTTGGCCTGGGTCTCGTTGGCGTCCGAGCCGGACATGCCATAAAACACCTTGCTCATCTTGCCGGGCGCCATCTTCACCAGCCGGTCGGACAGGATCGCCAGTTCGTCGGTCGTGTGGGCGGCGTAGGAATGATAATAGGCGAGCCGATAGGCCTGACGGGAAATGGCTTCCGCCACCTCGGTGCGACCGTAACCGACATTGACGCAATAAAGACCGGCAAAGCCATCGATCAACTGCTTGCCGTGCGCGTCCTGAATGCGGATGCCCTTGCCGGTTTCAACGATGGTCGGTTCCCCGAGCTTGCCGCTGGCGAAGTCTTTCAGCTGCGTGAAGGGGTGCAGAACCGCATTTCGATCCATTTCCGCGATATTTTTGATGTCGATGGTCATAGGCGGGTTCCTTTCAGGCAGCCAGATTGCCGAAGCAGACATATTTGGGTTCGAGATATTCCATCAGGCCGTGGCGCGAGCCTTCGCGACCGAGGCCGGATTGTTTCCAGCCGCCGAAGGGAATTGGCGCACCGGTGAATTTCGGCGTATTGACGGCAACCATGCCGTATTCCAGCTGGTCGGTCAGGCGCATCGCCCGGCCCAGATCGTTGGTGTAGACATAGGCCGCAAGCCCCATCTCGGTTGCATTGGCGCGGCGGACGACCTCACTCTCATCATCGAAGGGAAGGATGGCGGCCACAGGCCCGAAGGTTTCCTCACGTGCGATCAGCATGTCGTCAGTCACATCAGCCAGCACGGTTGGCGTTACGAAATTGCCGCCGAGCGGACTGTCCTGCCCGCCGCAGACGAGGCGCGCGCCAGCGGAGAGCGCCTGTGCGATCTGCTGACGGCACTTTTCGGCGACTGATGGCCGTGTCATCGGCCCAATGTCGATGCCCGGTTCAAGGCCGTGGCCAACGGTCAGTCTGGAAGTTGCGTCGGCAAACCGATCGATGAAGCGGTCATAGAGCGCTCGCTGAACATAGATGCGATTTGCCGCCAGGCAGTCCTGGCCAGATGTAGCGAATTTGGCGCTGATGCACCCCGCCACCGCTTGAGAAAGATCAGAATCCCCAAATACGATGAAGGGTGCATGACCACCCAGCTCCAGCGACGCTTTCTTGACGGTTGCCGCCGACTGGGTAAGGAGCAGCCGCCCGACCTCCGTCGAGCCAGTGAAGGAGAACGCCCGCACATCGGTATGCTCCAGAAGACGACGCGCCAGAGGCGCGGCTTCACCGGGCAGCACCTGCAATACGCCGGCCGGCATGCCTGCCTCCTCCGCAAGTTTTGCCAGAGCCAGCGCCGAGAGCGGAGTTTCGGGTGCCGGCTTGACGATCATGGTGCAACCGGCGGCAAGGGCCGCTCCGGCCTTGCGGGCTATCATGGCTGACGGGAAGTTCCATGGCGTGATCGCTGCCGTTACGCCGATCGGCTGCATCCGTACGGAGAGATTGCCACCTTTCAGGTGGCTCGGTATTGTCTCGCCATAGGATCGCTCGCCTTCGCTCGCGAACCAGTCGAGAAAATTGGCCGCGTAGGAAATTTCCCCCAGCGATTCTTCCAGCGGCTTGCCCTGCTCGGCGCTGATGATAATGGCGAGATCGCGCGCATTGTCGCGCATCAGTCTGCCCCAGCTCCGCAGGATGTCGCCGCGTTCTACCGGCAGCGTCTCGCGCCAGTGAAGGAAGGCTGCGCTGGCGGCCTCTATGGCGGAATCGACATCATCGAGAGAGCAGGCGGTCACATCCACGAGATGGCCGCCGCCTGCTGGGTCGATAACGCTCAGCCTCTCGCTGCGCTCCACCCATATCCCGCCCAAAAAGGCGCGATGCTCGATCAGATCGGGCCGGCGAAGGTTCTTCAACGCGGCGCTGGCAATACCTTTCATGAATATGCTCCATTTTCATTTGCGTGAAGCTTAGCGTCGCTGCATGATCGATCTCCGGCATTTATTTCCTGCTTGGCGCAGAAATAATGCTGATTTTACCCGAATACGCAGGAATTCTGCATGACCAATATTGATCGAGCCGACAGGGCGCTGCTTGACGCCGTGCAAAAGAACAACCGCCTGACGTCGGAGGAGCTGGCGCGGATCGTCAATCTCTCGCCGACGGCCTGCCAGAGGCGGCTCAAGCGATTACGGGAGGAGGGAGTGATCGAGGCGGATGTGGCGATCATCTCGCCCAAAGCCGTGGGACGGGGCATCACCATGATCGTCCTCGTGTCGTTGGAACGGGAGCGTGCGGACATCGTCGATCGCTTCAAGTCGGCGATCCGTGCGACGCGCGAAGTCATGATCGGCTATTATGTCACCGGCGATGCCGATTTCATTCTGGTAATCACGGCAAAGGACATGGAGGACTACGAGGCCTTCACCCGCCGCTTCTTTTATGAAAACCACGACATTAAAGGGTTCAAGACAATGGTCGTCATGGACCGCGTGAAGGCCGGATTCGCCTTTCCTATCGAAGACTGACCGGCCAGAGGCCTGCTAACATGTCTGTGTCGGGACTTCCGCCTTTTGTACGGTCGTTCTAGTTCTGGACGGGCTGCAAGACCCTGCCCAAGCAGCGGGGAAAGGAAGGAGGCCCGGATATCCGTGCGATGACAGATCCGGAGCCTCCGGGAGCTGGGAGTTCATGTAAGCCCTGCGCAGGCAGATCATGCGCTCGCAATTTGGAACATTGTCGCGCGCTATTGCGTGATTTCGGGTTCTACGAGTTTGGCAAGCTTGCGCAGTGACTCCTGCCAGCCGAGATAACATGCATCAGCCGGAATGATATCCGGCACGCCCTCCTGTTCGATATTCACTTCGGTGCCGGATGCCACTGCCTTCATGTTCACCGTGACTTTCATTTCGCCAGGCAGGTTGGGATCGTCGAAGCGGTCCGTGTAGACAAGGCGCTCTCCGGGCACGAGTTCAACATAGGTCCCGCCAAAGGAATGACTGTCGCCCGTCGTGAAATTTCGGAAAGACATCCGGTGATTGCCGCCGACCTTCGCATTCAGTTCATGAACGGTACAGGTGAACCCGAATGGCGGGAGCCAGCTTGAAATCGCATCCGGTTCGATGAAAGCGCGATAGAGCTTTTCGGGTTTCGTTGCGAAGACGCGATGTAGACGAATGACGCTTGGCATGGTTTCCTCCTGTTGATGCGTTGTCATTCAACGTGGTCGATCATTGTCGGGCTGAACAGCAGCCGGATATAGCGGTGAAGATGGTCGAGGCTTTCGACGGCTTGCTGCGGATTCCCGCTCGCTTTTGCCAGAATGAAGGCGCCCTGGATGACCGCTTGAATGTGCAGGGCAAGACTTTCCGCCGTAAATGTCTCTGTTATCTTGTATTGATCCAGGGCTGCTTCGATATCGCTGACAAGTGTTTCGGCGTGGCCTGAAATGCTGGTCCAGCACGCTTGCCGGATCGCCTCGCTGGTCTCGTAAACCTCCTGCGCCATGGTGCCGACAAAGCAGGTAAAATCCGGCAAGTCGCCCTGTATCAACTGCTTGCGGAAGGCGACATAGTTCAGCAGTCGCTCCAGTGGATCAGCGGCATCATGATAGGACGCGGTTTCGAACACGGCACCGGTTACCTCCGACCAGTGCTGGGCAGCCGCGACCGCCATTTCCTCCTTGCTGGAGAAATGGTGAAAGAATGCACCTTTGGACAGCTCGGCCTTGGCGCAGACATCGTCAACTGTCGTCGCGGCGTAACCTTTCGTCCGGATGACGGTAAATGCCGCCTCCAGCAGGCCCGGCCTGGTCAATGGGTTCTGTTTCCTTGCCACATCAAATCTCCCTTGCTTGATTAAATACAGACTAGTCGGTATTTAATCAAGCGGAATTTTACTGGTGTGTTGTCCGGTGACTTCCCGGTCCAATATTGTTGGGCAGGATGGCGCATAACGGAAGGCGCGCGCTCGATCACGCGAGGGAGCGCGCCGCTCCCGCGCCGTCATTAAAATGCGCAGATCCGGGCAGTTCTACTCCAGCGCCACCATGTAGGCTGGTAACTGCTCTTCGAAAAATTTCGAGAAAGTTGCGATGCGGGGCGGCAGGGCCTGATAGGGCGGATAATAGAGCGTCAGCCAGAGTTCCGGCGGCGACCAGCCGGGCAGGACATGGACGAGGCGGCCGCTGTGGATATGCTGTGCGATGTTGAAGCCCGGCAGCAAGGCGACCCCTGCGCCATCCGCAGCCATATCGGCCAGAACCTCGCCGCTATTGGCGCTGAAGGCACGACCTGCCGTTATCGTGATACTTGACCCGCCATCTGACAGAACCCAATTCTCCCGACGGCTCTCGCCGCTGTAGGCAAGGCAATCGTCAGGCGTCAGTTCAGCGGGGTGTTTCATCTGCGCGAACCGGCTGCCCGGAGCCGCCACCAATATGCGCGGTACAGCCCTGATCTTGCGCCATATGGTGAATTTGTCCGATGGGGCGGACGAGATACGGATCGCCAGATCGTAGTCATCATCCACGATATTGACCAGGCCATCCGATAACGAAATCTCGAAGCACATTTTCGGATAGAGTTCACGGAAGCCCGACAGGATCGGCGGCAGCACCGTTTTGCCGAGCCATGTCGGCGCGCTGATCCTCAGGCGTCCCTCGTCGGCCTTGTGGGCGTTGCGAACATCGCGCCGGGCGTTCTCCAAAGCCTCGACCGCCGGCTGAATCTGTGCGGCGAAGACGGCCCCGTCCGTCGTGAGCGATACCTGACGGGTGGTCCGGACGAATAATTGCACGCCGAGATCATCTTCAAGTGCTGCAATCGCACGGGTGACGGCCGCTGCCGTCATGCCGAGTTCACGGGCCACCTGCGCGAAGTTGCGCTTTTCGGCCGCCATCAGGAAGGTTTTGAGAGCTTTGTGATCGTTCATCTCTATTATTTCAAAAATCGCAATTCATTCAAGAAAAATATTGCAATTCCGCGATGCAATCAAGCGGGTTACATCTTTCTCCATCGAAACGGGCATACCAACAGCGAAAGGCGCCGACGATGATCAAGGATATCAAGGGCCTGCACCACGTTACCTCGATGGCGTCGGATGCGCGGCAGAACAACAGCTTCTTCACCGATACGCTCGGCCTGCGCCGGGTCAAGAAAACCGTTAACTTCGACGAGCCAAGCGTCTATCACCTTTATTACGGTGACGAAAAGGGAACCCCGGGCACCGTCATGACGTATTTTCCCTTCGCCAACATGATGGCCGGCCGTCCGGGCGTCGGCGAAGTGGGCGAGACACAGTTTTCCGTCCCCAAGGGTTCGCTCGGCTTCTGGAAAGATCGTCTCATTACGAAAGGTGCCGCCGGCCTTCAGGCCGATACGGTCTTCGGTGCACAGCGCCTGCGTTTTACCGGTCCGGATGGCGATGGACTCGCGCTGATCGAAACGGATAACGATGCCCGCGCTCCATGGCTTGCCGAGGGCATCTCCGAAGACAACGCCATACGCGGCTTTACCGGCGCGCGCTTCAATCTGAATGATACGGCGGCGACCGAGGAACTGCTTCGCTTCATGGGATATGAGCGCGCCGATGCAGAAGGCGATGTAACCCGCTTCGTCATTCCCGGCGGCAACGGCGCCGATACGATTGATCTCGCCACACTGCCAAAGACGCCCTTTGCCCGTCCGGGAGCCGGTTCGGTTCATCACATCGCTTTCGCGGTTGAAAACCGTCAAAAGCAGCTGGACGTGCGCAAGGCGCTGATGGACACCGGCTATCAGGTCACCCCTGTCATCGACCGCGATTACTTTTGGGCGATCTATTTCCGCACGCCGGGCGGCATCCTGTTCGAAATCGCCACCAACGAACCCGGTTTCGATCGCGACGAGGATACCGCGCATCTGGGCGAAGCGCTCAAGCTGCCAAGCCGTTATGAGCCTTTCCGCAATCAGATCGAGGCGAACCTCGCTCCCCTTGCGGCATAAAGCGGGTCGTTGATCCGCATCCACTGAAGAAATCATATCCACGCTTTCAAGGCGGCTGCCCCTGCCGGGCAGCTGACCGGCGAAGCCTTGTCAATTTCACCGCCGTCGATCGGCAATCACCACCTGAACGGAGAACCACCATGTCGAAGCTTGAAGTCCTTACTCCCGCCAACAGCCAGATCATCTTCATCGACCAGCAGCCGCAGATGGCTTTCGGTGTGCAGTCGATCGATCGCCAGAGCCTGAAGAACAATGTCGTCGGCCTCGCCAAGGCTGCAAAGATCTTCAACATTCCGACGACAATCACCACGGTTGAAACGGAAAGCTTCTCCGGCAACACCTTCCCGGAACTGCTGGCAGTATTCCCGGAAAACGACATTCTCGAGCGTACCTCGATGAATTCCTGGGATGACCAGAATGTCCGCGATGCCCTGGCGAAGAATGCCGCCAACGGTCGCAAGAAGATCGTTGTTTCCGGCCTCTGGACGGAAGTGTGCAACACCACCTTCGCTCTTTCCGCGTTGCATGATGTCGCCGATTACGAAATCTACATGGTGGCGGATGCATCTGGCGGCACCTCTGTCGATGCGCATAAATATGCCATGGACCGCATGGTGCAGGCGGGCGTCATCCCCGTCACGTGGCAGCAGGTGCTGCTGGAATGGCAGCGCGACTGGGCGCGCAAGGAAACCTATGACGCCGTCACCTCGCTGGTGAAGGAACATTCAGGCGCTTACGGCATGGGCATCGATTATGCGGTCACGCATGTTCATGGCGGTGCTGAGCGCGTCAAGCACGGCAAGCGCATCGGCCCCAACCCCGCGAAATAAGCTTTCAACCCTGACGCGCCGGCGGGATCAATATCCCGGCCGGCGCGGCTTTATCCACCCAAAGGAGGTTTCCATGAAAGTCTATCTTCTGTCGCTTGGCGCCGGCCTGCTCGTCGGCATCGTTTACAGCCTGCTCAATGTGCGTTCGCCCGCGCCGCCCGTCATTGCATTGGTCGGTCTGCTGGGCATCCTGGTCGGAGAACAGATCATCCCTTTCGCAAGAACGATTATCGACAGGGAACCGGCCGCCGTTTCGTGGTTCAACCAGATCAAGCCGCACATGTTCGGTCATATGCCCAAGGGTGGTGTCGAAACGGTAGATATCGCCAAGGGCACCGCACCCATCGAGAGGGAGAGAAGCTGATGCCAACACGACGCACTTTCCTCGGCGCGGCATCCAGTCTCGCCTTTCCGAATCTGTTTTCACCGGCTAAGGCCGCTGATCCCATCAAGAGCGGAGCTTCGTCCATGCATCCAGATACCATCCTTCACAATGGCCGCGTCACGACACTTGATCGTGGCAATCCGAATGCAACGGCAGTCGCCATCAAGGATGGTCTGTTTCTCGAGGTGGGAAGCGATACCGAGGTCATGGCCCTTGCCGGGCCGGAAACGAAGATCATCGACCTGAGGGGCAAGCGGGTTCTGCCGGGCCTGATCGACAACCACACCCACGTCGTGCGTGGGGGCCTGAACTTCAATATGGAACTGCGCTGGGACGGCGTGCGCTCGCTTGCCGATGCCATGGACATGCTGAAACGCCAGGTCGCGATAACGCCAGCCCCGCAATGGGTGCGCGTCGTCGGCGGTTTCACCGAGCACCAATTCGTCGAAAAGCGCCTGCCGACCATCGAGGAGATCAATGCGGTCGCGCCTGATACGCCGGTCTTCCTTCTGCATCTTTACGACAGGGCGCTGCTGAACGGCGCGGCGCTGCGTGCCGTCGGTTATACCAAGGACACGCCGAACCCGCCCGGTGGCGAAATCACCCGTGATGCCAACGGCAATCCCACCGGCCTGCTGCTCGCCAAGCCAAATGCCGGCATTCTCTATTCGACGCTTGCCAAGGGGCCGAAACTGCCGCTCGACTATCAGGTCAATTCCACCCGCCATTTCATGCGCGAACTGAACCGGCTGGGTGTGACCGGCGTCATCGATGCCGGCGGCGGCTTCCAGAATTATCCGGATGATTACGAGGTGATCCAGAAGCTGTCGGATGAGAACCAGATGACCGTTCGGCTGGCCTACAACCTCTTCACGCAGAAGCCGAAACAGGAAAAGGAAGACTTCCTCAACTGGACGCAATCGGTCAAATACAAGCAGGGCAACGATTATTTCCGGCACAATGGTGCGGGTGAAATGCTGGTCTTTTCCGCGGCCGATTTCGAGGATTTCCGTCAGCCGCGGCCCGATATGCCGCCGGAGATGGAAGGCGAACTTGAAGATGTTGTCCGGATTCTCGCGGAAAACCGCTGGCCCTGGCGTCTGCATGCCACCTATGACGAGACCATTTCGCGGGCGCTGGATGTCTTCGAAAAGGTCAATCGTGATATCCCGCTCGAAGGGCTTAACTGGTTCTTCGACCATGCTGAAACCATTTCTGACCGCTCCATCGACCGTATCGCCGCGCTTGGCGGTGGCATCGCCACCCAGCACCGCATGGCCTATCAGGGCGAATATTTCGTCGAGCGTTATGGCCAGGGCGTGGCCGAAGCCACACCACCGATCCGGCGCATGCTCGATAAGGGTGTGAACGTTTCGGCCGGAACGGATGCAACGCGCGTCGCCTCCTACAATCCGTGGGTGTCGCTCTTCTGGATGGTGACCGGCAAGACCGTTGGCGGCATGCAGCTTTACCCGCGCGCCAATTGCCTCGACCGCGAAACGGCGCTGCGCATGTGGACGGAAAAAGTCACCTGGTTCTCGAATGAAGAAGGCAAGAAGGGCCGCATCGAGAAAGGCCAGTTCGCCGATCTCGTGGTGCCGGACAAGGACTTCTTCTCCTGTGCGGAGGATGAAATCTCCTTCCTTACCTCGGAACTGACGATGGTGGGTGGCAAGGTCGTCTATGGCGCCGGTGACTTCAAGGCACTGGACGAGAGCAATATTCCGCCGGCCATGCCAGACTGGTCGCCAGTGCGCAAGTTCGGCGGCTACGCCGCCTGGGGTGAACCGGATGGCGCCGGCGCCCGCTCGCTGCGCCGCACGGCCATCTCCACCTGCGGCTGTGCCAGCGATTGCGGTGTGCATGGTCACGACCATGCCGGTGCCTGGACATCGAAGCTGCCGATTGCCGATCTCAAAGGCTTCTTCGGTGCCTTGGGCTGCTCCTGCTGGGCGGTATAAGCCTCATAGGCAAAAGAAGCCACCCACGGGCGGCGCATGTGCCGCCCGTGGGATACGACCAACAGCCGATAAAAGAATATTACAAATTACGCAATTATATCGAAACTATTGATGCAATTGTTGGCGGTAATCCCTTGCGCCAATATCGCTCCATCAGATGAACGCCAGCGCCGCTCGAACCGAACGGCCAGTAGGAGCACATTATGACTGAGCCGTCTTCAACCCTTCGCCTTCGGGGCTTCCTTGCGGATATCGTTGCCGCACCCGCCACAAAAACCCTTGCGCTTCTGGCGCTTTGCTCGGCCTATATTCAGGGACCGCTGACGAAGATTTTCGACTTTCCCGGGGCGATTGCCGAGATGAACCATTTTGGCCTTCAGCCGGCGGTCGCATTCGCCGTGGTCGTCATCCTGTTCGAACTCACCGCCTCCGCTCTGGTCGTGTCGGGCTTCCTGCGCTGGGCCGGAGCTCTGGCACTGGCGGGCTTCACTCTTGTCGCCACCTTCATCGCTCTCCGCTTCTGGGAAATGGCGCCGGGCATGGACCGCATGATGGCCACCAATGCCTTCTTTGAACATCTAGGTCTCGCTGGCGCATTTGTCGTCGTCGCTGCAATCGATCTCACGAAAGGAACGGGCAAATGAGCGCCGCAAAATCCTCCGCAAGCAGTTTTGCTCCGCTTGCACAACCGGTCTTCGCCGTCCTCTGGGCCGCGACGGTGCTGGGCAATACCGGCAGCTTCATGCGTGATGTCGCGAGTTCATGGTTGATGACCGATCTTTCGGCCTCTCCGGCGGCTGTCGCCATGGTGCAGGCCGCTGGAACCCTGCCGATCTTTCTTCTGGCGATCCCGGCCGGCGTGCTGACCGATATTCTCGACCGACGCAAGTTCCTGATCGCAGTTCAGCTGTTGCTGGCCTCTGTCAGCGTCACCCTCATGGTTCTTGCGCACACCGGCCTTTTGTCCGTCAGCGCCCTGATCGGTCTCACCTTCCTCGGCGGTATCGGTGCGGCGCTGATGGGACCGACCTGGCAGGCCATCGTGCCGGAGCTGGTGAAGCGCGAGGATATCAAGAGCGCCGTGGCTCTGAACTCGCTCGGCATCAATATCGCCCGTTCCATCGGTCCGGCTGCTGGCGGCATCCTGCTTGCGGCCTTCGGCGCGGCATTTACCTATGGCGCCGATGTCGCCAGTTACTTCGTCGTCATCGCCGCCCTTTTGTGGTGGCCGCGGGTAAAGAACGCTGACGATGCGCTGGCCGAAGGTTTCCTCGGCGCTTTCCGGGCGGGCCTTCGTTACACCCGTGCCAGCAAGCCGCTTCATGTCGTGCTGCTGCGGGCCGCGATCTTCTTCGCTTTCGCCAGCGCCGTCTGGGCGCTGCTGCCCCTGGTTGCCCGGCAATTGCTCGGCGGAGACGCCAGCTTCTACGGTATTCTGCTCGGTGCTGTCGGCGCTGGCGCCATCGGCGGCGCGCTGGTCATGCCGAAGCTGCGCGAACGTTTCGATGCAGATGCCCTGCTTCTCGGTGCTGCCGTCATTACCGCACTCGTCATGGCCGCGCTTTCACTCGCACCGCCGAAGTGGCTTGCCATCATCGTCCTGCTGTTCCTCGGGGGCGCATGGATCACCGCTCTGACGACGCTGAACGGGGCCGCCCAGGCAGTTCTGCCAAACTGGGTGCGTGGCCGTGGCCTTGCTGTCTATCTCACCGTCTTCAACGGCGCGATGACGGCCGGCAGCCTTGGCTGGGGTGCTGTTGGTGAAGCCACAGGTGTGCCGGGTGCATTGCTGATCGGTGCTGCGGGACTGCTGGTTGCGGGCCTTGTCATGCACCGCCTGAAACTGCCTGCGGGTGATGCGGATATGGTGCCATCCAACCATTGGCCGGAACCGCTCGTTGCCGAGCCGGTGGCCCATGATCGCGGCCCGGTTCTGATCCTGATCGAATATAATGTCGAAAAGCATCACCGCTCCGCTTTCCTGCATGCACTCGACGAGCTTTCCCAGGAACGTCGCCGCGATGGCGCCTATGGCTGGGGTGTCACGGAAGACTCCGCTGATCCGCAGAAGATCGTCGAATGGTTCATGGTGGAATCCTGGGCGGAACATCTTCGCCAGCACAAGCGGGTTTCCAATGCCGATGCAGATTTGCAGGGCAAGGTGCTGGCTTATCATTCCGGGCTGGAAAAGCCTGTCGTGCGCCACTTCCTGACGATCAACCGTCCGGGCAAGGCATAAACAGAAGGGGCCGAAAGGCCCCTTTTGTTCCTACCGTTGCACCGGCTGCTATCGCGCAATCCGCTCGAGCACGCGGCTCAATGCATCTTTCAAGGCCTTTGAACCGCCTTTGCCATCGAAGTCTTTGAGCACCTGTTCGTTGAGGCCGCCTTTGGTGGCGAATTCACGGCTGATATCGTTAAAATCCGCCTTGCTTCCGGCCAACACCGCCACCTCGGAGAGGCCGCCAAAGAGGGGCGCAAGATAGGCACGCGCCTTTTCTTCCGGCAGTCCGTTTTCGGCCAACCATTCCGTTGCCGTTTGCATGATACCGAAATAAGTAGCCATCAGAGCGCTTCCGGCGGCCAGAAGGTCGTATTCCGCCTTGGTCTCGCATTCCACCGCATTGCCGAGCACGTTGAAGATTGCTGCCGTATCCCTATCGGCGGGATAAATGGCGGTGACGCCTTTGCGGCGGGCGACGAAGGGCAGCGGGATCGCCTGGGTGAGATGTACATCCGCATCGATCCAGTCGAGAAGGGCTTCCCGGCTGGTCGCAGCCACGACGCTGATGACTTTCTGTTCGTCCCTGAACCGTAGCGGCCGGATGACCTCCTCGGCAATCTGGGGACGGATTGCCAGCATGACGGTATCGCAGCCATCGACGATCGCCTGATTGTCGCTTGAGACGATCACCTGCGAAAAATCGGCAGCCAGTTCAGCCGAAACATCCGCGCTGCGCTGGGACACCATGACATGTGGTACGGCGGCGGGTCTGGCAAGCAGGCCGCGTACCATCGCGTCGGTGATGGCGCCTGTTCCGATAAAACCGATTTTTTGGGGCAGGGACATGAATACTCCACTGTGGCGGCTGGATCGAGAGATGGTCGGTCCTTCCAGTTTGGCGCGATGCTAGATTTTCCACTGGTAAATGTCGACAGGCGGTCGGGCTATCTGTGACGCCACGGCACTTAGGGCGGCCGATGCTCGCGAAAAGCGGCAGCGAGCGTTCGCAACGCCTCACGCGATCTGCTGTCCGTCAGGGTCGAGAACATGATGATTTCGGTGGAAGGCAGGGAAGGCAGCCCAAAACGCTGGCTCACCTCCACGGTGCCGGGTGGGGCAAGACGGGAGGAGAAGGCGGAAATCGCAAGTCCCGCCGAAACGGCCGCGGTTACCATGGACGATGTGCCGCCGAGGAAGACCTCCGTCCAGGCTATGCCAGCTCCGTCCAGGGCGCGGGTGGCTATATCACGCACGCCACAGGCGGGAGACAGTGCCGCAAGCCGCAACGGTTCACCCTGACGATGTTCGAATTGCGGGGCTGCATACCAGCCGAAATGCTCCGGTCCGAGAACCTCGCCGTCGCGCCGGTCGTCCTCGCGTCTGATGATGGCTGCGTCGATTTCCCCACGGTCGAACGCGTCGAGCAGGGAGCGCGAATGGTCCATCCGCACTTCAATCGTCAGGCCCGGATCATGGTCGTTGAGGCGGGCCAGAAGGGTTGGCACCTCCGGTCCTGCCACGTGGGCGGCAATGCCGAGGCCAAAACGACGGCGCGGTGAGGAAAGGCCTGCCAATGCGCGATCGTGTGCGGCGAGAAATTCGCGGGCGGGCGCCAAAAACACTGCACCCTGCGCGGATAGCCGTACCGAACGCGGTGTGCGTTCGAGCAGCCGCTGGCCTAGCCTGTCTTCCAATCGCTTGAGCTTGACGCTGATCGCGCCCTGGGTGGTGCCGAGCGCTTCGGCCGCGCGGGTGAAGCTCTGCATATCGGCGATGGTAACGAAGGCTTCGACGGCCTCCACATCCAGCGTGCTCATGTCGACTATTCCAATTTGTTGTCTCTGAAATAGCCAATCATCCAATTCAGTTATGGTCAAGCTTTGTCTAGCCTGTCGCCGCGTAGATCGGTTTCACAGTTGCGAGCCGAGCCAAGAAAGGCTGAAGAATGACCCTTGTTATTACCGAACAAACGGGCAGCAGAAGCGCCATGGCGCTCGCTGCCGTTTGTCTCTCCGCTCTTATGTTCGGACTGGAAATCTCCAGCGTTCCTGCGATCCTGCCGACACTGGAAGAGGTACTGCACGCGGATTTCCGGCAACTCCAGTGGATCATGAATGCCTATACCATCGGCGTGACCATGGTGCTGATGGCAACCGGTGCGCTGGCCGACCGCTTCGGCCGTAAACGTGTCTTTATTGCCAGTATTGCTGCCTTTGCCCTGTCTTCCCTTGCCTGCGGAATGACGCAGAATGTTCCGGTGCTGATCGGCGCGCGCTTCTTTCAGGGCTTGAGCGGCGGGGCGATGCTGGTGTGCCAGATCGCCATTCTGTCGCACCAGTTCCGTACGGCGCGGGAGCGCGGCATGGCCTTCGGCTGGTGGGGCATCATCTCGGGCGTTGGGCTCGGTTTCGGCCCGATCATCGGTGGTGCCATTGTTGCGCTGTGGAGCTGGGAATGGGTTTTCCTCGTTCACGTAGCGCTCGCCATCGTGACGTGGCTGCTTGCTTCGGGCGGTGTGAGAGAATCGCGTGACCCGGAGGCGGCACGTCTGGATATCGCCGGCATGGCCACGCTTTCGCTGTCCGTTTTTTGCCTTGCCTTTTTCATCACACAGGGACCCGAGCTTGGTTTTGCGAGCCCGGCGGCGCTTCTGATCCTTGGCGTCTCGGCTGCGAGCTTCATCGCCTTCCTGATTGCCGAAAAGCTTAGTTCAAGACCGATGTTCGACTTCTCAGTGTTCCGCATCCGGCCTTTTTCCGGGGCGATCATCGGTTCAGCGGCGATGAATATCAGCTTCTGGCCGTTCATGATCTATCTGCCGATCTGGTTTCAGGCTGGCCTCGGTTATGACAGCGTCACCGCCGGGCTCGGCCTGCTTGCCTATACGCTCCCAGCCTTGGTGGTCCCGCCTCTGGCGGAACGCCTGTCGCTGCGCTACCAACCCCGCCTCGTCATTCCGGCAGGACTGTTCACTATCGGCCTCGGCTTCATGCTGATGAAGCTGGGAAGCGGTATCGAAGAGGCGAACTGGGTTACAATGCTGCCCGGCTGCATCCTCGCGGGAATAGGGCTCGGACTTACCAATACCCCCGTTACCAACACGACCACGGGCGCGGTTTCGCCCGCCCGTTCGGGCATGGCTTCGGGCGTCGACATGAGCGCACGCATGATCTCGCTTGCCATCAACATTCCGATCATGGGCTTTATTCTGGTCGAGGGCGTGGGGGCTTCGCTTCGGGCGAACCTGCCAATCGGGGCGGATGTTTCTCATGTGCAGTCGCTGGCGGAAAAGATCGCCGCGGGAACTGCTGGCGCCTCGGCGCAGGGGGTTCCGGAAGAGCTTGTCCACCGGGCGCTTGCGGATGGGTTCGGCCTGGTCATGCTCTATGCTGGCATCAGTGTATGGCTACTCGCCGCCATCAGCTTCATGATCTTCGGGCCGGCGCGAAAGCCCGCCCATGACTAGGGTGGAGTTCAGGATGCCTCCCGGAAAACGACGGTCACGATCGTTCCGCCGTCTGGGCGCGCCTTTATCTGCAGATCGCTGTCATGCGCCTGTGCGATTGCGCGGGCAATGGACAGGCCGAGACCTGTCCCGCCGGTCTTACGCGCGCGTGACGGTTCCATGCGCCAGAAGAGTTCGATGCCGTGCGCCTCGACGCCGGCGGGGAAGCCCGGCCCCTTATCCTCGATCGAGACGAAGGCGCGCCCGTCCTGAAGCCCGGTCGAGCAACGCATAAATCCGCCGCTCGCCGCGTAGCGGCGCACATTGTCCATCAGGATCAGCAGCAGCTGCCGAAGGCGTTGACGGTCGCCGCAAACTGATGCTGCCTCCAGCGACATATCGAGATCAATGCCTGCTTCGTTCATGAGCGGCCGTGCCGCCTCCGCCACGGCCGCGCATTCGGCGGCAAGATCAAGTGGCTCGGTATCTTTGACGAGGCTGTTGGTTTCGGCCAGAGAAAGCGTGCGCAAATCATCCACGAGACGTGCCAGCCCCTCCACATGGACGATGAGGTGGCGAATGGCTTCCTTGTCGAGGGGAAAGAGATCATCGGCAATGCCGTGCAAACGGCCCTGCAGGATCGTGAGCGGGGTGCGCAGTTCATGGGCTACCGCCATCGTGTTGAACTTCAACCGGTGCTCCATCATCTGAAGTTCCCGGATCAAGCTCTCGAAACTGTCGACGAGAAATGCGACCTCTGCGATGTGGCTCCCCCTGATCTCTGCTCCTCCGCTGAAGTTGCCGGTCGCCATGCGCCGCGCTGCATCGGCAAGTTCGCCGAGAGGTGCCGCAATGCGCCGAGAGATGAAGTAACCAAGCAAGCTGCAGAGAAAGACACCGAGCAATCCGAAAATGAACACGGATTTGATAAGCTCGTTATCGGCCTCGTCCTCAAGGCCCGGCAAAACCCTGACAAGGGCCTCAAGCTGACGCTGGTCCGGCATCACACCCCGGTCTATATCCGAGAAGGCCTTGGAGGCATCCGGCGATAGCTGGGCGATCATGCGCTCCTGAATATTGTCCGCATACCAGGAAACGCCGAAATAGACCAACGCAACCGCAAAGATGAGCATTGTAGTGATCGTGATCGCCGTCATCGTCCGCAGGCGGAGCCGCCAAGGCTTCATGGTTTTTGCTCCCCTGCCAGCCGATAACCGATGCTGCGCACCGAGACGAGATAACCGCAGGCGCCATGGTCCGTCAGTTTTTTGCGCAGATTGGCGATGTGTGTGTCGATAGTGCGCGCCAGCGCATCGCTTTCCGGCAGGCAGGCGTCAAGAATATCGGCACGCTGAAAGGCGTGCGTGGGACGACGCGCCATATGGGCGAGGATCCTGAACTCGCTCAGCGTGAGCGGCAGAACGGCCCGCTGACCGTCGTTGCAGACGGCTGCGACATAGGCTTCGGTGTCTACCTCAATGGGCCCGAAGCGTAAAACTCCGCCAGAGCCCGGTTGCCGCGTGCGTTTCAGCACGGCATTCACCCGCGCGATCAATTCATGCGGATTGAAAGGTTTGACGATGTAGTCGTCAGCACCGAGGCGAAGGCCCGTCAGCTTGTCCATGTCCTCGGCGAGAGATGTGACCATGATGACAGGCGTCTCCCGTTCCCGCCGGATGCGGTTCAAAACCTCGATGCCGTCGAATTTCGGCAGGCGAATGTCGAGGAGAACCAGATCAGGTCTCAACATGGAGAAATGGGTCAGCGCCGTTTCTCCGTCGCTGGCTCTGACGGTTCTGTATCCTTCGCGAACGAGATAGGCGTCCAGGATCTGAATAATATCGGGGTCGTCTTCGACGATTAGAATTAGTCCTTTGTCCATACTCAATCCGCAAATTTACTGGTGTCGGCCGTGGCAGCGCCGGGACGCTAAGCGGATGCGGAACATCGGGCAAGAGCCGCTGTGCCTGAATGAATCCCACCGGCACTCCTTTCCATACACTCTTGTGTCTTTCTCCGCAGAGCCTTGACATTTCTGCGGAAGAGAACTGGCCATGCACCAGTCTCTCACCCATAAAACCCACCCCAAAAAGCGGCGTTTGACCCAACGGTCGAAATTTCGTGTCAACTTTATTTCTGTCGTTCGTCAGGCATTTGCGCGTGCCTCCTGCAGTCCCTTTGTGCTGGCTCTTCTGGTCGCCCTTGCGATGATGATTGTCTTTACGATCAGGCCGGATATCGATCTTGGAGTAAGCTGGCAATTCTGGGCGGAAGGTTTCACACTCGGCGAGGACGAGTTCCTGATTTCCGTCCGCGATCTGAACCGCAGGCTTCCCTGGGTCTTGCTGTCCGGACTTGTGTGCATGCTTGTCGTAATGCCCTTCTCGCGCGGCTTGCCACGGCTTTTTCCACCACACAGACTGCTGCTTATTATCGTCTTTTTTGCTCTGGGACCGGGCGCTGCGGTGCATGCCCTGAAAAACCTGTTCGGCAGGGCAAGGCCGCGGCATCTCGCAGAGTTCGGGGGAGAGCTGGTTTTTACACCGGTTCTTTCCCTCGGTGGCAGCTGCACCCGAAACTGCTCTTTTCCTTCCGGTGAAAGCGCTTCCGCAATCGCCCTTCTGGCCTTCATCATTCTCCTGCCAGAGAAATTTCGCCTGATCGGCACCGCAATATTGACGCCGTTCATCGTGATTTTCTCCCTGAACAGGGTGGCGATGGGAGCTCATTTCCTCTCGGATGTCCTGATTGCATGGCCTTTGATGTTTGCGGTATTTCTTCTGCTCCATCGGCCGTTCATCAACAATCGGCGTGCGATCGACGCGACTTTTTCGCGCAAGAGCGATGGTGCGCGGCGCTCCGCCGAAACAAGACCGTTTGCCGAACAATAACGCCCGTCGGGCATCCGACCGCTAATATCAAAAGGGCAGCGGAAACCGCTGCCCCTTCCGTTTCTTCTGCGCAGATGATGGCAGCCTTATTTCACCTTTGCGACGACAAGCTTGCCGTCGGCGCGTTCGGCGATGAACTCGATATTGGCGCCTTCCTTGAGCTTGGCGAGCATCGCATCGTCCTTGACGCGGAACACCATGGTCATGGCTGGCATGTCGAGGTTCTTCAGTTCTTCATGGATGATCGTGACCTTCTTGGCGGCAGCATCGACTTTCTTGACTGTTCCCTTGGTGAATTCCTCTGCAAATGCGCTGAATGGAGCGGTGAGTAGAAGTGCGGCTGCGACGGTGATCTTAATGACGGTCTTCATGGTGAGATTCCTTCGGTTGTGGGTTACTTGGCGGATACTTTGAGATCGCCGCGCATGCCGGCCTCGTAATGTCCGGGTTTCAGGCAGGCGAATTCGAACATGCCGTCATTGGTGAATTTCCAGATGATTTCGCCGCTTTCTCCCGGCGCGAGGGTGATAGCGTTCGGGTTGTCGTGTTCCATCTCCGGCGCCTTGGCCATTGCAGCCTTGTGCTCCAGATTGGCTTTCTGCTCGTCCATGATGAATTCATGGTCCAGCTCGCCGGTATTCTTGACAGCGAAGCGAACCGTCTTGCCCTTCTTGAATTCGAATTTGGCGGGCGTGAACAGCATCTTGCCATCGGGTGTCTCTTTCATCGTCACCTGAATGGTCTGGGTTACTTTTGCCTTGTCGCCCGGTTCGCCCACCGCCATCGCTTCATGGCCGCCGCCGTGGGTGCCGGATGCGAGCGCTGGCGTGGCAAGAGTGGTGAGAAGCAGTGCAATTTTCAGTCTGGTCATGTCATTGTTCCTTGGTTTGTAAGGGTGGGTCGTCTTCAGCCGTGTTTCATCGGATGCGGCGTGATCTGCGTTTTGGGGTCGGTGTTTTTTTGGCTGTCCGGCAATTCGCCGGTCCATTCCCAGGCCTGCGTGCCGGGCGGATTTTCGTACCAGCCGGGGTCTGCGTAATCGCCCGCGGAAATGCCTTCGCGAACCTTTACGACAGAGAACATTCCGCCCATTTCGATCGGGCCGTGCGGGCCCCACCCCGTCATCATCGGAACGGTATTTTCGGGGATTTCCATTTCCATCGCGCCCATGTCGGCCATGCCGGCGGTGCCCATCGGCATATATTCCGGCCGGACCTTGCGGATCTTTTCGGTGACGCTTTTTTTGTCGACGCCGATGAAGGTGGGGACGTCATGTCCCATGGCGTTCATCGTATGGTGTGACTTGTGGCAATGGATCGCCCAGTCGCCGACATATTTGGCGTCGAATTCATAAGCCCGCATGGCGCCGACGGGAATATCGATGCTGACCTCCGGCCAGCGCGCCTCCGGCCGCACCCAGCCGCCATCCGTGCAGGTCACCTCGAAATCGTAACCGTGCATGTGGATCGGATGGTTGGTCATGGTCAGGTTACCGACGCGCACGCGCACCCGGTCGTCCCTGGAAACCACCAGCGGATCGATGCCCGGAAACACCCGGCTGTTCCATGCCCAAAGATTGAAATCCGTCATCGTCATGATTTTGGGGACGGAGGTGCCGGGATTGATGTCGAAGGCGTTGAGCAGGAACACAAAATCGCGGTCCACCGGCATGAAGGTGGGGTCCTTCGGATGGACAACGAAGAAACCCATCATGCCCATCGCCATCTGCACCATCTCGTCCGAATGCGGGTGGTACATGAAGGTGCCCGACTTCAAGAGGTCGAACTCGTAGACGAAGGTCTTGCCGACGGGGATATGCGGCTGCGACAGTCCACCCACCCCGTCCATGCCCGATGGCAGGATCATGCCGTGCCAGTGGATCGTCGTATGTTCCGGCAGCTTGTTGGTAACAAAAATGCGCACCCGGTCGCCTTCCACGGCCTCGATGGTGGGGCCCGGTGACTGGCCGTTGTAACCCCATAGACGGGCAGTCATGCCCTCGGCCATTTCGCGTTCCACCGGCTCGGCGACAAGGTGGAATTCCTTGACGCCATTGTTCATCCGGAAGGGCAGGGTCCAGCCATTCAAGGTGACGACGGGATTATAATCGGGACCGGCGGTGGGCTTTACCGGCGCCTGCGTTGCCGCCGTTTCCATCACTGCCGCTTCCGGCAGGCTGCTGTTGGAGGTTTTCGCCCAGGCCGCCGAGGAGACCATAGCGGCGCTGACGCCCAGAAGTTGTCTTCTATTGAACATGGTCTTTCCCTTTCTCAATGTCCGCCACCACCGCCGCCGGAAGCGGCGGCAACCTCGGTCTCTCCGCCAGACGCGCCTGCGCCGCCGCCATAAATGGCAGGGGCGAGGCCGGCTTCGGCGAGCCAGAAGTCGCGTTTGGCATTGATGGCCAGCAGGTTTGAATTGACCTTCTCGCGGCTGTCGGCCAGCAG
Organism: Rhizobium sp. ZX09; assembly: GCF_017357485.1. Lineage (NCBI taxonomy): Bacteria > Pseudomonadati > Pseudomonadota > Alphaproteobacteria > Hyphomicrobiales > Rhizobiaceae > Rhizobium > Rhizobium sp. ZX09. The sequence goes on from NZ_CP031364.1 coordinate 1,105,071, forward strand.
CTCGAACGTGTTGGTGAGCATGCCGTTATAGGTCAGCAGCGACTCTTCCTCGATCTTGGTGCGCAGGGGCACCACGCTGTTGCGGTAATGCCGGGCGATATCGTAATTCGAGCGATAGGCCTGATAGGCCGAGCGGGCCTCCGAGCGGATATTGACCGCCTTTTCCGCCAGCAGATTGGCTGCACGCATATAAGCGAGCTCGGATTCCCGCATGCGCGCCTGGCCGGAATCGAAGATCGGAATGACGAATTCCAGTTCCGCGTTGCCGGTCGTCTGTTTGTGCTTTTCGCCGTCTTCCAGCTCGCGCTCGGTCTCGAAACCGGAGCGCAACTCGAGATCGGTGACGTAGCGGGTGGCTTCCGTGAGCTTGAAGGAGCGCGCGGTCGCCTCAAGATCGAGTTTTGCCATCTGCAGATCGACGCGGCGTTGCAGCGCCTCCGCCTCGATCATGTCACGCTTGGCGAGTGTTTTTGGAAGCTGCGGCAGGCGGTTGGGAATGGCGTATTCAATATCCGCTCCCCATAGACCCATCAGCCGCGTCAGTTCTTCCTTGGCAAGGCGGGCTTCAAGCCGCGCCTTGGCGATCTGGCCTGTCAACTCGGCATAAAACACCTGTTCGCGGGCCTGGCCTTCCTTATTGAGCGAACCCGCCTCGCCAAGCTTCTTGGCGAGTTCAGAGGCGGCGTCCGCCGCGGTCTGCGCCTGCGCCAGTTGGCCGACATTTTCGAGGGCGGCAACGGCGTTGATCCATGCCCGGCGCGTATCTGCCGCGAGTTGCAGCGTTTTCAGCGCGGCGGCAAGCTGCGCCTTGCGGAAGTTGGTATCGGCAATCGCCACGTTCTGCTTGAGGGTGGCGAGTGCCAGGATATTGGTGACGACCACGCCCTCGATTGACTTATAGGCCCTGAGGCCGGGGGTGCCGATCCCCGTCAGCCCGATGCCGACCCGCGGATTGACCAGCATGGTCGATTGCCAGGCGGTGGCAGCGGCTTCCCCCAGATCGGCATAGGCCGCCTGCAGGCCCTTGTTGTTCAGCAGCGCAACCTGTACGGCGGTTTCGGCATCAAGGACCTTGCTGGCCGCCATCAGCGTTTTGACGCGGGCTTGTGTTGCCTGCGCTTCGACCCGGTTCTGCACCCAGATGGCCTGTTTTCCGGTCGCTTCCGATGTCTTTGCCGAAACATTGATGAACCCAGCATCCGACGCCGCATATTGTGCGGCCGAGACACAGCCACTGAGAAAAAGCGGCATGGATAGAACGGCTGCCAGTTTTGCGCCGAATTTGAATGCACGTGGTGTCATGATGCGTCTCCTTTTGGAGCCTGCGCATCGTTCTGGTCACGCCAGGGTTTGGGATCGACCGGCATGCGGGCCGTGTAAGCCGAGACCGGGCTTTGGTAGCGGAGGGGGGCGACGGCAAGCGTCGGGTTTGCCGCGTCGTCATAGGAGGCGGCGTCATTCATCATCGATGTGGCTGTGCAGCCGCCCAGAAGCAGGGGCGCCGCAACCACAATATAAATTGGGTTCATGGGTCGTTTCCGAACAGGAGATGTAACGGCGTAGCGGCGCTACAGCCGCTCACGCACGGTCATTGCCCAAGGCGGGCTTTGCCTGTTCAGATGTTCGGGGGGCGGTGAAGAAGCGGGGTCTGCCCCAGCGCCTTGCTGTCATCGAGGAAGGAGCGGATGCCGCTGACGACGGGCGTGCCGACTGTGCCGTGATCGATCAGAACCGCCATGCCGAGACAGAAATCGCCGCAGCATTGTGGCTTCGCGGTTTTTTTGACACCACCGTCCTCGTCGGACATTCCCTGCAGGTCCTGGACGCCGTGGCGACCATGAGTGTCGGACATCATCGCCGAGCCGCCATGATCCATCATCTTGCCGTGATCCATCGTGGCGGATTGAGCGTGCTGCGTTCCTCCGGCGTCGGGACCATGCATTGCGGCATTCACGGTGGAAACGCTGTAGCCGGCCAGTGATAGGATCATCACTAGTCTAAACATAAGGGCCAGCAATTTCGCTGCTCGCAACGTTTCACGCATGGCCGTTAGAAAAGCCGCTGTCCCGTGATTTGTCAATGGATATGGTTCATAACCATTGATGAAAACCTTGATGTGAAGCTGATCGCCCATCCGATTTCATGCGAAAGACCACAGCCCGATGCGGCCCTTTCGCCGGCGATGCGGGTAATATCGGCCTCGGCGATGAATTCGGGAGGAGGCAGCGCAAAGCGGCTCCGTCGCAGAAAATGCGGGCTCAGAAATGGATGATGGTGTGCATGGCACTGTCATCCCCCGCGCCGTCGGCGGTCTATTCTTCCGTCGGGCGAAATCGAAGATGGATGAGCGGATAGGGCCGCCCCTGTCCGTCGAGATCGGAGCGTCCCGTCGGCTTGAAGCCCAGCCGGCGATAAAAGCCCAGTGCTTCGCCGTTTTGCTCGTTAACGTCGGTTGTCAGTGCCGGGTGAAGCGCAAGCGCACTTTCCACCAGGGCCTTGCCTATGCCTTTGCCGTGATGGTCCGGATCGATGAACAGCGCCTCCATATGGCCTTCATGCAGAAACATGAAACCCAGGGCGCGGTCTGTTTCGTCGACGGCAAGCGTCAACGGCGCCTGCGGCAAAAATGCCGTGACTTCCTCGCCGATCGCAACGCGATCCTGCGGAAGTAGAAAGCCATGGGTCGCGTCAACGGCCCTGCTCCATATGTCGAGGATGCGCGCCGCGTCGCCATTGGTGGAGGTGCGAAGTGATATCATTCTCGAGGTTTAGCAATTCGGACGGTTTCGCGCCATGGGCCTGCTCGATCTTTTCGTGCGCAAATATGTGGGGAATTGCCACCCTCGAAATGCGGCCTGTTTGTCCCGCTCGGTCCTGTCTGCATTTCGCGTCGAAAAAACTCTCAAGAAAAAAGTGCTTGCAAAATGCCATCGTAAAAAAATAGATAAAAACAAGTTCTATCTATTTATTTAAGGATTGGGAGTGACGTATGGATCAGATGGCACTGCGGACTGACAAAAAACCGGCTACTTTTAGCGACGATGAAACGAATTCCGCCGTTGAAGAGGCAAAAATTATCTATAATTTACCGTTTAACGATCTTTTGTTTCGAGCGCAGCAGGTGCACCGGCGTCATTTCGATGCCAATGCAATCCAGATGAGCCGGCTTCTTTCGATCAAAACGGGCGGCTGCCCCGAAGATTGCAGTTACTGCAGTCAGTCCGCCCGAAATCCGACCGGTCTGAAGGCTTCCAAACTCATGGAAGTCGAGCGGGTACTGGCGGAGGCGCGCAAGGCAAAAGAGGGTGGGGCGACGCGTTATTGCATGGGCGCGGCCTGGCGTAATCCCAAGGAGCGCGACATGGAGGCTGTGGTCGCCATGGTCGAAGGCGTGAAAGCGCTCGGCATGGAAACCTGCATGACGCTCGGCATGCTGACGCCGGAACAATCCGAGCGGCTGGCCGATGCCGGGCTGGACTATTACAATCATAACGTTGATACGTCAGAGCGGTTTTATTCCGAGATCACTACGACCCGCACCTTCGAGGACCGGCTGGCGACGCTCGCCAATGTCCGCGATGCCGGCATCAAAGTCTGTGCCGGCGGCATTCTCGGCATGGGGGAGACGGTCGAAGACCGGATTTCGATGCTGGTGACGCTCGCCAACCTTCCGGCTCCGCCGGAAAGCGTTCCGATCAACATGCTGATCCCGATCCCCGGCTCGAAACTGGCCAATGCCGATCCTGTCGATCCGATCGAATTCGTCCGCACCATCGCGCTTGCCCGCATCCTGATGCCGCGTTCGCATGTAAGGCTTTCTGCCGGGCGTACCGAGATGAGCGATGAGACGCAGGCGCTCTGTTTCCTGGCCGGCGCCAATTCCATCTTCATCGGCGAAACGCTGCTGACGGCGGATAACCCGGGGGAAGATCACGATACGGCGCTCTTCCGCCGACTCGGCCTCAAGCCAATGGAATTGCCGCCTGTGGAAGCAGGAGGCTGCCGGTGAACCTTGCGGCGCTCTCCCCCTATGAGGCGAAGCTTGCCGGCCTCAGCCGCAAATCGCGGCTTCGTGCGCTTGCACCGCGCGAGGGGGTCGATTTCACTTCGAACGATTATCTCGGCCTTGCCGAAGCGCCGCGCCTGAAGGCGGCAATCGTTGATGCCATGGCAAGAGGCGTGCCGGTGGGCGCCGGTGGCTCGCGATTGCTGCGTGGCAATCACCCCGAACACGAGGCGTTGGAAGCGGAAGCGGCGGCGTTCTTCGGGGCCGAAAAAGCGATCTATTTCAGCAGCGGTTTTGCTTCCAATGTCGCGCTTTTTTCCACCCTGCCGCTGCGGGACGATCTTGTCCTACATGATGCCCTGATCCATGCCAGCGTGCATGATGGCATTGCGGCGGGAAAGGCCAAGGCGGTGGCTGTGCCGCATAATGAGGTCGAGGCATTCGAGCGGGAAATAATCCGCTGGCGGCAGGCGGGCGGTAAGGGGCGACCATGGATCGCTGTCGAAAGCCTTTATTCCATGGATGGCGATTGCGCGCCGCTCGCGGCGCTTGCCGATCTTGCCGAACGGCATGGTGGTTTTCTGGTTATCGATGAAGCCCATGCCACCGGCGTCTTCGGCCCCGGTGGGCGTGGACTTGCTGCGGCACTGGAAGGCCGTGGCAATGTGGTGGCGCTTCACACCTGCGGCAAGGCGTTCGGGGCCTCCGGCGCGCTTTTGAACCTGCCTGCGGTTCTTGCCGATTATCTCGTCAACCGCGCCCGCGGGTTCATCTATTCCACCGCGCCTTCGCCGCTGATGGCGGCGGCGGTGCGGGAAGCCCTGCGCGTCGTCGCGGACGAACCCTGGCGGCGGTCGCGACTGGCAGAACTGGTCAGTTTTACCGGCGAGGAGTTGCAGCGCCAACTCGGCGTGACGCCAAGCGGTTCACAGATCCTTCCGGTGATGATCGGCGACAATGCACGCTCGCTGAAGATTGCCGGGCGGCTGCGGCAAGGGGGTTTCGATGTGCGGGCGATCCGGCCGCCGACGGTGCCGGAAGGCACGGCGCGGCTGCGCATCGCCATCACGCTCAATGTGGAGGAAAGCCAGATTGCCGCTATGATCGGGTTGCTTGCCCTCTCGTTGCGGGAGCACGCAGCATGAGCCCCCGTTTTGTCATCTCTGGCACGGATACCGGCATCGGCAAGACGGTTTTTGCCGCAGCGCTCACCCATGCCCTCAAGGCTCATTACTGGAAGCCCGTGCAGTCAGGGCTTGAGGAAGAAACCGACAGCGAGACGGTGGCAAGGCTTGCCGGCGTGCCGCACACGCACATCCTGCCGGAAGCCTATCGTCTGAAGACGCCGGCCTCGCCGCATCTTTCCGCGCGTCTCGACAATGTCACGATCGATCCCACATTTTTACAGCCGCCGCGACTGGATGGACCGCTTGTCATCGAAGGCGCAGGCGGGCTTCTGGTGCCGCTGACGGAGAGCGTGCTCTTCGCCGATATCTTCGCCCGCTGGCAAATTCCGCTCATTCTGTGCGCCGGAACCGCGCTCGGCACCATCAACCACACGCTGCTGTCGCTCGAGGCGCTGCGGCGACGCGCCATTTCGGTGCAGGGCGTGGTTTTCATCGGTGATGAAGACAGGGAAAACCAGCGCGTTATTTCGAATATCGGCGCGGTGCGCCCGCTCGGCCGGTTGCCACGCCTGCCGAATCTGACCAGCGACGCGCTGCATCAGGCCTTCGCCCAACACTTCAATCTCGCTGATTTTCTGGAGGTGCCGGCATGAGCCGTTCCCCGGTCTGGCATCCCTTCACCCAGCATGGGCTGGAACCGCCGATGAAGCGTGTGGTCTCGGCGCAAGGGGCGTTTCTGGTGGATGAGGATGGCAATCGCCTGTTCGACGCCATTTCATCCTGGTGGGTCACCACCCACGGGCACCGGCATCCGGCGATCATGGCGGCCATCCGCGCCGCCACCGAGACATTGGACCAGGTTATTTTTGCCGAATTTTCCCATGAGCCCGCTGAGACGCTCGCCCGGGGGTTGATCGAGCTTGCACCTGCCGGACTAAGCCATGTGTTTTATTCTGACAGCGGCTCGACGGCGGTGGAGGTGGCGCTGAAAATGGCGCTCGGTTATTTCCACAATCGCGGTGAAAAGCGCGACCGTATCGTGGTGATGGAGCATGGCTATCATGGCGATACGATCGGCACCATGTCGACAGGCGAGCGCGGTGTGTTCAATGCCGCCTATGAGCCGCTGCTTTTCGGCGTCGACCGTCTGGCCTTCCCGGAGGCGGGCAGCGAGCAGCGCACACTGGATATGTTCGAGGTCTATTGCCGCTCGGGCCGCATTGCCGCCCTGCTGATCGAGCCATTGGTGCTGGGGGCCGGCGGCATGAAGATCTATGGCGCCCATGTTCTTGCCGGGCTGAAACAGATAGCCGAACGCCACGGCTGCCTCGTCATCGCCGATGAGGTGATGACCGGCTGGGGCAGGACCGGAACCCTGTTTGCCTGTGAGCAGGCGGCAATTTCGCCGGATATTCTCTGCACCTCCAAGGGGCTCACAGGCGGTTCCCTGCCGCTGGCGGCAACGCTGTGCAGCGCAAAGATTTTCGATGCGCATTTTTCGACCGACCGTCGCAAAACCTTTTTCCATTCGAGCTCCTATACGGCCAATCCGATCGCCTGCGCCGCTGCCGTCGCCAATCTCCAGGTCTGGCGGGATGAACCGGTTCTCCAGCGTATCGGGCAGGTGCAACAGGCGCTGGGCGATAATATCAGGCGATTTGCAGATGATGGCCGTTTCGCCAATATCCGGCAGGCAGGCACCATCGCCGCGCTTGATCTCGTGGTGCCTGCTGGGGGGTATCTTTCCGCAGCGGGGCCACGCATGCGCCAGTTGTTCCGCGAGCGCGGTTTCCTCATCCGCCCGCTCGGCAACGTACTTTACCTGATGCCGCCGTATTGTTCGACGCCTGACGACCTGACACGCGCCTTTGACGTCATCGGTGAGGTTGCCGGGATCGTTACTCAGGCTGCACCGGTAAATTCGCGCGCCGCCGGGAGCTAGAAATGGAGATGCCAGGACCGTTGCGAAAGTCATGACAATGCAGACACGCTCTTCCCGTATGGCTGGTTTCGGCCATGCCGTTCCTGCCCGTTGCGTCGGCAATGCCGAAATAGAGGCCAACCTCGGGTTGGAGGCCGGCTGGATCGAACGGCGCACTGGCATTCGCTCCCGTTATTGGGCAGAGAAGGACGACACGCTGAGTGGCCTTGCGGAAAAGGCGGGCCGGATGGCGCTGGCGGATGCCAAGATCGATCCCGATAACATTGCGCTTACGCTGCTTGCGACCTCCACGCCGGACCATCTTCTGCCGCCTTCCGCGCCGCTGCTGGCACGCAGGCTCGGTTTGACGCGCTCCGGTGCGATCGATCTTGCTGGCGCCTGTTCCGGTTTTCTTTATGCGCTCACCCTCGCGGATGGTTTTGTCCGTACCCATGGCCGCGCCGTCCTTGTTGTCGCGGCCAATATTCTCAGCCGTCGCATCAATCCGGCGGAAAGGGCGAGCGCCGTCCTGTTTGCCGATGCCGCCGGCGCTGTGGTGCTCACCCCTTGCCCTGAGGCGAAACGCGGGCTGTTGTCGGCCGATCTCGTTGCCGATGGAAGCGGTTACGATCTCATCCAGATTGCGGCAGGCGGCAGCAGCCGGCCCTTTTGCGCTGATATGTCCGCCGAAGATGCCCTGATGACGATGCGCGATGGCCGGGAGGTTTTCTCCCGCGCCGTGGCGCTGATGAGCGAGACCTCACAGCGCGTGCTGGAAGAGGCGGAACTGACCGCAGCCGATATCGGCCGTTTCGTACCGCATCAGGCCAATGCCCGCATGTTTGATGCCGTCTGTGGCAATCTTGGTATCGAGCGGGGAAAGACGGTTCGCACCATAGAAAGCTTCGGCAATTCGTCCGCCGCCACCATCCCGCTTTCGCTGTCCATGACCAACAGCGGGCGACCTTTCGCGAGCGGCGAAAATCTGCTTCTGACGGCAGCCGGCGCGGGCATGACGGGCGGAGCGGTTGTTTATCGCATCTAACCCCGCGGCGGCCTTCAGCGCCAGAACACGAGCGCCATGCCGATAACGACAAGAGCGGCTCCCACCCACGCACCAGATGCGGGCCGCTCCCCGGTTCTAAGCCAGAGCAATGGCAGGATGATGACCGGCGTGGTGGCCGAAAGTGTGGAGACAATGCCGACCTTTCCGCCAGAAAGCGCAAACAGCAGCAGCGTCATGCCGAAGCCGAGCGCGATCGTGCCGGTCAGCGCCGTCTGGAGGAAAATGCTGCCCGTCAATGGCCCCTTGGGTTTTACGGCCTTGATGGGGAGCATTGTCAACATCGTAAGGCAGATTGCGGCGACGCCCACCCGCAGCATGGATGCGGCGATGGGATCGATACCTGCTGCCATCACAGGCCTCGCGATCAGCGAGCCAACGGCTTGGCTGAGAGCTGCGAGAAGGCCGACGAGGACGCCGAGCCAGAGCGGTCCCTTCACGCTTTCCCATGCGTGCAGCTGCGACTTGCGCTTGCCGAAAAGGATGGCCAGCAGAACGCCCGCAAGGGTGAGTCCTATACCGCCTATGGCTGTCACGGAAAGCTGTTCCCCGAGGACAGCCCAGCCAAGCACGGCGGAGATGGGAGCGTTGAGCGCAAACAGGATTCCCGAGCGGCGTGGCCCCAGCCGGTTGAGGCAGGTGAAAAGCAGCGTGTCGCCAACGAAGATGCCGATGAAGCCGGAAAGCAACAGCGCCCACAGCGCATCCGGTTGCAGGTCCCGCCAGGTTCCTGATGCGATGACGTAAAGACCGAGCACCGAGGCGACAAAAAGCTGCCTTGTCCTGTTGAAGGCAAGCGCACCAAGATGCCCCGCCGGGCGGGCGGCAAGCAGCCCCGTTATCGCCCAGCAAGTTGCAGCGCCCACGGCGGCCAGTTCATAGAGTACCATCTCGTTCCACTGCTCCGCGGGCTTTTCTTATTAACCCGCCCCCATCATGCGTGCTTGCGCGCCCACCGCAGGTTCTGCGTTTGCCCGCCATAACCATAGGTGTCGCCATCCACGGCGTGAACCAGCACATAGCTTGCTTCGTGCACGGGGCCAAGCAGCCTGTTCATCTCTTCATAAACACGGCGTACCCATTCGGTCGTCTCGTCCTTGCTGTTTGTGTGATCGGTAATCGAAACCTCGACATAAAATGTGCCGACCTTCTGTTCGGCGACGCTCGATCCGGCGACGATCCAGTCGGCGGGATCGGCACTTTCGACGAGAACGGCGGTAACCGCCGGGTCTTTGTGCAGGATGTCCGCAGTCAACCGGGACAGGAGAGCGGCGATTTCCAGCTTCGGATCGTCAGCGTCTTGAGGTTTGGTGTAGCGGGTTTTGATCATGGGCATGGTGTTTCTCCTTGTTGCCGAAAACCACCTTGCGTAAATTTCATCATAATGATAAGATAATGAATACTATTCTATTCATAGCGATTTTATATGATTGACCTTGAAAGCGTCCGCCTCTTCATTCTCGCCGTTGAACTGGGCAGCCTGACTAGGGCGGCCGAGGCTGCGGGAACCGTGCAGCCCGTCGTCAGCCAGAAGCTGAAGATGCTGGAGCAGCGTCTCGGCAGACGGTTGATCGACCGCTCGCCACGCCACCTTCGGCTGACGGAGGATGGGCAGGTGTTTCTGCCGAAGGCCCGCGAGCTGCTGGCCAAACATGAGGATGCGCTGAACTTCAGTGACGAGCCACCGTTGCACTTTGCACTGGCGGCCAGCGATCACGCGATCGGGACCCGCCTTTCGGCAGCGATAAGAGCAATGCGCGCATCGCTGCCGGCCAATGCTGTGATTGATGTGACCTTGGGTTTTTCCCGGCAGGTGAAGGAAAACTTCGCTTCCGGACTGGCCGATGCCGCCATCATCCGTCGCAATGGCGGCGGGTCCGATGGCGAAGTGCTACGCACCGACAGGCTGGGATGGCGTGTGGCCCCGGACTGGCGACCGCGCACCAACAGCGCCGTTCCGCTTGTCTCTCTTGGGGCGGGGTGTGGTGTCCGGGATATTGCGATAGCCGAGCTCGGAAAGGCTGGCGTCGCCTGGCGCGATGCATTCACCGCTGGAAGCTGTTCTGCGCTTCTGGAAGGAGTGCTTGCCGGTGCAGGCATCGCAGCCCTCGGCGAGATCAGCGCGCGAGGCTTGCCGGATCGCGGCCCCGAGCTAGGCCTGCCACCGTTGCCAATCTCTGACATCGTGCTTCTTTCCCGCGCGCGTACACCGGCCCATGCCTCAGCCATCAGGGCGCTCGCCGCCGCGATATCGGCCGCGGGCGAGTAGCGTCGGAATGATATCTGCTACGAGACCAAAATCGAGGATGTAAAGGGAGTTAAGGTGTTGGCTGGGGAACCTGGACCCTAAGAGGGTACGCAACCAACTATTTGATATTGAAAAAACTAATTTGATTTCATATGGATGCGGTACATTCAGCAGGTCAATTTGAGGTACATTCAGTGCCGCGTGTAAAGCTTCCCAACTACCTAGAACGCATGAACAATGGCGGATGGCGGGTTTCTGTCCCGGTACCCCGCGACCTCGTAAAGGCCATTGGCAAAACAAGATTAAAACGGTCACTAGACACTCATAGTGAGGCTGAGGCAGGCAGGCGGAAGCACGCCGTGGTGGCCGAGTTTCTCGCCATGATCGAAGCCGCACGGTCAGGGAAAGTTTCTGCTGCTGCCGTTGTGGGGGCCAATGTGACGGGTTCATCTCGTCAAGATTTGGTGAGCAAGGCGCTCGATTTGCGGGCGATTCTCGAAGCGCACGAGGAGGGGACCGAAGAATACGAGCTGGAGCGGGAGGGCATCTATCAGGTCGCTGAACACATTCGCGGTTCTGAGGTCGCCGTCGACGAGGAGACGGACACACCTGTCTTTGACCCTCATAAGGCGAGCAAGGCAGCTAGCTTCCTGAAGGTGGCGCTTGGCAAGGAGACCCCAGTGAGCGAACCGCTGGAGACCTTCCATTCTCAGGTTCTATGGAAGCCAAGAACAAAGTCGGACAGTGAACGAGCAATCTCTCTTTTGAAGACTTGGTGTGCTGAAAACAGCGTCCCGTTCGTGATCGAGGCCATTACCCGTAAGCGTGCTGGAAAGTTCATCAGTGATCTTGCCGCTGATACTGACCGCCCGCTGACCAATCGGACGATCAACAAATATCTGTCCTGTCTGTCGAAGTACTGGAAGTGGCTGGAAGCTCGCGGCTTCGTAGATGAAGCCAAATCACCATGGGCGGGTCAGTCCCTTCCCAAGGAAAGGCCAAAGGAAGGTGAGAAAGAGCGCCCCTTCACAGACGAGGAAATAAAAGCGCTCCTAACCGGCAAACCTAACCAACCATATATCAAAGACCTCATGCTAATCGCTGCGCTGACAGGTGCGCGTATCGACGCAATCGTCAGCTTAAAGCGGAAGGACATCACCGGTGATGGTAATATGCGCTTTAAGGCTCAGAAGCGTGAAGATCACTCCCGCCTAGTTCCTATTCATAGCGCTCTGAAGGCAACGATGGAGCGCCTAACGGAGGGGAAGGAAGCTGACCACGACCTATTCCCTGACTGCCCCCCTGTCGATGACGACACGATTCAGGAACGGTCCATGCCCGCCGTCAAGGCATTTAATTACTATCGAAAGAAAGTCGGCGTGCACGAGGCCGTCGAAGGGAAACGCCGTAGTCTCGTGAATTTCCATTCGTTCCGTCGCTGGTTCATCACCAAGGCCTTTCAGGCAGGTCAACCGGAGATCGCCGTTCAAATGGTGGTGGGTCAGAAGCCCCAAAGCATTGCAGCGAAGGTATATTTGGGCGGCCTTACTATCGGCCAACTCAAGTCCTGCGTTGAGGCCGTTAAATTGCCCTTGAGCGTCGAAGCAAGTATGGACGAAGTTAGCAAATCCTTTAACGTTTGCGATTAGCGTTTTAGCTTGAATTCAGGAATATCGATGCGTCCACTTACCTCTCAGAACGTCGAGTCAGAACTGAGTTATGCGTATGTTCATGCCGTGGCGGCGAGCGCGGGCATGGGGTGCGAGGTTGCAGGCAGACATGACGATGGTGCAGGTGTCGACGCGAAGATAACAGCTTGGGGACCGTTCGAAGGTGGTGTGCTCCAAGAGGTCGATTTAAAGGTTCAACTAAAGGCCACGGTTAAGCCGCCTTCGATAGCCACGAATTGCCTTTCCTATAGTTTTGCCGGAATTTCGCGATATAATGACCTCAGGTTACCTGACGTTGCGACTCCGCGAATCTTGGTGGTGCTTTTCTTGCCCGCCAGCTCCGAGGATTGGCTCGTTCACTCGGATGATGCGTTGACACTAAAAAATTGCGCGTACTGGGTAAGTCTGCGTGGTGCGGCTGCTTCATCTAACGCAACCTCTCAGACGGTGTATTTGCCGCAATTCCAGAAGTTTGATCCAGCCGGATTGACTAAACTAATGAGTTCGCTGTCGAGATTTGACGTGCCGACCTACAAGGGAAACGTGCCGTGAGCGAAAAACCTGTCGTGACGCCAATGGACCTTCGCGACTTCCTGAAAGCTAAAGGTTGGTCACTTAACAAGGAAGCATTAGCACATCGCTTCTATGCGATGTCCAGTGCTCAGTTTCCAGAACGTCAGCTTGTTTTTCCGATGGATATTACTTCGGATTATGACGAGACGCTAAGTCGAGTTCTTGAGAAATTCGCTGATATAACGTCAACCAAATGGCAGGCTCTTTGGTCTCAACTCGCAACTATGCGTGACGACGTTCTGCGCTTCCGAATATTCTTCGATGGTAATGACCGGTCGCTCCCCCTGTCGTTTGCTTCAACACTCGTTGCCAGCACAGAGAAACTGCTCAAGTCGTCAGCGTGTACGGTTGTCATACCTCGCACTAACCACCCACGATTAAACCTCAATGAAGCTAATCAGTTTGTGGAGAAGTCCCGGTTTAATCAGACGGAGGAAGGTAGTTTCATTCTCAGTGTCTCCTGTCCAGTTAACGCCATGGACGCGCAAACTAAGATTGAGTTCGATGCCGATGATGCACCATTCGTAAGAAAGGTAACATTTTCTCTGCAAAAAGCTCTCGGGGAACTGTTGACTGCTATCGAAGGTGACACGCTCGAAAGCCTAGTAGATGACCTCAAAGGCTCGGACGCTCCACTAATTTCATCAAATCTGTGTGACGCCCTGTTGGGAATGCATGATGAGCAGGTCGATAACTCTCTGGATATCGGATTTGAATGGTCATCGCTGCGCGGCGCGCCAAAGACACATAATCTACCGAAACTACGATTCCAGCGTGATTATTTCTCGCGAGTCGAAGATGTTCGGAGGGAGCTTAAAGCTCAAGAGAAAGACGAAGCCGACTCGTTTATTGGTACAGTAGAGCGGCTTGAGGGGGAAATGGGCGTCGATGGGAGAAGATCGGGGCCGATAGTTCTTGCACTTCTGCTTCCAGAAGGAGAGATCGTGCGCGCGCGCACTGTTCTGGATGCTGAGGACTATGTTAAAGCTGATAAAGCTCATATGTCAGCGGGGATGTATGTGCGGGTTACTGGCGTTCTGAGGCAAGGTAGGCAGCCTCGTACACTTACTGATGCAAAAAGTTTCGAACTTCTCTCGGCCGTTAGCAGCCTTTGATTTCGACACTGTCATCTTCATTCGCGAAGCCTCCTTTGCCATTCAATGGTGCGAACGTGCGCAGCCTCGGATGGTCAGGTTAGGGGGCGCGAGGACTCATGAATTAGAGCAGCATAATTATTGAGAGCATTAGTTTCTCTCGACGAGAAAGAATAGTTGTCCTAGCCTATTGGCACTATGCATCTTCTCTAGCCCTTGCTACCTTGCCAGAATGCAAGTGCCTCTGAAACATCATTTTTTGCCCGTTTTTTATCTGAAGCAATGGGTAAACGATTCCAATGGGTTGTTGACTGAGTACAGCAAGCCCTATGGCAATCTGGTGAAGGCAAGACGCAAGCATCCCGAGGCTACCGGGTACATCACTCGGTTGTACGCTGCTGAAGGGCTGCCCGATAACCTCGCTAATGAGATGGAAAGAGATTTTTTTTCCCCAGTCGACAGCCAAGCTGCTGACGCGCTTTGGGTTATGCTGAGCAGGGGCGAGGTTTCACAATCCCAGAGAACAGCTTGGGCGAAATTCGTCGTTTCCTTGATGTGCCGAATGCCCGAAGACGTTCGCTTGAGTAAGGAGATGGTCGTAGAATTGGCGCGCTCGATTTCCCCTTTGCTCCGACCGTTCTATGATGCCTCTAGAAACCACGAGGAAAACGATCGGTTTGAAGAGCTTAGTGCCTCGTTTGAGGCAGCGTCGCCGAATCGTGCGCTTCGCCATCTTAAGCGCATGATATCTCATGAGAAGCTGCTCAGTGGGATAGAGGCAATGTCGTGGGAAATTCTTACTCTTGAGGGCAACCGACATCTGCTTACTTCTGACCGACCAGTTACCTATACGAGCGTTCTCGGTCACGTAGACAGCCACGTAGTGCTACCTGTAGGCCCCCGTTCCCTGTTCGTGGCTGCATCTGATGTATCTTTCGTCAGGAGACTTCGGCAGATGAAAACGAACGAATTGGTCGCGTTAGCAAATAGAGCTGCTGTAGAACAGGCTCACAGATACGTGTTTGGTTCGGATGACGAGCAATTGCGGTTCGTTCAGAACCGAATGGGACAATCTAGATCTCCGCAATTGGTCAAACGAATGATTGCATTGCTTCGGGAGAGGCATCCTACGTTTCTTGAAGCATTTTCCCGGGTTTCCGTGGAGCCAGAAACTCAAGAGCAACTAACCGCCTCCGTGAGGTGATTAGGGGATAGGGCGAAAAAACATAATACATGCCATTACAAAGAGACGATGAGATTACAAGGAAGATGGCGAAGATTTTTTTGCAAGCCGAGACAGTGTGGACCGCGAACAACCCGTAGCGGCCACAATACTGTTCCAGCTCATGCCGCTAGCCAGCATCTTCCGAATCGCAGCATTGCGTTCAGTGTCTTCGGGTCTTCCCCTATAGAGACCGTCTTCTTTCGCCTTAGCGATGCCCTGAGCCTGTCGCCGTCTACGGTCTTCGTAGTCTTTACGGGCAATAGCCGCGAGCATGTCGAGCATCATTCCGTTTATGGCATCTAGCATACGGCTTTGAATGTCATCTTTGTCTCCATCAGCGAGCATCCACGAGGTAGGCAGATCGAGCGCCACGACCCTAACACGGCGAGTTCGTATCTCAGTCTTTAGCCTATCCCAGTCCTCGGCGTTCAAGCGGCTCAAGCGGTCAACCTGTTCCACCAGCAATACGTCACCGGGATGACAATCACCCAACAGCCGGAAAAGCTCGGGGCGCTTAAGCGATGCCCCACTTTCATTCTCAAGATAGGTCGCTGCGATTTTAAGCCCGCGCTCTTCTACGAAGCGAAGCAAATCGTCCTTTGCGCGGCTGGCGTTTTGATCCTTGGTGCTGGCTCGAAGGTATGCGCGGATATGCATGAAAACCACCTAAGTTCGTTTTAAGTGGTTCTCTTATTATCGGTTCGTTTTGAGTTGTCAAAGGAATTTATCGAACCATTGAAAGTTTGGTTCCCGTGAGGTGTACTTAAATGACACCAGAGATTGCTAGTGGACAATCAATCTAAATCATAGCACCCAACTCAATCATGAGATTAGGTTGCGGTGTAAATCATCTTATGGGGGTATCGAAATGAAGCGGCTATATGCGCTGATATTGGGCGCGTTGATCTTGTCGGGGTGCGGAATGACGCTGCCATTGAAAGGCCAGACGGAAAGCGGGGACGAAACGTTTACAGGCAAGGCAACCGGCTATGTTGATGGCGGTGGGACGCTCGACCTTACCAGTAACAAAGGACTGAAATGCTCGGGTACATTTGTCTACGTCACACATCGCAATGGTGAGGGGACGTTCACATGCAGTAACGGCCAGAGTGGTTCATTCAGCTTCGTCTCGACCGGGACGCGAGGCACTGGTTCGGGATCAATCGGCAGCCGCAAGTTCACCTTCAGCTTCGGCTAGTCGCCTCTACGCCAAACACTCAGGAGGCGTTCAAGGAAGGTGCGCCCCTTCACGGTCAACTGAAGGACCGTTATGCGGGCATCATGTGATGCTGGCAGTTGCTCAACCAAATCAAGACCGGGAGCGCCGTGTCGGTTGATGGCTGTCAGCGCCACTATATTGCGAGACATGCCAGACTGGCTGATATCCATGAAGCGCAATAATTCGGCCTGCGAAATTCCCGGCTTCATTGCAATGAGCAGGAAGACCCCCGCCATCTGCATGGGCATTTCTGGATGTATTTCCCGGAACGTCTCAATCAATTGGAAAACGTTGAAGGCGTCTGCTTTATCGGCCATTTCCATCTGGCACTTAGTCCCCTCAGTTGAATTTCCGGCTAGAATGCAACCATCTGCGGCGCGGTCAAGAGTCGCCTTATCTGTTTGTTGAAGCCCGGGGGCCGAGGGGGGAATGCCGGGTGCCTTATATCTGATTTGGGGTCTCAGATTTTTTCACCAAACATTCCTCCTCTCCACGCTGCCATGCTGGACAACTCGATGAGACACGACAGCGGGAAGGAAGTAGATTGCATTCCGAAGCGGCGAGGCCCTTTGAGCGGTGTTCTCGGTCGGGATGGATAAGAGCACCCGAAAACCGAGAACGCCGCCAGAGCGCAACCACCGAAACAGAAAGCCGCTATTTATTGGCCCACGCACGCGAACGCATTGGCTTAGGCCACTCATAGGGCTTCGCCTGTCGCTGGCCGATAGCGGTCGAATAGCCCTGCGACCGCTTCTTTTCCGGGCTATCGCTGGTTGTCTGAGCTTCCTTCGCAGCTTCCCGCTGGGCGGAGATCGCCAATGAGGGAATGCGCGAGCTGGAAGAAGACTCGGCAGCCTGCCGGAACATCGTAGCTTTAGCCGCTGATGTGGACTTTGAGGCTGGTAGCTCTGCGGTGGAAGTGGTCTCACTTGACGGTCGAGGCGCGGGTGTCGGCGCGGAGTAAGTCTTCTTGGTCTTCTCCATCTCTTCCTTGGTTTTCGTGTGGTAGGACTTTCCCTGCCATTTGAATGTCGTCTTCCCGGCAGCGCGGGCAGCTTTGAAGGCGTCTCCGAAAGAGGTCATTAGCTTTCCTGTCGATTGATTGTTAGGCCGCCAAACGCTTCACAGCCGAAGCTGCCAGCCGCTCGTGATCGGCCTGGGTAATCAGCGCCACGGGGCCGATGATCTCGCCTACATTGTCAACGCGGCTTTCAATGAAAGGGATTTCTTCAGCGGCAAGTGCGGTGCGGAAGTCTCCGTCAGCGTCTGCTTCAAGACCGTAGAAGGGGCAGACATCCAGAGCCAGATAATGCGCTCTTCCCTCAAGTTCGATCATTCGCCATCTCATCGGCGGATTTTCATCATGTGAATCAATCGTGAGAGTTTTAATGCGGGGATAGGTCATTTTTTGTCTCTTGGTTGTGATGGTGTTACGCGAGGTGATCAACCGACCCGCCAAAGCGGACGGCTCAGAAATTTGCTGAAGGATGACTCTGGGAGACGTGGAAGGACACGGTTATTGCGCTGCGATTCCGCTGCCGTATTTCGCCAATCCAGCCCCGCCCCCGCGATCCTCAAGCCAGCATCCCAGAAGGACGGCTTAGCGGCTCGTTGAACCGAGTTGATGCGGTCCTCAGTGTTGGCGCGGATGCCCTTCATTTCGTTGTTGAGCTGCGTCATGCTCCATTCGGTGTTTTGGTCGATGCGGTCGTTGGCCTCAGCGGCTCGGCCGTCAAACTCCCTCAGGAGGGCATCGACCGACAGGCCGGTTACGCCCGCCTCACCGGCTGCTGCTGACGCTGTTGCTTTAGCTGCCCTCGCCTCGCGGGTGTTGTCGATTTTCTCGGCGGCTGCTGCCTCCTGTTCCTGCAACATGCGCTGTTGCGTTTGGAACATCTGATCACGGGCATTCTGGTTCGCCCTAGCCGCGTTGTCGCGGTAGAGCTGGTTCTGTTGCTCGGCGGCTGCGGCTTGCCCTTGGTAACTGACGACCTGCGAAGCTGCGCCAATAGTGAAGCCGATCATCGATAGCGGGTCGCACACTACGCGGCCTCCCGAGAAATCCCGCACCACTCGCGGTAGCGGACAAACCGAGGACCGTGCGCTTCTCCTTCGGCAACTGTAATAGCCGCCGCTTTCACAAGGTCGCGAATGAGCAGGCGAGGATATGGCCGCTCACCACCCCAAACCTCAAGCGGGCCATTCAGACCGAGGGAAGCCAGATGACGGCAGGCCGCCCCTGTCGGGTTCAAGGTCGCCGGAATAATCGTGGCACCGTCATAAGAGACGGTATAAAATTGCCCCCGCATTCCACGTTTGCAGGGCCGGATGTTGATGCGGTGTGGACCATTCGCGGGGGGAGTTGGCGTAGCTTCGCTGCCGCCTTGGTCAAGGTCGTTATCGTGCATAAATATTTCTCATTGTGTGGTGGAGACTGGGTTTTGTGGGCGGTAGAAACAGAAAGGCCCTCCCGTCAGCAACGAGGCGACAAGAGGGCCTAGGGTCCACCACGACCACGAGACATAGACGAGCTATTAGCCGGTCAACGCACTCTCAGATGTTGAGTGTCTAAAGAGACTGTGCGCGGATATTAAAGGAGACCTGAAGGATATATAGAAAGGTCTCTGAGGTTTTTTGGGGGGTGGGTTGAGGGTGTCATTCCAGCATCATCCATCATGAAGGAAATGTAGGGTCATCCTGATTTCATCAATCCACCCTCTACTTCCTTTCATTGGTCTTCCGCCGTTCGGGTCTATCCTAAAGGAGGTGGTAGTCCGGGTGTAAATCTGGGATTGCGTATTGCCGTTATACACAACCTCGCAAACGAGGTTCACGCCTGTAGAAGCGCCTGCCTGATTGGAGCTGCGGCCTCACCGTCTCGAAGACAAAGCAAATGGTGCAAGCCGGCTTCAGAAACTACAGACAAGCTAGGCCGCCCCCATTTCGGCTGTGGAAACCTGATCACCGCTTTGTGCGGGGGCTTCACGGGACGAACATACCTCGTATATCCGCGCCTCTTGTCGTGGATGCCAAGCGCCTTACAGACATCGGCAACAGGAAACCAGCGTTGACCGTCAATGAGTGCGCACCGGATGGTAGCATTGGCTATTGTGTAGGTGAAGAATGTCGGGGTGGTGGTCTCGTTCATCTGGGCGGGCTTTCTGTTGACGGCTTCCGCTCGGCGGGAAGTCGCAAATTCTCGGTTTCATGGTTTGCGGGGCGCTAGTACCGGCCAACGTGAGGACGTGTATATATGGCCGTTACCGCATGAGAAAAAACAGGTGTCTACCTCAGCGAGTGATGCCGTGGAACGCCTTGAACTTATCTAGAGCCGCGCGGCCCTTTACGGGTGACGTGGAGAGGACCAAAGCCTCAACATCGCCGAGGTCGATGCAGGGCGACGGCCAGCGACGGGCGAACACGTTGAGGACCGCTTTGAGGTCTGTCCGCTCATGGTACGAAGGCAGTGTCTTTGCGGCTTCGCGGACAAGGTGAAAACGTGTGTGCCAGAACGCCAGAGCGATGAAGGCTAGGTGTATTGTCGTGGCCTTCTTCCCAGTAACAGGGTTTACCCACAGCGCTTCCGTATATCCTGTTTCCGCGGCGACT
The DNA here is from genome assembly GCF_017357485.1 of Rhizobium sp. ZX09. Lineage (NCBI taxonomy): Bacteria > Pseudomonadati > Pseudomonadota > Alphaproteobacteria > Hyphomicrobiales > Rhizobiaceae > Rhizobium > Rhizobium sp. ZX09. The sequence continues at coordinate 1,124,826 of NZ_CP031364.1, forward strand.
GCTGTGACCACATCCTCTAGAACCTCAACGAAGCTTGGCCCGTGTACTCCCGCGAGGTCAATCCACCCGCCAGCTACCAGCTCGTCAAACAGGGCAGCCTTCTGGGCAACGGTGTATGTGGTCAGTACGGAGTTTATGTTGGACATGCTAATCCTCCGCGCAACTTTGGCGCGTGCTTTCGTGGTGAGTTTTGGGTGGAGTCTCGGGAGCGCCGCTGTCTATCCGAACGGCGCCGATTTATACATTAGGGTGTGGTAATCGACAGGGCTTAATTGCCGGATAAAAGGGCACTGGCGCAGCTTTGAAGTTTTACTTAGGGGCCTAAGTGAATAAAATTATCTCCGTGCAAAACGGCTTCTGAGTACCTTTTCTCAAATATAAGCTAGATCTAATGCTTTTACCAAGTTGCCTTATCGCTGCCGTCTACGCCTCGAAAGGTACTTGCGCGGCCGAACCGTCTGCCTGAGTTTCAACCTTAAGGCGTCAACGATGAGCGCTTCTCTGCCTGCTACAATGCGTCCATCAAATGGCGCGAGGCCACGCTTAAGGGCTTCGACAACGGCGATCTGAGGCTGTGTCTCTTGGTGATACTTGCGAAAGGTGACGACCATCAGCCGGTCCGCCATCGCAGCTCTACGACCTGTCGAGAAATGGCAGATAGCCCGGGCCTGACCTTCGTTGAAATAATACACATCGCCGTGCCGATGCATAAGGCCGCAATTCGCAAGAACGTTGCCGAGCAACTTTACGGTGCCGGTTCGAATATTGATAGGGCGGCGCATCCCAAGAACGAAGGCCAGATCGAGGTCAAGAATACGCGGCTCTCCCGCGATGATGTGAAGGGGGATTTCAGACATGGTGCATGTTCCCATGAACGGCAGAAAGAAGGCCCCGCGCATGGTCGCTAACGGGGCTGTTGGTGGTCACACAGCGGCGGGAGGCGTTGCGCTCTCAATTGGCGCTACCGCTTGAACAGGCCGCGCCCGACGCTCGATTACCCAGTGCCTCCACTTCCCAGACGGCCACTCGTACCAATCTTCCCGGCCCCAAGCGAATTCGTGGTCCGGAGTGAAGATGTAGAAAGCACCGGGAAGGCGGCAGACGATTTCGATGGAAAGGCCGATTAGAGGAAGCTTGATTTTCATGTGATGGTGTCTCGAAAGTGGAGTTGATTTGCGCTGTTCCGGCCAGAACGATGACGCTTAGACTCCAAGGAAATTATGCCGTCAATAGAATAAAATCATTATTTTTCAGTAATTTAACTCACATGTAAGTAGGTTGACTGTAGGTGGTTGAAAGGACTCAGAAAATCAGCGTGACGTGTGGATACGTTTTCTGCCCCCATGATGATGAGAACCCATTGTTTGAGACAGCGCCCGCCGCCTAAGCAAATCAAGAACGCGCACCCTGAGAGGGCGCTTAGCAGGTCTAAAAAGATGAACAGCCTCACCACCTTTAACTATCTCTCGTCAAACATCCGCGTAGTCGAGATCGATGGTCTCGCTCTCTTCGCAGCTTCCGATGCCTGCGCAGCTCTCCGCTACGCTAACCCCACCGATGCAATTCGTCGGCACGTTGGTCCATCACAGGTTCGAAACCTAGCGAAACGCGAGGTTAGAGATCAGGGTTTCCCCAACAGGGGAATGACGTTCGTGACTGAGGCTGGCCTCTACGACCTGATCTTCGGCTCAACTCTTCCGTATGCTCAGGAAATGAAGCACTGGGTCACTCGTGAGGTCCTACCGGCCATCCTTCAGAGGATGGTGGAACGCCAACGTGCCGAGAAGGAAGCTGCCGAGCTTAGTCCCGAAATTTCGGGAGTATGGTTCACCCTGGTCACGGTCGCACAGAAGGCTGGGTTCGATGAACGAAAGGCCCCTCCTGACTTCGAGATGGCCCGTGACGGCTTTGCCCGTCGCACGATGGGCTAATCCGTTTTAGATCGATGGAGTTTCCAGCCTAGTCCATGACAGTGCTCACAACGAGCATCTTGTACAATAGAGCGCAAGCATCTATCTTCGACAAACCCACGCCGTAGGCTGTGAGGCCCCTTTGCTAGAGGGTTAGATAAAGGGTCACGGTAGAGCGATACCGTGGCCTTTTCCTTGACGGTAAAGCGGCGACTGCACTGTTTGTCGAGGTTGACTTAGTCTGCGCAGCACACGCTCTTAACATACGTGTTCCCGACCGTCATGAATGCGTCATTTGGAACGGCCTGCTGCTCTTTCAACTGCTTGAGGAGTTCCGAAGCCTTCTCTGGCGGTAAGGTCTTTTGAAGGGCAACTGCGTACCACTTATTCGTGGCGAGATAAGCCGTTAGAGGGAGGCGAGATGCAGCGACAAAGGCAGCGGCCTCTGCGTAGTTGTCGAAGCTCTTGATTTGGATGTATCGGTTCTCAAAGGGCTGGGCCAAAAATTGATCCACCTTCACCCAGTTGTGGTGCAGATATCCCTCCTTGCCTTTCGCCCTTACCCTGTACCAACGCTCACCAACCGACAAAATCTCTACGCGGTCCCGGTTCTGCAAACCTAAAAGCTTTTCCGAGGATTGATCCTCTCCTGACCTCAAGAACTCTTTGCCTTTAGGAACGCGTAGAAGGCCGCTTCTCGCCAAGGGGATTTGAAAACGTGCATCGTCGTCTGCAATCCTTAAGCTTGGCAGCGCCTTGCTTTCTCGCGTGTCGCCTTTATCGACAGCCGCCAACTTTTGGTCAGAAGGCGCTCCGCTGCCCAAATCTAAGTTCGTGACGCGATACTGAGCCATTTCACTCTTCGAGAGATAGCGCATATCGTCTTTTTCGTACCGGAGAGACAATTGCAGCAGAGCTGGATCGACTCCCATCTCAGACAAATAGCTTATGGTCTCGGCTGTTTGATGCTGAATGTATGACACTGCGTCATCGACCGAAATGGCGGCAGCGTCGGAGAACGATGACTTATGTACACCTATCGACCCAGTTTCTGCCGCCCTTACTACGCCGCCCATGAATGCTAGAGCGCACGCGGACGCGCACTCAAGGCCCCGCGATTGAAATGTGGGCAGGCCAAGGGTTCGGATGAGGCGGCCGAGTTCTATCGCTTTAGACGGGTTTCCTCCGGGAGAATTGAAGCTGACTATCGCTGCTTTGTCGCCAACACTTTTAGCTAGTTGCAAAAATTGGCCGAAATTCTCAGAAGGCTCGAACACCCCCGATACAAGGATGATAGATTTTCCAGCGTCCACGGGCTCGACAGAAAATGTGAGAGCTGAGGCGGGGTTGCTCAGCAAGAAACAAACGAACGCAAAAGTTGCCGCGAAACAAGGCGCCGTCTTCATGTGCTGCACTACCCTCAAGATACCCCGCTCAGTATATTCAACCTTGCCTGTTGAGCTAGTGGCGAAACCCAAATTCATGAGTTTGGATATCGCTAGGTTCGAGAAAATTCACCTCTACCGGCCATTTCAAAAGCAGATGGTGAAGAGTGTGAGCATGGCGATTCGGCGTTAAGTGGAGACCTAAACGCTGAGGTACATAACGTGGTACATCCCGAGGTACGCGGCTATGCCTAAATCACTGTTTTTTCTGGCTGAAAAAAGGTTGGCTGGGGAACCTGGATTCGAACCAAGATCGACGGAGTCAGAGTCCGCTGTTCTACCATTGAACTATTCCCCAAAAGCCTGAAACGCGTTGTCGCGTTCGCTTTGGTGGGTCGTCATATAGATGATTTATTCCGGGGCGCAAGTCGAAAAAATCGAAAAATGCGTTTTATCCTGCTTTTGCCTTTCGTCTCTGTGTCAAAGCCTTGCGCGGGTGGAGCGCGGGGTGGAGAGCAGCAGGCTGGTCTCGCTGCCGGTAATCCCGGGCACGAGGCGGATGCGGCGGAGCACGGCGTCGAAATCGCTAAGTGTTGCTGCATTCAGTTCCACGATCAGATCCCAGCGGCCGTTGGTGGTGTGGATTTCGGAGATTTCCGGAAAGCCGCCGAGCGTGCGGATAACGCGGTCCGTCACATAGCCTTCAATCTCGATCATCATGATGCCGCGGATTGCGGCCTCCACGGCGTCGGCGCGCAGGATAACGGTATAACCGATGATCGTACCGTCATTTTCCATTCTTTCGATGCGCGAGCGAACCGTCGCGCGCGAGGTTTCAGTCTCCACGGCCAGGTCGGAGATGCTGCGCCGGCCATTATGCCGCAGAAGGGTGATGAGGCGTTCGTCGAGTTTGTCCATACCTGCCATTTCGATAAAATGATTTTACCAAAACGGTAGCTTATTTCGATAATATTGCCAATCTTTGATGTTCGTTCTGCCATGTCTCCGTGGTCTAGTGGAGTTATCGGTAGGGAAAATGAGGACGGGAATGGATATCAGGCTTGTTGGTGCGCCGTTGCAGATCGGGGCCGGGCAATTGGGATGCGAAATGGGGCCGAGCGCCTATCGCGTCGCGGGGCTTGCCCATGCCCTCGAAGAGCTGGGGCATCGGGTGGTGGATACGGGCAATGTGATGCCCGCGCCGCTTCGGGAATTTTGCCATCCGAATCCTGCCGTACACCATCTTTCCGAAACAGTGGCCTGGACAGAGGCGCTGACGGAAGCGGCCTATCGCGAAAGCGCGGACGCCGTGCCGATCTTCCTCGGCGGCGACCATGCGATTTCGGCGGGGACGGTTGCCGGCATGGCGCGCCGCGTGGCTGAGACGGGTCGGCCATTCTTCGTCCTCTGGCTCGATGCTCATACAGATTATCATACCCTTGAAACCACACGCAGCGGCAATTTGCATGGCACGCCGGTCGCCTATTTCAGCGGGCGTGACGGTTTTTCCGGTTATTTCCCGCCGCTTTCCCATGCTGTTCCCGAAGAGAATATCGGCATGATCGGCATCCGCAGCGTCGACCCTGCCGAGAGGGCCGCTCTGGAAAAAAGCGGCATCACCGTTCACGACATGCGTTCGATTGACGAGCATGGCGTTGCCGTGCTGCTGCGTGAATTCCTGGCGCGGGTTCAGGCGGCAAACGGGCTTTTGCATGTCAGCCTCGATGTCGATTTTCTGGAGCCGTCCATCGCGCCGGCTGTCGGCACCACGGTTCCGGGCGGCGCGACATTCCGCGAAGCCCATCTTGTCATGGAGATGCTGCATGACAGCGGGCTGGTCTGCAGCCTCGATCTCGTGGAACTCAATCCGTTTCTCGATGAGCGCGGCAGGACCGCGACGCTGATGGTGGATCTTGCCACCAGCCTGATGGGCAAGCGGGTCATGGACCGCCCGACGCGGGCCGGCTGAAAGGGGTGATGTGATGACCGTGATACCAAACCTCAATATCGTGCCTTTCGTCAGCGTCGATCACATGATGAAGCTGGTGCTCAAGGTGGGCATCGACACGTTCCTGCGTGAGCTCGCCGATGTGGTGGAGGAGGATTTCCGTCGCTGGCAAAGCTTCGACAAGACCCCGCGCATCGCCTCCCATTCGATGGAGGGTGTCATCGAGCTGATGCCGACCAGCGACGGCACGCTTTACGGCTTCAAATATGTCAACGGCCACCCGAAGAACATGAAGGAGGGCCGCCAGACCGTGACGGCCTTCGGCGTGCTTTCCGATGTGGGCAATGGTTATCCGCTGCTTCTGACCGAAATGACGATCCTGACCGCGCTGCGCACTGCCGCCACCTCCGCCGTCGCGGCGAAATATCTCGCCCGCCAAAACGCCCGTTCCATGGCCATTATCGGCAATGGCGCACAGAGCGAATTCCAGGCGCGGGCGTTCAAGGCCATTCTCGGCATCGATACGTTGCGGCTGTTTGACATCGACCGCTCCGCCAGCGAGAAATGCGCCCGCAATCTCGCCGGGCAGGGCTTTGCCATCAAGATCTGCGACAGCGCGGAAGAAGTGGTGGAAGGCGCGGATATCGTCACGACGGTCACTGCCGACAAGCAATATGCGACGATCCTGACTGACAACATGGTCGGCCCCGGCATCCACATCAACGCTGTTGGCGGGGATTGTCCCGGCAAGACGGAATTGCACCGGGATATTCTGTTGCGATCCGACATTTTTGTCGAATATCCGCCGCAGACGCGTATTGAGGGCGAAATTCAGCAATTGCCGCCGGATTACCCCGTTACCGAGCTGTGGCGGGTCATAACGGGTGAACAGCAAGGCCGGGCAAACGACAGGCAGATCACATTGTTCGACAGCGTGGGTTTCGCGACTGAGGATTTTTCGGCGCTGCGTTATGTACGCTCAAAACTGCCGTCCACCGGGCTCTATACGGAGTTGGACCTGCTGGCGGACCCGGATGAGCCGCGGGATCTTTTCGGGATGCTGCTGCGCTGCGAGGCGGCTCTCGTCTAGGCCGGCTCCGGCCGGCAAGCATATCAGCCTTGCCGGCGACCCTTCCTTGCGGTCATGTGTTCCCGCCAGATGGTGAAAAGACCTGCTGCTATGACGATGGCCGCGCCGATCACCATATTGGAAGTCACGACCTCGCCATAGATGGTGACGCCGATGATGGAGACGAGCACGAGCTGGTAATAGGAAAAAGGCTGCACGGAAGCCGCGTCCGACAGTTCGAAGGCTTTAATCAGGCAGTAATGGCCGCTCATGCCGGTAATGCACAGGGCCAGCATCCATCCCCAGTCATGGGGCGCCAGACTGACCCAATAAAACGGGCCAACCAGCGTCAGGGCGGCCGCGCCCGCCACGCCGGTATAAAAGAAGCTTGTCATGGCCGTATCGCTCCGGCTGCCGAGCCGCGTCAGCACACCATAAAGCGCCAGCATGAATGCGGCGACGAAGGTGATCAGCAGGCTCTTGTCGAAACCTTCGCCATCGGGTTTGAGAATAACGAGAACGCCGATGAAACCGACAAAAATAGCGCACCAACGCCGCCAGCCCACTTTTTCTCCCAGCAGCGGTACGGAAAGCGCCGCGACGATGAGCGGGGCGGAAGCGATGATGGAATGGCTGTGGGCAAGGCCGACGATTGCGAAGGAGAAAATCGAAAAGACGATCTGTACGGCAAGGAGGACACCACGGCTGATCTGCAGCCAGGGGCGATTGGCGATGGCGGCACCGCGAATGCCGCCTGAAGACTTTGCCGCCATCAGCAGAACGAAAACGGCAAAGGCCCAATAGCGCAACATGGCGACGAAGACCGGTGGGTAGGCGCTGCCCAGATGTTTCGATATGCCATCCTGCGCCGCAAAGATCGTGAAGGCGACAAGCGCATAAAGAAAACCGGTCTTGGCTGATGGCATGGAAAAACCGCTGTCCGGAGTTTGCCGGCAAAAAAAGGATTCGGCGTGAATGAGATGGATATGGCCATATGTTATGGCCGCACCTTGTCAGACAACCTTATTTTCCGAATAGCAGCCATGCAAGCCCGGAAGCAGCCTGTTGTGGATTTGAGCGCCGCGGATCAATGTGGGATCTGGACGATGTGCCCGATATGCCCGCTGGCGAGGCCTTGGGAAAGGCACGGCTGTCCGCCGTCGACAATTGCGCGGCGGACAGAGAGTTCGGCAAGACGCGCGGCGCTACGGCCGCTACCTCAGGCGATCGTCACGACCGTTTTCGACGTTGCGGATTTCAGCGCCGCATCGGCGAGCTTCAGCGCGATCAAACCGTCCTTGATGGAAGGAGAGGGCGCGGTGTTATTTTCAATGCTGTCAATGAAAGCAGTGATTTCCGCAGCATAGGCTGCCGTGTAACGCGTCATGAAGAAATCATGCAGCGGTGGCCGGGTGTAACCATCCGCATTGGCGATTTCGATGGAAACCGGGCGCTGGTTTTCTGCCGCTGCCGAACCGAGCGAACCGTGTACCTCGATGCGCTGGTCGTAACCATAGGTCGCGCGGCGAGAGTTTGAAATAATCGCCTGCCTGCCTCTTTTCGTCGTCAGAATGATGCTGGCGCTGTCGAAATCACCGAGTGCGCCGATCTCCGGATTGACCAGAACGGAGCCGGTGGCGAACACACTTTCCACTTCCTCACCGAGCAGGAAACGGGCCATGTCGAAATCATGAATGGTCATGTCGCGGAAAATGCCGCCGGAAACCTTGATATATTCGGCCGGGGGCGGGCCGGGATCGCGACTGGTGATTGTCACCATTTCGACCTTGCCGATGCGGCCGTCGTCGATCGCCTTGTGAACAGCCTGAAAATGCGGGTCGAAACGCCTGTTGAAACCGAGCATGACCTTCGCACCGGTCTCTTCCACCACCTTGGCGCAGGCTTCCGCGCGGGCAACATCGAGATCAACGGGCTTTTCGCAGAAGATCGCCTTGCCGGCGCGGGCGAAACGCTCGATCAGATCCGCATGGGTGTTGGTCGGCGTGCAGATGATGACCGCGTCGATGGTTTCGTCGGCCAGAACCTCCCCGATCGTGCTGACCTTGCAGTGGGCCTCCCGCGCGATTGCTTCCGCAGCGCCGGCCATGGCGTCCACGACAGCCACCAGCTGCGCGCGGCTGTCGGTGGTGATCGCCTTTGCATGGACCTTGCCGATCCGCCCGGCGCCAAGCAGGGCCAATTTCGTAACCATTTTTCCTCCGGTTCCTTCACACGTCCGCCCGTCACTCCCGGAGAGGCAGAATATGAATGCAAACAATGTTTCGATATAGAATATATGTTCCATTTTGCTAGATCGACAGGCATGGCGTGTCAAGCGATTTGACGCGTCACGCAGGGCAGCCGAAATCACGGCTACGGAGGGTGTCGGGGAGATGCCGTTCGGCTTAAAATGCGCCGTTACAAGCCGGGCAGCAGGCGCAACCCATCAGGCGGCGACGGGCGCCGATGCGGGATTTTGCGGAAGAGCGTAAACTTCGACCGGGGTTTCGAGGCCGCGCAACAGCCAAGGGCCCAGACTTTCGAACCCGGTCCCGTTGCCAGCCATGCGCACGAATTCTTCGGAGAAGAGAACGTTGCGCCCTGTTTCCTTGGTCAGCGTCTCAAGCCGCGATGCGATGTTGACGGCGGGTCCGATGACGGTGAAATCGAGCCGGGTTTTCGAGCCGATATTGCCGTACATGACATCGCCGACGTGAACGCCGATGCCATAACCCAAGGGGTCATGGCCTTTTTGCCGGTTGATCTCGTTAAGTGCGATCAGGCTCCGTTGCGCCCTGGCAATGGCCTTCAGGAGGTTTCCGCAAGCATCCGGGTTGCTGAGCGGGAAGATCGCCAGCAGCCCGTCGCCCATGAATTTCAGGATTTCCCCGCCAAATTCCTCGATCGGATCACACATGGCGTCGAAATAACCGTTCAGAAGCTCGATCACATCGTCACGCGGCCATAGATCGGAAATATGGGTGAAATTGCGCAGGTCGCAGATCAGGATTGCTGCTCCCACCGTCATGCCGCTGCCGCGTGTCGTGGCGCCGTTGAGGATCTTTTCGCCCGCATGTGGTCCCACATAGGTTTCCAGAAGGGTGCGTGTCATCCTGTTCTTCAGGCGTATCTCGCTCACCAGCGCGAGCGCGGGCAGGAGGTTTTTCAGCGCGACGATCTCTTCGTCGGAAAAGCCGCCGGGGCGATCGCTGGAAAACGATGCGACGTGGCGTTTGCCGAACGTGTGCTCAATAGGCCAGGCGCAATAATCCGTCAGCCCTTCCGACCGCAGCTCCTCATAGATCGTGTAACCTGCTTCGTCGATGGCGTCGACGTTCAGGCGATGACGGATTTCGCTGGCGCCCTGGTGAATGTCCCTGATCGGGCTGTTGAGATATTCGGGGGTGTTTTCCGAGCCGTAGCCATAAGTGACGATCTCGGCTTCGGACATGCCGGCTTTCCATAAAATCCGCGCGCCCAGCCATTGCGGATGGCGGATACGGAAAGCCAGAACGCCGCGCGCCACCGAAATTCCGCTTGCCCGCAAGCGGTTGCAAAGCTCCACGAAGATTTCGTCGATGAAGCGTTCGTCCTTGGTGCCGGTGACCAGCCAGTCGAGAGTCTCGGTTTTCTCCGCCGGCCACAATTCAGCCAATGCTGAAGAAACCCGTTCTTCGGTGTCGAGCGTAAATGTCATGGCAGGATTCCGGAGGTTGTTGCTGCTCTCGGCGGGCGGGATACATGTCGAATGTCGCTGAACGTCCCCGCTCGCGAATTGCATGTGGTGCCGGATAACGAAAATGTTAAGGGAGCGGATGCGGAAAATGTTCCGAAAGAATCGGCAGCCTCCGGGCTGCGCGCGCCGCCTCGATGTTCCCGGGAACATCTTCCCGGCGGCGCTGAGATTTTTCGTGATCGATATGAAAGATCAGATAACGGTTTCGACCGGAATATGCAGCGCGGCGGCAACACGCCGGATGCGCAGGGGATCGCTGTCCGTGCCGTCTTCCAGGGCACGTATTTCGCTCGTGGTGAGGCCACAGGTCACGGCAAGCTGCTCGATCGTATAGCCGGCAAGATTACGCGCTGCCAGGACCTTTTTGGCGAAAGGAGCATCGGTTTCGTGATCGGAATCGGGTTGTGAAACTGAAATTGTCATTATTGCATCTCCCTGATGATGGACACTTAAATGCGGGCGGCAGAGAAAAGTTGCCGGGCCGAATGCGACCGCGTTGCCGGAGAAGAAATCGGTGTTGCAACGCAGCGAGGAACATAGCCGCTTCGTTGACCTACGCAATAGTTAAATTTTGTTAAGATTCGTGATCGCCGAATTGATGAGGCACGTTTCCATGCGAAAGCGGCTGGGAAACGATCCTTTTTACTTTCCGGATCGTCTGCAAAGGGCTGCTACAGCATGCCCCAGGCGCGGAAACGGCCGCGACCGGTGACCTCCCGCAATTCCAGCTGGTTGGCGAGGCCGATTGCGCCCTGTGGCGTGGTGCCGAGTTCCTTCACGATCATGGCTGCCGAGACCACGGGGCGGGAGACGACCAGCTCGACGAGTTCGGGCAATCGCGATGAGGAACGGCGGCCGACCAACTTGCGCATCATCCGCTCCCGCGCGTGGCTCAGCCGGTCGTGTTCCTTCATGCTTGCCAGCGCCGCCTCATAAAAACTGTCGAGAAGCGCGAGGATGCGCTGTGTCTGGTTTCTGGCGTGCCGCCGCTCCCTTGGGATGGCACGAAGACCGGCGCTCAGGGCCGGCAGGTGATCGGGCGTGACGGCGCCATCGCGCAGAAAAGCCGAGGCCAGAAGCCGCCCAAGCCAGGGGCTGCGCTGGAGCACCTCTATCATGTTCCAGGAATCAAGCAGGATGGCGGTGCGCAGAATTGCCGGCAGTTCCTCCGTCCGCGACTGCACGTCCCACCATTCTTTCAGCCGTTCGTCTTCGTCCCAGTCAGGCTCGTTGATGAGCGCATGGCTTTCCTCCCTGTGCATCGACGGAAGCGCGTTTCCCGTGGTGATCGCATCGAGCGTGGCTGCGCTTCGCGCCAGAAGGGCGTCGAGTTCGGAAAAAGCGCCGTCCAGCGATGTCTCAGCCTCATGTGCCTCCTCACCCGCAGGCTGATCGACGGTCTGCCGTGCGGGCAGCATCTCTTCGGCGGCGGGCGACGCCCTGCCGCGCAGCCGGGAAAGACCCGGTGCAGTGAAAGCCCAGCCGGCCGCATTGGCAAAGATCAGCCGCCGCGAGCGGAGGATTCGGTGTGCCGCCGTCATTTCATGGCTTGGCGCACGCACATCCATATGGGCGTCATGCAACACGAGGTCTTCCATGTGCACGAGTTCGCCGTCCACCCACATGGAGGAGATGACGTCGGTGAAATCCTGCCTTTCGATGAAGCCCTGTTTCATCGGCGATCTGCTTATCCGCTCGTCCAGCCGCGCCAGCGCTTCGCCCGCGCGGGCGGCGGCGATGAGGAGCTTTTCGAGCTGGATGTCGGATATGTCGTAAATCATTGATATATTTTAGTTTGAGCAAGCGCGGCTTACAAGGCGCTTCAAGGTCGTCCAGTTTTCCTTTGATGGTTTCTGCCCAGCAATCGTGATAAAAACGGGTGGCGAAAATGCCGGGGAGGAGGAAGTCTTTCAGACGCCACGGCTGCTTTTTCGGCAATATTGCAACGCGGTATAAACTTGCGCATCGCAGCATGGCGGGTATATACCCTCGACAGGAGCGACAAATTATCACACCTTCCGTTCGCCCTTCCATCTCCAGACGAAGATGAATTGGAGTCAACCCGTGAATATTATGGCAAATGGTCCCGCCGCCGCGCCGGACCAGAAAACCCGTTTGAAATCCATTATCGGCGGATCGGCGGGTAATCTCGTCGAATGGTACGACTGGTATGTCTATTCGGCTTTCACCCTTTATTTCGCGCCGGTGTTCTTCCCCTCGGGCAATCAGACGGCCGAACTCTTGAGTGCCGCTGCCGTTTTTGCCGTCGGATTTCTGATGCGGCCCATCGGGGCCTGGTTCATGGGCACCTATGCAGACCGCAAGGGCCGCAAGGCGGGTCTGACCCTGTCCGTCACCTTGATGTGTCTCGGTTCGCTGCTGATCGCGATTACGCCCGGCCACGAAACGATTGGCATTGCCGCCCCCGCCATTCTGGTATTTGCAAGGCTGCTGCAGGGCATCAGCGTCGGCGGCGAATATGGCGCAAGCGCGACTTACCTCAGCGAAATGGCCGGCAAGAACCGCCGTGGTTTTTTCTCCAGCTTCCAGTATGTGACGCTGATTTCCGGCCAGCTTCTGGCGCTGGCGGTGCTTCTGGTGCTGCAGCGGGTCCTGACGCCGGAACAGCTCGGCTCCTGGGGCTGGCGCATTCCCTTCTTCATTGGCGGCCTTCTGGCGATTGCGGTGTTTTATATCCGCCGCGGCCTTGTCGAGACGCAGTCCTTCGAAAATGCCAAGACCGGCGCTGCCGACAAACCGAAGTCCAGCGGATGGGCGCTGTTCAAGCACTATCCAAGGGAAGCGCTGATGGTCATGGCGCTCACATCAGGCGGCACGCTCGCCTTTTACGCCTACACCACCTATCTGCAGAAGTTCCTCGTCAACACCTCGGGCTTCAGCAAGGAAAGCGCCACGGAAATTACCACGGCGGCGCTTTTTGTCTTCATGCTGTGTCAGCCGCTTGCCGGTGCGCTGTCGGACAAGATCGGCCGTAAACCGCTGATGGTGGGCTTCGGCATCCTGGGAACGCTGTTCACCTATGTCATTTTCAGCACGCTTTCGACCACAACCGATCCGATCATGGCTTTCGGCCTCGTGCTGATCGGCCTGCTGATCGTCACCGGCTATACCTCGATCAATGCGGTGGTGAAGGCGGAAATGTTCCCGGCCCATATTCGCGCGCTCGGCGTGGCGTTACCTTATGCGCTGGCAAACACCATATTCGGCGGAACGGCGGAATTCGTAGCCTTGAAGTTCAAGCAGATCGGCCACGAGAACTGGTTCTTCTGGTATGTGACGATCATGATCGCGTTGTCGCTGGTGGTTTACGTGAAGATGCGCGACACGCGCGACCACAGCCATATCCACGAAGACTGATCGGCTTACACCAAAAACCAGCAAAGCCCCGTCCTCCCGGCGGGGCTTTTTCTTTTTTGCGTTCAGGCGGCTTCGCTGGGAATGATCACGCGGGCTTCAAAACCGTCCTGCTGACCTTCTGCGGGAGAGGAAAGCACCAGTTTTCCGCCGGTCTGTTCCACCAGGCTTTTGACGATAGCCAGACCGAGCCCGGTGCCGTCAGCCGTAGAATGGCCTCTGGTGAAACGTGTCGTCAGCTTGGGCAACAACACCGGATCGACGGTCGGCCCGGCATTTACGACGCGGATCGCGCCATCTGTTTCCGCAATCACCTGCACGGGGCTTTTCGGCGGGCTGTGAATCAACGCATTTTCGAGAAGGTTGCGGATGATGATACCGAAGGCATCCGGACCGATCCTGCCGGACAGGGCGCCTTCACAGCGATTGGTGAAGCGGATGCGAGACGCCCCTATCGCCGTCCTGCTCATATCGTCGATAACGAGTTCGAGCACGGGGATGAGATCGCTTGTCTTATCCGTGAGCCCGATCCTGGCTTCAGCCCGGGACATCTGAAGCAGTTTCTCGGCGAGGTGGGCGAGGTGCTGCAGGGATTTTTCGATGTTTTCAACGCGTGGCGCAAGCTCCGGGGGGATATCGGCGTGCAGCCGCTGCGCCTGCGCCAGCGCACCGGCAATCGGGGTTCGCAATTCATGGGCGCTATTGGCGGTGAATTCCCGCTCCGCCTCGATTGTCGAGCGCAGCCGCCCAAGCAGCAGGTTGACCGATCGCGCAATGGGGTGCAGTTCCGGCGGGAAGGGTTGAGTTGCAAGCGGCGCGAGATTGCCGCCGTCCTTCTTGCCGATTTCGTCGCGTAAGGTTTGCACCGGCTGAAGCGTTCGCCGCACGACGAGGATGACCGCAAAAATGCTGGCAGGAATGAGAATGAGCACGGGCAACACCAGCGCGGTGCCTGCCTCCACGATCGCTTCGCGGCGATTTGCGAATGCATCGGCGACCTGCAGGAAATAGTTGCCGTCGGGTGAGGCGACCGTGAAGATGCGCTGCGACGATGTTTCTGAAAAACCGGGGTCGAGAGAGACTTCGAAAGGCTCCGTCGAACTGTCATGTGAATGCAGCACAACCTGGCCTTCTCGGTCGCGAACCTGATAGGTCAGATATTCCGCTCCCTCCGCCGACTGGTTGAGTTTCTGCGAGGCCGGGGCGGTATTGTTCTCACGCAGGTCGTCGAGCAGAAGCGGCAGCAGTCTTTCCGCGGTTTCCTCGAGACCGGCATCGAAAATCTCAGCGAACTCGTCCTGCATCACCATGACGCCCAAACCGCAGGCGAGAAGCCATGATATGGCGACAACGCTGGTCAGCGCCATCACGAGTTTGCGGGTCATGCTGGTCGGTCTGGCCATCTGTATCTGCCTGGGGTTCGTCTATTTGATCGTGTAGCCAACGCCACGCACCGTCTCGACGCGGTCATGGCCGATTTTCTTGCGCAGCCGGCTGATATAGACTTCGACCGTGTTGCTCTCTATTTCCGCGCCGAATTCGTACAGGGTATCGTGCAGCTGCGCTTTCGAGACGACTGCGCCGGGATGCTCGACCAGTTTCTCCAGCACGGCCCATTCGCGGGCGCTGAGCGTCTGCGCCGTGCCATCGACCGTGATGTTGCGCGCTACCTGGTTGATCTCGATGCCGGGCAGGCGGATGACGGGGGCGGAACGCCCCTCGTAACGACGCGAGACCGCCAGCATGCGTGCTGAAAGTTCGTTGAGATCGAAAGGCTTGACCAGATAATCGTCCGCGCCGGCATTGAGCCCGGCAATCCGGTCGGAGACCTGGTCATGCGCCGTCAGAATGATGACCGGCGTGGCGTCGTCGCGCTTGCGCAGGCTTTGCAGAAGGGTGATGCCCTCGCCGTCAGGCAGTCGCATGTCGAGCAGGATCAGGCCGTAACCCATCGTCAGCGTCGCCGCCATGGCGTCGCCCAGCGTCTTGAACCAGTCGACAGCGTGACCCGCCGCGGCCACATGGTCCCGCAGCGCCTCCCCCAGCACATGATCGTCTTCAACAAGCAGAACCCGCAAGACAGCTCCCTCTATCGCGTCGTCTTGCGTATCTTGTTCTCCGGATAAGCGTCAAGCACTGTCTGTTCAGCTCGTCCGGCGTTGGGTACAGCCGCTGAAGACATCGAGCGAGGGATCGTAGACCGAGGTGGAGACGTTCATCATTCCAAGGATGCTGTGGAAATAATTGTCGTGCGAGCGCCCGCCCTCTGCCGCGCTTTTCGCAAGGCAGGCCTTGTCCAGTCCCATGGATTTGGCAAAATCGTCATCGAACCACACGAGAAACGGCACATGGGTCTGCTGGTCGGGCGCGAGGAGATAGGGCGCGCCATGCAGGTAGACGCCGTTTTCCCCAAGTGACTCGCCGTGGTCCGAGGCGTAGATCATGCCTGTTGCCAGCTTGTCGGAACGCGCCTTCAGCTTGTCGATCACGGTCGAGAGGAAGTGGTCGGTATAAAGAAGCGTGTTGTCGTAGGAGTTGACGATTTCGGCGTCGCTGCAATTGCCAAGCTCGGCGGTGCGGCAGTCCGGCGTGAACTTGCGGAACTCGTCGGTGTAACGCAGGTAGTAGGTCGGACCATGGCTGCCCATCTGGTGCAGCACGATGACACTATCCTTCTTGACGTTATCGAGCCAGGCATCGAGCTTGTCGAAAAAGATGTCGTCGCGGCATTCCCCGCCGGTGCAGAAGCGGCTGTCATTGGTGGAAGGCAGGTCGAAATAGGGGATACGGTCGGCGACGTCCTTGCTGCCGGTATTATTGTCCAGCCAGGTCGCGCTGACCCCTGCATGGACGAGGACATCCATGACATTTTCATTCGCAAGCGCCTTCTTGTGGCTATATTGCGAGCGTGTGAATTGCGAGAACATGCAGGGAATGGAAATCGCCGTCGCGGTGCCACAGCTCGTTGTGCTGGGGAAATAGACCACATCGCGCTTCTTGAGCTCCGGATTGGTTTCCCGCCCGTAGCCATTCAGCGAAAAATTCGCCGCGCGGGCAGTTTCGCCCGCAACGATGACGGTAATGCGTGGCTTATGCACGTTACCCAATGCGGGCAGGACTTTGGCGTCCTTGCCGATTGGGCTGACTTGAATATCGACTTCCTTGCCGGCCTGCGTGAAATAATGCACCGTCGACATGATCGGTGACAACGGATTGACGCTCTTGACGATATCCTTGTGCTGGCGAATGGCGGTGGTGAAGGTCTTGGAGTTGGCGAAGCTGATGATGCCGGTTATGGCAAGGCAGACCAGGATGCTGATCGTGTTCCACAGAAGCTTGTCGAGGATCGGCCGGTGCCGGATGCGGACGGCGACGACGAAGAGAGACGGCACCAGCCCGTAAATCGCCATATGCCAGAGAAAGCCGGGCGTGATCAGATTGCCCGCTTCCGCCTGCGTCGTCTCCATGGCGTTGCGGATCATGTCGCTGTCGATGACGATACCGTAGCGATCCATGAACCAGGACGCCGCCGCCGCCGCGAAGATCAGGACGATCAGAAACGGCCTGAGGAGATATTTGGCGGAGAAAATCGTGATGAGCGCGCCGAAAAAGGCGATCATGGCAACATAGAGCGCGACGATGGCGACCGGATAGGCGGAAAGATAGGTATGAACCTTCGACCAGAATGTCCGGTTCGTGAAAAACAGAAGATAAGCCGCCGTTAGCAGGCTCAGCGCCACGCTGCCGATTTCCGGACGATAAGTTGTTGTTCCCGTCGCTTTCGCGGTAAAAAGAGCCACTGCCAGATCCACCAAATTTTCGATAGGCCGGCGGCAATGACAAGCGAGCGCAAACGCCCCTTTCCGGTTTGCCGCATGGGCCGGTCAATGGCGCATGCAGGATTTTGCTGACATCAACCTGAAAGCTTGTCATGAAAGTGTCATGTTGCATGGCATTGCCTCCATAGTGTGTGTGACGCTGTTGCCGCGGAAAGGGCATCAGTTGAGCCCGACAATGCCGGTTGCGGTGGTGCGCGTCGAAAATATCCGCGTTGCGCGGACCGGCAGCAGGCTGCCGGCGGGCAGGTTCTGGAAGGTCACGGTTGCCCCGGAAATCACAGTCAGGCAAAGATGTCCGCCATTGCCCACATAGATCGCGCGTGTGGCGGAAGGAAGCGGCTTTGCATCGTCCGGAACGACGTCAAAAGCGTGGGAAGCCGGTGATTCGAGGCCGGCGGCGTAGTGGTCGTAAATCTCAGCCATTGCTGTCTCCCATAAATCGAAATCTGTCGCGATTATGCAGTGGGCCGGGGCGGCGGGGAGATGCGGGGAAGGAGATTTTTACCCCGGTCACCGGAACGACGTCCGGCAGGCAGCCATCTGCCCGGCAATTCCGGGCATTGCGGCGCACCGTCGTCGCTCGATCAATGCCGCGCGACGGAGGGCGGCGGATTTTTCGTCCCCGGCGAATAAGGTGCGACACGGATATTTCCTTCCACGCGGCTCAATTGCGGGCGTGGAGAATGAAGGCCCTGACGGCGGGGGAGGCTTCGGTTTTCCGGTGGGCGATGGCGAGGTCCGACGTCGTGGCGCTTGCCGCAAGCGGTACGTAGCGCACGCCGGGCAACCGCAGGCAATCAAGCGAGCGCGGCACCAGCGCAATGCCAAGGCCAATGGCCACCATGCTGACAATGGTCGTGTAGTCCCTGCCTTCCGGGCTGATTGCCGGCTGGAACCCGGCTTCGTTGCAGGCCTCGATGGTGTTGTAATGAAAGCCGACATCCGGCGGCTGCCTCGGCGTGATGAAGGTTTCACCGGAAAGATTTTTCAGATCGACCTGCGGGGCAAAAGCCAAAGGATGGTTTTCCGGCAGCGCTGCCATCAAGGGCTCCCGCAACACCACGTGGGTTGTCACACCTTCCGGAACAGGGGCGGGCGGGCGGATAAAGGCGAAATCCAGATTGCCGTCGGCAATCCTGGCCAGTTGTAGCCGCATTTCCATCTCGATCAATTGCAGCTCCACATCGGGATGGGAGGCGCGGAAACTGGCGATCGACTGTATCATCAACCCGGAATAGGCGGCGGAGGCGACATAACCGATGGAGATGCGCCCGGTTTCGCCGCGGCCGACACGCTTCAGCGTTGCAAGCGTCGCCTCGGCATTCGAAAGGATTTTCCGGGCATCCTCGTAAAGAAGCTGGCCGGGCATGGTGAGCTTCACCGACCGCCTTGTGCGATCAAGCAACGGCATGCCGACGATCTGTTCAAGCGCCATGATCTGCTGGCTCAAACCCGGCTGGGCAATGCCGAGGCGGGTAGCGGCGCGCTCGAAGTTGCGCTCGTCTACCAGCGTGGTGAAATAGCGCAGATGCCGCAGCTCGAACGCGTCAGCCCGGTTCGCCGGTTTTCTGCCCATTGTCAGCGCCTTTTTTGGCAGGTTTTGAATAATTCCAAACTATTATGGAGAGAGATTTCATAATCAAAAATTATGAAAAAATCCAGTTTCACTTATTGGATCGAAATCCACACCTTGCGTAATAAGATGACTTTAATTCTCCAGTAAATGACCGCCTATGGCTGGTGCGGGTGACGAGGGATTTTGGCGTGCAGGGAAAAATCAAACACATTTCCATTCTGGCTGGTGGCTGCGCCGCCATTGCTTATGTGGCGTTCCTGGCCCCGGCTTCCGCCCTTGCTCAGGACGCCGGAACCACGGTGCTGCAGACCATCACCGTTGACGGCGCGAAAAATCAGGACCCCAAGGCGCCCGTGAAGGGTTATGTGGCAAAAACCAGCGCCAGCGCCACCAAGACAGGGCGATCCCTGATCGAGACGCCGCAATCGGTATCCGTCATCACCAGAGATCAGATGGATGCGCAGGATGTCCGCAATCTCGGCGAGGCGCTGAATTACGTCCCGGGGGTGGTTGCGCAGCCGTTCGGCGCCGATCCGCGTTTCGATGCGCCGCGCATTCGCGGCTTTCAGGGGAATCAGCTGCAGTTCCTCAATGGTCTGCGGTTGATGCGGACGGCCGGTGCGCCTTCTTTTGAGGTCTACGGTCTGGAGCGCGTGGAGGTCATTCGCGGGCCCGCTTCCGTTCTCTACGGGCAGGGCAATCCCGGCGGCCTTATCAATCTCAGCAGCAAACGGCCGACCTTCGAACGGTTCGGTGAAGTCGGTGCGCAGATCGGCAGCTTCGATTATTATCAGTCGATGTTCGATATTGGCGGCCCGGGGGCGGATAGCGACAGTTTCGCCTATCGCCTGACCGGCCTTGCGCGCAATGCCCATGCCCAGACGGACAATTTGCAGAACGACCGTTATTTCATCGCGCCGGCTCTCACATGGCAGCCGGACGAGGATACGAAGCTGACTGTTCTTGCCTCCTATCAGCACGACAATCCGAGTTCGCCCTCCGGCCTGCCGCCGGCGCTGACCTATTTCAGACCCGGCAATATGCTGGACCGCAGCTTTTATGTCGGTGATCCGTCCTTCGATACATCAAACCGCAAGTTCACCAATATCGGTTATGAATTCGAACACCGCTTCGATGAGACCTTCACCTTCCGTCAGAATGCGCGTTATTCCAATTTCGACTGGTCCTACCGCGCGCTCGGCATGTCTTCGACCAGCGGTGGCATGATAGGCAATCTCATCCGTCGCAATGCGACGTTCCAGGACGAGCTGCTGAACACCTTCAACATCGACAACAGCCTCCAGGCGGATTTTTCCACGGGGCCGATCGATCATACCCTGCTTGTCGGGCTGGATTACCGCTATTTCGACAATAACGTCAAAACCGAGTTCTGGGCCGCAACGCCGCTCAATCCCGTCAATCCTGTTTATGGCGGGCCGATCAGCCTTACCTCGCGCACGCTTTATGCCGATGTGAAGACCGATATTTCCCAGATTGGCCTTTATGCGCAGGACGAGATGGCGATCGAGAACTGGCGCATCACTGCCGGACTGCGGCAGGACTGGGCAAGCACCAGCGGCACGACCTTCAATGGCACCACCTATCGCACGCTCGACAAGGATGACCACAAGCTGACCGGTCGTGTCGGCGTCAGCTATCTGTTCGATGGCGGAATCGCGCCCTATGTCAGCTACGCGACCTCTTTCGAGCCGGTGCCGCAGCCGGCTGTCGGCGATGCGCCGAAACCGACCACCGGCGAACAATGGGAAGCGGGTGTCAAATACCAGCCGGAAAGTTTCGACGGTTTCTTTTCGGCGGCGATCTACGATCTGAAACAGAAGAACGTCACAACGACGGTGGGTGGCGTGACGCAGCAGATGGATGAGGCGCACGTGAAAGGCCTAGAGCTTGAAGGCGTTGCAAGCCTTGTCGACGGGCTCGACCTGCGCGCGGCCTATACCTACATGGACAGCGAGGTCTCCGGCCGTGTGAATAATGGGAACGAGCTTGATAGCACCCCCCGGCACGCCGCCAGCCTCTGGCTCGATTACACCTTCCCGGAAGATACCGCGCTCGAAGGTTTCGGCATCGGCGGCGGTGTTCGTTACGTTGGAAAACGTTATGGCGATGCCGCCAATACCTTTGAGATGAAGGGGCTCGCCCTGCTCGATCTCGGCGTGCATTACGAGAAGAACGGCTACCGCGCCTCGCTTATGGTGCAAAACTTGACTGATAAAGAATATATTTCTAGTTGCTCCACTTTCGGATGCTATTACGGTGACGGAAGAACGGTCATGGGCAAGCTGACCTATCGTTGGTAACGCCACATCTAAGTGAAACAGCAGGGGCATGACGCGCAAGGATCGATGGATGTCTCCCGTTTGGGGACGGCGGGAGTTTTTGGCCCTGCTCGCTGCTGCGGCCTTTGCTGGCGCGACGCGGGCACAGTCGACCCCGCGCATTGCCGCCATTGACTGGGCGATGCTCGAAACAGCCGTGGCCCTTGGCGTCATGCCGGTGGCGGCGACCGAGCTTATCCAGTTCCGGGCGGGTGCGGTGGAGCCCGAAATCCCGGAAACCGTCGCCGATCTCGGCCTGCGCGGCGCTCCGAATTTCGAGCTCCTGCAACTGACCCGACCCGATCTCATTCTGATCTCGCCCTTCTACACCCGCTACACCGGCAGGCTTGAAGCTATCGCGCCGGTCTTCTCGTTGCCCTTTTACGTAAAGGGCGAGCCGCCTTTCGCAAAGGCGCTGGCGGCAGTCACGGCGCTTGGTGAAAAGCTCGGGCGGGCCGAAGAGGCGCGCAGGGTTCTGGGTGAAACGGAAGCGGCGCTGCACGCCATGCGGACCCGCCTCGCCGGATTTGCGGCGCGGCCGACCTATGTGATCAATATCGGCGACGCGCGGCATTTTCGCGCTTTCGGTGCGGACAGCATG
Source organism: Rhizobium sp. ZX09 (assembly GCF_017357485.1). Lineage (NCBI taxonomy): Bacteria > Pseudomonadati > Pseudomonadota > Alphaproteobacteria > Hyphomicrobiales > Rhizobiaceae > Rhizobium > Rhizobium sp. ZX09. Next base: position 1,146,604 of record NZ_CP031364.1, read on the forward strand.
TTCGGGGATGTTCTTGGCCGGCTGGGGCTCGCCAATGCCTGGGTGGATCGTTCGCAATTCACTTTCGCGGCTCCGGTCCCGATTGAAAACCTCGCGGCCTCGCCGGATGCCCGCATCGTCGTCGTCTCCGATATTCCGGTCGAGGCACGGGAAACGTTGCGCAACAGCGCAATCTGGCGGGCACTGCCTGCCGTGCGGGAAAACCGCGTTGTGACGCTTGCCAATGTCGCCCCCTATGGCGGCATCACCGCCGGCATGCGTTTTGCGCGGCTTCTGACCGAAGCGCTTTCGGTGCGGGGGGAAGCCCTGTGACGGCGCGCCCTCTCCAGATTGTCCTGGGGCTGCTGTTCGCTCTCGCCTGCGGGCTCTCCTTGCATGCAGGGCTGCTCCGGCTGCCGTTCAGCGCATGGCCCAGTCCACCGTTCGATGCTGCCAGCCTGTCGATGGATCAGGTGATTTTCGCCTTCAGCCTGATGCCCCGCGTGGCGGTTTCCGTTCTGGCGGGCGCGATGCTCGGTCTGTCCGGGGCGCTTTTCCAGCAATTGCTGCGCAATCCGATTGCCGATCCTTCGACGCTCGGCATCTCGGCCGGCGCGCAACTGGCCATCGTCATCGCCACCCTGTTTTTTCCGTCTGTTCTGGACGGCAACCGCGCCCTGGTGGCGCTTGCCGGGGCCGCTGCGGCCGCGGGTATTGTCTTCCTGCTTGGCTGGCGGCGCTCCTTCGAGCCGGTGACCATGGTGGTGTCAGGATTGCTGGTCGGCATCACCGCCGCTTCCGTTTCCGCGGCGCTGACGCTCGCGCAGGGCGAATATCTGATGTCTCTGGTGGTCTGGAACGGCGGCTCGCTCAGCCAGCAGGACTGGTCGAACGCCCTGTCTCTCACCTGCCAGCTTCTGGCAGGGCTCGTTCTGACCGGCCTGCTGATAAGGCCTTTGACGGTTCTCGGTCTCGGCGATTCCGGTGCTCGATCGCTCGGCGTATCGCTGTTTTCGATCAGGCTCGCGGTTGCGGCCGTCGCGGTCATGCTGGCCGCCTTCGTTGCTTCTGCGGTCGGTCTCGTCAGCTTTATCGGTCTTGCCGCACCGGCACTCACCCGGGCGCTGGGCGTGCGGCGCTCGTCTTCCGTTCTGTTCGTTTCGCCGCTGCTCGGCGGTCTGCTTCTATGGTTCTGCGATAGTCTGGTCCAGCTTCTGGCAAGCACGACGGCGGAAGTTTTTCCAACGGGAGCGGTGACGGCCCTGATCGGCGGTCCGCTGCTTCTGTGGCTCCTGCCGAAAATCCGGCCGACAGACGTGCAGCGCGGTGAAGGCGTCGAGCTTGCGACAAGACGCCGGCTTACGTCCCTGCTGCCTGCACTGGCCATCATGGCGGTGCTGGTGTCTGCCGCACTCGCCGTTGGCAAGGGACCGGATGGCTGGGAAATGCTGAAGGCGGACGATCTGCAAAGCCTGTTGCCGTTCCGCTGGCCCCGGCTGCTGGCCGCCATGGCCGCTGGCGGTCTTCTCGCGATGGCGGGTGCTCTTTTGCAGCGACTGACAGGCAATCCGATGGCGAGCCCGGAGGTGATCGGCGTCAGCGGCGGTGCGGGCCTCGGTTTTGCCGTCGCCATCACCATTTTTCCGGCAGCAGGCCTGCTGGAACTGTTTTGCGGCGCCGGCATCGGCTCGGCGGTCGTCATGATCCTTGTGCTCTTCTTCGCCGTGCGCAGACACCTCCCGCCGGAAAAGATACTGCTCGCGGGCATTGCCGTCAGTTCGCTCTGCTCGGCGGTGCTTTCGGCGCTGCTTGCCATTGGCGACCAGCGGGCATGGCAGATCCTCGCCTGGCTCAGCGGCTCGGGTTCGACGGCAACGCCGGCTTCGGCGATCTTTCTCGCCGTTCTTTCCATCGTGCTTCTGGCGGGAGCGTTATCGGTCACGCGCTGGCTGACGATCCTGCCGCTTGGGCGGGATGTGCCGCTCTCCCTCGGCCTGCCGCTCGGCGCTGCGCGAACCGCCGTCATCGCCGTGGCCGGCATTGTCACCGGTGCCGCCTCGCTGCTGGTTGGTCCCTTGAGTTTCGTCGGGTTGATGGCGCCCCATATTGCGCTGCGCTCCGGTTTCACAACGCCACGTGACCATCTCTTCGCCTCCTTCCTGTTCGGCGCGGTGCTGATGGCGCTTTCCGATCTTGGCGCGCGGACGGTGACCTTTCCCTATGAACTGCCGCTCGGACTTTTTGCGGCGCTTGCCGGCGCGCCCTATCTGATCTGGCTTTCAGGCAGGCGATGATGAATTTTTTGAAAGATGTATGGAGATGAGAAGCATGGGTCAGGCAGTGCCCGCGGCCGGTTACGATGATATGCCGCTTTTTTCTCTGGATGGCGTCACCATGGAAGTGCCGGGCAGGACATTGCTGCAGCCGCTGACGGCCAGTTTTGCGACCGGCAAGACCATCGGCCTGATCGGCCATAACGGTTCGGGAAAATCCACGCTGCTGAAGATTCTCGCACGGATACAGGAGCCGACGGCGGGCGGGGTGTCCTTCGAAGGGAAGGCGCTTGCCGCCTGGGGCAATCGGGAATTTGCGCGAAAGCTCGCCTATCTGCCGCAATACACGCCGGCCGCTTCCGGCATGCTGGCCAAGGAACTGGTTGCACTTGGCCGTTATCCCTGGCACGGCGCGCTGGGCCAGTTTACGAAGGCGGATCAGGAAAAAGTGGACGAGGCGATCGAGCTTACCGATACCGTTGCCTTCCGCGACCGGCTGGTGGATACGCTTTCGGGTGGCGAGCGTCAGCGCGTCTGGCTTGCCATGCTGGTGGCCCAGAATGCCGAAAGCCTGCTTCTCGATGAACCCATCTCCGCACTTGACCTAGCGCACCAGATCGAGGTGCTTTCGCTGGTGCAGAGACTGTCGCGTGAAAAAGGCCTTGGCGTCATCGTCGTGCTGCACGACGTCAACATGGCGGCACGCTTCTGCGACGAGATCGTCGCGCTGCATTCCGGCCGGTTGATTGCCCGGGGAACGCCGGAAGAGATCATGACGTCGGAGACGCTGGAGCGCATCTATGGCGTGCGAATGGACGTGATGACCCACGCCGCCACCGGCCTTCCCGTGGCCCTGCCGCTCTGATGTTGTTGCTGCAGAACCACGCCCGCCAACGCTTGCTGTTGATGGTGATTCCGCACGCATTTCCCGCCCTAACAATGTCTTAATGGCATCCTACCGCCATCAGACATTGTTAACCGTTCGGCTTTCATCGCCTCCAATTAAGTTGTTTTGGATCGATTTCAGGGAACAAACGTTAACAGTGCGGAATTCAATATCCGGAGAGGGCAAGAAGGGCTGCTGCGGGTAGGAATAAAACAGGAGATAATCAGATGAAAAAGGCTGTTGCCGTAACTTTTGCCGCATTGACGATGGGCCTTGGCGGAACCGCATCCGCCCTCGCTGCCGACCTTGCACGATACGAGCCGGCTCCGCAGGAGCAGGATGATCGCAACGGCGTCAAGATCGGTTACCTCACCTGCGATATCGGCGGCGGCGTCGGTTACGTTCTCGGCTCGGCCAAGGAACTGGATTGCACCTTCCAGTCCACGATCGGCGCACGTCGTACCGACCACTATAGCGGCGCTATCCGCAAGATGGGCGTTGACCTTGGTTTCACCACGCAGGGCCGTCTGGTCTGGGCCGTTTTCGCCCCGACCGCCGGTTACCACCGCGGTTCGCTCGGCGGCCTCTATCAGGGCGCAACGGCTGAAGTCACCGTCGGTCTCGGCGTTGGCACGAACGTTCTCGTCGGCGGTACTTCCGGCTCGATCCAGCTGCAGACAGTGAGCGTGACCGGCCAGGTTGGCCTCAATCTCGCCGCCACCGGCACCTCGGTGACGCTGACGGCCATGAACTGATCCGGCTGATGCCCGGAGGCTAGAGCCGGGCATTAGGTCGCATGACAAAACACGCCCTCTTCGTTGTCAGACGCAGAGGGCGTTGTATTATGAGGGGTATGATGTCCCCGATCAAAAAAGTCGCGGCCGCGGTCGCGTTCATCCTCCTCCCGGCGTCCAGCGCTTTCTCCGAAGGCGATGCTGCGCATGGCGAGAAGGTTTTCAGCCGCTGCTCCACCTGCCACAGCATCGACGCGCCGCGCACCCGCATGGGGCCACATCTGATGGGCGTGGTCGGAAGACCCATCGCATCTATCGCTGACTACAGCCACTATTCACAGGCTCTGAAGGATGCTGGAGCGGCAGGCAGGGTTTGGTCGGAGGAGGAGTTGCAGAAATTTCTGTCCAGTCCGAAGAAGGCGCTCCCGGGAAATGCAATGCGCTTTTTCGGCCTCTGGAGCGAGAGTGATATCGCCGATCTCATTGCTTATCTGAAAACCCGTCCGCTGCCGCAATAACGTCAGAGCGGTGCTTCCGACAAAATATCTTCCGCTTCTTCCGTCGTCATCGACATAACCTTCGACCCGATTTCGAAACCAAAACCATTGCGGGCAAATGCCGAAAACTCCTTTGCTTTGCGCTTCTCATCAAGCTCGACCCGACGGTAAGGGCCAAAAGCGCGTTTTCGCGCAAAATTGATGGCTGCGACCAGATCGTTGGTTTCCTGGAGGGCGACGGCTGCGGTCTCCCGGTCTATCCCCTTAAGCTGAAGCTTTTGCGCCAGCCCCCGTTTCGATTTGCCGCTGCGCTGCCCGCTTCGCACGGTGATTTCCGCAAAGGCTGTATCGTCAAGCGCCTTGATCTCATAAGCGAAACGCACCGCGAAATCGCCAAGCGCCTTTATCTGCGCGGCGCCGATATCCTCGAATTTTTCCCGTGCCTTGCGCATGATGGCGTCGCGCAGCTGCTTTTCCGTCATCATGCGCTGTTCTAGCCGGTATAGAGCGGAATTGCGTGCCCAGGAGAGCATGCGGCTGGTGGGTTCAACGGCCGGGGCTTTGCCGTCGAACTCCATATTGTCAGTCAGGAAGAGGTTGGAATCGTCACTCATGGGCCAATTATAGCGCTCTGAAGCGATCTTGCCACTTCCTGCCAGACCAGCGTTTTCGGATTTCAGGGTGTCTGTGCACCGGTTGCGGCGACATAGACCGAATAGAGCGATTTTGTCGCGGTGATGAACAGGCGGTTCTTTTTCGGCCCGCCGAAGGTGAGGTTCGCCACTGTCTGCGGCACCTTGATCTTGCCGATGAGTGTACCGTCAGGCGCAAAGCAGTGCACGCCGTCACCGGCGCTCGTCCACAGATTGCCGGCCGTGTCGAGGCGAAAGCCATCTGGCAGGCCATTGTCGATATTGCAGAATTCCCGGCCGTTGGCGAGTTTTACGCCATCCACGACGTCGAAGACGCGGATATGGCGGGGTCGGGTGACATCGTGGCTGTAGGAACTGTCGGCAATGTAGAGCTTCGTTTCGTCAGGCGAAAATGCGAGGCCGTTCGGCTGCACGAAGTCGTCGATGGCGATGTCGATCTTTCCGGTAGCGGGATCGAGCCGGTAGACATTGCGGGTCTTCTGCTCCGGCTCGGCCTTGTAGCCCTCGTAATCGGACAGAATGCCGTAGGTCGGGTCGGTGAACCAGACGCTGCCATCTGATTTCACCACCACGTCATTGGGCGAGTTCAGCCGCTTGCCGTCGTAGCTATCGGCAAGGACGGTGATCGAGCCGTCGACCTCGGTGCGGGTGACGCGGCGGCCCCCATGTTCGCAGGATACAAGACGTCCCTGCCGGTCGCGGGTGTTGCCGTTGGTGAAGTTGGAGGGCTGGCGATAAACCGAGATTCCGCCATCCGGCACCCAGCGAAGCATGCGCTCATTGGGAATATCGCTGAAAAGTAGGCAGTTCAGGTCGGCGAACCACACGGGTCCCTCTGCCCAGCGGCAGCCCGAATAAAGCTCTTCCAGCTCGGCATTGCCGACGATCAGATGGCGGAAACGGTCGTCGTGAATTTCGTAAGGTGAAGTCTGGTCTGTGGTCATGAGCGTGGTCCGCTTTGGCTTGTCGTTCGGGGTCAGCGCGTGGCCTTCGGGCCGCTCGCCAGAAGAATGACGGAGATGATGATGAGACCGGTGAGGATGAGGCGGATGCCCGCGCCGAAACCATAGGTATTCAGCATCGAGACCACCAGGAACATGAAGAGCGATGCGCCCCATATGCCGGGCACGTTGGAATCCCCTCCCGCCACCGCCGTGCCGCCAATGACAACGACGGCGATGGACATCAGCAGATATTCGGAGCCCATGTTGAGCGCCGCACCGCCGGAGAAGCTGGCGAGCAGATAACCGGCAATTGCCGCCAGCACCGCGCAGAGCACATAGGTGACGAAGCGTGCGCCATCCACGGGAATGCCGGTCATGCGGGCAGCGAAGGTGCTCTGGCCGATGGCGGCAATCCAGCGTCCGTAGAAGGAGCGGTCCAGCAGCAGCCATGCAATGACGGAAAGCAGCAGGGCGACCAGGGCGACATTGGGAATGCCGAGAAAACTCGATGTGGCGAATGTGGCCAATGTTTCCGGCGGCTTGATGCGCAGGCCGCGGTTCGACCAGATGGCGATGGACTGCACGATGAAGCTCATGGAGAGCGTCGCGATGATCGGCGGGATGCGCAGGAGCTTGATCAGGGCATAATTGCCGATGCCGATGGCGATACCGATGAGGATGGCGATCAGCAATCCCGGCAGAATGAGGCTGTCCGATACATCCATGAACTTCAAGGCAAGCGTCCCCGACAGCGTCATCGTCGCGGGAACGCAGAGGTCGATATTTCCGGGCCCGAGCGTGATGACGAACATCTGGCCGATGCCGACGATGACAGAAAAGGCCGCGAAGGTGAGTGCTGCGTGCGACAGGCCGAATGAGCTTGCGCCGCCAGTGAAGAGCACGGTGATGATCCAAACCGCAATGGTTGCGGCAAAGGACCAGATCCACGGTTTTCTGGTGAGGGAAGAGAGCCCGTTCATTGGTTTTTCTCCCGCTTTTCGAGACGGTTGAGCAGGATGCGCAATGCCAGCACAATGATGAGGATTGCACCTTGCGCGCCAATCTGCCAGTCCGGCGAGATGCGCATGAAGGAGAGGAAGGAGCCTGCAAGCGTCAGCGTCAGCGCGCCGATGACGGCACCGATGGGCGATACTCTTCCGCCGACGAATTCGCCGCCGCCGAGGATGACGCCGGCAATCGACAGCAGCGTGTAGCGCAGCGCGATATTGGCGTCGGCCGATGTCGTCAGGCCCACGAGGGCGATACCGGAGAGCACCGCGAAGAAACCGGCCAGCGCAAAGGTAGCGGCGCGGATGCCGATGACTGACCAGCCGGAACGCTCGACAGAACGGAAATTTCCGCCGACGCCGCGCATCAACACGCCGAACGAGGAGCGCATGACGATGTAGTGGGCGATGACCGCAATCAGGATACTGGCGACGATCGCGATCGGCACGAAAGGCGGTTTCGCCGTCATCAGCGTGCGGATGAAGGCAGGCGCCTGGCCGCCGGGCGAGGGGAGAATGAGCACGGCGAGGCCGCCCCAGACGAAACTCATGCCGAGTGTGACGACGATGGAGGGCAGGGCGCGGATATGGATGATGGCGCCGAGCAGTGCATAAACCGCGATCGCCCCGGCAAAGATCGCAATACCGAGCAATGGCGTCGTTTGCAGGAAGGTCGCGGTGACGCAGGCGCAGAAACTGACGAAGGTGCCCATCGACAGGTCGAGATCGTTGACCGACATGATCAGCATCTGCGCAATGGTGGCGAGTGCAATCGGCACTGCCAGATTGAACAGCAGGTTCAAGCCGGTGTAGCTCATGGCACGCGGCTGCATGTAGAAGACCGCGGCGAGCAGGAAGGCGAGCGAGGCGGCGGGAATGATGAGGCGGAGCGCGTTTGCCGAAAGTTTCATGCGTGGTCTTCTCCGGCAAAGGAAGCGGCCAGTACATTCTGTTCAGTGATGTCCTCGCCCACCAGTTCGGCCTGAATGGCGCCGTCGCGGAAGACATAAACCCGGTCACAGAGACGGATTTCATCCATCTCGGTCGAGTACCAGATGAAGGTGCGGCCGTGAGAGGCTTCAGTTCTCAAGATATCGTAGACCTCCTGTTTGGTGCCGATATCGACGCCGCGCATCGGATCGTCCATCAAAACGGTGCCGGCGGTGGTGGCGAGCGCACGGGCAAAAAGCACTTTCTGCTGGTTGCCGCCGGAGAGAGACAGGATCTTGTTGCCCATGTCGGGCGTGCGAATTTCGATACGCTTTTTCCACTGCGCGCCCAGTTCGCTCTCCTTGCTCCTGTCCACAATGCCCGCGGATGAAATATCCCGCAGCGACGCGATGGAGAGGTTCTTCAGGATGCTCCACAGCGGGAAGGTGCCGTTGAGGCTGCGGTCGCCCGCGACGAAAGCGATATCGGTCTTGCGCGTCGGCAGCCAGCTGCTGTTGCGGGCAAGATAGAGGTCGAGAAGCGCTTCGGTCTGGCCATGGCCGCCGAGGCCGGCAAGGCCGATGATCTCGCCACGAAAGGCCTCGAAGGCGAGGCCTTCGCCGCGCCGCGCCGGCATCGAAAGCACCTTTTCGCCCGCCTTGCGCTTTTCGCTTTTCTGACGGTCCTGTTGCTTGACGACGCTGCCCATGGCTTCCACCAGTGTTCGTGTCGTAAAATCGCCCGCCGCCCGGTTGGCCACCACGCGGCCATCCTTCATGACAACGATGCGGGTGGCGGTTGAAAGAATTTCACCGAGAATATGCGAGATCAGCAGCACCGAACCGCCGTTGCGCACAAAACGCCGGACATAATCCATCAATTGTTCGGCCAAGCCCGCGTCTAACGAGGATGTCGGCTCGTCGAGAATGACCAGCCTCGGGGCTTCAGGCGTGCGGCAGAAATTGATGGCGATTTCCACCATCTGCCTCTCTGCAATCGAAAGCTCGGCAATCGTCAGTTCGCAATCGATGCCGTGGTCGGGAAAAATCTCGTCGAGCGTCTGGCGGATCATGGAAAGAGCGCGCCCGCGCCAGTTCCGCCCGTTCATGGCGGCATGCATGATGCGGACGTTTTCGCTGATTGTCAGGTTGGGGCAGAGCGAGAGTTCCTGAAAGACGCAGCGCACGCCGCTCGCACGCGCAGCGGCTATGCCGTGGCGGTTCTGGTTCCCACGATAGGAAATGGAGCCTTCATGCGGTGTGAGCCCGCCATTGATGACATTGACGATGGTGGATTTGCCTGCGCCGTTGTGGCCAACGAGCCCGAGGCATTCCCCGGCGCGGATGACGAGATCGGCCCCATCCAGCGCCCTGACCGCGCCGAACACGACCTTCACGCCGCGCGCGGCGACGACTTCTTCCGCCTCGATGATGTCATTCATGAGCAATTACGCCAGTGATCTGAAATTGAATGTGGGATCACTGCGGCGCTTCCTTCGAAAGCGCCGCAGGATCAGGTAGGAACCGCGGGTTACTTCGCCGCGGAAATCACCTTCTGGGCATCCTCAAGCGAATATTCCACATTCGCCACGCCACCCTTCTGGGTGTTCTTGAGGTTGTCCTCGAGATTGGCCTGGTCGATGCGCAGGAAGGGCACCGTCAGGTCCTTCTTCACATCCTTGCCGTCGAGAATTTGCTGCGCCACCCAGAAAGCCAGCGTCGAAACACCGGGTGCGATGGAGACGGACATGGTCTCATAGCCGCTCGCATCCTTCTGCTGTTTCCACCATTGCAGCTCGTCTTCGCGGTTGCCCATGACGATGGTCGGCGTCGGGCGCTTGGCGGCGGCAAAAGCCTGGGCCGCACCGTAACCGTCACCACCCTGCGTTACGACGGCCGCGATCTCGGGAAGGCTTGGCAAAATGCCGGCAACGGCGCGCTGGGCGACATCCTGTGCCCAGTCGCCATTGACCGAACCAACGATCTTGAACTGCGGGTTCTTGGCGACGGCGTCGACAATACCAGCATGGATTTCGTCATCCACGGAAACACCGGCCAGGCCGCGAATTTCGAGCAGGTTGCCGCCCTTCGGCATGGCTTTGGCAAGGTAGTCGATCTGGCTTGCGCCCATGGCCTTGAAGTCGACCGCAATGCGCCATGCGCAAGGCTCGGTGACGATGCCGTCGAAGGATACGACGGTGATGCCGGCATCGCAGGCTTCCTTAACCGCGCCGTTTAGTGCAGTCGGCGAAGCGGCGTTGATGACGATGGCGTCGTAACCCTGCAGGATCAGGTTCTGGATCTGCGCCGCCTGTTCGGTCGCCTGGTTTTCGGCTGTCGTGAAGGCGTCAGCTGCGGCCACCTGCTTGTCGGCAACCGCCTGCTTGGTAATCTTGTCCCAGCTGGTCAGCATCGCCTGACGCCAGGAATTGCCTGCGTAATTGTTTGAAAGCGCAATCTTTTTTGCCGACGTATCGGCATGAGCGGTGATCGGCAGCGCTGCACATGCGACAGCGGCCGATGCCAGAAGCATCTTCCTGAAAGCCATTTGATTTCCTCCCTCGTGGCTTGCCCTTTTCGAGCCCGGAATTCTCGCACGCCGCAAATCTCCTCGGCGGCAGGCGGAATTCCTTTGCACTGGAGCTCCTTTCCCCAGTAGAAGCGAGAATGACCAAGAAGATTTGGCTTGTATAGGCGGATCGCGGCAATCTTCCTGCGGGTTTCCGCATAAAGCTTGCGGGAACCCGCAGGACGAAAGGCCACTGCCGGGCGCAGAATGAAGAATGCGGACCCGATGGGTTAAATCTTCGCCGCAGGGATTGGAGGCAGACGCTTGGGAGGGCGTCCGCACATGCTGGATACGCCGAAAAGCGCTCTTTTTCATCACTATATGGGCATTTCGAGGCTGCTCGCCGGGCAGCTGGAGTTTAATGCCATCATTCAGGCGGTCGCAACCGAGATCAGCCATATCATCCCGCATGATCACATGGATGTCTGCATCAAGCAGCTGGATGACAAGTATCACATTGCCTATGAGAGCGGTCTGGTCAGCGCCTGGAGCCGACAGCCGCCCGCACTTCTCACCGGAAGCCCGATCCGGTCGCTGTTGTCAGGCTCGGTCGAATATCTTTTAAGCGGCGACGCCTGCTCCGATCCGCGCTTTCATTTCGAAGGGTCATTTTCCAGCCCCATCATCGAACTTGGCCTGCACAGCCGCCTGCATGTCCCCATGAAGGTGCATGGCGACATCATCGGTGCGCTCAGTTGCTCCTCGCACCAGTCGAACGCCTATGCGATGGAAGATGTCACCAATGCGCGCGCCGTTGCGGATTTGCTGGCGCCCTATTTCTACGCCATTCGTGCCGCTGAACAGGCCAAGCGCTCGGCCATCGAGGAGGCGCGCGCCAATGCCCGCGAAGAAGGCCTGCGCCTCGGCGCGCTGCAATTGACGGAAGCGCTGGAGGCCGAGCGGCAGCGCATCGGCATGGACCTGCATGACCAGACTCTGGCCGACCTGACGCGGCTTGCGCGGCGTATCGAGCGAATGAGCCACACTCCCGATATTTCCGGCGAGATGCTGGAGCCGGTGGTGCGCAGCCTGCAGCATTGCATGCAGGATCTACGCGAGATTATCGAGGAGGCGAAACCCTCGATCCTGCAATTGTTCGGCGTCGTTGAAGCCATCGAGACCTATGTGGACCGCTCCGTGCGCGACAGCGGATGCGCTATCGACTGGTCAGTGAGGGACGAGACGGAGGGGCTGGTTGAAAGGCTGGACAAGACGGTGGCCATATCGCTCTTCCGCATCGTGCAGGAGGCCGTGAACAATGCCATTCGCCATGCCCAGCCCGAAACGATTGCCGTGAGACTGGCCGCAATCGACGGCGGGTTGCGGGTGACCGTGAGCGATGACGGCAATGGCGGCGGTGACAGTGGTGCCCCCGGCGGTCTAGGCATGGGCAACATGAAGACGCGGGCGCGGCTGATCTCTGCCCGGTTCGACAGAGGCGGCAACCGTGATGGGGCGGGTACCTGCATCACCGTCACCCTGCCTGCGGGCGCTTTCAATTTTCGGGAGGAGATGTGACATGGACGTGCTCATCGTTGAGGATGATGCCCTGCACCGGGCCTATCTGAACGAGGCGGTAAGAGCCGCCCTGCCGGAATGCGACAAGGTGCTGGAGGCGGCAAACGGCAGAACCGGCGAAAAGCTGGCGCGGGAAAATCGCGCCGCCCATATCGTCATGGACTTGCAGATGAACGAGCGCAACGGCATCGAGGCGGCCCGCACCATCTGGAAGGAAAGGCCGGATACCCGCATCCTGTTCTGGTCCAATTATTCCGACGAGGCCTATGTACGTGGCGTTTCCCGCATCGTGCCTGAGGGTGCCGCCTATGGCTATGTGCTGAAATCCGCCTCCGATGATCGCCTGCGGCTGGCCCTTCGCAGCATCTTCATCGAGGCGCAATGTGTGATCGACCGGGAAGTGCGCGGCCTGCAGGAGAAGAGCCTCGGCAAGGCGCATGGCTTTACCGATTCCGAATATGAAATTCTTGTCGATGTCGCGCTTGGACTTACCGATAAGGCGATTGCGCGCCGGCGGAACCTGTCGCTTCGCAGCGTGCAGAACCGTCTGCAAAGTCTCTACGAGAAGCTGAACGTGCATCAGGCGGCCGGCGATGACGAGGCGGAAGGCCGGTATAATCTTAGAACCCGCGCCGTTACCGTCGCATTCCTGCGCAAGCTTTTGAATTACAGCGCGCTGGAAAAGGCCGAACGCGAACTGGCGGAATGGGTGGGAGGCCGCTGACCTGTCAGGGTAAAAAGGCCAGCAGACGTCGTTCATCCGCCCTGAGGCCGGAGACGGGTTTTGCCCCGACCTTCAAGATGCGGCTGAGCTTTTTCTGGGCCTTTTCCTCCGTGGCGATATCGAGAACAGCGGGGTGCACATAGCTCTTGCGGCAGATGGCAGGCGTATTGGAAAGCTCGGTCGCCGCAGCCTGGCACATGCCCTTTATGCTCGGTTTTTCACCGGCTGCCACATGCTCCATGGCGTTGCAGAAGGCCGCGAGCGTTCCGCCCCAGGTGCGGAAGGTCTTGGCGGAAATGCCCTGGCCGCCGATGCGTGAGAGATATGCGTTGAGATCGCTGGAATCGACGGAGTGAACCCTGTTTTCACTATCCTGCCAGACGAAGAGTTCCTTGCCGGGCAGATCGGCGATCTCTTCAAGAATTTTCTGGAGGCGGGGGTGGCGTAATTGCCGTTTCACCTTCTGCCCGCCTTTGGCGGCGAAGCGCAATTCGATGGTTTCACCGAAGGAAACGTGCCGCTTGAGCAATGTCGTTGCGCCATAGGTGCCGTTACTCTCAAGATAGGAGCGATTTCCGACGCGCAAATAGGCGGCATCAAGCAACAGGGTGAGGGCTGCAAGCGTCATTTCCTGCCCGTGGTCCTGTTTACCGACGTCGGCCATGGCGCGACGGCGGATGGCAGGGAGCGCCCTTCCGAAGCTTTTGAGCTGGAAGAACTTCGTTTCTCCCCTGAGCGTATGCCAGTCGGGATGATAACGATATTGCTTTCGGCCGCGGGCATCAAACCCGGTGGCCTGCAGATGCCCCGACGGGTCGATGCAGATCCAGACATCCTTATACGCGGGCGGTACACCGAGCGATTTGATGCGCTTCAGCTCATCACTATCGCAGAGGAGTTCGCCGCCCGGCAGCCGATAACAGAAACCGCGCCCGCGTTTCTCGCGGGAAATACCCGGTTCCTGATCACTGACATAGGCAAGTCCGATTTTGGCAAGAAGGCGGGTTGGCGGCTGTGGCATTGTTTTTCCCGGCAGGTTTCACGCTGCGGCAAACGAAAAACAGGCCGCCTTCGTTCCGGCGGCCTGCTGTTCCTGTCATGGCTTTCTCAGGTGGCCTTGGCGATCCGTAAAATTTGCGAGTTGCCGCCGCCGCGTTCTTCAGTCACGGCATAAACAGCGCCATCCGGACCCACTTTCACATCACGAATGCGCGCTTCCAGCGGCAATCGGCTTTCCGTCGCAACCCTGTCGCCGTCTATGTGCAGAATGACGAGGCCCTGACTTACCAGACCGCCGACGATGAAGGCTCCCTTCCACTCGGGAATCCCGTCACCGTCGTAAAAGGCCATGCCGGACGGGCCGATGACGGGATCCCAATAATAAACCGGCTGTTCCATGCCTTCCTTGGCTGTTGCACCCTCGCCAACCGCCCGGCCGCTATATTCCACCCCGTAGGTAATCACCGGCCAGCCATAGTTAAGGCCGGCTTTCGGCAGGTTCAGCTCGTCGCCGCCCTTCGGCCCATGCTCGACGGTCCAGAGCCGGCCCTGACCATCCAAAGCCGCGGCTTGAAGATTGCGGTGGCCGTAGCTCCAGATTTCCGGAAGAGCATTCTGCTGTCCGGCGAAGGGATTTCCCTCGAAGGCCTTGCCATCGGCATCAATCCGGAAGACTTTTCCGAGACCGCTCGACAGATCCTGCGCCTGCACGCGCGGCGTGGCATCCGAACGCTCCCCGACGGTGACGTAAAGTTCGTTGTCCGGTCCGAAAACCAGCCGTGATCCGAAATGCTTGTCGCCATCATAGGTCGGCATCTGGCGGAAGATCACCGAGACGTCTTCCAGTTTCGCCGCTCCACCGTCTTCTGTCAGTTTGGCCGATGCGACGGAGGTGCCGTTACCGCCCTCACGCGGCTCGGAAAAGGAGAAGAAGATTTTACGGGAGGTTTCGAAATCGGGCGCCAGCGCTATGTCGAGAAGCCCGCCCTGTCCATCGGAAGCCACCTCCGGCACGCCTTCTATCGCCGGCCCGGCCTTGCCGTCAGAGACGATATGCATGGCGCCCTCCTTGGCAGCGACGATCATGCGACCATCGGGCAGGAATTCCATGGACCACAGATGCGGCAGACCATCGGCGACGACGGTTTTTTCGATGCTCGGCTGGGCAGCAGCCTGCGGCGCGCGCGTCTGGCCCTCAAAAGCCGGTTTCTGATCCGGCGCATTGGGCCGTTTCGTTTCGGCAGCCGGGGCGGTCTGTGCGTTGGCTGCGCCGGCCAAAGGAACGGCAAGCATCGCGCACAGGATCGTCGAATTCAGAAATCGGTTGTTGTGGAACATGGGTCTCCCTTCCGTCGTTTAGGTCACGCAGGAAACCATTTGGGGAGGATTTCGTTTCCTTCGACAGTTTCAAGAAAACTTGATCATTGCGTGTGCAGGCGTCACGCTCTTTTCTCATCCATGCGAATTCATAGGGAACCGTGAGCCGTGCGCTGCGTTTGGCCTCTGTTATACGGAGGGCGCCATGCAGATCATCGACAACAAGACCATAGACGCGAACAGAACCAAGCCGATCCTCAACGTGGCGGAGTTCTGCCGCCGTTATCGGCTCGACAAGGCTGAGGAAGTCAGGCTCAGAAAGCTGTTCGGTGAGTTCGCCTCGCGGCATGAGCTTCTGATGAACGCGCAGCGAAAGCCGAACTTCCGCTGATCATTCATCCTCGTCGTGGGATTTTCCGAAGATCATGAAGACATCATAGCGGGTGTTCTTACCCAGTATCTGATGCGATGGCTTGCGAACACCCGGCATCGGGTCGGCGCGGAGCGGCCACTTCAGAACCACCCGCTTCGTCGCATTCTCCAGCGCAGCCTCCATCAGCTCAACCTGGTCCGGGTCGGCGCCGACCAGTTCTCTCAGCACCCGCATCTCTTTTTTCACCAACGCCGTGTTGTGGCGCGGCGGATGCATGGGGTCGACAATCACCACCTCCGGTAACAGTTCTTTCAGCAAATGCCGGGAGTCGCCGTGGAGCAACGTCATGCGCGCTGCCGCCTCGGCATAAGCGCCGCCGGCTTCCAGTGCACGACGAATGCCGTCAGCGAGGTGTGCGTGCATTTCCGGCGAGCGCTCGATGAGGGTGACGTCAGCCCCGAGCGATGCGAGCAGGAAGGCGTCCCGCCCGAGGCCAGCCGTGGCATCGACGATTTTTGGCGTGCGGCCTTTGGTGAAACCTGCGGCCTTGGGCAGTGCCTGTCCGCGCCCCTCGCCGGAACGAAAACGGTGCCCCACCGCGCCGCCGACAAAATCCACCACGAAACTATCGTCTTGTTCCTTCATATCGACCTCAGAACGGAGAGGGCACGGTATAGATGACATCCCGGCCGTCCGGATGACGGAATGCCACTTCCTGCGCATGCAGCATCAGGCGGGGCGCGGCGGAGAGCGCCTCACCTTCGGCATAAAATTCATCGCCGAGAATGGGATGGCCAAGCGCCTTCATATGCACCCGCAATTGATGGGTGCGCCCTGTGAGGGGAGTGAGCGCCAGTCGCGTCGCTGGAAGCGGCAGTCGTTGCAGCACCTGCCACAGGCTCTGCGCGGACTTGCCATTTTCGTGGTCGACCCGGTGGCGGGGCTTGTTGTCGGGATCGATGGCGAGCGGCAGGTCCACTTCTCCGGCCTCTCCGGCAACCTCTCCCCAGACAATGGCGACATAGGATTTGCGCGTCTGGCGGTTTTCAAACTGCGACGCAATTGCCGCGTGCGCCTTGCGGTTCAGCGACATCAGCACGATGCCCGAGGTGTCCTTGTCCAGCCGGTTGATCATCAGCGCTTTCGGGAACTGCTTCTGCACACGCGTCATGAGGCTGTCGGAAAGCGCCGGATCGCGCCCCGGCACCGATAACAGCCCGCTCGGCTTATCAAGCACCAGCAGATCGTCATCGCGGTGCACGATGGTGAGCCAAGGGTCGAGTGGCGGATTATAGATGAGGTTGGAAAGCTCGGATGACATGTCGCTTCCTTAGCACGAATTGCGCATTCGGACAGGCGGTAGAGCATTTCCAGGAAAGGTGGCCCCGGTTTTCCGACCGGAAATGCGCCGAAATAAAGAGTTAGAGGGTTTCCGCGATTCGAAGAAAAGCGAAAACTCTAGTCGGGAATATGGAGATTGACGCGTCCGCTGGTCAGGTCGCTAAGCAGCCGGGTCAGTCGTTCGGCTTCCACGGCCGGAACCGAGAGCAGCATATCCGCGCCGGTGCCGGTAAAGTCCTCCCTCTCAAGCCGCAGGTTCAGCGTGGCGGAAAGGCGTGATTTCACCAGTGCCAGGTCTGAGAAAGGGCAACTCAGCGTGGCGCTGACATAAGCGATGACCGGTGACGTCTCGCCGAGGCGAAGACAGGCGGCCGCCGTGCCGCCATAAGCGCGCATCAGCCCGCCGCTACCGAGCAGAATGCCGCCAAACCAGCGGATGACGAGAACCGCGACATTGTCGAGTGACTGACCGTCGATAGCCTGAAGGATCGGTTTACCGGCCGTTCCCGAGGGTTCGCCGTCATCGCTAAAACGATAGGTCTGACCCGCTCGCCATGCCCAGCAATTATGGTTTGCATCGGGATCGGAATGTGCCGCGAGGAATGTTTTCGCATCCTCTTCACCCGTCACCGGCGCGGCAAAGGCGATGAAGCGGCTTTTCTTGATATCCTGCGAAAAGGTGACGGGGCGGTCGAGCGTGAACATGGGCGCTTCAATATCGCATATATTCGCCTGCGGAAATCGCTATAAGGCTTTCAACGGTGAAGATGGCAATGGAGAGGGTTTTGGGCGAGGCGAGGCAGGTCGCAATTATCGGCGGCGGACCGGCGGGGCTGATGGCGGCAGAGATGCTCTCGGCTGCAGGCCATGCCGTGACGGTGTTCGAGGCGATGCCGACAGTGGCGCGCAAATTGCTGATGGCCGGAAAATCCGGTCTCAACATCACCCACGCCGAAGACTACGACAGTTTCCGCCACCGGTTCGGCGATGCGGAACCGAGGCTGCGCGCCGCTCTCGATGATTTCACGCCTGATATGCTGCGCGACTGGGCGCAGGGGCTGGGGCAGGAAACTTTCGCCGGCACTTCGGGCCGGGTGTTTCCCACCGTCATGAAGGCTTCGCCGTTGCTCCGGGCATGGCTCGCCCGGCTGGAGGCGCAGGGTGTCACCATCAGGACGCGGCATCGCTGGACGGGTTTTTCCGGCGAGCACCTGGTTTTCGCGACACCGGAGGGCGAGATCATCATCAAGGCCGATGCCGTTCTTCTGGCGCTCGGTGGCGCAAGCTGGCCGCGTCTCGGTTCGGACGCCGTATGGGTTCCGGCGCTGGCGGAGAGAGGCGTGGCGCTTTCCCCGTTCCGCCCCGCCAATTGCGGTTTCGACGTTGACTGGAGCGATGTCTTCCGCTCGCGTTTTGCGGGGGAAGCGGTGAAATCCACCATCACCATTTCGCCAGCCGGAGCCTTTCAGGGCGAATTCGTCATCACGAAGCATGGTATTGAGGGCAGCGTGATCTACGCCCATTCCGCCGCGCTGCGCGACCGGCTGGACGAGGCCGGCAAAGCGTCGCTCGCAATCGATCTTGCGCCGGGACGTACGGTGGAACGCCTCAGCGGCGATCTGGCGAAACTCGGACGGAAAGAGAGCTTTGCAAACCGCATGCGCAAGGCGGCAGGCTTATCGGCCGTGAAGGTCGGGCTTCTGCGGGAAATATTTCCCGATATAGCGGCCATGCCGGACGAGTTCGTCGCCGCGAGAATAAAGCATGCAGAGATTCCGCTTTTGCGGACGAGGCCGATTGCCGAGGCAATTTCGTCCGCCGGTGGTATCGCGTGGAGCGGCCTTGATGAAAACTACATGCTGGAAAAGCTCCCCGGCATATTTGCTGCCGGGGAAATGCTGGATTGGGAAGCGCCCACCGGCGGTTATCTCCTGACCGCCTGTTTCGCCAGCGGCAAGGCGGCCGCAAAGGGCATGGCCGCGTGGCTCGAAGGCTCAGCCTGACAAACGTTCAGCCATGCCTGCTTCCTCACCATGTGCGGTTCGGACGAGGCAGCGCATGATGGCATCGGTGGTGATTGCACCAAGCGCCTTGCCGTTTTCTCCGACGACCGTGGCGCTGCTGACATTTTCCCGGACCAGCGCGCGCAGGCCCTCTTCAACCGTCATATCCGCATCGAGCTGAAGGCGGGACTGGCCGGCAAATTCCGGCTGCACCACGGCGCCAAGGCGAATGACGCGGCCGCGATTGACCTCTTCCACGAAGGCCTCGATATAACTGTCCGCCGGCGACATGACGATTTCGGCGGCCGTTCCCTGCTGGATGATTTCGCCGTCGCGCAGAATGGCGATCTTGTCACCCAGCCGCAGCGCTTCGTCGAGATCGTGGGTGATGAAGACCACGGTCTTCTTCAGCTCCTTTTGAAGTTCCAGCAGCACCGTCTGCATGTCGACGCGGATGAGCGGATCGAGGGCAGAATAGGCCTCGTCCATGAGCAGGATTTCGGCATTGTTGGTGAGCGCCCGGGCGAGACCCACACGTTGCTGCATACCGCCGGAGAGCTGGTTGGGGTAATGGTTGGAGAAGCCCTCCAGGCCGACCCGCCTGATCCAGACCTCTGCCCTTTCTTCGCGCTCGCGCTTGTCGACGCCCTGCACCTCAAGGCCGTAGACGACATTCTGTAGCACGTTGCGGTGGGGCAGGAGACCGAATTTCTGGAACACCATCGCCGTCTTGTGGCGGCGGAATTCCAGAAGATCCGCTTCGTTGAGGCTGCACACGTCTGTGCCGCCATAGAGGATTTCGCCGGCGGTCGGGTCGATCAGCCGGTTGACATGGCGGATCAGCGTGGATTTGCCGGAGCCGGAAAGACCCATGATAACGGTGATCTGCCCGCCCGGCATGGTGATGTTGATGTCACGCAGGCCGAGCACATGGCCGTGCTTGGCGTTGAGTTCCGATTTGGACATGCCGGCTTTGACGGCTTCGACATGATCACCCGCTTTGGAGCCGAAAATCTTGTAAAGACTGCGAATTTCGATCGATTGACTAGCCATGCGCCACTTCCCGGTGTTTTTGCAGGCGAAGGCCATAGGCCTGGCTGATGCGGTCGAAAATGATGGCGATGCCGACGATGGCAAGCCCGTTGAACACGCCGAGCGTGAAATATTGGTTGGCGATGGCCTTCAGCACCGGCTGGCCGAGGCCCTGCACGCCGATCATGGAGGCGATGACGACCATGGCAAGCGCCATCATGATGGTCTGGTTGATGCCGGCCATGATGGTGGGCAGCGCGAGCGGCAGCTGAACTTTAAAAAGTTTCTGGCGTTTGGAGGAGCCGAAGGCATCGGCCGCCTCCAGAACGTCACGATCGACCATGCGGATGCCGAGATTGGTGAGCCGGATCATCGGCGGAATGGCATAGATGACGACGGCGATGACACCTGGCACACGGCCGATGCCGAGCAGCATGACGACGGGAATAAGATAGACGAAACTCGGCATCGTCTGCATCACATCGAGAACGGGGTTGATCACGTTCTGCAGGCGGTTGGACCGTGCCATGGCGATGCCGATGGGCAGGCCGACGATGATGGACAGCACGGCGCAGACGAAGATCATCGAAACCGTCTTCATCGTGTCTTCCCACATGCCGAACCAGCCGATGGCGAAGAGAATGCCGCAACAGAGCGAAACAATGGTGGCGCTGCGGCTGCCGAACCAGGCAAGAGCGCCGACAATAAGAATAACGACCGGCCAGGGGGCGCCGATCAAAAGCCTTTCCGCCCAGATGAGGAAGCTCTGGAGTGGGGTGAACAACCCCTCGATTGCGCCGCCATAGGTTCGGGTGAACGCCCGGAACCCCTCGTCGACGACTTTTTTCAGCGCGCGCAGAGCATCGTCATTCATGGTCGGAAATTTGAAAAGCCATTCCATATCCTGTTCTCCATGACGAACCGGAGGCGGGGATCGATGTCCTCCGCACTCCGGGAGTAAAATCGCCAGAGCGCCGCGCGGCCAACTGGACGCATGGGCGGAACGCTCTGTTGAACCGGCGCATCGTTATCAGCCAAAGCCGGGTAGCCGATGCGGTTCGGCGTCGCCGCGGGAGACGCCGGTTGCCGGGCAGATATGTCAGGACGCGCTTTTTAAAGGGCGGCCTTGACCTTTTCCGCGACCTCGGGCGAGACCCAGCCCTTCCACAGGGCTTCGTTTTCCTTCAGGAACTGCTTGGCGCCGTCTTCGCCGGTGGCCTGATTATCCGTCATCCAGGCGATCAGCTTGTTGACGGTGGCGTTGGTCCAGGCACGCTTGTTGAGATAATCCATTGCCGGACCGGCACGATCGGCAAAGGATTTGCTGACCAGCGTCTGTACGTCATCGATCGGCCAGGCGTTCGGCTTCGGATCGGCGCAATCGGCAACGGATGTGCAGCGTTTCCATTCGGCCGCGTCGTACTCAGTGCCGAATCCAAGTTTCACCATTTCGTATTTGCCGAGCAGGGAGGTGGGCGCCCAGTAATAGCCGACCCAGGGCTGCTTGGCTTCATAGGCCTTGGCGATGGAGCCGTCGAGACCTGCGGCAGAGCCGGTGTCCACGAGGGTGAAGCCGGCCTTCTCGCCGCCAAACGCCTTGAACAGCTGCGCGGTGACGACTGTGCCGCCCCAGCCCTGCGGGCCGTTGAACACAGCACCCTTGGACTTGTCTTCAGGCGATGGGAAGAGCTCGGGATGCTTGAAAAGATCAGGAATTGTTTTGAGATCGGGGTTGGCGTCAGCGACGTATTTCGGAATCCACCAGCCCTGAACAGCGCCATCGGAAAGGATTTTTGCGGCCGCGACCACTTTGCCGCCTTCCAGACCCTGCTTGACGATTTCCGGCTGCAGGCTGACCCAGGCCTCAGGTGCGATATCCGGCTGGCCTTTTTCGGCCATGGAGGTCAGTGTCGGCACCGTATCGCCGGTAACGATTTCGGCGGAGCAGCCATAGCCTTTTTCGAGAATGAATTTGTCCAGGTTGGCGGCAACTTCAGCGGATTGCCAGTTCATGCTGGCGATTGTTACGTTTCCACAGTCGGCGGCATGGGCTGCGCTGCCTGAAAAGGCGAAGCCGGCGGAAAGAATTGTGGCACCCAAAAGTATTTTCATTGTTGTTCCCTCTGGTCGCGGTGTGGCGATGACCCGGGCGCTGACGGCACCGCGACCGCCAGCACCCTTATTGAGGCTTAATAAATCTTTTGTCGCCATCCCGTTTGCGGCAATTTCTGGCGTATTGAGGATGCCATTCGCCGGACGAAGGCGCGATCGCAGGGCCATATTAGCGAAAATTTCGGAATTAAGATATTGAAACATATAGTTGTTTAGCGGCGCATCAACGATATTTCACAAGCGAGGGAACTTTTTCATTTTTTTGAAAAGTCCGGGAACAATCAGGCGAAGTTTCTGTTCTCTTGGACTTTTATCCCGTTCTGTATTACGGGAGATTTCTTCTCGATTTTTGTGGTGATTTTGAATGACCAATCTTCGTGCTGCCCCGGTATGGCCCATCGGCGGCGGTGAAACGGGTGAGCTTGTGCGCCGCTTCGACTGGTCGAAGACATCGCTTGGTTCGATTTGCGACTGGCCGCAAAATCTGAGGCAAAAAGCCAATTCCGTCGTCAATTCACCTATTCCGCAGGTGCTGATGTGGGGCCGCGATCATGTGATGATCTACAATGACGGTTATGCGGAGATCGCCGGTAATTACCATCCGCAGGCGCTGGGCGGCACGGTGCCCGGCATCTGGCCGGAAATCTGGGACTGGAACAGCCGCATTCTCGAAGCCGGTTTTCGCGGTGAAGTGTTGGCATATCGCGACCAGCCAATGACGCTTATGCGACATGGCATACCGGAAGAGGTGATCTTCGACCTGTTTTACACGCCTATCTATAATGAAGGTGGCACGGTTGATGGCGTATTGTGCACCGTGCTCGAAAATACCGACAAGGTGAAAGCCGTTGAGGCTATGGAGCAGAGCCGCAAGGAATTGAGCCGGCTCACCAACGCCCTGCCCATTCTGGTCGGATATGTCGATCGCGATTACATCTATAAATTTGCCAATGACGGTTATCTAGAATGGTTCGGCCGAAGTGGTGAAGACGTCATCGGGCGCAGCGTTCCCGAGATTGTCGGCGAGGCATTTTTCGATGCGCGCAAGGCCTATCTCGACCGGGCGCTTGCCGGTGAGAAGATCGTTTCGGATACCGTCATCAGCAGACCGGATGGCACCAAGCGCGCCGCTGAAATCCGGTATGTTCCGCGCTACATTGCCGACGGCTCCGTCGACGGCATCTATGTCCTGATCATCGATATCGAGGAGCGGAAGCGCTCGGAGCAGGAAATCCTCATCAGCAACAACCGTTTCCGCGCGGCGGTGGAGGCCGTGCACGGTGTGCTGTGGACCAACAGTGCCGAAGGCAGGATGCTGGGTGAGCAACCGGCATGGGCGGCGTTGACGGGCCAGACGCCCGAAGAATATCAGGGCTTCGGGTGGGCGGACGCCGTTCATCCGGAAGACAGGCAGGGTTCAGTCGATAGCTGGAACAAGGCGGTCGCGGAAAAATCGACCTATATCTGGGAACATCGCGTGCGCAGACATGACGGTGTCTATCGTACTTTCGCGATCCGCGGCGTGCCGATTTTCGACAAGTCAGGTGCTATTGCCGAATGGGTCGGCGTTCACACCGATATCACCGAGCAGCGCCGTGCCGAAGATACCCTCAAGGAACATGCGAGCAACCTTGAGCGTGAAATTCGCCATCGCATCCGGGCGGAAGAGCAGCTCCGGCAACTGAATGAGGGGTTGGAAGCCCGGGTCGAAGCTGAAATGGCGGAGCGCCGTCAGACCGAAAAGGCCCTTCAGCAGGCGCAGAAAATGGAATCGATCGGTCAGCTGACCGGTGGCGTGGCGCATGATTTCAACAATCTACTGCAGGTGATCGCCGGCAATCTGCAATTGCTGGCGAAAGATGTGATCGGCAATGAACGTGCGGAGCGCCGGCTGGAGAATGCGCTCGCGGGCGTCCAACGTGGTGCGAAGCTCGCGAGCCAGCTTCTGGCCTTCGGCCGCCGTCAGGCGCTGGAGCCGCGGGTCATCAATATTGCCCGTTTCGTAACCGGCATGGATGACCTGCTTCGCCGCTCGCTTGGTGAGGCGATCGAGGTGGAGGTCATCACGTCAGGCGGCCTCTGGAACACCTACGCCGACCCCAACCAGGTGGAAAACGCGCTTCTCAATCTCGCGATCAACGCGCGCGATGCCATGGAAGGGCACGGAAAGCTCACCATCGAGGTAGCCAATGCTGTTCTCGACCGCGATTACGCCCGCAAACATTCCGAGGTCACGGCCGGGCAATATGTGATGCTCGCGGTCACCGATACGGGTTCGGGCATGTCGCCGGAGATACTCGAAAAGGTCTTCGAACCGTTCTTCTCGACCAAGCCCGAGGGCAAGGGCACGGGCCTTGGCCTTTCCATGGTCTATGGTTTCGCCAAACAGTCCAGCGGGCATGTGAACATCTATAGCGAGGTGGGGCAGGGCACCACGGTGAAAATGTATCTGCCGCGTTCCGCAGCCGATGAGGACAGGGAGGTCGTGGTGCATAACGGCCCTGTCGAAGGTGGTACGGAGACGATCCTCGTGGTTGAGGACGATGAAGAAGTGCGCGGTACTGTCGTCGAAACTCTGAGCGATCTCGGTTACAGGGTGCTGACCGCACGCGACGCACAGGCGGGTTTGACGGTGGTGGAAAGCGGCATTCCGATCGATGTCATCTTCACCGACGTCGTGATGCCAGGCCCCTTGAAAAGCCGGGAAATGGCGCGTCGCGCACAGGAGCGGTTGCCCAATCTCGCCGTTCTTTTCACCTCGGGTTACACCGAAAACTCCATCGTGCATGGCGGCAAGCTGGATGCAGGTGTGGAACTGCTATCCAAACCCTATACGCGTGAAGCGCTGGCGCGGCGCATCCGCCACGTCATAGCCAACCGCAAGCAGGTTTCGCTGTCGAGGGCGCGGCCTGGTTCTTCGAAAATCCCCGAACCCGCCATGGCGGTCGACAACCGGGAGCGGTCAATCCGGGTTCTTCTGGTCGAGGATGACGAGCTGATCCGGATGAATTCCATGGAGATGCTTTCGGAGAGCGGCTTTGCCGTTGTTGAGGCTGGCAACGCGGCGCAGGCGCTGAAGGTTATCGAGTCGGAGCAGATCGACGTTCTCGTTACAGATATCGGCCTGCCGGACATGAAGGGCGGTGAACTGGCGGTGGAGGCCTTGCGCCGCAGGCCGGGTCTTGCCATCGTCTTTGCGACGGGCGACAGCCATCTGCCGGAGGGGGCGCCGGAAAGCGCAGTCCTGCTCACCAAGCCCTACGATGAACAGCAGATCATTGCCGCCGTAGAAAAGGCCCATACGGCGAGGCCGGCGGCGGCCGAATAGGCCGCCTTGGCGCCGGCTCAGTAACCGCGGTCCATGTCGACGGTTTCCGGCAGCTTGCCTGTTTCCCGCCATGTGCGGACGTTGCCAGCCACGATCCGCGCCGAACTCTCCTGGCTTGTCGGCGCGGAAATATGCGGCAGGGCGGTAACTTTGGGGTGCTGCCAAAATGGCGAAGCCGCAGGGAGTGGCTCGTGTTCGAAGACATCGAGGACGGCATGCGAGAGCTTGCCGGAATCGAGCGCCACGATCAACGCATCGGCGACGATGACGGCGCCGCGGGCGAAATTGATGACTGATGCGCCCTGTTTCATTGCGGCGAGACGGCGGGCATCGAGAAGACCGCGCGTCGCATCGGTAAGCGGCACAAGGCAGATGAGAATGTCGCTTTTTTCCAGCAATGCCTGCAGCCCTGCATCGCCGGTCAACGTTTCCACGCCTTCGATTGTTTTGGCCGAACGGCTCCATCCTGCGACGTTGAAGCCGGCATGGATAAGGCGCTCCGCCGCGGCCGCGCCGAGTGCTCCGAGCCCCAGGAGACCGATGGTCATCTCGCCGGGGTGGCGGTAATCCAGTTCCTGCCAGAGCGCCTTTCGCTGATTTTCGCGATAGGCGGGCATGTCACGCTGCAGATAATAGGTCCATGCCAGCACCGCTTCGGCCATGACGCGGGAAAGTTCCGGGTCCTTCAGCCGAACGATGGGGGGAGCCTTGCTGCCCAGTTCCAGCACCAGCCGCTCCACGCCCGCCCACAGGCTGTGGATCCATGAGAGGCCCGGAAGAGCGGCGATATCGGCCGGATCGGGATTGGCGACAATGGCAAATTCCACTGCCCGCCGCTGCTCGTCCGTCAATTCGGAAAAGGAGAGGATCTCCTCCTCCGGCATGGCGGCGCGCAACGCCTGTTTCCAAACGGCCTCCGTCTCTGCATTCATCCGTGAAACAAAGGCGATTGGTGAAGACATGGCATTGGTCCTGCTTGCGATTTTTTGCGTGACGCCATCAATGCGCAATTTCGGCGGGTAATGCCATGGGTGGAATAGGGGAATTTGTGATTCTTCCGTCATGCCGGACTAGATCCGGTATCCAGCCGCCGCGCGTCTGCGCGGCGCCAGGACTTCTTTCAGCTCAAGGACTTGGGCTGGCTGGACCCCGGCTCGGGGGCCGGGGTGACGGAGTGTGGATGCAACCGGCCTGTTAAATCTCTGCCACTACGCATCTTCTTTCACCGGCGGCTTTGCATCGCCGTAATAGGCCGAGAACGACTCGTGGTAATGCTCCGAACCGCCAGGTCCAGCATAACGCTGCAGTTCCGTCATGTCGGTCTTGTTGAGCACGATGCCGAGCGTCTTGTTGGCGATCTGCGGTTCGTTGGCCATCAGGTTCTGCACCATCTGGATCGGTGTCTTGCCCCATTCGGTGACGAAGACGAAGCCGTCCACCTGCGGCGCAAAGGCCTTGGCGTCGATGACGGGCACAACGGGTGCAAGGTCAACGATGATGTAGTCGCAGGCCTCGCGAGCCGAGTCGATAAACTTGCGCATGCCGGAAGAGGAGAGCAATTCGCTTGAATGGGCGAACTGGTTGCTGGTCGAAACCGGCAGAATGCCCATCTTGGTGCGCGTGTCCACTTTCACCGCCTGCGTCCATGGCACCTCATCAAGCACGACCTCCACCAGACCGGCGGATTGGCGCGTGGTCAGCATGCGGCTGAGACCCGGGTTGCGGATGTCGGCATCCACCACAAGCGTGCGCTTGCCGGTGGAGGCGATCAGGCCCGCGAGGTTGAGCGCAACGACCGATTTGCCCTCATTCGGCAGGCAGGAAATGACGCCGATGACCCGGCACTGGCGCTCCTGAATAACGACATCCGCCGTCAGTTTCACGTTGCGCAGCGTTTCCGCAAAACTGGAGCGCGGACTGTCAACGGCGAGGCGCAGCATTTTCTGGAACGAAACCTGTCCGCTGTCCTCAAGCGTGGCGTTTTCGCCGCCGGGGGTTGCGGCGCTGTTTCCGGTCTTGGCGTTTTCCACACCCCTTTCGCCGATGAAGGGAAGGTAGCCGAGAAAGCGCATGCGCAGGTTATCACGCACATCGTTGCCGGTGTGGAAGAAGCGGTCGCGGAATTCGAGAAGTGCCGCAATGCCCCCACCCAGCATCAGGCCTAATACGACCGAAAGCGCCATTGTCATGGTCTTTTTCGGGCTGGAAGGCGATGTGGGAAGACCGGCCTCGGAGATGATGCGGGCTTTGGCGATCGGCAGCGACTGCTTCTGCGAAGCCTCTTCGAAGCGTCCGAGATAGGACTGGTAGAGGGTGCGCAGGGCCGTCGCCCGCTGCTCGAGCTCGCGCAGCTGCACCATGGTGATATTGGCTTCCGAATTACGGCCAGCCACCTTGTCGATACTGTCGCGCAACGACTGTACGCGCGAATTTGCGACGTCGTATTCGTTCTTGAAGCTGCCGGTCAGCTGCTGCAGTTCCTGGAAGATCTGCTGCGCCACTTCTTTCTTCTCGGCGTCCAGCGCGGCTGCCTGCGGATGGTCTGCTCCGAACTGCTGCACAATGCCCCGTTGCCGGTCGGAAATGGTGATGTAGCGCTTGCGCAGATCCTGAATAACGGAATTGTCGGTATCACGGGCCGAGACGACGGCGTTGTCGACGGCCGTTTCCGGGCCGCGGTCGATGATGGATTTATACTGATTGTAACGGGCGGAGGCCGTCGCGGCATCCGCCTGTGCCGCAATCAGCTGGCCATTGAGATCGGCAAGCTGGCCTTCCGACATCAGTTCGCCGCGCGAGGACACGATATTGTTGTCGGACCTGAATTTCTGCACCGCAAGCTCTGCCGCCTGGGCGCGCTGGTTAAGGTCGGTCAGGCGTTCCTGCAACCAGACAGAGGCCCGCTCGCTGGCGTCGAAATTGGCGTTCAGCTGCTCGGTGAGATAGGCCTGCGCGTAGGTCTTGGCGATGTGTGCGGCCAGCTGGCGGTCAGTCGAACGGGTGGAGATTGCGATGACGGAACTGCGACCGACCCGCTCCACAGTCAGCGACTGCTGCAGCACGGCGGCAGCCTTTTCGCGGCGCCCGGCACGGATTGCGGCTTCGGAGACCGGCGGATCGCCCGGCAGGACGAGATCGAGGATACCGCGCACGGAGGATTTGACGAGCTCGACCGGCGACATCGGCGGATTGACGATGGTGTCGTTCTCGTCAAGCTTGGCCTTGTCCACCACGGTCAGCGCCATTTCCTTGGATTTCAGGATTTCCACGGCGCTGGCGATGCGGTTGTCGACGATCTGGGCAGCGGGCACAGGCGATTCCTCTTCCGCATAACGGGAGAGGCTTTCATCGAGCAGCACCTGCGTCATCGCCGTATAAACAGGGGTCGCAAGCACCAGGTAAAGTCCGGCCAAAACTACGGCGGCAATGACGGAGGCGGCAATGACGTTGGCACGGCGCACCACGGCGGCCCACAGGCGGTCGAGGTCGATGAACGTGTCGGAATCCTTGCCGGATTCCGGAAAACCGATATTGGATTTAAAGGTCTTGTGGTGCATGGACCTACCTTGTGAATTAAAAATGGTACGCGGGAAGCCGAGCAACTCTCGCCTTCCCGCCTCCCGTTATTGGTGCGCCGGCCGCCTCCCCCGGCGGCGCGATGAAAGTCAGGCCGCCTGCACGCGGCTTTCGTGGTTTGCCACCAGTTCTTTCACCGAAGCGAGAACCTGCGCTTCCATGTCGGCGCGCAGCAGCGAGAAGGCGACGTTGGCGGCGATGAAGCCCTGCTTGCTGCCACAGTCAAAGGTGCGGCCGCTATATTTCTGCGCATGGAAGGCCTGCTTTTCGGCGAGCCGCTTCATGCCGTCGGTCAGCTGGATTTCGTTGCCCGCGCCGCGCTCCTGCTTGGCGAGAATATCGAAGATTTCCGGCTGCAGAATATAACGGCCATTCAGGTAATAATTCGAAGGCGCCCTGGATGGTTCCGGCTTTTCGACCATTTCGGTCACGGCGAAGCCGTGATTGACCTTCTGGCCGACGCCGACGACGCCATAGGACGAAACTTCTTCCGGCAGGCATTCCTCGACACCGAGAATATTGCCGCCGACTTCATCGTAAAGCTCCATCAGACCGGCAATGCAGCCTCGCGCGCCATAGGAGACCATGTCAGGCAGCAGCAGCGCAAAAGGCTCCTTGCCCACCAGTTCACGCGCACACCAGACGGCATGGCCGAGGCCAAGCGGCACCTGCTGGCGGGTATAGCTGACGGTGCCGGCAACCGGCAGCATCTTTTCCAGCTGCAGCACCTGCACGGTCTTGCCGGAGCGGGTCAGCGTGTTGATGAGTTCAGGTGCGCTGTCGAAATAGTCTTCGATGGCGGTCTTGTTGCGGCTCGTGACGAAAATAATGTGCTCAATGCCGGCCTGCATGGCTTCATCCACGGCATATTGAACGACCGGCCGGTCAACGATCGTCAGCATTTCCTTTGGCATCGCCTTGGTGGCGGGCAAAAACCGCGTGCCGTTGCCGGCTACCGGAATGACGGCTTTTCTGACAGTTCTCTTCAGGTCCATCGCGTTCTCCTTCATCAAGGTTTGATCTGTCCCCAGTCCCCGCGGACATGGTCCGCGCGCAAATTTTATGAAATCTGCCTTTTCACCCCTGTATTCGCCGCGGGCGCAAACACGGCGTCCCGCAGCCTCCTCAGCCGCACTGCAATCGGCATTCTCAGGTGCCCCAGCACGGCAGGATCTCGGATTGTGGTCTTCAAGGCGCCGAGTACCGAGCGGCGCTTGATGTTTTCCACCAAAGTCAAAAAATTATGCGCCAGCCGCAGGCTGCGGGCTCTCGCCTGCTGCGCGTCCATGGCGGCCGGCAGCAAGGTGTAGTGGCTCAGGAATTCTTCGTCCGCCCGCATCATCGCTTCGACGTGATGAAGTTCGAGGACACGGGAAATCGAACCTTCGCGGATATTGTAGATGTAACCCGGCTTCGGTTCGATGACGCAGAGGCCGCCAGCGGCAAGCGCCGAGGCGAGAAGAATATAGTCTTCGCCGATGCGGATATCCTCACGGAAGCGCAGTGCTTCGTTATTAAGGAAATCGCGCCGGAACATCGGTTTCATGTAGCCGAAGTTAAAGGTGGAGCGGAACAGGATGTTGGAGGAAATGAAGTCCTCCAGCGTGAGAACAGGCCGTTCCTCCAGAAACTCTTCGGGAAACATCGTCTCCATCGGCCGGCCATCGGTGTAGACGACATCGAGATTATCGACAGCGATGTCAGCGTTGGCGGCTTCCGCCCGGCACATCATGCAGGCGGAGCGCTCCGGGCGGATGACATCGTCGGAGTCGAGCACGGCGATCCAGCGCCCCGTCGCGGCCTCGATGCCGGCGTTGCGGGCGCCGCCTGGACCGCGGTTTT
Organism: Rhizobium sp. ZX09; assembly: GCF_017357485.1. Taxonomy (NCBI): domain Bacteria; kingdom Pseudomonadati; phylum Pseudomonadota; class Alphaproteobacteria; order Hyphomicrobiales; family Rhizobiaceae; genus Rhizobium; species Rhizobium sp. ZX09. The sequence continues at coordinate 1,177,240 of NZ_CP031364.1, forward strand.
CTTCGAGCGCAAGCAGCCGCACGCGCGGATCGATTGCGGCGATCGCTTCAACGAAGGGAATGGTATCGTCTGCGGAGCGGTCGTCGACGACGATTACTTCCAGCGTCACGCCCTGCTGATCGAGCGCGCTTTGAACCGCGGCCTCAATCGTATCGGCGGCATTATAGGCGGCGATAACGAAGCTGATGTCTGGCGGAGAGGTGAGGTTTTCCATCAGGTCGCCTCCACGGCACCATATTGCCGGATTTCGCGCACACCGAAGGCGCCGCTCATCGAACCCATATGCAGCGCGCCTCGCAACGCATAACGGTTGCGGCGTACGGCATTGAAACCGCTCAAGGCGGCAAAAAGAGCGCAATAAAGCACTTTCGAACCAGCTTTCACCACCTGGACGACGCGGCGCGCACCGGGTTTCTTTTCAGCCAGCACCCGTCCATGGGTCTGGCCGGAACGGAACCGGCGCTTGGCAAGCCATAGAAAGCTTGCCCGATTTTCCGGAACCGGCTCCGACAAGACAGCGTCTTCCGCAAAGACGATACGGCCGCCGGCGGCGTGGAGATGCGAGAAGAAATGTGTGTCTTCGCCGCCGCTCTGGCCAAGCGCCAGCGCGAAGCGCCGGCCCTTTACCGATGGCGCTTCCATCCTGAGCAGCGTGTTGCATGTATAACCGGTGATGATCTCGCCATTGACCCAGACCGGAACGGTCGAGTGGAAATCTCCGCGTTTCATCCAGCCCGGCGCGTTGTCCCGGTAAACCGCAGTGACGGGGCCGAGAACTGTTTCTGCACCGGTCTCGTCTGCCTTTTCCAGAAGCGCGGCCAGCCAGTGTGGCGGCGCCGTTTCGTCGTCATCGATAAAGGCGAGATAGTCCGCCTTGCATTCCGACAGGCAGGCATTGCGGGCAATCGAAATATTAGATTTCGGGCAATGCACATAGGTGATCTCGAAGGGGGCGGTTTCGCGCAGGCGATCGACGCTTGCCTTTGCGCTGGGCTCCTCGTCATTATCGGCGACAATCAGCCTAACTTTCACGCCTTCAGGCACATCCAGCTCGAAGAGTGACAGAAGTGTGGCGACAAGCGCCGGGCGTCTGTAGGTGCAGATGCCGATATCGACGGTCTTGAGATATTGCGTGCCGGTGACGGTGTTGTCGGTCATGAGACAGCCTTTCTTCCCCGGAATTTCAGGAGTTCCAGCCAGAAGCCGGTGGACCAGGCCAGATGCATCACCATTGCCGAAAAAGCGGCGAGCGGGCCGTATGGATTTTTCTGACCTATTGCCATCCACAAGCCATAACCCACACATGCGGCAATCCAGAGGCCGAGCGGAATAAGGGCTGCCCAATGCACCAGCGACAGCAGCGCGAAGATGAAGACCGGCAGCACGGCGAGCGGAATCATCTGGCGGATTTTCGGGATTGAGCGATGTTTCAACAGGTTCTTCGCCCGGCCGCGGCCATAGGCGAGATATTGCTTGAAGAGCGGCATGACGCTGGCGCGCGGATAATAGGTCATGCGGGTCTTGTCGGTCATCCAGATGCGGAACCCGGATTTGCGCAGCCGGAAATCCAGCTCCGCATCCTCGTTGTGGCTGAAGCTCTCATCATAACCGCCGACCGCATCGAAAGCGGCAATCCGCATCAGCGCGTGGTGGCCGTGATCGATCCAGTGGCCTTTTGCGCCTTCGCGGTGCTTGGAACCGCCATTGCCGAGCTTGGAATTCTGGGCAATGGCAGTCGCCTTCTGGAACAGGCCGTGGCCGACTGTATCCATGGCGACGACGACGGAGTCCGCACCCGTCCGTTCCGCATCCTCGATCAGCCGCTGGCAATAATCATCGGGATAATCGCCATGGGCGTCGATGCGGATGAGATAATCGAAATCCTCGCCGAAGGTGGCGACGGCAAGGTTGATGCCGGCGCTCTGGATACGCTTCGGATTGGCAAGAAGCGTGACGCGTTCGTCCTTTGCCGCAAAGGCGGCAACGATATCGCGCGTTCCATCCGTGCTGCCGCCATCGGCGACGACGATGCGGAACAGGCGCCCCTGCATTGCGCCGGTGAATTTGACAAGCAACCCCTCGATCGTCTTCGCCTCATTGAGGCAGGGTATGACGATTAGCGTTCTGATGCCGGAATGACCTGGACCTTCCATGATTTGCCCCCTACGCACTACACGGGTGAAAACTGCGCTTCACGGGCGTGGCCGGAAGCGGATTTGGCGAGAGAGGACAATTGCTGCACCAGCAGACGGCAATCGTCGCGGTCGGTCAGCCATTGTTTCCTGTCTGTTGCCGACAGGGTGTGGAAGGCATCCGCATAGGTTTGCGGGGTCATCCGGTTGAAGAGGGCGGCAAGATCGTCAGCGCCCGCCTGTTGCAGGACGAAGCCGATATTGCGTTTTTCAATGAAGCGAGCCGTTTCCGTGCCAGCAAGTGCAATCGGCAGAGTGCCGTAAAGGCAGCCCTCGTAAAGCCGGTTGGGCAGCAGCCAGCTGGAATTCTGGCCTTCCTCGAAAAAGTCGATCGCCCAGGTAAATTGCACCTCGTTATAGATGGCGGCTAGGTCCTCGGGGTTTTTGTAAGGTCCGTGGAAATGCACATGTGGAGCAGCCGCCACGAAGCCATCGAAATCAGCAAACTCCGAATAGGCCGGCCGGCCACGCAGGATGATTTCGACCCTGCCTTCCATGCGGCGAGCGAACTCAGCGAGAATTTCAAGCGATTTGCGGCAGCGAAGCGCGCCGAACCAGCCGATTTTCCATGGTTCGCCGGGCGCGGGCGCCCGTGGTCTTGGCGTGGCGGCAATGGTGTCGTCGAGCGCCAGCACCTTGTTTTCCTGCAACAGGACAGGAAGGTCGAGGCCCGACACGGGCTTGAAATAATGCTCCACGAATGCCGGGGAACTTGTCACCAGAAGCTTTGCGTCGCGTGCGAAATAACGCTGCGCGGCATTCAGCATCTGTCCGGGCTTGCCTTCGTGGAGCAGCAGGCGATGAATATCGAGACATTCGTAAACCAGCGCCGGGCGGCCGGAATAGATCGACATGGCGCGCTTTGCCAGAGCCAGCATTTCGAGGTTCCTGGCGAGAACGACGTCGGGTGCCGGAATTCCGTTCAAGACTTTGCCGAGCGAAAGGCTGGCTTTCGCCACTGCCGCCATGCGCTGCAGAAATTGCCCGTCGGCGGTTTCCCCGAGCACGACAGGTACGACGCCTTCGATCTCCGCCAGCCGGTTCTGTCCGCGCCGGAAACCGGCCAGCGTGACCCGCGCCCCGCCTGCAAGCAGCGTCAGCACCCGCCGACGAATGGCGGGGTCTGACAGATCATGCGCGAGGTAGAGAATATGGATCATGCAGGGTTCCGGTCGGTTCGCGGGTCAAAGACGCCGCAGCACAGGATTTGGTTCAAAAAAATCGGTCAATTCAGAGCGCAGGCGATGCTTTCCGGGAACTGGCATTTATCGCCGAGCGCGGTGAAGGCGAAGCGGTCAACGACCATCTGCGATGGCCCGGCATAAGCAAACTTGCCCATCCAGTCCTTCAGCGTGTCGGTTCCCCACAGGCTGAAGAAGATTTTCTGAGCGTTCTGCGGAATTTTCGTCGCGTCCGTCACCTCATGAACGAGCTTGCCGTTGACGTAATAACGCAGGCGCTGCGGTTCCCAGACGAAGGCATAGTCGTTGAAGCCGGCATCGGCGCCGCCTTCCACCGGCACCAGCTTCTCATTGCCGCCCTTGGCGGACACATATTGATTGAGCTGCACCTGACCGGTATTTTTGCCAAGAACCTCAAAGTCGATTTCGTCGTGCGGTTTTTTGTCGGTCGGGCCGATATAGGTGAAGAAGGCGGAGTTCAGGCCAGGGCCGGTGGCGGCCTTCATGCGCGCTTCATAGGTGCCGTAACGATAACGGCCCTTGGTCTGGATTTCACCGCAGGCGAAGTTGCGGTCGCCAGCCTTGGCTTCCTCGAAGCCCAGCGTCAGCTGGTTGTTCTCCACCGTTGCCAGCTTCTTCGACCAGGTGCAGTTCTGGTGCGCGCCATTGTTCCAGCCGTCAGAAACGTACCAGAAGCTTCTGTCCATCTGGTCGAAATTCTCCATGAAGGACGTACCATTGCCCTCTTGGGCGTTAACGGGGGCCGTGAATGCCGTTGCAGTGAGGGCGGCGGCAAGAAGAATGCGTGTCTGAACGCGGGTGACAAATGTTGTCATTGGTTCACCTCTGTCGTTGCGAATAAAGTGTTTCGGATGTGGGTGGGCCTATCGTGGAAGCCCGTTTGGCCGCGAATTCGGCCTTTGCCTTGCCTTTGCCGCTGCGGCTTCCGGTCAATACGGCGTAGACGGCCGGCAGGTATTTGCGGGTCTGGGCATTGCTGATCACCAAAATGACGAAGGCGCAAAGCGTCGCGCTGATGTAGAAAGCGGGATAGAAATCCGGCCCGCCCTTGTTCCAGACCATCCACATGATGACCAGCAGCGGATAATGGGCGCAGAATATCCAGAAGCTGAGACTGCCGGTCTCGGCAAGCCTCTGACCAAGCCGGCTGCGGATCAAGATCGATGAAGACACCCAAAAGCCGAGCGCGCCGAAGACCGCGAGCAGATTGCGCGACATATTCAGCCAGAATGTGAATTCAGGGCCAGTAAAATAGAGACCTGTGGCGAGAATGGCCGACGCGGCAAATGTCAACAACATGATCGGCAGGGCATAAGGATCAAGTGCCTTGACGTCGACCCGGTGCAGCGCAAGCGCGATGCCGAGCGAAAAGCTGAAGAGGATGGATTTTTTCTGGACAATGAAGATCTTCAGGTCCGGCATGGCCGTGACGATCAGCAGGATTACGAGCGTCGGCAGCGCAAAGCGGCGCATCAGAAATGCGAGCACCGGCGACAGCAGAATGCAGACAAAAAGGTCGCGCAGGAAATAAAGCGGCACATTCACCGGCAGCTCTTCCAGCGCCGTACCATGGCTGAGTATTTCGCGCGGGCTGGCGTTCCATAGGTCGGGAAAATATCCGACGCCAACCTCGAACAGCTGGATCAGCAGCACGGCGGCAAACAGTGCGCCATTCCACAAGAGGAATGGCAGCAGCACGGTTTTCGTCTTGGAGCGGATCGTCGCCGGATAATCGAAAGCGCTCATGCCGCGGCGAAACAGCAGATAACCGGAAATGGCGCTGAGACAGGGCACGCCGATGCGAAACAGCGCGTCGCCAAGGAAAACCCGCAGCCAGTCGAAAAAGCCGTAAAGGCCAAGAAAGGGGCTGGTTTCGGCATTGTGTGGCACATGCACGAACACGATTCCTGAAATCAGCAATATGCGCATCAAGTTGATACGGGAGGATAGGTTCTGATCGACAGTCACATCAGTCACCCCTATTGGGCGGCGTCTCCCCACGCCGCGTTGCAACCAGAGCGAACTTAAGCCCGCACTGGGAAGTCTGGTTTCGACTTTGGGATAAAATGTGGCGACGCGGGAAAAACACAAGATTAGATTTTGCGGGTGAATGTCTGGCGTCAGCACAGTTTCTATCACGTGGAAAAATTAAATAATTGAAATAAATTAGTTTTATATAAATTCACGCCTCATTAAAAATCTCTGAAGCGTGCGAATTTGTCATTTGCCGTGATGTTGCGCTGCAAAAAGAGCGGCGAACCCACCTTGCCACGGCGAGAGAAATCACCGTGGCGAGGCCCCTTAAGGGCAGAAATGAGGCGCATTTTTCTGTGATATTTCTAACCTTGGGTTGCGGTATTCGGCATACGCCGTGATTTGACCATGCCCAGGATTTTTCCCAGCAGGGCACGTTCAGTCAGCAGGATCAGTATTGCATAGATGGCGCCGCCCACGGCAGCACCGATAAGAACCTGAAGGGTGGCATTGGGAATGCGATCGGCGAGAAGGTGAAGCAGATAGCGCACCGCAACGGCCATCACGAAAGCGGCGATCATCGGCCGACTGCTGACATAAAGGCCCCGGAAGAAAGGCGTGTCGCTGGCCTTGAACACGGCCCAGGAGTAAGCGACCAGTGTGACCGCGTTGACGATGCAAAGCCAGACCATGGCGTCGATCAGCGTGCCATAAAGTGCGGCGAGCCACACTGCCACCGTGGTGACGATGGCGCGGATCGTCGCCGACCAGAACAATACGCGACCGTAACCAGCACCCTTCAGATACGGGATGAAGGTGCTGCACGGTGTGAGAATGGCCTTGGACAGGGCGAGGAGCCCGAGGACAGGCCAGGCATAGGCCCAGTTCTGGCCGAAGATGACAAGCATGGCCGGCTCGGCCACGGCCCAGAGACCGAACATCATGGGCGCGAGCAGTACGGTCAGCACCTGCGTGCTGAACATCAACGCATCACGACGGCGCTGCGGGTCGTCCATCATGCGGCTGAAGGCGGGAAACAGAACCCCCATGACGGCGGATAAAACCACCTGGTTGGGAATGCTGGCGAAACGGTTGGAGGCGGAATAGGCGCCGGCATCCGCCAGACCCAGGTGACGGGCAATGACCACCATCGGCGATTGGAAGGTGACAAAATTGGCGATTTCTGAGCCCATCAGCCCCGAACTGAAGCCGAGAAGCGGCACCAGCCGGCGTGGCTTCATGACAAAACGCGGGCAATAGCGGGAAACCGCATAAAGCCCGACGAGACGGATGAGAGCTGCGGCAAAAAGCTGGATGATAAGTGCCCAGACGCCGAACCCCATGAAGGCGAGCGCGACCGCGACAATCGCTGCGATGCTCTCCGAGGCCATGCTCCAGAGCGCATCCTTGCTGAAGTTCATCCGTCGCGCCAGCAGCGAATAGGCGACATCGCCGGCAAGCTGCAATGGAATGAGGAAGGCCATGATGCGCAGCAGGTATGCGCTTTCCACCGCCCCCAGCAGTCCGCCGAAAAATTCCGCCCAGATGTAGAGGACGGCTGCCATGGTGCAGGAGATCGCCAGATTAGCCCAGAAGACGGTATGGATCGTTTCCATATCCTCTTCCTTCTCAACGATGAGAGCGGAGGTGAGCCCCGCGCCAGCAATCATGGTCAGGAACTGTACAACCGTTAGTCCTACCGCTACCACCCCGAATTCCTCCGGGGAAAGCAGCCTTGCAAGAATAGGGACCGTGACAAATTTAAGCCCGAATGTCCCTGTTTTTGATAAAACGCTCCAGCCGACATTCGTGGTGATGGTCTTTACATTTGGCGCTGGGGGCATACAAGCATCCTGTTTCTGGAGGCCGGCGGGAGGAAGCCGGTTGGGAGTTGCCGATACCATCGGGGCCGCTTTTAGGATCGGGCCCGACACTTCTTGATCAACGCAAGGGGCGAAACAATGGCAAGATTTACTGTCGTCATTCCCTACTATCAAAAGCAGCACGGTGTCCTGGGACGTGCACTCGCATCGGTTTTTGCGCAGACTTACCAGGACTTCGATCTTGTCATCGTCGATGACGAATCGCCATACCCGATCGATCAGGAACTTGCGGAACTTTCGCAGGAACAGAAAGACCGGATTCTTGTCATTAAGCAGGCCAATGCCGGCCCGGGCGGCGCCCGCAACACCGGTCTGGACAATGTGCCTGACGGCACCGACTACGTTGCCTTTCTTGATTCCGACGATATCTGGACGCCCGATCATCTGCGGAATGCGGCCTTTGCGCTCACGACCTATGGCGGCGAGTGCTACTGGGCGTCCATGCAGGCAAGTGACGAATTTTATTATCATTTCGCCATTTCCGAGCTGGAGAAGAATGAGGGTGCGGCACGGCTTTCGGAGAAGCCGCTGGTGATCGAACTGCCGGATCTCGCAAGCGTCATGCTGCGGAACTGGAGCTTCCTGCATCTCTCCTGCATGGTGATCGGTCGTCCTCTTTTCGAGAAGATCCGTTTCGATCCGGCGCTCAGACTGGCGGCGGAAGACGTGCTGTTTTTCTGCGATTCCATCCTTGCATCGAAGCGGACACTGCTCTGTGACGACGCCGGCGCGATGCGCGGCATGGGCGTCAATATCTTCCACAGCATCGACAATACCTCGCCGGAATTCCTGCGCCAGCAGTTCAATACCTGGGTGGCGCTCGATACGCTGGAGGGACGTTTTTCTCGCCGGCCGGCCGATGTGGCGTCCATTGCTTCCTATAAAAACACCGCGCGCAAACAGGCTCTCTGGAGCCAGGCTGGCAACCTGAAACGGCGCAAGGCTCCCGAATTCGGTTTGCTCCTAAAATGGGCAATGCGCGATCCGGCACTGCTGCGCGCCGCTTTCGAACTCGGCGCCGGAAAAATCGTCCGCTCCAGATGAGCGAATTTTCGCCCGCAACAATTTATATGTTTTTCACCCAGGAGTGACCTCATGAAACCTTACCACTGGGAATCTCATCACGGAAATTTCGGTGACGATCTCAACCTGTGGCTGTGGGACTTTCTGCTTCCGGGCCTGCGCGATGTGCATGACGATGTCATGCTCGTGGGCGTCGGAACGGTGCTCAACGACGTTCTTTTGCCCGCCAAGCAGCGCAAGCTGGTGATTGGCAGCGGCTATGGTTATGGCGCGGTGCCGGATACCGGCACCGAGTTCTGGGATATCCGGTGTGTGCGCGGCGAAAAAACCGCCGCCAAGTTGGGGCTCGCTCCCGAAAAAGGCATTGTCGATCCCGCCGTGATGGTCACCGAGATGCCTGATTTCAAAGGGCTGCCAAAGCTCCACAAGAAGACTTTCGTCCCCCATTGGGAATCGGCGGAATTCGGCATGTGGGAAACCGTCTGTGAACCGGCAGGACTTACCTATCTCGACCCGCGTGGCGAGGCAAAAGCGGTCATCCGCGCCATTGCCCAATCGGAATTCATCGTGGCTGAATCCATGCATGGTGCAATCCTTGCCGATGCCTTCCGCGTGCCGTGGGTCGCCGTCAGCACTTCACCATCGATCAACAGCTTCAAATGGAGCGATTGGGCGGGCAGCGTCGGAGTCGAATATCAGCCGCGCTATGTACCGGTTTCGACCCGCGCGGAAGCGGCGAAAAAGGGCTCACGCTTCTGGGGTATGAGCTTCCCCCCACCGCCCGCCCCCGTTGTCACCGCCGATTCCGTCTCTGCGCTTGAGGGCCGGGCGCATGAGGGCGATGTAATGGTGCGTCCGCAGGAAACGCAATCCCGCTCGTTGCGGAAGCTCGCCAAGCAGGTGCTGGCCGCACCTTCCACACTGGCGCTCTGGCAGGCAAGCCGAGCGGAACCGCGTCTTAGCCCGGATGGCAGACTGGAGGAACGCAAGGAGCGTTTCGCCGCCGTTCTGGAAACGGTAAAGCGGGATTATCTCTAGAGGTGAGGAGCGGATGCCGCAGAGAATTTTCTGCGGCTTTTGCTTGAGGACACCGTTGCTGCATCGCCATGCTTGGGCCTGTCCCGAGCATCTGCGACTGAACGCTTAGAGGATACGTGAGCAAATCCCCGGGACAAGCCCCGGGGCGGACGGCAAAGATTTGTCGTGAGTTGTCTTTTCCCTTAGGAAACCGGCGTGCCGTCCAGCAGATAACGCACGTCCCGCACCGGCGCCGCTTTGCGGAAGCGGGCGGTCTTGTCGCTCCAGATACCGCGTGTAATGGCGGGCAGGGCGGGCAGACGCGCAAGGGCGTGGCTCAGCGCTCCGCTCACACCCTTCTGTTTTTTTGTATCGAGAAAATGGCGAAGCTCGAATTTGGCGCGGATGTGTTTCTCGTGCTCGCGCAGGATCGCCGTTTCCTCTGCCGAGAGCCGGCAACCGGCGAGAATCGCCCTGTCTGCTTCGTAGAGAAGACGGAGATCTTCGGTTCGGTGGCGGCCACTCAGCGAGTTGCCGCGAACGATCGCACCGTAACCGCAATGACGGATGACCTTGTAGCGCGCGCCGGCCGCCAGCGCGCGCACGTAAAGTTCGTAATCCTCGCCAAGTCGCAGAGCCTCGTCATAACGCAGCGCATGTTTGTCGAGAAAGGCGCGGCGTATCACCGGTTTCAGGAAGCCGGTTTCCCCGCGCTCCACACCAGGCCTGGAAATATTGCCTTCCACGAATTCCGTCAGCGACAAAAACCGCGCCTGGGGCTCGAAGCGGGCAGGCTGCATGGAGGACGCGCCTGGAACGGATTGCTGAATGAAGGCGATATTATCGGCCACGAGGTCCCAGTCGTCATCGGCCAGCATGGCGGCGAAACGGCCGTGGAAGAAAAAATCGTCCGCATCGAGAATGCTGATGAGGGGAGCGGAGGAAATCGAGATGGCATGATTGCGCGCAGCCGATGGCCCGCGGTTGACGTCGAATCGCACCACCCGCAGGCGGCCCGTGCCGTCATCCGCCGCATGCGCCACGTCGCTCGTTGTATCGGTGGAACCATCGTCGATCACCACGACTTCACCGACCTCTGGCTCCGCAAGGGCGGAACGAATGGCGATATCGATGGTATCAGATGCATTCTTTGCAGCGATGATGACGCAAATGGGCTGTGAACCGCTCACCATGGGGTGTCCTTCTGCTTTGACGAACCTTCAGGATTTGGCCAGCAGAAAGTGTCAGCGATATGGATGCAAGCGATTTTTTGCGATGCAATAAAAGCGGATGCGAAAAAACTTACATATCCGTCAGCTTTGCCCCATGCGGCGGTGCGCTTTTTGCGGTGTCTGCCGCAATTGTTTCAGCGCTGAGGTCCCGGGAAAAGGTCTCCCGCATCCGGCGTTTTTCACGGGCGACCAGAACCAAAATCGCCACGAAGTAACCGACTTGCAGAATGACTGCGCAAATGAGGGTCTGAATGAACGCCGTATAGAAGGAGCCGTGGATGAAATATGTCGCAACCGCAAAAGCAAGCAAAGCACCGATCATGCTGAAAAAAACACGAGGTGCATACATGTTGCTCTCCTCCCGAGAACGATTTCTCCATTTTTGACTGCGCTGCTGCATTTTTCTTCTTTGCAGGAAATATACGATGAGACCGGTGCTGTTTCAACACACATATACTTCTTCTACCTCCCGCGGCATGAAATTTCGGTAATCTTGATTGGTAAATTCCTCAGTAACTGCCGATTCGCATCGATGACGTCGGCCAGACAACAGTGATGCCTGCTTCTGATAAGTCTAAAACCGCCTCCGGTGCAGGCCTTGCGGAGTGTCTGGCCCGCTCTGCAGACTTCGTTAACCATCTCGCCTTTAAAAAGTCGGTATTGATTCCTCGAAGAGCAGGGTGCCCGCGTGACGACGAGTTCAGAAGTAATCGCCTTTCCGGCAAAGAACCGCATTGCCGACGTAAAACGATGTGCAACCATGCTCGACCGGCTGCATGGTGTGGAGGCGAATGATTTCTGGCGCAGGGAGTGCCGTGAACTGGCCGCCCGTCTGACGGCGCTTGGCTATGAGGACGCCGCCATGCGGCGCGAGGTCATGGAATTTCAAAACGCCGTGCAGGCTGAATTGTGGGCGGTGGATGCCGCGCCCGAGGCACGTCGCGACAGCCATTGATGGTTCTTTTTCTTCATTAAAAAAGCCGGCGGGTTATAAACCAGCCGGCTTTTTTATTGGTTCCGGACGCCTTAGGAGGCGCCAGCGGCGCCGCGCGTGCGGGCAACGCCATCCAGTGCGGGCTTGTATTTGGGATCGAGTCGCGCCGCATGCGCATAGGACTTGGCCGCCTTGGCCATTTCGCCGCGTCGCTCATAGACCAGCGCCTGATTGGCCCAGGATTCCGCCACATTCCCGTCAAGCGAAATGGCGTGGTTGAAATCCGCGAAGGCGTTTTCGTCGTCATTGAGCGCGACGTAGGAAAGGCCGCGACCGTTATAGGGCTCCGGTGACGTCGATGACAACGAGATTGCCTTGGAGAAGTCCTCGATGGCCTGGGCATGCTGGTTACGCAGCTGGTAGATCAGGCCGCGATTGTGCCAGGCGCGACCGTCGGTGGTTTCCAGCTCGATGGCGCGGGAGAAATCGTTGAAGGCTTCGTTGACACGTCCGGACTGCCGGTAAAGATTGCCGCGACCGATCAGCGCCACATCGTAGCTCGGATTGATCTGCAGGGCGGCGTTGTAGTCCTGAAGGGCCTGCTGCTGCTGGCCGCTATTGCGGTAAACCAGCGCGCGGTTGGCATAGGCCTGGTAAAAGCGCGGGTTGAGCTGCAGCGCCTTGTTGAAATCTTCGATGGCGCGGCGCGAATCGCCGGCGCGGCCGTAGGCAGAGCCACGGACGTTGTAACCCTCAGGATCCTGCGGGTTGGCGTTGATGACCGAGGTGAGCGAGGCGATGTTTTCCTGCGAGCCCTGTGCGCGGTCGATCCGGAACACATCTTCCGTCTGGTTGGATGTCGCGCAGCCGGAAAGACCGGCAAGCACGGCGCAGACGACCAGAGAAGCGCGGAACCCTCTGTTGTTTTTTAATGGCAACCGGCGCGTGGAGGCATCGGCGTTTTTCACAACACAGGTGTCGACAGCGATCATTCGGTGTGGGTTCCCTCGCAGGCCGGTCTCACGGTCGTTTTCAAGAGCGTTCTCCGGCCACAAACACAAAGAGCGGCGGCGAATTGATCGCCCCCGCCCAACAAGCATTCAAAAACGTCCAAAAGACGGCCTATTAACGGCCTGCGCGGGGGCCAGCAACCAGACCTTCGCGCTGTGCACGCTTGCGTGCCAGCTTGCGAACGCGGCGAACGGCTTCAGCCTTTTCGCGAGCGCGCTTCTGGGAGGGCTTTTCGTAATAATCACGCATCTTCATTTCACGGAAAATGCCTTCGCGCTGCATCTTTTTCTTCAGGGCGCGGAGCGCCTGATCAACGTTATTGTCGCGGACTAGTACCTGCACGTTAAACCCGTTCCTTTAGTTTGGTTATCTTGCTGTGTGAATAAAGGCATTCGCACGCAAACAAAAAGTGGTTCATCCGGCTGTTGAGCCGGGCGATTGGTGACGTGCAATAACAGATCATTTGCAGCAAGTCCAGCCGGTAGCGCATATTCAGCCACAAAATGCGCGCCGTCCCGCAATCTTTCGGCCATGTCGAAACAAAACCATTGCCGCGTCGCAAAATGGATATTGCCTCCCATCCCGATTTGCCATGTGTATGATACGGGCCGGGGCTATGTTCCAGGCCTCTGGCCGGTTCTCGAGGAGCAGATTGCGAATGCGCAAATATTCCGTTTTTGCCGTGGCGCGTGAGGCGCTTAGGGGTCATAAGGGCTGGGATGCGCAATGGGCCTCACCCGAGCCGCGCAAGGACTATGATGTCATCATCATTGGCGGGGGCGGCCACGGTCTCGGCGCGGCATATTATCTTGCCAAGGAACATGGCATTACCAATGTCGCAGTCCTGGAAAAAGGCTGGCTCGGCGGTGGCAATACCGGCCGCAACACCACCATCATCCGCTCCAATTATCTCTATGAAGAGAGCATGGATATTTACGAGCATTCCCTGAAACTGTGGGAAGGCTTGAGCCAGGATCTCAATTATAACGTCATGTATTCTGCGCGCGGCGTGATGATGCTGTCGCACAATATCCATGACCGGCAGTCCTTCAGCCGTCATATCAATGCCAACCGTCTTTATGGCATCGACAATGAGTGGCTGACGCCGGAGCAGGCAAAGGCGTACTGTCCGCCGCTCGACATATCCGGCAATGCGCGTTACCCGATCAATGGCGCAGCCCTTCAACGTCGCGGCGGCACGGCACGCCATGACGCTGTCGCCTGGGGTTATGCGCGCGCGGCCTCCGACCGCGGCGTGCATATCATCCAGAACTGCGAGGTGACCGGCATTCGCCGCGGGCCTGATGGCGCGGTGACGGGTGTCGAGACAAATCGCGGCTTCATCGGCGCAAAGAAGATCGGCGTATCGGCCGCCGGTCATTCCTCCGTCATCATGAAGATGGCAGATGTGCGCGTTCCCTTGCATTCGAACCCGCTGCAGGCGCTGGTTTCGGAGCCGCTGAAGCCGATTTTCCCCTGCGTTGTCATGTCCAACACGGTGCATGCCTATATTTCGCAGTCGGACAAGGGCGAACTGGTGATCGGAGCTGGCACCGACCAGTATAATTCCTACTCCCAGACCGGTGGTCTGCAGATCATCACTCACACGCTCGACGCCATCTGCGAGCTGTTCCCGATCTTCCGGCGGGTGAAGATGATGCGCCAGTGGGGCGGCATCACCGATAACACACCTGATCGTTCCGCGATCCAGAGCGTGACGCCGGTGCCAAACCTCTTCGTTAATTGCGGCTGGGGCACCGGCGGCTTCAAGGCGACGCCGGGCTCCGCCAATCTCTTCGCGCATCTCATCGCCCGCGGTGAACCGCATCGCCTGGCGGCCGGGCTGACGCTTGACCGGTTCCGCACCGGCCGCCTGATTGATGAGGCTGCCGCTGCCGCGGTGGCGCATTGATGCTGGCGGCGGCCATGCTTGCGATCAATATATCAGGCGCGGCCGAGGCCGTGCCCGCCGGTAGCGTCATTCCCGGGGCCGAGGATTTTCGCAGCCAGAAGATTGCGAAGATGCAGGGTGAGAAAGACTGGCCCTTCACGGCGGAAAAAGGCCTGCTTTTGTGTGCTCCCAGCCTCGCGGACAAGATGGTCTATTTTGTCGGAGAGAATGAGGATGGCGAGCAGGATTATCCCTTCGCGATCGACACCGACATGATGGCGGTCGCCATCGTCAATATGGGCCGGGCCTCGGCGTTGCGCCCCTTCGATAATTTTGAGCAGCTTTTAAAGCGGCTTTCCCCTTTTGTAGCCATGGGGAAGCGGCTGTGTGACCAACCCGCCGGAACGATCCTTCCGGAAAATTCTCTCTAGGTGGAGCGACGATGCTTCTGATCCATTGCCCCTATTGCGGGGAAGACCGTTCCGAACTGGAATTCCGCTGGGCGGGCGAAGCCCATATCGCCCGGCCGGAAAACATCGCCGATATCTCCGACGAGGCCTTCGCGGAATATTTCTTCATCCGCGACAACGACAAGGGCCTCGTTTTCGAGCGCTGGCGTCACATTCACGGCTGCGGCCGCTTTTTCAACGCCGCCCGCGATTCGGTGAGCGACAGATTCCTGATGACCTATAAGGCGGGTGAACCGAAACCCGATATTGAAACGGTCCTTTCGGCAGAAAAGGGAGCCGGGCAATGAGCGGCGATTATCGTATCAAGGGCGCTGGCCGTCTCACGCCGGCGAGAACCGCGCGCTTTACCTTTGACGGCAAGATCTATCCGGCGCTGGAGGGCGACACCGTCGCGTCGGCGCTTCTGGCCAATGGCGTGCACCTGATCGGCCGCTCGTTCAAATACCACCGTCCGCGCGGTTTCCTGTCGGCCGGGCCGGAGGAACCGAATGCGCTCATTGACGTTTCCCGCGACAGCCTGCGCAAGCAGCCCAACGTGCGTGCCACGGTGCAGGAAGTGTTCGACGGGGCGATTATCGCCTCGCAGAACCGTTTCCCGTCGCTGTCCTTCGATCTGAGCGCCATCAACGATCTTCTGTCGCCGATGTTCGCGGCCGGTTTCTACTACAAGACGTTCATGTGGCCGAAGGCCGCCTGGCATAAGATTTACGAACCGCTGATCCGCCGCGCCGCCGGCCTCGGCAAGGCGCCAAGCGAGCCGGATGCGGATCATTATTCCGGACGTTATGCCCATTGCGACGTGCTGGTGGCCGGCGCTGGGGTCGCCGGTCTCACAGCTGCGCTTTCTGCCGCGAAAACTGGCGCCAGCGTCATTCTGGTGGATGAGAATGCGGAAGTCGGCGGAGCCCTGCGTTTCGATGCCGGCGCGGTCATCGACGGCCTGCCCGGTTATGAATGGGCGCAGAAGGTTTTTGCCGAGCTGAAGTCCCTGCCCAACGTCCGGGTTCTGACGCGCACGACCGCCTTTGGTTATTACAACCACAATTTTGTCGCGCTCGCCGAACGCGTCACCGATCATCTCGCGACGCCGGCCAAACATCAGCCGCGCGAGCGCCTTTGGCAGGTCCGCGCCAAAAAGGTCGTGCTGGCGGCCGGTGCGATCGAGCGCCACATGGTCTTCGCCAACAATGACCGGCCTGGCATCATGCTGGCTTCGGCCGCCCGCACCTATCTGAACCATTACGGCGTCGCCGTGGGCCACAATGTCGGTGTCTACACCGCTCATGATTCCGCCTATGAGACTGCCTTCGATCTGAAGAAGGCCGGGGTGAAGATCGCCACCATCGTCGATTGCCGCGAAAATCCGGACCAGCGTCTGCTGGACGAGGCCCGGGCGCTCGGCATCGAAGTGCTGGCGGGTCACAGCGTTTACAACACCGCCGGCCGCCTGCGCGTATCTTCCATGACGGTCGGCCGCAATGGCGGGTCGAACAAGCGCAAGATCGCCATCGACGCGCTTGTTGTCTCCGCCGGCTGGACGCCTTCAGTGCATCTGTTCTCGCAATCGCGCGGCAAGCTGAGGTTTGACGCGGCTAACCAGCGTTTCCTGCCTGACATTCATGTGCAGAACTGCGTCTCCATCGGCGCCTGCAATGGCACGGATGATCTTTCGGCGCTGATCGCCGAGGCCGCGGCTGCGGGTGGCGGCGCGGTGGCGTTTTCCGGTGAAAACGCCCGGGCCTGGACAGGCGGCATGATTGGTGCGGCGGAGGGTGCAGGCGAGGGCACCGGCGTCAAGGCTTTCATCGATTTCCAGCACGATGTCTGCGCCAAGGATATTCGCCTTGCCGTGCGCGAGGGCATGCATTCGGTCGAGCATATCAAGCGCTTCACCACCAATGGCATGGCGTCCGACCAGGGCAAGATGTCGAACATGCATGGCCTTGCCATTGCATCGGAAGCGCTTGGCCGGGATTTGCCCAAGGTCGGCCTCACCACCTTCCGCCAGCCCTATACGCCGGTTACTTTCGGCACGCTCATCAACCATTCACGCGGCGCGCTGTTCGATCCTGCGCGCAAGACGCCGATGCACGACGAAGAGCTGGCAGCTGGCGCGGTATTCGAGGATGTCGGCAACTGGAAGCGTGCCTGGTTCTTCCCGCGGGCGGGCGAGGACATGCATGAAGCGATCAACCGTGAATGCAAGACGGTTCGTGAGAGCGTCGGCGTGTTTGATGCCTCAACCCTCGGAAAAATCGAGGTGGTTGGCCCGGATGCGGCGAAGTTCCTGAACCTCATCTACACCAATGCCTGGGATACGTTGAAACCCGGCCGCTGCCGTTATGGCATCATGACCCGCGAAGACGGCTTCGTTTACGATGACGGCGTTGTTGGGCGCCTGGCCGAAGACCGTTTCCACGTGACGACGACGACGGGCGGCGCGCCGCGCGTTCTCCAGCACATGGAGGACTATCTCCAGACCGAATTCCCCGATCTCAATGTCTGGCTGACATCGGCAACCGAACAATGGGCCGTGATTGCCGTGCAGGGGCCGAAGGCGCGCGAGGTTATCGCGCCTTTCGTCGAGGGTATCGACCTTTCGCCGGAGGTCTTTCCGCATATGGCGGTGGCGGAAGGCAAGTTCTGCGGCGTGCCGACGCGGCTTTTCCGCGTCTCCTTCACCGGCGAACTCGGTTTCGAAATCAATGTGCCTGCCGATTACGGCGCGGCCGTCTGGTCTGCAATCCGGGAGAGGGCGGAAGCCGTCGGCGGCTGCCTCTACGGTACCGAAACAATGCATATCCTGCGTGCCGAAAAGGGCTATATCATCGTCGGACAGGATACGGACGGCACCGTGACGCCCGATGATGCCGGGCTTGGCTGGGCTGTCTCCAAAAAGAAAACGGATTTCGTCGGCATTCGCGGTCTGAAACGCCCCGATCTAACGCGCTCCGGCCGCAAACAGCTTGTTGGCCTGAAGACGAAGGACCGGCTGACCGTTCCGGACGAGGGCGGTCAGATCGTTGCCGATCCGAACCAGCCAAAGCCAATGACCATGCTCGGCCATGTGACCTCGGCCTATTGGTCGGAAAATCTCGGCCATTCCATTGCTTTCGCCTTGGTGGCGGATGGCAGGGCGCGCATGGGCGAAACGCTCTATATTCCGCTTGCTGATAAAACCATTGCCGTCGAAGTGACCGACATGGTCTTCCTCGACAAGGAAGGAGCCCGTCTCAATGGCTGATATGCTGCACGCAAAACGCAAATCCGTGCTTGAGGATTTTCACGGCGGTTCGCCCTTTGTATCGCTGAAGCCTGCGGCTTCTGCCTCGCGGTTGTCGCTGCGGGCACGCGAGAGCGCCGTGCCGGCGCTGTCCGAAGCGCTCGGTCTTGCCTTGCCGACCAGCCCGAAAAGCTCGGTCACCTCTGGTCTGCGATCCGCTCTGTGGCTCGGCCCGGATGAATGGCTGGTGATTGATCAGGGCGAAAGCGATCTCATGGTGGCGCTTGCCGGCGTTTCCGGCCTGTTTTCGGCAACTGATATTTCCCACCGCAACACCGCCATCATCGTTTCCGGCGCTGGCGCGGAAGCAGCTCTCAATGCCGGCTGCCCGCAGGACCTTTCTCTTGCGAGGTTCCCGGTAGGTGGCTGCTCACGCACTATTTTCGGCAAGGCGGAAGTGGTCCTGCTGCGCACGGGGGATGACACATTCCGGGTGGAGTGCTGGCGCTCCTTCGCGACCTATGTCGGCGGGCTGCTGCAGGAGGCGGCTGAGGACGTGGCGGTTTAACTCTCTGTCCAACCCCGCCATTCCACCCATCGCCCATGGAAATCGGCGCGGCCGATTTCCTGCTTTTCGCCGCCCGGCCAGATTTGAAGCATAATTGCAGCACCGCCGGGCGTCGCATCCGCTTCCATTTGCAGCCGGGCAAGCGGGGCGTCCGGCGTGGCGCGGGTGCCGGCCTCGGCAATCACAGTCTCGCCGGCCTGTTTCAGGTCATCGGGCAGATATTGCCAGGCGACGGAATGATAGATGACATGGGCAGCGCCCGGATATTGCGTGGCAAGGCGGCGTTGCAGCCAGTCGACAGCGTCGGCCTTCTCGACATGCAGAGCGTGTTCCATCGCAATGCGCAGGGCGGCGGCCGTTCGTTCGAGCCTGTCCGTCTGGTCGGCCCAGACATAGGACATCAGCCGCAGACGATCTTCCGCGGATGACGGATCGAGTGGGTTGATATCGCAGCCGGCGCGCTCGATGACGTCGATCCGCTCATGGGCGGGGGTGTCGCCGCGCCATTCCGGTGACAGGAAAACATCGGACTGTTCACCCCAGGCGAGATCGCCGAGGCGATATCGGTAACGGTCAAATTGCAGGTTGAGGCCAGCGCTGGCCCCGACTTCGGAAAGCACCAGCGGCTTGCCCGTCATTTTCGCAATCGAAAGAAAGCCAGGCAGCAGAACGGCAGAACGGCGAACCTCGTTGGTCTGCGGCGGTGATTGCAACCTTTCGAGGATGAAGGCGGAATGAAAACGCAGGGCGTTTGCACATGCCTGCCAGAGCGCTTCTTCGTTTTCCGGCGGAATATCGGCGAGCGGCGCGATCTTTTCCTCTATGGCAAGCGCATGCAGGGCGCCCGCCAGCCGTAGCGGTACGGAATCTCCGGATGGACCGACATCGCCGGACCAGGACAAAACTCGCTCGCCGACCTCTGTCTGGCGGTCGAGCCTTGTTGCCATGGCGCGGCAAAGCCGTGCCGTGAAGGGAGAGCCGAGGCTGTCGCAGGCTCTTGCCTGAACGAGAAACGCATTCCTTACGGCTTCATCGTGCATGCGGTCTCTCCCTCGTGGGTTTCAGGCGTCTTCCGGCCTGTCCTCCGGATTGAACTGGCTGATGGTGGTCCAGCGCGCGGTTAGCGCCGGCTTTTTCTCGTTTTCGATTTCCACCGTTACATCGTATGTGGTCATCAGCATGGAGGCTCCGCGAAAGCGCGTCTCCGCCAGGGTGAAACGGCCGCGCACGCGAGCACCGCTTTTGACCGGAGCGACGAAACGAATGGCGTCGAAGCCGTAATTGATGCCCATGGTCTGCTCGCGAATGCGCGGCAGGGCGTCGTAATTCAGGGCCGAAAGCAGAGATAGCGTCAGGAACCCATGCGCAATGGTGCCGCCAAAGGGACTTTCCGCTTTGGCGCGTTCCGGGTCTGTGTGGATGAACTGGTCATCCAGTGTTGCTTTTGCGAAGCTGTCGATCATCGTTTGGTCGACCGTGATCCAGTCGGAAACGCCCATTTCTGTGCCAACGTGGTTTTTCATCTCGGCCAGCGCAATTTCTTTTGTCATGTTACCTCGTCCGCATTGTCTCCCGCGACTTATAGGGCTCGTGACGCGACGGGATCAACCGCGCAGATAAAACACCACCGAACGGGCTGGAAGGAAGGCGGGGTTACCGAAATCCGTGCCGATGGCGGACCAGCCATCGCCCGGCAGGGTGAAAGGCACGATCTCACGGCTGCGGTTTATCAGCACGGCAAGTTCAGCGTCGGCACCAGTTTCCCGGTCGAGTGTGGAAAGCACCATGGCAAAAGCCTGCGCATTCGGCCTTTCCCAGTCTGCCGTCGTCATCGGCTCGCCGGCGGGGGCGAGCCATGTCACATCGCCATGGCCTGAGAAGAAACCTGTCCCCGAAAACACGTCGAAACGTTTGCGCAATGAGGCGAGAAAGGCGGTATGGTCGATCAATTCGTAGAGAAGCGATGACCAGTCGACCCAGCTTATCTCATTGTCCTGGCAATAGGCGTTGTTGTTGCCTTGCTGGCTGCGGCCGCCCTCGTCGCCCGCCGTGAGCATCAGGGCGCCGCGAGAGACGAAAAGCGTGGAGAGCAGCGCCTTCACATCTGCAATCCGGGCTGCTCCAATGGCGGGATCGTCTGTCAGCCCCTCAAAACCATTGTTCCAGGAATGGTTGTCATTGTGGCCGTCGCGATTGCTCTCTCCGTTTTTCTCATTGTGCTTATGTTCGTGGCTGACGAGATCGTACAGGGTGAAACCGTCATGCGCAGCGAGAAAATTGACGCTGCGGGTGTTTTGGCGGCCATGGCGGGAAAAGATCGGCGAGGAACCGGAAAGCGCATCGGCCAGCGCCCCGGTCGTGCCGGCCTCCCCGCGCCAGAACCGGCGCATGTCGTCGCGGGCGCGATCGTTCCATTCGAGGAAGCTTTCCGGAAAATTGCCGAGCTGGTACCCGCCTGGGCCGATATCCCACGGTTCGGCGATCAGCACGCGGTCATAAAGCAAGGGGTCCGAATGCATGGCCGAGAGCGTTTCGCTTGCCATTTCGAAGCCATTGGCCGTTCGTCCGAGCACTGGGGCCAGATCAAAGCGGAAACCGTCCACGCCGGCACTCAGAACGAAATGTCTGAGAGAATCGATGATGAGCTGCCGGATATAGGGATGGTCGCAGGCGACCGTGTTGCCGGTGCCGGTATCGTTGACCAGAATCCCCGGTTTGCCCGGCGGGTGACGAAAGGCGGTGAGATTGTCGAGCCCGCGCAGCGACAGAACCGATCCCTCGATATCGCTTTCACCCGTGTGGTTGAAGACCAGATCGAGAAGGACGCCGATGCCCTGCGCATGCAGCGCTGCAACCGTCTCGCGCAGTTCCCGCACGCCACCGGGACAGAGTCGCGGATCAAGCGCCATGAAGCCGACGGGATTATAACCCCAGGCATTGGAAAGGCCGAGAGGCGGCAGGTGACGCTCATCGATCCACGCGGTAATCGGCATCAGCTCCACCGCGTCGACGCCGATTTTTTTCAGGTGGGCTAGGATGGCGGGATGGGCGAGCGCGGCGACGGTGCCCCGGATGTCTTCCGGCACCTCGGGATGCAGCTGCGAAAAGGATTTCACGGAAAGTTCGTAAATCAGCCCACCGTCGGTGAAAAGCGGCGGTTGGCGCTTGAGCGGCTCATGGCTGGCAAGAATTGCCTTGGGCACGATGTGGCCCGTTTCCTGACCAAAGGCAAAAAGGGCTGGATCATGCCGGAAGGAACGGTCTATCTCCGTGGCATAGGGGTCGAGCAGCAACTTTGCGGGATCGAACCACAGGCCATGTTCGGGCGAATAAATACCGTGAGCGCGAAAGCCGTAACGCGTACCCGGACCAGCGTCGGAGACGATCAATCCGTGAATGTCGCCTTCACCGCGCACCATTGGCAGGCGCGCCATCTCTTTTTCCCCGGCCGTATCGAAAAGACAAAGATCGATCTGGGAGGCGTGCCGGGAATAGACCGTGAATTCCGTTCCGTTTTCCGTCTGCAGCGCGCCTTTAGGGAAAACGGAAGGTGTCTGCATTATCTGTCTCCGCTAGATAATATCTCTTCTGAAAGGTATCGGCAGAATAGGAGGGTTGGAAATCCTCCTCCGTCATCCTCGAGCAAGCCCGAGGATGACGCCGAGCAGGGTGGCGGACGTGTCACTCCAACGAGTTGCTTTGTGAACTCATCGTATTGTGCCCGGCTCTCTCAGGAGAAAGCAGCGCCGCAGCCAGCTTATGTGATAACGCTCGGCGCGCTTCGTCCCGTATGGGCCTTGATGCCGGCGATCGTATCGGCAACGGCAATCAGGTCGGCGAGCGCTTCCTGCGTTTCGATGCCGTGACGCGCCGCGTCCGGCTCGTAACGCTCGACATAGAGACGAAGTGTGGCGCCCGCCGTACCGGTGCCGGAAAGGCGCAGCACGATGCGCGAACCTCCTTCGAACAGGATGCGGATACCCTGGTTCTTGCTGACGGACTGATCGACCGGATCGTGATAGGCAAAATCATCTGCCGCGGCGACCTTCAGATTGCCGTAGCTGGTGCCGGGAAGCGTCGCGAGCTTTTCGCGCAGGGTCGCCACCAGCGTGTTGGCGGCGTCCGAATCCACTTCCTCATAGTCGTGGCGGGAGTAATAATTGCGGCCATATTCGGCCCAGTGCTTGGTGACGATGTCCTTCACGCTTTCCTTGCGGGCGGCGACGATGTTCAGCCAGTAGAGCACGGCCCAGAGACCATCCTTCTCGCGTACATGATTGGAGCCTGTGCCGAAGCTTTCTTCGCCGCAGATCGTCACCCTGCCGGCATCCATGAGGTTGCCGAAGAACTTCCAGCCGGTTGGAGTCTCGTACATGCCAAGGCCGAGCTTTTCGGCGACACGGTCAGCTGCCGCACTTGTCGGCATGGAACGGGCGATGCCGGAAATGCCTGCCGCGTAACCGGGTGCCAGTCTGGCATTGGCGGCGATGATCGCCAGGCTGTCTGATGGCGTGACGAACATGCCCTTGCCGACGACCATGTTGCGGTCGCCGTCGCCATCGGAAGCAGCGCCGAAATCGGGGCCTTCCGGGCTCATGACATCGTCATAAAGCTCCTTGGCGTGGACAAGATTAGGGTCGGGGTGATGGCCGCCGAAGTCCGGCAGCGGTGCAGCATTGCGGACCGAGCCCTTCGGAGCGCCAAGCCGCTTTTCGATGATCTCAACGGCATAAGGGCCTGTGACGGCGCTCATGGAATCGACCACGACCTTGAAGCCGCCGGCGATGAGGGCACGGATGGCATCGAAATCGAACAGCTCTTCCATCAGGGCGGCATAATCGGCGACGGGGTCGATCACCTCGACCGTCAGATCGTCCACCTTGAAGCTGCCCACCTTGTCGAGGTCGATATCGGCGGCGTCTGAAATTTTGTAGCTGTCGATGACCTTGGAACGGGCGTAGATCGCGTCGGTGATCTTTTCCGGGGCGGGACCGCCATTGCCGATATTGTATTTGATGCCGAAATCTTCGGTAGGGCCGCCGGGATTGTGGCTGGCGGAGAGCACGATACCGCCGAAGGCCTTGTATTTGCGGATGATGTTGGATGCCGCCGGCGTGGAGAGAATGCCGCCCTGACCGACCAGAACCTTGCCGAAGCCGGCAGCGGCGGCCATCTTGATTGCCTTCTGGATGACTTCGCGGTTGTAGTATCGGCCATCGCCGCCGATCACCAGCGTCTGGCCTTCAAAGCCCTCAAGCGCGTCGAAGATCGACTGGATGAAGTTCTCGGCGTAATTTTCCTGGGCGAAGACGGGCACCTTCTTGCGCAGGCCTGAAGTGCCCGGCTTCTGGTCCTGATAGGGCTTCGTCTGAACAGTCTTGATCATTGGTTCAATGGCCTTTCGAAATAAGCTGGCTGTAAAGCGCGGCGTAAAGGCCGGCGCTCTTTTCCCAGGAAACATCGGATTTCATCCCGAGTTTCTGCATCTGTGTCCATAGTTTCGGGTCGTGATAATAACGGATGGTCCGGCGGATCGCCTGTTTGAGACCATCAAGCGTGACGGGGGAAAATTGCACACCGGTCGCCGACTTGTTGGCGATGGCGGCATGGTTGGCGTCGATCACCGTGTCTGCAAGGCCGCCGGTGCGGGCGACGACCGGAATGCAGCCGTAACGCAACGCATAAAGCTGGGTGAGGCCGCAGGGTTCAAAGCGCGAGGGGATGATGATCGCGTCGCAGCCCGCCTGCATGAGATGTGACAGGGGTTCGTTGTAACCGATGGCAACGCCGACGCGGCCATGGTGGCGGGACGCCGCCGCCAGGAGCGCGCCTTCCAGCGCGACATCGCCCGCGCCCAGCACCACCAGGCGGCCGCCGAGGGAAACTATCTCGTCCACAGCTTCGGCCATGAGGTCGATGCCCTTCTGCCAGGTGAGGCGGGAGATGACGCAGAACAGCGGGCTGTCATCGTCGTCGATGCGAAAATGTTCGGCAACAGACTTCTTGTTCAGGGCCCGGTTTCTGAGATTGGCGGCGGAATAATTGTCATGGATCAGATGATCCGTTGCCGGGTTCCAGACGTCCGCGTCGATACCGTTGACGATGCCGTGCAGCACATGGGCGCGGCTGCCGATAACGCCGTGCAGGCCCATGCCGAATTGCGGGGTGAGGATTTCCTCGGCATATGAGGGACTGACGGTGCTGAGCGCCGTCGCCGTCTGCAGTCCGCCCTTGAGGAAACTCACGTCGTTATAATATTCCACGCCCTCCATGCCGAAAGCATGGGCTGGTAGCCCAAGCTTGCTGAAGATGTTGGCGCCGAACTGCCCCTGGAAGGCAATGTTGTGAATGGTGAGCAGGCTCGGAATTTCAGGCGTTTCGGCATAACGCATGTAGACTGGCGCCATGGCAGCCTGCCAGTCATGAGCGTGCAGGAGATCCGGCCGCCAGTCGGGAAATTCGCCGGCTGCAATCCGGGCCGCCGCCAGCGAAAGCGCCGCAAAGCGTTTCCAGTTATCAGGATAATCCTTGCCCGTCTGGTCGAGATAGGGTCCGCCGGAGCGCTCGTAATAAGCGGGCGAATCGAGGATGAGGAGATCCAGTCCTTCGTGCTGGCCTTCGAGCAGATCGGCCTTTTCACCCAGCAGGTCGGTGAATTCGTAACATTTCACCGCGTTTGTCACGGCAGCTTTCACCGCCGGATACCCAGGTATCAGCGTGCGCGTCTTGACGCCATAGGCTTCGAGCGCGATGGGGAGCGCGCCGGCAACATCGGCGAGCCCTCCGGTCTTGATCAGGGGGTAGATTTCGGATGAAACCGAAAGGACATTCATCGGCGCTACAGGTCCAGCTTGTCGATCATCGATTGGGTGATAAGGCAGATGCCGTTTTCGGTACGGCGGAAACGTTTGGCATCCAATTCTGGGTCTTCTCCTACAATCAGTCCTTCCGGAATGACCACGCCATGGTCGATGACGACATTGCTGAGCTGGGCATGACGCCCGATCTTCACACTCGGCAGTACTACGGCATTCTCAAGGCGGGAGTATGAATTGGCGCGCACGCCTGTGAACAGAAGGCTGCGGTTGAGCGACGCACCCGAAATGATGCAGTCACCGGAAACGACCGAGGACACGGCGGAACCGCGGCGGTTTTCATCGTCATGCACGAATTTCGCCGGCGGGGTGATTTCCGCATAGGTCCAGATAGGCCAGGATTTGTCGTAGATATCGAGGTCGGGCACCACATCCGTCAGGTCGATATTGGCCTGCCAGTAGGCGTCGATGGTACCGACGTCGCGCCAGTAGGGGCCATGCTCGAAATCCGAACGTACGCAGGAATCTGCGAAGCGGTGGGCGACGGCTTTGCCGTGTTTCACGATATAGGGAATGATGTCCTTGCCGAAATCGCGGCTGGAGGTGGGGTCTGCGGCATCGCGGCGCAGCGCTTCCATCAGGAATTTCGTGTGGAAGACGTAGATGCCCATGGAGGCGAGCGCAAAACCCTCATTGCCGGGAATGCCGGGCGGATCGGCCGGCTTTTCGATGAAATCGATGATCTCGTCTTTTTCATTCACATGCATGACGCCGAAGCCGGTTGCTTCCATACGCGGCACTTCAAGGCAGCCGATCGTCACATCCGCACCGGAATCGACATGCTGCTGCAGCATGTATTCGTAGTCCATTTTATAGATATGGTCGCCGGCGAGGATGACCATGTATTCCGGCCCATAGGGCTCGATAATGTCGATGTTCTGGTAAACCGCGTCTGCCGTACCCTCATACCATTGCGTTTCGGAAACGCGCTGGGAGGCGGGCAGGATGTCGAAGCTTTCGTTACGTTCGGGGCGGAAGAAGTCCCAGCCGCGCTGCAGGTGCCGAATGAGGGAGTGCGCCTTGTATTGCGTGGCGACGCCGATGCGGCGAATGCCGGAATTAAGCGCGTTGGAGAGCGCGAAATCGATGATGCGCGCCTTGCCGCCGAAATAAACGGCGGGTTTTGCTCGGCGATCCGTCAGTTCCTTCAAGCGGCTGCCTCTGCCGCCCGCGAGGACATAGGCCATTGCATCACGCGCCAAAGGCTGAACTCTTTTTTCCGACATGGTGTCCTCCCTCTCTGTCTGTCAGTTTTCCGGCTCGAGCATGATCGTGGCGAGCGGCGGCAGGACGAGCATCGCCCCGATATCGCCGCCGGCATCGACCGCCTGAACGCGTCCGCCATTTCCCTTGCCGCTGCCGCCATAAATTTCGGCATCGGTGTTGAGAATCTCCCTCCACCGCCCCGCCTGGGGCAGCGGCACATAATAGTTTTCCCGATAGACCGGGGTGAGGTTGCAAATGACCGCGACCGGCTTTTCGCCGGGCGCCGTGCGCAGCCAGGCGAAGACGGAATTCTCGTGATCATCGACCACAAGCCAGCGAAAGCCGTCAGGTTCGCAGTCCCGGGCATGCAGGGCGGCTTTGGATCGGTAGGTGAGGTTGAGATCGCGCACGAGGCGGCGCATGCCTTCATGCATCGGATATTGGCGAAGGTTCCAGTCGAGCGCGCCCTTTTCGCTCCATTCGCTCCACTGTGCAAACTCCTGCCCCATGAACAGCAGCTTCTTGCCGGGATAACCCCACATGAAGCCGTAATAGGAGCGGAGATTGGCGAATTTCTGCCAGTCATCGCCGGACATTTTGGCGATCAGCGACCCCTTGCCGTGCACCACCTCGTCGTGGGACAGCGGCAGCACGAAATTTTCGGTGAAGGCGTAAAGCAGGCCGAAGGTCAGCTCCTGATGATGGAACTTGCGATGCACAGGCTCCCGCGAGAAATAACTCAGCGTGTCGTGCATGAAGCCCATATTCCACTTGAAACCGAAACCGAGGCCACCCTCATGAACGGGCTGCGACACTTTCGGCCAGGAGGTGGATTCCTCGGCAATCGTCATGACGCCCGGATGGGTGCCATAAACGAGGGAATTCATCTTCTGGAGGAAGCGCACGGATTCGAGATTTTCACGCCCGCCATATTCGTTCGGGATCCACTCGCCTTCCTTGCGGGAATAATCGAGATAGAGCATCGAGGCGACCGCATCGACGCGCAGGCCGTCGAGATGGAATTTTTCAGCCCAGTAAAGCGCGTTGTTGATGAGGTAGGACATGACCTCGACGCGGCCGAAATTATAGATCGCCGTGTTCCAGTCGGGATGGAAACCCTGACGCGGATCGGCGTGCTCATAGAGTGCGGTACCATCGAACCAGCGAAGTCCATGTTCGTCGGTGGGAAAATGGGCGGGAACCCAGTCCAGCAAAACGCCGATGCCAACCTTGTGAGCGCCATTGACGAAGCGGGCAAACCCTTCGGGATCGCCAAAACGTGCGCTTGGGGCGTAGAGACCCGTCGTCTGGTAACCCCAGGAAGGGTCATAGGGATGTTCCGTAATCGGCAGGAACTCGATATGGGTGAAGCCCATATCGGTACAATAGGGAATGAGCTGGGCGGCGAGCTCGTCCCAACTTAGGAAGGTGCCGTCCTCACGGCGCTGCCAGGAGCCGGCATGCACCTCATAGATGCTAATCGGCTGGCGGCGCTGGTCCACCTGCGCCCAATGCTCCCTATGGGCCTGATCTTCCCATTTTTGCGTCAGTTCGGGCGTAGTGACGGAAGCGTTCTTCGGCCGCAACTCGGCGCGGCGGGCATAGGGGTCGGCCTTCAGCGGCAGCAGCTCGCCGTTTGCACCGAGAATCTCGAACTTGTAGGCGCAACCGGCATAGACATCGGGCGCGAAGATTTCCCAGATGCCCGTATCCTTGCGGAAACGCATCACATGCCGGCGGCCGTCCCAATTGTTGAAATCGCCGACGACGGAAACGCGCCGCGCATTCGGCGCCCAGACGGCGAAGTGAAAACCTTCGACACCCTCGAGCTTCAGCGGATGCGCGCCCATTTTATCGAACAGCCGCAGATGCGAGCCTTCACGAACGAAATAATCGTCCATGGGGCCGAGAACAGGGCCGAAGCTGTAAGGGTCGGTCACCGCCCATTCGGCATCGTCGCGGCAGGCGCGGTAACGCACGGGCTGGCGTTTCGAAATATCGATCGGGCCTTCAAAAAAGCCATCCGGGTCCAGCCGCTTCAATTCTCCCACGAAATTTCCGTCCAGCGTTAGGACGGAAACCTCCTCGGCACCCGGAATGAAACAGCGGGCAGAAAACCCTTCCGGCGTTTCGTGAACGCCGAGAAGGGCAAAGGGATTGGAATGCAAACCGCTCTTGATCGCCTCGATTTCAGCCTTCGTGATGTCGCCAGTCTTTTTTTCTTCGGCCGAATTGAGCGGTTTTTTCATCAGGCTCTCCAGATCTCGGTGGCATATTGGCGGATCGTCCTGTCGGAGGAGAACCAGCCCATGCGCGCCGTATTGCGCACTGTTTTGGCGTACCAGCTATCCGGATTACTCCAGATCGCATCTACTTCTCGCTGCGCACCGGCATAGGCGTCGAAATCGGCGGCAACCATGAACCAGTCGCTGTTGTAAATACCGTCGATCAGGCCGGCGAATCGTGAGCGGTCATCCGGCGAGAAGACGCCTGATGCGATGGACGAAACGGCCTGCGACAGTTCCGACGATCCTTCGATGATCGCGCGGGGATTGTGACCCTCTGCACGGGCTCTGGCCACCTCATCGGCCGTCATGCCAAAAATGACAATGTTTTCTTCACCGACATGATCGCGCATTTCAACGTTGGCGCCATCGAGCGTGCCGATGGTCAGCGCGCCGTTGAGGGCGAATTTCATGTTGCCGGTGCCGGAGGCTTCCATGCCGGCCGTTGAGATCTGTTCGGAGAGATCGGCGGCGGGTACCATGATTTCCGCGAGCGAGACGTTATAGTTCGGAACAAATACCACTTTCAGAAGCCCGCGCACGGCCGGATCGTTGTTGATGACCCGGGCAATATCGTTGGCAAGCTTAATGATCAGCTTCGCGTTGTGGTAACTCGGCGCCGCTTTGCCTGCAAAGAACTTAACGCGCGGAACCCAATCCAGTTCCGGGTGAGAACGAATCTGGTCATAAAGCGCGACGGTTTCCACGAGGTTCAGAAGCTGGCGCTTATATTCATGGATACGTTTGATCTGGATGTCGAACATGGCCGACGGATCGACGCGAATGCCCATGCGCTGCGCCACCGTGTTGGCAAGGCGCACCTTGTTCAGACGCTTCACCTCGGCGAATTTCTCGCGGAACGCGGCATCGTCGGCGAAACGGTCGAGCGCTGTCAGCTTTTCCGCATCATCGAGGAAATCGTCGCCGATCGTTTCGCGAAGCAGGCTGGTGAGGCCGGGATTGCACTGCATCAGCCAGCGGCGCGGTGTGATGCCGTTGGTCTTGTTGTTGATACGGTCAGGATAGAGGCCGTGGAGATCGGCAAAGACCGTCTCCTTCATCAGCTCGGTATGGAGGGCGGAAACGCCGTTGATCGAATGAGAGCCGATGAAAGCGAGATTGCCCATGCGCACACGGCGCTCGCCGCCTTCATCGATGAGCGAGATGGAGCGGATCTGCTGATCCGCCATCTTCTTTTCCTTGCGGGCAAAGAGCAGCGTATTTGCGTTGATGGCGTAGACGATCTGCATGTGCCGGGGCAGAAGACGTTCGAGCAGCGGCACGGGCCAGCTTTCCAGCGCCTCCGGCAGCAGCGTGTGATTGGTGTAGGAGAAGGTCCCCTGGGTGATCTTCCAGGCCTCATCAAATTCCAGCCCGTGCACATCGCATAGAAGGCGCATCATCTCCGCAATGGATATGGCCGGATGTGTATCGTTTAGCTGGATCGAGACCTTTTCCGGCAGCGAAGTAAAATCCGGATATTGCTGCAGATGGCGGCGCAGAATGTCCTGCAAGGAGGCGGAGGAGAAGAAGAATTCCTGCCGCAGGCGCAGTTCCTGACCGGCAGGCGTCGCGTCAGCAGGATAAAGAACCCGCGTCAGGCTCTCCGCCTTGTTGCTTTCACGCAGCGCGCCGATGTGGTCGCCAGCGTTGAAGGCAGCCAGCAGAATAGGATCGATCGGCTGTGCCGACCAGAGGCGGAGCGTATTGACGCGGGTGCCGCGCCAGCCGACGACCGGCGTGTCATAGGCCATGGCGATGACGCGTTCGGCCGGTTTCCAGACGAAACGCTGCGGATCTTCATAACCGCCGATCGTCTCTACAGATCCGCCGAAGCCGATTTCATAGGAGCTTTCGCGGCGTTCGAATTCCCAGGGGTTACCGTGGGCAAGCCATGTTTCCGGCAGTTCCACCTGCCATCCGTCAGCCATCTGCTGGCGGAAGAGGCCGTGCACGTAACGGATGCCATAGCCATAGGCGGGGATATCAACGGTCGCCATGGATTCCATGAAACAGGCGGCGAGACGACCAAGGCCGCCATTGCCGAGCGCGGCATCCGGCTCCAGCCCGGCGATGACGTCAAGATCGACGCCGAGCGATGACAGCGCGTCGCGGATTTCATGCATCAGGCCGATATTGGAGATGGCGTCGCGCATCAGGCGGCCGATCAGGAATTCGAGCGACAGGTAATAAACGCGCTTGGAATTGTTGGCATAGGCCTTGCGGGTGGATTCCATCCACTTGTCGATGATGCGGTCGCGTACGACGAGAATGGTTGCGGTCAGCCAGTCATGCGGCTTGGCAACCTTGACGTCCTTGCCGATACGGTAGGTGAGGCGTTCGATGATTTCCGACGCCATGATTTCCGGGTTGGAACTGCGCGGCGCGGGACGGGGGAGATCGGCGGCGTTGAGATTATTGATCATTGGTCGGTCAGCACCTTGGTGGGAGGAGAGGGTCTGATGAGGTCGATCCGTGTTGCCTTTGCTGATGCCAGTTTATGCATCGATATGGAGGTGTGGCAACAGCAATTTTTTCGGAAAGTTGAACGGCTTAGGGTGATGAAAAATAAGAATTTTTACTCTGCGTTCCGAGGATCGCCGAAGGGATTGCCGGCCCATTACGGGTCGTTCCTGAACGGGTTTGCATAGTCTTCGCGATGGCGGGCAACGTGCAAGAAAGGGAGAGGCTGCAACACTTCTAAATGGTTCACCGGTCCTGAAATCTGTTTCGCTCTAATATTCCGTTTTGCGCGTCGAGCCGAAAATCGTGCTTATTCCGATCCGACGCCATGGACCACACACTAGCCTTCGCGGCTGCAATAATACAATGAAAATAAACGAGGCATTGCTGCAGCCGCACCGGTCGACGGAAGCGACGCCGCGAAACCGGGAAAATGCGGCCAGCAAAGCCGGGATTACGGAAGGAAAAAAGCCTGTGTCGTCATTTTTCCGGCGCGGATCGTCACGCTGGTATTTGGTGGAACGGCGCACCAGGGAGCACAATCGAAGGAAAAGGGTTCCGAACTCAACGCAATGCCTTCGTCCAGACCGCGCCAGTAAAGTGTCGGCGGCTTGTCATCGCTTGACCAGCGGAAGGCGTGAACGCAATCACCATCCATCAGAACGGCGCTGAATCTCAATGCGGAAGAGACACCTGCCGCCATCATCTTTTCCTGGCAAAGCTGCAGCGCGGTAGAGATGGCATTGACCGGGTCCACCTCAAGGCCATGGCCGGCGGCAATCAAGAAGATCGCTTCGCTATCGCCCGTGCCGCGTCGGGATGCATAGATGTCATCGGGGATAAGGGAATCGATATCGCGCCTGATCTGCTCATAGCCACCGATCTGGCCATTATGCATGAAAAGGTATTTCCCATGCGCAAAGGGGTGGCAATTGGCGCGCGAGACTTCGCCCGACGTGGCGGATCGCACATGCGCCATGAACATGCCCGATCGAAGCTGGTGGCAAAGTGCCGCGAGATTGGCGTCTGACCAGGCCGGCCGCGTGTCGCGAAAGACGCCGGGCGTTCCGCGTTCGCCATACCAGCCAAGGCCGCAACCATCACCATTAACGACGGTCTTGGCTTCCCTTGCTGCCATGGACTGGCTGACCAGCGAGGCTTCCGGCTCGATCAGCAGGCTGTCGAGCCAGACCGGTTTACCGGAATAGGCAAAGAGGCGGCACATTCATGCGGCTCTGTCGAATGCCTTGTCTCCGAGCGCAAAACCGACGGCGGCCTTCGCGTGAATGGCGGTCGAATCGTAACCCGGCAGCGGCAGGGCGTCGGGATCGATCAGCAGGGAAATTTCGGTGCAACCGAGAATGACGGAATCAACGCCGAGTGCGCGGGCCTTCTCGATGACCGCAAGATAGCGGTCACGCGAGCAGGACTTGATCTCGCCCTGGCACAATTCACCGAAGATGATGTCGTGGATGGCGCCCCTGTCTTCGGCATCCGGCACGACCACGTCGACGCCATGGCGGCGCATCCGGTCGGTGTAGAAACCGTGTTCCATCGTGTAGCGGGTGGCGAGCAGCAGCGGCTTGCGGCGTCCATCCGTTTTCAGGGCGGCTGCGGTCTCGTCGATGATGTCAATCAGCGCCACGCCGGACATTTTTGCAACGGTGTCGGCAACGAGATGCATGGTATTGGTGCAGATCAGTACACAATCGGCGCCGGCATTGGCAAGGCGCGCGCCTGCTGCACCCAGCAGCGCGCCGGCCTCATCCCAGCGGTCTGCCTTCTGAAGGGCGACGACCTCGGAAAAATCGAGCGAATGCATGACGATATCGGCCGAGACCAGACCGCCGCGGCTGTCGCGAACCGCCTCGTTGATCATGCGGTAATAGGTTGCGGTGGATTCCCAGCTCATGCCGCCGATCAGGCCGATCCGTTTCATAAGAGTTCCCTTTTCAACTTTGATTGAAAGTAAGAATGCCATCGTCGCAACGAAAACGGCATGCGTTTTTGCGCAGTTTTCGCGGCCTAGATGCAAACTCGGCGCGCTTTCTGTCCCAATGTCGCAAATTTCTTGCGCGCTTGCGTTATCCTGTGCATTGTTCGCTGATGATTGATGACCGCGACCGCAGAATCCTTGCGATTCTCCAGGAAAATGCCGAAACCCCGCTCGCCGATATCGCAGAGGAAGTTTCCCTGTCGCTCTCGGCCTGTTCGCGCCGCATCACGCGGCTACGAACGGAAGGTTACGTGACAGGCACCATGGCGCTGCTCGACCGGCGGAAGATCAATCTTCCGACCACGGTTTTCCTGCTGGTAAGAACGGGCCTTCATGCGGAGGACTGGCTGGACCGGTTCCATGCCGCAGTCAGCACCATCCCTGAAATCGTCGAGGTTCACCGGCTCACCGGCAATTTCGATTATATTCTGAAGCTCGTACTGCCGAATGTCGAATATTACGACACGGTCTACAAACAGATTCTGCGCCGCGTGCAGCTTTACGACATGTCCGCCTATATCTCCATGGAGACGGTGAAACTGTCGTCTTCGCTGCCGACGACGCATATCTGAGGGCTATCGAACCGTGATCAGCGTGCTGCCTTGAAACGGACGCCAAAGCGGAAGCTTCGCGTCTCGCCCGGTTGCAGCGTGATTGCATCCGCGAGTTCCGCCTGGTTGAAAGCGTTGGTCGGCGTTTCCACGGGTTCGAGCGCGATGGAGCGCCGCCTGTCGCGTGCGAGCGTATCCCCGGTAAAGACATGCATGTGCCCACGCTCCTGCCAGACCGTCAGGCTTGAACCGTCATGCGGGTTTTCGAGCCTCGTCTCGTAAAGCCCGTTTGCGGATGCAATCAGATCAGTGAAACAGGCATCGACCACATGCCCGGCCAGCGGGGTATGGAGAAAAAGGGTGTCGTTCCGTTTGACTAACCCGCCCTGTGGGTTTTGCAGGGGGATGAGATACTCGTTTGTTTCAATAGCTGTTCGCGAAGGCAGGGTGAGGATAAGGTCGTCGATAGACGTGGTGCCGGGCAGGCGGAAATAGGGATGCCAGCCGGCGGCGAAGGGCAGGGGCCGGTCGTCGCGGTTGATGCCGCGAATGTCGATGGTAACGTCATGGCCGACGAAGCGATATTCCACTTCGATGGCGAGACGGTAAGGGTAACCGCTGAAATCCGCAGGCGATATTTCGGCACGGAAGATGAGAATATGAGCGCCGTTTTCCTCCGATGACTGGGCGAGGACGAAGGGCAGGGCTCTGGCAAATCCGTGGAAGACGAGGGCTTCATGGGCAAGCACCGGCTCAATGCGGTGCGTCTGCCCGGCAAAACTAAACCGACCATCCGGGATGCGGTTGGAGAAGGGCGCGAGAATGCCGTTCCTCACGCCATTTTGGGACTGCATTTCGGCGGGCGTCGAATATCCGTCGACGAGATTTTCGCCTCCGCTGCCATCGGCAGAGACCGGCCGCCAGCTCAGAAGCGTCGCCCCTTGATAGGCGATTTCGGCAATGAAACCGGTTCCGGAAACGGTCAGACTGGCAATTCCCGTGCCTGTCGCGGAGGTGGTCATCGGGAAATTGTCCTTTGCATACATGCGTCTGCTGTCATCGGGGCCACTGCCGTGCCGATTCGCCTGATCATCTTCCCTGAAAGACAATTTCGCAATGGCTCGCAGGGACTGTATCAACAGGCTCCGGCCATCCCCTGTCTGCCGGTCAATCAGTCCGGAAAGCTTCGCTTTGCGCCGCTGAAAAACTCCATAAGCGCTGCCTGGTCCTCTCCACCGAGCCCTGCTGCCGTGAGCATCCGGTGCACCTCGGCGCAAACAGCCGTCAGCGGCATGGCCGTGTTGGTGCGTCTGGCGAGATCCTGCGCGCCGTTCAGGTCCTTCACCATATTGTCGATCCGGCCGGTGCGGCGGTAATCCCTGGCCACGTAACGCGGCATGTACTCCTGCAGGATGACGCTGTCGGCGCGGCCGCCCCTCAGTGCCTGCGGAATTTTTGCGGCATCGACGCCGGCGTCCAGCGCCAGTTGCGTCGCTTCCGCTACAGCAAGGAAGTTCAGACCGCACAGGACCTGGTTGATGAGTTTTGTGGTCTGCCCTGCGCCGCAGGGTCCCATATGAGTGTAATTGCTGGCCACATGTCGCAGCACGCGATGCGCATCGGCCACATCCTTTTCGCTGCCCCCCGCCATAAGCGTCAGTTGGCCGACAAGCGCCTTGGGCGCGCCGCCCGAAAGCGGGCTGTCCACCCAGCGCAGGCCCTTTTCGGCGGCATCGGCTGCCAGTTCCTTTGTGGCTTCCGGATCGATGGAAGACATGTCGATGATGAGCGTGCCGGGCTTCGCACCCGCCGCGACGCCATCCTTGCCGAAGACGGCGATGCGAACGATTTTGGGCGAATTGAGGCTGAGAATGACCACATCGGAAACCGACGCTGCTTCCGCCGCTGTGCTCGCGCTGTGCGCGCCGAGGCTCGTCAGTGCCGCCACCTTTTCCGCATCCAGATCGAAAACCGTCAGCTGATTGCCGGTCTCTATGAGCCGTGTCCCGATCGCCCCGCCCATGGCGCCTGCGCCGATCAGTGCAACTTTGTTCTTCTCGGTCATGGTGGTCACGGCCTCCTCCCAAAGCGTCGTGGTGTCGTCGTTCAAGCCCGGATGGCGGTGCAGCCGGCCATCGGGGCCTGATGTGTCAAAGCGAGGCGGTAATGCCGCCGTCGACGTAGAGAATGTGGCCGTTCACGAAGGATGATGCATCGGACGACAGGAAAATGCAGGCGCCGACGAGCTCTTCGACCTTGCCCCAGCGACCGGCCGGCGTGCGCTTTTCAAGCCATGCCGAAAAGGTCTCGTCCGCAACAAGGGCGGCGTTGAGCGGGGTGTCGAAATAACCGGGCGCAATGGCGTTACACTGCAGTCCATATTTGGCCCAGTCCGTCGCCATGCCTTTTGTCAGGTTGCCAACGGCACCCTTGGTGGCGGTGTAGGGGGCGATGCCGGGGCGGGCAAGGGCGGTCTGCACGCTGGCAATGTTGATGATCTTGCCACGGCCGCGGCCGATCATGTGGCGCGCGGCAGCCTGCCCGGCGTGAAACACCGAGGCGACGTTGGTTTGCAGCAGGCGCTCGAAGGCATCCGCCGGAAAATCCTCCAGCGGCGTTCGGTGTTGCATGCCGGCATTGTTGACGAGGATATCGATGGCGCCGACCTCCGCTTCGAAACGGTCGATCGCCTCGCGCACCGCGCCGTGATCGGTAGCATCGAAGGCAAGCGTTCTGGCACCCTTGATGCCCGCTGCCGCCGCCTTCAGCTTCACCTCATCGCGCCCGTTCAGCACCACTTCCGCCCCTGCTTCCGCCAGCCCGTGCGCCAGCGCCAACCCGATGCCCTGGGACGAACCCGTGATCAGGGCGCGGCGGCCGGAAAGATCGAA
This sequence comes from Rhizobium sp. ZX09, assembly GCF_017357485.1. Lineage (NCBI taxonomy): Bacteria > Pseudomonadati > Pseudomonadota > Alphaproteobacteria > Hyphomicrobiales > Rhizobiaceae > Rhizobium > Rhizobium sp. ZX09. Next base: position 1,214,127 of record NZ_CP031364.1, read on the forward strand.
CAAATTAAGGCCCACTGTTTCCTCCAGTCTCTCGACATTGCATTCTTGAAAGTGTATGTTACCGATAACATTCATCCGTTTGAGGGCGGATGTCAAGGCTGATGCGCCCGCTTTCAGTACGTATCGGGCGGGTGGCGAACTGACAAGGCGCGTCGAGGCGCATCTTGCGGCAGCAATGGGATGAAGAATTTTATGCGCCATAATGGCGCGCGCTTGAACGGGAGTTGTCATGAAAGCGATTGTCGCCCACGGGGCAAAGGATGTGCGCATCGAAGACCGGCCGGAGGAAAAGCCGGGACCGGGTGAGGTGCGGCTCCGTCTGGCCAGGGGCGGAATCTGCGGCAGTGATCTGCACTATTACAATCATGGCGGTTTCGGCGCCGTGCGGCTGCGTGAACCGATGGTGCTGGGCCATGAGGTCTCCGCCGTCATTGAGGAACTGGGCGAAGGCGTCGATGGGCTGAAGACCGGCGGTCTGGTTGCGGTTTCGCCATCCCGGCCGTGCCGAACCTGCCGCTTCTGCCAGGAAGGCCTGCACAACCAGTGCCTGAACATGCGGTTTTATGGCAGCGCCATGCCTTTCCCGCATATTCAGGGCGCCTTCCGCGAGGTCCTGGTGGCCGACGCCCTGCAATGCGTGCCGGCCGATGGCCTGAGCGCCGGTGAGGCCGCCATGGCGGAACCGCTGGCGGTAACGCTACACGCCACCCGCCGCGCCGGTGATATGCTGGGAAAACGTGTACTTGTCACGGGCTGCGGCCCGATCGGTATCCTCTCCATTCTGGCCGCGCGCCGCGCCGGTGCAGCTGAGATTGTCGCCACCGATCTTTCCGATTTCACGCTTGGCAAGGCGCGTGAGGCGGGTGCGGATCGCGTCATCAATAGCAAGGACGAGCCCGACGCGCTTGCCGCCTACGGTGCGAACAAGGGAACCTTCGATATTCTCTATGAATGCTCAGGCGCCGCCGTGGCGCTTGCCGGCGGTATCGCGGCGCTTCGCCCGCGCGGCATCATCGTCCAGCTTGGCCTTGGCGGCGATATGAGCTTGCCGATGATGGCGATCACCGCCAAGGAACTCGATCTGCGCGGTTCCTTCCGCTTCCATGAGGAATTCGCAACCGGCGTTGAATTGATGCAAAAGGGCCTGATCGATGTCAAACCTTTCATCACCCAGACCGTTGATCTCGCCGATGCCATCTCGGCCTTCGAATTCGCTTCCGACCGCAGCCGCGCCATGAAGGTTCAGATCGCTTTTTCGTAAGCAAGGTTTCTACGCGCGACTACGCCGGCGTTTCGATTGGCGGCGGGTCATCCCGCCGCCCATTTTTTTGGGCTGATTCTTGGTCGTGGCGACTCGCGTAGATGTTATCGATATCATCGACTGCTTCGGGACGTCATTCCGGCCTGGAGCCGGATCCAGCCGACACGCGTCTGCGCGACGAGAGAGTCCTTGCGGCCCAAGGACTTGGGCTGGCTGGATTCCGGCTCAAGACCGGAATGACGGAGGGAAAGTGACGGACGCCAGCAAACGCTCCAGCCTGTCACACCCCCCAACACAACTGCCGCATATTTTGCCCGGACTGCACCCAGGACCGTCTATACCAGCGTCGTCTCTGCCCATTTGCACATTTTGACGCAGGTCAAAAAGGTGATTTGCCGCCAGTCGTTTTTTGCGTTATCGAAATTTCAGAAATTACTGAAAATTCAGAAAGAAGAGAAATGTCTTCCAATCTCTCCCCGCTCGTTCAGTCCTTCGTGCTGCATTTCGGTGAGATGGGCAGCCGCTGGGGCATCAACCGCACTGTCGGCCAAGTCTATGCTCTGCTTTACATATCGCCGCAGCCGCTCTGCGCGGACGATATTGTGGAGGCGCTCGGCATTTCGCGGTCCAACGTGTCGATGAGCCTCAAGGAACTGCAAGCCTGGAACCTGGCAATCCTCAAGCACTTCCCCGGAGACAGGCGTGATTTTTTTACGACGCCTGAGGATGTCTGGCACATCCTGCGAACGCTTGCTGAGGAGCGCAAGAAACGCGAAATCGATCCGACCCTCAGCGTGCTTCGGGAAATCCTGATGGAAACGCCGGAAAACGAAGATGAGCGTCATGCGCAGAGGCGTATCGATGAGATGAAGACGCTGATCGAGCAGCTGACGGGTTGGTATGACGATGTGAAAAGGCTGGAGACGGAACGGCTGGCTTCTCTTCTGGCGCTCGGCTCCAAAGTCACCAAGCTTCTGGAGGCCAAGGACAAGATCGTTTCCCTTGGTCGGCCCCGCGTCGCGAAAAAGGACGGCTAAGGCGATAATGACCATGTCAGCCCAGACCCCTCCCTTGGCCGACAGCCGCGATGACGGCTGTTCCGCGCCGGTTGCACTGTCGCTCGGTACGCGGCGGGTCTTTTCCATTCCTGGCCGCAAGCCCCGCGCCGATAAAGCGCCCACCCCGCAAAAAATGCACGCACCGGCGGCGGCAAGATCGGCTTCCCTGCTGCATGTTCTCGTTTCGCTGTTCTGGTTGCCACAGGCGGGTCTGCTTGCCTTTTCTGTCGGAAAAATTGCTGATGGTGCGCCAATGATGGAGCTCATGCCGCCGGCTGCCGCCATTTTTCTTCTTGGTATCCTCAAGGCCCTTCTGGAAAGAACCGCAGCGCGCATGTCGTTCCGTATGGCGCGGGCGGCTCTTTCGCAGCGGCGGCTGGAAGCGCTCCACGCCCTGGCCAGGGTCTCCCCGCTCGACCTCTCGCGAACGGCTTCCGGTGAGGTGGCAGCTGTCGTCGCCGAAACGTCGGAGGCACTGGTGCCTTATCTTTCCCGTTTTCAGCCGGCAAGGATGAAGGCAACGATCGTTCCCGTGGCATATGCCCTCGTCATCCTTCCGTTCAGCTGGATCGCGGCGCTGGTGCTTTTGCTTGCCATGCCGACCATTCCGCTGTTCATGGCTTTGATCGGTTGGCAGGCCAAGGCCGCTAGTGAAAAGCAGCTTGCCGAGGCCGGCAATATGAACGCTTTCCTGCTCGACCGGCTGCGCGGGCTGGAAACGATTCGGGCGCTGGAAGCGGTCGATCTAACGGCCACACGCCTGAGCGCCGATGCGCAGAACCTCAAGAAGAGAACGATGGCGGTGCTCAGGATCGCCTTTCTCTCATCGGCAGTGCTTGAGCTTTTCGCGGCGCTCGGCGTCGCCATGACGGCCGTTTACATTGGTTTCCATCTGCTCGGCTTTCTCGATTTCGGCGCGTGGGGTCAGAAACTGACGCTTGCCGAAGGTCTTTTCATCTTGCTTCTCGCGCCGGCATTTTTCGAGCCTCTGCGGGAATTGTCCGCCGTCTGGCACGACCGGGCGGCCGGCGAGGCTGCGCTCGGCGCGCTCGACAATCTGGCGAAGGGTGGGTCGGCTATTGCAGGCACGGGCAAGGACGCGCCGGACGTGACAGTTGCGACGCCGGCAACCGTGCATTTGCATGACCTGACCTTCGCCTATCCCGGTGCATCGCCCGTGCTTCGAAATTTCGATTTCAATGTCCGGGCGGGTGAAACAGTGGCACTTCTCGGACCCTCTGGTTGCGGCAAATCCACGGTGCTCTCCCTTGTTGCCGGGCTCGCCAAGGCCCAGGGCGGCACGATAAAAATCGGCGGCACCGTACTCGACGATGAGACGGCGGACATACTGCGCAAATCCATCGGCTGGATTGGCCAGAAGCCGTTTTTCACAGCCGGCTCGCTGGAGGCGAACATTCGCTTCGGCCGGGCCGGCATCACGCGGAGCATGGTTGACATGGCGCTCGAAAGCACCGGCCTCGATCAATTGTCGTCTTCCCGCGGGCATCTGCCGGTGGGAGATGGCGGCCATGGCATTTCCGGCGGTGAAGCGGTGCGGCTCGCCATTGCCCGTGCCTTCGCCGACCCCGCCGCACGGCTCATTCTGGCCGATGAGCCAACGGCGCATCTCGACCGCGAGACGGCCGAACTCGTTACGGAAAACCTGCTGCAACTGGCAAAGGGAAGGACGTTGATCGTCGCGACCCATGATCCGGTGCTGGCCGCGCGCATGGACAGGGTCGTGGATATGGCGGCGGTGAGATCGGGAGATCCCTCATGATGTCACGCTTCGCCATATTGAAACCCGTTATCGCCCTCTTCTGGTCGGCACGGAGCGGCATGTTGCTGGCCGGTGCGGCTCTGGCGGCGACCACAGTGCTGGCAGGCATCGGTCTGCTTGGCATATCCGGCTGGTTTATCACGGCCACCGCTATTGCCGGCCTGCTTCCGGCGACAGCTTATGCTTTCGACGTTTTTGCACCTTCAGCCGCCATTCGCCTTCTCGCGCTGGCCCGCACCGCCGCGCGGTATGGTGAGCGCATGACGACCCACGAGGCCACGCTTTCCATCCTCGCGGCACTTCGGGAAAAGCTGTTTCGCGGTTTTGCAGCGCCGCAGGCGGCGAAAAATCTCCAGGCAAGGCCGGCGCGCCTTTTGAACCGGCTGACAGCGGATATCGATGCGCTGGATTCACTCTACCTGCGTGTGCTGCTTCCCGCGGCCGTCGCGGCCCTTGCGGCGATCGCAACCGGCATCTGGCTTGCTTTCATCGATCCGCTTGCCGGTCTTCTGGCTGCATTGTTTCTTGTCGCTTCCGGCCTCGGTATTGCGGTGCGCGCAGCTGTGCGGGCGGAGAAATTCTCGCGCCGAAGGGCGGTCGGTCTGGAGGCGCTACGCGCTCGCGCGGCGGATCTTGTCGGCGGGCAGGCGGAACTGCTCGTGGCCGGCCGGCTCGCCTCACAGGTCGAGGCGGTGAAACGGGCCGATGATTATCTGCTCGATTGCGATGAAGCTTTGAACCGCATTGAGACGAATGCCGGGTTTTCCTTCGGCGTTGCAACGGCGGTACTTTTGAGCGCGACGCTTCTCGGCGTGGCCTGGCTGGCGGAGCAGGAAAAGCTCGGTGCGCCCGCCGCGGCGCTTGGTCTGCTGGTCTGTCTGGCGGCGCTGGAGCCGTTCACGGCGCTGCGCCGTGGGGCGATGGAACTGGGACGAACGCTTTTTTCCGCACGCCGCATTGCACCACGGCTCGCGCCTGCAGCTGCGTTGCACTGTCCGCCCCTGCCGGCTGGCGGCATTGCGGCCAAGCTTCAGGGCGTGCGCCTCGAACGTGAAGGCAACGTAGTGCTGGCGGGTATCGAGCTTGAGATCTGCGCCGGAGAAAGGCTTGCGATCGTCGGTCCAAGCGGCGCGGGCAAGACAAGCCTCATCCAGCTGCTGGCGGGCGAATTGCAGCCGTCGGCAGGCACGGTCAGCGCGCTGCCGTCCAGCCCTATGACACAGAGAAGCCAGCTCTTCCGCGACAGCATCGCCGACAATCTAAGGCTGGCAAATCCTGCCGCGACCGAGAGCCAGTTGTGGGAGGTCCTCACGGCGGCGGGCCTTGCCGAACACGTCAAGGCCATGCCGGGTCGACTGGAGGCGAGGCTTGGCGAAGCGGGACAGGGGCTTTCCAGCGGCCAGTCGCGCCGGCTTGCGCTGGCCCGCTTCCTGCTCACCGACAAGCCCCTCTGGCTTCTCGACGAGGTGACGGAAGGGCTGGACGGCGAGACCGCCCGCGACGTGCTTGCCCGCCTGTTTGCCTCGGCGGAGGGCAGGACCGTCGTGGTCATCACCCATAATCGCCGCGAGGCGGAATTCGCAGACCGCATCGTCGTGCTGAAAGAGGGGCGTCAATTTGATGAATGTCAAAGCGGCACTCCGGAATACGGCGTAGTGCTGAACACATTGCGCCCGGACTGAGATTTTTTTGAGAGCCGGCGTCGTCTTACAAATGGAAGGCCGGCCTTCCGGAAAAGGTGGATAAGACCATGGAACTCGACATAGTGGCGCTGTCGCGCCTGCAATTTGCGGTGACGGCTCTCTATCACTTTCTGTTCGTTCCCCTGACGATCGGACTATCGGTGGTGATCGCCATCATGGAAACGGTCTATGTCATGACCGGCCGCACAATCTGGCGGCAGATGACGAAATTCTGGGGCACCCTGTTCGGTATCAATTTCGTGCTGGGCGTCTCCACGGGCATCGTCATGGAATTCCAGTTCGGTATGAACTGGAGTTACTACAGCCATTATGTCGGCGATATCTTCGGTGCGCCGTTGGCGATCGAGGGCATGATGGCCTTCTTCCTGGAAGCCACCTTCGTCGGTCTGTTCTTTTTCGGCTGGGATAAACTGTCGAAGCTCGGCCATCTCGTCGCGACATGGTGCGTGGCGCTCGGCTCCAATTTCTCAGCGCTTTGGATATTGATCGCCAATGGCTGGATGCAGAACCCCACGGGCTCCGCCTTCAATCCCCAGACCATGCGCATGGAAGTAACTGACTTCTTTGAAGTCCTGTTCAACCCGGTGGCGCAGGCGAAGTTCGTTCACACGGTTTCCGCCGGTTATGTCACGGCATCCATCTTCGTGCTCGGCGTTTCCGCCTGGTATGTGCTGAAAGGCCGCCATGTCGATCTTGCCAAACGCTCGATGACGGTTGCTGCCTCATTCGGCCTGGCGTCCGCGCTGTCCGTCGTCGTGCTGGGTGATGAAAGTGGTTATCTTTCGACCGAACACCAGAAGATGAAGCTCGCCTCCATCGAAGCCATGTGGGAGACGGAGCCTGCGCCGGCCCCGTTCACCGCCATCGGCTTTCCGGATCAGGAATCGCGCGAGACACATTTTGCCGTGAAGATCCCGTGGGTCATGGGCCTCATCGGCACACGCTCGCTCGATACGGAAATTCCCGGTATCAACGATCTCGTGGAGCAGGCCAAAACCCGCATCCGCGACGGCATCAAGGCCTATGATGCCCTGATGCAGATTCGCGCCACCGGCAAGGGCGCCGAATTGCCGGAAGAGGTGCGCGGCACCTTCGCGGAACTCGGCCATGAGCTCGGTTACGCCCTGCTGCTGAAACGCTACGTGGACGATCCTCGTCAGGCGAGCGAAGAGCAGATCGCCAAGGCGGCGGCGGATACCATCCCGCATGTGCCGACGCTCTTCTGGTCGTTCCGCATCATGGTTGGTCTCGGCATGTTCTTCATCCTTCTGACCGCGACCTTCTTCTATCTTTCGGCCCGCCGCCGGCTGGATCATTACCCGTTGCTGCTGAAGGTGGCGGTATTCGCCATTCCGCTGCCATGGATCGCGGCGGAAATGGGCTGGGTCGTGGCCGAGTTCGGCCGCCAGCCATGGATCATCGAGGGCGTGTTGCCGACCGCAGCCGCCGTCTCCAGTCTCAGTGCGTCCACGGTCCTCATCACGCTCCTGTGCTTCATCGCCATCTACACGGTGCTGTTCATCGTCGAGATGGGGCTGATGTTGAAAGCGATCCGCAAGGGCCCCGATCCGGACCATCAGCCGGAAGCGCCGCTCGTTCCTGAAAAACTCGTCGCTGCGGAGTAAACGATCATGATATTGCACCAACTCATCGACTACGAAATCCTCCGCATCATCTGGTGGCTGCTGCTTGGCGTGGTGCTGATCGGTTTTGCCGTGACCGGCGGTTTCGATCTCGGCACCGGCGCGCTGTTGCCCTTCGTGGCGAAAACGGATGTGGAGCGGCGTGTCGTCATCAATTCCATCGGCCCGGTCTGGGAGGGTAATCAGGTCTGGCTCATCCTTGGTGGCGGAGCGATCTTCGCGGCCTGGCCGCCGCTTTATGCGGTGTCATTCTCGGGGTTCTATCTGGCGATGTTCGCCACCCTGTTTGCACTGATCCTGCGGCCGGTCGGTTTCAAATATCGGTCCAAGCGCGAGAGCACCGCATGGCGCACCGGCTGGGACTGGGCGCTTTTCATCGGCGGCTTCGTTCCTTCGCTTATCTTCGGCGTGGCGATCGGCAACGTACTGCAGGGTGTTCCCTTCCACCTTGATGACGATCTCAGGATTTTCTATGACGGGACGACGCTGTTTGAACTTCTGAACCCCTACGCCATTCTCTGCGGGCTTGTATCCGTCGCCATGCTGGTCATGCATGGCGCCGCATGGCTGGTACTGAAAACGGATGGTCCGGTGGCGGCCCGCGCCCGCAGTTTCGGCTTCGTCGCCGCACTTGCCACCACCGTTCTCTTCGCGCTTGGCGGCGTTCTTCTGTGGCTTGGTATCGATGGTTATCGCTTCACCTCGGAAGTCGTGACCGATGGGCCGTCCAATCCCTTGTCAAAGACGGTGGAGATTGCAACCGGGGTCTGGTTCTCCAATTATGCAGAGCATCCATGGATGATGCTGGCGCCGGCCCTCGGCCTTGTTTTTCCGCTCGTCGCATTGCTGTTGTTGACGCTGCGCCGGGAGGTGATGGCGCTGCTTGCCAGTTCGCTCGCAATCTTCGGCATCATCTCGACGGTGGGGCTCACGATGTTTCCTTTCATCCTTCCGTCTTCGGTCGATCCGAAATCGAGCCTGACGGTATGGGACGCGTCCTCCAGCCATATGACGCTGTTCATCATGCTGGTCGTCGCCCTCATCTTCATCCCGATCATCGTCGCCTACACCTCGTGGGTCTATCGGGTGCTGTGGGGCAAGGTGGATGAAAAGGCGATCCGCGATGACAGCGGTCATGCTTATTGATCAAGAAAGAAGGAGATCGAACATGTGGTACTTCGCCTGGCTGCTCGGCCTGCCTCTCGCCGCCATCTTCGCCGTCATGAATGCGATGTGGTATGAGTTGATGGAAGAAAACGCGAAAAAGGCCGAAGCCAAGCTGGATAGATAGCGGCTTGATGTGCGCGACACGAAAGGGGCGGCATCCAAACCGGATGCCGCCCCTTTTTTAATGCCGGTGCCTGCCAGGGCGCTGCTTCAGTGGATAGCAATACCGCGCTTGTCCGCTTCTTCCTTGATAATGTCTTCGACGATGGTTCGCTTCAGACCCGGATCTCCCAAAAGGTAATCGTCGGCGATTTCGAAGATCGACTTCGGGTTCTCCGTTCCCTGCAGGGTGTCGAGATCGCGACCGATCTGCTCCCTCAAGCTGGAATAGTCGTCCATGGCGGCCTCCGTTTATCGGTTCAGTCCAGAAGTTCGGCCGGAACCTTGCCGCCGTTTTCGGAAAGTTTCTTGATGACGGCCTTGTGCAGCCAGATGTTCATGGTGGCCGAATCCGAGGTATCGCCGGTGTAACCGAGTTCGCTGGCGAGTTCCTTTCGGGCGGTCAGGCTGCTGTCGAGGTCGAGGGCCTTGAGAAGGTCGACGATGGAGTGCTTCCAGTCCAGCTTCTGGCCGTTTTTCTTGACCGCCGCATCCAGGATGGACGCTACATCGACGTTGCCGGTAGAAGCCGGTGCCGCCGTTGTCGGTGCAGGTGAAGCCGGTGCGGCAGGTGCCGCTGCAGTTGTGCTGGCAGTGCCCGTCGGCGTGCCGGCCGGAGCCGAAGTCTGTGGGGCGGCTTCCGCCTTGCCGAAAATCGCGTTCTTGATCTTGTCGAAAAAGCTCATTCTGTCCTCCCCTTAGCGGCGAAATGCACGCCCGACGGCAATAAGAATGCAGGCGCCGATGAAACCGGCAATGAGATAGCCAATCCAGCCGCCAAGCGAAACGCCCACCAGTCCCAGAAGGAAATTGGCGACGATGGCACCGACAATGCCAAGGATAATGTTCATGAAAACACCCATATTGCTTTTCATGAACTGTTCGGCGAGCCAACCAGCTACGCCGCCAATGATGATTGCTGCAATCCAGCCAACTTGTGCGTCTTCCATAACAGGCCTTTCCTTTCTAAGAGAGGTCAAAAGGCATATGGACCCGCTTTGTGCGCACGTCCCCCCGCCTTGAATCGACCCCAGGCGGAATAATAACGATGGCGCGGAAAATTTGTTCCGTGCCGCGTGCAGGCTTCAATTTTTGCTCTCGAAATCCAGTCCGATATCCAGAACCGGCGCGCTGTGGGTCAGCCAGCCGATGGAGATGAGGTCGACGCCCGTGGCGGCGATGGCCGCAGCCGTCTGTGGAGTGATGCGCCCGGACGCTTCGGTAATGGCACGACCGGCGACAATTTTCACCGCTTCGCGCAGCTGTTCAGGCATCATATTGTCGAGAAGAACCGCATCGACACCTTCATCCATCGCCTCGCGCAACTGCGAAAGCGTATCCACCTCGACTTCTATCTTGACGAGATGGCCGACACCCTTTTTTGCACGGCGGATCGCGTCACGCACGCTGCCCGCCACGGCGATGTGGTTGTCCTTGATGAGAACAGCGTCATAGAGTGCAAAACGGTGGTTCATGCCGCCGCCGGCGCGCACGGCGTATTTTTCCAGTGCCCGGAGGCCTGGTGTGGTCTTGCGGGTGCAGGCGACCGAAGCATTGGTCCCGGCGATGGCCGCGACGATCTTAGCCGTGACGGAGGCGATGCCCGACAGGTGGCCGAGGAAATTCAAAGCCGTACGCTCTGCCGTCAAAAGCCCGCGTGAAGGCCCCCTGATCGTTGCGACGGTGTCGCCCGGTGCGACGGAAGCTCCATCCTGCACGTTCCGCTCTATCGTGATGGCGGGGTCCACGAGCTGGAAGGCCAGTTCCGCAGCATCAAGCCCGGCGACGACACCCTCTTCGCGTGCCGCCATGACGACGACCGACCGGTGATCGGCGGGAATGACGGCGGTAGAAGTGACGTCGCCCGCAAGGCCCAGGTCTTCCAGAAGGGCGTTACGGACCAGCGGTTCGATGATGAGGCGGGGCAGGGGGGCAAGGGTCATGTCAGGCGGTCCGTGCGAAGCTGGAAGAGGAGGGGCTGGTCGAGGAAAGGGCATGGGCAAGGTCAATCACCTCTGCCATGCTCAGGCGACGCCTCGTCGCCGTCGCATCCTTCCCAGGAAAATCATCGCGGAAATGCGCTCCGCGCGATTCCGTCCGCAAGGCGGCAAAAATGGCGATTGCCAGACCCACGAGGGCGGGATCGGATGCCGGGCCCTTTCCCTCCACGAGCGGCAGTAAATCCCGGATCGCCTCGGTTAGACCCGTCGCATGTCTGACGATACCGAGATGTCGGGATATGATGGTGCGGACGGTGGCGGGATCGGCGGCAGGATGGTCCACCGTGCGGGTTGCAGAAGCGGTGGTACTCGGCGGTGCGAACGAGGGCTGGGTGGCGATATCCTGCGCCGCACGCATACCCATTGCGGCAGCTTCCAGCAGGGAATTGCTGGCCAGCCGGTTGGCGCCGTGAAGCCCCGTGCAGGCGGCCTCGCCGGCGACCCACAGGCCCGGCACCGAACTTCGCCCTCTGCCGTCCGTGGCAATGCCGCCCATATGATAGTGCACGGCAGGGCGCACGGGCACCAGTTCACGGGCCGGATCTATTCCAGCCTCCCGGCAGAGCAGGTCGATTGCAGGAAACCGGGCGGAAAAGCCGGAGCCAAGGGCCTTGCGGGCGTCAAGAAACACCCTGCCGCCGCGCAGGATTTCACGATCTATCGCGCGTGCGACGACGTCGCGGGAGGCGAGTTCCGCGCCGGGAACAGGGGCCATGAACCTTTCACCGCTTTCGTTGAGGAGAAGTGCGCCTTCGCCCCGCACCGCCTCGCTGACCAGCGCCAGCGGCCGCCGCGCTGAAGAAAGCGCCGTCGGATGGAACTGTACGAATTCCATGTCGGCAAGAATTGCGCCGGCGCGGGCGGCCAGCATGATGCCCTGTCCGAAATTGCCGGAAGGATTGGTCGTGGCCTCGTAGAGGCCACCGAGGCCGCCAGTGGCGAGAACCACCCGCGTTGCCGGCAGAACGAAGCCGCCTTTCGGTCCGGCGCAGGCGAGGCCAGCAATCGCGCCGTCCTGTATCAGCAGCCGGCGCACTTCGGTGCCTTCAAGAACCGTGATCGACGGTGTGCGCAGAACGGCGGCGGCGAGAGCCCTGACGATGGCCGCGCCCGAACCGTCGCCCTCGGCGTGCAGGATGCGCCTTCGGCTGTGGGCGGCCTCCAGCCCGAAGATGGGCCTGCCATCGGCGTCCCGGTCGAAGCGCACCCCGGCCTGCTCCAGCGCCTCGATGACAGCAGGGGCGGCGGAAACGATATCGGCGGCCATTTCCGCATCGCAGAGACCGTCTCCAGCGGCGAGCGTATCGGCAAGATGCAGCGCGACGCTGTCATCGGGACCGAGGCTTGCGGCAATGCCGCCCTGCGCCCAGGCGCTCGACGTTTCGCCGCCAAGCGCACCACGTGTCAGAAGGAGCACGGGCTGCGGCGCAAGTGTCAGCGCCGCCATCAGGCCGGCAATGCCGCTGCCGACGATGGCCGTCCAGTCCTGCTGCGGCAAGCGCTCGCTCATACTTCCAGCATCCTTTCCACCGCGCGACGGGCGGCGGCGGCGATGGCCGGATCGACAGTCACTTCGTGGCGGTTTTCCTCAAGGGCTGTGCGGATATTTCCGAGCGTGATGCGTTTCATGTGCGGGCAGAGATTACACGGGCGGATAAATTCGACGTCCGGGTGATGCACGGCGACATTGTCGCTCATCGAGCACTCCGTCAGAAGCACCACGCGGGCGGGGCGCTCACGACCGACATAGTCGGACATGACGGCGGTAGAGCCGGAAAAATCCGCGACCTCGACAACCTCAGGCGGACATTCGGGATGCGCCAGTACGATCACGCCGGGATGGCTTTCCCGCAGCTCCCTGATGTCATCGGTGGTGAAAAGCTCGTGCACTTCGCAATGGCCGCGCCAGGCGATCAGTTCGACATTGGTTTCCTTGGCCACGTTCTTCGCCAGATATTCATCCGGCAGCATCAAGACGCGCGGCACGCCGAGAGATTCCACCACCTGGCGGGCATTACCCGACGTGCAGCAGATATCGGACGCCGCCTTCACTGCGGCGGACGTGTTCACATAGGTCACAACAGGCACGCCGGGATAGGCCTTTCGCAGGAGGGCGATATCCTCCGGCGTGATGGAATCGGCAAGCGAACAGCCGGCAGCCATATCCGGAATGAGCACGGTTTTTCCCGGATTGAGCAGCTTCGCCGTCTCGGCCATGAAATGCACGCCGGCGAGAACGATGACATCCGCCTCCACCTCCATCGCCTTGCGGGCAAGGGCAAGGCTGTCGCCGACGATATCGGCGACACCGTGGAATATTTCAGGTGTCTGGTAATTATGGGCGAGGATGACGGCATTACGCTTGCGCTTCAACTCAAGGATCGCCTCCACATCGTCCTGGAAACTAATCCATTCGGCCTTGGGAATGACGCGGGCGACTCGGTCGTAAAGGCTTGCGGCGGAAATCTGCTCGTTCACGGTGCTCTCTCATTTATGCTCGTTTTGAGTATATCTAGAACGAAGAGATATTCTCATTATGAGCATATGTCAATTGCGGGAGAGCGGCAGTTTCGTTCCGGAAAGGGCGCGTTCATCGAGGACGGTCTGGCGGAAGCGGAAAAGCTTTGCCGGTCGTCCGCCGGTTTCCGTAGCCATGTCGCCGGTTTCTTCCACCAGTTGCTGCTGTTCGATCAGCCGGCGAAAATTCTGCTTGTGCAGCGTCAGCCCGGCCAACGCCTCGACGGCGCGCTGCAATTGCAGCAGCGTGAAGGTGTCGGCCATCAGTTCGAATACCACCGGCCGGTATTTGATTTTGGCCCTCAACCGGGCAATTCCGGTGGCGAGGATGCGGCGGTGATCGGCGAACATCGGCCTTCCGAAATTGATCCGGGGTTCGGCCTGCGCTTCCTCAACCAGCCCCGCCTCATACAGCAGCTCATAACGCTGAAGGGTGAGTTCCTCGTTCCAGCCGCCGCCGTCGAGGCCGAAGGTAAAATCGGCCCGCAAGTGGCGCTGGCTTTTACAAGATGGGTCGGAATCCGCCCATGCCCGCAGCTTCTCGATGATGCTGGCGAGAACCGCGGGGCGTCCTTGGCGATGGTCTTCCCACGGGAAGTAATCGTACCACCCGTGCCAGAAAGGACGTTTGCCGTCCATCGCCTCCTGTTCGCGGACAAGTCCCAGATAGCCGATGGAGATGGTTCTGCCGCCCGGAATATCGTTGTTTCGGTCGCGGTCGGCGAAGGTGTAAAGCTGCTCGAGATAACCGACGGGATGATGCGTCTGCTCGTGAATCCATTCCCGCAAGCCGCTTTGAAGCGTCCTGTGACCGAATTCGAAGGGTCCCGAAGGAAGCGCCGCCCCCGCCCGAACGGTCATCACGCGCGGTTCATCTCCGGTAATGGCGGTGACGACGGCAATGAGTTCGGCATGGGCAAGCCCGATAGTCACGGCGGCTCCTGTGATCTGTGGCGGCAAGGTCAACCTTCTTTGGCACAGGAAGATCGCTTCGCCAACATGGCGGCCGAAATGGCCTGTCGATAAGCGACCGGCCAAAAAGATACTATATCAGACAAAAGAATGAATTCTTGTGGTTAGCCGTTTATCGTCCATTATGGTAGAGACCCGCCACAAGCATCTCAGACTGTTGAAGGCCGATGTTGAAGAACATATCTCTCGAAGAGACACTTGTGGGTTACTACACCTGGAATATCGGGCAAAATCTGGTTTATCTGGATGCCGTGGCCGCGCGCCTGCGGGAGGTTCGTCCGGAAAAGGCCGCCCGCGGTATCCCGGTAGAGGATTTTATTGCACAAATCGAAAGCGGCTCCCGGGCGCGTGTGGCTGAAGCGGTCTATAATTCGCTGACGAACGGCGTGTTTTACGATCAGGAATATCGTATCCAGCTCACCTCTGGTGGTTTTCGCTGGCTGCGGACAACAGGACGGGTGATCCTCGACAGCGATCGGCTTCCGATTATGGCCATGGGCACGGTCAGGGATATCAGCGCAGGCAAGCTTCTATTGATGTGATGGGCGGCCGTGGCCTCTCGCAAGGGGACGTCAGACCGATTTTATTTTGTTCATTGTTTTTGATGTTGCGGTGACATGGTCCGGCAGGTCGCAATTTTGCTGTTTCAGATCGCCCTGGTCATAGGCGTCGCCATAGCCGGCATGCGTATTGCCTCGCTCGTCAATGGCGAGACTGCCTCCGCCCCGGCAGGACTTGCGCCCAACACCGAACAGCTGTGGACCACCTCGCCCGTACGGGTTGACCCCATCCGGCAGGAATACGAGCGCGTTCCGACCCCACCGGATCCCTTCCCGCTGAAGATGCATGCCGACCAGCGCCTTCGCGTTATCTCCAGCAGCCGCTTCACCTTCAAAAACGAGGAGTTCCGCCTCGCAGGCGTGGAGGAGGTGGAGAGAAACCGTGTTTGCACCACCCCGGACGGCCGCCGTTATGCCTGCGGCCTCGATGCCTTCAAAGCGCTGGAGAACCGTTTGCGCGGCAGACATATCGAATGTCGCGTGGTGGAGGAGAGCGGCGCGCTCCGTTCTCTGGAATGCCGTATCAACGGACAGGATGTGCGGGCGTTATTACGATAGATGGCCGCGTGAGGTGGGACTGAAGGTCGCACGATCCAGATTTTACTGACGTGATGAATTTTGTCTTGGGAAATTTGGTGGAGCTAAGCGGGTCCCCCACGACTGGCGTCTAACCCCTTGAAGCCATTGATAAGGCGTGATAATCGCGGACTAAAGTTGGTCTGAGTGATTGGTCTGAAATGGCAAAAAGTTCGATGCGCTACCTCAGTTTGCGCGGTCTGAAATACTGGTTCAAGCGCGACATCCCGGCGGCGGTCCGTTCTCAGTTTGACGGCAAGAGTGCCTATTTGGTCAATCTGGAGACCGGCGACATTCGCGCTGCAATGGCCCGACGAGACGAATTGCGCCGGGAGACGGACAAGCTGTTCCGAGACGCCAAGTCTGGTAGGTCGTTGGCTCCAGTGATCGACGTGATCCGAGAAAAGGCCGACGTGTGGACGAAGGAGATCGCGGAAGCCGCTGCCGATCCTTGGGCCTGGACCGCCAAAATCTATCATCGTCGCCCGGAAGACATCGAAGACGAGGATGTTGATACCCCCCGAGAGTTCGTCGAGCGAGAAGCCGAGGAAATAGAGCGTACCCATGGGAGGGCAGGACGTGACCGTTTCCTAGACCTCGTCCAAGGTCGCGTAGACGTTGATCATCATATGGAGACTTTCCTTAGCGAAGCGAAGCTCGCGGAGAAGACAACCAAAGAGCGCCGTAATCTTATCAAGCGGTTCGCCAATTGGGCCAAGCTAAAGGGCTGGCCGCTTCACGAGATAACTCGTGCGAGGGCGGGCGCTTACTATTCCGAGGCAATCGCACCCCTCGACGTGCGCACAGCACGAAAACACTTGAGCAGCGTTAAGGTCTATTGGGACTACCTGATTATCCGAGGGCACGTCGCTGGTGATAACCCATGGGACCGCCAAAAGCTCCCGGAACGGGGCCGAAGGGTTGAGCGCAACGGTAAGAAAAAGGAACGGGCCTTCACGAAGGACGAGATCAAAACGCTCATTTACTCGCCCTATCCTGCCGGTACGAGTAAGGCATTTGAAGCCCAACTTAGCGACGCGATGCGCATCTCTGCCCTATCTGGAATGAGAGAGAGTGAGATAGTCACTCTATGGGTCGAAGAATGCCCGATTGACGAGAACGAGAACGGATATTTCGACATACGGCAGGGTAAGACCGGCGCTGCGGAACGACGCGTCCCAATGCA
Organism: Rhizobium sp. ZX09; assembly: GCF_017357485.1. NCBI lineage: Bacteria > Pseudomonadati > Pseudomonadota > Alphaproteobacteria > Hyphomicrobiales > Rhizobiaceae > Rhizobium > Rhizobium sp. ZX09. Next base: position 1,230,709 of record NZ_CP031364.1, read on the forward strand.
CCCGGAACTCCTTGAGATCGTCAAGCGCCGTTCCAAGGGGAAAGGGCCACAAGATTGGCTGTTCGATGAACTAGCTGATAAACGCGATGCCGGGGACATCTTCGGAAAGCGGTTCCGACAATACCGTTTGAAGCTTGGCGTTGACGACAAACATCCGGGTCAGCGGCGCAGTCTGGTCAACTTTCACTCTTTCCGTCGCTGGTTCATTACCGAGGCGGAGCGGGCTGGCGTAGCGGAAAGCACAATATCCTCTGTTGTGGGCCATGAAGAAGGCCGCAAGTCGATAACCCTTAAAACCTATTCTGACGGCCCTGCGTGGCAGCAGATGCGGGTTTGCGTTACCTCTGTGAACCTGCCCGAGCTAAAGGAAAAGACTGAGGTTGTCGAAGCGGCTGAGGCGGTTGAGGCCGCTTAAAACTGACAGAAATTTGCGAGGCATCGACCTCGACAAGTGCGGAGCCATGACCCCCCCGGTGGCCTTCGCGCCTATTGCAGCAAGGCGACCGCTTCCTCTGGCGTTCGAACGGTCATCGCGGGGAAGTCCGGGTGGCCGTTCAGTACCTTGAGGCGCTGATCGCTCGTCACGAAAACGTCGCGGCCCGCATGATCGTGCGCCCACAGGGCTTGAGCATCGAGCATCTGATTGCGCCACCGCATCCCTGCCGGTGAAGTCAGGTCGTTCACGTCGGCACCCTTCGCAGTCGCATACTCGGCCCATTCGACTGGCGATGTGGGGAATAGTAGGCTGTAGATCGCGGCCTCCCGAGCCGATCCTTCTTCTGATCCCCAAACTGAGTGGTCGAAGAATGATACGTCCCATCTGCCGATGGACGGCAGTAGGGGCAAGCCCTCGAAGCCGAGTGCGTTCCGGCGTTCTTCAAAGATTGCGATGCTGGCTAGGAATGTACCGCCTTGCTGTCGCTCTGAGGCGCTGGACGCCACCAATGCTAGGTCAGCCTCTCCCTTTGCTCTTGCGGCGAGCAGCGCCCGGATATGCACGGCTGCTGGCCGGTCTTCTGCCATGTCGATCAAGCAGTTCGTGTCGAGTGTGAACGAGTGCATCTCGTATTATCCTCGGAGTTTACCAATGCTCATGAGCGATCTGCTCATTGTACGCAAGTGCGATACGATCCAGTTCAGTTGCGATAAACTCATCGTAGTTCAAGAAATCCTGACGCCGCTCTTTGAACCTTGAGTAAGCCTCAAAGTGGGTGCGCTTTGCTGCAACCAGCATGACATCTTCGATCAGGCCGAGGTTAGTTGATGCTGCTGCTAAAAATATTGCGTCAGCCCAGCACTCGATGTCATCTTCGAGAATAAAAGTTATCGCCAGTTGAGCGCCGAAGGCATTCATGACGTCACTTCCCGGGAGGGCAGCTTCGCGGATGGAATGCAACCCGCTCCAATCGTTCACGGTCTGCAAGCCACGGCTTTCTGCCCATGCGATAAGCGCCAACTTAAGACGAACTTCTGCTCCCACTGACGATCCCAACTCTGCCAGCGGCTGAAATGCTTCTACGCTAGCGCGAAGGTTTCCGGCGTATAGTTCTGCGTCAGCGAGACAAAAACGGGTGCGCTCGGTCGGGTCAGATGCGAATGCGCATTTGTATGCCTTTGCAGATGCCCTGTATCTGGCACTTCGGAAAAGAATTCCGCCCAACTCCTTAAGATAATAGGAGCGTGTCCAATAGCCTGGTTCGTCTTTTCTGGTGGCATTAAAGGCCTTCACAGCGTCAGAAAATCTGCCTTTTGAGGCCAAGTAGTTCGCATAGGAGTAACGAAGCGCACCCACGCCTTCGCCCTGCACCTGACATGCCGAAATTGCTGCGTTGTAAAATCTATCTGCCGCTTCGGCCGTGCGATCCTGCGGAATGATAGGGGATGCTAGGACTAACCTGAACATAGCGTGACCGAAGCCTTGGCTGGCATGAAGCTCATTCAGAATTGCAAGATCGGTCGCCTCATTCGCGCGACCATTTTGCAGGAGTGCCATAGCCGCTTTCGCGGCTAGATCGTCTCTATGGGTCGCGCGTCTTTCATTAAGGCAAAAACTCGCCACAGCGGCTGATTGAGATATCTGATCTAGCTCCTCCAGCAGCGCTGCCAGTAGATAATAGATGGTGCTGGATAAAGCATCAAAGTCATCTTGGTTGACTTCTGCTTTGACAGAAGCAACGCGTTCGATGCTCAGCATTATTTCTGTTCCAGCAAAAGCCAGCCGGATAGGAACGCCGCTCTGCTGGCGCTGATCTATGAAGTGGAACGAGGTAGAAAGACGGCTAAAAATCCTGCCAAAGCTGATAGATACCTTCGCGGGCACCTCGGCTGGTAGGGCGAGCGAAAAAGCGGTTTTCGGATCACGTCGTTTGATGACCCGGAGGATGGGGATTGTTCGTTCGATCTCACTAAGCGTGTCGTCATCCCATAAATGCCGCTCCCCAAATTTTACGTTGACCGTTTCTGCGCCGGGTTTGCTTTGAGCTAGAGCTTCATTAGCCCACATCCAATATGTGGTATCCGTCGGAACGCAGTATCGTACGATGATCGCCGGTACTTCAAAAGATGTGAGATAGCGCAGCCGGTCGGTTTTGATCTGAACCGATTGGGCACTTTTTTCCACATCTGTCGCCTTGGACTGAACATAGAAAACATCGCCTGTACCGCTGTCATTTTCACCTAACCGCTCCGCTTCCCAATCAACTCCATAGTCCTTGTCCTTTGGACGGAGGATCCATCTCGGCTGGATAGCAAGCATGAACTTCGCTTGGGCACGGTCTTCAATGACATGACTTCTTGGTCGGCTTGGCATGACGATATTCGCGGCTTCTAGGTTATTGAGTGAGCTTATCTAGTTAAGGCTTAGGCGGCTATTATAGTGGCGGGGCGTTCCATCCCCTATCTTTGACGGGAGCGGCAACGGCCGGAGGAGGGCTCCCCGCGCTGGCTAGCAGGGTCTCGTATCTATCGATTATGCTTGCTGTCTGCGGGCGTAACATAGAGGCCGTGGCCCGCCATTCATGAAGTTTGCTGAGCGCTTTCTCCCAGTCGGTCCATGTGCTGGTGCGTTCGATCGTTGGCTTATAGCCCTCCGCCATCAGATAGATTTGCTCCGCTTGAGAACGCATCGTTGTTAGCGTGTCATGGACACTTTGGTAAATCGCGGGTTGCCCCGGAAACTGTGCCTCTACCCGGCGAAGTAGGTCAGGTGTGGCGAGGCTCAACATATTTACGCATTGTGCGGCCTCCGCAGCCACTTCCGCGTTCAGACGGTAGGCTTCAATCCGGCGTTCACTGACTTTGCTGCTTCGGTCCTTCTCCCAACCGATCGCCGCCAAAATGATAGAAAGAAAATCCACCACGCCCCCCCTTTGTTGCGCATTTAGCGTAATACGCTTTCAAGTTGAATTCCATATGTGGCTGGCGTCCATTTGGGTGTGCATCAAGAGAACCACGAAAATACCGGTTCGATAAATACCTATTGACAACCCAAATGGAACCGATGATAAGCGAACCACATAAAACGAACCAAGGGGTTCCAGATGCTTACCAGAGCCTACCTTCGCGCCAGCACAAAAGAGCAAGATGCGAGCCGAGCCAGAAACGACCTCCAGAGGTTTGCTGACGAACTCAGTCTGAAAGTGGCGTCTTGGTACGTCGAGAATGAGAGCGGCGCTTCCTTGGCTCGCCCTGAGCTGTTTAGGCTGCTTTCCGACTGCCATCCCGGCGACATCCTACTGGTCGAACAAGTTGACCGCCTTAGCCGCCTCAACGCTGAGGATTGGTCGAAGCTCAAAGCTGAAATCACCGCTAAGCGCGTTCGGGTTGTCGCCCTTGATCTTCCCACCTCCTACCAGTTGGCGAACTCGGGAGACGACTTCACAAGCCGAATGCTGGATGCAATCAACGGCATGATGCTCGACATGCTGGCCGCTATAGCACGTAAGGACTACGAGGATCGCCGCAGGAGGCAGCGACAGGGCATCGATAAGGCCAAGTCCGATGGAGTTTATCGGGGCCGCCCAGAGGACGCCAAGCGGAACGAGGCAATCATTGCTATGCTCAAGTCTGGCCAAAGCTGGAACAATATCGTCAGCGCCACAGGGTGCTCGCGCTCGACACTATCTCGACTGGCGAAGCGCATTGCTTCCGCACAGGAGGCATAAGGATGGAAGCGGCGGTTCAAGTTTTGCACTGGCTGGTCATAGGCGGCATGACTATTACGGGGGTCATCGGCGTCTGGGAGACGTTCTTCCGGCGATGATCTTGGGAGGCCAAGCAAGAATAAAGATGGATACGGATTGTAGATTATATAAGATTAGTGCGATTTTCGGTAAAAACAGGCTGAGTAAAAATTAAGCGAGAATGCGCTTCTATCATCAAAGGCGATCAAATTCTGATGCAACATGCGAATTAGTTGCTAGGGCTATAAATGGGAAGAGGATGATTTTTACTGTCTGTCAATTACCACCCCATTAAGGAAATGACGTCAAAAAAATCAGTCGGATTTACTTCCTGATACTTCCCGCCATTCGCGCTGGGTTTCGCCTACCGTCATTCGTGCGTCCCTATCTGTTTCCCCCAAAGCCCCCGCGCGTTCCCTTCAAGTGCAGCATGAGGACGTCTTCTGTCCCCCGCAGCAAGAGCCATCTGCTTTCGTATTCTGTTGCGCCAACCACCGGTCACGTGGCTTGCAACTGGCTGCGCGAGGTGCGAGGCGGATTTCCAGAGTGTCGCCTGAAACGGTTGGACTGTCTGCGCAATAGAGCCGCATCGGCTGCACTCCGTCGCTAACTTCGAACGTCAACCGTGCGGAGCTTTCAAGGCTGACATGCTCGGACACTTTGCGGATGATAGCGGAGAACTTCCCGGCTGGCATGTGAGTGCGATCATCCTCGTCAATATCCCATAGCTGCACGAATATCTCCGCCCATGCTTCGGGGTTAGCACCGCAGTCAAGCGCCGCGAACTGACCGGCTTTTACCTCAGTGACGTGGTAGCCGCCTCTAATCCTTCCACCATCGTAGGTGAAGACCAGGGGCATCTCTGTGGCGTTGTCCAGCGTGGCTAATAGGTCGCCTAAGCTGATGTCGGTAGCGGACTGCAAAAGGGGCTTGCCGTGAGCATTCATCTGCGTTACTCCCGTTTCAATAGTTCAAGGATCATTGAAATATGGATCAACGTCAAGCTCTGACATCGTTCGCCGCGCTTTCGCAGGAAACCCGGCTTCAGATCGTTCGAATGCTCGTAGTGGCAGGACCAGATGGGATGGCGGCGGGAATGGTGGCAGAGAGAACCGGCCTGTCGCCGTCGAATGTCTCATTCCACCTCAAGGAACTGGAGCGTTCCGGGTTGATCACTCAGAAGCGCGTCTCACGCTCTATCATCTCATTCGCCAACTATGAGGCGCTTGGCGGTCTAGTGCGGTTTCTCATGGAGGACTGTTGCGCGGGCCATCCCGAGATTTGCGCTCCCGCTGCCGAGATCGCGGCTTGCTGCGCTCCTGTCCAGAATGTGCAGTGAGGAACCGGGATGTCTCCGTTTGAACGATACCTGACCGTTTGGGTTGGCCTTTGCATTATCGTAGGCGTCACGCTTGGTCACTTCATGCCAGCCACTTTCCACGCGATTGGGGCGCTGGAGGTTGCCAATGTCAATTTGCCCATGGCAGTCCTGATCTGGCTAATGATCATCCCAATGCTGATGAAGATCGACTTCTCGGCGCTGGGGAAGGTCGGTCGGTATTGGCGCGGTATCGGTGTCACGGTCTTTGTGAATTGGGCGATCAAGCCGTTCTCGATGGCGCTGCTTGGCTGGCTGTTCATCGGCTGGCTGTTCCGGCCGTTCCTTCCAGCGGACCAGATCGATTTTTACGTTGCTGGCCTGATCATCCTTGCCGCCGCCCCTTGCACCGCAATGGTGTTCGTCTGGTCCAATCTGACCAAAGGAGAGCCCCACTTCACTCTCTCGCAAGTCGCCTTGAACGACGCGATCATGGTTGTGGCATTCGCGCCGGTCGTTGGCCTCCTGCTCGGGCTGTCCGCAATCACCGTGCCATGGGACACCCTGATCCTTTCGGTGGTCCTGTATATTGTCCTTCCGGTGATCGTGTCCCAAGTCCTGCGCCGCCTTACCGACGCCAATCGGCTGGCCGAAACGCTGCAACCGGTCTCGCTGATCGCACTACTGGCAACTTTGGTTATGCTGTTCGGCTTTCAAGGAGAGCAGATCATTGCGCAGCCGACTATCATTGCGCTGCTGGCCGTCCCTATCCTGATCCAAGTCTACTTCAATGCGGGGCTGGCCTACCTACTCAACCGATGGAGCGGTGAGGAGCATTGCGTTGCTGGTCCATCGGCTCTGATCGGTGCCTCTAACTTCTTCGAACTGGCCGTCGCTGCTGCAATCAGCTTGTTCGGCTTCAAGTCGGGCGCTGCACTCGCAACAGTCGTCGGTGTCCTCGTAGAGGTGCCTGTCATGCTGTCTGTCGTCTGGATCGTCAATCGTAGCAAGGGTTGGTACGAGCGTGGCCATCGGGTGCGCACTGGTTCTCATTCCATCAATTCCAAAGAGGCATGACAATGGACGCCACCATCTATCACAACCCCGAATGCGGAACCTCTCGCAACACCTTGGCCCTGATCCGCCATGCGGGAATTGAGCCGACAGTCATTGAGTATCTGAAAGAGCCACCGTCACGGGACCAACTCGCCTCCATGATCGCTGATGCAGGGTTGTCCGTGAGGGAGGCCATTCGGGAAAAGGGAACGCCGTACGGAGACCTTGGCTTGAACGATCCGGGCTTGAGTGATGCGCAGCTTCTCGACACCATGCTTGAGCATCCGATCCTTATAAACCGGCCTTTTGTTGTGACGCAGACAGGGACGCGCCTTTGCAGACCGTCCGAAGTCGTCCTCGACATCCTGCCAGATACGCATAAGGGACCTTTCACCAAGGAAGACGGCGAACAGGTATTGAACGAGCAGGGGAAGCGCATTGTCTGATCTGCCCGCAGCTTCGCTCGACCATCTACAGCAGCCCGATCTTGAGGCGCTACGCCCGCAGTGTGCGAACCACAAGCCCCGTATTTTGATCCTGTATGGGTCACTTCGCGAGGTCTCATACAGTCGTCTACTCGCCCAAGAAGCGCGGCGGTTGTTAGAGCATTTCGGTTGTGAGGTCCGCATATACGATCCAAAGGGACTTCCGCTGCCGGATGAGGAACCAGCAAGTCACCCCAAGGTGCAGGAGCTTCGCGAACTGTCGGAATGGTCAGAGGGGCAAGTTTGGGTCAGTCCGGAACGCCACGGCGCAATGACCGGCGTCATGAAATCACAGATCGATTGGATACCCCTTGCCATCGGTTCGGTTCGTCCGACACAGGGCAAGACCCTCGCAGTGATGGAGGTTTCGGGCGGCTCTCAGTCGTTCAACGCGGTCAACCAGATGCGCGTCCTCGGGCGCTGGATGCGGATGATCACCATTCCCAACCAGTCGTCGGTATCAAAGGCTTATCAGGAGTTCGACGCTGACGGCAGAATGAAGCCGTCGCCATTCTATGACCGCGTGGTGGATGTTTGCGAGGAGCTTGTGAAGTTCACGCTGCTGACGAGGGGCGCTTCTGCCTATCTGGTTAACCGCTACAGCGAGCGGAAAGAAGACGCGGAGAAGCTAGAGCAACGCGTGGCGCTCAAGTCCATATGACCCCGGAACGGTTTCCCCTCGGAGCCGTCCTCGGCCTCGGCATCACCCAGATCATCGGCTACGGAAGCCTCTATTACAGTTTCAGCATCCTCGCGCCTGACATGGCGAAAGACTTTGAATGGTCCGTGGAGTGGGTCTTCGGAGTTCTCTCCGCTGCACTGCTTGTCGGCGGGCTTGTTGCCCCTTGGCTTGGCCGCTGGATAGATCGGTTCGGCGCTGGCAGGGTCATGACGTTTGGCTCTCTGGCTGCTGCTGTGGCGTTGATAGGATGCGCCCTGGCACCTGATCGAACCACTTTCACGGTGACGCTGATTTCGGTCGAGGTGTCTGCCAATCTGGTGCAGTATGGGGCGGCGTTTGCCTTGCTGGTCCAGATCGGCCCTGCCACCGCGCAACGAAGCATCACGTATCTAACGCTGATCGCCGGTTTCGCATCGACAATCTTTTGGCCGATCACAAGCGCCCTTCACGCGCACCTTTCGTGGGAGAGCGTCTATCTCGTATTCGCGGGCCTCAATCTTCTGGTTTGCCTCCCTATCCATGCTTGGCTGGCCCACACAGCCACGCAACGCAAGAAGAACGGCGGCGCTCATAAGACCGCCCATACGGTAGCGGGATCACTTTCCCCCGATGCCCGGAAGACTGGCTTCATTCTGATGGTGACAGCCTTTGCGCTGCAATCGCTCGTAGGCTCAGCGGTGCTTGTCCATATGGTGCCGCTGCTGTCTGGCCTTGGGCTTGGCGCTTCCGCTGCGCTGGTTGGGACACTGTTCGGCCCTGCACAAGTTGCCAGCCGGTTGATCAACATGGTGCTAGGGAAAGACCTCCCGCCGCTTACGTTGGCCACCATAGCCGCCGCGCTCATGGCCCTTTCGGGACTGGTTCTTGCCGCAACTTCCCCCGCCGCGATGGGCGCGATGGTCTTTGCGGTCTTGTTCGGCTTCGGGAACGGGCTGTTCAGCATCGTCTCGGGAACGCTTCCGCTGTCGTTGTTCGGCAGTGAAGGCTATGGGCGACTACAAGGAAAGGTCATGTCGGCTCGGCTCATCGTCTCCGCCAGTGCGCCTTTCGTTTTCGCTCTCGCTATGTCGAACCTCGGGACGCTGGCCTCTATCGCCATCATTTCCGGCATTGGGGCAGCGGCTGTTGCGACCTTCGTTTTGATCGGGTGGATGCAGCGAAAGTGATTACGCCGTCCACTAGTATAGCAACATCCTCCAATCAGGTTTCATGATAGGTGGACCCTTTTAGGATGCACACTCGGACAACGACCTGCAATCTCAGTCAGGTTTTCCGAAGCCTTCCAATTACCCCACCCACTAGAAATCAGGCGCGATCATCTCCCCAATCATACCCATGTCTGGGCTGATCGCATTTCGCCGCACAACAGTACCCGACCACCTCGCTTCTTCCAATGAGCGGCCCTCGACCAATTAGGCCGTTCAATAGAACTAATTCCCGGTTCACATATCCCATGTCTATCGGGCGCTTAATGGCGACCTAGCGACCGCCTTCATCAATCCACCTCAGTGGCCTTCCGAGAACCCCTCGGAGGGCCTTTTTCATTTTATGCGAAAGGAAAAGCTCATGAGAGCAGAAGCAGCAAGAACAGTGTCCGAAAGAAGCAGATTGGCACAGGAAAGACAGCCGATCCCGTTTATTGACGAGTTTGGCCAGCGATGCCTTCGGGTGCCGTTGGACAGCAAGAGAAAGAGATACGCGGTCGTTGACGAAGCATCTTATCAAAGAGCTACAGCGGACAGAGCCACAGGCGTCTGGCTGTTGAACGACAACGGACACGGTAACTCCTATGTCCGATGCTGGAGCCTCGCGAGCGGTAGCGGCAAGCCAACTCTAGTTCAGGTCGCAAGGTTGATCACCGACGCGGGGAGAGGGAAGATCGTCCGCTATGCAAATGGGGATAGGCTCGATCTTAGAGCCAGCAATCTCAGAAGTCGGCGCGGATCGGCCAAGAGGTGCGACGGCCAGATTGCGTCAATCTCCGAAATGGAGGTCGCAGTATGAGCGGGGGCGCGGGAAACCCCGCCACCCTTCGCAAGAGAGCGACGGTTGCCATCGAGCGGATCAACCAGACGGATCACTTCAAGTTCCGCTGGGGCAAGCTCGACAAGTACCATAAGGCTGACCTTGCGGGTCATATACGGAAGACCGGGAAGGCACTTGATCCTGTTCTCCTATGGCAAGACAGCGAGGCCAGCCAAGACACGAGTGTCGCTCTGGTCCTCATTGATGGCGAGCATCGCTTGGCGGCGTACAAGGCCGCAGGGTGGAAGCGGGGTATTCCGGCGGTCATTCTTCACTGTGACCGTCGAACGGCGTTGCTGGCTGCTCTGGGGGCGAATGCAAAGCAGGTCCTTCCGCTCAGTCGAACAGAGAGAACGGACGCGGCTTGGAGGCTGGTGAGGGAAGCTGTCGAGCCATCTTATACCCGCAAGGAGATTGTCGGCATGGCCAGCGTGTCGGCCCGTACAGTCAACTATATGCGCAGCCGATGGACCGAAATGGTCAAGGCGGGGCAGGAGCCTACAGGGGAATGGTGGCGTGACCGCTCTGGTCCATCGGAGGAGCGGGAGGGGTCGGAAATGACCGACGCTCGACGGGAACGGGAGATTGCAATCCTCGTGTCTGAAATCCGCGATGTCATCGACAGACGTAAGAGGCCAGAGAAGGCGATCTTACGGGATGGCTGGGCGGTCGATACCGCAATCCTTGAGGCTATTGGCGACAAACGCTTCAAGGAACTGGCTGACTACTTCTTCGGAGAGAATGAGGAACGGGACGAATGGTTCGGGGACACCCTGACCGATGATGCCGATTGCTCGGACGACGAGATGGAGGACGTCAACTTCTGACACCAAGGGTGCAATGAGTAGGGAGGTGCAATTGCACCCCCTGCTGCTTCCGCCTCGGGTATCCACCGTCCCGACCGATAGCCGGCCACAGCCTGAAACCCAATAATATCAGCGATAGCTGAAAATTGGTCTGAAAGGTTGGTCTGAATTGGTCTGAGAGGGTTCGGGAAATTCCCCGTAAGGGTTTGATAAAATTATCAAATATGGATGTCTAGGAAAATTGGTGGAGCTAAGCGGGATCGAACCGCTGACCTCTTGCATGCCATGCAAGCGCTCTCCCAGCTGAGCTATAGCCCCATAAGGGTTCCGGCATTTCTTCCGGTTCCGGGAACCGAAGCGGTTGTTGTTCCGTTCGGTGGCGGCTTACTACTGCGGCTTTCCGACGAGTGCAAGCATAAAAAACGGCCCGGCGTCATTTTTTTGTCGTCGGGCCGAATTATCGAATAAAATCAAGCTTCTTCGTCGTCGCCCGATACGCCGATGATACCGGACATGTCGTCGTCGTCATCCTCGTCGTCGGTTTCCAGGAAGGTGTCGTCGTCGTCGTCGATTTCGACGTCATCGTCGTCGCCGAGATCAGGGATATCGTCGCCGCTGTTGTCGCCGTCGGCATCTTCCAGCGACACGAGTTCGACTTCCGTGTTTTCGGTATCGACTTCCGCTACATCCTCTTCTTCAGCCTGCTCGAGCTTTGCCTGAGCTGTGCTTTCCTCGAAGAAGGAGAGCGGCCAGGACTTGCCGGTGTAAGGAGAAACGACCGGATCGCGGTTCAGATCGTAGAACTTCTTGCCGGTATCGGGGTCTGTGCGCTTGGTACCAAGTTCCGCTTTTGCCACTGTCTAAGCCTCAAATTGTCGAATGAGTTTCGGTGTGTACGCCGTAAAACCGGCATAGACGGTAAAATTTATAGCCGGTCCCCTTAATCGTTGCGCTCTTTCGTGTCAAAGACAAACTTCGGGTGCCTCCTGCCTTGGCGCAACCCCTGTGCGGGAATGCTGATATAAATCGTAAGGCGTGTCGCACTCTATTATATGAATAACAGATGCACAGGCGGAAAGCTTAATGACCTTCACGATCGCCATAGACGGGCCGGCTGCGGCGGGCAAGGGAACCCTGTCGCGAAAGATCGCGGAAGCCTACGGTTTTCATCATCTCGATACCGGGCTGACCTACAGGGCGACAGCGAAGGCGCTTCTGGACGCGGGCCTGCCGCTGGATGACGAGGCCGTGGCGGAGAAGGTCGCCCTGGAGGTCGATCTTGCGGGGCTCGACCGCTCCGTCCTGTCCCGGCACGATATTGGCGAAGCCGCGTCGAGGATTGCGGTGATGACACCGGTGAGGCGCGCGCTCGTGATGGCGCAGCAGCGTTTTGCCTTGAGGGAGCCGGGTACGGTTCTCGATGGCCGCGATATCGGCACGGTAGTATGCCCGGATGCACCAGTGAAGCTATATGTCACCGCCTCTGCCGACGTGCGGGCGCGCCGGCGCTACGATGAGATTCTGGCCAATGGCGGCACCGCGGATTATGATGCCATTTTCGCCGAGGTGAAAAAACGCGACGAGCGCGACATGGGCCGCGCCGACAGTCCGCTGAAGCCGGCGGAAGACGCACACTTGCTAGATACGTCGGAAATGAGTATAGAGGCGGCGTTTCAGGCCGCGCGCACGATCATCGACGCCGCTCTGAAGAGATAGGTTTTTCGCGGAACGGCTTCCTGCCGTCTGCGTTTAGTCAGGAATTGCCCGAAGACATGTCCTTGCGCCGGAAAGCCTTTTGAAAAGGCGGGCATGGGGTCGGGTATCAACAACACTAGCCCACCGGCGCTTTTGTATTCGCCATCGCGCGGATGCAATCAGGAGATTTCATGTCAGTATCTACCCCCACGCGCGAAGATTTCGCAGCGCTTCTCGAAGAATCCTTTGCCTCCAACGATCTTGCCGAAGGCTATGTTGCCAAGGGTATCGTAACGGCAATCGAGAAGGACGTTGCCATCGTCGACGTCGGCCTCAAGGTTGAAGGCCGCGTACCGTTGAAGGAATTCGGCGCGAAGTCCAAGGACGGCACGCTGAAGGTCGGCGACGAAGTCGAAGTTTACGTCGAGCGCATTGAAAACGCTCTCGGCGAAGCCGTTCTGTCGCGCGAGAAGGCTCGCCGCGAAGAAAGCTGGGTCAAGCTCGAAGCCAAGTTCGAAGCTGGCGAGCGCGTCGAAGGCGTCATCTTCAACCAGGTCAAGGGTGGTTTCACCGTCGATCTGGATGGCGCTGTTGCGTTCCTGCCGCGTTCGCAGGTCGACATTCGTCCGATCCGCGACGTTACCCCGCTGATGCACAACCCGCAGCCCTTCGAAATCCTCAAGATGGACAAGCGTCGCGGCAACATCGTTGTTTCGCGTCGTACGGTTCTCGAAGAGTCGCGTGCCGAGCAGCGTTCTGAAATCGTTCAGAACCTCGAAGAAGGCCAGGTTGTTGACGGCGTCGTCAAGAACATCACCGATTACGGTGCGTTCGTTGACCTCGGCGGCATCGACGGTCTGCTGCACGTCACCGATATGGCATGGCGCCGCGTCAACCATCCTTCGGAAATCCTCAACATTGGCCAGCAGGTCAAGGTTCAGATCATCCGCATCAACCAGGAAACCCACCGTATCTCGCTCGGCATGAAGCAGCTCGAGTCGGATCCGTGGGATGGCATCTCCGCCAAGTACCCGGTTGGCAAGAAGATCTCCGGTACGGTCACGAACATCACCGACTACGGTGCATTCGTTGAACTGGAGCCGGGCATCGAAGGCCTGATCCACATTTCCGAAATGTCCTGGACCAAGAAGAACGTACACCCCGGCAAGATCCTGTCCACGAGCCAGGAAGTTGACGTTGTCGTTCTCGAAGTCGATCCGTCCAAGCGCCGTATCTCGCTCGGTCTCAAGCAGACGCTTGAAAACCCGTGGCAGGCATTCGCTTACAGCCATCCGGCTGGCACGGAAGTCGAAGGCGAAGTCAAGAACAAGACCGAATTCGGCCTGTTCATTGGCCTCGAAGGCGATGTCGACGGCATGGTTCACCTGTCGGACCTCGACTGGAACCGTCCGGGCGAGCAGGTCATCGAAGAGTACAACAAGGGTGACGTCGTTAAGGCTGTCGTTCTCGACGTTGACGTTGAGAAGGAACGCATCTCGCTCGGCATCAAGCAGCTCGGCAAGGACGCTGTCGGCGAAGCCGCTTCTTCCGGCGACCTGCGCAAGAACGCAGTCGTTTCCGCTGAAGTCACCGCGGTCAACGATGGCGGTATCGAAGTGAAGCTCGTCAACCACGAAGACCTCACCTCGTTCATCCGTCGCGCTGATCTTTCCCGTGACCGTGACGAGCAGCGCCCTGAGCGCTTCTCCGTTGGCCAGGTTGTCGACGCCCGCGTCGTCAACTTCTCGAAGAAGGACCGCAAGGTCATGCTTTCGATCAAGGCTCTGGAAATCGCTGAAGAGAAGGAAGCCGTCGCACAGTTCGGTTCGTCCGACTCGGGCGCTTCACTCGGCGACATCCTCGGCGCGGCTCTGAAGAACCGCGGCGAATAATCGTCTAGATCGTTGAAATGAAGAACCCGCCGGAATTTTCCGGCGGGTTTTTTCTTGGGCGATCCGCCGGCAGGCAATGTGGCGTTCAGAGGACGCCGCTCATCTTGAGATAATAATTCTCCGCGCTGTCGTCGGAGGCCGTCGCCGTCGGACTTTCCTGCGTGTCGATCCCGTCATTGGCGGCAATGCGCTCTTCCAGGCCATCGCCATCGCCGGAATTTTCAGACTCCGCTCCGCTTTCGCTTTCCGCCTCATCGTCGGAAAAAGGCCCGCCGCCGCGGGGTGGCGTTTCTGATTCGTAATCATCATCGGCAGGGGGATAAGCGACGAGCGGCAGCGGCGTGCCGTCTTTTGCCAAAGCGGCGGCGATCAGCGATTGCGAAGCGGATTGCTCCATCATCGCCATTCTCGCTTCCGGGTCCAGCGGGAGTCGCGAAGAGTAGGGAGTTTCAGGCCGGTGAGCCACTGTTTCCGCTTCTTCCCCTGTTGGGTGGGCAGCGGACGTCATCAGCCCCGACTTTTCGGTTGGCTGATCGTCGGGCGATGGCGGCTCGATGCCCTGCGGCATGGCGGGGGGCTGCTGCGTCGTGCTTGCTCTCGCCGGCAGTTTGCCGGCCGTGGCGGCCAGCACAAGACGGGCCACGTTCTCTGCATCAGTTGCAGGCGGGCCGAAGATTGATGGTGAGGCGGTGCGGACGTCTTTCTGCTCGGTCTTCATCATCTCCCGAGGCGGAAGGGCAGGGCGTGTTTCGCCGATTTGCGCGCGAGGCGAATTGCCTGGACGGGTCTCTGCCGGCGCTTCTTTTGTCATGCTGCCCGTCTGCGGCGGAAGCGGACGCGTCGTGTTTTCCGTCCTGCCTTCCGGTTTTGCCGACTGGTCTGGCAGGTCAGGCGCATCTGCGGGCGCGGCGGAATGCCGGACGGCTCCTTCCGGTTGCGCGGTCAGCGCCGTGACCGTTGCCTTCATTGCCGCACCGCTGAGAGCGAGGGGGCCAGTGAGCAGCGGCAACAGACGGCCGGTTGTCGTGGAGCCCGGCAATTGCGCTGCCGCGGGCGGATTGGAACGGAACTCCGCATTGGGGTTCGCGGCGGTCGGCTGCTGCCTGGGCTGGGCGGGCGCCGGACTGGCGGAATTATTCTGCTGATAGGAGGAGACCACCGCCCTCGCAGCCAGATCGGCCCCCCTGTAGCGCGAAAGCTCGATCAGCAGCGCAAGCCGCGCCGCATCCGGTCCCGTCGGCTGTTTCAGGATTTCCGCGAGCATCGAAAGGCTGAGACCCTGCAGGGCTTTGCCAATCTGCTGTTCCAGCGCAAGACGCTGCGCGGGCGGCAGGGCGCGTAAGGCTTCCGTCAGACGCCCGACATAGGTTTCGACAGCTTCGCCGTCCCGTCGCGGCAGGTTCATCAGCTTGCCGAGTGTTTCCGCCAAGACTGCGGTGCTCCGGGCCAGCTGGAACTCGCCGGCGAGGGAGGCCACTGCAGCCCGTGAAAAAAGGCTGGCGCTCTGTTCGGGAAGGGCAGCGCTTGGTTGCGGCTGCACGACGCCTTTCGGCTGCGCGCGCTGCGCCGGCGCGAGCGAGGCTCCATAGGTGGCATCGGCTGCGGAAACTTTGGATACAGGCGGTAACATGCTGCGCTCCGTTTCTATCGGTGGCCGGCGCCGGCTGCGAAAGCGCCAATCCCCATTGGCTCTGTGATCCGCATCTGCCTCGAATGTTGAAAATCGCCACGCCGCTGGCATACAGGTGTCATCTCGCCCGCTCATGCGGGAGCGCCATGTGCACCATAGGCTCGAAGGCCCGCTCTTTTCAGCGCACACAGAATCATCAAGCCGAATCCTCGCCTGCAGATATTAAGATTTGGCTAACCAAGTGATTGCGACCGGCCGGACCGGCTCAGGGCGAAACGCCGATGAACATGCGATAAAGCCCGTTATCGTCCGAATTGACGGAGGAGATACGATCGGGTTCGCTCACCGTGACTTCCAGCGCCTCCGGCGGCATGGCATCCAGCCAGCTCGCTTTCGGAAAGCTCCGCTCCGGCTGGATTTCTGCGGGCGCGATAGTCGCTTCTTCGCCAGCCAGTGAAATGATGGCGGCATCCTCCGGCGCGAGGGGCGGAGCCGCCATGGAGAGAAGGGCCTGGGCCGCGTTCGGTTCGGCATCGTGAATGGCGCCGCCTGATACGCCTGAGATATCAACCATGTCTGAACTCACATCATGTTTCGCTCACGTGGCAGTTCCAGACGGCAATCATGCCGCCTTTTTCTTCAGCAATGCATAAAGGCCATTTTCATCGACCGAAATCGGCAAGATGTCGGTTCCGGCAGCTTCGACAGCTGCCTGTGCATCAAGCAGTTTTTCCGCCTCGTTTTCCGCATCGGCCGGCGTGGTGGCCGCATCCGCTCCCTCAGGCTCGTTATCGCCTTCAGCAGGTGGGGCCTCTTCCGCCGGCGTTGCCGCGAGCACGGAAATCAGGGCGATTTCCGATGAGATGTCGGCGGGGCCCTGGCCGGCTGCGCCATCCGCCTTCTCATCGGCGGAGGCGTCAATGTGCTCCTTCACGACGTCCTGAATTTCCTGCACGTCCTCAAGCTTGCCCTGTGCGTCACGGGTCTGGATATCTTCTTCCCGTTCGGCTGCCACTTCCGCATCGTTGATTTCGCCAATGCGCTTTTCGCCACGTTCGGCCTGCAATTCTTCCTTGGACTTCGGATCTGTCACGTCTTCCAGACGCTGGATGACCTTCAGGGTCTCCCTTGTCATGAAGAGAGTGCCTTGCGCCTTGTCATTGAGCGCATCTTTTACCGCTCGCGCCTGATCTCCGTAAGGATTGGCGATGGCGGCGATCATCGCGCTGGCTGAGATGCCGAGCTCCTCGAGACCGGTCGATTCCTCCAGTTCACTGACGTTCCTGGGCAAGGTCGCCCGCGCGGCCATGATGGCCTCCGACATCTGCGCGCCAAAATCCTCCTCCGTTCCGGTGAGGCCGGCACGCTCGGCGATGCGGGCGGCAAGCGCCGCCATGGGATCGGTTTTGGCGTTGACGCCGTTGTTCAGCACATCGACGACCTGCAACTGCGAAACACCGAAGGAGGCGAGGGAAATTGTGGTGGCTTTTCCCTGCGCATCGGTTTTTTCGAAACTCTGGGTCAGGGTCAGCGCATCCTGAAGCCTTTGTGCAAAGGAAAAATTGGATTCATCCACGTCCTGCGTGATGCCGAGGGCGGCAGAAAAGCGGGAAACAAGCGAGGCGAAGGCATCCGGGTCCGGCTTCATGGCACCGAAGAGATAAGCGCTTATCTTCTCATTGGCGACGCGCTGGCTTTCATCCGGCTGCGGGTTCGTTCTGACCGCATCATCCTTCTTGGTGCCGTTGGCCTTTTCCTGCTCCTCGCGCTGGCGTTCCTCGATGGTTTCGACCATCGAGCGCATGAGGTCGCTCACTGCAATGCCCGCCGTCTGTTGTAGCGGAGTAATCATCTGGAAAGTCCCCGGCCGCCCAAAGTTACGGCCGAGAATAGGCAAGTCTGGTAAATCAGTGTTTAAACGAAGGCGAAAACGCTCAGCTATGGGCGAAAATGTCGGTTTCGTCCCAGCCGAGCAGGTCTAGCTTCGCACGGGTCGGTAAAAACGCGAAACAGGCATCGGCATGATCAAGGCGGCCGTCGCGGATGAGACGCGCCGTCAGCTTGTCGCGCAGCGCATGCAGATAAAGAACGTCGGAAGCGGCATATTCGAGCTGCGCCGGGGAAAGCGTTTGCGCTGCCCAGTCCGAAGATTGCTGCGCCTTGGAAATATCGACCTCCAGCATTTCCTTGAGGTTGTCCTTCAGCCCGTGCCGGTCCGTATAGGTGCGGGTCAGCCGTGAAGCGATCTTGGTGCAGAAGACAGGCGTGGTCGTCACACCGAACGTATGAAAAAGCACGGCGATATCGAAACGGCCATAGTGAAAGATCTTCTGGTGGGCGGGATCGGCAAGCATGCGCACGAGGTTCGGCGCTTCTTTCTGCCCAGCGGCGATGCGGATGATGTCTGCCGTGCCGTCGCCCGGCGAAAGCTGGACGACGCAGAGGCGGTCGCGACGCGGCACCAGCCCCAGCGTTTCCGTATCGATGGCGATGGCGCCGGTATAGCGCGCGGCATCTTCGGCGGAAATATCGCCTTCGTGATAACGGATGGGTGCTGCCATGTCCTGCTCCAGAAATTCCAGTCTACTGCTCCGGCTATAACGGAAAGACTAGCGGGACGATACCGTTTTATCGGTCGGTCCGCCGCGCCACGCCGCACGCCCTTGGCACTTGCCTTTGCGAAAGTCCCCGGGTTAGGGTCGGAAATCTTTTCCTGACAAATCGCATGAATTCCCGATGACAAAGAAAATCTATCTCGCTGGACCGGAAGTGTTCCTCCCGAACGCGCGCGAAATGCTCGACCTCAAGGCAGCACTGGCGCGGGAGGCCGGCTTTATCCCGCTTTCGCCGGGCGATCTGCAGATCCCGCCGGCGGATACCAGGATCGGTCATGGCTGCAACATCAATGAAGTCGACGAAGGGATGATGCTTGAAGCGGATGCCGTGATTGCCAATCTCACACCGTTTCGCGGCATCGCCGCCGACACGGGAACGAGCTACGAGCTGGGCTTCATGTGCGCGCTGGGCAAGCCGGTGTTCGCCTACACCAATGTCGCGGCCAATCACTTCAGCCGCATCAAGGCGCATTACGGCAATGTCGTCACCGTGGATGAAACAGGGCGGTATCGCGGACCGGACGGGTTGTCGATCGAGAATTTCGACATGGTCGACAATCTCATGCTGCACGGCGGGATTTTGCGGCGGGGCGGCAGCGTTATTGTCGGCGACGTTTCCGATGAGGACTTGTATACGGATCTCGCCGCCTACCGGCGTTGCCTTGCAGCGGCGGCGGAAAAACTACTGACACCGATTGACCCTGAAAAAACGAATAGAGTGGAGGCATCATCATGAGCGGAACCATCCTCATCACCGGCGCGACGTCGGGCTTCGGAGAGGCTACGGCCCGACGCTTCATTAGAGAAGGGTGGAAGGTCATCGGCACGGGCCGTCGGGCGGAACGACTGGAGGCACTGGCGGCCGAACTCGGATCGGCTTTCTACGGCGCCGCCTTCGACATCACCGATGAGGACGCGGCCGAAAAAGCGCTTGCCGCCTTGCCGGAGGGCTTCCGAGACATCGATGTCCTCGTCAACAATGCCGGTCTGGCACTGGGCACGGCCCCCGCGCCGCAGGTGCCGCTAAAGGACTGGCAGACCATGGTGAACACCAACATCACCGGTCTACTGAACATCACCCACCATCTCCTGCCGACACTGATCGACCGTAAAGGTATCGTCGTCAACCTTTCGTCTGTTGCCGCGCATTATCCCTATACGGGCGGCAATGTATACGGCGGCACCAAAGCCTTCCTGCGGCAGTTTTCGCTCGGTCTGCGCTCGGATCTGCACGGCAAGGGCGTCAGGGTAACCTCAATCGAACCGGGCATGTGCGAAACGGAATTTACGCTGGTGCGCACCGGGGGCAATCAGGAAGCTTCGGACAATCTCTACAAGGGCGTCAATCCGATCACGGCCGATGATATCGCCAACACCATCTATTGGGTCGCCTCACAGCCCAAACATATCAACATCAACAGTCTTGAGCTCATGCCAGTCAACCAGTCCTTCGCCGGTTTCCAGGTCTACCGGGAGAGCTGACCTCCCGCGGTAGGGTAGGTTGTGCCGAAAAACCGGGCAGTCATTCCGGAGCTATGCAGAAATGCAATGCTGCATTGCGAGACTTGCTCTGTTAAAAATCACAGATACCGCTATATTCAAATCATCGAAGCGACGCACTCCTCCTCCCAGCGTCGCTCGATGTGGATCGGTGGTACTCCTCCTCCCAATCACCGATCAAGTTTGAAGCCTGCCGCACCTCCTCCCGCGGCAGGCTTTTTCCTTTTCTGGGCTCTTTTTTACGTGGTGGATTGGCGTTCGTTTCCCCGACTGCACGCGACGCGTGGATAAGGGGCCGGTTTCTCCCTTGGATTTCTGGGGGATTTTTGATTTCCGCGTCAAGGCAACGACTCCTGAAATCAGGCTCGCGTCGATCACGATTTCGTTATGTCTAGATAAATATGCACAGTTTTGTGGCGGTGCGTCCTCCCGCCCCATTGCTTAGCCCTCCCCCTGTGGTTAAGCATGGGCAAAAGAACGCTTGGGAGGTGCCGGCACGCCAGTGTCCGTGCGCCCGAAGGCGGCGGGGAGAGAATGGCAGACTTTCAAGAGGCGCTGAAGCAGTTTCAGCCGGTCGCGGTTTCATCGATCGCTGAAGACGAGCTCAGGTTGCGGTTGCGTGGCCTGCAGGCGCGAATGACCCAGCAAAACATCAAGGCGGTCTGGCTCGACGCTTCGTCGTCGCTGACTTATTATACCGGTCTGTCGCTTGGCCTTTCCGAGCGTATTCACGGTGCTCTGGTGCCGGCCGAGGGCGAGCCGATCTATATAAGCCCAACCTTCGAGGAACCGAAACTCCAGACCCTGATCCGTATCCCCGGCGCAGTCGCCACCTGGGAAGAGGATGAAAGCCCGTTCGACGTGATGGCAAGGCGCATCGGTGCGCTGGCCTGTGCAGGTCACTTCGTCGCCATCGATCCCGCCACGCCCTTTGTTTTCGCATCCGCGCTCATGCAGCGTCTGGAAGGCCGCATCATTTCCGCTCAGCCGTTGATTGTCGCCCAGCGGCAGGTCAAGTCTGCAGCGGAGATCGCCCTCATTCAGACAGCGATGGACGCGAGCTATAATGTGCAGAAGGCGGTGTTCGAAGGCCTGCGTCCCGGCATCTCCACCACGGAAGTCGCGGATTTCGTTAATGCCGCCCATATTGCCCTTGGCATGAAGCCGCTTTTTGTGGCGGTGCAGTTCGGCGAGGCGACGGCCTATCCGCATGGCGTGCCCCATGCGCAGACGCTGAACCAGGGCGACATGGTACTGGTCGACCTCGGTGGTATTCTTCATGGCTATCGTTCCGATATCACCCGTACCTATGTCTTTGGCAAGCCAACGGAACGGCAGCGTTTTATCTGGAATGCCGAACGTGACGCACAGGCCGCGGCCTTCGCTGCCGCCCGCGTTGGCGCCGCCTGTTTCGAGGTGGACAAGGCCGCCCGGGACAGTCTGAAGGCGGCCGGATTTGGTCCGGATTATCAGCTTCCCGGTCTGCCGCACCGCACGGGTCACGGGCTTGGGCTGGATATTCACGAAGAACCCTATATCGTTGCAGGAAATGCCACGGCGCTTGAGCCCGGCATGTGTTTTTCCATCGAGCCGATGCTGTGCGTTTATGGGGAATGCGGCGTTCGTCTCGAAGATATCGCTTACATGACGGAGGCAGGGCCGCGTTGGTTCTGCCCACCGGAAACGAACCTCGACCGGTTGTTTCAGCCGGTCGCCGGGTAATTGGTCGGGAGGCAAAGACCGAACGGCGAGACGGGCATCCCCGTGCCGCCGCTGACCAGAAGAGGTAGGCCCCTGGAGGGGGCCGCAGGAACTCAGAAAAAGAGGGAAAGGACCATCAGATGAAAATGCTGACCCGCAGTTTGCTTATCGCTTCTGCACTTGCGATGACTTCCGCCATGCCAGCCATGGCGAAGACCTTCGTTTACTGCTCCGAGGCATCGCCGGAAGGCTTTGATCCGTCGCCTTACACCGCCGGCGGCACCTTCGACGCTTCCGCGCATCCGGTCTACAACCGTCTGACGGAATTCAAAAAGGGCACGACAGAAGTAGAGCCAGGCCTTGCGGAAAAGTGGGACGTTTCCAAGGATGGTCTCGAGTATACTTTCCACCTGCGCAAGGGCGTCAAGTGGCACTCCAACGACAAGTTCACGCCGAGCCGCGAATTCAACGCTGACGACGTGATCTTCAGCTACAACCGCCAGGGCGACGCGAAGAACCCGTGGAACCAGTATATCGCAGGCATCACCTACGAATATTACAACTCCATGGAAATGCCGTCCCTGATCAAGGAAATCGTCAAGGTTGACGATTACACGGTCAAGTTCGTGCTGACCCGCCCGGAAGCGCCGTTCCTCGCCAACATCGCCATGCCTTTCGCATCCATCGTGTCGAAGGAATATGCCGATACGCTTGAGAAGGCCGGCACCAAGGAAGACTTCAACAACCTGCCGATCGGCACCGGTCCGTTCAAGTTCGTCGCCTATCAGAAGGATGCGGTCATCCGCTTCCAGAAGAACGCCGACTACTGGGGTGAAGCCCCGAAGATCGACGACCTGATCTTCGCGATCACGCCTGACGCCGCGGTTCGCCTGCAGAAGCTGAAGGCTGGCGAATGCCACCTGATGCCATACCCCGCTCCGGCTGATCTCGCGACCATCCGCGCCGACAAGAACCTCAAGCTCGATGAACAGCCGGGCCTGAACGTCGCTTACTTCGCCTACAACACGACCGTTGCACCTTTCGACAAGCCGGAAGTCCGCAAGGCGCTGAACATGGCGATGAACAAGCAGGCGATCATCGACGCTGTGTTCCAGGGTGCAGGCCAGGTTGCCAAGAACCCGATCCCGCCGACAATGTGGTCCTACAACGACAGCATCAAGGACGATGCTTACGATCCGGAAGCTGCCAAGAAGGCTCTCGAAGCCGCTGGCGTCAAGGATCTGTCGATGAAGATCTGGACGATGCCGGTGCAGCGTCCTTACATGCCGAACGCCCGTCGTACCGCCGAGCTGATCCAGTCGGATTTTGCTAAGGTCGGCGTCAAGGCCGAGATCGTCTCCTTCGAGTGGGGTGAATATCTCAAGAAGTCCACCGAAACGAAGCGCGACGGTGCCGTCATCCTCGGCTGGACCGGCGACAACGGCGACCCGGACAACTTCCTTAGCGTTCTCCTGTCCTGCGCCGCAACCGGTGAAGGCGGTGCGAACCGTGCACAGTGGTGCAACAAGGAGTTCTCGGACCTCTTGGCCAAGGCAAAGCAGACCACCGACGTTGCCGAGCGCACCAAGCTTTATGAGCAGGCACAGGTGATCTTCAAGGAACAGGCTCCGTGGGCGACGCTTGCGCACTCCACGCAGTTCGTTCCCATGTCTGCCAAGGTTTCCGGCTTCACCATGAGCCCGCTTGGCGACTTCACCTTCGAAAACGTCGACATCGCGGAGTAATCCCCGAACAACCGGACGCGCGGAAGAACCCTGTTCTTCCGCGCGTCTTTTCAGGAAAAAGCCATGATCCGGTTCATTCTCGGCAAACTTCTCTATCTCGTTCCGACCTTCCTCGGGATCACCATCGTTGCCTTCGCCTTCGTGCGCGTCCTGCCGGGCGATCCCGTGCTGCTGATGGCGGGCGAGCGTGGCATTTCGCCCGAACGGCATGCGCAGCTTGCCGAACAGCTCGGCTTTGCCCAGCCCGTGTGGCAGCAATATCTTCATTTCCTGGGACGGCTGCTTCAGGGCGATCTCGGCAATTCGCTGGTCACCAAGAAGCCGGTTCTCACCGAGTTCCTGTCGCTCTTTCCCGCGACGGTCGAGCTTGGTCTCGTCGCCATCATCATCGCAACGCTCATCGGCGTTCCGGTCGGCGTGATCGCCGCTATTCGCCGCGGCTCCTGGTTCGACCAGATTTCCATGACGACGGCGCTCGTCGGCTTCTCCATGCCGATCTTCTGGTGGGGTCTGCTGCTCATCATCATGTTCTCCGGCATCCTGCAATGGACGCCGGTTTCGGGCCGCATCTCGCTGATGTATTTCTTCCCCTCCGTTACCGGTTTCATGCTGATCGACAGCCTGATTTCGGGACAGAAGGGCGCCTTCGCCTCGGCCTTTTCGCATCTCATCCTGCCCTCGGTGGTGCTTGCCACCATTCCGCTTGCCGTCATTGCGCGCCAGACGCGCTCGGCCATGCTGGAGGTTCTCGGCGAGGATTATGTGCGCACGGCCCGCGCCAAGGGCATGTCGCCTTCCCGTGTCGTCGGCATCCATGCGCTGCGCAACGCCATGATCCCCGTCATCACCACCATCGGTCTGCAGATCGGCGTGCTGATGGCTGGCGCCATCCTGACCGAAACCATCTTTTCCTGGCCGGGTATCGGCAAGTGGATGATCGATTCCATCTCGCGCCGCGACTATCCGGTCGTGCAGAGCGGCCTGCTGTTGATTGCGGGTCTGGTGATGATCGTCAACCTGCTCGTCGACCTGACCTACGGCCTCATCAATCCAAGGATCCGTCACAAATGAGCGATGTGACCACAGCTCCGGTCGTCAGGCTTTCTGACGCCGCCATCCGCCGCCGGATGATCGCCGATTTCTGGTTCTATTTCCGTCAGAACCGTGGTGCCGTCATCGGCCTTGCCGTGTTTATTCTCCTCGTGCTGGTCGCGGTTTTTGCGCCGCTCATCGCACCGCATGATCCAACCCAGCAATATCGCGATGCGCTGCTGGTGCCGCCGGTCTGGCAGGAAGGCGGCCGTGCCGGCTTCTTCTTCGGCACCGACGCCGTCGGGCGTGACATGTTGTCCCGTCTGATATACGGCGCGCAATATTCGCTGTTCATTGGCATCGTTGTCGTTTCCATCGCGCTCGTTGGCGGCATTGTCATCGGTCTCATCGCAGGCTTCTTCGGCGGCTGGGTCGATACCGTCATCATGCGTGTGATGGACGTCATCCTGGCGTTCCCATCGCTGCTTCTGGCGCTGGTGCTGGTCGCGATCCTTGGGCCGGGGCTCACCAACGCGATGATCGCCATTGCCATCGTCTATCAGCCGCATTTTGCGCGTCTGACGCGTGCGGCGGTGATGAGCGAGCTTCGGCGTGAATATGTCACGGCCGCGCGCGTGGCCGGTGCCGGCAATCTCCGGCTGATGTTCAAGACCATCCTGCCGAACTGCCTTGCGCCACTGATCGTACAGGCAACGCTTTCGTTCTCGTCTGCGGTTCTCGATGCGGCCGCACTCGGCTTCCTCGGCATGGGCGCTCAGCCGCCTGCCTCCGAATGGGGCACGATGCTGGCGGAAGCGCGTGAGTTCATTCTGCGCGCCTGGTGGGTTGTTACCCTTCCCGGCCTGACGATCCTGACCTCGGTGCTTGCCATCAACCTGATGGGTGACGGGCTGCGTGATGCGCTCGATCCCAAACTGAAGCGGAGCTGAGATATGAGCCTGCTGAAAATCAAGAACCTGACGGTGAAATTCGCCACCGCCACCGGTGCCTTCACCGCCGTCGACGGCATTGATGTGTCCGTGGACAAACACGAAGTGCTGGCCATCGTCGGTGAATCCGGTTCGGGCAAATCGGTATCGATGCTCGCCGTCATGGGCCTGCTGCCCGATACGGCGACGATTACCGCCGATGAGATGGTCTTTGACGGCATCAATCTGCTGGCCATGTCGCCGCAGGAGCGCCGCAAGCTGATCGGCCGTGAGATCACCATGATCTTCCAGGAGCCGGTCGCCTCGCTCAATCCGTCCTTCACGGTCGGTTTCCAGATCGAGGAAGTGCTTCGCCTCAATCTCGGCATGAGCGGCGCTGCCGCACGCGCCCGCGCGCTGGAGCTATTCCGTGCTGTCGGTATTCCCGATCCGGAATCCAAGCTCAAGGCCTATCCGCACCAGATGTCGGGCGGGCAGTGCCAGCGCGTGATGATCGCCATTGCGATTGCCTCCAAGCCGCGTCTCCTGATCGCCGACGAGCCGACGACTGCGCTCGACGTGACGATACAGAAGCAGATTCTCGACCTGCTGATGAAGCTGCAGGAAGAATATGGCATGGCGCTGATCCTCATCACCCACGATATGGGCGTGGTTGCCGAGACCGCCGATCGTGTCGTCGTGCAATATAAGGGCCGCAAGATGGAGGAGGCGGATGTGCTGAGCCTCTTCGAAGCCCCGCAGCATCCCTACACCAAGGCATTGCTTTCGGCCCTGCCGGAAAATGCCACCGGCGACCGTCTGCCCACCGTCTCCGATTTCTTCGGCAAGGAGGGCGTTCGATGAGTATCGTGGTTGAAGGCAAGGGCATTACCCGCGACTATCACGTTCCCGGCGGCCTGTTCGGCGGTGCGAGGATGGTGCAGGCCCTGAAGGGCATCGATTTCGCCGTCGAGCGCGGCAAGACGCTCGCTATTGTCGGTGAATCCGGCTCGGGCAAGTCGACGCTGGCTCGCATCATTGCCCTCATCGATCCGGCTTCCGGCGGTGAATTGAAGATCGATGGCCAGCCGGTCGATATCGCCAGGCGCCGTCCCGGCACGGAAATGCGCTCCAAGGTGCAGATGGTGTTCCAGAACCCCTATGGCAGCCTCAATCCGCGCCAGAAGGTGGGTGACGTGCTGATGGAACCACTCATCATCAACACGAAAATTCCTGCTTCCGAGCGCCGCGAGCGGGCTGAAGCCATGCTCGTCAAGGTTGGCCTTGGTCCTGAGCATTTCAACCGTTATCCGCACATGTTCTCCGGGGGGCAGCGCCAGCGTATCGCCATTGCGCGTGCACTGATGCTGAACCCGGCGCTGCTGGTGCTGGACGAGCCGGTCTCGGCACTCGATCTTTCGGTGCAGGCACAGGTCTTGAACCTGCTGCGCGATCTGCAGGAGGAATTCGAACTGACCTATGTCTTCGTCAGCCACGATCTTTCCGTTGTACGTTACATTGCTGATGACGTGATGGTCATCTCCAAGGGCGAAGCGGTGGAGCAGGGCACGCGCGAGGAACTTTTCGCCGATCCGAAGCACCCCTATACCCGTCAGCTCTTCGCCGCGACCCCAATCACGGATGTCGATGCCATTCGCGCCCGCGTGGAGCGCCGCAAGGCGGCGAGACAGGCGGCGACAGCCTGACGGTTGACGAAAGGTTGGGAGCAGGCCGGATTTCCGGCCTGTTCTTTTTTCAGGACTTCAGGAATCGCCCAATTGCCGCCAGGGCGCCCTGCTCGCGAATGTTGCGATAGGCGGCTTTCAGGGCCAGGACAAAGGTTTCGTTGGCGGGCAGGTCGCTGCCAAAGGTGCGTTCGAAACCGAGGAAGCGGTCGACCACCGCATCCGGAGCCATCGCCAGTTGATCCGGCGCATCCCACTCCCTGAAGGCGGGGTCGAGAATGGTGATCGGCTGCCCCTTTTCATCCTCCTCTGCGCAGGACCTGATCCACAGCGCGACGGCAAAAATGACCGCTCCGCACTCAGCCTTTTCCGCCAGCAATTCTCGTAGTGGTGAAAGTATCCGCAGCGGCACTTTCTGCGACGCATCGGAGGCGATCTGCATGGTCTTGTGCTGCAATGAGGGATTGGCGAAACGCTGCCGCAGGCCGGCTGCGAATTCAGAACCATCGACGGCAGGATCCAGCGTCCGTCCGACCTCACGCCAATAGACGTCGATGAAGTCGCGCACGGTCTTTTCAGCCCAGGCATCGGCCACCGTCGCAAGGCCGGCAATCTGGCCGATGGCGGCGATGGCGCTGTGGGAGCCGTTCAGCATCCTCAGCTTCATATGCTCGTAAGGTTCGACATCATCGACGAATTCCACGCCCGATTTCTCAAGCGCCGGTCTGCCATGAGGAAAACGGTCTTCGATGACGAAACGGAAATAAGGTTCCGCAACGACCGGCCATGCATCGCTGAGGCCGAGTGCGGCCGAAATCGCATCCCGGTCCGCATCCGTGGTGGCGGGAACGATACGGTCCACCATCGAGCAGGGGCAGGCAATATTGGCTTCGATGAAGGAGGCCAGTTCCTGATCCGCAAGGCTCGCGAATTCCAGCAGCAGCTTTCGCAGCGCGTGGCCGTTGGCGGGCAGGTTGTCGCAGGACAGCAGTGTCAGCGGCAGGGAACCTTCGGCACGTCTGCGCCGGGTCGCTGCAAGGATGAAGCCGAAGATCGAGCGCGGCCGCTCCGGATTTTCGAGATCGTGGACGATATCGGGATGGTCACGCAGCAGGCTGCGGGAGGCGAGATTGGTCAGGTAACCCTTCTCCGTCACAGTCAGAGTCACGATGAGAACGCGCGGGTCGGCCATCCGCTCCACCAGTCGCTCCGGGTTTTCCGGGGCGACGACGGTTTCAAGAATCGAGCCGACGATGCGCAGGCGCTCGCTTTGGCCATCGCGAAGGCAGAAGGTGTAGAGATTATCCTGCGGTTCGATGGCGTCGCGGGTGTCCGGGCTGCGCAGCGATGCGGCGACGATGCCCCATCCTGTTTCGCCGCGATTGAGGCAATCGTCGATGAAAACCGCCTGATGCGCCCGGTGAAAGGCGCCGACGCCGAGATGCACGATGCCGGGCGTGATTTTCATGCGCTCATAGGCAGGGGTCGTGACCGTGTGCGGCAGGCGGGGCAGGGTTCTAGCGGAAAGCCGGTCCATCATCAGCACAAAATCCCCCTGGCGAATGAGATGGTTTCGGCTCGCGCTGATGGAATTGCGACCCCGGGGTTTTCGTACATGCAGTCCTCCACTTGTCTTTTAAATGATCAGGCGCCGGCCTCTTTGAGCAATCGGACCTGACGCAGCGTGTTCTGGCGGCTGCGCTCCAGGTGCCGCCACAGCGCATCGATGATCTGGGCCTTGCTGCCGGCGGCAATGGCATCGGCAATATTCTGGTGCTCCTCGACCGAGCGGGCGTAATCACCGAGGATCGAGACGAAGACCGTGTGGGTCTGGTCTAGAATGCGCTCATGCGAACCGGAAATGACCGGAATGCGCGCCGCTGCGACCAGGGTCGCGTGGAAACTGCGGTCGTAAAAAAGCGCTTTCGACAATTCATCCAGCGTCGAGCCTTTGGCGAAGGCGCGATGTTTGTCGAGGCTTTCCAGCAGTGCCACGTGCAGCGTTCCGTCCAGCTGCCCGGCATCGAAGGCCACTTCCACCGCACCTTTTTCAAGCAGCATCCTGGCCGCGTATAGTTCCTCCACATCCTCGACCGTGAAGTCGCGCACCACCATTCCGCGCCGGGACGAACTGACCACCAGCCCATCCGCCTCGAGTTTCAGGCAGGCTTCCTTGACCGGCGTCGGGCTGATGCCGAGATCGGCGGCAAGTTCATTTGGCAGCAGACGTTCGCCGCCGCGCAATTTGCCGCTGACGATGCGTGCGCGCAGTTCCCGGTGCGCCTGTTCGGCGAGCGTGACTTTGACGAGTGTGTTCATGCCCACATCATCGCCCAGCTTTGTGAAGCAGGCAATGATCGAATATTAAAAATAAAAAATTTTTTATTTTACAAAATCCGTTTTTCCGTTAGCTCTATCTGCCATCGGAAGCCGGCTGCCGGAGGAGGGCGGTCCGGCAATCCCCTGACGGTTTGACTCCTGCAACCATTGGACGCGGGAGATGACGCGATTTCACCCGCCCAGTCGGCAAAGCGTGTCTCAGAAAGGGACTTCCGCCTCTCCTCCCCAGAAGCGTTCAAGCATCGAGGAATGACCGATCATGAAAATTACCGCCGTCGAACCCTTCATCCTGCACCTGCCGCTGACATCGGACTCCATTTCCGATTCCACCCACAGCATCACCCATTGGGGTGTTGTCGGCGCAAAGATCACCACCAGTGACGGCCTCGAGGGCTATGGTTTCACCGGCACCCATGCGCATCTGGCATCGGACAGGCTGATCACATCCTGCATCAGCGATTGTTATGCGCCCTTGCTCGTCGGCGAGGATGCGTCGGAGTATTCACGGCTTTGGATGAAGCTCGCCCGTTATCCCTCGCTCCAATGGGTCGGCAGGGCTGGCATCACCCATCTGGCGTTAGCTGCGATCGATGTGGCTCTCTGGGACCTGAAAGCGAAAAAGGCAGGCGTGCCGCTGTGGCACTATCTCGGCGGCGCACGCACGGCGGCAGTGGAAGCTTATAATACCGATATCGGCTGGCTTTCCTTCTCGTTGGACGATTTGCTCGCAGGCAGCTCAAGGGCGGTGGAGGAAGACGGTTTCACCCGGCTGAAGATCAAGGTCGGGCATGACGACCCGAATATCGATATCGCCCGGCTTGCTGCTGTCCGCAAACGCGTCGGCTCATCCATCGGCATCGCCATCGATGGCAACGGCAAATGGGATTTGCCCACATGCCAGCGCTTCTGTGCGGCAGCGAGGGATCTGGACATCTACTGGTTCGAGGAGCCGCTGTGGTATGACGATGTGACAAGCCATGCCCGACTGGCGCGCAATACCACTATCCCGATTGCGCTCGGCGAGCAGCTTTATACGGTGGATGCGTTCCGTTCCTTCATCGATGCCGGCGCCGTCGCTTATGTCCAGCCGGATGTAACACGGCTTGGCGGCGTCACCGAATATATCCAGGTTGCCGATCTGGCACTCGCCCATCGCCTGCCTGTCGTGCCGCATGCCGGCGAGATGAGCCAGGTGCATGTGCATCTGAGCTACTGGCATCCGGCGTCGACCATTCTCGAATATATTCCGTGGATCAAGGATCATTTCGAAGAACCGATCCAAGTGCGGGATGGTGTCTACAAACGGCCTGAGCAGCCGGGTGCGAGCACCACGCCGCTGGCGGAGAGTTTCGCGCGTTATGGCAAGGCGCTGAAATAGAGCAGCGGTATACAGCCCGGATTTTAACGGAGGGAAAGCACGTCCTCCGTCATGCCGGACTAGATCCGGCATCCAGCCACGGCGCGTCTGCGCCGTAAAACGACTCTTTCGCGATCAAAGACTTGATCGCGCTGGACCCCGGATCAAGTCCGGGGTGACGGCGTGTGGATGATACGATTTTTCCAGATTTAGCGCCAGCCAAGTGCCGGCGCTACCTGCTTCAGGATGGTCTCGATCACATGGGCGTTATAATCGACGCCCAACTGGTTCGGCACGGTCAGCAGCAGCGTGTCAGCTTCGGCGATGGCTTCGTCGGCCTTCAGCTGTTCGATCAGCTTTTCCGGTTCGGCGGCATAGCTGCGTCCGAAGATCGCACGCGTCTTATCGTCGATATAGCCGATCTTGTCGTCGCCTTCGTTACCGTAACCGAAATATGACCGGTCGCGATCATTGACGAGGGCGAAGATGCTGCGGCTGACGGAGACGCGTGGCTCACGCGCATGTCCGGCCTCCTTCCAGGCTTCCCGGAAGGTGCGGATCTGCTGCGCCTGCTGGACGTGGAAAGGCTCACCGGTTTCGTCGGTCTTCAGCGTGGAGCTTTGCAGGTTCATGCCCAGCTTTGCCGCCCACACTGCCGTTGCATTGGAGCTCGAGCCCCACCAGATGCGCTCGCGCAAGCCTTCGGAATGCGGCTCCAGCCGCAGAAGACCCGGCGGGTTGGGGAACATCGGCCGCGGGTTCGGCTCGGCAAAGCCTTCGCCCTTCAAAAGCTCGAGGAAGACCTCGGTGTGCTGACGCGCCATATCTTCTTCGCTCTGGCCCTCGGCCGGGCGATAACCGAAATAACGCCAGCCATCGATGACCTGCTCCGGCGAGCCGCGGCTGATGCCGAGCTGCAGGCGTCCACCGGCGATGAGGTCGGCCGAACCGGCGTCCTCCACCATGTAGAACGGGTTTTCGTAACGCATATCGATGACGCCGGTGCCGATCTCTATCTTTTTCGTGCGGGCGCCGACGGCGGCCAGAAGCGGGAAGGGCGAGGCCAGCTGACGGGCGAAATGGTGCACACGGAAATAGGCGCCGTCAGCCCCCAGTTCTTCTGCGGCCACGGCGAGGTCTATCGACTGCAGCAGCGTATCGGCCGCCGAGCGGGTCTGCGACTGGGGGGAGGGCGTCCAGTGGCCGAAGGATAGGAATCCGATCTTTTTCATAATGACCTTCCAGATTTGGAGGATGTCCGCTAGTGCAGCGACATCGTTGTTGTCCCTCATATAAGCAACGGCGCAGATCCTCCAACCTGCGAGACGAAGACAGGGTGTCGCCGAAATGTGAACGATCGCGACTTCAGACCATGATGCCGCGCTTGAGAATAAAGAGCTTTTCGTGGGCGCGCGCGGTGGTGAGGATGAAATCCATCAAGGAGCGCACCCGCGGCACATTGGCAAAGTCCTGATGGCTGGTGAGCCAGTAACCTCGCCGCAGCTCGACCTCACCCGGAAGCACCATCTGCAAATCCGGAAAGCGCGCGGCGATGAAATTCGGCAGGATGCAAAGCCCTCGGCCACCAAGCGTGGCGGTCAGTTGCGCAAAAATGCTCGAGGACTGGAAATTTGGCCGCAGGCCCGGAAGCACATCGCGCATGTAGTCGAGGCCGGGTGAAAAGATCAGATCCTGCACGTAGCCGATGAAGAAGTGGTCGAGCAGGTCTTCCCGCTTCGTGATTTTCGGCTGTCCGGCGAGATAGGACCGTGAGGCGTAAATATGCAGAGTGTAATCGATGATCTGTTCATTGATATAGGGACCGGCCTTCGGCGGATCGAGCGTGACAGCCACATCCGCCTCCTTTCGGGAAAGCGCCATGATCTGCTGGATCGTCACCATTTCCACCATGATGTGGGGATGGGTGGCGGCGAAGTCCTTCAGCCTCTCGACGAAGAAAAAATTGGAAAAACCTTCGGGAGCGCTCAGGCGCACAACGCCGCGCAGGAGGCTGCCGCTTTCGGAAATATCCGATTGCAGCCGTTCAGCCTCTGCCTCTATCCGCTCGACGGTATCGACCAGTCGCCGCCCCACCGTCGTCAGCTCATAACCGCGCGGGTTCCGCTCGAAGAGCTTGGTTTTAAGCGAAAATTCCAGCCGGTCGATATGGCGGGAGACGGTGGCGTGGCTGGTGCGCAGGCTTCTGGCGGCGGATGAGAGCTGTCCGGTGCGGGCCACGGCCAGGAAATATTGAAGGTCGTCCCAGGTGAAAGGGGTCGCCATAATTGTCTCCCATCAAGAGTTCTGTTCAAAAATGAACAGTTCCTGTTCGCAATTTGATGATGACACGCTCTTGTGTCAACGGCCGAATTCGAGAAGTCTACGCTCAGGATGCACCGCTTTGAGGAGGGCGGTGCGGCCATTCATGTGCAGGGTTTCGGTTCACCGCTGCACAGACAATCTGAGGCTCGCAATCATCTCTGGGAGGAGAAGTCATGCGCAAGAGTATCGTTTTATCCACGGCCATGGCACTTGCCGCCGGCACTGCCGCTTATGCCGCCGAGATTTCGGACGGCAAGGTCAAGATCGGCATCCTGAACGACCAGTCTGGCGTTTACGCTAACTTCGGCGGCAAATACTCCTATGAAGCCGCGAAGATGGCGGTCGAGGATTTTGGCGGCAAGGTGCTCGGTGCGCCGGTGGAAGTGGTGACCGCCGACCATCAGAACAAGGCGGATGTTGCCTCCAACATTGCCCGCCAATGGTACGACACCGAACAGGTCGATTCGATCATGGAGCTGACCTCGTCGTCTGTCGGCCTTGCCGTGCAGGCACTTTCGAAGGACAAGAAGAAGATCACCGTCAACACCGGTGCTGCCACCACCGAGCTGACCGGCAAGCAGTGCAGCCCTTATGGTTTTCATTGGGCCTATGACACCTATTCGCTGGCTGTCGGCACCGGTGGCGCACTCGTCAAACAGGGCGGCGACAGCTGGTTCTTCCTGACCGCCGACTATGCCTTCGGTTATTCGCTGGAAGAAAATACGTCCAATTTCGTCAAGGCCAATGGCGGCAAGGTGCTGGGCTCCGTACGCCATCCGCTCGCCACCACCGACTATTCGTCCTTCCTGCTGCAGGCGCAGTCTTCGGGCGCGAAGGTTATCGGTCTTGCCAATGCCGGTCTCGACACCTCCAACGCCATCAAGCAGGCTGCGGAATTCGGTATCGTTGCAGGTGGCCAGCGCCTTGCAGCGCTTCTCTTCACGCTAGCCGAAGTCCATGGCCTCGGCCTTGAGGCAGCTCAAGGGTTGACACTGACGGAAGGTTTTTATTGGGACCGCGACGATGAATCGCGCAAGTTTGGTG
This sequence comes from Rhizobium sp. ZX09, assembly GCF_017357485.1. NCBI lineage: Bacteria > Pseudomonadati > Pseudomonadota > Alphaproteobacteria > Hyphomicrobiales > Rhizobiaceae > Rhizobium > Rhizobium sp. ZX09. Next base: position 1,264,749 of record NZ_CP031364.1, read on the forward strand.
AGCGCTTCAAGGAACGAACCGGCGCCATGCCGAACATGGTTCACACCGGCACCTATTCCGCTGTCTTGCATTATCTGAAGGCGATCGAGAAGGCCGGCACCGACGATGCAGACGCCGTCGCCAAGGCCATGAAGGAAATGCCTGTCAACGACGTCTTCGCCAAGGATGGCCATGTGGCTGCCAATGGTCGGATGATCCACGACATGTACCTCATGGAAGTGAAGAAGCCTGACGAAAGCAAGCAGCCCTGGGATTACTACAAGGTTCTCGCCACCATCCCCGGCAAGGAAGCCTTCATGGACCCCGCAAAGAGCGGTTGCCCGCTGGTGACGCAATAAAAGACTGACGCAATAAAGGGGAAAGTTTCATGACGATCGCTCCCGCCCCCGCCGGGCAGGCAGAACCTCGCGTCGTTCTTTCGGCGCGTGGTCTCACCAAGACCTTCGGCGCATTCGCAGCCGTGAAAAACGTCGATCTCGACGTGCATCACGCCCGTGTCCATGCGCTGATCGGCCCCAACGGCGCCGGCAAGACAACGGTTTTCAACCTGTTGACCAAGTTTCTCCAGCCGACAGGCGGGGCGATCACCTTCATGGGAACGGATATAACAAAAACGCCACCGGACAAGGTGGCGCGTCTTGGCCTGGTCAGGTCTTTCCAGATATCGGCGGTGTTTCCGCATCTGACGGTTCTGGAAAACGTGCGGGTGGCGTTGCAGCGGCCCAACAGCCTTGCAACGCAGTTCTGGCTGCCGCTCTCTTCGCTGGACAGGCTGAATGCCCGCTCCGAGGAGCTGATCTCCATGGTGGGCCTCACGCGGGAAAAACACGCGCTTGCGGCTGATCTGTCTTACGGCCGCAAGCGGGTTCTCGAAATCGCGACTACGCTGGCGCTTGATCCCAAAGTTCTGCTGCTGGACGAGCCGATGGCGGGCATGGGTGGAGAAGATGTCTCGCATGTGGCCGAGCTTATTCGTGAGGTGGCAAAGACCCGTGCGGTGCTGATGGTCGAACATAATCTGAAGGTCGTGGCCGATATCTGCCATCACGTTACTGTTCTGCAGCGTGGAGAAATTCTGGCTGAGGGCGATTATGCCACGGTTTCTGCCGATCCGCGCGTGCGCACGGCCTATATGGGCACGGAGGAGGCTTGATATGGCGGCGATGCTCGAAGTCTCCAACCTGAAATCCTGGTATGGCGAAAGCCAGGCGCTGCACGGCGTCGATCTGACGGTCGGCGAGGGCGAAACCATCACCATTCTCGGCCGCAATGGCGTGGGCAAGACCACGACGTTGCGAACCATCATGGGCATCATCCGCAACCGCAAGGGCGTCATCAAGCTCGGCGGCAAGGATCTTATGCCGGTGCCGCTGCATCGTACGGCGAAATACGGCCTCGGTTTCGTACCGGAGGAGCGCGGCATCTTCGCGACCCTGAGTGTTGAGGAAAACCTGAAGCTGCCGCCCGTCGTCGCGTCCGGCGGCATGACGCTCGATGAAATCTACGAGCTGTTTCCCAATCTTTACGAACGCCGCACCAGCCCCGGCACGAAGCTCTCCGGTGGCGAGCAGCAGATGCTGGCCATGGCGCGCATCCTGCGCACCGGCGTCAAGGTGCTGCTGCTGGATGAGCCGACCGAAGGGCTTGCCCCCGTCATCGTACAGCGTATTGGAGAGGTTTTGCAGAAGCTGAAGAGCCGCGGCATGACCGTGGTTCTGGTGGAGCAGAATTTCCGGTTTGCGAGCCGTATCGCCGATCGCTTCTATCTCATGGACCACGGCCAGATGGTCGGCGATTTTCCGGTGGGGGAGCTTTCCGCCCGCATGGGCGAGCTTAACAAGGTGCTGGGGGTTTAACCATGACGATGATCTTCGGCGTTCCAATTCAGGCGCTCCTCGGGCAATTGCTGGTCGGCCTTATCAACGGCTCATTCTATGCGCTGCTGTCACTTGGGCTTGCTGTCATCTTCGGGCTGCTGCGCGTCATCAATTTTGCCCATGGCGCCCAATATATGCTCGGCGCTTTCGTCGCCTTTCTCGGCCTGCAATATTTCGGCATCAATTTCTGGGTGGCGCTCATCGTCACGCCGCTCGTCGTCGCGCTGTTCGGGGCGATCATCGAACGTTTCCTTCTGTCGCGGCTTTATGATCTCGATCCACTCTATGGTCTGCTCTTCACCTTCGGCCTGGCGCTGGTGGTGGAAGGCACGTTCCGGTGGCTTTACGGCGCGGCGGGCCAACCCTATTCGGTGCCGCGCGAACTCGCAGGCGGCACCAATCTCGGCTTCATGTTCCTGCCGAACTACCGCGCCTTCGTCGTCGTGATCTCGCTGATCGTGTGCATCGCCACCTGGGCCTTGATCGAAAAGACGCGTCTCGGCTCCTATCTGCGCGCCGCGACGGAAAACCCGACCCTTGTGCAGGCTTTCGGCATCAATGTGCCTGTTCTGTTGACGCTCACCTACGCGCTCGGCGCCGGGCTTGCGGGTTTCACCGGCGTTCTCGCCGCCCCCATCTATCAGGTCTCGCCGCTGATGGGCACAAACCTCATCATCGTCGTCTTTGCGGTGGTGGTCGTTGGCGGCATGGGCTCGATCATGGGCGCCATCGTCACCGGCTACATGCTCGGTATCGCCGAGGGCCTCACCAAGGTGTTCTACCCTGAGGCCTCCAATATCGTCATCTTCGTCATCATGGCCTTTGTGCTGCTCATCCGCCCCGCCGGACTTTTCGGAAAGGACGCCTGATATGTCCAAAGCCACCCATAGCCCGACAGCCGGCGCAATGCCGCGGACGGAAGTATCGACGACGGCAGCAACCATCAAGACGGTGCTCATTCTGGCCGGGCTTGCCATTCTCATCGCCGCGCCGATGTTCGTTTATCCGATCTTCCTGATGAAGCTTCTCTGCTTTGCGCTCTTTGCCTGCGCCTTTAATCTGCTGATCGGTTATACCGGGCTGCTTTCCTTCGGCCATGCGGCATTCTTTGGCGGCGCCGCCTATTTCACCGCCTATTCGGTGAAGGAATGGGGTGTCACACCGGAAATTGGTCTGGTCATCGGCATGGCCGGTGCCGCTCTTCTCGGCCTTGTCATCGGCTTTTTCGCCATTCGCCGCCAGGGCATCTATTTCGCCATGATCACGCTCGCCTTGTCGCAGATGTTCTATTTCTTCTGCCTGCAAGCGCCGTTTACTCATGGAGAGGACGGCCTGCAGGGCGTGCCGCGCGGCCATCTCTTCGGTATTCTCGATCTCAACGGTCCGCTCAATATCTATTACACGGTGCTTGCCGCCTTCGTGTTGGCGCTACTGATCATCTGGCGTTTCGTCAATTCGCCTTTCGGCATGATCCTGAAGTCGATCCGTGAAAACGAGCAACGCGCCATTTCGCTCGGCTATAGCGTGCAGCGCTACAAGCTCGGCGCCTTCGTCATGTCGGCGGCGCTCGCCGGGCTTGCTGGCGGGCTGAAGGCGCTGGTGTTCCAGTTCGCGACGCTGACCGACGTGACATGGCAGATGTCCGGTGAAGTGATCCTGATGACGCTGCTCGGCGGCATCGGCACCATGATCGGCCCGATTTTCGGCGCGGGCCTTGTCGTGACCCTGCAGAACTATCTCGCGACCTCGGACTTCCCGGTCACCATCATCACCGGCCTCGTTTTCATGGCCTGCGTTCTGGTTTTCCGTCGCGGTCTGATCGGTGAATTTTATGCTTCCCGGCTGGGGCGGAAACTCGGCTTTCAGCACCGCAGCTAGCCAATTTTGAAAACACCTGAAAAGCCTCCCCGCGTTCGGGACGACGCGGCAAGGATGGCGTGTGGAGAAGAGAATGGGCGAATATGACTATATCGTCATCGGAGCGGGGAGCGCCGGATGCGTTCTCGCCAACCGCCTTTCGAAAGACCCGAACAACCGCGTGCTGCTTCTGGAAGCGGGCGGCAACGATAACTACCACTGGATCCATATTCCGGTCGGTTATCTCTATTGCATCAACAATCCACGCACGGACTGGTGTTTCAAGACGGCGGAAGAGCCGGGCCTCAACGGCCGCGCGCTGATCTATCCGCGTGGCAAGGTGCTGGGCGGCTGCTCCTCCATCAACGGCATGATCTACATGCGCGGGCAGGCGCGGGACTATGACGTCTGGCGGCAGCTTGGCTGCGAAGGCTGGGGCTGGAACGACATCCTGCCCTATTTCCTGAAGTCGGAGGATTTTTATCGCGGCAAGAGTGACCTGCATTCCAGCGGGGGCGAGTGGCGTGTGGAAAAGGCCCGCGTGCGCTGGGATGTGCTTGATGCCTTCAAGAAGGCGGCAGGAGAAGCGGGTATTCCCGCGACTGACGATTTCAACCGCGGAGACAATGAAGGGGCGGGTTATTTCGATGTCAACCAGCGTGCGGGCTGGCGCTGGAACACGGCGAAAGCATTCCTGAAACCGGTGCTTGGCCGCAAGAACCTCACCGTTTTGACCAAGGCCCATGTCAAACGGCTCATCATCGAAGAAGACCGGGTGACGGGTGTCGAATTCCATCATGACGGCGTCCTGAAAAAAATGCGGGCGCGGCGCGAAACCGTGCTGTCCGCCGGCGCAATAGGCTCGCCGCATGTTCTGGAGCTTTCCGGGGTCGGTCGTGGGGATGTGTTGCAGGCTGCGGGTATCGATACGGTGGCGGAGGTGCAGGGCGTGGGCGAGAACCTGCAGGACCACCTGCAGCTGCGCATGGTCTACAAGGTCTCCGGTGTTCTGACGCTCAATGAGCGGGCCTCGACGCTCTTCGGCAAGGCGCGGATCGGCCTCGAATATGCGCTGACGCGCTCCGGGCCGATGTCGATGGCGCCGAGCCAGCTCGGTGTCTTCACCCGCTCTTCGCCGGAAAAGGAAACCGCTGATCTGGAATATCATGTGCAGCCGGTTTCGCTCGACAAGTTCGGGGATCCGGTTCACACTTTTCCCGCCATAACGGCAAGCGTCTGTAATCTGCGGCCGGAAAGCCGTGGCTCAGTGCATGTGAAAGGACCGGATTTCGCCATGCAACCGGAAATCCGCCCGAATTACCTTTCCACCGAAGGCGACCGGAAGGTGGCCATAGATGCCATGCGGCTGACACGCCGCATCGTCGCCCAGCCGGCCTTTTCCCGCTTCAGGCCGGAGGAATACCGGCCCGGCCCTTCCTTCGAAAACGACAATGATCTTGCCAAGGCGGCAGGTGATATCGGCACTACCATCTTCCACCCTGTCGGCACGCTGCGCATGGGATCGGATATGGAAAGTGTCGTTGATGCGCGCCTGAAGTTCCGCCGGCTCGCCGGGCTGCGCGTCGCCGATGCCTCGGTGATGCCGCGCATTACATCCGGAAATACCAATTCGCCGACGATCATGATTGCGGAAAAGGCCGCCGACATGATCCTTGCGGATAATCGCTGAAAGGAACCTACCGATGAAGACCGTCGCTTTTCTGGGGCTGGGACATATGGGCCTGCCGATGGCCGCCAATCTCGTCAAGGCGGGATATGCCGTCAGGGGATATGATCTTGCCGAAGCCTGCCGCGCAGCGGCAAAGGAGGCGGGCATTCCGGTTGCCGCGAATTCTGCCGAAGCAGTCAACGCGGCTGATGTGGTCATCACCATGCTGCCCAAGGGCGAGCATGTCGTTTCGGCCTATGGCGATCTGATTGGTAAAATCTCTGCCGGAACGCTCCTTATCGACTGCTCGACCGTGGATATGGCAAGCGCATTGAAGGCGCATGAACTGGCCGCTTCCGCCGGCTGCCCTTCGGTCGACGCCCCCGTTTCCGGCGGCACGGGCGGTGCGGCCGCCGGCACCCTGACCTTCATGTGCGGTGGTGAGGCGGAGGCTTTTTCGGCGGCGAAGCCGCTGCTGGAAGCCATGGGCAAAAAGATCGTGCATTGCGGCAAGGGCGGCAACGGGCAGGCGGCCAAGATCTGCAACAACATGATCCTCGGCATTTCCATGATCGCGGTTTCCGAGGCTTTTGTGCTCGGCGAAAAACTCGGGCTTTCGCACCAGGCGCTGTTCGATGTCGCCTCCACATCTTCCGGGCAATGCTGGTCGCTCACCACCTATTGCCCGGTGCCGGGTCCGGTGCCGACATCACCCGCCAACAAGGATTACCAGCCCGGATTTGCCGCAGCCTTGATGCTCAAGGACCTGAAGCTTTCGCAGGAGGCGGCCAATGGTGCTGACGCCTCCACGCCGCTGGGTGCTGCCGCGGCAGCGCTTTATGAGAGCTTCGTCGACGGCGGGCAGGGCGGGCGTGATTTTTCCGCCATCGTTGAAATGCTGCGCGGGAGCAGAGCATGACAGCCGCCGGGCCATCTGACATTCTGTGGGTGCCGCCGGAAGAGAGGGTGAAGCGCTCGGCGCTTTTCGCCTTCGCGACAAGAACCGCAAAGATACACGGGCAGGCCGACGATGATTATGCCGGCCTGCTGCGCTGGTCGATCGATGCGCCGGAAGAGTTTTACGATGCGCTGTGGGACGAGCTCGGCATTATCGGCACGCGCGGCGACGTTGCGTTCAAGCCGGGCGCGACGATCCGGGAGGCTGAGTTCTATCCGGGCGCGAGGTTGAATTACGCCGAAAACCTGCTGCGCGATGCCGATGAGCGGTTGGCCCTCATCGCCCATCGTGACGATGGTGCAAGGCGCGAGATAAGCCGCAAGGGGCTTTACAACGCAGTGTCCCGCATGGTGCAGGCGCTCGTGCATGCCGGGGTGCAGGAAGGTGATCGCGTCGGGGCGATCGTCACCCATGATATAGAGGCGATCGTGGGATATCTGGCCGTGAGCGCCATCGGTGCCATCTGGTCGTCCTGCTCTCCGGATTTCGGCCCGGCAGGTGCCTCTGACCGCTTGTCTCAGATCGGCCCGAAAATCATCCTCGCCGTGCCGGAATATGGTTATGCCGGTAAACGCATCGACGTCGGCCCGACCATCCGCGCCGTGGGGGAAAGTGCGGCCCCTGAAAAGATCGTTCTGATCGGCGATGCCGTGCCCGAAAACCTTGCCGATCTCGGCTGCGTGACGCTTACGGATTTCGTCGCGCCTTATGCGGCTGGCGAGATTGCCTTCAACCGTCTGCCCGTCAAGGCGCCGCTGGCGATCCTTTATTCCTCCGGTACGACGGGCAAGCCGAAATGCATCACCCATTCCGGCGGCGGTTTGCTTCTTCAGCACATGAAGGAGCTGAAACTGCAATGCGATATCAAGGAGGGTGAGCGCTTTTTCTATTTCACCACCTGCGGCTGGATGATGTGGAACTGGCAGGTCTCCGGTCTCGCGCTCGGTGCCACCCTCGTCACCTATGATGGCAATCCCGGCTATCCGACGCCCGGCCGGCTGATCGATCTCATCGACGCCGAAGGGATCGCCACTTTCGGTACGTCTGCGAAATTTATCGATGCATGCCTGAAGGCGGGACTGAAACCGCGGGAAAGCCATGATCTTTCATCGCTGCGAACAATTCTCTCCACCGGTTCGCCGCTCATCCCGCAATCCTTCGATTATATCTATCGCGACTGGAAGGCGGATGTGCATCTCGCCTCCATTTCCGGCGGCACCGACATCTGCGCCTGTTTCCTCGGCGGCAATCCCCTACAGCCGGTTCATCGCGGTGAATTGCAGGGCGCGATGCTCGGCATGGATATCGATACGCTTGACGATGAGGGCCGTTCCGTTCGCGGCGTTGCCGGTGAACTCGTCTGCCGAAATGCGCATCTGTCCATGCCAGTCAAATTCTGGGGCGATGACGATGGTTCACGGTATCAGGCCGCCTATTTCGATCGTTTCCCCGGCATCTGGGCGCATGGCGATTTCGCCGAACTGCGGCCCTCCGGCGGTTATGTGATCCATGGACGCTCGGACACGACGCTTAATCCAGGTGGGGTGCGCATCGGGACTGCGGAAATCTACCGGCAGGTGGAAACCGTGCCCGAAGTAGAGGAGGCCATTGCCGTTGGGCAGGATATCGACGGGGACCAGCGGGTCATCCTCTTCCTGCGCATGAAGGGTGGTGCTGCCTTGACGGAAGAGCTGGAAAAGACCATCCGCAGCCGCATCCGTTCGGGGGCGACGCCGCGGCATGTGCCGGCAAGGATCATTGCTGTCAGCGCTATCCCGCGCACACGCTCCGGCAAGATTTCCGAAATCGCGGTGCGCGACACCATCCATGGTCGGCCGGTGAAAAATGCCGATGCGCTCGCCAATCCCGAAGCGCTCGAACTTTTCCGCAACCTGCCGCAGCTGAAGGACTAGGCCCATGGAGGATCAACCGAAAACCGTGCTTGTCACCGGTTCCACCAGCGGCATCGGACTTGCCATCGCCAGGCGTTTCGCCGAGGCGGGCTATCTGGTCGCTGTGCATGGCATAGAAACGGTGGAGGAGGCGACGCAGGCGCTGGAGGCTGTAGGGAAAGTGGCGCGGCAAAGGCCGGCCTATTTCTCCGCCAACCTCGCGAACTATGAAGAAAGCGCGCATCTGCCTGAAAAGGTCATTGCGGAATTCGGCCATGTCGATGTCCTCGTCAACAATGCCGGCATTCAGAAGGTCGCGCCGATCGATGAGTTCGACTTCGCGGATTTTTCCCGCATCGTTGCCATTTCTCTCGACAGCGCCTTTCACACCATCCGCGCTGCTTTGCCGGGCATGAAGGAAAGAGGCTGGGGCCGCATCGTCAACATCGCTTCCGCGCATGGTTTGCGCGCGTCTCCCTTCAAGGCGCCCTATGTGGCAACCAAACATGCGGTGGTGGGACTGACGAAAAGCATTGCGCTGGAGGTTGCCGAACTCGGCATCACCTGTAACGCCATCTGCCCCGGCTATGTCTGGACCCCGCTTGTGGCCGCGCAGGTCGCGGATCAGGCGAGGGTACACGGCATGAGTGAGGAAGATGTGGTGAAAAAGGTGATGCTTGCGCCGCAGCCGACAAGACGCTTCATCCAGCCGGAGGAAATCGCCGAAATGGCACTTTATCTCGCTGGCGATATGGCCCGTTCCATCACCGGCACCACCATTTCCATCGATGGCGGCTGGACCGCGAAATAACCGAGAGGCCCGGACGCCCTCTTCCGGTGAGGGTCAGATTGCGCCATGTCGAATGCGCCGGCCCCTCGCGGGAACAAAACCTCTCCCTGTGGATTAGATTGACAGAGTTTAGGGAGTGAAAGACATGGCCAGAGAAAATACCAGCTATCTCGACGGTCGGGATGCTCCGAAAAAGGAGACGGCCACACGGGCACGGCAAGGATCGACAGGACGTCCGGTTCTTGTCATTCTGATCGTCAGCGTGTTGTTAGCGCTGGTGGTCTGGGCTGTTGTGGAATACGCGGTTTTCGAACCGGACGAGAACCTGCCGCAAAATCCGCAGACGGAGAACGCCCCTGTCCCGCAGCAGCCGTCGGGCTCGGAAAGCTTCGACAACAATCCCGCAAACGGCCGTGCTTCGCCGCCGGCTTCAACGGAGCGAAACCCTTCCCCGCAGGACTCCACGGGTGCGCCGCAGAACCCGTGACGCAGATGCCATGAATTTTCGTGGCGTTTGAATGGAACCATATTGCTCCCGATTTCATTTCACACAAAGTGACAGGAATCGGGGGTTTCATTCATGGCAGTCACCGTCACTGCAGTTTTTCTCACGCTCATCGGCCTCGCGCTGTTCGGTTTTGGCTCCCAGCTTGTGATGCTTGGGGGCAGTTTTTATTATGTGCTTTCCGGACTGGCCTTTCTGTTGACGGCCGTTCTGCTCTTCAAGCGCAATCGCGCAGCACTTCACGTCTATGCCGTGTTCATTGTCGCAACACTTGCGTGGGCAGTCTGGGAAGTCGGTTTTGACTGGTGGCAGCTTGGCCCGCGCGGCGGTTTTATCATTGTGATAGGCCTCTGGCTCCTGGTGCCCTGGGTGAGGAAGCCACTCGGTTTTGCAAGCCCGACGGGGCTGAGCTATGGGCCGAATGCCTGGCCGCTGGCGCTTTCCGTTCTCGCTTCCATCGCGGTTGCCGGATATTCGATGGCACAGGACCCGCATGATCAGCCAGGGTCCTTGCCGCAGGAAACGGCATCCGCGACGCCCGCCTATGGCGGCAACGTGCCTGATGGTGACTGGCATCAATATGGCCGCACGCCCTATGGGCAGCGTTATTCGCCGCTGACCCAGGTCAATGTCGACAATGTTTCGCAATTGAAGGAGGCGTGGCGTTACCAGACCGGCGACGTGAAGCTGCCGGACGATGTGGGCGAAACCACCTATCAGGTGACGCCGCTCAAGATCGGCAATACGCTTTTCATCTGCACGCCGCATAATTGGGCCATCGCCATCGATGCGGCGACCGGCAAGGAAAAATGGAAATACGATCCGAATGTCGGCCTAAATCCGGATCGCCAGCACCAGACGTGCCGCGGCGTGTCCTATTATGCCGAACCGGGTGCCGCGCCGGGAACGGCCTGCGCCGAGCGGGTCTATCTGCCGACGTCGGATGCACGGTTGATCGCGCTCGATGCCGCCACCGGCCAGGTTTGCACCTCCTTTGCCGATCAGGGTGTGCTGCATCTCGAGCAGGGCATGAAATATAATCCCGCCGGCTATTATTATTCGACATCGCCGCCCGTGATTGCCGCGGGCAAGATCATCATCGGCGGCGCGGTGAATGACAATTACTCCACGCAGGAACAATCCGGCGTGATCCGCGCTTTCGATGTGAACAGCGGTGCGCTCATCTGGAACTGGGATTCCGGTAACCCGCAAAAGACCGAGCCGATTGCGGCCGGTGAGACCTACACGACCAACTCGCCGAACAGCTGGTCCGTCTTCAGTTATGACGAAGGCCTCGGGCTCGTTTATGTCCCGCTCGGTAATCAGGTTCCGGACCAGCTCGGCATGGGCCGCAGCGAGAATGTGGAGAAATATTCTTCCTCCATCGTCGCGCTCGATATCAATACGGGCAAGGATCGCTGGGTGCGCCAGACGGTTCATCACGATCTCTGGGACATGGATGTGCCGGCCCAGCCGGTGTTGCTCGACATAACCAAGGATGGTCAGACCGTTCCTGCGCTCGTCGGGCCAACGAAGCAGGGTGATATCTACGTTCTCGACCGGCGCACAGGTGAGCCGCTTCTGCCGATCACGGAGGAGCCAGCCCCGGGCGGTGCGATCCCCGAGGACTTCACCTCGCCGACGCAGCCGACAACGGCCCTCTCGTTCAAGCCGGAGCCATTGCAGGAAAAGGACATGTGGGGCGTCTCCATGTTCGACCAGCTCGCCTGCCGCATCCGCTTCCACCAGCTGAACTACAAGGGCCGCTACACCCCGCCGTCACTGACCGGCTCGATCATCTATCCCGGCAATTTCGGCACCTTCAACTGGGGCAGTGTGGCTGTGGATCCTGAAAGGCAGGTCATGTTCGGTATGCCGACCTATCTCGCCTTCACCTCCCAGCTCGTCCCGCGCGATCAGATTCCGCCGAAGGGTCAGGACGAAAAGGGCAGCGAGCAGGGTCTGAACCGTAATGACGGTGCGCCCTATGGCGTTTTCATGGGACCGTTCCTCGGCCCGCTGCAGATTCCCTGCCAGGCGCCGCCGTGGGGTTATGTCGCCGGCGCGGACCTGCGCACCGGGGATGTGGCCTACAAGCACAAGAACGGTACGGTCTATGACATGACCCCGCTGCCGCTCCCCTTCAAGGTGGGCGTGCCGGGAATTGGCGGACCGATGATCACCAAGGGCGGCGTAGCCTTCCTGGGTGCCGCAGTGGATAATTATCTGCGGGCCTATGACCTCACCACCGGAAAGCAGCTCTGGGAAGCGCGCCTGCCCGCCGGCGGTCAGGCAACGCCGATGACCTATGCACTGGAAGACGGCAAGCAATATGTGGTGATGGTTGCGGGCGGTCACGGTTCCGTCGGGACCAAACCGGGCGACTACGTCATCGCCTACACCCTGCCTTAACCTTCAGGCTACGACGACAATAAAAAACCGGAATGGGTGACCATTCCGGTTTTTCTTTGAGCCGATGCGGATGGCGTCAGGCAGCCTTCTTCTCGGCCGCGGCGTTCACCGAAGTCTTGGCAAGCGCGGTCAGCGCGTCGTCGGTCTTGGACTCTTCCTTAAGAGTGGCATCGAGCAGCGATACCGCCTTGGTATGGCCGAGCTTTTCGGCCCAGGCCTTCAGCGTGCCGTAGCGGGCGATTTCATAGTGTTCGACCGCCTGGGCAGATGAGACGAGGCCGGCGTCGAGGGCGGCGGTGCCCTTGAAATCCTCCATGATTTCCTCGCCCTCGGCGATGATGCCCTGGATGGCTTCGCAGGTCTTGCCCTGGGCGCGCTTGCCAATGATCTCGAATACTTCCTGCAGGCGCTCTACGTGGCCCTGCGTTTCTTCCTTGTGCTTTTCGAAAGCCTGCTTCAGCTTCGGGTCGGTCGCCGCCCGCGCCATTTTCGGCAGGGCTTTCAGGATCTGCCTTTCGGCGTAGTAGATGTCCTTCAGCGTGTCGTAAAACAGGTCGTCGAGTTTCTTCTCGGCCATTGGTCCTTCTCCCATGAAGTGGAAATGCAAGATGTGCGCTCATGCGCACGGGAAACAAACTTTCAGCTGCTCCTATGGTTCCGGTTCGGTTGTACGCAACGTTTATATTGCTGTGCGGAACCATCGCGCCTTTTCGAACTTAGTGTGGAGAAATTTCCGGGAGGAGACGCGACAGTGCCCCAAAGCCTTGCAGAAGAATTTTCCATGAATATTTCCATTCCGTTCGAGGTGCTGCTGGTGCGCGTGTTCGGCGCGGTCATCCTGTGCGGCCTGATCGGTCTGGAGCGCGAATTCCACAAAAACACCGCTGGTCTGCGCACCAATATGCTCATCGGCCTTGCCGCCGTCACTTTCTGCGTCATCACCATCCATATGATGGAAACGATGGCGGAAGGGCATGAGGCAGCGCGGCTCGATCCCATCCGACTGGTGGAAGCCGTAACCGCTGGTATCGCCTTTCTCGCCGCAGGTGTGGTCGTTTACACCAAGGGCGACGTCAAGGGGCTGACGACGGGCGCAAGCATGTGGCTTTCGGCGGCGATCGGCCTCTCGGCCGGTCTTGGCATGTGGCCGCTCGCTCTGCTCGCCGCAGCAATGGGCATCGTCGTATTGTGGACGCTTCGCCGTATCCAGGTGGTAACCGGTATCAAGGATGAATGAACGGCATCAGCGGAAGTGAAAAAGATCGGCGTCGGGGTCGGTACCGCCATTGATGGCGGCGGCCACGATTTCGGCGGCGATCTGGCTGAAAGTGATGCCGTTGCCGCCGAACCCCATCACCGCATAGACATTCTTCATGCCCGGAACGAGGCCGATCAGCGGCAGGCCCGTGGTGGTCGTACCAAAGGCTCCCGCCCAGCGATAATCGGGTTCGCCGATATCCACGCCCAGCAGTTTTTCAATCTTGCGGCGGATCGTTCGTGTCTTGCCTGCCAGCTTGCTCTTCGACTGATAGGAGACAGGATTTTCCTCGTCCTCGCCGCCGGCAATCACTCGTCCCTCACGGTCGGTTCGCAGATAGAGATAGGGGTCTGCCGCCTCCCATACGATGTGGCTTTGCAGCCAGTCCGGCAGATCCAGCCCTTTTCTGCTGGCCAGCGCCCAGGTGGAAATGATCCGGTGTGTCGGGCTTTCAAGCGCTTTCAAGAACTCATACCCGGTGCAAAATACGATGTTGCCGGCGGAGAGGATTTTCCCGTTGGCAGTGGCGACGATTACTTCGTCGCCAACGTTTCTGAGATCGGTGATTTCCAGAGGAGCGACGATTTCCGCTCCAGCGCTCGCGGTATGGCGCAGCAGACCCGCTGTCAACTGGGCGGGATTGGCGGAGGCCGATATGTCGCTGACGATGGCGGCGGTCCGTTCCAACCCATAATGCTCTCTCAGTTGCGCGGCACCGAGAAACTCAGCCTCGATGCCGGCTTCTGCGCGGGCATCCGCCTCTGCCTTCAGAGCGCGCGAACCCATGTCGTCACCGGCGAGGTACAGTGCCTGTTTTCGCCTCATGCCGCAGGAAATATTGAGCGAGGTGACGATTTCTTCCAGACGAAGAACCGCGCGCGCCGAGCGCTGCCAAGCCCTGTCTGCGGCCTCCCTGCCGATCATCGTCCGAAGTTTCGTCAGCGGCGTGTCGATCTCGTGCTGTATCATTGCGGTGCTCGCCATGCTGCTGCCTTTGACGGGTTCGCGTCGGTCAACGATCAGCATGGATTGTCCCGGGCGATGCAGCGAGTGGGCCACCAGCGCGCCGCTGATGCCGGTCCCGACAACGATTGTGTCGTAGTGGTTGTCTTTCGGCGTCTTGCCGCTTCTGACACCGATCCGCGGCGTATCGGCCCAGAGCGGGGTTGACTCCCTGAGGTCGCGTTCCTTCGTCAGGTCTGATGCGGTCATGAAATGGTCCTGAAAACTGTCACGGTTCGGTATAGCCGGCGACGTTGATGATAAGCCTCCCGCCTGCGGGATCGTTGCGGAAGAAAAGCGTTCCGCTGTCGCGCGATTCCGAGGCAACGTAATCGAATGTCACGTCCGCGCTTTCCTGCGTGGCGCCGTCCTGCTGCAGATCTCCGCGCACCTGCACCTGCGCCGCCGTCGTCATGGAGAGATTGCGGATATCGAATTTCACCCGATATTGCCCCGGCTCACCGTTAACGTCTGTCACGGCGATCTCGAAGCGGGCGTCGTCCGGTTCGTAGCGATAGATGTCGTAGAGGATCCAGCCGAGCATGGCGGCGACGAGCAGGGTGCAGATGGCGCCCGTGACCCATTCGATCCAGTGCGGATCGGAACTTTCCGTGTGTTTTCCATCCTTGGAGATTGTCATCATGTCCTCACAGGATCAGCCGGGCCGAGGCGGCGCCGATCGAGGCGGGAACGCCGAGAATGACGGCGGCATTCAATATCTGCGACAGGGAGGTGTGGTCGAGGCGTTCGAAAGTCCAGAGCGTGTAGATGCTGATGCCGATGGCGATGACGTAGCCCGGCAGGGTGAAGCGGATGAAGGATTGCCACCATTTCTGTCCCTCGTGGAGTCGATGCGAGCCCTTGAAATGAAGCGCGTAGACGAAACCATGCATGATGGCGATCGACAGCAGGCACAGGGCGAGAATGTGATAGGGGGTCACCTTATAGGCAATGAGGATCATTTCTTCCGTCGGTGCGACGTTGAGGTTCAGAAAGAGCGCACCCACCACCATCATGAAAAGCTCGTGCAGATATCCGGTCTCGCCCGAATATTCGCCTTTCTCTTCATCCTGCTCATCGGAATGCTGTCCAAGCTGGCTGCGGCCAAGCAGGGCGCCTATGCTCGCGGGAACGGATTGTAACGCAACCTTTGTGACGATGTTGGAGGCGGTAATCTGGTCGTTGAGGACACCGAACAGCAGAAGTGCGGCCGCGCTCACCGCGACGCCCAGCCCGTAGGCGGTTATTGCGTCTCGCGCCGCCTGGCTCCAGGAGTGAATATTCTCGAACCCGATCCGACGGGCGAGAAGTAGAAGCAGCGGCAGGTTGAGGACGCAAAGCAGCAGGAGCCGCCATGGGCTGATGTAAAGGCCCAGAAACCACATCTCCATGGTCATCAGCATGGGCAGGGCAAACAGCAATGCGCCCGCCGTTCCTCGCGCCAGACCTGTCAGAAACTGTCTGACCTCGTCGTCGCCTTCACCGTCCCGATCGATTGTCGCCGCCATGCCATCCCCCGTGTGAAAAGATAACGCAATGGCGTTTTTCCGGTTCCGCGGGATTATTTCGTGGGGTCGATGAGGGCTATGCCGAACTCACTGATATAGCGGCGTCGCAGTTCTGCGGGTGTTTCGCGGATAACCACTTCCAGTGTCGGTCGTACCACGCCTTTCAGAAAGTGCCCGCCCTTGGTCGAGCCATCTGCAAAGCCCAGAACGACATGCAGGTGCGGGTTCGGCGTATCGTTTTCGTCAAGGGTAATATCGCCGAGCAGGCTCAGGACCTCGCTCTGTTCCGCCACGGGTATTTCTTTGTATTCTCGCGATGAAAGGTCGAAAAACGCAAGCGTCGCGGTGGAGAAGGCACCGATCGCCGTCACCGACGCCGCGTTGATGTTTTCGGTCCGCGCAAAGCGGCGGATCGCGTCGAATGCCTCTTCTTCCGGCTCGATCACGAGAATGAAGGTACGTTCGGCGGCGCTCGCCAGCAATCTGCTTTTCATGACTTCCTCCCAAAAAAAGTGCCGCCGGAAGCCGGCGGCACAAAGGAATTGCGGAGTGTATCAGGCGGCACGGCGCTCGTGGCGACCTTCCTCCACCTCTTCGACGATCTTGGCCACAAAGGCATCAAGGTCATCGGGGCTGCGGGAGGTGATGATCCCCTTGTCGGTAACCACCTTTTCATCCTTCCAGTTGGCGCCGGCGTTTTTCAGGTCGGTCTTGATCGACCAATAGGATGTGGCGTCACGGCCACGAAGGGCGTCGGCTTCGACCAGAAGCCAGGGCGCGTGACAGATGGCCGCTACCACCTTGCCGGATTTCAGAAAATCGCGGACCACCCGCATGGCGTCTTCGTCATGGCGCAGCACGTCCGGATTGATCTGGCCGCCGGGAAGGACCAGCGCATCGAAATCATCCGGGCGAACGCTTTTCGCGGGGAGATCGACGGCAATACTGTCGCCCCAGTCCTTTTCATCCCAGCTTTTGATCTCTCCTTCCTTGATAGAGGCGATCTTTACATCCGCGCCTTTGGCCTTTAGCTGATCGTAGGGCACCCTGAGCTCCGAGCGTTCATAGCCGTCGGTTGCCAGGATAAGGATTTTTGCGGCGTTAATAGCAGTCATATCTGTCTCCTTTGGGTTCAATCTTCCTTGTCCGAATTCACGGAGGGGAGGAAAAATTCCACGTCCTTGCGGCGTTCCGCGTCGAGCGATTCGATGTGCGTCTGCCAGAATGTCTCGGCTGCAGCTGGTTCGTGCTCCCATTGGCGCACAAATGTCTTGTTGTCGTCGATCATCACCTGACGCGTGCCGCCGAGCCGCAGATATTCTTCCGCAAGTTTGCGCGTTTCGGTTTTTTCCATGTCGCGGCTCCTTGTGTGTGGAATCGGGAACGGAGGGACGCCGGATGGGTAAGAAGCTCGACTGCCGTTTCGTTGGCCACCGGGAGAAAACGGAAAAACCCCGATGTTCTTCAGCGCCATCATGTCCGTTTGACACGGCGGCCCTCCTGCCAGAACAACGTGAGCTTTCCGGTATGGTTCCGCAGTTTTTTGACGGCGCATGCGTGCTGCGGCCCAATAAATCGCGCGCAATTTTTGCCGGAACAAACGGGCCGCTTGTGCTGTTCTACCCCTGATGCAGGGGAGGCAGCATGGTAGCCAGACACAGCGACGGCAAGGATGAAAATACGGGCTTCTGGACGATCGGGTTTGGCAATTCGCCGGTTATCGGCACTGCCATCCATGACGGCCACCGCATACGGCCCGATATAGCCGGGCTGATGGCCCTTTCGGGCGAACAACGCCTGAGAGAGGAAGATCCGTTCACCGGCGACATGATTGCGGGATTGACCAACCGCATCATCGTGCACCACTCACGTTTCGAAATCGACCTCAACCGCGCCGCCGATCAGGCCATCTATCTGAAGCGGGAACAATCCTGGGGGCTTGAGGTATGGAAACAGGAGCCCGCGCCGGCAGCGGTCTGGCGATCTCTGGATTTCCACGCGGATTATTACGCGATGCTGGAAAATACGCTGGCCGCGCTTGAACGGCGACACGGCGCTTTTGTTGTGCTCGACGTGCACACCTACAACCATCGCCGGCAGGGTCCGACTGCGCCGCCGACCACGCCTGCGGAAGCACCCGATATCAATATCGGCACCTTTTCCATGGACCGCAGCCGCTGGAACGACATCGTCAGCGCCGTCGGTCATCATTTCGCGTCAGCGACCATTGCCGGACGCCGTCTTGATGTCCGCGAGAACGTTGCGTTTCAGGGCAAGGGGGAACAGACCCGTTTCATCCACGAGCGTTTCGCGGAAAACGGCTGTGCCATCGCCATCGAGTTCAAGAAATTCTTTATGGACGAATGGACAGGAAAGCCGGACAGGCGCGTAGTGTCGGAAATACGGGACATGATCACGGCACTTCAGCCCGTTGTCGAGGAATGTCTGAGGTCGCGGCGATGAATGTTTCTGCCGCCCGTGATGTCCCTTCTCCCACTGCCGAGCTGGTGGATGACGTGACATCTTGCCTCCAGGCAGGCAAGGCAATACGTCGCGATATCGGCAAAGACGGCCGGCTTCATATCGACCGGCCACTACCTTTCCTGTGCCTGCATCTGACCGGCGGCACGAAAGATCTTGCCGCGCGCGACATTGCCGCCGCTCACGCTTCCTATCTCATTGCTTCGACCGTTCAGGAGGCCGCGCCGTTGATCGAGGCCGTGGGTACGGCCATGCGGGAGCGTTTCGGCGCCTTCATCGTGCTCGATATCGGTGAGTTGGAGCACGACATCCTGCTTGCCGACGATTCACCCTTCTTACCGCATTATGAAGTCTCCGCCTCGGCAACAGCCGAACCGGAAACGCAAAAGGCCCGTCGGGTATTCATCAAGGCTGTGTGTGACGCCGAGGTGCGGTTTCGTACACCGCGCATCACCCGGCCCGAGCCGGAAGGCGACCCGATCCTCCGGTTTCAGAATGCAGGACTGGACTTTCCCTGTATCAGTGTCCGTTTCGCGCCGATCTATAGACAGCCGGAATCCGGTGCCGATTATCCGGGCCTGCGCGAGACGATGATCGCCGATCTTTTCGACGCGGGCCTGCAAGCCTTCTCGTCATTCTCCGCAGGGATGGACGCGCTTAAAGTGACCAGCCACAGGGCGCTCGGCCGCAAGGCCTTCGTCGATGCGGTCAGGCGCGCAGACAGGTCCATCGACGATATCGTATCGTCCTTCGATTTCCTTCTCTCCGTCACGCCAATCAATGCCCGCCGGGCCTTCGAGGAGTTTCGGGACGGCAGCTTCCAGTTCGAGCCGCGTCTTCTCTACCGGCCGTTGGGCGTCGATGTCGAGGAGCAGAAGCGAAAGCTCTATTCGGTGGTTTTCGATCATCTGGAAGATCCGGTGCTTTACCATCTCTATCGGGAGAAACAGCAGGAGATCGATCTGCAACTGACGATGCTGGCCAATCTGCACCGGCGCACTTTCACGGATTTTTCCCGCGCCCTCTATGGCGCCGTCGAACCTGCGCTGCTGACGCTGGCGCTGCGGGTGCTGGAGGATTGTCCCCGCCGGGAGGAGGGCGGCGAAATCGCGATGGTAGATTGTTACGCCGTCGCACGGAAGTCGCGCGAGATGGTCGAGTCCTACTTGGCCGAGGAGCCGGGCTTCAAGGCACGGGTGGAAATCCGCGACGACCTGCCGCCGGGTCTGATGGTGACGGGCGAGAAACTTCTGATTTCCCGGCACACCGTCATGGAACAGCGCCGTGTCGAAGCGCTCCTGTCGCATGAGATCGGCGTGCATCTCCTCACCTATTTCAATGGGTCGTTTCAGGGGCTCAGGCTCTTTCGTACCGGCCTCTCCGGCTATGAGGGCGTGCAGGAAGGGCTGGCGGTGCTGGCGGAGCATCTGGCTGGCGGAATGACGCGCGAGCGCCTGCGGCTGATTGCGGCCCGCGTCGTCGGCTGTGCCGCCATGCTGGATGGCGCCAGCTTTGTGGAGACGTTCCGGCTCATGACCCGCGACCATGGTTTTGATGAGGCTGGCGCCTTCAACATGACGTTGCGCATCTATCGCGGCGGCGGCCTCTCGAAGGACGCGATCTATTTGCGCGGGCTGGCGGAGGTGCTGGACCATCTGCGCAAGGGCGGTGCGCTCGATCCGTTCTGGATGGGCAAGATCGCCGCCCAGCATTTCCCGGTCATGCAGGAGCTTGCCCTGCGCGGCCTTTTGCGCCCGCCAGGCGTCAGGCCCGCATTCCTGCTGCCGGCCAGGGCCAACGAGCGTCTGGAAAAAATCCGGGCGGGAATATCCATTGCCGAACTCGCGACATTATAGGAGGGGCTTCATGCGTATCGCATTTTTCGTCAATTCGATTGAAACCGAGGGGCCGAATTTTGCAACCGGCCTGCTGGCCATGGCGGCGCTCAATCGCGGCCATGAGGTTATCTATCTGACGCCGGGTGACTTTACCCTGCGTTCGGATGACAGCCTGACGATCCATGCCACGGTGCTGCCGAAGGCGAAATACAAGAAATCCGAAGCGTTTCATGCTGCTCTTCAGGACAAGACGCTGGAACGGCGGACCATGGATGTCGAGGAGGTCGATGCTCTGATGCTGCGCAACGATCCCTCGCTCGACCAGACCACACGGCCCTGGGCGGTCCATGCCGGCATCCTGTTCGGTCGGCTCGCCGAACAGCGCGGTGTCGTCGTACTGAACGATCCCGAAGGTCTGGCGCTGGCGCAGAACAAGCTCTATTTCCAGAGCTTTCCCGAAATCGTCCGCCCGACCACGATTATTTCGCGCAATGTGGATGAAATCCGAGCCTTCGCCGATGCCCATCCAAAAGGCGTCATCGTCAAGCCGCTGCAGGGCTCCGGCGGCAAGAACGTCTTCAAGATCGGCTCCAGCAAGGAAACCAATCTCAACCAGATTTTCGAAGCCGTCAGCCTCGAGGGTTATCTGATCGCGCAGGCCTATCTGCCGGCTGCTAAGGACGGCGATATCCGCTTCTTCATGATGAATGGCCGGCCGCTGATGCGCGACGGCAAATATGCCGCCCTTCGCCGTGTGCCTGCAAAAGGCGATCTGCGTTCCAACATCCACGCCCGCGGTACGGCGGAGGCCGTGAAGGTGACAGACGACATCGTGGCGCTTGCCGAAATGGTGCGGCCGAAGCTGGTGGAGGACGGCATGTTCCTTGTCGGACTTGATATCGTCGGTGACAAGATACTGGAGGTGAACGTGTTTTCACCGGGCGGGCTTTCCAATATCCGCGACCTCACCGATATGGATTTCAGCGACACGATCATAGAGGCAGTGGAAACCAAGATCGCCATGCAGAGCGCGTCCGGCGGCTCCATCTCCAATCGCCTGCTGGCAACGCTGTAGTTATTCCTGCAGCGCGGAGGATTGCATCTGCCGATACCAGGCGACGAGGGCTTTGATGCCCTCTTCGACCGACGTCTGCGGCACGTAGCCGGTAAGGGCTCTCAAAAGATCGGGCGAGGCGAAAGTGCGGGGAACGTCACCCTGCTGCATCGGCAGCATGTTGCGGACCGCCGGTTTCCCAACCGCTTTTTCGACCGTCTCGACGAAATGCATCAATTCCACCGGCTGGCCGCCGCCAATATTGACCACGCGGAACGGTGCATGGTGGGAGAGCGTGTCGGTGACGCCTTCCTGTGTGACGCGGTTTTCCTCGGAAGGGATGACCGCGCTCAGTCGGACGATGCCCTCCACCAGGTCGTCGATATAGGTGAAGTCGCGGCTCATTTTGCCTTGACCGTAGATATCGATCGGGCGGCCGTTCGAGATGGCGTCGACGAATTTGATCGGTGCCATGTCCGGCCGCCCCCAAGGACCGTAGACTGTAAAGAAACGAAAGGCGGTGGTGGGCAGCTTGTGCAGATGGGCATAACTGTGCGCCATCAGTTCCATCGACTTCTTGGTGGCGGCGTAAAGCGTCATCGGCTCATCGGCCTTGTCGCTTTCCGCAAACGGGATTTTCTCATTGGCGCCGTAGATGGAGGAGGTCGATGCCAGCATCAGGTGCTTGACATCAAGGCTTCTGGCAAGCTCCAGCATGTTGAACGAGCCAAGGAGATTGGAATCGACATAGGCGCGGGGATTTTCAAGGCTGTAACGCACACCCGCCTGGGCGGCGAGATGAATGATGATTTCAGGCTCGGCGGCGTCGGCCGCGCGATTCAGCGCATCCTTATCCTCGAGCATGCCGATCTCCGCCCGGAAGCCGTTGGAGCGGGAAAGAATGGCGTGACGCTTTTCCTTGAGGCTGACATCGTAATATTTCGTCATGCCGTCGAAGCCGGTGACGAAATGACCAGCATCGAGCAGACGCTTGGCGACGTAAAAGCCGATAAAGCCTGCTGTGCCGGTGACCAGATAACGCATGATGATTTCCCGAATCCATTGGTGCGTCTGCGGTTAAACCGAAACGCAGAAAACCTTTTGATGAAACTGCGATGGCGGCGCCTTCAAGCGTCGTTATCCGACCCGCCTTCCTGCGGGCGACCGACGGCGGCATAGATGAAGCCATGGGCGGCGACTTCGTCGGTGCGGTAAATATTGCGTAAATCCACCAGCACCGGGCTTTTCATGATCGCCTTGAGGCGCGGCAGGTCGAGGGCGCGGAACTGGTTCCACTCCGTCACGATGACCACCGCGTCAGCGCCTTCCGCAGCCTCATAAGGCCCGGTTGCATATTCGATGTCTTCCATCAGATGGCGGGCATTCGCCATGCCTTCCGGATCGTAACCCACCACCTTCGCGCCCCCGTCCTGCAGGGTCTGGATGATGGCGATCGCCGGGCTGTCGCGCATGTCGTCGGTATTCGGCTTGAAGGTGAGGCCTAGCACGGCGATCTTCTTGCCGCGCACGTCGCCACCCACCGCGTTGATGACCTTGCGGCCCATGGCGCGCTTGCGGTTGTCGTTGATGGCGATGGTGGTTTCGATCAGCCGCACCGGCGCATCATAATCCTGCGCGGTCTTGGCGAGCGCCAGCGTATCCTTCGGAAAACAGGAGCCGCCATAACCAGGGCCGGCATGCAGGAATTTCGGGCCGATACGGCCATCGAGGCCAATACCGCGCGAGACATCCTGCACATTGGCGCCAACCTTTTCGCACAGATCGGCCATTTCGTTGATGAAGGTGATCTTCATCGCCAGAAAGGCGTTGGCGGCGTATTTGATGAGTTCGGAAGCGCGTCTGGTGGTGAAGAGCAGCGGCGACTGGTTGAGATAGAGCGGGCGGTAAACCTCGGTCATGACCGGCCGGGCACGTTCATCCGACAGGCCGACGACGATACGGTCCGGCCGCTTGAAATCCTCTATCGCCGCACCTTCGCGCAGAAATTCCGGGTTGGAAACCACGGCGAAATCGGCCGAGGGGTTTTCCTCATGGATAATTCGTTCCACTTCGTCGCCGGTGCCGACGGGAACGGTGGATTTGGTGACGATTACGGTAAAACCATCCAGCGCATGGGCAATTTCCTTTGCCGCTGCATAGACATAACCGAGATCGGCATGGCCGTCCCCGCGCCGCGAAGGCGTGCCGACCGCGATGAAGACCACGTCGGCCTTGGCAACGGCGGCAGAAAGATCGGTGGTGAAGCTCAACCGCCCGGCTTTGGCATTGTTGGCGACGATGGTCTCCAGACCCGGCTCGAAGATCGGGATATGGCCATTTTTCAAGGCTTCGATCTTTTCCGGCATCTTGTCGACGCAAACCACGTCATGGCCGAAATCTGCAAAACACGCGCCGGACACAAGGCCGACATAACCCGAACCGATCATCACAATCCGCATTCTTTTCCCTTTCGGTTAGCGAGGCCATGGTAACGCAGCAATATCAGCCGGGGAAATCATCGGGTGAAAATCGCAGGATAATATTTAGCCGCCTTCATGCCCGCCGCCAAGCGCCGCGATCAACACCGGCTAACGTCTTTCCATGACGGGGATGTGATGGCGGTGACGGGACAAATTTGCCGCACCTTGCAGCCATTTGCACTGGTCGCGTTCAATCGGACCATTTTACGATTTTTCCGGCTTGCACTCATAGGTAGCCGGGTCTAGCCATAGGGAGAGGATCAAAATCTGCCAGACTGTCTGTCCCCCGGAGTGGGGGCGTCCGGGCCGCGTTCCACGCGGCTGGGAGAAGCTTTGCGTTGCGGTCGATTTTCGGGGACGTTTAAATGCAAAAGGGTTTTCTGCTCGGTCTGTTCGCCTACGCGACCTTTTCCATGGGCGATGCCACCATCAAGTCGCTTGGATCGCAGATCAGCGTTTTCGAAATCGGCTTTTTCAGCATCCTGTTCTCCGGCATCTTCATCTTCTTCAGCAAACCGCGCGAGGAAAGGTGGCGTGAGTTCTGGCGCATGAGCCGGCCGTTCGCGGTGCACGGTCGCGCCATTTCCGGCCTGTTCGCGGGTATTTTCGGTATTTATGCCTTCACCACCATTCCGCTGGCGGAAGCCTATGCGCTGATCTTCCTGTCACCGCTCTTCGTAACCGTCCTTTCCGCCGTCGTGCTGAAGGAGAATATCGGCCCATGGCGCTGGGCTGCGGTTCTGGCGGGCATCGTGGGCGTTATCCTTGTCGTGCGGCCAGGTTTCAAGACGCTGGAACTTGGGCATATCGCCGCAATCGGCGTCGCCTTCCTGGCGGCCATGACCATCGTGCTTTTGCGCTCGCTTGCGGGCAAGGAAAAGCGCACCTCGATCATGGGTGTGCTGCTGGTCTACGGCCTCACCTTCAACGGCATTGCCTCCATTCCCGATTTTGTCATGCCCAACCTGCACCAGCTGCTGGCCTTTGCCTTTATCGGGCTTTGCACGGCGACAGGGCAGATCACGCTTCTGGTGGCAACCCGCATTGCACCGGCAAGCCAGATCGCCCCTTCGCATTATTCGCAAATCCTCTGGGCAGTCGCGATGGGCATGGTCTTCTTCCACGAATATCCTGACGCCATTGCGGTACTCGGGCTTGCCGTCATCGCCGCATCCGGGCTGCTGACAATGATCCGCGAAAAGGTCAGGCTCGGCACGGTGCGCTGGAACCCGTTTTTCCGCAATCGCCTCTAATGCGCACAGCTATAACGGCTTGCCGACCTGATCCAGCAGCCAGGCCTGAAAGGCACGGGCGAGCGCATTGTCCTGCCGCCCTTCCGGCAGGGCGACATAATAGCTCTTGTCGGTCTGCAACGGCATATCGAAAACGATTTCGAGGCGGCCGGAGGAAAGTTCGGCCTCGATGAGATATTTCGGCAGAAGGGCGAAACCGATACCGCTCGCGGCGGCTTCGATGATCATGGAGAACTGGTCGAAACGGCTGCCCTGATAGGCATTGTCGGCCATCACCCCGTTCATTTCCAGCCACTCCGTCCACAGTTTCGGGCGCGTGGTGACGTGTAGCAATGGCTGCCGCGTCAGGTCTTCAGGCCGCGTCACTGCCGCATGGCGCAGCAGGGCAGGGCTGGCGACGGGTACGATCACCTCATCGCACAGGAATGTGCAGGTGCCATGTGCCCAGACCGGTTGGCCGTAGTGAATGGCCAGATCGAAGCCCTCCTCGTCGAAATCGAAGGGATGGGAGCGCGAGCCGATTGTGATCGTCATATCCGGGTTGGCGTCGATGAAGCGGTGCAGGCGCGGCATCAGCCAGCGGCTGCCGAAGGTCGGCAGCGTCGCGACGGAGAGCGATGCATGTGAGGTCCCGGCAGAAACCGCACGCACCATCAGCTGCTCGGATTGCTGCAACAGGCGCCGCACATCGGGCAGGAATTTGCGCCCCGCCTCTGAAAGGACCACCCGTCTGCGGATACGCTCGAAAAGCTGCATCCCCGTCTGCGCTTCGAGTTCGCCGATCTGTCGGCTGACAGCGCTCTGCGTGAGGTTGAGTTCTTCGGCAGCGCGGGTAAAATTGCCATGCCGTGCGGCGCATTCGAACGCCTGCAGGGTGACGATGTCAGGGACCAGTCTTCTACGCGGATCCATTCCATTCTCGCATCAACTTACCCGCTTTCCTCATTGGAAAAGGGTCATAATGCCCATATATGATTACGGGAAAGAATGGAACGGGGTTTTGCCGAGTTCGACGGAGCGAGTTCCCAGAACATATAACGAATTCCGGGGAAAGAAGAGCGACGGGAGTTGAAGGCGCCATATCAAGGCGGCCTTTCCTCCCTCTCAGCCAGAAGGACGATTGATATGGATGCAACCACGAAGCTCGACGTGAAACAGGAAGCCGCCGCCCTGCTCGAGAGGATGGGCGTTGCCCGCGATCTCTACACTGGCGGCGACATGGCCTCTTTCAGCCCGGTGACAGGCGAGCGGATTGCAAGTCTGAAGACCGTGTCGGTCGAGGGCGTAGCGGCCGTGATCGACAGGGCGGACGCTGCCTTCAAGACATGGCGTAATGTTCCCGCGCCGCGCCGTGGTGAGTTGATCCGGCTGCTTGGTGAAGAACTGCGCGCTTTCAAGGCCGATCTCGGCCGTCTCGTGTCGCTGGAAGCGGGCAAAATCCCGTCAGAAGGTCTGGGCGAAGTGCAGGAAATGATCGATATCTGCGATTTCGCGGTCGGTCTTTCCCGCCAGCTTTATGGCCTCACCATCGCCACCGAACGCCCCGGTCACCGGATGATGGAGACCTGGCATCCGCTCGGCGTTGTCGGCGTCATCTCCGCCTTCAACTTCCCCGTCGCCGTCTGGTCGTGGAATGCCGCACTTGCCCTCGTCTGTGGTAACGCGGTCGTCTGGAAGCCGTCCGAAAAGACGCCGCTGACGGCGCTTGCCGTTCAGGGCATTTTCGAACGCGCTGCCGCCCGCTTCGGCGACGCGCCGGAAGGTCTGTCCCAACTGCTGATCGGCGATCGCGCGGTCGGCGAGGCATTGGTGGATAATCCCAAGGTGCCGCTGGTTTCGGCCACCGGCTCCACCCGCATGGGCCGTGATGTCGGGCCGCGCCTGGCGAAACGCTTCGCCCGTGCCATTCTTGAACTCGGTGGCAACAATGCAGGCATCGTCTGCCCCTCTGCCGATCTCGATATGGCGTTGCGCGCCATCGCCTTCGGTGCGATGGGCACGGCCGGCCAGCGCTGCACCACGCTTCGCCGCCTTTTCGTGCATGACAGCGTTTATGATGAACTCGTGCCACGCCTGAAAAAGGCCTATGCTTCCGTCTCCGTCGGCAACCCGCTGGAAACCTCCGCACTCGTAGGCCCGCTGGTCGACAAGGCGGCTTTCGATGGCATGCAAAAAGCGCTCGAAGCGGCCAAGGCGGCCGGCGGCGTGGTGAATGGGGGCGGGCGCGTGGATACGGGTGCGGCAGATGCCTATTATGTGAAACCGGCGCTGGTCGAAATGCCGAACCAGGTTGGCCCCGTTCTGGAAGAGACTTTCGCCCCGATCCTCTACGTCATGAAATACAGCGATCTCGATCAGGCGATTGAAGCGCACAACGCCGTTGCCGCCGGTCTGTCGTCGTCGATTTTCACCCGCGACATACAGGAATCGGAACGTTTCCTGTCGTCGGAAGGCTCCGATTGCGGTATCGCCAACGTCAATATCGGCACGTCGGGTGCGGAAATCGGCGGTGCCTTCGGCGGTGAGAAGGAAACCGGCGGCGGCCGTGAATCCGGTTCGGATGCGTGGAAGGCGTATATGCGCCGCGCCACCAACACGATCAACTACTCCAAGGCGCTACCGCTGGCGCAGGGGGTTTCCTTCGATATCGAGTAATCGACTTTTCGATCGCGTTGTCGAAAGAGAAATTGATCCATCATGCCGGTGCGGCTTCCTCCGCACCGGCATTTCTATTCGATGGGTCCGACAAGGGCCTCCGCGATGATTTGCGGAAAACATGTGGTTGCGCGAAATTTTATTCCCGCAACATTGCCGATATTGAATTATCGTCTCTCTATCGTTTTAATGGAAAACCATAGCATTGCTCCATATCGTGATCCGGCCAGAGGGGCTGGTGATAAGGAGATGAAATGCCAGCCATCACCCGACGCGCGCTTTCCGCCAGCCTTTTTGCCGCCGCCGCATTCTCCGTCCTGCCGCTGCAGGCAGGGGCGGCGGAAGAGTTGAAGATCGGTTATCAGAAAACCGGCCTGCCTGTTATCGCCCGCCAGCAGGGCGTCATCGAAAAGGCGCTCGAAGCCAAGGGCGTGAAGGTTTCATGGGTCGAATTCACCGCAGGCCCGCCGCTGGTGGAAGCCCTGAATGTCGGCTCCATCAATGTCGGCTGGACGGGTGATGCGCCGCCGATCTTCGGCCAGGCAGCGGGTTCGGCCATCGTTTATGTGGCGGCGCTTCCCTCGAACGGTAAGGGCGAGGCGATCTTCACCAAACCCGAAAGCGGCATCAAGTCGGTTGCCGATCTGAAGGGCAAGAAGGTTGGCGTTGGCAAAGGCACCAGTGCACATAATCTGCTCGTCGCGGCTCTGGAAAAGAACGGCCTGAAATTCAGCGATATCGAGGTGACCTATCTCAGTCCTGCCGATGCCGCGGCAGCTTTCGCCAGCGACAAGATCGACGCCTGGGCCGTCTGGGATCCTTTCTATGCGATTGCCGAAACCCGATACAAACCGGTGACGCTGGCCCGCACCAGCGATGTGCTTGCTGTCAGCACCTATTTCCTCGCCAGTCGCGACTACGCCAAATCGCATGGCGACACCATCAACACGACGATCGATGCGCTCGGTGAGGCCGCGAAATGGTCCGCCGCCAATCGCGACAAGGTCGCTGCGGCGCTTCATGAGGTGACGGGTGTTCCCCTGGAGGCGCAGACGCTTGCCGCGAACCGTTCGGAATTCGGCATTACCAAGATCGATGACAAGATCATCGCCAGCCAGCAGGAAACGGCGGATCGATTTTATCGTCTCGGCCTGATCCCGAAACAGATCAGCATCAAGGATGCCGTCTGGTCGGGCGCCACCAACTGAGCCGGAGGGACATGCCGTGAGCAGCAGTAAGCGCATCGAGTTCGGCGGCATCATCGGCTGGCTGCTTCCCGCACTCATCCTTGCAGGATGGGAGGTGGCGGCGCGCGCGGGGGTGATTTCCGCCAATGTGCTGCCCGCCCCCTCCGCAGTCGCCGAAGCCTTCTGGCGGCTTCTGCTCTCGGGGGAACTCCTCGCCAATATCGGTGTCAGTTCCGCCCGCGCACTCGCCGGTTTCGCCATCGGCGGCTCCATCGGCTTCATCTTCGGGCTGGCGAACGGTCTGTCGAAGTTCTCCCGCAGTTTCACCGATACGACGCTGCAGATGATCCGCAACATTCCGCATCTGGCGCTCATTCCGCTCGTCATCCTGTGGTTCGGCATTGATGAAGAAGCGAAGCTCTTTCTGGTCGCGCTCGGCGTGTTTTTCCCGATCTACATCAACACGCTGCTTGGCATCCAGGGCGTCGATCCGCAACTGGTGGAGATGGGACGCACCTATGGCATGACGCCCTTTACGCTGTTCCGGCGGGTGATCCTGCCCGGCGCGCTGCCCTCGATTTTCACCGGCCTGCGTTATGCGCTCGGCATCATGTGGCTGACGCTGATTGTGGCGGAAACCATCTCTTCCTCTTCCGGCCTTGGCTATATGGCCATGCAGGCACGCGAATTCCTGCTGATCGACGTCGTGGTTCTGTCGATCCTCATCTATGCACTTCTCGGCAAGCTCGCCGACAGTTTCGCCCGCTTCCTCGAAAGCATCTTCCTGCAATGGCATCCAGCCTTCAAGAAAGCCTGAGGTAACCCATGTCGACCGGTAATGTGACGACGCTGAGACGCCCCGATGCCACGCCCTCCCTTCCATCAGAAACGGAAGCGGCAACCGAATCCCGTGCCAAACCGGCCGAAGGCAAGGTTGCCTTCAGCTTCCGCAACGTCACGAAGAGCTTCGGCGACAAGCCGGTTCTGCGTGGCATCGATCTCGATGTGCGGGAAGGCGAGTTTCTGGCCATCATCGGCAAAAGTGGCTGTGGCAAGAGTACGCTTTTGCGTATTCTGGCCGGTCTCGACACGCCGACGACCGGAACCGTCTCTAAGGATGCCTCAAGCCGCACCCGCATGATGTTTCAGGAGCCGCGTCTCCTGCCGTGGGAGCGTATCGCGAATAACGTTTCCGTGGGATTGACCGGCATCGCCAGGGGCGAGGCGGCGCAGGAACAGGCGCTTGCCATCCTCGATGAGGTGGGCCTGAGGGACCGGGCGGGTGAGTGGCCTTATGTGCTTTCCGGCGGCCAGAAGCAGCGTGTTGCGCTGGCGCGGGCGCTTGTCGCCCATCCACAGATCCTGGCGCTGGATGAGCCGCTCGGCGCGCTCGACGCGCTCACCCGCATCGAAATGCAGCTTTTGCTGGAGCGCATCTGGCGCAAGCAGAAATTCACCGCCGTGCTCGTCACGCATGATGTTTCCGAGGCCGTGGCGCTCGCCGATCGCATTGTCGTCATCGATGAGGGCCGCATCGCACTCGACCTTGATGTGAAGCTACCGCGTCCGCGCCGCCATGGCACGGCGGAGTTGGCGAGACTGGAAGAGCAGGTTCTGAACCAGCTCTTCGGCCGGGGAGAGGTTACAGGGTAATAATGGGTGTCGCGGCAGGGCCAAGACCCTGCCGCCCCATGTTTTAGCCAATGCTCATCAGGCTGGCATTGCCGCCAGCGGCGGTGGTGTTGACGCTGACGGAGACCTCTTCCGCCAGCCAGTCCAGCGTATAGGGCTGGCTTTCCCCGGAAAGCGCTTCCGTGGTCGCGGCCTGAACGAGAACCAGCGGACCGGAAAGAGCCGAGATTTTCCTGTTGATCTCAACCACACGCTCCGCATCGCCTTCAACCAGCGCACCGGCAAAGGGGCCTGACTTTGCCCAGTCATCCGCCCAGACGATGCGTGAGGTGACGGTTGCCGGCAAGCCATAGATCGACTTTTCAAGCCCCGACGCGTTGTCGATGACAACCGCATTTCCAGTCGCAAGCGCTGCCGCGAGCTGGCGGTAAAGCCCCTGTTCGGTTGCCGGGACCAGCAAAACCTTTCCGCGCGGATGCAGCGCATAGACATTTCTCTCACCGACAGGGCCTGCCAGTTCGGTCTCGAAGCCAAGGCCGGAAAGCGCCGCGGCCTGCCGTGCGGCTTCTGCCGCGACCGTCTCACCGTTCTCGTCCAGCCAGCGGGCGAGTTCGACCGCCGCCTGATCCTGCTGGCTGGCAATGCGGTCGATCTTCGGCGCTTTCTCCGTCATGCGGCCGAGATAGAGCGGGCCACCGGCCTTGGGGCCGGTCCCGGAAAGGCCGCGTCCGCCAAAGGGCTGCACGCCGACCACCGCGCCGATGATGTTGCGGTTGACATAAAGATTGCCGGCCGCCACGCGGGAGAGCACATGCGCGATCGTATCATCGAGACGTGTGTGCAGACCGAAGGTCAGGCCGTAACCGGTGGCGTTGATCTCATCGATCAGCCGGTCGAGATTGTCGCGCTTGAAGCGGATGACATGCAGCACCGGACCGAAAACTTCGCGCTTCAGATCGGCAAGCGACTTCATCTCGATGATGGTCGGCGGCACGAACGTGCCCTTGCCGGTTTCTCCCGCAAGCGTGATCTGCTCGATGCGGTGACCAAGCGAACGCATGTCCTCGATGTGTTTTTCGATGATGCCCTTGGCCTCGGCGGTGATGACCGGGCCGACATCAACCGAGAGTCGATCGGTGCGGCCGATGCGCAGCTCATGCAGCGCGCCTTTCAGCATGGTCAGTGTGCGGTCCGCCACATCTTCCTGCAGGCAGAGAATGCGCAATGCCGAGCAGCGCTGGCCGGCGCTGTCGAAGGCGGATGCGATGACGTCGGCGACGACCTGTTCGGCAAGAGCCGAGGAATCGACGATCATGGCGTTCTGGCCGCCGGTTTCGGCAATCAGCGGTACCGGCTGGCCATTCGCCAGAACCCGGCCGGCAAGCTGCCCCTGAATGAGCCGCGCCACTTCCGTGGAGCCGGTGAACATGACGCCTGCCGTCAGCGGCGAACCCACGAGTGCTGCACCCGTCTTGCCGTCGCCCGGCAGAAGCTGCACAGCGTCATGCGGAACGCCGGCCTCATGCAACAGGCGCACGCCCTGGGCGGCGATGAGCGGGGTCTCTTCCGCAGGCTTTGCCAGAACCGGATTACCGGCCACCAGCGCCGCCGTCACCTGACCGATGAAGATGGCGAGCGGGAAGTTCCATGGGCTGATGCACACGACCGGGCCGAGCGGCTTTTCGCCGGCCGTGAAATTCCTGCGCGCTTCCGCTGCGTAATAACGTAGGAAGTCGATGGCCTCGCGCACCTCGGCAATGGCGTTCGGCATGGATTTTCCCGCCTCGCGCATGACAAGGCCGAGCAGATCGGGCATTTCGGCCTGCATGGCGTCGGCGGCGCGCTCCAGGCAGGCGGCGCGCTCTTCCACAGGGGTGGACGGCCAGTTCGAGGACGCCGCGCGCTGCATGGCCGCTTCCACATCAGCTTCAGTCGGTTCGGTGACGTATCCGACGATATCATTGTGGTCGCCCGGGTTGAGAACCGGCCGCGTTGCGCCGCCCGCTTGCGGCGCGGCCGCTTTCCACTCGGCCGATGCCCCCGCCTTCAGGACCTTGTCGAGAGCAGCGAGTGTCGTTTCGCTGGAGAGATCCAGGCCGGCGGAATTTTTACGTTGCGGCCCGAACAGGTCGGCAGGGGCGGCGATGCGGTCGTGACGTGCGCCGGGAACGTTATGGGCCTTGACGATGGCGACCGGGTCTTCCAGCAGGGAATCCACCGGCACCGCGGGATCGGCAATGCGGTTGACGAAAGAGGAGTTGGCACCGTTCTCCAGCAAGCGGCGGACGAGGTAGGCCAGCAACGTTTCATGGGTGCCGACCGGGGCGTAGAAACGGCACGGCCGGTCGAGCTTCTTCTTGCCGACGACCTCGCTGTAAAGCGGTTCGCCCATGCCATGCAGGCACTGGAACTCGTAGTCGCCAAGTTTGAAGTCTGGACCGGCAAGATGATAGATCGTCGCCATGGACTGCGCATTATGGGTCGCAAATTGCGGGAATATCACATCGCGCGCGGCGAGCAGCTTGCGGGCGCAG
Source organism: Rhizobium sp. ZX09 (assembly GCF_017357485.1). NCBI lineage: Bacteria > Pseudomonadati > Pseudomonadota > Alphaproteobacteria > Hyphomicrobiales > Rhizobiaceae > Rhizobium > Rhizobium sp. ZX09. The sequence continues at coordinate 1,297,591 of NZ_CP031364.1, forward strand.
GCAATGTAGGAGACATCGGTGTGCACCTTGCGGGTAAAGACCGGGAAGTCTTCCAGCCCCTCCACCTGCGCGCGCTTGATTTCGGCGTCCCAGTAGGCGCCCTTGACAAGACGCACCATGATGCGGCGGTTCGAACGGCGGGCAAGGTCGATAATGTAATCCAGAACGAACGGGCAGCGGCGGCCATAGGCCTGCACCACGAAACCGAGGCCGTTCCAGCCGGCAAGGTCCTTGTCCAGCGCCAGTTCTTCCAGAAGATCAAGCGACAACTCCAGCCGGTCCGCTTCTTCAGCGTCGATATTCAGGCCGATATCGTATTTTTTGCTAAGCAGCATCAGTGATTTCACGCGGGGCAGAAGCTCTGCCATGACGCGTTCGGCCTGCGCGCGCGCATAACGTGGGTGCAGCGCTGAAAGCTTGATGGAAATGCCCGGACCGCCATAGATACCGCGCCCGGCAGAGGCCTTGCCGATGGCGTAGATGGCGTTTTCGTAATCCTTGTAATAACGCTCCGCATCCTTTGCAGTGGTCGCGGCTTCACCCAGCATATCGTAGGAGTACTGAAAGCCCTGTTCTTCCAGCGGCCTGGAACGCTTGATCGCTTCCCCAATCGTCTCGCCGGTCACGAACTGCTCGCCCATCATGCGCATCGCCATGTCGACGCCGCGGCGGATGACGGGTTCGCCAGCCCGGGCGATCAACTTGGTCAGCGCCGCCGAGAGGCCGCTATCGTTCACCGTCGAGGTAAGCTTGCCGGTGATGACGAGACCCCAGGTGGCGGCATTGACGAAGAGCGAGCGGCCGCCGCCAATATGGGATTTCCAGTCGCCGCGAGCGATCTTGTCGCGGATCAGCGCATCGCGGGTGGCGGTGTCGGGGATGCGCAGCAGGGCCTCGGCGAGGCACATCAACGCAACACCCTCGTGGCTGGAGAGCGAATATTCCTGGACCAGCCCTTCGACGCCGGTGCCCTTGGTCTTGGCGCGCAATGCTTCGATCAGTTTGCGAGCGGTCTCGCGAATGGCTTTCGCCTGTTCTGCCGTCACCGTCGCCGCCTCGATCAACGGCGCCATGCATTCTTCTTCGGCACGGCGATAGGCGGCAGTGATCGCCTTGCGCAGCAGGGTCTGCTCACGCACCGGCGGCGCAAAATTCTGGAAAATACCACTCGTCACTACACCGGCGTTGCTTGCACCATCGGCCATTCTGAAAATCCTGAAAACGCTGTTGAAGACAGACTGCCGGCGGCAGCGTGTCCTCAGCCCGCCGCTCGTCATCCTTACGCTCACATTATCATTGCCACGAAAATTGCTATGGCCTTATTTTTAGCATAAAACAGGCAATACGAACTTTTATTGTCCCAATTTGGCGTGAAAATGAATGGCAAATAGTCAGAAAACAGACGGTTTAGATGACTTCGACCTCAAGATTCTCGAGGCGCTCAGCGAGGATGGGCGCATGTCCGTGCTGCAGCTGTCGAAAAAGGTAGGTCTTTCCAAGACACCCTGCCAGACGCGGCTGAAGCGACTGGTGGATGAGGGCTATATTCTCGGCTTCCGCGCCATGCTCAATCCGCAGAAACTCGGCGTCGACCATATCGCCTTTGCCGAGGTCAAGCTGTCCGATACACGGGAAAAGGCACTGGAGGAGTTCAACACTGCGGTACGTAAGATCAAGGAAGTAGAAGAGTGCCACATGATCGCCGGCGCCTTCGATTATCTCCTGAAGGTCCGCACCAGCGACATACGCAAATACAGAAGAGTATTGGGCGAAAAAATCTCGAGCCTGCCGTCTGTCGCTAACACGTCGACCTTTGTGGTCATGCAGTCCGTCAAGGAAACCGGCATCTAAAAAGAAGACGAAAAAACGGGCAGACTCGCGTCTGCCCGTTCGTTACCTTCTGCGTCCAGTCCTCTCAGCGCGCCGTTGCAGCGGCGGTGACGGCTGTCATCTGCGCGTCGGGACCGAACTCGTTTTCATTCTCGATGCCCAGCAGTTCCTGCAGTCGCAACCTTGCACGGCTGACGCGGCTCTTGATCGTGCCCACAGGGCATCCGCAGATTTCCGCCGCCTCTTCATAGGCGAAGCCGGAAGCGCCGATCAGCAGTATGGCTTCACGCTGGTCGTCGGGCAATTTCGCGAGCGCTGCGCGGAAATCCTGAAGGTCCACCGAGCCATGCTGTTCCGGCGGGACCGACATGCGGGACGTATAGACACCATCCGTGTCCTGCACCTCGCGGCCGGATTTGCGGATCTGGCTGTAAAACTCGTTGCGCAGAATCGTTACCAGCCAGGCGCGCATATTGGTGCCGGGTTGATAACTGTCCTGTTTCGCCCAGGCTTTCATGATCGTGTCCTGCACGAGGTCGTCGGCCCGGTCCCTCGAACGGATCAGCGAAATTGCGAAGGCGCGAAGGTTGGGCAGTGCTGCCAGCATCTCGCGCTTGAAGTTGTATTCTGTCTGCTCCGGCTCTTTCGCCATCATTCCTCCAAAGCCTTGATTTTGGCTCTGCTTTCCGCTTCATCGAGTTTTTCGAGAAGGTCGAGGAATTTGTCAGGGATGCCTTCGTCCTGAACGGCATCATAAAGCTCCCTGAGCTTACGGGAAATTACCGCCCGCCCAGAGTGCGGGACCTGGGGGGCGGCCGGATTATCCGGCTGATCTTGGTCCGATTGAAATATGCTCATAACGTCCGGTATTCCTTTTTTGTCATGGCAAAGAATGCACGGCGAAAAAAATAGTTCCGGTGGTTCGGAACTTTTTTTGCGATGTGCACGTTGCTATCTTGGGTTTGCGTTGCAGACCGCATGAAAGGGGAGAATTCCATGTCAGTTTCTACACGCATCGCACCGCACCTGCCATATCTGCGCAGGTTCGCGCGTGCCGTTTGCGGCTCACAATCAACGGGCGATGCCTATGTTGCGGCTACACTCGAAGCGCTGATCGCCGATATCAGCATCTTTCCGCAGACAAGCAGCGATCGTGTTTCGCTCTATCAATTGTTCGTATCGATCTTTAGTTCCGTCACGATCAATATTAAGGCCGACGAAAACCTGTCTGGATGGGAAAAACGCGCTTCCGCCAATTTATCCGCCGTGCCGCCACTTGCCCGCCAGGCTTTCCTCCTGACAACCGTCGAGGAGTTCTCGCCGTCGGAGACGGCTGAGGTTCTGCGGGTATCCGAAGACCAGGTCGGTAAGCTCATCGACGAGGCAGCGTCTGAAATCGCCCGACAGGTGGCGACCGATATCATGATCATCGAGGATGAACCGCTGATCGCCATGGATATCGAACAGATGGTCACCGATCTCGGCCATCGTGTGACGGGCATCGCCCGCACGCACACGGAAGCGCTCGATCTCTTCCATCGTACCCAGCCGAAGATGATCCTGGCCGACATCCAGCTCGCCGACGGCAGCTCCGGCCTCGATGCGATGAAGGACATCCTTCAGATGACCACCCTCCCGGTAATCTTCATCACTGCTTTCCCGGAGCGTCTTTTGACGGGTGAACGGCCCGAGCCGACATTCCTCGTAACGAAGCCCTTCAACCCGGACATGGTGAAAGCGCTCATCAGCCAGGCCCTGTTTTTCAACGAAAGCTCGCGCGTCGCGGCGTGAGATTTTGCCGAAACCGCACGCTGACCGGGAACCTCTCTGGTGCCCGGGCGTTGGCGGTTACGGTCGTGGGGCTGCCCCGCGACTTTCTGCAAGGAGATGAATTTGCATCGGCTGGCGTGGCATAACGCGGAGAGGGACGAAAGCGAACTTCACGATTCGCTCGTCCTTGCCTTGCTCGATTCGGGTGAGACAGTCATGCTCCAGGACCGCAACCGTGACTACATATTCGTGGCCAATCTTCCGGATGTCTGGAAGCTGCCGGCTGAATCCCCTCCAACTGATGAAAATCTGTTCGGAAAGGATTTGTCGGGGCGGTTGGCCGAGCTCAAGAAAGACATGGGCGCGGCTGGCAGTCGCGGCATGCTGGAAGTGGGCGCGGGCAATGATCGAGTCTTCCAGTTCCACGTGCACTCAACTTTGAATCAGATGAACCAGATGGTGATGAAAACCACCATCCGGGAAGTGACGGCGGAACGGCGACGCGAGCAGCTTCTGCGTTCGTTGCTGCGGGAAGTCAGTCACCGTTCCAAGAATTTGCTGGCGATCATCCAGAGCCTTGCGGGCCAGACGGCCCGTTTCAGTCTCACCAAGGATGATTTCCTGCGCAAATTCCGGGGGCGCCTGCATGCGCTTGCCCAAAGCCAGGATCTCATCACCGATTCCGATTGGCGGGGGGCACGTATATTCGAGCTGCTGCGCCAGCAATTCGATCTCTATGTGCCTGAATATCCGAACCTCATCCATATGGAAGGCGAGAACCTGCTGCTCAATCCGAACGGCGCGCTCTATATCGGGCTCGCCTTTCACGAACTTGTTGTCAACACTGTCAGCCACAGCGGCAATCTCGCCTATCACCCGCCAATATCCCTGCAATGCCGGCAGGAGGGGGAGTTCTATATAGTCGAATGGAACGAGCCGATGACGCCGTCGAAGGAACCCGTGGAGGCAAGGCGCGGCAGTTTTGGCAGCGTCGTGCTGGAAAAGGTGGTTCCCTCCGCTCTGGGAGGAAGTGCCGAATATGAGCTTACTCCGGAGCGCATTGTTTATCGGCTGAAATTCCCCTCGGGCGACGTCGCAGATATGTAAGCGACGCACGCGGCCGGACGGACGTCTCGGCCGCCTTTCACTACAGAAGACATTAAAAAAGCACGGCTCAGAGAGAGCCGTGCTATTTCAATGACGGGTTTTCAGGGGCGAAACCCGTTTATACTGGGCCAAGCTTCAGGCGGGGACGGGGGAATTGCTTGGCCTGCATTAAAAACACACCTGGCGAGATTCGGTTCCAGCAAAATGTATATTTTTTGCGGTTCACGATTTATCGTCACTTTTGCGGGTCCGATTAGTTAGTGGGAGCCCGCCTGATCGGATCGTTTGGGCGTGAAGTAACGCATCGGCGCCTCCAGCGCCCATTCGAAACCGCTTTCACGATATTCCGTTGTCACATTCCCTCCGAAAGCGCCTTCCGCATGCCTCTTGATGACCGTAGTCCCGAAACCCTTGCGGCTGGGCTCCTGCGCCGGGGGGCCACCCGTTTCGGTCCATACAAGATGAAGCATCTGCCGCCCGTCTTTTTCAACCGATTTCCAACGGACAGTAATTTTGCCTGAGGGCGCGGACAAAGCGCCGTATTTTATGGAATTTGTGGTAAGCTCATGCACGACGAGGCCAAAATTCTGCGCGGCCTCGGGCGAGAGCATGAAATCGTCTCCCGCCAAAACAAAACGCTCTGCCACCGTGCCAAAAACATCGAGGTGGGTCTCGATCAGTTTCCGGATTGGCAAGCCCTGCCACTGAACTTCCGCCAAGGCCCGGATCGACATGCCGAGGCCGCGCAGGCGATGGTCCACCTCTTTCTGGAATTCCGGAATGCTTTTATTCTCGCGGCCCAGTTGCCGTATCATCGCCTGAACAAGCGTGAGAATGTTCTTGGAGCGGTGCACCAGCTCATGCAGCAGCAATTGCAGCCTTTCTTCTGACTGGCTTCTGTCGAAGGAGGCGTTTGAAAGCGCGATGGCCACCTGATTGGCCTCTTTTATCTTGGTGTCCACCGGCGCGACGATCTCACCTTCACCAATGCGCTCGGCCATGAAGGTCAGGTCGCGGATCGAGCTGCGCAATTGCCGCCCCACCAGATAGGCGCCGCCTATAGCAATCAACACGAGTACCAGGCTGCCGATCATCATCTGCCGCCAGGTATCGACCAGCGCAGCCTGACTTGCGGCAAGCGGCCCCCACATGACGGTTTTCCACTGCCAGCCCGGCAATTGCGCATAGGCGTAAAGATTGCCCTTGCCGTCGAAAAAATTGCCGCTGAAGGCCTGCATTTCGGAGAGTATGTCCGGGGTGACGAACGGTTTGCCGATCGCCGCCTCGTCAGGAGCGGTGGATACAACGACACGATTGGTGCCGTCGATGATAGCGACCGCCCAGTTTCGCGGCAGGTTCTCGGTGGAGATGAGCCGGCTCAGGTCACTGGCATTCTGCGTCAGGATGAGGGCGTCTCCGGCAGACCCGAGTTCCGGATCGAGCGGCATGGTAACATTGAACACCCATTCCTTGCTGGTTGAGCCGAAAAAAATGTTCGATACCGTTATACGGCGGGATTCTATCGCTTTGGCGAGATCGGCCTCGGCCGGCACCTTGCCGAGAGGCTTGCCGAAGGGCACGCGGGTGTTGAGATGCTGCTGGCCATCCTTGGTGGCAAGAATGGCATAAAGACCCTCCCGTTTCAGGCTGTCTGCTACGCGTCCCTGAAAGGCGGCGAGATTGCCGCTTTCGAGTTCGGGAAATTGCGACAGCAGATTAAGCGAGGTGGCGATTTCCTGCAGACGGCGATCGATGTTGCGACTGACGACCCGTACATCCTCGATCGTCTCGCGCTGCAGATCGTCGCGTTTTTCCGCTTCCAGGCGGAGCATCAAGTAGCCGACGAAAAGGATCAGCGGCAAAGTGATGACGGTCGCCATCACCACCAGATAGGTGCCGATGGAGGCGGTCGGGAAAAAATTCGCGCTACGCCGACGCAAAGCCGAGATCATGTTCTTCAGTCTGTTGCCGGGTCGAGGCATATAAAAACTCCGGCATTTATCCCTTTGTTACGACATGGATAATACCGCGCCATACCCCATTGGCAATGGCTGATTTCTTACCTTTGGTTGTTGTGGTTCACGACATCTCCCAAAGCCGTGATTGAAAAAATCGGAACTATTTGGACAACCATGCCGTTTGCCAGTCGAACCGGTCGAAGAGCGGAAAAATGTTTCCGCCGGCCAGTTGAGAACGATGAAAGGAAGGTACGAAATGGCAAAGAAACTTACGATCCTCGTCACCGCCGCCCTCATGGGCACGACGGCTTTCGCGCCGCTTGCCATCGCTCAGGGCACGACGCAGCCCGCGCCGGCAAATCCCAGCGCACAGACTGAACCGGCGACGCCGCCAGCGACGCCCATGGCTCCTGCAGCACCCTCGGCCAATGACAGCGCAGCCACGACCACCGGCGGAGCCTATCTGACGGAGCAGGGCGAAACGCAAATCAGCGCCAATGACTATATCGGCAAGTCTGTCTACACAGCGGCCGATGAGAGCATCGGCAATGTGACGAACCTCATCATGGAACAGGACGGCGGTCTGGTTGCAGCGGTGATCGGTGTTGGCGGCTTCCTGGGTATCGGCGCCAAGGACGTGGCCGTTCCCATGGACAAGGTGACGATGACGCGCAACGCGCAGGACGGCACCATTCGCCTGACGACGACCGAAACCGCGGAAACGCTGAAGGCAGCGCCGGAATTCAAGACGCTGGAGCAGAAGACCAGCGAGCAGAACGCGGCAACCCCGGCGGCACCCGACAGCACCACCACTTCGGCGACAAAGCCGTAAATCCCATACCTGGGAGGCAGGAGCGGGAACAGGCGCCATCCGCCGTCCCGCGGGAGACACCGGCCGTCGGCCGGTGTCTTTTTATCAACTGACTGGTTTATTCACCCGCGTTCCGCGACGAATGCCATGCCCAGGCGGATTTGATGATATCGGAAAGAGAATAGCGCGGTTCCCAGCCCAGAACCTCTTTCGCCTTTTCGTTATTTGCCACCAGTGTTGTCGAATCGCCATCCCGACGCCCGGCATATTCGACGGGGAAGGGCCGACCGGAGACTTCCGAAATCGCTGCCAGCAATTCTTTGACCGTGGTGCCCGTGCCGGTGCCGAGGTTGAGTTCCACGGTTTCCCCGCCCGCCAGCAGATAATCCACTGCACGCACATGGGCGTCGGCGAGATCGAGAATGTGGATGTAGTCGCGCACGCAGGTTCCATCGCGCGTGTCGTAATCCGTGCCGAATACCTTGAAACCCTGACGCCGGCCGAGTGCGGCCTCGATGGCCAGCGGGATCGCGTGGGTTTCCGGTTTGTGCCATTCGCCGATGCGGCCCTCGAAATCAGCTCCTGCGGCATTGAAGTAGCGCAGCATTACCGAGCGTAGCCCCTTATGGGCGCTGTAATCCTTCAGCGCCTGCTCGACCACCCATTTGGTGCGGCCATAGGGGTTGATCGGCGCCTGCCGGTGCGTTTCGTCGATCGGGACCTGTTCCGGCAGACCATAGGTGGCGCAGGTGGAGGAGAATACGAAGGCATTGACACCGGCATCGATGGCGGACGAAAGCAGGTTGAGCGAGCCGATGACGTTGTTGTCATAGAAAGCCACGGGCTGCTTGACCGATTCACCGACCTCGATCAGTGCCGCGAAATGCAGAACCGCCTCCGGCCGGTGTTTGGCGAAGACTTCGTCCAGCCGCGCCCGGTCGCGAATATCGCCCTGTTCGAAAGGCCCCCAGCGGACGAATTCCTCATGCCCGTTGGAGAGATTGTCAAAAACGACGGGTTCATACCCTCTTTCAGAGAGGAGAAGGCACGTGTGCGAACCGATATAGCCGGCACCACCGACGACAAGGACTTTCTTCTTCATCAATTGCCTTTCAAAAAATTACGGATGCGCCGAGACTGTATGTTACTTTGTTTAAATAAGGGCGGCGTGACGCAGTGCGCCATCAACCAATCTATCCTTCGCGGGTAACATAAAAAAAACCGCGCATCCATGGGCCGGATGCGCGGTTGGTGTCGCTGGCGAGCCAAGAAGTTACTTGGTCTTTTTTGTACCTGCTCTCGTGGCGAGAAACCCGGCTGCGACGGCGACGGCAAGTGTCGCATAGGGGCGCGCCTGTATCGCCAGTGAAAGCAACGACTCAAGAGCAAGCGGCGCCGCCGTCAGCGGCGCTGCGGCGGCGAGTGGCGTGACCGGCCTCGTTGCATAGACCCTTGGACGCTTCAGGATGGCGAGTGCCACAAGCATGATGACTCCAAGCAGAAACGCGGATCCGGCGACGACCAGGGCTGCAGGGCCTGCGCCGACGTGTCGGGCAAGGTAAATCGATCCGGCTACAACGGCCGCCACGAAGGCTATCAGGAAAAATATTCCCGCCAGCACCGATAACATGATCACAGAGCGCAGTCGTCTCGTGACGACACGCCCTTCACGCTGGGTCTCCCCCAGATAGACCAGCAATGCCTCAAGCATGAGCTTATCGACGTGTCAGGAGGGCAAGAACGAAACCGACGCCGACCGCAATGCCGAGCGACTGGAGCGGGTTTCGCTGGACCTGGTCCGTCAGATTGTCATTCAGCGTTGAAATCTCGTTGCGCACGGTATCCGCCATGTCGCTCGATGCGGAGATGGCATCGTCCGCAACACGCGCGGCCTGAGCTTTCAGCTCATGCGAAGCACCGACGCCAAGCGCCTTCACGCTCTTGGCAAGATTTGCCAGATCTTCGCGAAGCTGGGCGAGCTGCGCAGCCACATCGGCTGCATCACCGCTTTCGAGGGATTGCTGGATCTTGTCATTAACGCTGCTACGCACGCTTGCCATGAGTGAAGTCCTTCTTGAACATCGTTGATGAAGATGGCGACATGTCCATGACTGACGCCGCTGACTTTCATTACGGCGGCAGAAATTACCCGCCTGCCCGTGATTGAAACGCAGCGACACCGACTTGGTTCCGCAACGTCATGTGTTTTCTTCGTCCCGCTCGACGCGCCTCATTTTTAAGGAATTAGTCCCCGGACATTTGTTTTCCTGTAACAAGCATCATATAAGGCCCATCATCCAAGACCGACCTTGACTTCAATCAATATGTGAAACGAGATGCTGCAGACGCCATATTACCTCATCGACAAGACAAAACTTCTTCGCAATATGGAGAAGATTGCCTATGTGCGGGAAAAATCCGGTGCCAAGGCGCTGTTAGCGTTGAAATGCTTCGCCACCTGGTCGGTGTTCGACTTCATGTCGCAATATATGGATGGCACCACTTCCTCCTCGCTTTATGAAGTCCGTCTTGGCCGCGAGAAATTCGGCGGTGAAACCCATGCCTATTCCGTTGCCTATGCCGATTATGAGATCGACGAGGTGATTGCGAATGCCGACAAGATCATCTTCAATTCCATTGGCCAGCTGGAGCGCTTTGCCGACAAGGCGTCCGGCATCACGCGCGGTCTGCGCCTCAATCCGCAGGTCAGTTCATCGAGCTTCGATCTTGCCGATCCCGCACGTCCGTTCAGCCGCCTTGGCGAATGGGATGTCGCAAAGGTCGACAAGGTCATGGATCGCATTTCCGGTTTCATGATCCACAATAACTGCGAAAACAGCGATTTTGCCCTGTTCGACCGCATGCTGACGCAGATCGAGGAAAAATTCGGATCGCTGCTGTCGCGTGCCGAATGGGTCAGCCTCGGCGGCGGCATTCATTTCACTGGCGACGATTACCCGCTCGACCAGTTCTGCGACCGTCTGCGTGCCTTCTCAGAAAAATACGGTGTGCAGGTGTATCTTGAGCCGGGCGAAGCCTCGATCACGAAGAGCACGACGCTCGAAGTGACGGTTCTCGACACGCTGTTCAACGGCAAGAACCTCGCTATCGTCGACAGCTCCATCGAAGCGCACATGCTCGATCTTCTGATCTATCGTGAGAGCGCCAAGGTATCGCCGAACGAGGGCGAACATCCCTATATGGTTTGCGGCAAGTCCTGCCTCGCCGGCGATATTTTCGGCGATTTCCGCTTCGACAAGGAGCTGAAAGTGGGTGACCGCATCTCCTTTCAGGACGCAGCCGGTTACACCATGGTCAAGAAAAACTGGTTCAACGGCGTGAAGATGCCGACGATCGCCATCAAGGAACTCGACGGCTCGGTTCGCGCCGTCCGTGAATTCGACTTTGCCGATTTCGAGCAAAGCCTGTCTTAAACCCTGTTTCAACATCCAACGAAGCTCATCCCTGCGGGGAAAAGGAGGCATCACCTGAAATGAAGAAGAACGTTCTGATCATCGGCGCCGGTGGCGTAGCACAGGTCGTGGCGCATAAATGCGCCCAGAACAGCGATGTATTGGGAGACATTCATATTGCGTCACGGACTTTGGAAAAGTGCCGCAAGATTGTCGAGTCCGTACGCGAAAAGAAGAGCCTCAAGACAGATGTGAAACTTGAGGCCCATGCGCTTGACGCGATGGATATCGAGGAGACGAAAGCCTTGATCAACAAGACCGGCGTACAGATCGTCATCAATGTCGGTTCGGCTTTCGTCAACATGTCCGTTCTTCGTGCCTGCATGGACACGGGTGTTGCCTATATGGATACGGCGATCCACGAGGATCCCACCAAGATCTGCGAGACGCCGCCGTGGTATGGAAACTACGAGTGGAAGCGTGCTGAAGAATGCAAGGAGAAGGGCATTACTGCCATTCTCGGTGTCGGTTTTGACCCGGGCGTCGTCAACGCCTATGCGCGTCTTGCCAAGGATGAGTATTTCGACAAGGTCACCTCGGTCGATATCGTCGACATCAATGCCGGCAGCCATGGCCGCTGGTTCTCCACTAACTTCGATCCGGAAATCAACTTCCGTGAGTTCACCGGGGTCGTCTATTCCTGGCAGAATGGCCAGTGGCAGACGAACCAGATGTTCGAAGTCGGCCAGGAATTCGATCTGCCTGTCGTCGGCAAGCAGAAGGCCTATATGACCGGCCATGACGAAGTGCATTCGCTGTCCAAGAACATGGACGGCGCCGATGTCCGCTTCTGGATGGGGTTCGGCGATCACTATATCAATGTCTTCACCGTGCTGAAGAACCTCGGGCTGCTGTCCGAAAAGCCGGTCAAGACGGCTGAAGGTCTGGAAGTCGTGCCGCTGAAGGTGGTCAAGGCCGTGCTGCCCGATCCGTCTTCGCTGGCGCCCGATTATGTCGGCAAGACCTGCATTGGCGATATCGTCAAGGGTATCAAGGACGGCAAGGAACGCGAAGTCTTCATCTACAACGTGGCTGACCATAAGGAAGCCTATGAAGAAGTCGGCTCGCAGGGCATTTCCTACACAGCTGGCGTTCCGCCGGTTGCTGCCGCCATGTTGATAGCGACGGGCGAATGGGATGTGAAGCAGATGGCAAACGTTGAAGAACTGCCACCGAAGCCGTTCCTGAACCTTCTGAACAAGATCGGTCTTCCGAACCGCATCAAGGACGAAAACGGCGACCGCGCGCTGGAGTTCTGATTGCCGGTGTTGTGATTGCGTTAAATAGAAAGCCCCGCGAAAGCGGGGCTTTTTGCTGAATCTGTCGACCTGAATCGATTGCAAAGTTTTCGCATCCCCACTCCGTCACCCCGGACTTGATCCGGGGTCTAGCGCGATCAAGTCTTTGATCGCAAAAGGGTCTTCTCACGACGCAGACGCGTCGTGGCTGGATGCCGGATCAGGTCCGGCATGGCGGAGGAGGTCGTCGACCGGCTTGGGTCCCACAAAAAGGGACCCATTTTCTTGCAAGAGCTAAAAACGAAGGGCGTCCTCAGCCCTTTGTCGGCTTTGGCCCACGCTTTTCGAATGGCTTGTCCTTCTTGCCCTCATATTTCGGCTTGTCGCCAAAGGGCTTTTTCTTTTTCCAGGGCTTGTCTTCGCCCTTGCGATCATCGCGGGGGGCGCTCGCGTTGTCGGACTTGCTGAACTTACGCTGGGCCTTGGCCGGCCGCGTGTCTTCGCGGAAGCCGCCGGTCATCTCGGGTTTGCCCTCAAGCGCCTTGAGGCGAATGCCCTTTTCGAGCGTCATGTCCTTGCCGATGGCGGAGGTGAAGCGGTCGACGGCGTCGGCTGCCAGTTCCACGAAGGTTTCAGTCTGTTGCATGCGGATCGCGCCGATATCCTGGCGGGTGATCTTGCCGAAACGGCAGAGCATCGGAATAAGCCAGCGCGGTTCCGCGCTCTGCTTGCGACCGACAGACAGGGAGAACCAGGCACTGTCGGAGAAATCGGACCTATCGCGGCGCGGAGCGTTGTTTTCGGGTGTTTCGAAACTGTCGCGGCGCGGCTTGCGGGTGTTATCAAGCGCGACTTCAAAAATGTCTTCCGGTGCCGAACGTCCCGCATGATAAAGGCGCACGAAGGCCGCCGCGACTTTTTCCGCGCCATGCTGTTCCAGCAGCTTGGTCACGAAATCGCGTTCGTCATCCGCCACTGCTTCGCTCAGCGTAGGATCGGCCAGAAGCCGGGCGCCGTCGCGCTCGACGATCTCTTCAACGGAGGGTGGGTGTACCCATGCGGCACTGACCTTGGCGCCTTCGAGCAGGCGCTCGGCCTTGCGGCGCTGGCTGACCGGCACCACGATGGCGCTGACGCCCTTCTGACCGGCGCGGCCGGTGCGGCCCGAGCGGTGCAGAAGCGTTTCGGAATTGGTCGGCAGGTCGGCATGGATGACGAGTTCGAGGCCGGGCAGGTCGATGCCGCGGGCGGCAACGTCTGTCGCCACGCAAACGCGGGCGCGGCCGTCACGCATGGCCTGCAGGGCATGTGTGCGCTCGTTCTGCGTCAGTTCGCCGGAGAGAGCCACGACGGAGAAGCCACGATTGTTCAGGCGGGCCGTCAGGTGGTTCACCGCGGCGCGGGTGGAGCAGAACACGATGGCGTTGCGGGCTTCGTAAAAGCGCAGCGCATTGATGATGGCGTTCTCGCGATCGGAAGGCGAAACCAGAAGCGCGCGATATTCAATATCCACATGCTGCTTCTGTTCGGAAGCGGTGGCGATGCGCACGGCGTTCTTCTGGTAGCTTTCGGCCAGCTTGGCGATGCTGCGCGGCACGGTGGCCGAGAACATCAGCGTGCGGCGATCTTCGGGCGATTCCTCCAGAATGAATTCCAGATCTTCACGGAAGCCGAGGTCGAGCATTTCGTCGGCTTCGTCGAGCACGACAGCGCGGATCGATGAGAGATCGAGTGCATTGCGCTTGATGTGGTCGCAGAGACGGCCGGGCGTGCCGACGACGATATGAGCACCGCGCTCCAGCGCCCGGCGCTCATTGCGGATATCCATGCCGCCGACGCAGGAGGCGATGGAGACACCGGCAAATTCGTAAAGCCATTCCAGCTCGCGCTTGACCTGCATGGCCAGTTCGCGTGTGGGGGCGATGGCAAGCGCCAGAGGGGCAGCGGCCTGGCCGAAACGGGTGTTGTCACGCAGCAGCGTGGTCGCAAGCGCGATGCCGAAGGCAACGGTCTTGCCGGAACCGGTCTGCGCGGAAACCAGCGCGTCCTTGTCGGCAAGTTCCGGCGCAAGCATGGCCTGCTGCACGGGGGTCAAATCTTTGTAGCCGCGTTTTTCCAACGCCTGCGCGATCGCCGGGGCGATACCCTGGGTGTCTGTCATCTACCGTCTTTCGGATATGAAGCTGCCCGCATCCGCCCGAAACCAATAGATCCTAAAGTCTCCGGGGCAGCCGATACAGGCCATTTCGGCCATCTGGCCGGTTGCATTGCCGCGCTCATACTGCGAATGGGCCGATTTGTACAGTGCACCGCGGTACGCTCTTTTGCGGGTGCTTTATCCCGCCGGCGCGTCAGTGCGCCATTGTTGCATGTTCAGGCTCCCGAAAAAGGCGTACCGCATGGTTCATAAACGGCATTGCGTGGCCCCCGCCTTTTCGCTAAGAGACCCGCAACTTGAGGCTCTTTGTCAGGAAGAGCCGACTGGGTTTGTTCTTGTCCGTCCGTCTTTTGAAAGAGCCGGCGGGAAAATGGGATGGTACTGGTCAAGGCTATGGCTCGCATTGTCATGAAATTCGGCGGCACGTCCGTCGCGAACCTCGAACGCATTCACAATGTCGCCCGGCATGTGAAACGCGAAGTGGATGCCGGCCATGAAGTGGCCGTGGTCGTTTCCGCCATGTCCGGTAAAACCAACGAACTGGTTGACTGGGTGCAGAACGCAGCAAAGATTACGGGGAGCAATGCCGCCTCCTTTTATGATGCGCGCGAATATGACGCGGTTGTTGCATCCGGCGAGCAGGTGACGTCAGGTCTTCTGGCGATCACGCTGCAATCCATGGGCATCAATGCGCGCTCCTGGCAGGGCTGGCAGATCCCGATCCGCACCGATAATGCGCATGGCGCCGCCCGCATTCTCGAGATTGACGGCTCGGATATCGTGAAACGCATGGGCGAGGGCCAGGTTGCCGTTGTTGCCGGTTTCCAGGGCATCGGTCCCGATAACCGCATTGCAACGCTTGGCCGCGGCGGCTCCGACACCTCGGCCGTTGCCATTGCCGCTGCCGTGAAGGCGGATCGTTGCGACATCTATACGGATGTCGATGGCGTCTACACGACCGATCCGCGCATCGAGCCCAAGGCTCGCCGCATGAAAAAGATCGCCTTCGAGGAAATGCTCGAAATGGCGTCGCTCGGTGCCAAGGTCCTGCAGGTCCGCTCGGTCGAGCTTGCCATGGTACACAAGGTGCGCACCTTCGTTCGCTCCAGTTTCGAGGATCCCGATGCGCCGGGCATGGGCGACCTCATCAACCCGCCCGGTACTTTGATTTGTGACGAGGATGAAATCGTGGAACAGGAAGTCGTAACCGGCATCGCCTATGCCAAGGATGAAGCACAGATCTCGCTGCGCCGCGTGGCCGACCGTCCGGGCGTCTCCGCCGCGATCTTCGGGCCTCTGGCGGAAGCGCACATCAATGTCGACATGATCGTGCAGAACATTTCCGAAGACGGTTCGCGCACCGACATGACCTTTACCGTTCCTTCGGGCGACGTTGCCAAGGCGCTTAAGGTTCTCGATGACAACAAGGCCCAGATCGGCTTCGACGTTGCACAGAACGAAACCGGCCTCGCCAAGGTTTCGGTCATCGGCATTGGCATGCGCAGCCACGCGGGCGTTGCCGCCAGCGCATTCAAGGCACTGGCCGAGAAGAACATCAACATCAAGGCGATCACCACGTCCGAGATCAAGATTTCGATCCTGATCGATGGCGCCTATGCCGAACTTGCGGTTCGCACTTTGCATTCTGCTTACGGCCTCGATAAGAGCTAAGCCGAGACATCGGTTCCCGATGCTCCGATTCTTCGGAGTTGCGTTCTTCCGATGTGGCGTTTCATGAAAGCGTGTCCCTTGCGGGACGCGCTTCTCGCGCTATAAATTTTTAAATGACGTTTTGATTCCCGAATATTATGACATTCGGATCGGAAGCGTCGGGGAGCAAACGCGATGAGAGACCTTTCCGCAGGTCCGCGCGTCCTGCTCAAGCGGCTGCGCGAAATGATGGCGGAGCACCTTGAACCGCAGGACCGCCTTGACCAGATCGTCCGTCAGATCGCCGGCAACATGGTGGCGGAGGTTTGCTCGGTCTATGTGCTGCGTTCCGACAGCGTGCTTGAGCTTTATGCGACGGAAGGTCTCAACAAGGATGCCGTGCATCTTGCCCAGCTGAAAATGGGGCAGGGTCTTGTCGGCACCATTGCCGCTTCCGCCCAGCCGCTCAATCTTTCCGATGCGCAGGCGCATCCCGCATTCCGCTATCTTCCTGAAACCGGTGAGGAAATTTATCATTCCTTCCTCGGCGTGCCAATTTTGCGCTCCGGTCGCACTCTTGGCGTTCTTGTGGTCCAGAACAAGGCCAGCCGAACATACCGGGAGGATGAAATTGAAGCGCTCGAGACAACCGCGATGCTTATCGCTGAAATAGTGGCGAGCGGCGAGTTGAAGAAGATCACACGCCCCGGTGTCGAGCTGGACCTGACGCGTGCCGTCTCCATCGACGGCGACGCCTATGGCGAAGGCATCGGTCTTGGCCATGTGGTGCTGCACGATCCGCGCATTGTCGTTACCAACCTGCTGAACGAAGATGCGGACACGGAAATCCGTCGCCTTGCCGATGCTATCGGCTCGCTGCGGCTCTCCATCGATGACATGCTGCAGCGCCGTGACGTACCGACCGAAGGCGAACACCGCGAGGTTCTCGAAACCTACCGCATGTTCGCCCACGATCAGGGCTGGGTGCGACGCATGGAAGAAGCGATCCGCAACGGCCTGACGGCGGAAGCGGCTGTGGAGAAGGTGCAGAGCGATACCAAGGCGCGCATGATGCGTCTCACCGATCCTTATCTGCGCGAACGCATGCATGATTTCGACGATCTCGCCAACCGGCTGCTTCGGCAGCTCATCGGTTTTGGCGGTCGTGGTCCGGAGCAGGATTTCCCGCTCGATGCCATCGTGCTGGCCCGCGCCATGGGGGCGGCCGAACTCCTGGATTATCCGCGCGAAAAACTGCGTGGTCTGGTGCTGGAAGATGGCGCGGTGACCAGCCATGTCGTCATCGTTGCCCGCGCCATGGGCATTCCGGTTATCGGGCAGGCGACAGGCATTGTAGCGCTTGCCGAAAACAACGATCCCATCATCATCGATGGCGATGACGGCCAGGTGCATTTGCGTCCGATGTCGGATCTGCAACGCGCCTACGAGGAAAAAGTGCGTCTGCGTGCCCGCCGGCAGGAGCAGTTCCGCGCACTTCGCAATGTCGAACCGATCACCAAGGATGGCCAGAAGGTCAACCTCAAGATGAATGCTGGTCTTTTGGTGGATCTGCCGCAGCTGGATGAATCGGGTGCCGATGGCATTGGACTGTTCCGCACCGAGCTGCAATTCATGATCGCTTCCAACATGCCGAAGGGCGAGGAGCAGGAGGCCTTCTACCGCTCCGTTCTGCGGCAGGCCAAGGGCAAGAGCGTCACCTTCCGCACGCTGGATATTGGCGGCGACAAGGTCGTTTCATATATGCGCGGCCAGGAGGAGGAAAATCCGGCGCTCGGCTGGCGGGCGATCCGCCTGTCGCTCGACCGGCCGGGGCTGATGCGCACGCAGATGCGCGCGCTTCTGCGTGCCGCTTCCGGTGCAGAACTGCGCATGATGTTGCCGATGGTGACGGAGGTATCCGAAATCCGCGCTGCACGCGACCTGCTGCAGAAGGAAGTACAGCATCTTTCGAAATTCAGCCATGCGCTGCCAAAAAAGCTGCAGTTCGGCGCCATGCTGGAGGTGCCGGCGCTGATGTGGCAGCTCGATGAGCTGATGCAGGAGGTGGATTTCGTCTCCGTGGGTTCGAATGATCTCTTCCAGTTCTCGATGGCTGTGGATCGCGGCAACGCCCGTGTTTCGGATCGCTTCGACAATCTCGGCAAGCCGTTCCTGCGCATGCTTCGCGATATCGTGCGGGCGGGCGAAAGGCATCAGACTTCGGTTACGCTGTGCGGTGAAATGGCGAGCAAGCCACTTTCGGCCATGGCTCTTATCGGGCTTGGATTCCGTTCGATTTCCATGTCGCCGACGGCGATCGGCCCCGTGAAGGCCATGCTGCTCGGGCTCGATGCCGCAAGTCTTGCCGAAGAGTTGAACGCGGCGCTGGATGATCATAATTCGCTGGAAAGCGCGCGCGAGGTGTTGTTACGCTTTGCGGCGACGCATTCCATTCCCATTTAAAAAGAACTGTTTCATAATTGGAGTGACTGGTGGCGAAGCTTCCCGTCGAAAAAATGCGCGAGTTGGAAAGACGTTTCGGCGAGATCGAAGCGCGTATGTCGGCCGGGCCTGCTGCGGATGTCTATGTGAAGCTCGCTTCGGAATATTCCGAGCTCGAGCCGGTGGTGAAGAAAATTCGCGAATACGAGAAGGCGATCTCTGAGGCCGCCGATCTCGAAGCGCTGCTTGCCGACAAGACGACCGACAAGGATATGCGCGAACTGGCGGAAATGGAGCTTCCGGAGATCGAGAGCCGTATCGAAGAGCTCGAAAAGGACATGCAGGTCCTGCTGCTGCCGAAGGATGCTGCGGACGAAAAAAGTGCGATCCTCGAAATACGCGCCGGGACCGGCGGTTCCGAGGCGGCACTATTTGCCGGCGATCTGTTCCGCATGTATGAGCGCTTTGCTGCTTCCAAGGGCTGGAAGGTGGAAGTGCTCTCCGCAAGCGAGGGTGACGCCGGCGGTTACAAGGAAATCATCGCCACCATCAGTGGGCGAGGGGTGTTCTCCAAGCTGAAATTCGAGTCCGGCGTTCACCGGGTCCAGCGCGTGCCGGAAACGGAAGCGAGCGGCCGCATCCACACGTCTGCGGCCACCGTCGCGGTGCTGCCGGAAGCGGAAGAAATCGATATCGAAATCCGCCCGGAAGACATCCGCATCGATACGATGCGTGCGTCGGGCGCCGGCGGCCAGCACGTCAACACCACCGATTCCGCCGTTCGCATCACCCATTTGCCGACAGGGCTGATCGTGACGAGCTCGGAGAAATCGCAGCATCAGAACCGTGCCAAGGCCATGCAGGTTCTTCGTTCACGACTTTACGATATCGAGCGCCAGAAGGTGGACAGTGAACGTTCGGCCGACCGCAAGAGCCAGGTGGGCTCCGGCGACCGCTCCGAGCGCATCCGCACCTATAATTTCCCGCAGGGCCGTGTCACCGATCACCGTATCAATCTCACGCTCTACAAGCTGGACCGGATGATCGAAGGCGAGATTGATGAGCTCGTGGATGCGCTGATCGCCGATTATCAGGCGGGGCAGCTGGCGCAACTCGGCGAGCAGCATTGAGCGCGCCGGCCGGGGCCACTGTCGCAAGTGAACTTGCCGCGGCCCGCAAGCGGCTGCAGGCGGCGGGGATCGCCGATCCACTTCTCGATGCGCGTCTCCTGATTGCCGAAGTCGTCGGTTTTTCATTGACCGACTTCGTGATGAAGCCGGACCGGTCGCTCACGACCGAGGAGCAAGCCCGAATTGATGCGATGGTTGAAAGACGCGCCGCCGGCGAGCCTGTTCACCGCATCCTGGGCCATCGGGAGTTTCATGGCCTGGATCTTCTTTTGTCGAGGGAAACGCTCGAGCCGCGCCCTGATACGGAGGTTCTGGTAGACACGCTGCTGCCTGCCTTGAAGGCTGCCGTTTCAGCCAGGGGCAGCGCGCATATTCTCGATCTGGGCACAGGCACGGGGGCAATCTGTCTCGCGCTTTTGAAGGAATGCCCGGAGGCCACCGGTGTCGGCAGCGATATCTCTGCCGACGCGCTGGAGACAGCCTCGAGAAACGCATTCCGAAATGATCTCGGCGGTCGTTTCGAACCCGTGCAAAGCGACTGGTTCGAAAAAATCTATGGCCGCTTTGACATAATTGTGTCGAATCCGCCTTATATAAGAAGCGATATCGTCGCAACGCTTGACCGAGAGGTTCGTCATCATGATCCTCTGGCGGCGCTGGATGGAGGTCAGGACGGCCTTGCACCGTACCGCCTCATCGCTGCCGATGCAGGCCGCTTTCTTGTGGAAAACGGGATTGTCGGTGTGGAGATCGGTTTCGATCAAAGGCTTGATGTTTCCGCTATATTTGCTTCCCACGGCTTCTCTCTTCTGGACGCCGTGAAGGATTATGGCGGTAACGACAGAGTTTTGACCTTCCGGAGATAGTTGTTCGCGATATGTCTGCGGATTTTTTGCAAGGATATTTTGCACAGCAAAAGAAAAGGCTTGGATTTCCGCAGGAAGCGGGATAGTTTGCGGCCACATGCCGGGTGGCTGAGGACGAACACAGATTCGTCAGGGTATGGGTCAGTCCCGAAGCGGGTTCTTTAAAGAGCCCTGAAAGGCTGGGCGTTTCCGGCATGTGAATCAGTAAACTTTGTTCGCAGGCGGCTCGGTGCAGCATTTGCGCAGCCGGTCGTCATACGCGAGGTCTTGCCCTGGGGTTATCTTCGGCAAGGCGCGTGATGGAGCAATTTCAGGAAAAATTTCCAGCGGTTTTCCGCCCGGAATTGCATGAAAACAACCAGATTGTCAGCAAAACAGAATTCAGGTGAGCAATTGATGAGGCCAGGACAGCAAAACAAGCGCGGCCGGGGGCGTGGAAACAACAACAATAATAATGGTGGCGGTAACAACAACTTCAACCGCAAGGGCGGCAACCCGCTCACCAGGACTTATGACAGTTCCGGCCCCGATGTTAAAATCCGTGGCACAGCCCAGCACATAGCGGAAAAATACGCGGCTCTGGCGCGCGACGCGCAGAGTTCCGGCGACCGCGTGATCGCTGAGAACTATCTGCAGCACGCTGAACATTATAACCGCATCATCGCTTCGGCTCAGGCCCAGATGCAGGAACGCTTCCAGCGCGACGACCGCGGCGAGTATAACGCCGCCGATGCCGACGAGATGGATCTGAACGATGGTGACGAAGGCGCCATTGCACCGCAGCATCAGGCCGAACAGGCCGAGCGCGCGCAGCAGCCCGAACGCCAGGAGCGCGCCGAACGGAACGAGCAGCGCCAGGAGCGCCGTGAACGTCCCGACCGCCGTGAGCGGCAGGAGCGTCAGCCACGCCAGCAGGTGAGCGCAGACCAGCAGCCTCCGGTTTATGACGCCAGTCAGGCGCCGCAGCCCGTCATCGAGGGTACGCCGATGGAGGTGGCCGTCGAAGAGGAACAGCAGCAGGCGGAAGCTCCAGCCGAACGCGCACCGAAGGCGCGCCGGGCGGCCGGTCCGCGCCAGCGCCGTCCGCGTCGCACTGCGGCTGCCGAAGGTGCCGAAGGTGAAGATGCAGGAGCCGGTGAAGATGCCGCTCCCGCCACGCTTGAAAACGCCGCGGAATAAACAGCGCAGGCAGACATGCCCCAGGACTGAAAAACTCCGGCTCGCCGGAGTTTTTTATTTTGGCGCGCCAAATTCCATGACCGCGCGCGCCAGCACGGCTAGCAGGGTGAAGCTGACGCCCGTCAACTTCCCGGGAAAATTTCTCGACGGCCGGATTTCTTCCCCTTTAAACCGATGAAAATGCCTCCCATATTCGAGCAGGATGGAAGGTTGCCGACACTGCTGGCGACCGACCATCGAGAGGCGGCGATCGTGAAATCCTTAAACACGGCTGTCGTAGCGGGGCTTGCCTTTTGAGGGAGCCTCAACCCTAACACCCGGAGCCGTGCCGAAAGCGGGCGGGCCGGTCTATGGAGGTTCGACTATGAATATTGAAAAATACTCCGAGCGCGTTCGCGGTTTTTTACAATCGGCGCAGACCTTTGCGCTTGCCGAAAACCATCAGCAGTTTTCGCCCGAACATGTTCTCAAGGTGCTGCTCGATGACGAGCAGGGCATGGCGGCATCACTGATCGAGCGGGCTGGCGGCGACGCGAAAGAAGCGCGTCTTGCCAATGATGCCGCGCTGGCAAAATTACCGAAGGTATCCGGTGGCAATGGCGGCCTCTCGCTGACCGCTCCCCTTGCAAAGGTGTTTTCCACCGCCGAAGACCTGGCCAAAAAGGCTGGCGACAGTTTCGTCACCGTCGAGCGTCTTCTGCAGGCGCTTGCGATTGAAAGCTCTGCTTCCACTCAGGCTTCTCTGAAGAAGGCCGGCGTGACGGCGCAGGCGCTCAATCAGGTCATCAATGATATCCGCAAGGGCCGCACGGCTGACAGCGCCAATGCCGAACAGGGCTTTGACGCGCTGAAGAAGTTCGCGCGCGATCTTACGGAAGAGGCCCGCGAAGGCAAGCTGGATCCTGTTATTGGCCGCGACGATGAAATTCGCCGTACCATTCAGGTGCTGTCTCGCCGTACCAAGAACAATCCCGTGCTGATCGGTGAACCCGGCGTCGGTAAGACGGCGATTGCCGAAGGCCTCGCCCTGCGCATCGTCAATGGCGATGTGCCCGAAAGCCTCAAAGACAAGAAGCTGATGGCGCTCGATATGGGCGCGCTGATCGCAGGTGCGAAATATCGCGGTGAGTTCGAAGAGCGCCTGAAGGCTGTCCTCAATGAGGTGCAGTCTGAAAATGGCGGCATCATCCTCTTCATCGACGAAATGCATACGCTGGTCGGCGCCGGTAAGGCGGATGGGGCGATGGATGCCTCCAATCTGCTGAAGCCCGCGCTTGCCCGCGGTGAGCTGCACTGCGTTGGCGCCACCACGCTCGACGAATATCGCAAGCATGTGGAGAAGGATCCGGCCCTCGCCCGCCGTTTCCAGCCCGTGCTGGTGGATGAACCGACCGTTGAGGACACGATCTCGATCCTGCGCGGGTTGAAGGAAAAATACGAACAGCACCACAAGGTCCGTATCTCGGATTCGGCCCTGGTTGCGGCTGCGACGCTTTCCAATCGCTATATCACCGACCGTTTCCTGCCGGATAAGGCAATCGACCTTATGGACGAGGCCGCCTCGCGTCTTCGTATGCAGGTGGATTCCAAGCCGGAAGAACTGGATGAACTGGATCGCCGCATCATCCAGCTCAAGATCGAGCGCGAAGCCCTGAAGCAGGAGACGGACCAGTCTTCTGTCGACCGGCTCAAGAAGCTTGAGGATGAACTGGCGGATACGGAAGAGAAGGCCGATGCGCTGACGGCCCGCTGGCAGGCGGAAAAGCAGAAGCTCGGCCACGCCGCCGATCTTAAGAAGCGGCTGGACGAAGCCCGCAACGAACTGGCGATCGCCCAGCGCAACGGGCAGTTCCAGCGCGCGGGTGAATTGACCTACGGCATCATTCCGGGGATCGAAAAGGAACTGGCTGCAGCGGAAGCGCGGGACAACAGCGGCGCCGGCTCGATGGTTCAAGAAGTGGTGACGGCGGACAACATCGCGCATGTCGTTTCCCGCTGGACCGGCATTCCGGTTGACAAGATGCTGGAAGGCCAGCGCGAAAAGCTGTTGCGCATGGAAGACGAACTTGCCAAGTCCGTTGTCGGGCAGGGTGAGGCCGTTCAGGCTGTGTCCAAGGCGGTTCGCCGTTCGCGTGCCGGCCTGCAGGATCCCAACCGGCCGATCGGTTCGTTCATCTTCCTCGGCCCGACGGGCGTGGGCAAGACCGAGCTGACCAAGTCGCTGGCCCGCTTCCTGTTCGACGACGAAACCGCGATGGTTCGCCTCGACATGTCGGAATATATGGAGAAACACTCCGTTGCCCGGCTCATCGGTGCGCCTCCCGGCTATGTCGGTTACGAGGAGGGCGGGGCGCTCACGGAAGCGGTTCGCCGCCGGCCTTATCAGGTCGTGCTGTTCGACGAGATCGAAAAAGCGCATCCGGATGTCTTCAACGTCCTGCTGCAGGTGCTGGATGATGGCCGCCTGACGGATGGCCAGGGCCGCACCGTCGATTTCAAGAACACCATCATCATCATGACCTCTAACCTCGGTTCGGAATTCATGACGCAGATGGGTGACAATGACGACGTGGATTCGGTTCGCGAACTGGTGATGGAGCGTGTCCGGTCGCATTTCCGGCCGGAGTTCCTCAATCGTATCGATGATATCATCCTCTTCCATCGCCTGCGGCGGGACGAGATGGGTGCCATCGTGGAAATCCAGTTGAAGCGGCTCGTTTCGCTGCTGGGAGATCGCAAGATTTCGCTCGAACTGGATGAGGATGCCCGTAACTGGCTTGCCAACAAAGGCTACGATCCCGCCTATGGCGCGCGTCCGCTGAAGCGGGTGATCCAGAAGGCGGTTCAGGACAGGCTTGCGGAAATGATCCTTGGCGGGGAAATTCCCGATGGTTCGCGGGTCAAGGTGACCTCTGGAACCGACCGGCTGCTGTTCAAGGTCAAGCCGCCAAAAGCCGACGCCGACACTGAGGCCGCCGACGCTGCATAAAAAAAGGGCTCCGGAAACGGGGCCCTTTTCCTATAAGCGGACTCTGTTGATCTGAAATCCCCTGCCGATCAGCGGCTTGCCACCTGATTGGACTTTTCTTCGATATTCAACAGATTGTCGATGCGTTTTCTCTCGTCGGAGAAACGCGCCAGCGCCTCGCCGGAAAGCGACTTGCCGCCCGGCAGACGCACCTTCATCGCGTCCACCTTGGTGCCGTTGACGATCAGCTCGTAGTGCAGATGCGCGCCGGTCGAAAGACCGGTCGACCCCACATAGCCGATGACCTGACCCTGCCGGACCTTTGCCCCC